>CP070672.1:2116561-2121507 GCA_020351895.1 Thermoplasmata archaeon
CTTTTGCAGATTATAGTTGGAAAATAATCAGAGTTGCCCAACAGCTTTCTCTACCCTTTTCAATCCCTTCGTGATATTATCTCGGGAAGTTGCATATGAGAATCTGATATAACCCTCACCGTTTTTCCCAAAGGCTGAGCCCGGAGTAACTGCAACATGTGCATTCTCAATCAAATATTTCGAGAACTCAACAGAAGACATGTCAAAGTCGAACTTGGTGAAGGCGTAGAATGCACCACTCGGTTTACGACAGCTTAGATTCGGGATGGAATTTATGCCATCTACTATCAAATCCCTCCTTGCTTTGAACTCCTTTACCATATCTCTCATTGGCTCCTTGGGTCCTTTGAGAGCTGCAACCCCGCCTTTCTGAGCGAATGAAACGGCACAGGTTAAGGAGTGCTGCTGGATTTTCTTTATTTCCTTCACTATCTCCTCATTGGCTAAAACCCATCCCAGGCGCCATCCAGTCATTGCAAAGGACTTTGAAAAACCATTGAATGTGATGGTCCTCTCGAACATATCATCAAAAGAAGCAATGGAATAATGCTTTCCTTCGTAGATAATTTTTTCATAGACCTCATCGGTGATTACGTAGATGTTGTGATCCTTTGCAAGATCTGCAATGCCCCCCATATCCTCCTTCTTGGCCACGCTTCCTGTGGGATTGCATGGAGAGTTTAGAATTATTGCCTTGGTCTTTGATGTAATGACCTCTGAAACCTTTTCTGGCAAAAGTCTAAAATCATCATCCTGTGAGGTTTCGACATTCACAGCGTGAGCGCCCGTAAAATTTACAACCTGAAAATAGGAAACAAATCCTGGGTCCGAAATAAGAACTTCATCACCATTTTCAACCACTGCCAATAAAGAAGCAAATATTCCGAACTTTGTTGGTGTAACGATCACATTTTCAGCATTACAAGGAATTTCGTTTTCCTTTTTGCTCTTCTCGGCAATCGCCTCCCTAAGCTCGGGGATGCCTTGGGTGGGGGTGTAATGAGTAAATCCTTGATTTAGGGCTTCTTTGGCGGCCTCAACAATATGTTGAGGTGTATCAAAGTCCGGCTCGCCAAGGGCAAATGAGATTACATCGACACCCTCGGAAATCAATTTTTTTGCTAGGTCTCCCGTTGCCAATGTTCCCGAGGGACCGATCCTGTTCATCCGGTTTGTGAACATCATTTCACCTAGAAGGGCTGATGTGATGGATATAAGGTTTAAAATAATTTCGGTTTTTGAGGATACGGTTAAATCAAGTATATCAACCATCTCAAGCTGACTATGATTTTTCTTCATCAAATTTAACAAGGTGTCTGATCTTCACAGCCTCTCCTCTGTTGCTCTCAACCATCTCCTTTGGACCCATGACTGCAACACCTACCCCCATCAACTCATCCTCCCTGAGGACAACCACATCATCACCGATTCTGATGTTTTTATCTGAATCTTCGACCCCAACTGCAAAAATGCTTCCTTTTGGGATAAAGTCATGGATTTTTACCCAGTATGCATTCTGCTCAGCAAGTATTTTCCCACCCTCGAGTGTGAGGGATATTAGTCCCCTTTCTCCAACCAGCATGCCAAGTTGTTCTTTATCTTTTTGGATTTTCAGGTTGGGATATCTTCCTTTTATCACGACTCCCTCAACTAAGGCGCAACCTGCTTCTCCAAACTGGAATCGTGCAAAATTCATCATGCGCTCTCTCTGCTCGGTCTGCCTATCCACTTTTTCATAAGGCTTTACAAACTCACCTAGGACCTTCTGGAGTTTTTCAAGTGAAGATGATGAGGTTGGACTGTCGAATGAGGTGATGGTGCAATCACTTATGAAATCCTTTATAAATGCATAATCACCAGGAAGATGGATCACGATATCCTCGTATTCGTTTATTTTAAGAAATTCCGAAATTCCCTCTCCTATCATGGCTATCTCGTCCTTGCTCCACATTCTTGTTACAGGAATGTCGTAATGTTGTGCAGGATAGAAGAGCTCAAGCTCTCTTGGGACAATCCCCAGAGGAGAGGTTATAATGACTTCATGGACAACAGATCTATTACCGCATTCGGCAATTACCCTTCTAAAAATTTTATGTGTTCTTGAGAACGAGTAAGGTTTTTTTGCCGAGCAGGGAAGTAACAGAAGAACTTTTTTATGAGGTGGTTTTTTATACCTGTCCTTCAACCTCTTTCTGAAGCGGACGATCTCTGGTCGTAAAAGTGATTCGTTGGATGCCGCAATAAACTGTCCCCCTGTGACTGGAAGGTTACTCTCCACCAAAGAGTAATATTGGATATCCAATATTCTCAGAACCGAAACCATCCAAGGCTCAGATCTCATCCTAGATTCCACGAGTTCTCGAAGTCTTCCATTGTGAATTGCATTCCTAATAATCTTAAGCTCAGAAAGAGATGCATAGTAATTATGGAGAAGAAGAGAATCGTAATCTTTCTCTTTCTTGATGCAGGAGGGGCAAAAGCAGAAGTCCTCTTGGATTTCGTCCTTATGTATTTTACCCTGGGTGGTTAGATAATTACCGAGTCTTGCATTTAATATAAGAGGAACAGAATCGAAAAGGTCCACTCCACAATAGGCGAGCAAAGCCATATTATGCGGGCTTCCCAAACCAGGGGTGTAAATCAGCCTCTGGTATCCTGTGCTTTTTCTAAGGGTTACCAGGGTATGAACTAAGGATTTGGGCCTTCTTATAAGATGCATGACGTTGGCGAGGATATATACCTCGGCCTCAACGCTCTCCACTGAATTAACAATTGCATCGTCTTTTCCAGTCACTACAAATACTTTACTAGAAAACTGCTCTTTATTGATAGCGGATGCAAAGGAATTCAAGTCATCCTGACTCGGAGGGTAAGTAAGGCTGGGGGAGATTGTGTAATCGGTAATGTCATACTCCTTTCCTGAAAAAAGGCTCTCTGTGGATATCAGATAGGGTTTTTGGCTTGAGATTTTCTTGTTGGAAATAAGTATCTCGGCCTCATCAGGTGCTTTAATCCTATCATCTGCCATGAAAAGGATATTTGGAGCTTTAACCTCTTTATTCTGATCATCTAGGAGCCATTTGCCGATCCTGGACAAGCCATGTCGTTTTATAACCTCGAACATACTACTCCCTTTTTCAATCCTTAGAATGTTATATCAGGATAATATTTTATTGGTGAAAGATTGAGCATATATTAAATGAGGGATGGTAATAAACCACCTTGTTTATGGATATTTAAGAGATTAACATCGTTTTATGCTCCCCTTCATCCTTTAAAAAAACAAAAAAGGAAACAGATAATGATATTTTAATAAACATGTGGATATATTTATATATGCGTGATATTAATTACAACTTCAATCAAGATTTGTTTGCATATGAACACCGACTAAACTTATCCATGATTATTTACAAGAAAATGGAAGGACAATATGAACAACAAACTGATTTCAATGGGAATTGTGGGCTTGCTAGCCACGGCAGGAGTTTTAGGATATCTATACACTGCCATCATGTATGCTCAGGCAACCGATGTCAGTGGAATCATATACGATGGCTCTGGCGGTCCTTGGACTGTGGGAGGCAGCCCATACATTGTAACTGGCGATGTCATGGTTCCTTCTGGTGAGACTCTCACCATTGAACCGGGTGTACTCGTGAAATTCGATGGTCATTATAGCATATATGTAGAAGGTGATTTGGATGCCGTGGGTTTAGATACCAGTAGAATTACCATAACGTCCAACATGATAGCTCCGACTAAAGAGGACTGGAATAGAATTCAGATAAATTCTTCGGGACACGCAGAAATCAAATTCGCAGATATAAGCTATAGCAAATATGGTCTTCATTTATTATCCTCATACAATAATATAACTAACATTGAAATTTCTGATAATTGGAAGTACGGGATCTATCTTTCATCTTCATCGAACAACAAATTGACAAACAACAATATATCGAACATTGGCGCACCCTTTATGGGGGGAGATGCATATGGTATTTATCTTGGCTCATCATCATACAACAACATAACACAGAATAATATATCGAACAATGGAGACCCCTTTTTGGGAGGATATTCATTCGGCCTATATCTGATCTCATCAACGAACAATAACATATCCAATAATGTATTTACATTGAATAGAAATTTCGGCAACAGACTCGATTCGTCCCCAGACAATTACATATCAAGCAACAACTTTTCATACAATTTCAATGGCTTGTTCGTGGATTCATCATATAACAATAATGTTTTATATAACGTCTTTTTTTATAATAGTATGGTTGGTATCTTTCTTGGATCTTCCATGAATATCAACATAACAAACAACGATTTCTATAGGGATGGGGTATGCATGTACGGGGAGGATCTTTCTTATTACGATTCTCATACTATTCCAACCAACAACATCGTGAATGAAAAGCCTTTATATTATCACAAGAATAAAAGCGGTCTGAATATAGATGGGATACCTGTTGGTCAACTCATTTTAGTCAATTGCACGGATACAGATGTAAAAAATCTGCAAATAGACAATGGTGATGAGGCTTTACATGTTGTTTACTCCACGAACATAAATATAACTGATAACAACTTCATGGGCAATTACTATGGTATAAATATCTTTTCATGCCAAAACCACGATTTAATAGAAAACAGTATTTCAAATACAAATAACTTCGGCATGCAACTTCGCCAGTCATCATACATCAACGTGACCGATAATGTTGTTACCAACAGTTGGAGTTATCATGGTATTTATCTCTACACTTCATCAGATAACAATATAAAAGGTAACAATGTATCGAACAGTGGAAACTCGGGCATCAGGCTTTATATGTCATCCAATAACAAGATAATTGTCAACAATGTTGGCAATAATATGTGGGGAATCAATCTTTTCCAGTCATCAAATAATAAAATCTATCACAATAACA
>CP070672.1:2121607-2126395 GCA_020351895.1 Thermoplasmata archaeon
ACCATGGTGCGGACCATGTCGAATGCTATCTCCAATAATCGATGAGTTGGCTAGAGATTATGAGGGGAAGATGGTCTTCGGCAAGCTTAATGCGGATAACAACCGTGGAGTGGCCGCAAAATATGGAATCATGAGCATCCCTACCCTTTTATTCATAAAAAACGGGAAACTTGTTGATACCATTATTGGAGCGGTACCTAAAGAAGTCATTGAATCAAAACTGAGAGCCTATCTGTAAGGAAGCATAATATGAGTGTTATAGTAGATGAGAGCCTTTGTAACGGATGCAAGGCATGTATCCCGTTCTGCCCCAACGAGGCACTCATTATGAAGGGGAGCGTGGCCAAAGTGATTAAAACGTTTTGTAACGACTGTGGTTACTGTGAACATGGATGCGGTGAGGAGGCAATCAGGGTTCTGGCCTAGATAATCTTGATTTTATTTTTTTCCGAGTCTCACTAAAAAACCTTTAAATAACAAAACCTTCATGCATCACACCCTATGAGCACTTTAGTTGTATGTGAAAAACAAAACGCTGCAAAACGGATTGCAGATATTCTGTCTAAAAGTAAGGCCAGGGAAGAGCATTCTCAAAATGTTTCCATATATGTTTTCAAAAGAAAAGATGAGGATTTTTCTATAATCGGCCTTCGGGGTCATATTCTGGAATTGGACTATCCAGAGCAATATCAGGGATGGCATAGGATCAAACCACGCCAACTCACCCATATTGCTCCCGAGAAGAAGGTATCCAAAGGGGCTATGAACATAGTTACGGCATTAAAAGAGCTTGCAAGAGAACACAAAAATATCATAATTGCCACAGATTATGATAGAGAAGGTGAGTTAATAGGCGTTGAGGGACTTAATATTGTAAAGGATGTCAATCCGAAAATAAAGGTGAAGAGAGCCAGGTTCAGCGCATTGACAAAGGCAGAGGTAGAAAATGCATTCAAGAATTTATTAGATGTGGATTACAACCTCTCGGCATCGGCGGAATCACGGCAAATCGTTGATCTAGCATGGGGAGCAACCCTCACACGATTCATCTCAATTGCTTCAAACCAAAGCGGTAAGGATTACCTTTCTGTGGGAAGGGTACAAAGCCCAACATTGGCGCTACTTGTGGATAGGGAGAAGGAAATCCAGAAGTTCGAGCCTGAACCCTACTGGGAAATCGAAGCAAAATTGGACAAGAAAGGAAAATTTGCTGCAAAGCATTCAAAGGGTAGGTTCAAGAGTGAAAAGAAGGCGACCGAGGCACATGAAAGGGCGAAAAGTGCAAAAAAAGGAAGTGTGGTTAAGGTTGAAATTAAAGAAAAGAAAGACAAACCACCCACTCCTTACAATACGACAGCCTTTTTGAGGGATGCCACAAGGCAAGGATTCAGTGCGGCAAGGGCCATGTCGATTGCCGAAGACCTCTATACAAGAGGTTTGATAAGTTACCCCAGGACAGATAACACGGTCTATCCAAAATCCATAAATCTGAGAAAGCTTCTGGAAAACCTTAAAAAATCCGAATTTACAGAGGAGGCTAAAGAACTTCTTAAAATGCCTCGTTTAACTCCCACGAAAGGTAAGAAAAGAGCAACAGACCATCCCCCTATACATCCAACAGATGCTGCCATGAAGAAGGGACTGAACAATGCTCAGTGGAAGATATACGAGTTAATAGTGAGAAGATTTCTTGCCACATTAGCCAAGGAATCGAAGCAAGAAACTAAGAATGTGAGCCTCGATCTTGGTGGCGAGGCTTTTACGGCAAAAGGTCTAAGATTGGTGGAGCTGGGTTGGAGAAAGTACTTCCCGTATTACAATCCTAAGGAGCTGATTCTGCCAAAGATGAAGGAAGGAGATTCGGTGAATGTTTTGGGAGTCGATTTGTTGGAGGATCAAACAAAGCCGCCAGGAAGGTATGGACAGGGCTCTCTGATCACTGAGATGGAGAGATTGGGATTGGGGACGAAGAGTACCCGCCATGAAATCATTCAAAAGCTCTATGTGAGGGGTTATGTCAAGGATTCTCCTCCAAGGCCCACGCCCTCGGGTATAGCTGTAATCGAGGCCCTGGAGGAGCATGCCAGAACAATAACCAGGGCAAGAATGACCAGCACACTGGAAAAAGATATGGCTGAGGTTGCAGAGGGTAACAAGGATTTTGAGGATGTGGTAAACGAATCCCAGCAGATGCTTGACAAGGTCTTCATCATTCTAGAAGAGAACCAGGAAAGGATCGGCACAGCCATAAAGGAGGCATTGAAGCAGCAGAGAATCGTTGGTAAGTGCTCTAAATGTGGTGGAGAGCTTCTTATCATGCGCTCGCATCGCGGAAAGAGATTCGTAGGATGCTCTAGTTTCCCAAAATGCAGAAATTCTTTTCCACTTCCTCAGACCGGAAAGCTCGATTTTTTGAATATAAGATGCGATAAATGCAACGCCCCCATGCTAAAGTTCGGAAGATGGAAAGGAAAGGGAAAAGAGGTCTGTATCAACCTGAAGTGTGAGAAAAGTAAAATAACTTGAATTATTTCTAAGACTTTTTAATATCCTCTATCAGTTTCACGAGTTCACTTATGATAAAATCATTTATCTTTTGACCTTTCTCCATTGAAGCATTGGTTGGATCACCCATGACACCGGAAGGAAAATGTGTCTCAGGATCTCTTAGGACCATGAATTTTGGAGGCCTCTTGTTTCCTGCTTCTCCTTTTCCCTTTACCAAATCCCCTCTGATGGCCATGATTCTGGAGGTTTCTATAAGGCCTGAGTGCCCATCGTCAGATGGTATACTTTCGTCTTTTTCTAAAAGGTCATATGCGATATCGTAATCCGAGAGAACCATGATGTTGGCCTTACTTTCATTCACAGCCCTCTGGGCAGCCAGTCTTAAGGCCGCCATGTGTATTCTCCCTGCATGACCCGATAAAACGACTATGTTCTTGATTCCGTTTCTTATTAAATCAGATAAAATATCGTATATCAGCGAGCGTAGCGTGTCGAACGAAATGGTTATCGTACCTGGAAAATTCCTTGTTGAGGAACAGAAACCGTATCTGATTGGGGGAGCAATGAGGGCATCTGTTTTCTCCGCTATTCTCTCGGCTACGAATTCGGGTTGAATTGAATCCGTACAGAGGGGAAGGTGGGCACCATGCTCTTCCACTGCACCGATTGGTAGAATGACCACTGTGTTCTCTTTCACCTTTTCTTTGAATTCTGACATTGTGAGCTCGTCGAGGTACATGGAAATCACGAGGACCAAATCAAGATGCTACAGGAAAAAGGTTTTGATTATTTTCGGTCTTTGAGACCCTACTTTTTAGGTTCATTATCTTTTGCCATGGAAGTTTCTTTATTTTTCAAGGGTAGAGAATTTCCCTCTCTTCCCTTTATCCTTTTCATACGTTTACTAAAGAAGATAAGGAGTATTATGGGAATCATTATAATAATAACAGCCAATGGTATCTCAAGATAATCTGGGATAAAATTGCCGTTGTTATCCAAATCAGAATTATCCCCAATACCATCGCCGTCCGAATCCCTCCATTCCTTTGGATCTATTGGAAAGTCATCACTTACATCCGGATGTCCGTCGCCATCAGTATCAGCACCAACATTGGGATCGTATGGATCGAAATCGATTTCATCAGGTATGTGGTCTCCGTCGCTGTCCATATAAATATTAAGTGTATTGTTTATGAAGCTGTTATCCTGTGATATGGCTGTAAAATCATCTGGTGGCAGGACAAGGGAATATTCAATATAAATACCATAATCGTTGTTTGCTATATCATTATTGTAGATTTCACAGGAATCTGACCAGTCACTAAGATATATACCATTTTCATTGTCTGTTATTTGGTTTTCGAAAATTGAATAATCAAACGAGTTCATTATATCGATGCCAATTTTATGGTTCGATATATGATTACCAGAAATTGAGTTTTCATTTGATGAAGAGTAAATAAACATAGCTTGTTCATAGTTTGAGAGGAGATCATTGTCTGTTATGAGGTTCTCACTTGAGTTACGAAGTTCAATACCCCTCCTATCATTCAAAGATATGTTGTTTTTGATGATTACATTCTGATTAGAATGAGAGAGTGTGACACCCTCTAAATTATTTGAAAGGATAATATTATCAGCTATATTGTTGCCAATAGAGGATTGGTAGATTGAAATACCAACGTTGTTTAATGAAACGTTATTCCCAAAGATGTTGTTCTCAATTGAGGATCTGATATATATACCGCTCCAATTACTCGACAAAATGGTATTGTAATCGATATTATTCCAATTGGCATCAATGATATATAGGCCATGACCGTTATTTGAAATGTTATTTTCTGTGATGTTGATCCAATTAGAATCCGTGATAAAGAATCCCTGCCCATTGTATAAAATGTAATTGCGTGATATTTTGTTTAAATCGGAATTTCTTAGATAAAAACCGAATTCATTTTCAACTATATAATTCTGATAAATGGTGTTATCATTACTATTTTTGAATCTAAATCCATCATAGTTATTATAAACATCGTTACCCTTCAGATAATTTCCATTTGATTCATAGAAATAAATCCCATTATCTTCATTGAAAATCACCAGGTTGTTTAAAATCTTGTTCCCGTTTGAATTATATAAACCTAAACCATCATCATTATCGGATAAGGTGTTATTTTCAAGAGTATTGAAATCCGACTCAAAAAGGTAAATACCTCCTTGAGTGTTCGAAGAGACATCATTGTCTATAATAGTATTGTATGAAGAAAAGCAAAGTTGAAT
>CP070672.1:2126495-2144173 GCA_020351895.1 Thermoplasmata archaeon
TAAAGATCACATTGACTGATAGTAACGGAGGAACAGACTCCCAGAATATCATGTTGACTGTGGCGCCTTCAAATGATGCCCCTGTAATTCGCGGTGTGATACCAAATTTCAACAAGGATGAGGATGCAAGCAATTGGGAAATCGATCTTGCTCCCTACAAATTCGATGTCGATAATCATACATCAGAACTCACCTGGTACATAACAGGATGGGATTCTACGCTGTTTAACTCGGTAAATTTGGCGGGGGAGATATTATCATTTGATCTTGCACCTGATGCCTATGGTAGTGATGAAATCACTCTCACCTTAAGCGACGGCCTTCTTGACGACACCCAGAACATCTGGATTAATGTGGCACCCGTAAACGATGTCCCTGTTATTCTCGGAAACATTCCTAATTTCAAAGAGTCAGAGGACAGCCAAAGCTGGATTATGGATCTCACAACCTACGAAAGCGATGTTGAGGATAATGCTCCCTCACCATACTTAACTTGGAGTGTTTTGAACGTGAACACATCTTTAATTACCGTCTCTATTTCGGATAATAATCTCACATTTACACCGGTTCCAGATGCTTTCGGTAATGTTAATTTGATAATCAGATTAACAGATAGTAATGGAGCATTCGTTTCCCAAGGTATTTGGATTGAAATTACCCCAATCAATGATGCACCAACAATTGATTCTTCGTTCCCAAATATCGTCTTATATGAGGATACGCCAAAAACAATCAGTTTGTTGGGCTATGGCATCGATATCGAGGATTCTCCTGGTCAATTGAGATGGGTAATCGAGGGTGCAAACAGCTCCTTGTATTCATGGGAAATGGACCCTGCAACCAACATGTTAACAATCGATCCTCAGCTTAACGCTCATGGTTTAGACGATGTCACAATTACCTTAATTGATGGTGGATGGGCCACCGATAGTAAATCCATTCAAATATTGGTGATACCTATTAACGACCCCCCTTATATCCATCCTAAAATTCCTGATTCTTTATTCAGGACCATAGAGGATGAGCCCATATCAGTGGTCTTAACAGGATTTGAAAATGATATCGAGGATTCCAATGCCCTACTTTCATGGGAAGTGGATGGTGTGGAGGGGTCTATCATAAAGGCTTCCTTGATTTCGGAAAGCGATGAGCTCGTTATCGTTCCTATGGTGGTATTCTCCCCTGATAATTCCGAGAGCGTTGAGACCGAGATAACTTTGATTCTTTACGATTCTCAGGGTCTCGGCGTCCAACAAAAGGTCACTGTTACTATTATTCCTGTGAACAATGCCCCTGTAATCGAGGAGCTACCTGATCTAAAAATAAAATATGATGATCCCTTCGTGTTTGATCTATCACCCTATATATTCGATGAGGACACACAACAGGATCAACTGATAGTGAACACATCGGAACCCTCACAAGATACGGGAAACGGATATATAGAAGTGCATGGTTTGAATCTAACCCTCTTATACCCTGAATCTAAGCTTTGGGATAACTTTACAGTTTTAATCACAGTCTCAGACGGTCAGCTATCAAGTTATTCCATCATGCAAATATCTGTATCTAATCACAAACCTCCGGAATTATTGAATCCCCTACCAGATGTTCAATTCGATGAGGATTTAAATATATCGGGGGCTTTCGATTTGGATGATTACTTCATAGCCTACGAGGATGATACTCTCAATTATTCGTATTATCTGAACTATATCCATCATGGGGATGAGTATGTTTTCGTTTCCATCAAACAGGACAATACCGTGGACTTTTTTGCTGCTTTAAATTGGTTCGGTGAGGAGCAGATAACCTTCAGAGCAGAGGATAATTACGGTTCAATAATAGAAACCACCATATTCGTAACCGTAAACCCAGTTAACGATGCACCAATTATCTTGGATCTTCCAGATCAGGAATGTAAGGTTAATGTATCAAAGGTTTTTGACTTAGAACCATATTTACGGGATGTTGATTCCCCCTCTGAGGATTTGATGATTGGAACCGACAGCATATACATCACCACCCAGGGCCATAACCTGATTTTCTATTACGATGACGTTACAATGGAAACTGTGAATATTATAGTCAGTGATGGTCAACTACAGGACAGCGTTACCATTGAGGTTAAGGCTTCACCCAATATCAAGCCCTCAATTTTTCCAATACCCAATCTTCTGGTCAAGGGGGGAGAGGTTCACCTGTTTTCTCTTCTGCCTTATGTAAGTGATATAGACAATGAGACAGAGGATCTTCAAATTTGGACTGACTCAAGCTATATTGAAGTAAGTCCCTACGATAATATGCTTCTTCAAATCGATTTTCCCAGTGATATGGTTGGGGATGATGTTCTTGTTACGGTCTTCATATCGGATGGGTTGGAAACGAATTCCACAGAGATGCTTGTTCATATAACAAACGAACTGATCCCGAGGCTCGTAAACAATCTTCCAAACCTATTCTTTGGGGAGGACACCATATTCAGCGATGCCCTCAATTTAAACGATTACTTCCAAAACGCAGGAAGCTATCTGTTCTTTGGAAACGAGAATGTGAACATTACAATAGACAACGGTTGGGTGACCTTATCTGCTTCTGCGAATTGGAGCGGAAGTGAGATGATTACATTTAGAGCGATGTTGGGAAGTGCCTTTGCCGAGGATACAATAGATGTGGTTGTTAAGCCCATAAATGATCCACCAACAATATATCCATTACCTTCGTATGAAAAGAAAGTGAACGAGATATGGGTCATGAATCTTAATGATTATATATATGATGTTGACACACCTATTACAGATTTGAGTATAAGTATCGATAGCTCCCACGTGATCTTGTATGCCATGAACATCTATTTCCAATATCAGTTCCCCATCAAGGATAGGATAACTCTTACTGTGAGTGATGGTGAGAATGTGGTATTTGATGTGATCAATGTGAATGTCACAGGCGAGAACAATCCCCCTACTTATGTTGGATTACTAAGTACATCCCATCTCAGACCTGGGGAGACCTGGTCTATAGATCTTGACGACTACTTTTACGATATTGACGGAGATATTCTAACATTCTCCTGCAACAAGAATGAGGTGGTAATCAATCCGGTAACCCATGTGGCCAGCTGGACTCCCTCCTGGGATGACAATACCTTGGAGGGCACCATTTTCTATGCAAATGACGGTTCTGTGACAATTGAATCCTCAGCAATTGATCTTGTGGTCAACAAAAAGAAAACCACGACACCGTTTTGGGAACAGTTCTGGTGGCTCCTTCTTTTAATTGCCCTGCTCATCTCGATTTTAATCGCCTTTATCATGTTAAAGAGATCCCAGCGTGAAGAAGAGATCGAATATGCCATCGAAACTGATAAAGCTGTTGAGTTTCTTAAAACGGAAGGTAGAGGAGGCAACTATCTCATCAAATCAGAGACCTCTGAGGGTGCATATAACTTATTCTCTGGACTCTTACAATCCGATTACGAAGGTCTATGTATTACAACAAAACAACCAGAGGATTTAACGGACAGATACAACCTGGGTAAAGCATGGATAATAAAGCTTGCCTTACGGGGACAGAAAAGTACTGATGGTGAGGGAGGGGAAACAAAGATGATGGGACTCTTGGCACTAGGTGACGAGGAGAGAGAGGATGATAAATATATATTCTCATCGAACTTCAAGCACATAGTAGAAACAATCGAGGATTTCATAACTGGTGGAGATCACAAAGTTGTCTTATTGGACGGACTTGAGTATATTCTGGGAGGAGAAGAACTCATAATGTACATAGGTTTCATTGCCTCACTGAGAGAGAGGTTAAAAGACAGAAATTCCTGCCTACTTATCCCCATAGATCCAAAGACATTATCGGATAAGGAATTGGGCCTGCTTGAAAGAGAAACTGTGAATTTGGGAAAGGCATTACATCAACTAGAATCTACAAAAGAGAAGTATGATTTACTCGGAATTCTTCCAGCAAAGGAAACTGAAGAGGTACCTGCTACATCAGAAAACGAAGAAGAGGTAGCCGCTACATCTGAAAACGAAGAAGAACCGCCTCCCCCACCAGGATGGACAGAATATTAAGTTTTTTAGGGGCCTTGTTGATTATTCGTTTTCTTCAGAAATCAATGGGAGTAGTATCTGTTGATGTATGTTTTGTTTTCTTTATCAAACTCCACCATGACATTAGTTTCACGCTTTTTTATATCGAAAGTACTAATATTTATTAATTGGTCATGAATGTCTAATATGTTGAACCCATTTCCCAAATGGGCTCTTGTTCTGGAAGAAGAAAAGGTTCCTGCATTGACCATCAACGTATTATGCACCCTGACTGCATAGGGAACATGCCTATGCCCCATCAATATTAAGGCCACCTTGTTTCTCAGCACTAAATCGAGCAGCCCACCTGCATCATTAATAATATTCTGCTCCCTGCCTGAATTTGGAACAGGGACGATATGATGATGAAGGCATATTATCTTTAATTTTTTTGAGTCTTTGAGACTCTTTTCTATCCAACGGTATTTGTCTCTGCCTATATGACCTTCATCTCGATCGGGTTCACTGGAATCCAGACCCATTACACCCAGGTCCCCCACTTCTTTATAGAATTCCAATCTGCCAAAGAATTCTTCGAACAATTGATAACCCAAATGCCTAGCATCGTGGTTACCTGGAATCAGTATGGTCTCGGCTTCAAATTCCTCGATCTTTTCCTTCGCCAGCTCATACTCAGGGATCACTCCCTCCATGGTTATATCCCCACTGATAAGCACGAGGTCCGGTTCTGGTTCCAGGGAATTCACGATCTCTTTTCCCTTCTCAAAAGTCTTTTTCTTAAACTCACTGTTACTGGTGATGTGCAGATCAGATATATGCACTACCCTGATGCTTTCACCTCAATGACAAGATGTAGTTTATTGTGATCTCAGATATATCTGTTGCATAAAGACCTGTTCTTCTAACGCTTTCGATTATTGATGACAATGAGACCACGACATCACTTTCCTGTTCCCTGATCCTTTTCATTAGTAAATCACTTGCTTTGTTCAGCTTGTCGCTCAGATCTATTGCCTCATTCGCCTCATTTAAATCTTCAGAGAAGAAGGCATTCATTGATTTCTCTAAAATCTTTAGGGATATATCGCTCACGTTCGTAATATCCTTCACAATCCTATTATCTATATTCAATCCATCTAGAAGAAGGATACTTTCGGCTATTTTCGTGGCATGATCACCGATCCTCTCTATTATTCTGGATATCAGCATAAGATTGAGGCTTTTTTCGCTTGAAACGCCTATGTTTCTTGCTATCTCGAAATCATTTAGTATCATATTGTACTGCTTGGCTATCATCCATTGAAGGCGATTCACATCGGCATCCCTGATTATGACATCCGAAGCCAGGGTCTTCTCCCTCTTTCTCAGGGCATGAATAGCATCCCTATGCATGGAATCTACCAGCATATACATCCTTCTGAGCCCTTTTTTCTGGGAAAATTCCGATGGATTGATCAGATCCTGTAGCAAAACATATTTGTTGCCTTCGTCGATTATTTCCGGGCCAACCACCATTTTTGTAAAGTCTCTTATGGCCTTTCTCATTTTTGGATCGATTTCATTCGATTTGATCTCGATGGTGTTGTACCCGGCGAGGTACATGCCTATCAGCTTTCTTATAAGATGTTCATCTGTTTCATCCTCTATCTTTATTACCTTCTTCTTGTCTACTTTCTCCTTTTTCAACCGTTGACTTAAAAGAAGAGCACCGTCGTGCATATCTGAAACCCATAACGGATCCCCAGCTTTTATACCTCTCTCCGTCACCCATGACTTCGGAAGCGAGACAATATATGTCGAACCTCCGGTAATTTGCACCTTTCTTGATTCCAAGCCCTCACCCAAGGGTATATCGCATTAGTAGTTATATATACTTTTTCATTCATTTATTTAGATAATTAGACATATATATAGATTGTACATTGTAATAGGAGATATTAGATAAAAAGTTTGAAAATTATCAAAATTATAATAATATGGTTTAGGAATTTGAGGTATTTATGAACCGGTCCATGGTATTTCTTTTATCTTCATACCATGACAAAAACCAATCTAAAACAATTAAATACTATCAAACCAATGTAGATAAACCCAAAAAGAATATTTAATGAGGATGATGACTTGCCCATAAAAAGATTCGAATTAACTTCCATTGATGCGAGAAGGTTCACAAGGCCTGGGGAGAAACATAAAAACATACGCATCGACCACAACAGCAGCGTCACCCTTGTCACGGAAATAAACGATAAGGAGGCCAATGTGGACTTCAGGTTCACTGCTAATTATTCCGGATTAGGAATCATCAAAATAGAAGGTAGCCTGATATATGAAGGCGATGCATCCTCCCTGGCAAAGCAGTGGAGCACGAAAAACAACATGCCAAACGAGGTGGCTAACGAGATCCATACTACCATCATGAACAACTGCATACCCGAAGCCATGTTATTGGCAAGAGACATAAGGCTACCGCCTCCTATCCCCATGCCAAAGGTAAATATTCAGGCCAAAAAGAAGGGTGGAGAGCCTAAAGGTTACGCATAATCTATCTTTTTCTGTCCGTTATTTACGAAATTAGAATACAAGATTATTTTTTCTGGATATTTCTTAATATCCTGATATAAAATTCTTATCTGATATGACCTAGAGCAAACGAACCGATGTTGACACCCTTTTTGCTGTGGGTGTATCTTATCCATGCCCTGGACTGCACGTCCCCAACACCCTTTACGCATAAGAAGGTCTGCAGTTGCTCTAACTTGAACTCCACAGCCCCATCCATTATTGAGCCCAACATCTGAATGTCGGTCTCAGAATGCATCCCCTTCTCGATGATGTACATGGCCACAGACTTGTCTCTTTTTCTTCTACCTGCAAAAGGTTGCAGAAATCTGAACGCTATATTGGAATCTAGATATGCAATTAACGTGGATATGGATCTGAATGCCAATCTGTAGTACTTATGCTTCTTTTTAAGCTCTTTTGCAAGTTCATCCACGCTCTTGAGGATACCTTCATGATCTGTGGGTTGATCGATGTATGTCGTGTAGGAATCGTCTGCCTCTTCACCCATACTTTTGGAGTATGCATCCACATACCTGACAAGATCCAGTTTTTCATACTCCTGATATCCAGATACAACGAACTCCATCTCCTCCCTTATGTCTTCCGGTGTTTTGTCTGTGATCACCCAGATTGCAGGAATACCCTTTTTCAATCCTTCTGCAACGAACTGGTTTATCACGACCTCCTTTCCTATGAATGCCTGGCCGTAAACAAGGACATTGGAGCCGAATGGAATGCCCCCGAAAAGTAGATCGTCCAACCTTGGATTGCCTGTCTTGATCTTCTCAACCTGAATTTCAAGGGCTCTTTCCTCCTCTCTAGCCTCGATTTCCTCCTCGATAAGACCCTGCTCCCTGATCCTGAGCTCCTCGGACTTGGCATGAAGGTACTTCTCCTTCTTTATTATTTCCTCCTCCTTCTCGCTTACCCTTGCTTGCAGTTCCTCAAGGCGTTTTTTCAGTTCCATTTCTCTGAGTCCACCGCCCTCCTGTTTAGCCTGCTCTAATTTCTTTTTTTCAGCAACAATGAGTTTCTCTCTATATAGAAGATCCTCCTCGCGTCTTAGAATCTCATCCTCCTTATAGGCCAGAGGTTCCTTCAGCTTCTTCAGCTCGTCTTCCTTGTAGGTTAATTCCTGCCTCAATCTTTCTATCTCGCCTTCCCTCAATAAAATGGATTTCTCCTTCGAAGCAAGCAGCCTCTCTTTCTCGGCTAATTCTGATGATATCTCACCGGCATCTTTTGAACGACGCTCCAGGGCCTCCTTCTCCAACTTTTCGTCGATTTTCGCTTTCTGGACTTCTTCTTCAAGTGATATGATCCTCTTCTTCAATTCGTTTTCTCTCTTCATATACTCGGATTCCTTATCCCTGAGTTCTGCCTCGAATCTGTTTCTCAGTTCCTCATCAGGAACACCCTCTCCTGCCTGGGCCATCTCCGCCTTTTCTTCAAGCTCCTTGACCTGGGCTTCCAATTCCTGTGTCTTGGAGTTTAGCTCGCTCTCTTTTTTAACCAGCTCCATCTCTTTTTCCTTAAGCTTCTTCATTTCAGCAGGTAGGTCGTCTATCTTCTCAGAAAGGCCTTTTTCAAGGGCCTTAAGGCTGTTCTCCTTCTCCTCGATCACCTTTTTAAGCCTTTCCTCGTCTGCCGTGGTCTTTTTGAGCTGAGTCTTCCATTTCCTCATTTCCTGCTCTCGTATCTTCATCTGCTGGGTTTTAACATACTTTATAACTGCAATACTACCCTGTTTTACCTTGGCCACCTCAGCCTCGAGGTCCTTTCGCTTCTTGATTTCACTCTGGAGCTCCTTATTTAGATCAGCTGTCTCGGTAATCAGCTTGATGGGATCAAAATCCTTGGTCTTGAGCTTCTTCAACTTGTCCCTTAAGCTCTTTTTAAAACTGGCCAGTTCAGATTTTAGGTCTTCTATTTCACTCTCTCTGGTTTTAAGCTCCTCAGCCATCTCCTTGACCATATTGTCTTTTTCCACGAGCTGGGCCTCTATTTCAGTGGCAGGCACCGCTGGAGTAATAGGTTCTTCGCTCAACCACTCCTGCAAAGCCTCTCCACCACCATCACCAGTTAACCAAGATTTTAGGGCCTTGTCCTTTTCTCCACTGCTCACAGGCATTGCAGCTGAAGCTACAGGACCGTTTACTGCCGACTTTCCAAGCCATACCTGGAGAGCGCTCTCCCCAGCCTCACCGGAAAGCCATTTTGCCAGGGCCTGGTCTTCTAAGCTCGAGGAATTCTTTTTACCGGCACGAATGGATTTTGATGCCTTTTTTTTTGGCATTTTCTGCTCCTTTTCCACCTTTTTCTTTGCCATTTCCTTCTTTTCCTCTTTGGCCTCAGCCTTGACCGCCTTTTCGTCCTTTTCTGCCTTCTTTTTCTCCTCCTTTTTGGCTGGTTCGCCCCCCATCTCGTGACCACATACCTCACACTTTGTGGCGTCTACACCCAGAAGTCCACCACACATGGGACAAACCTGGGCTTCGCCTTCAATTGGGAGGGCATTTCCTCCCTGACCCGGATTTTTCTTGGCCTTTTGAGATGTTTTTGATTTTTTACCTTTGATTTTTTTTTCTTTTTCTGCCAAAAATAGGCACCTCTATGTATTTTATAACTGGTTTACCACCTTCATTTTTACATTTTTTATGCTTATTTGACCTCTCAGCTTGATATTTCCCGCTTTACTAATTAATACATTATATATGAAACCCTATAAATAAGTTTCATATAGAATCGCATTTTTAATTGTATGCCTATTTGCGTCTTAACCACCTATTATATACATTTTACCGCTTTTTTGGAGTCATGGTAAAAGTATGGATTTTTACTCTTCATAAATAGTAATGTCGGGCCAATAATAGAAGCATCTTGCTTCATATGTCCAATTGTTACCAAAATCAAGGTCTGGTGGACCTCCCCAAGTACCAAGAGCCTCTGTAAGAGTTATATTGATGGCCCATTCTCCTGTCCCATTATCACTTATATAATCATCCACAATAAGTGTCTCTAAAATTTTAGGGGACTCGGCCTCCATTGTAAAATCCAAAGGAATTGGGTTCATCTCACCCTTAGAAGGTGCCTTCACAACTATTTTTTCATCGGTGTCAGGTCCGTCTTCATAATAATAATCATCTGGAGATGTGATATTCAATAAAAACTCATCATTTGGAATAGGCTCAGTTAGGGGTGGACTTCCATAAAATGGTAAGTTATCTTCCCATGTCAATCTGAATTCGATTTTAGTTAAGTTAAGTCTATTTATCTGTGTTGTAAAAAGCTCACTTGTTCCTTCATCTAACTCACCATCGTTCCCATCTACTTTCAAATCATGAGTTTTCCAAGTCACCTGATAAGTTCTAAATTCAACGTCGAACAGTTTTGCCCTCGCCGCCTTGGCACCATCGTTATCTGTGAGTGTGAGAGTCACCGTAAAAGGCTTTTTCTCGTCGTAAACATGCGATACACTCATTCCGGTCTCATTTGATCCATCACCAAAATCCCAGTAATAATCAGTTATGAAGCCATCAGGATCAAAGGAATTATTGGCTTTGAAATACACCTCCTCGTGAATATACGCAGGTAATGAAATATTTATATCTGGTATTGGCAGCTCATTCACATGGATTGTTATTGCCTGAACAGCCTTTTTGTTTTCGTCATCCGTGATTATCAAAATCACAGTATAATTACCTCCATTTTCATACTCGTGGCTGACGTACTTCCCTGTGGCATTGGAGCCATCATCAAAATCCCAGAAATACCTGACAATCTCCCCATCCCTATCAAAAGAATCATTGCCAAAGAAGGTCACGGTTTCGTTAACGTCAATGAACGTGGAACTCGCTTTCAGGTTCGGCTCAGGAGGCAGATTTTCAGTTGGAAAGATGCAACCAGGAAAAAAAGCTATAAATAAAATCGAAATTACTGTAATTACCACAGCCTTATTCATAGTGCATCCCTTATGCCTATATATTATTTCCATATATAAGCTTTGTTGCATTTATAGAGGGTGCCAGTGGTTTTAAATTTTCCCGAATTCTTTTTAATAAAGAAATGCAGATGGGTGGGTTTCAACGATGAAATCATTCTCATTTATCTTTACCTATCAATTCAACATGGAAGCTGGTTATCATTCCAGATACTCAAAACAGATAATGGTGGGCCATTTTATAAATATTATCTTTGATAAATAATAACATACAGAAGGTTTGATTTCTGCCCATTGGTGAGTGATTTGAATCGTCAAGAAGTGCACAGATTATTTAAGATGACAATGTTGATTCATAAAGATAAGAACATTGCAAGGATTCTAGCAGCCACCTTAAGAAAGCCTTTAAGTGCCCAACAGATAAGCAGGATCTGTGAGATTCCCCCCATGCAATGTTACAGAACCATAAGAAAGTTGAAAGAATATGGATTAATAAAAGTCACAAAGAAGGTCCTGGCCAATGGAAGATCTGATTCATCGGTTTTTCTCTACAAAGCAGATTTGGATAAAAGATTTATTCACTTCGAGAACGGGAGATTCAGGGTGAAGTTCCCAGCCGTATTTTCTCTTTCAAATGGCAAAGAAATCGATTTTAGAACCTTCTTTGAATCCTACTCCAGTGCTTGATAACGGGTTATATTTATTTTATAACATTAACCTTGTGAATTTCTTATGAATCCTTACCCGATGCATTAATAACATCATCCAGATAACTTTACATGGATTATATTCTAACGGAAGCCTTTTATAATACTTCTATCTATAATTTTTATACGTGAGAATCAAGTAAGATAATCACAATATCTATCACAAGCATGTCTTGGCGATAGGAGGGATTTGAATGAGTATTTATCGCAAACATGTCTTGACGATAGGAGGGATGTCAATGACCATTTGGATATGGCTTCAACCCGGTAACAAGGCATGGAAAGTCGTATCAGACCACGAAAAGGGAACAATAATTGTTTACAACGAAAAAGGCGAGATCATACTGGAGAAAAGAGGACTTAGCAAAGCGGTTATATCCATCGTGGAAGCTAACTTCCTTAACATGGTGGCAACCAAACTCTCGGATTATGAAACCGGTACAGATTTAAGTTCTTCTTCAAAAACAACTATGTACCTAGATAATCCAATGTATGTATGAATATAGGGAGATAGGACGATTCCATTCTCCTTTATTTCTTTTTTTTGCCTTATTTAGTCCTAATTTTATTGGATTATATCAATCAAATTTTTTTTCCTAATCTTTATTTTCTATTTGTGCAAAAATATTTGTAAATAAGTTGTTATTCTAACATTCAATATTTACTTCATGCTTTTCTTTCGGATCATAAACAAAGATACCTAACCGAATGGACCCTATTCATTTCTGAGATTATCCATTTTAAGAATCTTTTGAACATTTACCCACTTTTGTATAATTCCAAAAATCAATAATGAGAAACAGGTTAGGTAGTTCAATTAGGTTGAAGTTTTCTTATGTGCCTCAAACCATATTTACATCCTATTTTTTCTCTTTTTAATTCATCGAATTTATAGGAAGTTTTGATGAAAGGATATATAATATTTCTGGATAACTTTAGATAATCTGAAACTAAAATTGATAATCAGGCCTGATACCCAGGTGCGATATTATATAACTGATAAAAACAATTTTTCAGATGGTAAAAAAAATAAAAAAAGGGGAGTAGAATGGAAGAAAATGAGATGAACCCGATTGAGGCGTCAAAGATCATAACCGATGAATATTCTGCAAAAATTCTTGTAGCTACCTATAAGAAACCTAAAAGTGCATTGGAGCTAAGTCATAGGTTTGGTATTCCCATTGCTGCATGTTATAGGAGGATACATCTTTTAGAAAAGGTAGGACTGCTTGTCTGTGTCGATAAAGTACTTACGCAAAAGGGTAAAAGAATCAAGATTTATCTTTCACAGCTGAAAAATGCATACATCTTCTTTGAAAAAGGAAAACTCAGGGTCAGGTTTGAACTCAAGACAGGCACAATAGAGAATTTTGGCGGAGAATGGACACCTATGGACGATTCTGAGGGCGATTATTGGCCATCAACATGATCACTTTATAATCCCTCCTTTTTTATTTTTTTATTTTATTTATTAATATACATTTTAATGCACAAAATGAATTACTAATGTGAGAACTTATTCTACAATATTTAGAGGGCAAACCTTTCAGGTGATAACCATACCTGATAACAGCCCATGATAACCGTACCAAAAATGGTATAGTATCTGAAAACCAATGATAATATGATGCAATATGTCGGAAGAGCAAATAAAGTTGGATCCTTTTAAAGCGTCAGGCTTTATCTCAGACAAATATGCAGGAAAAATTTTGGCTGCAACTTATAACTCACCTCGAAGTGCAAAAGAGTTGTCAAAAATGTATAACATACCTATTGCAGCCTGTTATAGACGTATAAGAGAGCTTGAAAGGCTTGGTCTTTTAGTGGTGGCTGGTGTGGTATACGACACCCGTGGGAAAGGAACAAAACTTTACCAGTCCCAATTAAACGGTGCTTATGTTTATCTTTTGGGTGAGAGACTTAAAGTATATTTTAAACTTTCATCAGGGGTATCATTGGTAATGATGTCAAATGCATCTTAAGGGCATCCTCAATTGTTGCTTGACCATATCATTTTTATAAAAAAAAGACCTCTATTACCCACCTACACCAAGTATCTCATGAATCCTTCTAATGGAATTTTCAATATCCAGCATTGCCAGGCTGACATATCCTCTTTTTTGCATCATGACAAGCAGTGTGAGCTTGTCCTTCAATTTCTTGGCAAGTATCTTGTATCCATTATAATCGAGAACCTGATATGCAAACATTGTATCATCATATTCATTTCTTGAAGGAATATCACTTTCTTTAAGCAGTTTTAATATTTCGGGAATCTCTGCCTCATAATTCGTACTCTCAGGGAGGTCACTTGCCAACACGTAGTTACACTCATCTACCAAAAGAGCCCCGTCGATTTCGTTTACTTCCTTTAAATCTGATACAATATCTTCTAACTCGGACCCTATCTTATTTTTCTTTGAATTCAGCATTATAATCACCTTTTTTATTACTTCATATTTCATCCTTTTTATTCACATGTTTTCTTCTCCAAACTGTGAATGCAATTAATATCATAATAACAGGTGTTATGATTTCAGAAAACTCCGGCACATTGGCAGAACCTATATTCTTTGCATAATTGGTACCATACCAATCGTCGCCTCTGTTATTATCAATAAAATCATCACCGTACTTCCGTTGTGCACTTTGAGTAGTATCTGGGGGTGCAGGTGGTTGATTTTGATCATCCCAACCACTTGCCGAACTCCCCCATGATTCCGGGCTTGCGGGGCAGGCATCACCACCACTTCCATATTCCATATAATCGATACCCATTAGGTTGTTCGTGTAGCGTAATAAGAGATCGTCACCAGCATCCCCGAGGGAATTTTGATTCCCAGCTATATCAACATAGAAATCCCAATAGGCCCCCACTCTTGTCATCTCATCGTTAACAGGATCCCCATAGGCCCATATAACGATGAAATCATCTGGAGCAATATTAAGTTCGGTGGTCACATCCAAAGTGCTCCAGGATTTAATAAAATCATTTCCAGTAGAATCCTGATCTGTTATAGTCATACCGTTTAGATTGATGGGATCCGGGCCTTCGTTATGCAACTCTATTGCTTCATTGGCACTACCTGATTCTCTTACCTTACCATATGAGGCCACCTCGGTAATGAGTAACATCGGTTTAATGCAAAATAGGTCACCCCATAGCCTTGGATCTGTTAAAGCGCCAGTATCCCCAAAAACAAAGGCAGAGTTGGTCCACCTTTCGGTACCATATAAAGTTTCAATACCTGACCAGCCATCCCTATAAACCTGAACATTGAATCCAGCAATTTCACCATCCCGAGGAGACGAAGCTGGGCGAAAGTCCCATGTTTTATTTATCGGTATTTTGAATTCGTAGACTATAAAGGGACCGGCATCTCCTAATTCACCATCGGTCCAGCTATTATCGTCAGTGCTCCAATCAGCCCCATCTGCATCAAAATGAGCGGTAGTTCCAAACCATCTCGTGATCCTAAACCGAAAGTCATCAGAATCAGTGGATGCACTGTCGTTATGGGAGCTGTCAAAATAAACCTCACAATATTCATCATCATCCAAGTCATTGTCATTAACGTCTACACGAATATAGACATAGTCATCATCATGCATTGCATAAACCGTGGGGCTACTACCAGTATCATAAGCTGCATCGTCCCATTCATTTGCACCTATCACCCCATCTATAGTGACTGTAGTATTTGTCTTGGGTGCGCATAAACCACCACCCATATTCTCACCTTGAGCATGCCTCGTTCCTCTCATTTGCCTTTCTATGTGACCCTCAGTATTGGAATAGTCCTTCTCCTTCATCCTCCAATCGGTTGACATGAAATAGACTCCCAATCGTTCATCCTTTGGACTCAATCCTATATCATCCCATGAAATGCCCACCTCCATTCTCACAATATCCAGACCAACTTCCACAGGCCCGCGTTCTATCCAGTTCCATTCATTAGTTTCAGTTCCTCCCCATTCGTAGTAGAGACTGCTTTTAATCTTATTGTGCCTCCCTTTAATCTCTATAAGGTGATCTGCACTGATGGGAAGCGAATTTCTGTAACCAATACCAGAAAGAGTGTCGATGAATATATATACAATATCCTCTCCAGTTTTGGGTACAACAGGTGGAATTGAACCCCCCTGAGTACTGGAGTTACCGCCGGCTTTTCGTTTGGATTTAACCTTGTTATTCCAATAGGGAACCTTAACTCCACCACATATCTCGTCATCCACCTCAAGATAGAAAGCTGGCCCGTCCTCCGATGCGGAAACACCATATTTTACTATATCCATATTTCTACGATTTACATCTCCATTAGAATCAGAACGTTTTTGTTCATTCACCCAATCTGCAAAGGCACCATCTATTGTGATATTATCAGGGATACTACCAATATAACTACATTCATAGTTATTTTGAGTTGGTTTTATCCTCTTCAAAGACACGGTTCCCTGGTCGGTTACTATATCATATTTGTTTCCGATTGTAAAACCGATAGTATTCTTTTTCGGAACATCTTCGGCAACATCCACCACGATATAAATGGTTCTTGCATTCCCTTCTGACAAAATCATGTCAGGTAGGAATGTAGCCACTCCATTGCTCATAGAACCTGTAGTAATAATATTGCTATTCCAATCTTCAAGCCTTATCGCGGTAATATCGTTATCACTTCCCAAACCCCTTCTTGTTACCCTCACCTCACTTATGATTATCTCCGCGCCTCGCACCTCCAAATCCAATCTGAGTAACCTGTTGCCATTACCACTTATAACATCTTCACCCACAGCCTGTTGTTTTACATATATTATACCTTTTTCATTATTTTTTACAGTATCTGAAAAATCCTCGTACCTATTCCAACTTTGCATATAGAATAGAACTTCCACATTATCATTACTATCCATATACATAGAACTGAAGGGTAGTTGAACCTCTAATTGAGAGCCACTAACTTCTGCCCTGGGGGCTCCTTCAAACCTCCATAAATTCCAATCCTGTTCATCCGAATCATAGCTGTAAAAGCTGCTGCCCAATACCTCATTATTCCATCCATACGCTTCTAACATATAGTCAGCACCTAGGTTCTTTATGAAATAACCTGAATCAGAGCTTTGATCGGTATCAATGAAGACGTAAGCTGTATCAACATGTTTCCCACTTTCAGGGCCATCTGGTTCACCTGCTAACATCTCACCGGCAACCCGTATGTAGAAAGATTGCTCCATGGATCTTGCATCCACGCCATAATCAATTATATCAACGTTATCATTAAAGGCTCCAGCCTCATTATCATCAGAAATTATGGTTACCTCGCTCCAATCTTCGAAATTACCGTCAATAGAAATTTTTTCTTCGGGTTCGGTCATGTTTACAAAAATGTAGGGAGAAAAAGCCAATGTCAACACAACTAATGGAACTACAATAAGTTTCCATTTTTTTCTTTTTTCTTCAAAAATCCTATGTCCCGCTCTAATACCATTGGTTATACCATTACCGTTGGTTATACCGTTGGTGATCCCTTCTCTTAAATTACGAAGTTCATTTGTTAATCCATTAGTAAAACCATTTGTCAGGCCATTTGTAAGGCCACCGTTTTGTCCATTTGTCAACTCATTCAAGTCTCTTTTAGATCCTTGAGATGTCTCATTAATTATGCCGGTAATAGGTACACCTTGGTTTTCATCCTTTTTGAGAAATTCGGTTTCAAAGCTTCTTGCTGATTTCTCCTGTGTGACTTCCTCTATATCACCCTCAAATTTCACATCCGTTGCATCGAATTCTACACCACATTTTGAGCAAATGGTGGCTGAGGAATCCACCAACGCGTTACATATCGGACAAGCTAACAATTCCGCCTCTTCGAACATTGTACCGCATTTAGAGCATCTTGCGGCCTCGGCATCTAGTATGGCACTACATTCAGGGCATTCATATTGCTCTTTTTGTTTTTCGGATTCAAAAGAATCCGGTATTTCCTCCAACTTTACAAATTCAGCTCCGCAATTTTTACAGTCAATAGCATCGACCCGTATCTCTTTCCCGCATTTCGGGCAAAAATAGACATCATCCCTTTTTTCCGCAGGCACATCCAAAATTTTATCGAGTTCGAGAGAGAGAGCCTCAAGCTCACTCTCTAGAATCTGTAGCTCCTCCTTGTTTGGCATCTTAGATTGAATTTTTACGATCTCTTTTAGCCCCTTGGCTTCCTCAAAGCTATAACCACATTCTTTACAGGTATATTCCTTCTTAATCTCCTTTTTTGAAACTTGGTTTAACTTCAATTTGCATTTAGGGCATCTTGCTGTGCCACTCCCTTCCTTTATTACCTCTCTTTCTGTGAGGTAAATATCGCAATTTCTACATTTGTATGAAGGCAAATTCAACTTGCTATCGCATAA
>CP070672.1:2144273-2152480 GCA_020351895.1 Thermoplasmata archaeon
GCTTCAGCCATGCATCTCACCTCCTAAAACAGGTCCTCCTCGGTCAGCATTTCCAAAAATGCCTCGGTTCGAATCTTGAACTGACCTATTGGAACAGTCACATCGAATTCCAAAAACAGACTGGGGATGCCGTTTTCTTTGAGGTACTTGTTGATTGCAGGAATGTCCAGCTCATGGGGATCGCAGAACTTCTGCTGAATCAGAATTGCGCCGCTGACATTGTAATCCTTTGCTAGATTCAGTATATGGGGTAGCCTTGTTCGCTTGGGCCAGTCCTTGCTTGGACAGGCTGGCCTGTTGACATATCTTTCTGCAATGGCCTTTAGCTTGTCCTCTTGAGGCTCCACCTCGTTCCAGAAGTACCTCGTACCTGTGCAGTGGTCGTCCACCACAAATGTAGCACCTAGGGATTCCACCATGCTAATGAACTCAGTATCGTCGTCTTCGCTTCCTATGATCATCAATCTCTGTCCAACTTCCTTTCCAATATCCCTGGTTTCAAGTTCCTTTAGCGTATCCTCTAAAATCCTGCTGTGCTCCTCTTTATCAATCATCTGGCTTGATACCACCATGTACATGGCTTCAAGGCCGGTTAGAGGCGGTTTTTCCTTCTTTCTCAACTCGTAAACCTGTTTCATTAGTTTTCTGTTCTTGTTAACAATCTCTATTCCGCGAGCTAGGTCTTCATCAGTGATCTCTTTTCCTGTCCATTCCTCAATGGATTTCTTGAACCTCTCAAGTTCCCCTCTTAGAAATTCTACAGCCCTTGGACTCTGCACATGATTGGGCATGGGCAGGTAGTAACTGTATTCTGTTGGAATATGCAGCTGCCAGCTCGTGAAAGCCTGCCGAACATGCAAACATGATTGGGATATCATGGTGCCGTCCAGATAGTCGTATCTGCCCTTCAGTCCCTGGGCCAGGCAGTCCCTGCAGAACGGACAGTACATGGCGAAGATGTGGGGCTCTGTCACATCCTGGGGCTCGTGGCTCCCTAGAATCCTTACCGGGAGAATGTTTGCTGCAATGAGAATCTCCTCGGGAACGTACGTGCAGAAATAGCCCATCACCTTTCCGCCTGTCTTCTCTTTCCAGTGCTTTGCGTATTCGTGTCTGTTTTCATACCACTCCTTGAACATTTCTATCAATTTATCCCTCCACAATTTCTTATTTTAATCTTACAGTTTTCTTTCCAAATTTATAAAATCACTTCTGTCGAATCCAATTGACTTGAAAAATGCCAAAAGATCCCCTGAATCCCATCTCGCCACAGTATAGATGTTCTTGATGTTCTTCTTTTTGAAGTGCTCAAGCAATTTTTTGCCCAGCATCCTTCCTATACCCTGGCCCATGTACTTTGGATGTATGCCGATGATCTCCAGCCAGCCACTTTTCTCTACTCCGAACTCCCAGTCCTTAATTCCCCCTATTACAAAACCCACGACTTTTTCTTCTGTCACGGCAACGAGGTTGGCTTCAGGATCTTTTTTAATGTAATCTTGCATCCTTCTTCTCAGTCCCTCCCCTGGTTTTCTCTTTGTAATGGCCTCTTGGATTTTTAAGACTGCATCAAAGTCATTCTCGGTTAATGGCCTGATGTTCACCTCCATTATAATTCACCTCAATCGACTCTTATGATCTTCACATGCTTCCCCACCCAGTCAGGTGGAAGATAAACCCTCCCGCTGTTCCCCGAGGGCTTGACTTCTTTTTCGATCATCTCCTCTCCATAAACCTCGAATTTGGATTTGGTTTGGGGATTTGGGGGGGCGGGACACATTATAATCACTTTCACAATACAATCATTATATAGATACTATGTGGTTATATAGTAGCTATAATATAAATGTTACGGAAAATGCCCCTCTTTTTCTAATTAATCCTAATTTTACCGTTAATTATTGGGTGGGAGGAGGGAGGAAGGTGGTGGGGAACAAAATAATATAAAATCAAAGAATGGTATCGAGCCTAGCTACCATAACTCAGAGCCCCTTTAACACCGCAATGCGGGCATTGTGTTTCGGATGAGAACATCTCCACACCAAAAAGTCCCTTACATTTTGGGCATCTCACAGTGGACATCACGATATCTGTAACCTCAGCCTCCTTATCTGTTACATATTTGAAAATATGCATTTTACGCTTTTTTAGTGCAAAATAACCGAGGAGGCCAAGATAAATCACATGAATACTTACGAATATAAATGCATCTAAAAATGACCATGTAACAACAGCACCTGGTATTATGGCCAATGAGAGCACATAAAGTACACCAAGATAAAGGGCCGCCATAAAAGGAAGGAAAATATAAAGGAAAAGTAGTAACATCAAAGCCACACCTACAAAATGAAGGACCGCATAGCTTCTTACAACCTTCATTTCCTTATCTGAGATGCTTTTTTCCAGCGGTTTTGTCGGTCTCCCAAACATCTTTTTAAAACCGTTTTTTAACATCATTCTGGAATCATTGTACAGGTTTTTGCAGTCCAAGCCATGCGCAAATATATAATATACATCGGTACGCATATAAAACATGAATTGGAATACTATCATGATAAAAGAAAGCAAAATAATTAGTTTTGCCAGCTTGTAAAATAGTGAACTTCCAATAAATGCATCGAAAGTAAGGAAAATTGAAGCACCTGTATTGGTTGCAAGATCCTCAAAGCCACCACTATCTCGAAGATATAGCAAAATCACAAAGATAGAAATAACAAGTAAATCGCTCATCATACCTGCTATATAGGCCACCATCCTCTTTCGCTTTGGTAAAAGCCATAGGTTGGAAAGATCGGTTTCCATAACAATATACATGAGTCTATTACTAAGTCTCATCTTGCTTTTGACTCCATAGGCTCTTGCAGCAAATAAATGTGCCAGCTCATGTTTGAACATAAGGGTGAGGCCAAAAATCAGCATCACAAGGATTAAGAGAGTATACCTTTGGGTAATAAAAAAGTCGTTATAGCTCGGGTAATACTGTGGATTAGATAACAGAAGCAACAATCCCAATCCAATAAGAAATAGGTATAAAAAGGCTGCTGGTTTTGAAAATAGCCATTTCACCTTGCGTTGACTCACATTGTTGAAAATGCTTCTTACCTTCTCTTCTTTGGGAGTCTCTATGATCTGTTCATTTAAACTTCTTACAAAGCCACCCTTTGCCAATTTCCTTACAAACCCTTTGACATTGAAATCCTCACCGTATTTATTTCTGAGGGAGTGCTCCACCTTGGATACCGAGGGAGTATATTGCAACATTCTTATGGTCTCAACACCTATTTCGGGAAATAGTGCGTATGCACCAATTTCTTCTCTGCCAACTAAATATCCGTCGTCCCGAGGTGTTATCACAAGTGGAAAAAGCTCGGCGGTTCTAATCTCTTCTATAGAATCTATCAGTATCTCCTTTTTTTCGCCTTTTTTCTCGATTTTTTGTAGTCTTAAAAAGGAGCATTGTATCATTCTGCCATCTGATGTGCGATTGTGCATGGCTCCTCCCCTGCAATATGACCACTCAGAACAACCAACGCATTTATTCCTTCCAAGCCATTCTTTATTCCTGAAAATCTTAAACTCATTCTTCCATATCTTGGCAAAATCCCGTTTCCTCAGATCGCCTTGAACACTCAAATTCCTGGGAACCTCAATGCACACACCAACCTTTCCATCGTAAAGTATGCTGGCGATTGTAAGACCGGCATAACAGAAGAAAAGATTTGAGCGGATTTTTCCCTCAAACTCCTTTCCGCACCACCCTTCATCCACGAATTGTGGATGAAGCTTCTTATTACCGGAATAAAACAACCTATTTTTTTCTTTCAGCCAATTCAGAAGGTTCTCGAAATTAAAATCTGATATTATCATGTGGGAATCTTCTTTTGCCCTTTTAATGGGCACAGCGGTTATGAGCTTCCAGTCGGTAACCCCAAGCCTCTCTAGGAAATTGTACATTTGTTCAAGATCTTTAAAATTGTATTTTGTAATCACTGTTGCTACTTCAAATTTTATTTGTGGATACTTTCCCTTAATGTACTTAATGGCCCAAACCACCTCATCAAAACATTCGGTACTTCTTTGAGTATTGTGTGCGGTTTTCATTCCATCCAACGATATAGCAAAACCTTTGACTCCAGCTCTCACGAGTTCATCGATTTTTCTCGTATCTTTTCCCAATGAATACCCATTTGTAGTTAATGCCACGCTGAATCCAAGTTTAGATAGATGTTGTATGACTTCTACTAGATCATTTCTTAAAGTTGGTTCGCCTCCATTGATGCTGATACCAATCTCCCGCGCATTAAAATCCTGGGCGATCTCCCAAAAAAATCGCTTAATCTCGCTTGTTTTCAACTCTTCACTTGTAATCCAATCCTCTTTTGGATTGAAGCAATGTTTACAATTCAAATCACAGTTTTTTGTGGCCTCCCAGGTGATAAATTGCAGATTGGGCTCTTTCATTGAGTTCTCAATTTTCCTGATATGTTCCTCAAAGTAACTGTCTTTATCGATTAATTTAGCCTTGTTATTTACCATATTTACACCAGGTAGAGCGGAACGTAGCCCTGTCTGTATGGAATTTCCTAAAATGAACTATAAAATTCTAGATTGAAGATTATTGCGCTTCACGTTGAATTCATCTTACCTAAAGTGGTGGTGGAAAAACTGCTGATATCATTACTGGAGCGGGCGATGTTGTATCGATTTTTTCCAACCATCGAATTTCTATTTCTTTCATTTTAACCCTTGCCAAGTATATTATGTGCATGATAATATAAATAACTTTTGCTGAGAATTTTATCAAGGGACTCAAAAACTCGTCGAAACTTCCATCATTTATTTATATCTTCAGACCCCTTTGGTTCTCCGATAGCAATGGGTGTTCCTCAATTGACTCTTCAAGAAAAAACAATGCTCCATTTATTGAATTTCAAGGATTTAGATGACTGCTTCGAATTTCCAATGGGAGTTGCACAAAAAGGAATCGCAAACAGCATAGGAGCGCAACGAAAGCATATGCCTAGAGTGCTGAAAAAATTAGAGGAAAAAGGATTTGTGACAGAGAAGAAAGGGAGAGTAAAAGGCAGCTCGCAATCTATGAAAATATATCTTCTTACATGGAGTGGGATTTCTAAAGCAAACGAGGTAAAAAAATTCGTTGAGAACGGTAAGATCAAGGTGAAGGATAAAAATGGAAACATCGTTGATGTGAAAATAGGCGAAGTCAACACTTACACGGAAGGTAAGTTCTCCCTTTTGGAGATAATTAACAACATCTCAAAAGAAGGCATCTTCCAAGGCATTATCGAGGATATCCAGGAGGAAGAGGGATTCGAAGAGATGCCTGCAAAACGCGAGATATACTGGCACACGTTGCTTCAGGTATGGAAGGATGGTAGAGCCAGTGTTGATGAAGAAGAAATACTTGAAGAGTTGAGGAAGATTTTGGGAATCTCAAATGAGGACCATATTAAAATGCAGGAACAGATCATAAGATATGCATATCCTGTGAGAAAAAAGCTACTCGAGATATATTCCGCAGCCTATGAGCAGGCTCTAAAGGACGAACAGCTCTCAGAGGATGAGAAGGCAATATTGGAGGTTCTAAGAGAGAAGCTCGGCATAGAAGAGGATGAGCGAGAAGAACTTGAGTCCGATGTAAATGATTCTTCAACCTAGTGATTTTAGTTATAAATTAAAGGTGAAAGGATGCACAAAATCTTCGAGCCAAAAGTCTATTACAAGGACAGCAGGAACATGAATGATGTTAAGAGCGACTCCGTGCATCTGATCATCACCAGTCCTCCATATTTCAACACAAAGGATTACAGCCAGGATAAAAGTGGAGCTGATTTGGGAAACATCGATGAGCTGAATACATGGCTTTTTGAAATTAAAAAGGTCTGGAAGGAATGCTATCGTGTTCTCTCACCTGGGCGGAAGATGTTTATCAATATAATGAATTTACCAATCACCGTGGACAATACTTTTAGGTCACTAAACCTCGTAGGTAAAACCACGGATATATGCGAGGATATCGGGTTTATTTTCAAAAGGGACATCATATGGCATAAGACGAACTCAGTAAGAGCACCATTCGGAAGTTACCCGTATCCAGTTGGAATACTCATCAACAATATGCATGAATCGATCTTGGAATTCGAAAAACCAAGCGACGGAAAACCCAAGTACGATCATCTAACAAAGGAACATAAAGAGGCTTCAAAACTACAAAGGGATTTTTGGCTGAAATTGAAGAACTCGGATGTCTGGGTAATGAAACCCTACAAAAGCGGAACAAGGGAGCATCTGGCTCCGTTTCCAGATGAACTGCCATATAGAGTGATAAAGGGTTATTCCTATCTTTCTGAGACTGTGCTCGATCCTTTTTTGGGGATGGGGACCACTCTGAAGGTGGCAAGAAGTCTTGGGAGGAAGGGTATCGGCTATGAGATCAACAAGAGCTATAGACAGCTAATAGACAAGGCCTTAAGTCAAAAGCTATTGGTTGAGTTTTGAGTCTTTGAAATCAACTAATAGTGCCCTCCAATCCGCATTCTGGACAGGTTATTTTCGCGGGCCTAGTCAATCCTTGAACTCCAAAGACGTTACCGCACTTCGGGCACGTAACCTGCTCGATTTTTTTGCCCTGGGCTGCAGGTTGGAGGGTAAACTTCACCGATTCAAGCAGTTTTCTTTTTCGTGTAGCGAATCCTACGATCATGACAACTGATCCAAAAATGAATAAAAATGCACCCAAGGAGCCTTCGAAAGTCGGGATTCTCTGAACCTGGTAGATGTTCTCTTCCCAGTTCGTAGTGTTATCACCGAATTCTATGGTGATAAGCACATTCTCTTGTAAATCAAAATCCTTTTCCTTTGTATAAACCTGAAGCACGTCTTCATCCATCTCCAAAACTTGCACATCTCCAATTTCTGTTATATTGGTTATTTCACCAACATATCTTATGGTCTCTTTGGCCTTTACATCTTCAATGTGAAACGTATCCTTTGTCTCGTAATCGATTAATGGCCAAAAAAACAAGACCATTAAAATCCCGATTAAAAGAAGAATAATTCCTATTGCTACATAGCCAGTTCGCAAGTTAACCATCACCTTTTGGGATATCCTAGCCAAGATTATTTCATGTTTTAATGATCCTTTACACCTCTATCTCGTGGACCTCATGTTCATCCACATGTAAATCATTGACTCCTGGCTTTAGCAATCATAGATGATTTACATAAGAGGATTATCGTATTCAAACAATCATCCAGAGAGATAAGCCTTGTCATGACACACCAAATCATATCTCTAATCGTAACTCCAGGGATTTTAACATTATTATGGAGAAGATGAACAATATATTTAATTTTCTGTCATCGGGAAGTACAAAACAAGTCAAGTTATCCAGGACGAGGAGAAACGAGGATTTCCCCTTAAATTGGGTGAAAAACATTCTTTTTAAAAAACCGACAGCTTTATATAGAAAAATTATCCTATTAGCCTCCACCATGAACAGAAAGGAGGTTCTTACAGAGGTAATTGAGGTTCTGTCCAGTGTCGGATTCTCTGTATCAGAGCCGCATAAAATAAGAAGCATAAGCTTCGATATCGTTGCGAGAAGAGACGATGTACTTTTAATCATCAAAATTTTGGGCAATGTAGATGCCTTTAATAAGGAAAATGCCAAGGAGCTGGTAATAATAGCCAACCTGCTTCAGGGCTCCCCATTCATCATTGGCGGAAAGAGCAGCACAAACGATATAGAAGACGGTGTTGTGTATTTCAGACATGGCATTCCCATCATCTCAAAAGGGACATTCAAGGATTTCTTTTTAGAGGAGGTTCCTCCATTTGTATTTGCTGCCCCTGGTGGATTATATGTTCATTTGGATGGTGAGCTGCTTCGGAATATAAGGGAACGAAACGAACTTTCCCTTGGAGCTTTGGCCGAGGTGGCAAAAGTCTCAAGACGCAGCGTACAGCTATATGAGAGTGGCATGGGTGCAATGGTTGACGCAGCACTTCGTATCGAAGAGTACCTAAAGATGCCGATAATACTCCCTATCAATCCTCTTGCCTGTTATGCAAAAACCCAGGAAGAAACCTCGAAATGGGTGGAGAGCTTCGAGGAGTTTAAGGGCCTGGAGAAGGACGTCTTCCATCATTTAAAATTCCTGGGCTATAGGATCTTACCAACTAA
>CP070672.1:2152580-2176056 GCA_020351895.1 Thermoplasmata archaeon
AATCATTTCCAACGTGCGGCGAGCATCACCATATCAAATTGATAGAGCAACAAAACATGGACTTCAATGAAAGAGCGTTCTTTACCAATTTCTACCATCTCATGAGGTTTTTCACAGGGTATCTTATTCTACTATCAGCCTGCTCACCCTTTGCCTCGGGAAGGATATGGGGCAAGTATCGCTCAAACGATCCAAAACTACCATTTCCCAGATGTGTGAGAAGCCTTCGGGTGCTTTACAACAAGAAGCATCTTTGCAATTTCCAGGAGGGCGAATATATGCCATATCTGGAAAAGGGATGGCTGGACAGAAGTTATTTTGTAAATGAGTTCAAAAGACAATCCAACTCATTTCGCAATGATACCCATTTTCTTGATATGGACCCCTGCTCAAAAGAAACAGGGACCACTGAGATCAGATTCTTCGATTCCCAACCCAGCATAGCAAGGAGAGTGGGCTTGGCAGCGATAATACAGATGATGGCTAAGAAGGCGAAAAAACTCATGATAAAGGATGAGATGAACATTCTTGAGATATTGAAAGAGCCAAATGCCAATCTACAAGCCATCAAGAAGATGTCCTGTGAGGGGGGCTTTTGGTTCAGGCCATCAAGGGAATCGATATTCAGAAATCCAAACAATATGATTAAGCTCAAACGCTCGGACATGGAAAGAACAGTGCTTTCCGATTTGGTGCTGGAGATGTTGTATTTTTTAAGGTCGGAAATCAGTGAGGGAAATCTTGTTCATTCACACTTTTTGGATCCAATTCGCCATTCGATCTATGGAATGGGTGGAAAAGGAATATCCCCAGCCCAGTACTGGCTTTTCGTGTACATTAACTTCAATCAGGATATGGTAAGGATTGTAAGGAGGTTGATGGAATCCTCTAAAAAAGGAATTAACATTTGGTATGATCCCATAGTAAACGAACCTTTTACCCTGAGCCAATTAGATAGCGCAGGAGGTAGCCGGTGATAAGATGCTGCTTTTAAAGGACCGGTATGATGTGATTCACAATTTCGTGCTCATGGATGCACACACCCACCTTAAGGTCAATAATCTTGAGGGATTGGTCCCCTCAGAGTTCGTTAGAAGATATTCTAAAATTGTAAAAGATGTTGCACTTGATATTAAGTTCAATGAAAAGGATTACAGGTTTCATTTTCCATGGGATATTCCGGATGAACAGGTAAAATATTACGATTACTGCCAAAAATATGCATACACGATATTTCATCCGGGAGAGGATTTGAACAAGGCTTTGGGCAGATACATTGGATTCGACCTCATAACCACCTTCTCGGCGAATTTAACGTCCTCATTGCCCAGGGATTACAGAAATGCAAATTCAAAGGTCAGGGAGGCTCTAATTGAGAAATCACCAAAGGACAATGCTCCACACAACAACTTCCGCTTTATCGGTTTCGGAAGGCTCGATCCAAATCATAGCGATGCACTGGATGCCTTCGATAATGTGTTTCAATTGGGGCTAAGAGGCCTGAAACTTCATCCGAAGGAGGAGAACTTCGAGATAAACAACAAAAGAACCCAGGAGATATTGAGAAGGGCAGCCCATTACAACATACCTGTGATATTCCATACCCAAGAGGGAATGGCTAACAAGATCGAGGAATTGGTGAACAATACAATCAAAGAACTCATTGATTCCGGTAAAATGGATATGCTTCCGAAATTGAAGGTGATCCTCGGTCATGCTCCTTGGATGGGTGTTGGTAATAAGGATTTGTACAGAATACTCTCCCACCCAAATATCTTCGGCGAGCTTTCTACCTTGAAACAAGAGAGTTTCAAGGAGTTCTTTTCTAATTCCAAGTCCCTTATCAAATACGAAGACGCATTCGAAGTGAAGCATCTTTCAAAGTTAAAAAGAGAAAAACTTGAGGCCAACTATTTTCAACCTTTTGGATACAACCATCTCAATTACTGGTCAAGCAAAATGATGTTCGGCTCTGATACTCCTTACCCACCCTCCCATGGTGCGGTACCGATGCTTAAACATCTTTTCAGCAAGAATTTCATTGGAAATGCCTCGGATATCCAGAATATTCTCGCCGTGAGCGCATTAAAATTGATACCCACCATAGCCACAACCCATGACCAGGCTCCAAGGGAAAAAACCTCCATCAGCGCAAAATATCACCCCAAAAAGCTGGACTCATTGAAGATAGATTCGAAGGCCCTGGGAATGGATCCTGTACTCGAAGTTTTTCCAAGGGCCAGGATAAGTGAGGCCGTCTTCAGCTTCATAAAAGACGGGAGTACGGAAAGCTGGCTGTTTAGATGTCTATTCGATCCCAAAAAACCCATGAATATGGCCAATTTAAATCCATATGACCTTTCAGAATCGCCTATGTTGAATTGTAGGATGAGTATAACCAAGGATATCGAAAAATGCCTTGGGAAGGACTAAGTATCGTTTTGGTTTTTTATATTAGTCTCGAAAGTATTATAAATCAAATAGCACGTTATTAAAATGATTTGGATGACCCTGAATCTGAAAGCTACTTTGAAGGATGACATCGATTCATGGGTCGTTAAAATCCCCACCAAAGTTGCTGTTGGAAGTGGAATTGAGAGCAACGATATCTGCGAGGTTTTCAACAGGGATAGGGGCAATTCTAGGCATTTTAGGGTAAGGCTTGATGGCAGAATCAAGGCAGATACAGCCCTAATCAACAGAGAGGTAGCTCAATTGGAGGGTGCAGCAAACAACGATCAATTGGAAATCATAAGAGTAAAGCCTAGGGAAGCCAAGGAACTCCTAGTCAGGGTGGAGATGGAGTCTGCAGAGCGTGAAGACCTGATAGAGGTTATGACCGAGATAAACAAGGATCAAGGCGAGCTGATACATAAATTCTTCAGAAAGAAAAAACCGGTCTTCAACCAGGGTTTAAAGATATATTGGAAGGATAAGGATCTAAACCTTAAGATATTGAAGGTGGATCCATTCCCATATGCCACATATGTACCTGGAACAAAGGTGAGAGTGGCATTGACCTCTCCCTTCAATGGTATACTCATGGTGGATACCTCAGGCTCGATGTACAAGCAGATGATCCCGAACGTCCCGGGAACCCTTTCCCTCTCCGATGATCCCATACTGAGTGCACTCAAAGAGAAATCAAGATACAAGATGTTAAAGGATGTAATAGATTCTATTGAGAATCGCAAACAGGTGCCAAGGTTGTATGCTGCCTTGGGTGCGGTTCTGCTTTACTTCTCAGAAAAGGCCGAAAGGGAACTCTCCGAAAAGGTGGGTTTGATAAGCTACTCCAATAAAGCCAGGATTGCGAATTACAGGTATGCTGGAGAGAATAGACTTTGGCTCCAGGTTGGAAAAGGTGGAATAAGAGATGCTGAGCAGTACAAGGAAATGCTGGTGAGAACCCTTTTTGATTGCATAGGGGAGGATACCAAGAAGGTGACACATGGGTACAATGCATTTGTGGAAGTCTGGAAGTTGCTCAGATTGATGCTAAAAGAGGGAAAACCCCTTCCCACCATGATCGTCATATTGTCTGACGGGGAGTTCAACGGTGACAAAGGCAGTTTTGCTAAGTTGAAGGATGTGGAAGCTGTATCATCACAGGTGATAGAGCTGGTTAAAAAGGGCTTTGCAGGTGATAAGAGGGTGGTGATAAATGCCGTTTACATCGGCGATGATCAAAGCCCAAGAGGTAAGATAGCCATCGACACTTTAAGGGAGCTCGCACAACTCACAAACGGTGAGCTGATTCAACCCAAACAACTGATTGAGCTCACGAAATTCTATGAAAACGCGGCTCGCTCATTGGTCTACGATCTTGGAACTAAGGAGAAATTTGAAGAAGAAGAGGATGAAGAAGAGCTGGAATATGAAGAATGATGTTGACAATTTTCTTACCCTAAAAGACCTCTGAGAAAAATACCGCTATTCTGTCTTTGCACCAGTTTCTATGATACTTATAAATCCACATATGTCACAGACTATTGCTTCGTCTATTGTGAAGTCTCCTACCTTCTCCATGGTATCCTTGATCACCACATCCCCGATAGCCACGTTTTCGTACTCGATCAATTTACCCTTTTTACAAAGCCCGCAGGTTTTATGGATATCTTTCCTCGATTTCTCAGAAGAACCCCTGAAATAGATAGACTTGCAAGACTCGCAGTGCCAGGGATTAATCTTGTAATGGATATTGTAAATATGAGATACCGCATCAGGCATCAGGTCCATATCGATGTTCGCAAAATCGGTTAAGGGTAATGTGTTCATATCAAGCTCAGAGACACTGTCTTTTGCTCCACACCTCAAACAATTATATGGCATCTAAATCCCCCATTATTAATCATAAACACTGTATAAATATTTTTGGTCCGAGAAATGCGAGAGGAGGGATCCCCACCCACTTTTTTCATAAAAAAGTGGACAAAATAATGGGCATCTTAGCTTGAACCTCTACCGTAATCGATAGCCCGAATAATGCGAGAGGAGGGATTTGAACCCTCGGATCCCTACGGAACCAGGCCCTCAACCTGGCGCAATTGGCCATGCTATGCGACTCTCGCATCAGAGCGTTATTCTTCCAAGAGAGGAACATTAATGGCAGCGTAAGCCTGCCATGCTATGCGACTCTCGCATCAGAGCGTTATTCTTCCAAGAGAGGAACATTAATGGCAGCGTAAGCCTGCCATGCTATGCGACTCTCGCTTTGGAAGGTGATAACCATAATGGAGGAGGATATTTAAGATAGTTGCCCTTTGTATTTGTTTATATTTTTGGGTGGGTTGAGGGGGATTTGGAAGGGGGGCAAAGAAGGGAAAAGGAGAACAAATAAACCGCAAATTACAAATCGCCTCATATCCATTAGGGGGACTCATGAACAAATGCGAAGAAGATCATGAAAAACTCAGGTTTGAATACATAAAAGCCTTCAGCCTTCCGGATGCCTGGTATCAGTGCCTGATAAGGATCTTTGAAAGCGGTCACGAGTACACCATAGACCGGGGTAGCTATGAGGGGCAAAAAAGGCTGGAGTTCGATTACATAACTGTCCAGATAACGAATCCATGCGTAAAACCCCTTGTTCCCGACATTCCAGAAGGCCTTGGCGTTCCCCCACCTTCATCCATGGAATACGTAGAAAAATATTTGGAGAAGATCATAACCTCTGTAAAGAGCCCTGAAGAGGACTACACATACGGCGAGGATTTGGAAAAACAGATTCCCCATGTAATCGAGATGTATAAGAAGGACGGTTTTGGTACGAATCAAGCCTACATGGCAGTTGGTAATGCCGTGTCCCTCCTTCTTAATGATCCACAATGTCTAAGAGGTGTGGACACAAGGGTGAGATACGGCAAGCTGCATTTCATGCTATACTTCAGGTCATGGGACCTTTGGGCCGGTTTTCCATCCAATCTGGCTGCATTGCAGATGGTCAAGGAGTGGATGGCCAAGGAAATCGGTGTTGAGGATGGAGAGATCATTGCATCCAGTAAAGGTCTGCACCTGTACGATTATGCCTGGGATTTTGCAAAAAAACGGTTAAGGAAGATATGAAATAATAAAAAGACCTACTTGAAAACCCAAATGGATTCAAAGTAGGTGCAGGTTTAGCCCACCCTGCTTCTCATTCACTTCGTAATGCGAGAGGTCGGGTAGGATACTACGAAGTGCGATATTTGGAGTTTATACCATATCTACTACTTAACGGTTTTAGAACATTTTTTGAATTATTTCACGGATTAAATTCAATAAAAGACATCAAAATAGATCCCCTACTTTCATATCAAAAAAACCATGCCAGCTTCCAAAAGAATCCCTTACTTTCATTCTCCTCCACACCTTGTATTTATTAAGATCTCTGTCCATAATAAGGCATACCTACAAAGTAGAAAAACGGTAGGAGGTGAAAGCGTATGTTCATTGTCCCAAAGGACAGAGGTTATGTCCTTCTTTCAGCCTTCCAGGCTCTAAAGCATTTTGCAATGGAAACTAAGGAAGAATATTACAATGGCTGGAAACCCATAAGATGAAATTTTTGCTAGAATATTTGAATCTCGCCCCATGCTTGAAAATCTTAACATTGTAAGTTTCAAGAGTTGAGAAGTAAAGATCCTCACCTAGTCTTCAAATCTTTTTCAAAAAAGCTATCATCAACTATGAGCACATTCTTTGGAGGATGCACGCTCTCTATGAATCCGAACCAATAGACCACCATGCCCTGCCCGAAAATCTCGGTATAAGCTTTCAGTTGTCTCTTTGTGTTTCTTCGGATTTCTACTTCATCACCAAAGCTGGCTTTAGATTCTATCCAATAAATATTCATCCCATTGGTTTGAATTGGAGTTTTGAGGAGCGCATCAGGAGTTTTTGTATGCTGACCCTTCAGCTGGTCCTCAGTCTGGTATTTCAAATTCTGTTTGTCCAACCACTCACAGAGCCTTTTCTCACCCTCCTTTCCCCTGGCATATTGCATCTCGTTTCCCTCTGGAGAGTAGACAATATCGTTATTAACAACCTCGAAGATTTCCCTTCTCATCCTGTTATCTTTGATCTTTTCTGGATTTTTTACCATGTCCCAGAATTTCTTTCTGGTGATATTGTTCTCCTGAAGCAGAATATATGCGGTAAGAATAGGAGGAAATCTCAGTTCCTTTGCAAGGGAAAAAAATGTTCTGCCTTCATTCCATTTCTTAAGAAGGTTCTTTGCCCGGTGTTTGACCTTATAAAAACGCTTTGTCGCCAATCGAACCGTCTTTTGGGTGTAAAGAACCAGTATCAATTCCTCATCCATACCCGTCATTTTTGCAACTCGTTTTATGTCATTTGAGTCATTAAGCTCATCATATAATCGTTTGTATTCACTTTTTTTCATTGAAACACTTTCCAACCTAAAATGTGCTTTTATTGCGATTTTTGTAACAAATTTAGATATAGACTTTTGGTATAAGAATATTTCTGGTGTCATTTTTCCTGACGATAACAATCCTTTCACTCACCCCTCTCCCTCAATTATATAAGCTGATACCACATTCAGGTATTGAACAATTCCTATAGATATAATGGAGGAATCTGAATGACAGAAAATGAAGATATCGCACCCCATATAGATGATATCGCTAGGGTGCTGAAAGATAAAATTGAAAGAGAAGAAATAGATAGGGAGTTGAGACAGTACTTGACTGAATACAGAATACCACTGAGTACGGCGAAGCAGATGCTCGTGAAGAAATATGGCGGCACGCCATCGCAACTTGGTCTTGGAGTGCAAAAAACAATAGAACAGATCCAGCCAAATGAACCCAGTGTGGACCTACTTTGCAGGCTTATTGCAGTGAATCACAAAGAGGTGGACGTAGGTGGAGAGAAGAAACCCATAGTTTATGGCATTTTAGGAGATCAAACGGCAAGCGTACCCTTCACGGCTTGGGAAGTGGAAGATTGGCAATTCCAGAAAGGTGATGTGATTCGGGTTCACAACGCTTATTCTAAGGAATGGAGGGGGCAACCTCAAATAAATTTCGGCGAGAGAACCAGGATAAAACTGGAATCCAAGGAGGCATTACCGAAATTTGCAGCCACACCTCTTTCTGACCCCATGAAATACGAAGTGAAGGACCTTAAGGGAGGGCAAAGCAATATATCGCTTAAGGCAAGGGTACTTTCTGTGGAATCCCGAACTGTAAATGTGGGAGGAGAAGAGAAGAATGTCTTTTCTGGTGTGATGGCAGACAAGACTGGCAAGATACAATTTTCCGCATGGCATGATTTCGGCCTTTCGGTCGAGGAGGTTGTATGTGTAAAAGGAGGATACGTGAAGACCTGGCGTGGAATTCCACAACTCGGATTCGATGAAAGGGCAGAGGTCGAGATTTTAAGTTCCGAAGAAATGCCTCCCATGGAAGAGCTGGCTGAGAAACGAATATATGAAATAGGTGAGCTTTTGGACAGAGGAGGAGCCATCGATGCGGCAGTTGAAGGAGTGATCATAGACATAAAGAGCGGAAGCGGCCTTGTATTCAGGTGCCCAGAATGCAAGCGCGTTCTACAAAAGGGTGTATGTAGAATTCATGGGGAGATAGAAGGCAGGGCGGATCTGAGGATCAAGGCTGTACTGGACGATGGAACGGGTGCACTGACAGCCGTTATAGGCAGAGATACCACAGAAAATCTGCTTAAAAAGAGTGTTGAAGAATGCCAAAAAATCGCAAAAGAGGCCATGGATCAAGGTGTGATTGCTGACGAGCTAAAAAACCTTCTCATAGCAAAACCTGTTAGAATAACTGGTGATGCCACATTGGACGATTTTGGTATAATGTTGATCTCCAAAGACGCACAGATGATGGGCTTAGATGTGCAGAAAGCGGCCAGGGCCATGCTTCAGGAGCTGGAGGGATGAAAATGATCGCAAGAGAAATAGCATGGCGAATTTTTGCAAACGAATATAATTCATCCATCCATGTGGAATCTGGCGTTGGAGAGAGGGCACCGAGTTATGTTGTGACACCTTTAGGCGCCAAGGTGAACCGTCTATTCGTGGTGGGTGTCGTAACCGATGTTGAGAACATCGGAACCGAGTCAGAACCGATGTGGAGAGCTCGGCTCTCCGATCCAACAGGGGTGTTCTATATCTCAGCAGGTCAGTATCAGCCTGAAGCAGCTCAGGTCCTTTCGAAAATCAAGCCTCCCAAATTCGTGGCTGTCATCGGCAAAAGCCGCACATACTCCCCCGAGGAGGGTGTGATATATGTCTCCATAAGGCCTGAGACAATCAAAGAGGTAGACTCAGACCTACGAGACTACTGGGTGTTGGATGCATGCAGGAATCTCAAGAGAAGATTGGATATCGTAAGCGAAGCCATTCGGATGGAGAACCCCAACCTTGAAAACATAATCGCACTCGGTGCCGATAGAAACCTGGCAGAGGGCATAATTTCAGCCATAGAGCATTATGATTACATAGATATCTCAAGATTCAATAACATGCTTATTGACGCTCTAAAACATGTTTTACCAGAATATCAGGCCACTGGGACCGAAAAGTCGGTTGAAGTACAACAAGAGGAAGAGGAGGCAGATGAGGATAATTTGGAAAACGAGGAGAGATTCCTGGAGATAGTCGATGCTTTAGACAAGGATGTGAAGGGAGCTTCTTGGGAGGATATCGTAGGAGAAGCCGAAAAGAAGGGCTTAAGCAGGATGCAGATCGAGGAGATTACAAACTCTCTTTTAGACAAGGGATTGATATACGAACCAGTGCTTGGTAGAATTAAAAGAATCTAGGATCTAAGCAGCAGGCTATCAGGTCTGGGCTACCCATTCCTTGATAAGGAACGTGGATTTGCACTTGTTGCATACCACATTATCAGAAAGAGCCTTACCACACTTGTCGCAGTTTTCCTTGCCATACAACGCCATCTCTTGACAGTGGGAGCATGGCAACACATAAGCTTCGGAGGTAACACACCATCCAAACGTTTGTAGGTTATTACATGATGGGCAGGTTTTTTTCTCAAGCTTTAATTTAGAGCCACACTCTGGACACACGTTCTTTACCTTCAAAACTTTTTCTTTCAGGGCTTTGGACTTACCTGAGATGAACTTCGTTGCAGGAGATTGCGGCAGGCTTTTTTCGCTCCAATCTATATTCCTTTCCGGAATCCAAAGGATGTATATCAGCAAGAAAGCGATCAATGACTCGAGTAAAATGTAGAATTGAAGCTGTCCAGAATTGACCCAAAGGGACCAACTCAAAATTGAAAGGATCGATAAAACGGCGAATAAAATCACACTGATACTCCAGAATCCTAGAGGTAGATAGTTTTCCTTTGTAGATGATAAATCCCTGGTGTTCTTTACCTGCTTTATGATAAAAAATACTATATAAAATGATGAGGCAATCAGAAAAATTCCCACTAAAATCGATAGTGATATCCCGATAAATTCCACTGCATCGTACCAAAAAACAAGGAGAATTACACCAAATGCACAGATGCCATATATTGCATATAAAAGAATACCGTATGGCCACATGTTCGGGAAGGCAAAATAGATGCATACAAAAGCTGCAATTCCAGTCCCCGCCCAAAGCACTTCTGAGAAGGTCCATGATTGTAATCCAAAATATAACGAAAGAAAGATGCTGACAAAAGCTGCCAAAACGATTTGGTCTTCGGTCTTTTCTAAAGAAGGAAAGCCAACAGTCTCTTGCTTTGCCATTTAAACCGTCGAGTATACCGATAAGATTGTATTAATGAATTTCGGTAATAAATTTACAATAATCCCACTGGAATGTAATCATATGATAACTTGAATGCCACTCAGATCGCCCATCACTCATCATCTTTCAGGTTGGCGTTCTTCTTCATCGTGGCAGAATACGTAGCACTTACAAGGAGATAGATTTTACTATTATTTGGGGAAATGAAGGTAATATAGAAGATGAGATACAAAATACCACGTAATAAGTATGGTTTTTGGTAGCTATTTGAGTTTACCTATCAGGCCCCGAAGCTCCTCGAACTCATCCTCTAAAATATCCAATGCACGAAATAGAGCTTCTGTTGCGGTTAAGGATCCATCGGTCTCAAATTGAAAAATGTATTTCGTGTCATCGCCAGAAATTTTTATTGCATGTAGAGTGCAAACCTCCTCACAACCTCTGCATAAGGAGCAGTTTTCGAGATCATCCACCACGATCTTCTTATTTTTTATTACCAGGACATTTCTTGGGCAGTTTTCAACACATGATCCACCAACATCGCACTTCTTTTCATTAATTTCGATTTGAGGATATTGTTGGTAGCCAATGGCCTGTGCCACCTGCCATTTTGCATGGTCGTTTCCTGTTCCCAATTCTGCTGTTGCATAAAGCAATATGGCTTGGCTTCTGTTCAACTTCACAAGGGGGATCTTCCTATTGATCTGGAATCTATCTGCGTATTTTTTCTCGGAAAGTCCTTCAACCTTTTGGGTCACAAGTTGAAGTTCATCGGAATATACAGTGACGCTCTCTTTTCCCTCCTCCTCTGAAGGCCCTTTTTTGTTCAAGGAGTACATGATGGTGCAATTTGGACAGCCCTCTCCTTTACAAACGCACTCGTTTCTGAACACGAACAAGTCCAAGTCCGTGGGAATTGGGATCAATCCCAGGCGATGGGAAATGATCTCATCGAAAAGAGGTGTAACACTTTCATATTCCTTCCCATGCTCGTTTCTAATGGGACCAAGGTGGAATTCCACATTCTCGATGGCCATCTTAGGAATATCGGCAACCAGGGTTCTTCTCAGTGCATTGACTGTGGGGGCTGATACTCCTGAGATTATGAATTTCGCCTGTGTGTCCGTTAATTCCAAAATCTCCAATTCCATATTCTTTCACCTTTCGTATACAAGTTCTTAAACCTCAATCCCGTATGTATTTATCCATATATATGAAGTGGTACATCAGACCCTTCTGCCCCTTCTTCCACCCTTCTTTTTGGTACCATCATGGGGTATAGGGGTGACATCCTCTATCCGACCAATCCTTATTCCAGCCCTAGCCAGGGCCCTTATGGCAGCCTGAGCACCAGGTCCGGGAGATGTGGATTTGTTGCCTCCGGGGGCCCTTATTTTGATGTGTATGCTGTCTATACCCTTCTCCTTAGCTGCGTCTGCTGCCTTTTCGGCTGCTTTCATGGCGGCATAAGGAGATGCCTCATCCTTGGCTGCCTTCACCACCATACCGCCTGAACACCGAGTAATGGTCTCGGCACCCGTTAAATCAGTAATTGTTATGATGATGTTGTTGAATGATGCATGGATGTGGGCAACCCCCCATTTTGGCATCAGGACCCACCTCCGGATTCTGATTCTTTACCTTCCTTTTCCTCGCCTGATTCTTCATTCTTATTCACAGTATCAGACTCAGATTTCGTGGTCTTTTTATCCTTGCCCTCTTCTTTTGTATCGGCCTTTTCCTCTTTTTCTTCCGATGTCGCCGCTTTTGTCTCTTTTTCCTTTACCTCTTCTTCTTTCTCCAGCTTCTCCTCACCTTCTGGCTTCGAAAACTCCCTAATGGCCCTTTCCACATGCTCAGGAGTCGGTCTTGAAGGGTGTAGATCGCTTGCCAAAGGCGAGTATGGATTGTAGGCTATGCTCGGTTCTTCATTTTTCTTCACAAGATATCCAGGAACAGTGACTTTCCTATCGTTGATCACGGTATGGCCGTGAATAATGAGTTGCCTCGCCTGTTTTGGGGTGTAAGCCAAGCCTTTCAGATAGACCAAGGTTTGAAGTCTTCGCTCCAGTATCTTTTCCAGATCCAAGGCCAGAACGTCATCCAGGGTGGCATCTTCCGGCAGGACTCCAAGATTGGCGAGCTTGGTTACCAGGCCTTTCATCTCCTTTTCTGCCTGCACGTCTCCAAATCGAAGTCTAGCAAGGAGATTTCTTCCCTGCCTTCGGTAGTTTCGAAGCAAAGATTGGGCTTTCCAAAGTTCACGTTTGTTTTTCAACCCATATTTTTTTAAAAGTTCATTTTCCTCCTTTATCCTACTCCCCTGCCAAGGATGCGAAGGCGTATCATATTTTCTTCTGCTTAATTTTGGATCGCCCATTTCTTCACTTTTCCTGTCTCATTTTACATTTATTTTGGTAATTATTTAGCCTTCTGCGCTTTTTTCACGACACCAACTGTCAAACCCGTTCTACCATGAGCCTTTGTCCTTTGCCCCCTCACCTTCTGACCTTTCTCATGCCTTATTCCTTTATAGCATCTGATCTTCTTTAGAATATTGATGTCTTCCTGATTGCGCATATCCATTTCAGAGCCTAGCAAATGAATATCTTCACCTGACCATACATCCCTTTGCTTGTTCAAAAGCCATCCTGGTGTGTCCTCTGAGAGTTCTAAGAGGGACTTTTCCAGCTTATCCACATCTTCATCCGATAGATTACCTATCTTCTCGTTTTTCGGTAATCCAGTCCTGTTCAACAAAATCTCGGCCAAACGGTCCCCCACGCCTTTTATTGCAGTGAGGGCATGAACAACCGTCTTATCTCCATCCAAATCTGTATTGGCAATTCTCACAATGTACTTGAAGTCGTCCTTTATGTCCTCATCTTTTTTAGGCTCCTTTGCCGGAGCTTCAACTTTTGATCTGTCTACTTTCTCATCTGCCAAACACTACCTCCAGTAATTCAGAAATTTAGAGGGCAAATCCCCCCTAAGTGATTTTTATTATATAAGGTTATTGGATTTTACTTGAAACAATATCTTAAAACCTAAACCATGGCTTACATTTTAACCTCGCACCATTCTTTGGTAGGCTCGCCATTACTTTGCAATCATGGCTCTAATTCTATCACCGGCGTTCTCGGCATGGTTTGCGATCTGGGCAATGATATCCACAACCTTCACCAAATGAAATATGGATATGGGGTCAAGTTCCTTTTCCAATGCAAAGATTTTCTTGGTTAATTCCCGTTCTAGTAGATCGGCTTCGTATTCTTTTTTATGAATCTCATGTATCAATTTCTTTGTCTGCTCTCTTTCTTTCCTGGAAAAGGAAGTTTCCAGCAGATCCCTTACATTTTCCATTGCTTTTTGGAGAATCTCAACACATTCTACCACTTTATCTGCATGAGCCATAAAATCATCTTTTATGGACTCGGGAATAGGAGTTCTTCTGAAATCTAGCCAAACAGCCGTATCCTCTGCATAATCTAGTATTTGATCTTCCTCCCTAAGGAGCATGAGAAAATCCGCTTTATCCACTGGCATAAATATGAATCTTGGAAGATGATTGCGAATGTTACCCTTTATTTGGTCTGCTTCACCCTCCAATTCTGCTACCTTTTTAGTGAGAGCTTTAAAGTCGTCGTAGTTCCCCTCACAATAGGCCCTGAGAGCCTCATCCAAAGTTGCAATACACTCTTTAACCTTTTCCGCGTGAAGGTATAATCCCTCAAAGGGGGATCTTCTTAAAGTGTTCGCAACAGGTATTCTCACATGTTTACTTTCCTTTTCCATTCAATCACCTTTTCTTCATATCAACGAAATTAAACCAAGATAAATCAATGCAGCAGTGATGGCCGCAATGGGAAGGGTGATCAACCACGAAAGCACTATCTTTTTTATTATTCTTAAATCTACTGCCTCCAAACCTCGGGCTAAACCAACACCTATTATGGCGCCTACCACGGTATGGGTTGTTGAAATGGGCATTCCAAACTTCGAGGCCACAAGCACGGTAGTTGCCGCGCCGAAGTCCACTGAGAATCCTCTTGTATTTGTAAGCTTGGTTATCTTCGAGCCCAGGGTTCTTATAACCCTGTAACCCCATGTCATTATACCTATGGCGATACCAATACCTCCAATGGCTAATAGGTAAACAGGAATGGAAACCTCAGGGGGAATGGCCCCTTCTTCGTTTATGGCAAAGACAGTTGCCACAGGTCCTATGGCGTTTGCTACATCATTTGCCCCGTGAGCCAGGGCAACATAACAAGAAGTCATTATCTGTAATTTCCTGAAGACCTCTTCCACTTCCTCATAGCCCTCCTCGCTTTTTCTTTCGACATTTCTTATTATTAAATAACCAATTAATCCGCTTATTGCGGCCATTATGGTTGATATTACAAAAGCCCAAAGAAGTTCGTTATCATGGATTATCATCTCCCCTAATCTCGTCTTGAGAAGTAGGGACATGAAGATTATGAAGAATGTAGCTGCAATGAAGAAAGGTCCGGTTTTCTTTGCGGATACAAGGGGCTCTTCCCTTCCCAATATCAACCTTGTAATGAGCTTAAAGACGATGAATGCAAGTATACATCCAAACAGAGGAGAAAGTATCCAGCTTACTGCAACCTGACCAACCTTTGCCCAGGATACAACTCCTGCACCGCCGGCAACAAGACCGAATCCTATGACTGCCCCAACTATGGAATGCGTGGTGGAAATTGGCATGGATTTCCATGTAGCCAGCGTGACCCAAATCGCGGCCGCTAAAATGGCGGCCAAGGCACCGAACATGACCTTTGTGGGATCCCCAATATCATTTGGATCTACGATACCCTTGCTAATGGTCCCTGTCACATGAGCTCCCAAAAATACTGCACCGCAGATCGTTAAAATCCCAGCAATGAATACGGCCTGTTTCATTGTAATTGCCTTTGCACCCACGGCACTGGCCATGGAATTGGCAACGTCATTTGCCCCGATGCTCCATGCCATATAGAAGCCTGCTGCAAGTGCTATGATTAATATGGCGATTGAAAAGGCCACCATGACTTCACCAAGTTTCTCGAAAGTAAGTTGAAAGCCTATATATTTATATCGGAAATAAAATATATATGTCTATATAGACATATTTAGATATATTCCTTAAAAGGTTAAGTAAGAAATTTTATATAAATAAGATATTGAAGGAAAATAACAAGGTATTATTTTAAACTGCCAGTTCGAAATCCTCATCCAAATCCAATTTTCCTTGGCAGAGCACCTTTCCATCCAAAACCAGTGCCGGTAGGATTTCAATTCTCAACCTTCTCAATCTCATTCTCGCTTTAAATTTTTTCCATTTCATTATGGCCCGGACCCTGCTTTCACTCTTAGAGGGTATAAGTAACTCCATTTTGTCCTTGTTCTTCCATTGAAGATGTTTGGCAAACCTGTACATCTTCCTGCTTCGATCTGTTTGTTTGGCAATAGGCTTCAAACAGCAGCTTCCCCCAGGTGCTTCAGGTATTACAAATATGACCTCTGGGAAGAATTCAAGTTTGTGTTTTGAATCTCTTAAAGTTATACCCCCTTAATGCAGTTGAATTTTGATAGGGAATGAGGAAGACATTTTTACGCCCTCCTTGTGTCAATATATTGATCACTCCTTTGTTTATTTCTAACACCCATGATCTCTCATATGCTCGTTCATATCACAGTCTTCATGTTCACCGAAGCATTCCTCTTCAAGATGCTCTTCACATTCCTCATGTTCGTATTCGCAATCCTCGTGCTCATGGCAATCCTCATAATCCCCTCCATGCATCCAACTATGCATATTATAACGACCATCCATGGCACCAATTCCAATGACCGCACCTGAACCTATTATACTAGCTAGGACGATCCCCATCAACAGCATGTTTTGCATCTTCATCCACCACTTTGTTCGGTATTTTCGAAATGTATCACTCACAATAATGTCTCTAATCTTTTATTGAAATGTCGCTTTACATTGTATCAAATATAATCGGTTTTGTTTTACAAAAAGAAAATGGAAGTCATCAACTTGCGGTAGTGAAGTAGATCCATAGGAGGTATATTCCAACAACGATCAGCACAGCTCCACTAATTTTCTTGATCACCTCTGTGTATTGGGATAATTTCTGGGCAGCACCTGCCCCGAAATGGGCTATGGTAATAGTGATACTTATCATAAGAACTGCAGCAACCATATTGTAGAGGATGAGAACGGATAATCCAAATACCAATCCTGCACTGAGTGCAGATATTAGGACGGCGATAAAAATGGGAGCTGTGCATCCGGCTGCTGCTGCTCCATATCCCAAACCATAGAGGAACAAACCTCCGTAGAATCCTGATCCTCCTCCTGGAGTGGTGGAGACTCCAGCAGCACCTACTTCTCCCTCTTTAGGTTTCTTCTTGCCAATACTTCGGAGCTTTGCCCACAAGGCCTGAAATGGCCGGACGATCTTCCAATATTGAAATGGTGTCAGTAATAGGCCACCAAGCACAATCAGTATCACACCCACCACAAGTCCCAAAACAGCCACACCTTCCAAAATGGAGGTGCCTGCAAATATTACCACAACACCCAAAATTAAACTTACTATGATGATCCCTAGCGCAGAGATGGTTCCAGCCATGGCAGCCCTTCGCAGAGGTATCTTGCCTCCTTCTTCAGAACCCTTTTTCAGATAATATGCCAGATATCCCGGGAGCATGGGAAATGCACAAGGAGAGAAGAAGAATGCGAATCCAGCTAAGATTGCAAGGGAAACATAACTTGCCTCCTGGATGGCAATCGCCTCAGCTTCTCCCGATATAGCGTCATTGAGTTCCTTTTTTAGTGTGCTTACTTCCTCAACTTCGCCTTCGAATGTGGCATAGCCATCACCATTGATGATTATGATCTTTGGTATCAACTCTGCACTGTATTTGAGGATCATATCATCAGTATCCCGCGCAATGGTCCAATTGATATCATGGGTTTCCCTATAGTCCTGGAGCATTATATCTGTATCATCCACTAAAATATCCACACTAATGAAAACAACTTCATCCTTAAAATCTGGATAGATTTCTTTTAGGTTCTTCTCAACGATTTTACAACCTTTACAAGGAATGGACATCATATCCAAAAGAACGACTTTTCCTCTAAAATCTGTGAGATTGAAAGTGTTTCCATCAATATCGGTTAATGTGAATTCCGGTGCTTTTTTCACCTCTCCAGGGGTTAGAAAAAGAGCGGCAAGAATAACAAATATCAGGATGAAGACAACAAGAATCACAGCCTGGATCTTTTTATTCATTGGTTTTGTCTTATCCTCCCTCTTAATGTGTTTAACCACAAGAAAAACAAGAATAATTATTAAAATCACAATCAGAACCTGCATAGCAAGATTACCTTCTGTGGGACAGGGAGGAGTTGTACCTCCATCATCACTTGTATTTATATTGATATAATGATATTCTTGTCCTCCTATCGGCGAGAATTCCTTACTTCCGTCAATGTATGATACCGTGAAATTGAGTCCAAGTAAAGTAACACCTGAAAGGTCCCTTGTGATTGCTATTGAATATGTATTGTTATCCCCAAGGGTCAGATTGAGGATGTCGGGGTAACATCCATATACTGGCTCGATTTGACAGTACAGAAGCTTGACCGCGGTTATATTGGAGGTGTCGTTTAGCTCTACATATACAGTGATTTCGTCAAATGAGAAGGGATTTTCTGGATAATGGATGACGTTCTTTACATTCGGTTCAGCAGTCACAGAAGGAGGGAATACCAGGGAAATAATAAAAACTAATAAAATCCAGGTTTTTACGAGAAGTCTTATACAGCTCACAACAGCACCTCAAATCAATTTTTCTATCTCCTGCACCAACTTTTGCACAGAGAGCTCGCCTGATTTGTAATACCTGATTATGCCTTTCTTGTCGATAATCACTGTTGTAGGGGTATAATTGACGTTGTATTTATTAGCTACATCATCAGTGTCTCTTGCGAATGTCCAATTATCCCCATATCTGGATTTAAAATCCATTAAATCACTATTGGAGTCCCCCTTTTGAACACTTATCGTGATGATTATAACCTCATCCGTCGAATACCTGTTGTTAATCTCCTTCAGATGCTTCATCTCGCTGATGCATGCAGGACAAGTGGTGCTCATCAAATCAAGTATAATAACCTTATCTTGATTTTGGGAAAGTGTAAATTCCTCTCCTTCTGTGCCAGTTACAGAAAAGTCAGGTGCTTTTTCACCAACCATTGTTTTAAACAAGGGAGCAATGAGAATGAGTGCCAGAATCACAATTGCCACAATTACAATCAAGGGTAAATAGTTGTCTTTAAACCACTTCAACGCATTTTTGTCCTCTTTATTGGGTTTTTCTTGGTCTAATTCAGGCAAGTTTCCACACCTTTGGATTAAAACGCTTTTCATTGGATATAAGTTTTACTGGATACTTCAACAGATGGTAAATTATCACCTCTGATAACAAGATAACAGAATTTATTTATATATTAAGTGGATAGTTACCCTCATAAGAAGTGCATGCTTCAGGTGATTGAACACCATAATCCGATAATAGAAGTGGTGCTATGAAATCAATTATTCCCTTTAAAAAGGATGTTTCCGTCATACACCTGAATCCAGATTGGGGATATTTAGCTTACATAGAAAAGATTCTGGATATGCACGGAGAACCCACATATCAGGTTGTGAGGGTGGATTTGGCGTGATTTTCGGCATATAAAGCCAAATTAAGTCTTTTGGGATGTTTTTGCTGAAAATTATCTTACTTTTTTGATTTCATAATCGATATTTTATGATGCCCCCCAAGTTTAATAATTGGGCGAAATATTCTGCAGAGCAATTATTTTATGGGATTATTCCATTCAAGCTGTAAACTGTATTAACCTAAAGGAAGGCACGCTTTAAAATTGCTCGCCCTTGTTACCCCTTCCTCCTGAAAACGGAATATTTAATTCGCAATGTGCAAAAGGCCCTGTGGGGTAGTTTGGTCAATCCTATGGCGTTCGGGACGCTGTGACTCCGATTCAAATTCGGGCAGGGCCACTCTAATTATATATAATTTATATTCGTGTCCCTTAGTGTTTCGGTTATGTAGGGAGATGCTAACTTCTTAAGCCGAAACATGGGCAGGGCCACATAGTAAAACCACCGAAGGAGCAGGCCGACCCTGAGTTTTTGGATGACCGTTAAACTTTTTGCGATGGGTTGGCCAGCGGACTGAGGTACCAAAAAGTTTCAGGCTGAAACACGGGCAGGCCCACTCTCACGGGCAGGGCCACAATGCTATTTTCCAATAAAAAATCTTGACAATTATCTATTCTAAAATCGAGTCAATAAATTGAAAAAAGACAAACTTTTCTAGAATATGGCGGTGTGTGCCCCCAATTCCTTAGGAGGAAAAATTTTCGGGTCAGATAGCCGCGATAAATTATGCGAGGAAGGGTGGGAATCGGGGGCAATTAGATATATGTGTTTTGCACTATATATTGTTTACGAATATCGCCTATTTATATTATATATCTATTCTTTCCTTATAAATATCTACCATATAAATAACTCTTATAATGATTATGTAAATTATAAATACGACGAAGTGGTTTTCCCAAAAAGTAGGAGGGAATCTGAAATCAAACTCACCGTAAACGAACGGATATTACTTCATCTGAGGAGGTACTACACCGCCAAAAAAGAGGTGGAGGCACCACAAACTGTTACCCAGAAGGGAATAGCCGATGCCATAGATATAAGGGTAACACATGTCCCAAGATCCGTGAAAAAGCTCGATGATGAAGGCCTGATATACGAAAGTGTTATGCATATTGAAGGTTTGGAAAAGAGACGGAAGGCTTATTTCCTCACCGAGAAAGGTATGTACCAAGCAAATGAAATAAAGAGAAATCTTGAGGAAAGAATGGTACCCTTCAAAGACCAGAATGGTAAGGTTAATGAGATCAAAATCGGTGAGATTGGAGAAATGACCGGGGTGAAGCTCGATATACTGGATCTGGTAAGACTCGTGGACAAGGAGGGGGTTATAAACCAAAGATCCTTGGAAATGTTCGCAAAGAGCACTAAAATGGAGGCAAAAAAGGAGATGATGCTCTTCGATTTTCCCCATAGAGTACCCACCACAAAGGATTTTGTTGGAAGAAAATCAGAAATGGAGACTTTACGAAAATGGATAGACGATGAAAAAATCGTCTTGATTTCTATTTCGGGAAATGCGGGAATGGGTAAGACCTCCCTGGTTTCTGAGGTCGTCTCTGATCTAAAGGATAAGGTAAGCACTTTCTGGTTCGATTTCGGAAAAGGGGAGGGATTCAACGAGATGATTGGGTACCTTTCCGATTTCTTTGTAAGACTCAATCGACAGGAGCTAAAAGCGGCTTTCAGAGGAAAGGAAAAGGGGCTAGGAGAAATTTTAAAGGGTACTGCCATATCCCTAGGCGGCACCAATGCTCTGTTGGTATTCGATGCAATGGATAAAGCTGACACCATGTCAACGCGGTTTATAAATCTCCTATCTCAGGATTTAAATTCCCTATATGGATCTAAGATAATAATATTGAACAGAGAACCCATAGGATTGATTTCTAAAGAAGCCTTTGATTCAACTCACTATAAAGCCATGCAATTAGTGGGACTCGATAAAAAAAGCTGTAAGATTCTTTTAGACATGAAAAAGTTGGAAAAGGATGAATTTGAGAGGATTTTCAGGTTGACTGAGGGAAATCCCCTGGCCTTAAAACTGATAAAATCCGAGGATGTAAGAGAGCTTGAGAAAAGCGGTAAGTACACCCCAGAAGAACTGACCTTAATAAAATATCTCAAGTCCCTTGACAAGGTCTGATCTCGATATCCCAGAAATTAACTTTTATATCGCCTGACTCGCCTGAAAGGCATCATCTTTAAACTCCAACGTGAAGTAACCAGTATTATGATTCATACCCCTCATTTTAACGCATCTTATACGGCGGTGTACATCCACCTCATTCACCCTCTCCAGTGTTAAGAGTATTATGCCATCCGCTAAGAATTCCTCAGGATGTACCTGTGTAGGATCAGGCGATATCTCAGCGATAATGAATGTGGTGACCTTCAGATCTCTCAACCATTCAAAGAAATAGAACAGGTAGGCCCGCTCATCCTCCACCTTCGAAATCATCTCAACAACAGGTAATGAATCGATAACCAGAAGGTCGAAATTTAGGGTTTCCTTCAGGTAATTAAGATGTTTTTTCATGACGTCCAGCCACGGTCTATCCTTTGTCATGTCCACTTCCTTTCTGATCTTCGCCATATCGAGTATAGTTAGATCCAGCTTTTCGATATCATGCAATCCCAAGCTTTCTATCTGAAATAAAAGGTTCTCCCTGCTCTGCTCCAACGAGACATACACACCTACGGAATCCTCATGCTTGATATTGTTGTAGAGGATATTGTATGCAACAGATGATTTCATAGTGCCAGGTGTGCCCGAAACTAGGATGATGTGGTTTTCTGGGATACCTCCACCCAATTCATCATCAAAGCCTTTTATATAGGTCTGGTACATGTGGACCATGGGACTCACTCTCCTTGCTAAGAGAGTTATTTTGTTATATAAGTTTTTGTAAGAAGCCACTCGATGAGTTATTTTAAAATAACGCCATTCCTGGCTCGATAATTATTCGGCTCCAACGAGGTAGATGTTGTATTCTGTTCTTTAAATTAAAGAAAATATATATTCATGTACCGTTATATTAAATTCTGATGGTGTCATGGATCCCAATGTTCGACTTTCATACAAACTAACGATATTTCTCAGTATTGTATTTACATGTACTTCTATTCTCATGATCATCTATTTTCAAAGGCAATCTGAAAACCTTTCTGACGATGCAACGATGTTCTACCTAAGGAGTTATTTGATTTCTGCCATCTTTTGGCCCTTAGTCGCAATATATTCATTCCTAAGATTAAAGGGGAAAGGACATAAAATCATCGATAAAGCTTTCGATCACGGTGCATTAATGATATTTGACGGTGCTGGTGCTTTTTTACACTTACTAATACCATTCTTTGTTCTTGTTAATATTGAGGAGTTAGGATTCTTTCAACGATTGAGTATCATGGTTCTGTTCCTTTTATTTTTATGTGCCGTTTTATTTTTTATCTTAAAAATCACCAAAAGTAAAAAATCTAATAAGTCTGATAGTTTGGGCCGTGAATAACTCGTTTAAATGATCCCAATTATAGAGGATCTTACGGATAATATCCCTAAAAATGTCATAGTTATCTACCTGTAAGCTCTACAGTAGTTACAGTACCATCGATTATACTGCTGCACATAGTTTAATGGCATTCTACAAACAGGACATGTATATTGCTGGGGATATTGTTGAGGTGGGTACTGCGGTGGAGGGTATTGGGGAGGGGGATATTGTGGGAAAGAGGGGGTTTTTCCACTCTCCCCTACTATTATCAATACGACTCCTATGATTGTTAGAACGATAAGTGATATAAAGCATGTAAAAGGAGCCAGAACTATCCCAATAATGACAAGGATTAACCCGATCAATGTCAAATCTTCCATGATTTCCCTTCCTAATCAAATTTTGATTGGATACGTAGGAATCAATCTCTGCACTATTAAAGTTTTTTGCATACAATATCAAGGTCCAATTTGTGACTTGAGATGCGTAAACCAAAGGAAAATAGGTAGGATGTGAATTATTAAAAAAAGTTCTACCAATATCAGTTGGTAACAAATATGGTAACAAAGTATCTCGATAATGGAAATATAGCGGATTGGATTGGTAACAAATCGAGTATAAAAAGTCTTTTAAAGTCAATTAGTTATTCACCTTTTACCTCGGTATTTTGCTTTCTGTTTGAAATACTGGGTATACAATCTCTCTCAGAAGGGATGCTAAATGGAAACTTTAAATAAAGAGATTAGCAATGGTACTCTCGATATGAGTGAAAAACAAGGATCAAAATCAAAAAAAGAACAGAAAATAGAATTGACACAGAATGCCATTACAGTTCTGGAGCGAAGGTACCTTAAAAAGAACGACAAAGGAAGGGTTATAGAGAAACCAGAGGACATGTTTCACAGGGTTTCCAAGAACATAGCTTCCGCTGATGCAAAGTACGATAAAAATGCAGATGTAAAAAACGTTGAAGCTGAATTCTATGATGTCATGACCAAGTTGGA
>CP070672.1:2176156-2178751 GCA_020351895.1 Thermoplasmata archaeon
ATATCGATTTAATTGAGTACCGTAATCTGGCAATTACAAGTACTTGGGAAAAACTAAAACCTATCATAATAGGACTACGAAAGGACACAAATTTACCAGAATTATTCGAGTGGTTTGAATATCTCTACAACGAAATGATAAAAAGAAAAACCAATGTTTCTCTTTCTCCTAATTCTTAACCACTTTCTAACTTTTTCTAAAGTCAATACAATTAATATATTAATTAATTGCTTTGGTTTTGCCATAAAAGGAAGTGAATAGGAATATAAGAATAAATTGGAGGAACCCCTTTGAATATCGCAATGATGCTATCTGGTCTTCTCTTTCTGTTAATTATTATAGTTATAACCCTGGCAACCAGCAGATTCGGTTATGAGATATATAGTAATCTAGACTCAGAGGCTAAGCTACAAAACATCAACAAAGATCCAAAGAAGTTCAAAATGGGCATCGGGTTGGTACTTGTAGAGCATATTATCATAATCACTCTTGCTATAGTTCTGTTTATTGCTTTTAATTCTTATAACATAATTCTTGCGGTTATCTGGACAGTCTCACGATCAGGAGAAGGAGTTATCCAGATCTACAGTAAAAGAAGCTACTTAGGGCTTCTTGATATAGCGAAACAATACTCGGATTCCAGTGATTCTGAAAAACAAGAGCTAATAGATTCGGGACGTAGCATTCTCAAAACAAAAAACTCAGTTTTCTCATTGGCACAGATCCTATTCTCCATAGGAACGCTCTCATATAGTATCTTGTTTATTGTCTATGAAGTTATACCAATAATTATTGGATGGTTCGGACTTGTTGCCGGTTTTCTCTACCTCTTCGGTAACGGGATAAGATTTGTAAAACCTGACTTTAACGCCCTTTGGAACCTCGGAGGTCTGTTGATTTGGATTTTTGAATTTGTATTAGGAGGATGGTTATTGTTCTATCCGCTTATCTAATAAGGTGAATAAATGGAGAATAAAGAACAAATGAAAGCGATTGTATGGACAGAATACGGCTCCCCGGATGTTCTTCAGCTCAAGGAAGTGAAAAAAGCTATTCCCAAGGACAATGAAATACTCATCAAAATATTTGCCACAACAGTAACGGCAGGTGACTGTGAACAACGAAGTCTCAAATTGCCATTCTTATATCGCCTCCCCATGCGAGCATATGTGGGTTTTAAAAGACCAACGAGAATAACTATTCTAGGGATGGATTTAGCCGGAGAAATTGAGAAAGCAGGCAAAGATGTGAAACGATTTAAAAAAGGTGATCAGGTTTTTGCAGCCACAGGTTTTGTTGGTATGGGTGCTTGTGCCGAGTATATATGTATGCCTGAAGAACCTGAAGAAGGGGCATTGGCAATGAAACCTACCAATATGACCTATGAGGAAGCTACCTGCGTTCCCAATGGGGGACTTGAAGCATTATGTTTTCTTAGACAGGGAAATATCCAGAGCGGACAGAAGGTTCTGATTAATGGTGCAGGTGGAACCATAGGACCTTTTGCAATCCAGCTTGCAAAGTACTTTGGAGCTGAAGTGACCGGCGTGGACAGCACGGGGAAATTGGACATGCTCCACGCAATTGGAGCCGATTCGGTTATAGATTACACTCAAGGAGATTTCACTAAAAGCCCAAATAACTATGATTTTATTCTTGACTTGGTAGGCAAGAGTTCGATTTCAGGTAGTGTAAGATCGCTAAAACAAAACGGACGATATCTTATTGCTAATCCCGGACCGTTAAAGATGATTCGAGGTCTATGGACTAAAACAACAAGCAGTAAGAAAGTAATAGGTGGAAATGCATTATTTAAGAATGAAGATTTAATCTTCCTCAAAGAGCTGATTGAAGAGGGAAAGATAAAAGCGGTCATAGATAGATGCTATCCTTTGGAACAGACTGCTGAAGCCCACAGATATGTCGAATCAGGGCACAAAAAGGGAAATGTGGTCATAACCATGGAGCACAACAACATAGCCTGATTACAATCATACAAAATTATACGGATTAGTCCTTAAAACTCTAGGATTCTGTTGTAATAGCTGTGTTATACAATAAGAAAAAGCTAATAATGTTCATTTCATTGTCCCATTTCAAGGTATGCGGTATATGAGGTGAGGTAATGGCAAGTATTATTTCGGCAAAGAATGTACATAAAACATACGATACAGGTAAAATCCAGGTTAAGGCCCTAAGAGGCGTGGATGTAGAGGTTCAGAAAGGCGAGATGGTGGCCGTCATGGGCCCCTCCGGTTGCGGCAAGACCACACTGCTCAACTGCCTCTCTGGACTGGATGATCTAACAGAAGGTAAGGTCCTAATCGAGGGGCAGGATGTTCATGCCCTAAAGGACAATGCGAGAACCGATTATCGGGCAAAGAAAATGGGCTTTATCTTCCAAAGCTTCAATCTTCTTCCGGTACTCACAGCCGTTGAAAACGTGGAACTGCCATTACTCATAACTGGCATCAGTTTGAAAGAGGCCAGGAAAAAAGCTGAATCTGCTCTTGAGCTTGTTGACCTTTTGGAATGGAAGAATCATAAACCCTCTGAGCTGTCAGGAGGTCAAAGGCAGCGGGTAACCATAGCAAG
>CP070672.1:2178851-2188984 GCA_020351895.1 Thermoplasmata archaeon
TCCCCCAACCACAACCCTAATATGTTATCCTTCCCATTTGGGAATGAATGCCGTCATCCTCTAAAAATCCTCATCTTGCACCAAAGTTCAGGGCAGAAAGTATTGAAGTGATCCACACATTCATCAAACAGAAAATGGATGAAGCAAAGGCGGACGGAGTGTTAATAGGACTTTCCGGAGGGCTCGATTCAGCGGTTGTTACAAAACTATGTTCCGATGCCCTGGGTCCAAATTTAGTCCTCGTCTTGATCATGCCTGAGGCATCCACACCAAAAGAGGATTTAAAGGATGCCTTGGGATTCGCGACATCCATGGGTGTTGAATATAGGACTATCGACATTTCCGAGATGGTGGAGGGCATAAAGGACCTCCTGGCGCCTCAAGAACTTGATGATAAGACATTAGGCAACATCAAGGCAAGATGCAGGATGATAATGCTTTATATTCATGCCAATTTGGATAACAGGCTCGTCATGGGCACTAGCAACAAAAGCGAACTTCTTGTGGGCTACTTCACGAAATTTGGTGACGGTGGTGCTGATTTCTCACCCATTGGTGATCTTTATAAAACCCAAATCCTAGCCTTGGCCAAGGCAATAGACATTCCAGAAAACATAATCAAGAAACCTCCTTCAGCCGGATTATGGGAGGGTCAAACCGATGAAAACGAGTTGAAAATCAAGTACCAGGATTTGGACGCGATTCTTCATGGAATTGAACTTCGACTCCAGGCAGATGATATCGCTTCCAAGGTAGGTATCGATGCGGCAGAGGTTCTGAGAATCCAGGGCTTGGTGGAAAAAACAGTGCATAAAAGAAAGATGCCACTTATTCCCAAAATCGGTATCAGGACCCTGGGGCTGGACTGGAGGGAATAATAAACATTTGTATTCCTATAATCCTGACACACCGTGATAGCTGGGTATCTTTTGCAGGATCATACCCTCGATATTGATTGGGGGTAACCTTTGGGCAATGGACTTTGCATTGTCAAGCTTTCTATCGTTCTCAGCAACAATTGTGAAAAGCACCTCGCCTTTCTCGACCTTGTCACCACCCTTCTTCTTTAAAATGACGCCTGCTCCCTTATCCTTCGGTGCTCCTGCCGCCCTTGTGATTTTCACAAGAATGTTGTTCCTTATCTCTGCAATGTAACCGCTGTTATTGGTTATGAAGTCGTATTTGAATTTCCCTATCTGGATGTCCTCGGACGCCACATCTGGTTTCCCATCTTGGGCCTGTATTATCTCCCTCATCTTTTCCAATGCCTTGCCGTTCTTTATGAGTTTCTTGGCATATTCCTTGCCTGAGCCATGGACGATTCCACCCATCTCCAAAAGGATTCCAGCCAGGCCACTTGCCTTTTCAATCAGGCTACCTGCCACTTCCTTTCCTTCCAAGGCCATCATGGCCTCCATGGCCTCGGGGGCTGGACCTATGGTCCTACCAATTGGCTGTCCTCCGTAGGTGATTGCGCATTCAACCCTGATATCAAGACCTTCTCCTAGGTCCATAAAATCCCGGGCGTATCTCTTGGCGAGTTCCTCATCTGGAACTTTCGTTTCCTTGCCTATTGGAATATCTAATAAGAAATAATCTGCACCCACGGCCTTCTTCTTAGCCATGACAGACGCGATGACCTGCGAATAAGGATCGATTGCCAATGGATATTCCGCTCGTATTATCAGATCGTCGGCAGGAGCGATGTTCACGCCCCCTCCCCAGGCTATAACCCCTCCCACGGTTTCTGTTATTTTTTTTATCTCATCAGCTTTCAAAGTAACATTAGCCAGAACCTCGAAGATATCTGCTGTGCCGCATGCACTGCTTATGGCTCGAGAGCTTGTCTTGGGTATGGTCAAGCCCGCAGCAGCCACGATTGGTACAACCAGAAGTGTGACCTTGTTGCCGGGTACCCCGCCTATACTGTGGAAATCGAAGATCGGTTTTTTGTCGATCTCAATTATATCACCTGTTTCCACCATTGATTTTGTTAAATCCTTGATCTCCCTGAGGTTCATGCTATTGATGTAAACTGCAGTGACGTAGGCTGCCAGCTCGATGTCGGATAGACTCCCTTCAACGATGTCCTTCACAATGGCCCTGATCTCCTCCTGCTCTAGTTCCATACCTTTCATCTTCTTCTTGATGTAATCCACTGATGTGGGCCTTGTTGTTGGTATCAGATCAACCTCTGCACCGACTTTTATATCAAGAGTATTGAAACCTTTTTCCAAAAGGCCCACCTCTTGTTCCTCAACTATGCCATCTGTTGTTTCCACAATGGCGGTGATACTGTTTTTGGGGCCCACAACCCTGACCCTGTCCAAATTTCGTAAACCGAGCTCTTTTGCATCCTTCTCATGGAGTATTACAGTGAACTCTCCTGCACATAAATTGATCCGCTTCACCTTATACATGTTCACACCCTCATCTATTTCATTACGATTCCAAATTCAAAGTCTTGATGATTTCATAAGCAGCGTAAGGAGATATCACACCTTCCTCAGTTACGATAACATCTATGTAATCTGGTGGTGTTTTATCAAAGACAGGATTGTAAATCTTCACGCCTGGAAAATCCTCCACATTCACCACTTCATTTACATCCCTCTCCTCAATTTCCACAAGCTCTCCTGAAAGAGTCTCGGAAGAGAACTTATAGGTTTCTGCGCAAACCATGACAGGTACCCTAGCCTCATGGGCACACAATGCGATCTGAGAGGTTCCTATCTTGTTTATCACAACACCGCTTGAGGCAACTGTATCTGCCCCCACAACCACCAAGTCCACATCCTGCATAACATGTCTTACGGCGGAATCCACGATCAAAGTCGTATCCACACCTTCTTGTACCAGCTGTCGAACCGTTATATAACCCTGCCTTTTAGGCCTGGACTCCGTGGCATAAACCTTGATATTCTTTCCATCTTTGTGAGCCTTTATAATGGTGGAAATTGCGGCAGAGCTATTACAATGGGTGAGTATGATATCACCGTCTTTTATTCTCTTTGAGCCGATATCGGCGATGACCTCCATGGCTCTTTCAGATTTTCCTATAAAGAGATCCGCCTGTGATACGATTCTTTTCTTCAGTTTTTCTTGGTCCTCTTCTTCTTCTGCCCCTTTTAACACGAAGAGCAGGCCATTTCTCAGGGATACTGCGGTGGGTCTTGTGGATATCAAGCGCTCTTTGGCTTTTTTGAGCTCATCTCTGAATTGTCCGATATCTTTGCCCTCATACTCCAAAGCAATATTTTTCAGGGCTTCTGCCGCTGCTCTTGCTATCTTTGCCGCACCTCTTATCTCCATGGTCTCTATTTTTCTGGCGGTATCCTCTAAATCCATTACCAAATTTACTCCTCCAACTAAATGTATGGGACATTGGTATTAACAATTGTTAACCATCATACAAATCTTGTAATTTCATATTTTTTGAGAAACACCCGGTTAAGAAGTGGATAATGTGGAAGTTAAATAAGGTTTTTTCTATAACGGAATCAAATAATGAAAATATGATGATGTTCAAACCCATCAATAATTATTAAAACCATCATCAAATGATTTTGAACAAAACACGATATTTGCAATTGCTAGATTGCTATGCATCGTTACCCTAAAAGGAATGTGGCAGAGAAAGTTTGGGTCACTTATTAATTATTAATAGAGAAAGGATCGATGGCTCTTAGATGGTCCAATTGTAGCTCAAATCTTGGATCTTCCTCCATCTCCCCCTCTATCACCACATTCAGAAGGATATCTACGACCTCACGTATGCGTTGTATTTCCACTTTCAGCTCGTTTACTGCCTTAATTAGTTCCTCTGTTGTTGCGCTCATATAATCTACGTCCTCTGCAAATCTAGCGTAATATCGAACCTGGTTATTATGCTTTTCCTTTGGTCCAATAAAGGATTAAAGGCTATTTTTTAATGCGGTATTCCCCATAATCAGGGGCAGTTTTTCTGATTTCGGTTCTTCGGCAATTCTCGCAGAATAGATTTTTTTCCTTCTTAATCAAAGGCATCCTACATTTCGTACATAGGGCAAGGAGGACACCAAGGTTCGACTTTTCAGTTGAAAGCTGAACCGAAGGTTTAGTTTGAACAACCTTTGCCCTGATTATATCCCCTATTCTGAACTCATTCCTTACATCGGAGGTATATCCCTCTGAAATTTTAGAAACATGAATAGAGGCTAGAGTTTCCCCCGTCACGTTTCTGAGTTTCCCCTCTACACGAGCCACATCCAAAATGACCATACTGCTCCTTAGGTCTTGAACATGAGCCAAAACTATGTCCCCAACTTTCAATTCCACCAAAGGATTTATGGGCTCAACAGAGGCAACCATCTCCTTTGCATCAAGATTGAGTTTGCCCAAAAAGGAGGAGAATATCTTGCCTTTCATCTCATAGGTACCCTCACCAGCAAGGAATTCCTCACTGGTGGCGATTTCTTCCCCAGGTATTACGATCTTCTTGTTTCTATCCATTTTCTTCCCCCTTTTTCACCATTCTGAACATCACAACTTCGAAATTCTTCTTATTTTGGCAATGAAATTTAAAGGTATGTTTTATCTCGAATTGATATTCTTTCTTATGGGTTATCATGGCCCTCAGTCTTTCCGCCTCTTTTTCTATGAATTTCTGGGTGTTGGATGCATGAAGGGAATATGTGACCTTAGATATGGTTAAAGCCGTATCAATAAATGGCCTGTCAGCATGCCTCTTTTGCGCCCCAAAAGGCGGATTTTGCAGCACGGTATCGCACTTATCATTAAAATCTTTTATCTCGCACACCTGAAAATTCACTTCGACTTTCGATTTTCTCGCATTTTCCTTGGCAATTTCAATAGCCCTATCATCGATGTCAACGGCTATCACATCTTTTGCTCCAAGGAGTTTGGCGCCTATTGCGAAGATCCCCGTTCCGCATCCAAGGTCAGCCACCTTCTTATTCACAATATCTCCTTGGGAGTGGGCAAAATAAAGCACATCAGATGCGATATTTGCAGGGGTGCTGTATTGCTCCAAATCTGGTTTTGGATCCGAATGCTCCGATATTTGTTGCAAGGCGATTTCCAGGGCTTTTTTTCTCATCAAAACCGTTCTCCTTCTTTTACTAATTACCAAATCTCATTCTCATACGATTCTCGACAACACCAAAACGTATATATTAACTCTCCCTTTTATCCATTCTCATTGGGGGATTACCTAGATGAATAAAATCGTGGAGTGCGTTCCAAATTTCAGTGAAGGGCGAAGAGTCGAAGTTATAGAGGCAATTGCAGATCAAATTAAGAGCGTGGAGGGTGTAAGGCTTTTGGATTACGAGTATGACAAAGACCATAACAGAAGCGTAATGACCTTCGTTGGAGCCCCAAAGGAAATAAAAGAAGCGGCTTTTGCCTCCTGCGCCAAGGCTGCCGAGCTCATCGATTTGAACGAGCATGAAGGTGAGCATCCCAGGATAGGAGCAACAGATGTCATACCATTTATTCCAATATCAAATGTTACAATGGACGAATGCGTGAATTTGGCCAGGGATTTGGGAGAAGATATAGCTGAAAAACTGAAGATACCAGTCTATCTTTATGAACATGCCGCGGCTCGCCCTGAGAGACAAAATCTGGCAAATATAAGGAGAGGTCAGTACGAAGGATTGAGGGAGGCGATTCATAAAGATCCCGAAAGAAAGCCTGATTTTGGGCCTAGCGTATTACATCCAAGTGCTGGAGCCACGGTTGTGGGTGCCAGGATGCCACTGATCGCATATAACGTCAATCTAAACACGAATGATCTTACCATCGCAAAATCCATGGCCAAGGCCGTAAGGCATTCTAGCGGGGGTCTTCAATATGTAAAAGCCTTGGGACTTGAGATAAAGGAAAGGGGCATTGTTCAAGTATCAATGAACCTAACGAATTATCAAGAGACCCCAATATTCAAGGTTTTTGAAATGATAAAAGAAGAGGCGGAAAGGAACGACGTAGAGATCATTGAAAGCGAGGTTGTGGGCCTGATACCCCAAAACGCTCTCATTGATTCATCTGAATTCTACCTAAAACTTAAGAAGTTCGATAAATCACAGATTCTCGAAAACAGACTTTGGGAGTGAATTCATGCCAAAGGAGGCAAGTTTCGAGTTTATGCTGAATGAGATATCTTCCAAATCCCCTGCTCCGGGAGGAGGAAGCGTATCTGCACTCTCCGGATGTTTTGGCGCAGCTCTCGTATCTATGGTCTGTAATCTGAGCATAGGAAAGAAAAGGTTCGTGGATGTTGAAAACGAACTAAAAGAGATCCTATCCGAGACAAAAATCCTTAAAAGTGAGCTTTTTGACCTTTCGAGGAAAGATATTGAGGCCTTCAACGAGGTTATGGTCGCATTAAAAATTTCTGATAAGGAAGCAAAAAAGGAAAATCTCCAGAAAGCCTATAAAGAGGCGGCATTGGTGCCCCTTGAGGTTGCAGAAAGATGTCTCAGGGTGATGGAGCTGGCACAAATCACAATCATTAAGGGGAATCAAAATGCAGTTACAGATTCCGGTGTTGCTGCACTTATGGCCCATGCCGGTTTGAAAGGTGCTGTTTTAAATGTTAAGGTGAATCTGATATCAATCGAGGATGAGCAATTCAATCTCGAAAAGAAAGCCAAGATCGAAGATCTCGAAAGTAAGGCAGAGCATCTTCTTGGGATGATTTTCGAGAAAGTAGAGGATTCTTTGTCCACTTGATCCACAAATATCAATAGTTTTTTTGTTTTTGAATAATTTATGACCCAGAATGATATGAATTAAGGCTCGAATGAGAAAAACTCAACCCCTAAGGGGTTTATGGCAGGAGGGGCAGGTAAGATTTTCTCCCTTCTGAACACAGCAGATATGATAATAAGTACCACAATTACAATAGGTTCTGCATGTCTCTTCTAAAAGGGGTGAGGGGGAGATGCTTAAATTGCAGTAGCTATTTGGACATATGGTGCCAAAGCATAAGGGACAAACAAAGTTATTGATCTGAATTTTATCTTCTGGAAGAAGTTTCTCGGCCTCAAATTTCACCTCCTTTGCCAAAAGCAAGGCCGTCTGGTAGCTCTCATCTGCAAGGAAGTCCTTTATCATATTCAATAAATTGTTCAATCTCGAAAAAGTTTCATTTGGTGATGAGGAGGGATTCTCAGATTTAACTTTACCAACAACATGTCCAGCCTTTGCTGCATATCTCAGGGCAATGTGTTTTAAATCTCGAAGCTCCTTTGACTTTCTCAAGGCGGTCTTTGCAAGATGTAAAGCGAGTTCATAGTTGCCTCGTTCCGAAGCCTTCAATATCTCCTTGAGAGAGTTTTCCATTTTCTCATATTCATTTTCTGACAACCATGTCCTGCTTTCTTCTCTTGTTTCTTTTAATATGGTTTCGATTTCAAATATGGTGTGTAACGCTTCTTTTTTGATTTTCTCCAGCCTCTTCGCCTCGGTTTTTGCCCTCTTTATGGATTCCTGAGCTCTTTTGATGCTTGTTGGGGTTCCTCGTTTAAGCTCTAACATGGCCCTAAGAAAATATTTCTCTACATCAAATTCTCCCAGACCTTGCTTTCTGAACTCGGTTCTCAAAGAATCTATGATTGCCATCACTGCTATATCAACCATCTCATCCAATTTACTGAGCCAATTATCCCCAAAATGTGAATCGTACTTTAGTTCATTATAGATTCTCTCAGCCCGTGCCACATTTGCACCCATATGCTTGCCTATATTCAGGATCCTTTTAGGATTGACAAGAAGTTTATCCTTTATGGCTTCACTCTTTAGGGTTGTCGCTGCACACATTTACATCAGCACCATATTCGCAATATCCACAATATCAAGTTCATATATAGGATTTTCTTAGCCTTATATGGTTTTTTCTGCCATATTGGTTTTTTTATGGTTTTGTTAGTGAGCTCACATTTTGGTAATTAAGGCAACATAAGAGATATTAGATACTATAACAATCCCTAACCAATATTTGCTGGGGTGATGGCATTGAAATTGGCTTTGGCGCAATTATCTCCCGCTTTGGGAAATAAAGGAAAGAATCTGGGTATTATGGAAAAAGCCGTAAAAAGCTCTGATTCCGATTTGGTGGTGTTTGCCGAGTTGTTTCTCACCGGCTATATGTGTCGAGATAACTTAACGAAGCTTGCTGAGCCACTTGATGGTGAATCTGTCACAAAGATTGCCAAGATTGCTAATGAGTACGATTCACATATCGTATTCGGCATGCCAGAAAAAGGAAAAGAAGCAGAAGGCCAATTTTTTAACAGCTCCATCATCGTCTATCCAGATGAAAGAGTCGAAAGTTATCGGAAGCTTCATTTAGCTAACTTCGGACCCTTTGAAGAGCATCTTTACTTCGGTGTTGGTAATAAGTTGCCTGTATTTGATACAAAATTCGGAAGGATCGGCATGCTCATTTGCTTTGATTGTTTTTTCCCAGAATTATCCAAGATATATGCACTTAAAGGAGCCGACATTTTGGTCTGCATCTCAGCCTCCCCTTCAACCACCAGGGTATTTTTTGAGAAGGTCATCGTGGCAAGGGCAATAGAAAACACAATATTCTTCACATACACGAATCTCGTAGGAACCGAGTTGAACATGACTTATTGGGGAGGAAACACAGTCATAGGCCCAAGAGGCGATGTCAAGGCAAAAGGTGAATACTTCAAGGAGCAATTAGTCACTTGCGAAATCAACCTAAAGGAATTGATCACTGCAAGGGAATTCCGGCCCACCCTTAGAGACACCAGGATCGAGCTCTTCAGAGAATTAGAAAAACTACTCGAAAACGATGTAAGAGGAGTAAACACTGGGAATCGTTGATTCATACTCTCATTTTTTTTGTCCATTTCATTGATTTCTCAATAGAATTCATATTAATTATGAGTCCCTTCTAATTCTTCCTAGAATCTCATTTCAACCAAAATCCATGATGCCTGGGTGTATCGAAAAAAACCTGAAACATTTCAAAAATAATAATACGCAAAATCTAATATAGAGAGAGGCCGATTATGTTGCGAGTGATGAACATGAAAAGTATCGATTCTCTCGTGGAAAAGGTCCTGGAACTCAAGAAGAACGGTCTTAGTGAGAGTGAAATATCTGATGAGTTGCACCTTTCTGTGGCAACTGTTACGTGGCTTTTAACCAGGAATGTAAAAGAGGAGAAACCGCCAGCAGATATCAAGGTTGGATGGAGATCCATTGGCGTTTACGGAGGTCGTATTGGTTTAGTCTCGAGCCTCTTTATAGATATCATTTTGGAAGAGATGGAAAAGATAGATAATGAACAACTGGATACAGTGGTTGGTATTGCCATTAATGGCATACCATTTGCCACTATGGTTTCAGAGGACCTTGGATTAGAGCTGAGCATTTACAGACCGCCAGTGACCGATGATAGCAAGGGAACCTTCAGCTCAAACTATGCCACATTAAAGGGTAAGAACGTTGTGGTAGTCGATGATGTGGTGAGCACAGGATACGTTGCCAAAAGCTCTGTATCCGACCTCAAGAACCTGGGTGCAAATCCCCTATTGATAGTGGTCATGGTGAACAAAACTCCCCTCTATGAGCTTGATGGCGTGCCTTTGAGATCGCTTATCAGAGCCAGAACCATTGCGTGAGATAATGCACTGGGTTGATGTTGAGAGTGAAAAGCTCTTGGTTTTTTCAAAAAAGCATGTTGTAGCAACTGGCATCACCCCCTCTGGAGATATCCACGTGGGCAATATGAGGGAGATACTCACTGGTGAGGTGATATGTCGGGGCTTGAAGGAAAAGGGCGTTGATGCCCAATTGATATACATTGGGGACACCATAGATCCCTTGCGAAAGGTATACCCTTTTCTCGACGAAAGCTACAAAGAGCACGTCGGTAAACCACTCAGTGAAATTCCATGTCCCTGTGGCTCGCATGGCTCCTATGCCGAACATTTTCTTCACCCTTTTCTCGAAGCAACAAGAACCTTGGGTATTGAAGCCAATGTACTCCTTTCCCATGAGATGTACGGCAAAACTGCCCGTCAGACCCCAACCAGGCCCATGGAAACCTCGCTCAGATCGGGGCCTCGGGGCCGCGCCTGCGGAGACCGGGA
>CP070672.1:2189084-2196702 GCA_020351895.1 Thermoplasmata archaeon
CATTAAAAAATCAAATCTTCTTGTGTCACCGAAGTTAAAGTAACTTGACTTTATCTGGTTTTCGTATCCACTTTTCTCAACCTGGACATAGTAGTATTGGTTGGATTCCAGAGACATTTGATAATAGGCTGTGGCGTCAGAGCCTGTAGAATTGATGTAGTTCTCACCAAGAGCTGCAATCCCAGTGAAAGGCAGGGGGGTCATTGTAACGGCGTCTAATATCCTACCATAAACCACGGAATTCTTGTTCATTGCAGGATCGAGATATATGTACATATCGGTTTGATTTGTACCTTCAGCCAACCACATGTATTGTGAATCTGAATGGTAATCCTCGTGAAAAACAGTTATCTGGAACACCTCGCCTCCTGGTGGGGCATGGATACTGATACTGTAATATCCAGTTGCATTGGTTTTTGTGGTATTGGTGGTACCATCCCAAGTATTCTGCAGAATAACGGTTGCATTTTCTATGATGGATCCTGAGCCGTTTTCAAGTACATACCCATCCACATAAACGTTATCAGGGGCCGCCATGGTATTCATTCCTATTCCAACCAAGGACGAAAGAACCATGATGGCAGCCAACCACAGAGTAAATGCTCGTCTTCGATACAATGGGCCATCTGGAGAATTATAAATAGCCAAATAATCACCTTGAGTTGTGAGGGAAATTCCCTCTATATATTATTTATGCAGTAATTATTTTAAAAAAAATTCATAGATATACTAAAAAGATAATGGAAGTATTGAGAGAATTATTAAGAGAATTTATTGAGGAAAGAATCTACCTAAGATCAAGTGATAATAATTTTTGAATTGATTCTATTTTTACCTGGGTTGGAGGAGAAGAGCACAAATACTCGCTAAACCTATTACTGCTATCTATTTGATGAAAACCATGGCAGAGAGGCTCATAAATGTCCAATGAATTCTTTGATATAGTCGATGAGAACGACAATGTTGTAGGCAAGACTTCAAGAGAGGAATGCCATGAAAAGGGGCTGATACACAGAAGCGTGATGTTCTTTGTTTTCGATGATGAGGAAAGAGTCCTTGTAACAAAAAGAACAAAAAACAAGGATTTTTTCCCGGGATATTGGAGCATTGTATTGGGAGGGCATGTTCAAGCAGAAGAGAGCTATGAGGAGGCTGTTTTAAGGGAAACAATAGAAGAAACAGGTTTAAATCCTAAGCCATTTTTTATCACCTCGTTTAAAAAGCGGATTCCTGAGGAAAAGGAGAATGTCAAGGTTTATGGAATAGTCGCTAGGGAGGAGGATATGGAGGACATAATATTAAACAAGGAGGAGCTCGAGGAAGGAGAATTTCTTGATTTGGTTGATTTGGAAAAGAAAATAAATACCGATAACTTTCTTCCCGAAACCGAGATTTTGTATGACATTCTTAAGAAATATTTGTCTTAGCAATCGCTACAAAAGATTTAAGTTTTTTTATGTTATTGGTAGGGTAGAGGTAATATCGTGTTCGTAGACAAGACCATGTGTATGCACTGCGGCGCATGTGTCGGGACCTGCCCTCAAAACGCAATGTTCCTTCACGAGACCAGAATAGAATTTCTTGAGAATTGTAACGAGTGCGGTATTTGTATTAGAGCCTGTCCAGTTGGGGCCATTGACAAGGAGCTATCGTCGGCCTGATGGATTATTGAGGAGAAGGATGAAATTGAATTATGATATTGTGGTTGTGGGTGCTGGACCCGCAGGTAGCCTAACCGCGAAACAAGCCGCCTTAAAGGGAGCGAAAGTCATGATTCTGGAAAAGAGGACAGAGGTGGGCTCTCCAGTTCGTTGTGGGGAGGGCCTTGATAAACACGGTTTGGTGAAGATGGGATTGAAACCAAACAAAAAGTGGATTGCAAACGAGGTAAAAGGAGCCCACATCTATGCACCAAATGGCATGAGAATAGAGCTTCAGGAGGGTATGGCGGGAAACGAGGTTGGCTATGTCATTAGAAGAGATGTGTTCGATAAGGAGCTGGCAAAGGATGCAATAAAGGCGGGTGCCGATATAATGGTGAAAACCTCGGCTGTGGATGTCATAAAAAAGGATGGTTTCGTAAAGGGTGTGAAGGCGAAGCACATGGGGGAGAGATTCGACGTAAACGCGAACATAGTGGTTGGTGCCGATGGTTTTGAATCCCAAATCGGAAGATGGGCAGGCATAGATACAACTGTTAAGCCAAAGGATGTTTACACATGCTTTCAGTACGACATGATAGGTGTAGATATGGATCCCAACTACAGCGATTTCTTTCTTGGCAGCTGCGCCCCAGGGGGATATGCATGGGCCTTTCCCAAGGGTGAGCACAGGGCAAATGTTGGACTGGGGCTTCAGGTGGCTAAGATCAAGGGAAAAGGTGAGCCGAAAAAATACCTGGATGCCTTCGTTGCCGCCCACGAGAACCTGTCAAAGGGAACTCCCATCGCGCACATAGCAGGAGCTGTGAGTGTTTGTGCTCCCATCGAAAAAACCGTGGGCAACGGAATACTTCTTGTGGGTGATTCCGCAAGGCAAATAGATCCCATTACAGGAGGTGGGATTGTAATATCAGGAATAGCGGCCCAGATCGCCGGTGAAGTGGCTGCTGAGGCCCTTTCAGCCAATGACTTTTCGGCAGAATTTTTATCGAAGTACGAGAAGGGCTGGAGAGTTAAACTGGAGAACAAACTGTACAGGAACTGGATGGCAAAGGAGAAGCTTACCTCCATGTCCGATGACACCATCAATAAGATCATCGAGGCGATTTCGGAGTACGATGTGCAGAAAATCAGTGTATTGGAACTGATTAAGGCTGTTCGTGCAAAATACCCTGAGCTTGTTAAGGAGTTTGAGGATCTCCTTATGTAAGGTTTGAGTTGTAAATTTCGGTTTGATGAAGTCATTAATTGTTGAGGTGGACAATGGCCATCAGGATTTTAGGAGCAGGTCTTTCTGGACTATCTGCTGCAATCAACCTTGCCAAAGAAGGAAAAGAAGTGGAGATATTCGAAAAAAAAGGCCAAGTTGGAGGGCACATAAGACCCAACTATCAGGGATTATTAAGGACCCATGGAGATCCAATGGGATACCTTAAATCCTTTAATTTGGAGCCAAAGTTCGATTTATTCAGATTGAAGCAGGCCCTTATATGTACCAGAAATAGGGACATAGATGTCACCTTGAAGGAGCCCATCGATTTCGTGATGAGGGGAGGGGAATCGAGCCTGGAATATGGTCTTTTTAAGCAGGCTGAATCAATGGGTGCAAAGTTCAATTTTAATGTTAAAATGGATCATGAAAATTTTGATATAATTGCAACAGGTCACAAAAGATGCGACATGCTGGCATTCGGAGGTATCTACGAGGACCTTGATTTTCCAAAAGACAAGTTCCTATACATGCATGATGATCGGTTTTCACCAAAAGGGTGGTATCTTTATGTCACTCCATTGCCTGGTGATAAGTTCAAGATCGTGAACTGCACGTCCCAGCCCCATGTTAAGATGACGAAGAGGCTTTACTACAAGGCCATATCTGAGAGGAAGATCTTAAAGGACATCGTAGGAGACAGGAAACCAAAGGAGACATTTGGAGGTTTCGGAGGCTGCGATTTTCCAAAGAGTGCCGTTGTGGGAAAAACACTCTATGTTGGTGAAGCGGCAGGTTTTCAGGATCCCTTCAGGGGCTTTGGTATGAACTATGCAATCGTCTCCGGTTATCTGGCTGCATCCGCTATTCTCACGGGAAAGGACTACGACAAATTGTGGAAAAATGAGTTCAAACGAAGGATAAAAACTGATCTTTACCGCAGATACGCCATGGTCGTCTTCGGGGACAGGGCAATAGAGCATGTTTTCAGGCATATAGACAATGGCGATGAGGTGGATTTTGATAGGGTGAATCCCAGTGGCTTAAAAGGGACGATGCTAAGGGAGGTATTTTATAGATTAGAGAAATTCCGAAAATGGAGAACTGGGTACTGGTAGGATAATTTGTTAATCCCGCCTGCCACCCCCGCCTCCACCCCCTACTCTCCCCTACCCTTCCCTTCACTTTCTCTACAATCTCAACTCCCCCTACCACCTCCATCAACTCTATATCTATAATCGTTTTTTAACTTCTTTGTTCCTCAAATTCCCCCTTTTCCATGAATTTTGGTATCTCAAGGTCCATAAATAAATCAACTTAATAGGAAAATTGAGAACAACTAGAAAAATGTTAATACATATCATTACTATAATGAGCCGAATGAGGGTTCTCCATGAGGAGGATAATGGCAGTATTTGCAGTGCTAGTGGTGTTTACGGGCGTATTGGTAGTTTCAGATTTGTATTTTGATACTGTAACAATGAACACTCAAGCAGCTACAGTATATGTAGGAGGTACAGGTCCAGGCAATAACACCACGATACAGGAAGGGATAGCTGCCGCAAATCCCGGTGACACTGTCTATGTCTATGCGGGGACATATGAAGAGAATTTGGTCATAGATAAAACTATAACTTTAACAGGTGAAGACAAAGATACAACATTAATCAATGCAACAGGTAATATCAATGGAGTATTGGTGAGCAATGCCGATTATGTAAATGTCACTGGATTCACTATAAAGAAGGCCAATGCGTACAATCTGAAACTCACCTCATCCGATAATAGTCATATCTTCGATAACATATTACAGAACTCTGGCTCCAGTGCATTGGGCGTGTTCTCGGGCTATGATAATTTGATAGAAGATAACCAAATCACAAATAACACACAAGGACTATTGATATCCGATCATTCAAATTCCAATGTTATTAGAGACAACACGATTACCTCCTGTGGTGATCGGGCAATCAGTATTCAGGGCCAATCAACCGACAATCTGATTCTTAACAATGAGATTTCGGTCTACAACCTCGGAATTTATGTTTACGAATCTGAGGACAATCATGTAGAGAATAACCAAATTTCCAATGGGGTAGAAGGTATAAGGGTTCTGGTTGTGAATAGCATTTTAATCCAAGACAACATCATTTCAAACAATGTCTATAATTTGAGATTTTACAGTGCTTCAGCTTCGATTATGAACTGCACACTTCAGAATCCCATTTCATATGATGTATGGGTTGACGATCCTGATTCGGTAGGTCCTCAAGTTATATTTCACAATACGACATTTGATGAAAATAAGGTAAAGATAACAGGTTCTGGTTCGAGTTTCTTAGCTTACTTTCGCATTCAGGTCAAAGTTGTAGATGAAGAAGATAAGGGTGCCTCGGGAATATCAGTAGTTATAAAGGATAATCACGGGGCTACAGGTACTAAACCATACACCACGGATTCTGAAGGCATAATAGGCCCTCTAGATTTGTTTGGTTTCTTAGAGACCGAAACCCAAAGGAACTATTCAACTCCGTATAATATTAGTGCCTTTGGAATCAATTTACTTGGTTGGGCTTCCCCGGAAGTTGAATTTAATACAGGCCCTGTTATCACTGTCATGGTATACCTGGATTCTGATGGTGACGATGTATTTGACAAGGACGATGATTTTCCATCAGATGCCACCCAATGGGACGATAGCGACGGAGATGGATATGGCGATAATGCAACAGGAAACAATCCCGATATTTTTCCAAATGACCCAACCGAGTGGGCAGATTCAGATAATGATAGTATCGGAGATAACGGCGATTCATTCCCCGATGACCCCAACGAGTCAAGTGATGGCGACGGCGATGGAATAGGCGATAATTCTGATGACTTTCCAGAAGATCCCGCAGCAAGTATGGATTCAGATGGGGATGATCGCCCCGACAAATGGAATACCGGTAAATCCAAATCAGACTCAACAACCGGATTGGAGTTGGACGAATTTCCAGATGATCCAGATGAATGGAGGGACAGCGATGGAGATGGTGTGGGCGACAATTCCGATTTCCTTCCTTCCCTGAATAACAATTTATTTATTTTGATTGTAATCGTTATAATAATCATTATAATAATTTTAGTGATCTTGGTCAGGAAGAAGGGGAAAAGGCCTGTGATGCCAGAAAAGAAAAAGGAAGAGGGTAAATCCAAAAAGGAGCGACCACCTCCCCCACCCTGGGTAAAAACAAAGGAGTCAGCTGAAAAGAAAGAAATGGAGGAAGATGAGGAGGAAGACGAGGAAGATGAGGATGAGTTAGAGGAGGAAGAGGAAGAAGAGGATAAAGACGAGGAAGGCTGAGGATAAACTAGGGGATGAAGAGGAGGAAAAAGAGGAGGATTAATCCTCATTTCTTTGGTGCTAAAAGTACGTAAAAAGGCTTTTCGAAATCTATATGCATGGCCTGCAGCTGTTTCATAAAAGGCTCGAGCTCTTCTTTGAAATTCTTGCCCTTTTTTGATATGTATTCCTCTGTGAATATATTTGGGTAGGAATACATGCCAGTGGCGTATTTCACTGCGTAGTTACCCAAATGCTTGGAATGCTTTTTGGTGATATCAATGAACTTCTTTAGCTTCTCGGCTGTCCTTTTTCTAAAAGGAGAAATATCAAAAAATTCCCTTCCCTTCTTCGTGGTGATGAGGCATTTTTTCCGAATCAGCTTCTTTAGGTGCTGATTTTTGGTGAATGGATAGAGTTCGCTTCTGAGCAGGATTTTCTGCTGAATATCCAGCCTGGACGAGTCCACCTTATGCCAAAATTCTAATATCTCGGATTCGAATGTCAGGGCTCGGGAGTCCATGATTTTCTTGAAGAGGTTCTCGCCTTCAATTTCCACATCTTCGGTGAGCTCCATATCCTCAGTGGCCACGATATCGACTTCGTCAGATGAGCCGATCAGGTTTCTTCCCGAGAAATTGAAGTCCCGAATATATCGCATCACAGGCCTTTCCACGTGGGTATAGTAGCCCCTGGCTTCTTTTTTAAGAAAGCCGATTTCAACGAGTTTAGTGAGGTCTTTCTGGAGGATTGTGTAATCATTGTATTCTCTCATTTCTCTCAATACCTTAGCTGTAATAACATCCCATTCCTTTGGTGGCCTCTTAATATGTTTGAAGTCCTTGCATAGCAAATATCTCATATCATTGAAATGCAGCCCCTTTTCGCCCCTTTTTTCCATGATTTTCTTAGCCTCAGGGATGTCCCAAAGGCCGAGTATGGGGTGTTTTTGGGGGTCCCTTAGCAGTTTCCCCTTTGTCCACTTTCTCTCTCGTCTTTTCATGCTGTGTCCTCGCAGCATTCTTCTATCAGCATCGAATCCATCCCTATATGTATTAATAATATATTCATATTATGGCAATTATCGTTCATGTTGAAGTCATCAGAAAGACATATATACGTAATAAGTATATTTATATGTGACTATGTGACCTTATATAATACACAAAGGTCCATGCTGGGAGGACTTCTCTGCAGTATAAAAAATGGGAAAAGACCATATGATTGAGGGGGCATTATCTATGAAGGAAAAGGCAATTGGTGTTTGGTTGGCAATGCGTTTGATTGGAGCGATTTATACTGTAATATTCATAGGCAGCGTAAGCGCAATGGTGGATGATCATAATCTCTCCGGATATGTCTGGAAGAGCGACGGCACGGCTCCTACCGAAGAAACAGAATTCTGCATCTGGGTCAATCATA
>CP070672.1:2196802-2203974 GCA_020351895.1 Thermoplasmata archaeon
CAGGGCATGATTGAATACATCCCAGGGGAATATTGCTGGAGACCGGTAGATGCCAAGAATTATATGTTCATCCACTGTATTTTTATCGGTTTTAAAAAAGCCTACAAGAATAAAGGATACGGCACGCTCATGGTGAATGAATGTCTGAAAGATGCAAAAAAGGAAGATATGCTCGGTGTTGCCGTAGTGACCCGAGAAGGTTCATTTATGGTGGGGAAGGAATTATTCTTAAAAAACGGATTTGAGGTGGTTGATTCGGCTCCACCAGATTTTGAACTGCTCGTGAAAAAGTTCGATAAATCCTCCCCAAATCCCAAATTCAAAGGGGAATGGGAAAAGAAACTAAATAGATATAAAAAGGGTTTGACAATTATTCATTCTGCTCAGTGTCCACCACTTGTAAAATCTGTGAAAGAAATAAGTGAGACTGCGAATAATAAATACGGAATAAAACCTAAAATAGTCGAACTCAAAAGCTGTAAAGAGGCACAAGAAAGCCCCTGTGCAATTGGAACCTGTGGAATAATATATAACGGTAAAATCTTGGCCCAACATCCCATAAGCAAGACAAGATTCAAGAATATAATGGATAAAGAGTTGAAATAGGCCTAGCCCATGCTTCACATGAAATGCTGTGAGAATTATGTACTTTCACTGACCTCCAAGACTAAGGTTTATATGCCCTACTTCGATTACTCACAAGAGGTAATGATATGAGCGAAATAACAATAGTTGAAGTTGCTCCGCAAACGGTGCTTGGTATGCGTAAGCGCGGTAAATACGAGATAATCCCCCAGTTGATAATGAATGTGTGTCAATATGCAGATAAAATGGGTGCAGAGATCCAGGGACCGCCAATGTTTGTGTGCCATGAGAAAAGCCCGGAGGAGGTAATGAAAGCAGACTCCGAAGGTTCTGCAGATGTAGAGGTTGTTGTTCCAGTTTTAAAAGAGGTAGATGAAACCGAAGATATCAAATCGTATGTTCTACCAGGAGGACAAATGGCCAAGACCATACACAAAGGGCCATATGAAGACTGTGGACCAACCTACGAACAACTCTTCAAATGGATAGCCGAGAATGGGAAAACCATAACAGGGCCCACAAGAGAAATATATCTGAATGACCCCCGGGAGAATCCAAAAGAAGAGATTCTAACGGAGATATATGCACCGATTGGATAGATAAATGATGTTTATCCCATGGATTCCCCGAGAAGGCCTGTATAAAAGGGTGGATGAGAGCATGATAGAAAAAAAGAGCGTAACGGCTGAGAGCCTGGCCAAGAGAATTGCAAAGGATAAGAAGTTGCTTTCCGAGGTGATAGGAGGGCTTTCCTCTGATTCCCCCCAGGTCAAATACAAATGCGGTAAAGCCTTGAAGATCCTAAGCGAGGAAAATCCCAAGATATTGTACCCGAAATGGGCAAACATTGCCAAGCTGCTGAAAAGCGACAACACGTTCATGAGGGGCATTGGCATCCAAATTATTTCCAACCTGACTAGGGTGGACTCGAAGAACAAGTTCGAGGGGATGTTCGATGATTTTTATGGACTATTAAATGATCCAAGTATGATATGTGCCACTAATGTCGCTGGCCTTTCAGGTAGGATCGCATTGGCAAAACCGAAATTGCAGACTAGGATCACAAACAGACTGGTAGCAATTGATAAAACCCATCATGGCCAGGAATGTAAGAACATAATCAAGGGTAAGGCAATACTGTCTTTTGGGGAATATTTCGATGAAGCTAAAGATAAAAAGAAGATTATTGGGTTTGTTAAAAAAGAGACAAAGAACCGACGACCCGCAACCAGAAAAAAAGCCGAGAAATTCCTGAAAAAACATGATAGAATATAGATATTAATATTTAATTGGGTTCCATTTTCCCATTAAAGATAATTAAAAATAGTAACTAGGAGGCTGTTTGATTTGTTGCCCAAAGTGATTCTGCACAATGCAGTGAGTGTCGATGGACGAATGGATAATATTTCACCAGATCTGGCTGTGTTTTACAAATTGGCAGCTACCTGGAAGGAGGGTGCTACGGTGGTTGGAAGTAATACCCTGCTTTCGGCTCCTGATGAGATACCTCCTGAGACCGAGGAGGCATTCAAACCAATTACTGTTGATCCGGAGGACAAAAGACCATATCTTGTGGTTCCGGACAGCAGGGGTAGATTGAAAAGCTGGCATTATTGGAGGAGCCTGCCGTACTGGAAAAAACCCATTGTTTTGTGCTCCAATACCACACCAAAGGAGCATCTCGAATATCTAAAAAAAAGGCATGTGGAATATATCGTAGCCGGGGAAGATCATGTTGATATGCGAAAGGCATTGGAGGAACTTTCGAGAATATACGGAGTCAATACTGTGCGATTGGACTCTGGGGGGACATTAAATGGTGTTCTATTGCGGGAGGGGCTTGTAGATGAGATTAGTGTGATGGTAATTCCCACTCTTGTAGGCGGAACAACACCCACCTCAATTTTTATCGGGCCTGACTTAACATCTGAGAAAGGTGTTCTGAAACTTAAACTGATTCATTTTGAGAAACTAGAAGATGATTATATCTGGTTAAGGTACGAGGTAGTCGGGTAAAGTCTCATTCGTCTAGATTATAACCTAAAGACAGTGGCGGTAAATATATGTGTACTTATCGCATTGCAGTTCCAAACCAGTATAACAGAAAAAAATATGATTTCACGAAGAGGATGGAGGTATGGCCAAAAGGAAAAATACCCATGGCGTGTATTTTTTTAAGCTGTTCGACAACCTGTCCAATGAAATCGAGGTGAAATTCGCAAAAATGGAGATTTCTGGATTATTTCCACATGATGTAAAATCCGTTAAAAATGTGATAGATATCATGGATATCGACCCCATAAATCCTTTTGTAGAGGAGGATGTCCGGATTCAGGATAGATTGACCTGGCATCTACCACCTGGAAATATACATGGATTTATTGGGAAGGGTAACTTATGTGACATATCGAAATTAATTACAAGACTGGCATATGTTCGCGAGGTATATGTTTTCATAAAAAGCCCTAACAAGAAGGAAAATCTCCTTAAGGCCCTCTATCCTTCCCTCGATGCCAATGCTGAAAAGAATTTTCAGTACAACGCCGTGAAACACGACGGTAAAAAATATCATATGTTTCGATTTATTTCCTCCACCTTTTTCTTGGAGAACATGCACAACGTCATCCTATGCAGCAGTGCAAAGACAAAGAAAAGACAGTACGAACGGATCGAAGAGAACCTGAGTACACTGTTTGAATTCGTTCGAACCGGATATCAATACTACCCCCTTTTCCCTGATTCTTCGGTGTGGAAGGAGTTCGAGGATTTCGTGGAGGCGCGAACAGAAATAAAATTGTATCTTTCCCATGGATTCGGCTCTCCGTACAAAGGTAAATTTCATCCTCGGATGGTAAAGGCACTCATCAACTACTCTGGAATCAATTCTGGAGTGGTTCTGGACCCCTTTGCAGGCTCAGGAACCACCCCTATAGAATGTACCCTGATGGGGCTGGACTCGATAGGTATCGAAATGAATCCTTTTTGTGTAAAGACCATAAGAGGAAAAATTGCTGCATTAAAAATGCCTGATACCGAGAAACTGAACGTATGCGTAAACGAAATAATAAAAGGAGCCCTTAAAAAGAGAAAGACAATGGGTCGTGGGCAAACTCAGTTGACTTCGTATACAAAAATCGATGACGTTAAATCGCAAGAAGTTACAATACCAGAGAATGTGGCTTCAAGATATAAGGGCAAGGAAGACGGGCTTTTGGATATATATGCCCTAAAGTCGGAGATACTTAAAAATCCAGACGAAAACACTCGGTACTTTTGTTATTCTGCACTGGGCAAGGTCATAAGCGAGTTTAGGAGAAGAAAAAATATCGATCCTATTGCTTCATTTGAGGAGATTTGCTATGAAATGTCCAAGAACGTTTTTGGATTCAACAGGCTAAAAAATGAACTTGGTATGAATATTGGCAGCAGCCACAATTATATTGGCGACGTAAAAAACATGTCTAAGGTAAACGATAACTCAGTGGATCTGATTATTACATCGCCGCCGTATTCAACGGCCATCGACTATGTCGAAAATGACCGTGCACAACTCGAAATCCTTGAAGAGAGCGATTTGAATGAACTGAACGAGAATATAATTGGCACGCCGAAAACAACAATCTCAGACAAGAAGGACACCCTAGAGTCCATTGAGAAAGAAGAAGGCACATTTTGTGAGCTACCCAAGGATGCCAGAAAAATAATTAAGGACATGGTAAAACACAACAGAAAATCCCTTGCAGTAAGACAATATGAATATCTGGTTAAAATGAAATCCGCTCTTAAAGAGATGAACAGAACCCTAAGAAAGAACAGCTTGGCCATAATAATCATTGGGAATAACAACTTCAAGGTAAACGATAAACCATCGATATTTAAAAATGATGAGTATCTGAAGGATCTTGGAGAGAAAGAAGGGTTCGTGTGCAAAGACATGTTTGAAAGAAGATTGACAAAAACGACATACGGTGCCATAAGAACCGAGTCGGTACTGGTCTTACAAAAGCAAGCGTGATTTATCTGGGTGGATTTAAATTGGTGGCTCCATGAGAATTACCCTCGCTGAAAAAAAGGATTTGCCTGAAGTTATCGATTTGATTTTCGTATGTGTTAAGGATATGGGATTACGAGGGATTCATCAATGGGACGAGCAGTATCCCACGCCAGATATTTTTTCAAAGGATATTCAGGACAAAACCCTGTACCTGGCTAAGGAAGGAAAGAAAATTATCGCAACCCTCGTAATAACCGATGAGCAGGAGCTGGAATATATTCCCGTGGACTGGATAGTCAAGAAGGGAAAACACCTTATTGTTCATAGATTGGCCGTCCATCCGAAATGGCAGAGCAAAGGGATCGCTAAGAACCTGATGGAATATGCAGAAGAACACGCCAGAAAAAATGGTTATTCATCCATTCGATTGGATACGTACTGTAAGAACCCCAGAGGGATTGGATTTTACGAAGGATTAGGATATAAAAGGACAGGAGAGATTTTTTTTCCTACCCATGATCTCCCATTTTTTTGTTTTGAGAAGGTGTTGGATGGAGAATAAGGTATGAAGAGTATGAAAAGTATGGGATAAATTGAAATAAAGCTTTTTAGCTGAAGCTGATTCATATAAAAAATAAAAAGTAAAGGAGCGATTTTACTCGCACCACTTTACCCAGAAGTTCTCCTTCCCCTGCTCATAGGTTCTCAATGAATAGTTCACATTGTACCCTTTCAGAATCTCATGTACCTTGTCGATGTAGTTCATGAATTCCTGTATGTTGTGGTCCTTGTCACCCCAGCTCGTATCCCATCTAAAGGCATAGTCGTATCTTCCGTAACATGGCACCCATCCGTGCTGTTTCAGCTTGTTGGTTAGTTCACAAGGTGTGACTCCTTCCGAGTTCATGCTCACTTCCATATATGTGACGTATCCTGGCAACTTTTCACCTCCTTTTAATTTTGGTTTTCAAAGGTTTTTCGTCATTTTCATAACGATTGTTTTATAATGCAATCCGCTTTGTTTTTATAAAATTATGGCCTTTATTATCAGCCCTGATAATTGTTAAAAATAAGAATATGTAAAAAAAAAGAGGCAAATTAATAAAGCATCTTTCTCATTCCCCTTCGTTATAAAAATTTACTGTATTAATTGACAGGTGATGTTAATGCCCGACGAAAAACTCATGAAAGTCCATGCGAAGATCGAAAGTTATCGTGATGAGATGATAAGGGATTTGGGTGATCTGATCAGGATACCGGCCATAAGTCCCAAGTCCGGCGGTGAAGGGGAGAATAAAAAAGCTGAATTCCTCTTGAAGCTCGTTGAAGGATTCGGTTTTGATGATATAGAAAGAATAGATGTGCCGGATGAATCCGCACCTGATAAAATGAGGCCGAACATAATCGCTAGGATTAAAGGCCAGAGTGATGCGGCTCAAAATATATGGGTAGTGGTCCATATGGATGTCGTGCCTGAGGGTGATTTGAAGTTGTGGGATACCGATCCTTATGAGCCAGTAGTGAAGGACGGCAAGATCTTCGGTAGGGGAGTTGAGGACAACGGTCAGGAGTTGATAGCAGCTCTGTACAGTGTGAGGGCCTTAAAAGAGGAAGGAATTTTACCTGAGAACAATATCAACATCGCCATTGTGGCCGATGAAGAAACAGGAAGTGACTTTGGAATTAGACCACTCATCGAAAAGGGGCTCTTCACAAAGGATGATCTGATCATAGTCCCAGATGGAGGGAACAGTGAGGGAACGCTCATCGAGGTTTCGGAAAAGACGATCATGTGGCTTAAGATAAGGACCGTCGGCAAGCAGTGCCACGGTAGCATGCCTGAGAGGGGGATCAACGCGCATAAGGCCGCGATGAAGTTCGGTGTTAGTTTAGATGAGGAGCTTCATAGAAAATACAGCAAGAAGGACGAGCTGTTCGATCCGCCTATATCGACCTTTGAGCCCACGAAGAAGGAGGGTAACGTTCCCAATATAAATACCATCCCTGGTGAGGATATTTACTACATGGACTGCAGGATATTACCTGATTACGATCCCGAAGAAGTGTTCGAAACCATAAAAAGAGCGGGGGAGAGTATTTCCCAGGAAATCGGGGCCAAGTTCGAGTTCGAAAGGCCCCAGTACGATCCTGCAGCGCCGCCGACATCACCTGAGAGCCCAGCGGTTTTGGCATTGAAAGAGGCCATCAAAACGGTTTACGATATCGTGCCCTATGCTGGAGGGATTGGAGGAGGGACATGCGCCGCGATATTCAGAAGAGCGGGGTATCCTGCCGTGGTTTGGGCAAAACTTGATGATACATGTCATGCTCCCAATGAATACGCGGTAATCGACAATATCGTAAACGATGCAAAGGTTTATGCCTCTATGTTCTGCAAGTAAAACGCTTATTAATTGACGTATTACAGTGCATAACACCCGTAATATTCTGAGATGAGTAATGCGATTGATCGTAAAAATGAGTGCTCCCCAAAGCTAAAGCATCAGGGTATCCTCACGGGTTAGCAGGTAAATTCAAGCAGAGTCCTTTGAGGAGTCCTCATTTCCTTTGATTCCTTATGCAGCCATCCCAA
>CP070672.1:2204074-2216201 GCA_020351895.1 Thermoplasmata archaeon
ATTAAATTCTGCTTCTTTGCCTATCATTTTAATCACCTCTAAGAAAAGTTATGTCAATTGCCCGGTATATATGGCCGCGAAGGATTTGGCCTCCAAAAAGTTCCCCCCTAGTTTAAATACTAGAAATCCCAAATCCTGAACCACATGAAAGAGAACAGATATTTCAAGAACCGGGATATCAGAGCAGTGGAGAACCCTTATGAGGCATCGTTCGAATTGGCTGATTACTTTGGCAGTTTTTCACGCTCAATGAAATTGAGCCTAAAGGTTCTGGTGGTTCTTTTCGCATATTATTCCATAGTTATTATTGCCGTTATCATCTTCAATTTGGCGTACGGGACCAATTTCGAGTTGAACATATTTTCGGTTTCTTTTTCAATGTTCATGCTCGCCGGTACCATTACCGCGATAAGACAGCTTATGAAATCCCACAGATTCTTAAAAGACCTGGGATCTCATCAGGACTTGATGCTGAAGATCAAAGAAAAAGCAGATGGTGGTAACTATTACCAAAACGTGAAAAGAGAAATCTACATCAAGGGTAGTCCGATGGAAGGGCTCATGAGACTCATTATCAGCACGTCTTTGTTCTCAAAGAAAATTGCCCAAACGTTTAAACTTATCATCGGATTCATTTCTGTATGGTTTTTGGCTGGAACAATCTATCTTTCTATCCAGTTCTATAGATTCGGTTCAGATGTTTCATCCTGGAAGCTCGACTGGCTATTGCCGGGAGGAATAGACCTCACGATATCGGTATTAGCTATTATTTTGATATATTTGATTTATGCAAAATTCGATTTTGTTAGAATTAGATACAAATTCATTGAATATGCAATGACGCAGCCAGTTGAAGAAGTCCCGAAGGGGCAAACTTCGGTTGAAAGGTATAAAAACTTCCTCACATCTAAAAAGGGATACGAGCGATTTGCGAAGAATGAATATTGGGTAAAAGGCGACTACTTCGACGCTGAATTTGATGGAATAAAAGGGAAAGTATTTGTAAAATACCTAGAGAAAGTCCCCCAAAAGGAGGATATCCAAACATTCAAGGAACAGGTAATAAATAGGGCTCACAAAAAATCCATAGATCACGCCGTTATAATCTTCAAAGAGGACCCCAAAGCTCCGCTTTTGGACGAAACCTATACTTTTTTGGTGGACACTCCCATAAAACTGAAGAAGGAGATATGCGCAATTCAGTTCGCAGTAGAAGGAATGGAAGGAAAATACGATTTCATACCAATGATATCATTTTAATTTCTCGAACCAGATGGGTAGCTGCCTATATTTATAATGCTGGATTATATGTTCACTGAACATCTCCCAGTAGAATTCATTGAACTTCTTGACATGCAACAGGCCTTTTTTGGTTATTTTGATATTATATCTGTCTTCCAGGCGCACGCTCTCGATTAAACCCTCCTTTTCCAGCTTCGAAAGAACCTTATTGGTCATGTAATTGTTGGATTTAATTTCATATTTTATATCACCTTTACTCACTCCCTTTTGTTGGGCCAATATATCATTGACCTTATCTTCCTCCCAATCTTGGTACACATTGATGTTGAGCTCGGCAACTAGTCGGTTCAGTGCAAAACTACAGTAAAGTTCGTAACTTTTATATGATTTTTCCTTTGGGCTCACAATTTTCCATATTGAATATAATAATAATATATTTTTTCAATCCCCATCCTCTTCATTTTCTCTTCAATTTCGGGCTCCACAGGTTCCCCCATCCCCTCTCTGAATGCAAAAACCACACCCACCTGTCTTTGGCCTAAGCAAAGGCTTGATGGTAAAAGATTTGGGTGGAGAGCGATGGACACAGTGGTGGGAACTGGTCATTCAACATATTGACCATCATGATTCTTTTTGCCCGTCCAACAAACTCATTCGCCGAAAATTGGATCCAAAATATAGGGGATCTCACTCCCTTTTTTAAAAGTCTAATACCAAAAGTTTTATATATTGAACGGTGGTTCACTTTACTGAACGGTGGTTCATTTGATTGAACTGTTTGAAAAATATGTTGATTGGAAGATATTAGCTCATTTTCTTGAGCAGCCCACTCGCTCATTTTACGTGAAGGAGCTGGCGCGGATTTTGGAGGTTAGCCCGGGAAGTGTCAGCTCTGCACTTAAAAGATTTAAAGAATGGGGATTGGTAGAAAAAGAAGAAAAGGGTCAAACCCATCTTTACAAACTCAATAACGAGTTGGTAATCATAAAAGAACTTAAAACAGCGTTCATGTTGATACAATTACAGGAAATAGGCTTCGTGGACCAACTATTAAAAATTGACGATAATATAATATCAATAGCCTTATACGGAAGTTATGCAACAGGTGAATACGACGAAAAAAGCGATCTGGATGTTTTATTAATAGCACCTTCGAAACTGGAGCTTAATAAATTTATCGAGCATATTGAAAAGAAATTAAAAAGAGCTGTGAGCATTGAAGTGTTTTCAATAGGTCAATGGAACAAATTAAAGGAACGAGAGGATCCCTTTTACAGCAATGTCATGATGAATCATATTTTACTGTATGGCAGTGAACTAATATGAACCTTAAAGAATGTTACGACCAGGGATTACTTAAACGAATACGACCTCAACCAGAAGCGGCGAAAAAGGAAATCGAAAAGGCAAAGGAGTATCTCGAAAAGGCAAGAAAAAATTACGAAATAGATGTTCATGATATCACAGTCGTTGCCGCTTATACAGCTATGTTCCATGCAGCGCGATCTCTGCTTTTTGTAGATGGTATAAAAGAACGAAGCCATATCTGTATTGTGTTATATTTGAAATCAAAATACCCCAAATTGGACCATCATATTCGCGTCTTGGATTCCTATAGGAGATTTCGACATACAGCCTTGTATGCCTTGGATGTGAGAATCAGTGGGAACGAGGCAGAAGTAGCTTTAAAATTAGCTGATGAGTTTATAACAGAAATCGAGAAAAATATTTAGATAGATTCGATGGAATTCTCATATTTTTTATTCTCTCTCTACCTTTAAGAGTTAAGCTATTTATTCCTTAATCCACCCTCCTTACCTCCCCCCAAGCCTTGCTTCCACCGTTTCCCTTAATCTCCCAATCCACCGACACGCCCCCTTTTTGCGCGCCCAAACAGACCTACCTTACCACTCTTGGAAATCCGTATAGCCAGCATAAATAAATATCTGTCCAATCTGCATAAGGTAAAATCCCAAATCCGTCCGATTTGTATACGGTAATCATGGTCCAATCTGTGTAAGGTGCGATACCTATGGTTGATCTGAATTCCTTGAAGAGGCTTTTCCTTCCTAAATCCTATCATACCAAAATTAGCTACCAACACATTTAAGTAACTCTTTACTCATATGAGTAATGTTATGCTCAACGAAAATGTCTTCAAGGTGTTGTCCTTATTCACAGGTGACTATCAAAAGGAGGTATACGGCAGAGAAGCGGCCCGTGAACTGGAGATGATTCAAAAGAGCGTTTCGAATGTCCTTTTACGCCTTGAAAATGAAAATATTCTGAGATCGAAAATAGAGGGGAGAAATAAGGTATATAGATTGAATCTTTCTAATCCTGCACTGATGCATATTCTTTCCATTGTGGAGGAGGAAAAAGCTGTCCGTTTCAGAGAGAATTCAGGACTTGGCAGGGATTTCGTAGATGAGATATTGAAGAGCAAAAGCCCTCTAATAATAATCTTTGGTAGCTATGCAGATGGAACCCAAAAGAAGAATTCTGATATAGATATTTTAGCACTTTCGCCTTTTGATGCCGACTTATCAGATGTCCAAAAATTCTATAAGATCAAAGCTAGTGTGAAGGAGTACACCGAGGAGGAACTTAAAGAGGCTCTTAAAAGTGGAGATTATCTTATCACAGAGGTATTGAAAAAACACATAGTGTTGGTTGGCTCGGATCTGTTTGTTAAAATGGTATTGGAGGTCCTTCATGAACGAAGATGAGCGGAAGATACAATGGTGCCTTAAAAAAGAGCGGGGAATCTCGTTGGTTTCCCCAAATGATAACCTGGCAAAAGCTTATATTGCCAAGGCGAAAGAATCGGCTGATGTCATGCGCATCATACAAAATAAAAGCTCAGCTTGGGCAATGTCTGCATGTTATTATTCCATGTATTATTCACTATATGCAGTTATGATGGGGTTGGGTGTGAAAAGCGAGATACACTCTTGCTCAATAACATTTATGCGATATGCATTAAAAGAATATTATAACGAAACAGATGTTCAGCATTTGGAGCGAGCATTCGAAGCGAGGATAGACCAACAATATTATATAAGAAAAATTCCCAAATCAGAAAAACTTCAAGAACTATTTGATAACGCCATTATATTCTATGAGAAATCTCAAAAGGCGCTTTCACAGATCGATGAAGATTTCACAAGTTCTGTGAGAGAGAAGATACGTTTACTTGATAAGAAAGGGAAAAGGTATTGACTTTTTTTCCTTTACCTTACCTTTTAAACCTCTCTCACCACAACCTTTGCATTCCCTCTCCCTCCGCTCACCCCTCATCTCAGCAGTTCCCTAAAATCCTTTACGAACTGTTAGCGTTACATTGTATACAAGATACGAGCGTTAACTCGCACAGATGGCATACCAAATATGAGCGTTATTGCCTGATCAATCATCCAAAAATCCTACTCTTCTCGTAACCAACTCGTGGCGTTTCCCTGACCCCCCAATCCAGCGACACGCCCGAATTTGCGCGCCTTATAACCATTCGAAATTGGGCATAGGCCTATTTCTTAGTTCCTGGGATAGAAGTTGATGTGGTTAGAGAATTTGTTAACGAAAGTAACTCGATAGTTGCAACTAAATGAAATGTTTTAATTCGAAATTCAATTTTTGTATTTACGGTCTACTTAAGTTGGAACTATGGTTACCGAATCAGAACCTCTAATCGGGGTGCCACTATAAGTTTCTCCCTCAAGTTTTGCTTCGCTTGTTCCTAAATCCGGTTCAAATCCATCATGTATTATGTGAACTACTAAATCGAGTAACCCATCGCCATTTACATCTTCAAGTGCTGCTTGGGGTGCATCACTTTTTCCCCTTAGTTTGACCTCAGCGCCTGCAAGCGCCACTGTTAATGGGTCTACAGTTGCAGCATCGAAATCCTCGGTTGATAGAATTGCCACAGGTATCGTTCCCTTAGCGCCCATATTGATCGAGTTTGGATCGCTGCCCGGTTTGATGTCTATATCTACCTCTATGTAAGTTGGGGCGTATATACCTATTAAGCCCTCATTGTTCCAAATTTCCAGAATATCGGTATCTGGATTTGAGGGATCAAGTTCACTTACAGAATTTCCGTTGTTATAATATAGGTAATTCACATTGTTGAAGATCGGGTGAGCGGATGTGACTGGAATTCCAGATAATACATGTACAAGGTTGTAATATTCTCCGAAGTTCAACCCAAATGCGTTCAGAAAAGTATTCCACATTTGGGCCTCAACAATTGGACCGTACCAGCCAGTACCACCTGCAAGATAGACATTACCTCCTGCATTGACATAGTCGATCAGAACGGTATTATCAGCCGCATTTCCGGCCAAGAAAATTGCATCGTATTGCAATAGATTAGGAAGTGAAAAATCTATAGCAATCGATACAGTCCACGTATGGCCCGCCCCAGTCATTGTTGAGGTAAGAGTGGAACCGGTCAGACCGAAGTTTGTGGAATAGGCAAGAAAGTTCCCGGTATTTCCGTCCGTAAACCAATTCGCGACATTAAGTGCAAATTGGGCGGTATCTGTGGGTTTTGTAAGAAAACCCGTTTCGCTAAATGTCCACTCATCGTTGTTCACAACAATTTTTCCGGGGATGTGGTCCGCGCTCACGTTCGTAGACACTACCACTGCAAAAGCGGCAACGCACATCAAGAGACACAAAAATATACTTGTTTTCTTTTATCTCATATCTTACTCCCTCCTTGTATTGGCCCTTCCGAGAATACCACCCTGGCGATTCCCTTCTAAAGCCGGACCAGTAATATATTTAGAAATATTTTTTAATTTCTGTTAATATGGAGTGCACCCCAAAGGAGCTATATTCCTTCTTGGATGGACCCCAGAACCTCCATCCCGATAATAAGCATGTCAAAGCATAAGATCAGGCAACAGCCACAGGTTTTGAGGGATGAGGAGGGTGTGGAGTTTGTGAGGAAGGATAATAAATCGATTTAAGAGTAATTGCCTACTTTTACCTAATAAGACTTCGTAATTATTTAATGCAAATTAAAATAGCTATCTGTTCAATAAACCGCATAGCCCACAATTTGAACAGCGAACTTGTAACGGCCTTTCAAGTGATGTTACCTCAAAGACATTACCACAACCAGGACAACTCACCTGCATAGCTGTCACTTTCGATTGCCCCTTCTTCAGCAAGGTGATTATTATTATTACAATAGCGATAATTATCACCAACACAATACCTTCTAATAAAATAATGGTTGGAATTGCCTCTTCCTTTTTATCGGGTTCAATTGAACCGTCATCATCGGAGTTGCTATCTTCTTCAATTATTAATGTAGCGGTCACAGATTCAGACCATAGGTACGTGTCATCCCTTACTCTAAAAGTGATGACATGCTCACCGATATTCAAAGTGGATAAACTGAATGACGCATCTGTACTTATACAACCATCAATGTCAGATTCCCACAAGTAGGATGTTATTATGCCATCATCAATTCCATGGCCCGTAAAGGTGATGGTTTCACCTTTTACAGCCGGATTCGGCGAGATGGAATCTATATATGCTATCGGCGCTTGATCGTCTGGTATGGATTCTATCACCAGATTAGCGGTAACATTTTCAGACCAGGTTCCTTGGTCGTCCTTGACCCTAAAAGAAATGACATGTGTCCCTGCTGATAAAGATGATGTTGTGAAGGAATCTAAAAAACTCAATTTCCCATGGATATCAGATGCCCAGAAGTAAGATTCTATTATACCATCTTTATCATAGCCATGACCAGTGAAACTAACTGTTTCTCCTTTTATTGCAGGATTAGGCTCGATTTTATCGAGATAGGCGATTGGAGCTTGATTTATTACATCCACAGATGATATAATTGTGAACAGGAACAAAGAGGATTTCGAATTCCCAGCGATATCAAGTGCATTGATTTGGACAGCATAATCACCATCAGGCCATCCTTCTGTAGAAATATCAAAGGGTTCTGATAAGGAAATACAAGCTCCTTTATTAATAGAATGATTTACGTGCATAAGGTTTGAATCAGTGATAGAGAAATCCAAAATGGTTCCACCTAGAATTTCGGAATTATTGATGGGAAAATTTAAAAAGATAGTGGGATTTAAAGAATCTATTGTAAAGAAAAATGTTTTGAAAACAAAATTCTCATTCGAATCAACAGCCTTTATTCGAACTTCGTGTCGCCCATCGGTCCATCCCGTGGTAGAAATATCGTAGGGTGGTTCCAAAGGATGTTCTGATCCACCATCAGGAGAAAAACCGATAGAAATGGCATTATAAATATGGAAATCGAGAATAACACCTGGTTGAATAATAGAATTATTTTCCGGAGATATCAATCGAATTTCTAAAGGTAAAGTATCAATAATCGGTTCCTTCAAGGGATACTTATCCATGGAATCAGAGTCAATCATATAGGGCAGGTCTCCTATCCCATCTTCGCCTTGAACATCTTGGTTGGGACCTTTGTAATTGTCATCACCATTATAATCGGACCAGTAATTACCACCTATGGGATAAGTAATATTCCAGAAGTTAAGAGGGCTATCATCAAAAGCTTGGTTTTGATTGTCAATGAGGTTATTGCAATATATGGTGTTATTTTCTGATCCATTGATATAAATACCGTATTCACTATTGGAATTTATCTTATTTTTTACGAAAGTGTTGTTGATGGATGACGAGCTGATATAAATCCCATAACCATTATCCAGGATTTCGTTGCTAGTTATACTGCTTTCTCTGGACTCGCTTGTGATATATATACCACGGTTACTGTTGCTTGAGATATTATTGTCAGTTATTAAATTGTGATCTGACCATGAATCTAGAATGATGCCATTGTCGTTTCCTATGATCGTATTACCGACAATGTAATTATATTCTCCCCTTGACCAAAGTTGTATACCACAATCGTTGTTGGAAAGTAAGTTATTCGAAATGCTGTTGTTTGAGGACTTTGAAATATAAATTCCGTTATAGCTGTACATGGCTATGTTGTTTGAAATGTTATTGTAGGAAGCAGTATCAATATAAATTGCATGGACCCCACTTAGTGAAAAGTTATTGTTAAATGCTACGTTGTTGATTGAGTGGTACCATATGCAGAAGCTATACTGATTATCCGATCCTTTATTGCTAAATATCAGGTTGTTGTTCGATGATTGGTCGATTAACATGCCTTGTCCATTATCGACGATATTGTTGTTAAAAATACTATTGTTTGATGATGCAACGAGCCATAAACCTAAACCCATCCATGCTTTCGATCGAATCAGATTGTGTGATATAGTATTTTGTGTTGATGAATCGAGATAGATACCGTAATCAAAACTAATACAATCATTATATGTAATGTTATTGTTAGAGGAGTTTTCTAAAAAGACACAGTAGATGTTGTTTATAAATAGATTATAGGCAATTTTATTGTCATAAGATCGATTGAGATAGATACAATATGAATTTAATGCTCTGCTGTTACAAAAGGTATTATTCATGATATTGATATTTGTCGAATCCTGTGAGTATATCCCAAACAAGATGTTGGAAGAGATGTTATTACCTAAAATATCGTTATCAGAAATCGAATCCAGATAGATACCTACCGAGTTATTCACTACAGAATTTTTTGCTATAATATTATTGTTGGACGACGACTCTAGAATGAAACTGTATCGGTTGTAATGTACATTATTGTTGAAAATCTTACAATACCGAGCATTTCTAAGTACTATACCCGAATTAGAAAATCGATTATTACCTGTAATTGTAAATCCTGTGATGTTCACCCAATCTGCTCTTACTGATATAATATCAATAATTGGAATCCTAGTATTAATAACAGTTGTGTTTCTATCCTCCCCTGTTAAATTTAATGTCTTATCGATTAATATCACTTCTTCATAAGGTGCTCCTTCCTCATATACAAATACCGTATCCCCAGAATCTGCTGCGTTTATTGCGGCTTGGATGCTTGAATAATTCCCATCGCCGTTGCCTCCCACATATAAAGTATTACCTCCCCATTTATCTGTACCAGCGTTCGCTACATAGGACTCGAAGGCGAGAAATCTGAAAAAACATGCGACCAACAGCAGGATCACAATTTCTATTATGATTGATTTAATCTTCATGCTAACATTCCCTTTGGCCTTCCTTTGCTTTTAATTAATTAAGGGAATATATTTAATAGATTTGGTACACTTTTTAGACAATTATTTTACAATAATGAATGAAAATTATAGAGTGGACATGCCCCTGCTTCCCAATCAACCCCCAACTGAGCAGTTCCAATCATCCACTTTTTTGAATACCAAAAAATCCAGATCTTCTCTCTCGATTGCCCTAACCTTACGAAAATCCACCATACTTACCCCATTTGACCTGAATCGATCTAGAGTTATCTTACTAAGCTTCCCCCTCGGCCTCAACCGGGTAATACCTTATCTTGCGGCTTCCTTCCCTTACACTGCGGATGAGGCCCGCATAATCCAGGGCATTGATATTATAGCTTATCTTCTGCCGGGAGGTTCTCAGGATAGCCGCGATCTTGCTCTGGGTGGAACCCGGGTACTGCTTTACCACTGAAATGATCTTTTTCTGGATTTCGTTGATATATATCGATAGATCCTCGGATTTGGAGAAAACACCCTTGATGTAGAACCGCCTGTGCCTTCCCTCCTTTGTCGAATGTATGAATTCCGTTTTCTCCAGGAAATTCAAATGATACACCAGATTGCCGTTTTTAAAGGAGAATTTCTTCTTCAGTTCTGTGAACGTGACACCGGGATTATGTTCTATGTAATTGAAGAGCCTGCCCCTGTGAAAATGATCCAGAACTTTTTCCTTCTTGATCCGGGTGTAGAGTGGAATGAATATGAGAAGGAGAATCTTGTACCTTCCCAACTCAGATCCGCCATAAATGACCCCCAGACAGGTAATCGAGGCTAGGACAATGATCAGAAAACCGGATTCCACTGTGAAGAAGGAAGAACTTTCCCCCTCGGACACCAGAAGTTCCATTGAGGTTGACCTGTGAATCGGCCCAAAGGTGATGGACGCTTCTACAGTGTAGGTCCCGGTGCTATTGGGAGCCGTTATAAGTACCTCGTAATTTCCGTTCACATCCGATTGTGTGGACCAGTTGCTTTGGGTCTCTGGTATTTCGATCTTCACATTCAAAAGGGGTACTTCGATACCTGGGAGCTCAGGGGAGAATTCGATCTCGACGCTGCCAGAAATCTCCACCTCCTGCCCTGGGCGGCAACTTAATTTATTCAGGTCCTCAACCACCGTGATTTGGATGGGGAGATGACGAACCTCAATGATTATCATATCCAAACCCAAGGCCAGGTTGTCATCCCTGACAATCAGTGTGACCGTGAACATTCCGTCTTCAAGGTATGTGTGCTCAACGCTCTCTCCGTATCCAGTTCTTCCGTCACCGAATTCCCAGGTATAATTAAGGGTATCCATATCAGAGGGGGAATCCCGGGAATTGCTACCGTCCAGTAAGACTGGATTGTCCACAAAAGCCAAAAGATCTTCCCCAGCATCCGCAAGAGGTTTCTGGTTGACAACAATATCCCTTAAAACCATGTTGTTGCTCTCATCAGTTTCGTTTACAGCATCTTCCGGGTCCACAACGGCGTAGATGACATGATCCTCGTCTTCACCAGAGGTGTTCCATTGAGTTGAAACAGGAATGGACAATCCAGGCTCCACTAAGACCTCATCCGAACCTATGAGGTCGTTTTCCTCGGGAGGACCGTCATAGAACGCCACCAATGCTGTGGCATTTTCATCACCGTTGTTGGTGACTGTGGAATTGATCTGAATAGTCTCCCCCTCGTTTGGCTCCTCGATAGAAAATGTGATGTTTTTGCTCTTTCCTATAATTATGAGTGGGGGATCCAGAGTGAGGTCAGCACCAGGAGAGCGGGTGGCCCGGTCCAAAAGAGGGGGGTAAGATTCCCGAAGGTTGCCTGATTCGATCTCATCATCATATTCAAGGATTGCTATCTTTTGAATATCAATTGTCGAAAGGAGGACTAGCATGCAGAATGTCAACAGCAACACCATGCGGTAATCCTTTACCATAGTACCTAATAAATGAATGTTGTGGGCCATTATTAAGTATATTGGAACTTTTTTGGACAACTATTTAATCTTTTGCATTGATGGCCCACATGACTACATTCGGGGTATGTGATCTTCAGCCCAATATCGATCATGGCTTCCGGGCCTTAGTACTTCACGGTAAATACCTTATGTCGGTCTTGTTCCTGCGGAATGTGTTGGACTTGACAGACACTTTGGAACCGTGCACAGTTATCCCAACGTTGTTATGGATAATCAGATTCTCTGTTATGGATCCATATGACTGGTAGAAGTATATGCCGTTTTCACAGTTTCTAACCACATTTTGCGAAATATCTGCCCAGGCTTTATACACTATTATCCCGTACCACCTGAATCCCCTGATGACGTTCTCTCTAACTAAGATGTAGCAGTCGATGTCGCAGGCAATCCCATAATCACCTATGGCAATGTCATTACCTATGATTGTTGCCTGTGACAGGTAGGCGACATAGATTCCCCACAGACAGTTTCTAATGGTGTTGTCCTGTAACAAGGGTGCGCTCCACCATTCAACATAGATTCCGATATTGCTGTTTCTCACTGTGTTGTTCTTGACCAGGGGGGATGCGACCTTAGACCAGATACCATACCTAGAGGCGTGGTTCACCTGATTGTTCTCAATCGGGATTTCACAATAGTTGACCCATATGCCGTATTCAACGTTGTTGAAGATGTTGTCCTTTATGATTTCGCCTCTGCAATGGACTTCGCGCAAACCACCGCCTATGAA
>CP070672.1:2216301-2220455 GCA_020351895.1 Thermoplasmata archaeon
CAACTTTTGAATGTGATCCTTTCATTAATATTGAACTTTTCTTAACTACAATTAATTCCCCCATGACTTGTTGACCATCTGTTTTTTGTACAATAAGCTTGGTACCCTTCTTCCCTGCATACAAAGTTCCTGATAGCCAAAGTAAAGAGAAAACAAGAGACGAAGCAATGATTTTTCTCATTTCAAGCTTCCTCGTCATCTCCTTTCATCTAAAAGATAACGTTAGCCAGGAAACAAGTTGTCATGAAGCTGTTAAGAGTTTGTCAAAAGTTTGTTAAGAAACTCCTTTTTTAGGAGTGCTGGGAGGCTGATATATCTATTGACATGGCTCACCGGGTTTGATTCAATTGTTATCATCGAAAGGGATTTCCAAAATTTAAAGGAGGGTTTGATGAAAACCAAACTATCAGTCTTTTTGTTGAGTCTTGGGGTATGCCTCTGTGCATTTACCACCCTAACTCAGGGTGAGGAAGCAGTAGATATTAAAGCAGAAGATAATCCATCACTCGTAGGAACTTATGTCTACGAGTTAGAGGGCCTAGAAGGGATGGCAATATGGACAGAGACACATTTCATCTGGTTACTCTATTCAAAAGCGCGAAAGCCCTTTAAAGATGAAAATCCAACAGATTCTGAGTTGGCAAATGCATTCAAGAATCTTACTGCAGATGGGGGGACGTATACTTTCACTGGACCCTCTAGAGCTAAGATTCATCGGTTATTTTCTTCAGTTCCTAATTGGGTTGGAACTGAATTTGAATTCGAGTACGAATTTGATGGCGATTTGCTAAAATACTGGATAATCCAAGAGGACGGCTCAAGGGGACCAATGGGCAAAGGTCGCAAGATAAAATAGCATCAAACGGATAATTAACGTGACATAAAAATCGTTTTAAAGGGAGGATCCTAATGAAAAAATTACTTATGGTCATTCCTTTGGTCTTGCTGCTTTGTTTTACTTTTGGCTGTAAGGAGGGTAAAGATGGTAGCTGAGGAAGTCGGAGTTAAACCTTTATCTGATGAAGATGTTGCGGTAATCAAAACTCTATATGATGAGTGGGATCCAGCCGTAAAATCCAGAGATTGGGATACCGTGGAAAACTTATATACTGAAGATACAGTTGTGATGCCTCCTAACATGCCACTTGTTGAGGGAAGAGAAGCGGTGAAGGTATTCTTTGAGAATTATCCTCCTCTCAAAGAAATGAGCTTTTCTCCTTTAGAAATTGATGGCTATGGTGATATTGCCTATGTTAGTGGAACCTATTCAATGATAATACAACCAGAAGGTGCTCCAGAGCCAATTCATGATACTGGAAAATACCTTGAGATTCGTCGAAAACAGGAGGATGGTTCCTGGCTACTTGCAATAGACATCTTCAATTCCGACCTTCCTCTTCCTGCTCCAGCAGAAAAGGAGTAACAGAAAACTTAGCCTTAATATCAATTCTCATTTTCAAGAGGGACAAATGAAAAAACTACGTATGATTCTACCTTTAATTCTGATTCTATGCTTTATGGTCGGCTGCCAGGATAAGGAAGTAAGAGCAGAGCTTGAAGAATTTAGAGCCCAGGCAGAGGTGGAGGACCAGAATAAGGAAGTCGTGAGATGTGTTTATGAGGCATTTAACAATGCAAATATTGAAATTTTAAGAGATTTGGCTGCTCCTGACTTTGCTTACAATTTTCCATCAGCAACCACAGAACCAGTATCCAAAGAAGAATGGATAGAAAATTCCAAGAATATTTTTGCCGCATTCCCTGACTTTCATTATGAAATTCAGGATATAACGGCCAAGGGCGATATGGTTTTTATCAGGTCGATTATTAAAGCAACTCACAAAGGGGAATGGGCTGGTGTCTCTGCTACAGGGAATAAGCTTGAATTTAGTGACATTATTATTATTCGTATCAAAGATGGGAAAATGGCAGAAGTATGGACAGAAATCGATATGTTAACCGTTTATCAGCAACTCGGCATGGAATTGAAGCCGAAGGAGGTTGAGTAACAGTATTTAATTGGAACGACCAACATTCTGATTAACATATTTTCTTGATAATCGGGAAGAATTATAGTGCTTGTGCAATATACATAAATGGGAGTGATCTGTATTAGTAATTAGGTGGGCATTATGGAAAAATTTCGTGGTCTTAGACTTTTCTGTTTCGTCACCATCCTCACATTTGCTCTAGTTTTTATTGGTCTTAACTTTGTTCAGGGGCAAGTGAACACTCAAGGCAAGCCTGATAAGCCGCCAGGACTAGATAAAGGGCCAGAATACGCATGGAGTGTTGTAATCTTAGATGGGCTATTTGCTCTTCAAGGGGGCACAGGAGCTGCTGTTTATGCTGGTGATGGAGGGCCGGGATTGCTCTACGATTGCTCCCAGCCAAATATCTACTCTCATATGAGGGTCGTAGGACCTATGCAGGAGCAGTATCGCACAAGTGCTGTGTTTGAAATATACTACCCTGATTCTACTCAGGGCGAGGTTTTATACCAAATTGACTTTACTGGAAATATCCAGATTTATAATTCTTATTTTGTGACAGAGTGGCCTGAATTTGTAGACCCTGATCTAAATCCTGATTTTTACTATAAGCCAGGAAGATTTCCAGTATGTGGTGACATGAGAATTGATTGTGGGAGCCCTTATAGCATGTTCCAATTCATGGAGAATTGGGAACATCCCCAGCCGGGCTACGAGAAATTCCGGATTGATTTTTACACAGAATGGTTCTATGACATAGCAGAGGGCGATTATACGCAATGGAATGAGTATGAGCGAAAGAAGATAGCTTTAGGAATAGAAATTCATCCTATTGGAATAGATGGTCCATATTCTCCTTCGGAATATAACGGTATTGGATTCCATACCGGTTGGTGGGATGGTGAGTATGGATATATCGAAAAAATACCCACAACGGATCCAAATACGGATATTTGGAAAGTTGTGTTTGGAAAAGATATGAACGGGGTTCCTTATGATGATGCAGAAGACCTGAATGTTACTTTCGATGAATGGTATTGGGATTATTATTCAAAGCAATTTAATAAGAAGAAAGCTAAAGAAGAAATCAATGTGTTCTATCCCACCTATGGCGATTGTGATATGCAATTCGAGATTTTATTCATAAGGACAAAACAATAGGGTTTGGGTATTAACTGAATCAACTTGTACTTCTCTCTTGATTTCATGCAATTCGGGATGGAGCTTAAACCAAAGGAGGTGGAGTAGACTCTCCGGGCAGCGGCTAAAAATATCATTATCCCCCAATCCAGTACATAGAAATTCCCCATGCTAATTGATACAAAACCACATCTCCTCTAAATGGAATAGACCTTAATCCTATAACCGATCCCGGCGTTATAGCTGTATCAGCCTTGACCTTACTGTCCCGCCTATCGAGATTACCTCATGCCCAAAGGATTGCTTAAGGGAAACCCGATTCCCCCATCGCGTTGAAACGCGTGGAATAATCCCCACGTAAATATACACAACAAATCTTTAGCATATTGAGGGGAGTAGGGAGAAGACCTGTGCTTAACTTGACATGCATTGTCAGTTAATATCTAATTTTAGCATCACGTCGTAGGGAGGGGTAAATGAGAAAACTTCTTGTGGTCATTCCTTTGGTCTTGCTGCTTTGTTTTTCTTTTGGCTGCCAGAAGGGTGAGAAGGTAGCTGAGGAAGCGATGGTAGTGCTGGAAGGATTCAAAGCTCAGGCGGAGGTTGAGGAGCAGAATAAGGCTCTTATACTTAAATGGTACGAAGATCTAGATAAAGCGAATATTGATGCTTGTATAGAGATGTTTTCTCCAGACTTCCTTTGGTATGCTCCCTCAAACAGTCCCAACCCTATGTCTAAAAAGAAATCACAAGAATATATGATTGAAGGTTCTAAAGCTTTCCCAAAGATGATTCACAAAATAGAAGAAATTATGACAGCAGGTGATAAAGTAATAGCTAGAACTATTGACTACTTGACTCATGAAGGAGAATATCTAGGAATCCCAGCTACTGGGAAAAAGATTGAGTTTAGTGTAATTGCAATCTTCCATGTTAAAGATGGAAAAATTGTAGAGATAAGAGAAGAAGTTGATTTATTAGGTGCTTTTCAACAGATTGGCATGGAGCTTAAGCCGAAGGAGG
>CP070672.1:2220555-2234556 GCA_020351895.1 Thermoplasmata archaeon
GAATAGGCAAAACCACCCTTGCAGCAAAACTCATGGAAAACTATCACCAATCAAAGCATCTTTTTTGGCATAATTTCCACAAATTAGACACATTACGAGGAGTACTCTTCAAACTCTCAGAGTTTCTGTCAAAGTTGGGACATGATCATCTTGAAATGTATATAAGGACACGTACAAATTTAGACTATTATGAGGTGTCAAGAATACTTAGAAAAAGTATTGGTGTCATGGATGCAGTGTTGATATTCGATGATTTCCATAAGTCTAATGATAAGATAAGGGAGTTCTTTGTATATTTTCTGAGAATGCTCTCGTCGTCATCAAAAACTAAGATGATAATTTTGTCTAGAGAGGTCGTACCTTTCTATGATGGAAGAGATGTTCTTGAAAGGGAAATTGTAGCCGAATTGGAATTGGAAGGTCTTGATTTTGAAAGCAGCAAGAAATTGCTCCAAGAGAAGGGGATCGATAAAAGAAGGTTTAAAGAGATTTACGGAATGACAGCCGGCAACCCATTATTTCTCGAGATTTTTGAATCAAGGGGTCATCTCGAAAGATATGTGCATGATGAGCTCTTCTCGAAGCTTGAGGAGGATGAGAGAAAAATCCTTGGGATGATTTCGATTTATCGTTTTCCAATCCCTGAAGGTTCCTTGGCTATGAATATTGATTTTAATTTTGAGAAACTTTATACTCTAACTCAGAAATCAATAGTAAAAAAAGATTCTCATAATCGATATTTCGTGCATGATATCATAAAACAGTTCTTCTACACTAGACTTTCACCTCCCATAAGAAGAGGACATCACTTACTTGCAGCCGAATGGTATGAAAACAGAACCGATCCTATCGATCTTATAGAGGCAATTTATCATCACCAAGAAACTGGAGACCATGGTAAAGCATCCAAATTTGCCATCCATAGTTCCGCAATTATTCTCGATGGTGGGTATGCATCCGAGTTTCTTACTATTTTAGAAAGATTCGATGAGAAGAACTTAAAAACCAGTGTTTGGGTGGAGATTTTGATTCTCAAAGGGAAAGCATGTTCCATGGTGGGTGAATGGAAGAAGGCCCTGCTTTACTTTACTCAGAGCGCAGACATCAGCACTTTAATTGGTGACTATGAACTCAAGGTGAAGGCCATTTGTGAATCAGGCCACATACTCGAGGAGCAAAATCAATTTATTAAGGGGCTGGATTGTTTTAAGAAATGTTTAGATATCTCCAAAAAAGCCGAATATTTACCTGGGATGGGAGAAGCTTATAGAGGCATAGGCAGGGTACATTGGAGAAAAAGCGAGCATAAAGAGGCGATTCTGAACTATGAAAAATGCCTAGAATTCTCGGAAAAGGCAAGTGATTTGGAGTTGCTCGCTTCAACTTATATAGATTTGGGGAATGTTTATGACGAGATGTATGAACCAGAAAAAGCCATTGATAGTTACAATAAGAGTCTTGATATTCTAAAAAAGACAAAAAATACATACGAAAATGCCAGAGCTTATGGGAACCTTGCCATAACATATAGACACATTGACGACTTTGAAAAGGCCATTGAATACTTTGAAAAGCAATTGGAAATATCGGAATATCTCAAAGATCTGAAAGTTGAAGGTTATGGCTATGCGGGAGTTAGCTATTGTTTCGCCGAAATGAATGATTTGGAAAATGCTAGGGAATACGCGGATAAGGCGAAGGATATCGCCTCGAAAATCGACAATGAAAACATCATGTATCAGGTTAACAAGACCTATGCTTTTATATCTAGGGAAGAAAAGAAATGGAACGATGCTGTAAAGTTCCTCGAAAGAAATATCGTTTTGGTTGAAAAACTTAAAACACTCTTTAGTCTCTCTGATACGCATTTTGACCTCGGTGTGACATACAAGGAAATGGGCGATATTAATAACGCAAAGAAACACTTTAAAATTGCCACAGACCTTTATAATAAATTGGGCATTGGAAAAACAAAACATGTCAGAGACAAATTCTCAAAATACGAACAGTATATGTTAAAAAAATAATAAGGGAGATTTTTATGGACTTTCTTTAGGGTATGTAATAGGTTAAAGAGGAGTCTACTATGCTTACTATACCAGACGGATCTGTTATTCTTCCCGTAAGTTTCACATACCACCAATGATTTGTCCCTAGAACCATTGTTTCGGTTTTCCCAGGATCAATAGTCTCACTTTTCCAGAATTCCCAGGTCTTTTCGTCATTAGACCCCCAGGCTGTGGCTATGATCTCGTTCTCTCCGTTTTCTATTCGGAATCGTCTGTTGCGCCACTTGTCTGTATATGTGGAACCAATAATCTCTGTTTCACTGTTACCCACTTCCACATCCAGACTTTCTTTCACAACCTGGGCCTCAACAGCACCAATAAAAATCACGCATATAAATATCCATACTAAAAATATGGTTACTATCATTTTCTTAGACTTTCGGAACATATGCGGTCCCCCAATGTATTTTAAACTATTCTTATTTATAGTATTTATGGGTTAATTAACTACATAAGCTTTTATATGATGGCTTTCTACTTATTATTGCCAGGCTAGAAAAATTCGGGATTAAAAAATCAAATCAATGCCATATATAGTATAACAAGTCATGAGAGGAAAGATGGAAAGTTGGGAAATATCGTGCAAAAATACACTCCATACCAACAACAATGTCAATTAAAGTATGAGTTGATAGATGTGGTGAAGCACACCCCAAGAAAAAGGGTAGCGATAGAAGCCATTAAACAATTTGAGATTTCAGGGGTGTTCTTTCTCAACGGTGACGGTACAGAAATATTTCATAAGTACGTTCCTTTTAATTCAAAAAAGGATGCAGATATTTTTAACTCGATGTTTCAAGCGGTTAAAATCTATATCAGGGATTCCCCTCATTCATATGGCGAGCTGAGAAATGTTTGGTTTGGTGGTTATAAGACTTTGGTGGAGGGAGATGGGGAATTTTTCCTGGTTGTAATAGGAAAGGGGGAATGTATAAAGACTGTTAGAGAGGATATGAAGAGAATCGTTGAGAGTTTAAACAGGAGGTATGGTAAGACCATATCTTATTGGGATGGAGATGAAGATGCATTCTATGGAATAAAAAGAGAATTCGACATGTTAACTGGATCTTTTAGATGCAAGTGGGCTATTATGAATGAAGATCAACCTAAACTTAATTTTGTTAAGGGTGATACGACGCTGAAAAAATCGAAAAGCACCGAGGATTTTGGCGAAGAGATAAAAATACCTATAGAGTTTATGAAAAGAATCGATGAACTAATTGAATCCGGAAAAACACTTTATACTTCCAGGGACGATTTCATAAAAAGTGCAGTAGAGACGAAGTTGAGGGAGCTATCGAATTATAAAGAATATTTCACCCTTGGCTAATAGAAAAATAAATATGTGAGATCTATTTAGATGTAAAAAACTAAAAAGATCAACATTTTTATTAAAATTATAGACTTCCTATTTTATCAATCCTATTTATGTTGTCGTCTTGAATAGGTGTATTGTATGAAATTGCATATTTTTGCTATCAGATATTAATATAATTAAATGATGTCCTCTCAGAGATTGATTGGACTATTATAATATTATCATCAAAACATCTATTAGAAATCCTTCAACGTTATTTACTCTTTTTCCCTATCTCCAGCTCCTCATAGTAGTTCAGCAGTTGTCTAACTGCGTCCTTGACAAAATCTGCCTTGGATGACCAATGGGGGTGTTCTTCAATGGTTTTTTCGATCTCCCTCATCAACCCCTCGGGAAGCCTGACACCATGCCATTTTGTTGGTTTATTCATATAAAATCGAAAAAGGATTAGTATTCTGGTATTTTTATTTTTCTGACTGATTATTTTTTTAAATAAGATGAATAATCCATAAAAAGGGAGCTATTCTGTGTGGTGATATCGTAATATATTTTCAATTCTCAGGTTGGTTTTTTCGATGCTTTTCCTGCTCCAACAATGCAAATCCCTTGGCGCTCCACGCATCGATGTGATAAGGATCCAATTCCAGAGCACGATCGAAGCAAGCCAAAGCAGATTCAAACTCTTTTTTCTCCAAAAATTGCTTTCCTTCGATTACCAACTCCTCTAAGGAGGGTTTATCTTTACCGTTCTCGATTAAGGCATCCCCATTGGCACTCCATGCATCCAAACGCTGAGGATTAATTTCCAATGCTCGATCAAAGTAAGATAGGGCGTTCTCAAATTCTCTTTTCTCCATATGACTTATACCCAATTCAATGAGCTCTTCCATGGAAATTTCATGGGATTGATAACTTCCCGAGCTATGTGCATCCAAGTGACTTTCATCAGGTGTTATATTCTCGATTTTATGCCCATCCAAATGAGACTCTTGATGTTGAATGTCCTTTAGTTTATGCCCGTTCAAATGGACCTCATCAAGCGACATCTCTTCTTCATTTTGTACCTCTGGATGGGTCTTTTTTTGATTTAGAAGCTCGGCAAATTCCTCTAAATTTGCATGGATGTCTTCATTCATGGGGGAAGGTTCTTCCTTTAATTCATTACTCTGAGCAATAGGTTCTTCAAGCCCCAATTTCATATCTGATTTAATTTCTTCTTTGGAAAGAATGGTCCCTATCTTGGATTTCTCTTTCATTAGTTGAATATCATCATCTCTTGCAAGGGCTTCCAAACTCGAGATAACGTCTTCGGCATGTTCACCCTCATTTTTTGGGAGATCTACTTTCGAATCAGCCTTTTCAAGTTGTGTTTGTTCTTGGATGTTTGAGGATTCCTGATTCAATGGTGCCTCTTCCATATGTTCATACAGACCAGGTGGTATTGCTTCTTTTGATTCAGCTTCTTCTAATTGAGTCTCCTCGAGGCTGACATGGGATTCCAAATCCGATGGTGCCTTCTCCACATGTTCATACAGACCAGGTGGGATATCTTCTTTTGATTCACCTTCTTCTAATTGGGTATCCTCAAGGCTGACAGGGGATTCCAAATCCGATGGTGCTTCTTCTACATGTTCATCCAAACCAGGTGGAACATCTACCTTCGAATCAGCTTCTTCTAGTTGACCTTTCCTTGTGGGAGCAGGAGGTTCAAATGTTGTTGGGACCTCATCTTTATGTCCATTCCACTCAGGCGGGATGTTCACTTTCCATTTAATTTCTTCTACTTGAGCCTGCTCTTGGGTGGTGGGGCCTTCTAAATTCGCAAGAACTCTATTTACCTGTTCTCTGCCTATTGGCTTTACAACCATATCCCGCGCCTTATCTGGAGTTTCCCTCTTTTTGGCTTTTATGGTTCTTTTGACCCGTTTTCTCCTAAACCGAAGGAGTTTTCTCTTATGGTTTCCATTTTGGTTTGACCCTTGAACATCCGGGCTTTTTCCATTTAGATCTTTATTATCATCTGTGGCAATCCTTAATGCGGATCTTGCTTTTATATTGTCTGGATTGATTTCTAGTATCCATGAGAAACATTCTTTTGCCATTTCATGCTCATTTTGCTTCTTGAGTAATTTGCCCATTCGAAGCCAGGCCTCTTCGAAGTTCGGACTGACCTGTACGACCTCATTGTAACATTTCAAAGCAGCATCATAATTCCCTGAATTAGTTAAAATGTTCCCTATCCGGAACCAAATGAAGAAATTCTCTGAGTTCAGTTCTATTGCATTATTATAGCATTTGAGGGCATCATCTTTATTGCCTATCATCTCTAGAATAGCACCTTTACACTCCAATACATATTGATTTTGGGGAAGCTTCAAAAGGAGCTCATCGAAACATCCCAAGGCTTCTTTGTGATGACCCAATTCATAGAAGGAATTCGCTCGAGCGCACCAATCCTCAACATCCTTTAAGATTTCATCATTTGGAGAAAAACCGATGACGTTTTCGAACGCCTGTAGAGCCTCTTCTTTTTTATTGAGCTTTTGCAGGACTTTCCCCCTCCCATACCAGCTTTTAATGAGATAAGGATTGATTTCTATGCTTTTATCGAAGCATGGTAGTGCTTCATTGTATCGCCCCAAAGCAAAAAGGGTAAAGCCTTTTTTATTCCAGGCCAAATCAGAGCCCGGAGACAGGTCTGTAGCCATGGTGAAGGTGTCTAAAGCATCCTCCAATTTTGCCTTACCTTCTTTATCTAAAATATCAGTTTCGTCATCCAACTGATGCGACCTTGTTCCCAGCAGGACGTTTCCCCTTCCCAACCAGGCCTCGAAGCATTCTGGATCCATTTGAAGGGTCTTATCAAAGCATTCGAGAGCCTCTTTATATCGATTCAACATGAACAAGCACTCTCCTTTTTCACACCATACCTTTGGATTATTTGGAACAAATTCCATCAGCTTATCCAACGTGGCGATACATTCCTTATAACGCCATTCCTTGACTAATAATGCGGCTTTTGAGAAATAGAGTCCAACATCTTTGGGATTTTTAGAAATCTGTTCATCATAATATAAAAGAGTATCTTCGGTTTTCTTTCCTTCCTCTGCATCTTTGTTTCCTTCATGTTCGTTATCATGGTTTTCTTGGGCCTCAGGAGGCTTCATTCGATTCAACTCTCTTGATTGGGCATTTTCCTTTTAACTGAAGCATAACCCATAGAAGCAATGCAACTTGTATTATCATTTCATAGTAGCTTTAAATAAAAATACGTAGTGATTCCAATATCACTCGTTATTATCAGCCGTGATAATTTTAGGGATCTTTGGTCAATCTATGAAAAAGAGCCCCCATTTCCCTATATTGATCTCCATTCCGAAACTCGAAACCTTGACGTAACCATTGACTATTCTTATCTTTGAATCCTTTTTTATGGTTCCATCCTTGACTGTCTCAACATCCTTGTCCCATAAAGTCAATCTGCACATTGCCGTTTCATCTGCAACAATGAGATTCGCCACCTGACCGAGACTTCCATTTTTTCTTTTGAACTCCCTTGGCTCCTTGATATCCTCAACATGAACCTCGAGGCTCACGCTATCTCCATCTTTCAATTCCGATATGGTTGCCATGTCCATGACGTTTTTTCCCTTTTCATCGACTATCAGGTATGCAATGGCATCTTCGTTTAAGAGGCCCTCGTATTCATGGAACCTTTTTTCGATTTCCTTTTCGAAATCATCTTGATTCATTAAATCCTTTACCAGTTCATAAAGTTCAGATTTTGTTTTATACATCGATTTCAGGTATGGGGTTTGTTATACATTAAATATGTGGAATAGTCAAAGCCATGAACCAAAAGAATTTTAAGCCTTGATTACCATTGATAATATCGAGGTTTGTGCATGAAGGATAGGGGTTGGGTTGTAAAATCGATTATTACTATTGTGACGGTATTCTTCATAATCAATTTATGGATTGTATCCGTAAATGCAAGTCCATTTACCACAGTGACTGTGAGTTTTGAGGACTCCCCGAGTGTGGACGTATCCCCTGGAAGTTCAGATATCGATAAGGTGCATGGTGAGGTCAAGGTTGTAAAGGTGGGGCCAGATCAAGTCAAAGTGTATCTCGAAGCTAACAGCACCTTTGAAAGCACCAGCATAACGCCAGCGTCCTTAGTTTTTAGTGGACCAAGCGGAACTGAGGAAATCCAATCTTTTTCTGTATCTGTAAAAGTACCCCAGGGCACATCCTGTTCTGAATCAGGAACCGTAACTGTATCCGGATATTGGATTCAAGGCGGTCTGATGTATGATATTGCACCTGTATCAACAATTGTCATAATCGAGCAGTACTATAAGATGAAGGTGTCTATTGACAAAACAGGATTCCTTGTGGATCCAGGGGATAATATTGATGTCGATCTTAATGTAGCAAATGAGGGCAATGGTGACGACATCTACCAAATAGATATTGAAAATCAGAAGGATTTGGAGGACGATGGATTTGCACTGCCCGCACCAATTGAAGTAGATATTGGGGAAGGAGCTAATAAAGATGTGAGCCTCAAAATCGGAATACCAAAGTACATCTCTGGTTCTTTTTCATTGAAAATACGTATAACCTCCAAGGGATCTGAAACCAGCGCCACTCCCTGTAAAGAGGTGAAGATAGTAAATATGGAAGTTATAGGTGATGGTCAGAAGACAGATGGAGACGGAGATGGAGATGGAAATGATTCTTTTGACAGCGAATTCGAAGGTGCTCTCATATTACCCTTGATAATGGGATTAATAATTATTGTTATTGCAATCCTGGCAATTTTGTCTATTGGTAAGAGGAGCAGGGTTGAGATATTTGTTCCTTAAAATCTATAATAACCAAGCCATAAAATTATTGGTATCCATGACTTAAAAACCAAAAATAATTTAAAGTATACCTAACATAGATATCTTGGGTTAATCATGGAGAGGAAAGGTCGGGTATTTGTATCATTGATTGTATTAGGTTCCCTTTTCTCAAATATAACCTTATGTTCAATTCCTGTAGATGCAAGTCCCTTCACCATCGTAACCATAGGGCTTCCCGAAGAGCCACAAGAGGTGGACGTTTCTCCTGGGAGTTCCGGAATTGTGGAAGTCGATGGCAATGTCACCTGTAGAAAAGTAGGCCCTGATGATGTTAAAGTGTTCTTAACAGCGCAGTCTGATACAGGAGGCTGCAGTGTAGAACCCCCTAACCTCGTATTTGCTGGGGTAAGTGGAACAGAGGAAGTACAGCCCTTTAAAACCATCACAAGGGTTCCTATGGGCTACTCTTCATTGGAAACGCCTGTCCTTACAGTGAGTGGTTATTTTGTGCAGGGTGGTCTCCAATATTCTGTGGAGCCAAACTCCGTTATGATCGTTGTTCTGCAATATTTTAAGATAAGGGCTATTTCTGATCGAGGTTTTTCCTTGAAAGCATATCCTGGAGAAAAAGTCAGAACAGACCTGACCATATTCAATAATGGAAATGGTGAAGATGTCATTCTATTGGACTTCAAAAATAGGGAGGACTTGGAGAATAACGGTTTCGATTTACCAGATCCATTGGAATTCCCACTACAAATGGATACGAATGAAACTCTAGATCTAGAATTTGAAATTCCACAAGAAGCTTCTGGAACATACACTGTAATGGGATTCCTATCTTCGATGACTTCATTGGAATCTGAAAATCCTGAAGAAGTGGATTTCAATATTTTTCTGAAAGTCGATGAGTTGGGTGTAATTGCGGGAATCGGAAGTTATTTTCTTTCTCCCATTAGCTTGGGTCTTGTTCTTATTTTTATTGCCATAGTGGTTGTATTTATCAGGAAACAGAAGGGTAAGATCGCTGATAACACCTAGTTTGTATACCAAAAGTTATTAAGGGAAAGGCTACATAAATATCAATAGGGTTGGAAATGGAGAACAGAAGCCGAATATTAGGTACCTTTAGTGTTTTAATGATTCTTACCTCAGCCATTAATATATTTATTGTTCCAGCCTATGCAAATCCCCTAACAGAAGTTACGCTCTCGCTTCAGGAAGAACCTGCGCATGCGGATGTTTCTCCTGAGAGCTCAGGTATCGTCAAAATTGACGGGACAGTCACCTGCGTAAAGTGGGGTCCCGATCAAGTTAAGGTTTTTTTGAATGCGACTTCGACCCATGGAGGAGCGAGTGTTATACCACCAAGTTTTGTCTTTTCAGGAACTGGAGGAAGTGAAGATACCAAACCATTCGCTGTCACAACAAGGGTTCCTCAAGGAACATCATCTTCAGAATTGGTTACTGTTACAGTCTCAGGGAACTATGTCCAAGGCGGCTTGCAGTATGATATAGAACCACAATCGGCTTTGATTATTGTGGACCAATACTATCTGGTGGAGGCAAATAGCACAGAGGGTTTTGACCTGACCGGGAAAGCTGGGGGAAATAAGGATATAAAGTTGAATATCCAGAATGCAGGTAATGGCAACGATGTTTTTGAAATAGATTTCCAAAATAGAGGGGATCTGGAGGTTAAGGGTTTCAATTTACCAGCTCCAAAAGAGATAGCTTTACCTGAGAAATCCAATGAAAGCATCAATTTCGCAATAGGCATACCAGAGGATATCTCTGGAACCTATGATATGGAAATTTCCATTACTTCCTTGGGTTCTATGAACAACAATGAGCCTGTCAGTCAGATAGTACCCATTAACATGAAGGTCTTGGAGAAGAGCATCGCTGAGCATATTGGCTCGTTTATATTTTCACCTTTAATGCTGGTTGTCATTATCATTGTGATTATTGTTGCCATTTTCATTAAAAAGAAACGATCGGGATGAACCTTCATATCCCTTTCATCTATTTTTCATTTCATCAATCAATTATGGTAAGTGAAATTTATAGACTTTGAATCCTATATACCATTTGGAGATCATGCCAAGAAGGAAATACGGGCACATGGTGGGTCCCTGTCCACCTACATCCATTGAGGACTGCAGAGCATGTCGCCTAGGTTATCCCTGTCCAAAACATGATCTAATGGAGAAACCCGATTATAAAACCCTGGCTAAGGCTAAGAGACGTAAAAAGACAGGAAAAAAGAAAAAGAAGCAAAGGCGTTAAACTTTATTTCCCAGTGAGGTTATATAAAAATCGATAAAGGGCGGATTCACGGGCCTTTCTGGCTCTCTCCTCCTCCTTTTCCTGAGCTTTCTCTTCTTCATCACCTTTATAGCCCTTCTTAGATTTGCTCTTTAGGGCCTCCAGCTCTCCAGAGTCAAGCCAAACACCATGACATGTTAGACAAACATCCACCTCTATATCCTCAGCCCTTTCGATATCCATGAGGCCGCCGCACCTAGGGCAAACCATTTCACTTTTGCTTTTTGTTCCTATATTTTTTGTCAAATAATCAGATAATTTCCTGTCCATTAATATTTTCTTAAGTTCACCGTAATCCAGCCATATTCCCTTACATTTTGGACAGATATCGATTTCAATATTCGGACCTAGAACCTCCACCTCCACCCTATCAGTATCAACCCAACATCTGTGACATTCGATTTTCCTATCCAAGTATTTCTTTTTTGATGACATACATTCATAGTAATAAGATTAACAATAAAAAAGCATTGTGCAAAACCAATAAAATCAAATGCGAAATCAATTTCCAAACAATTAAAAAGTATGAATAGTATTACTGTATCGATACAATGCCCAAGAAGAAGATAGCTATCAGTATTGATGGGGACCTTTTGGAGATCATAGATCAGCAGAGGGGAAATGAAAAGCGCTCAACGTACATCAATTCTATTATCTCGAATCATTTTAAGGCTGTTCCAGAGGAAAAGGGCGGTGGCACCTTTGTCACCACACTTGAACTGAGGAAGACATTGAAACCAATATACGATAAATTAATTGTTTTGGAAGGGCTAACACACGATGTTAAGGCTTTGCAGGAACTCCTTCGGGTGAAGTGATTCTATAAGATTTAAAATTTTATAAATTTTTATTTAGTTACGCAAGAGCCCATGTAAGAAAATTGTTATGTAATTATTGTATTTTTCGTACAGATTATTGGATATTCACTACATAATTTGCTTATTTACGAATTTTTAATAGAAGCATATAATTAGAAAAATTTCTCCAAACGTACGGCGATGATAATATTGAGCGGGGACCGTAAGAATCAAATTACCTGCCCAACCTGTGGCAATGCGAATTCTTCAGATTCTATAAAATGCAAGTTATGTGGGGCCAAACTTCAACAGAATATTGATAAGGCCACTTCAGGTTCAGATGGGGAAACAAATGACAAGAAAAATAAAAGTAAAATCTTTAGTGAATTTGCAAAGCGCTGGGAGAGTAAGGAGAGCGCACCGAAACCAAGTTCGCCGAAACCAAAGGGGATAAAGAGAGCTTGTCCATTATGCGGAAGCAAGATCAAGCTGCCTTCTTTCAGGTGTAAATACTGCGGCGGTAGTTATTTTAGAAAAGAGGTGATAGATTCCGAAGATGAAGATCCGAGATGTCCCAACTGCATATCACCTGTAGAGCGAATATCTGATGAGGACCTTGAAGAGTTCAAAGTCGACGAATGTCCCGAGTGTGGTTTTATTTTAAAAGAGAAGAAAGAAGAGAAAAGAGAGAAAGTTGTTACTCCTGTCGAAGAAGAGATTCTAGCAGAAGAGGATGTAGAAGAACCGATATCCAAAGAAATTGACGCGATAGATATAGATTCATTTAAGGATGCATTGGAAGAAATCAGTGAGGATTTTTCCGAGGAAGATTTCGAAGAACCCCCAAAGGAGCAAAGGGAGATATATGAATGCCCATCATGTATGAATTTTGTTGACAAGGCAGCGGACTCATGTCCAGAGTGTGGATGGAAATTCTCAGATTCCGAAGACTTGTTTTTGGATTATGAGGAGCCACTTGAGATCCCAGAGAAAGCAAAGACTAAGGAAGAAGAACCAATTGAATATGACATTGAAGAACCTGTAGGCGAGGAGCAGGAAGTATTTGAATGTCCCATTTGTGGTGGTCTTGTTGGGGAGCATGATGTGAAGTGTGAAAGCTGCGGTGTGGAGTTCATGGGAGTGGAAGAGGAGCCAGCTGAACTCCTAGAATCCACGATCGATGAATTGGATAAGTTTATCGAGGAAACAGCCGAGGAATTTGAAACAGAGGAACAGGACATAGGATCACTCACATTTAAAGACGAGATAGATGAAGTTGCAGAATTATTATCAGAAGAACTACCAAAAATTCAGGATTTATGGACCGACAAACTTATCGAGGGTTTTGAAACAAGTGGTATAGGGAAGCGAGGGGAAGTAGAGGGACTTGAGGAAGAATACAGGTGCCATATTTGTGGAGGAAAAGTCGCAATTAGAGACGACTTCTGCGGAAGCTGTGGCATGATATTGACTCTGGATGAAATGGTGAAAAGAAATCATGCCATAGACTTCGTTCAGAAGATAAAAGATGTGATAGAAGATCTTCAGAGATTGGAAGAAAAAGCGAGGATTAAGCAGAAATTGGCACAATTGGACGGAGAAATTTCGAGGAGTTCCAGGGACGAGGAGCTCTGGTTCAAAACGGGAGTCTTGCTTAGCCAACTTGAATCCTACAAAAAAGCCCTGAAATGTATGGAGATCGTGATCAAGCTCAGGCCCGAGCACAAGAAGGTTTGGATCGCCAAGGCCAATATTCTCGGGAATCTAGGCAGGACGAAAGAGGCAGCTGAATGCTATCAAAAGGCCTTTGAGCTGAATGTTCCGGATTATGCCAAGAAGCCGAAGACAGAAGAGTTGATAGAGGAACCAATTGAAAAGCCTGATATAATACCCGAGAAAAAACCAAAAAGAAGGCCTGCGAGACCCGAGAAAATAAGCCCTGATCTCAGCCTGACAAACGGTGTCAAGCACAAGAAGATGGGATTGACAAGGGGTCTAACAAATGGCCTCACCAATGGTCTGAAGAGGACAAGAGTGGGAATAATAAATGGTCTTACCAACGGTAAGGTAAATGGCCTTACAAACGGTCTGAAGCATACCAGGGTGGGAATAATAAATGGCCTTACCAACGGCAAGGTAAATGGCCTGACAAAAGGTTTAAAGCGCACCAGGTTTGGGAGAATAAACGGCCTTACCAACGGTAGGGTCAATGGTTTGGTAAATGGCATGAAGAGGTCCAGGCTTGGAATGATAAACGGCCTCACAAACGGTCTTACCAATGGTCTTACAAATGGTCTTACAAATGGATTGACCAGGGGCCTTAGGGCCTTGAAGTTCGGGCTCACAAATGGCATAACAAACGGCAACGGGATCACAAATGGATTGGGAGGAAGGCAGGCTTTATTGGAGGGCAACAAGACAAAGGGCAGGGTGTTTATGGTGGTTGTGTTCGTGGCCTTGCTGATATTTACACCCTACATTCTATTTATGGCCCACGAGCCATCAGCTGAAGGGATAGTAATAGACGGCAGCTTTGGGGATTGGGAGGGTATTATATCGAGCTTTGATACAGGTGAATCAGAGCCTTTCAATGCCAATATCGACATAGTGGATTTCAGGGTGGAAGACGAGCTATA
>CP070672.1:2234656-2239331 GCA_020351895.1 Thermoplasmata archaeon
ATATTCAATATTATTAATCCCAGTGGAGTCGGCAGCACGATATCCGCACCAGTTGCAACAGAAGGCTATGATACATGGTTCAAAATCATGGTTTGTCATTTAAGTAACCCCCAAAGCCGCATCAACCATGGCATTGATCTGCTCTGGTCGAAAATTAGCAACAAAGATACCCTTTTTTGGACAGGTAGCCGTACAGACGCCACAGCCTCTACATTTTCCTTTATTTACCTCAACGGTCTTTTTTACCGTACCATTTTTCATGTAATCGATGAGGGTCAAGGCATTATATGGGCAAGGCTCTATACAATATGCGCAGCCATCACAATTTGCATCGATTACTTGGGATTTTATGGGACTTAAGTGGATTTTCCCCTTTCTGAGAAAATTGCCAACATTCATTGCAGCATTTTTTGCATCTTCAACAGAATATCTTATACCTTTTGGACCCAAAGCACAACCTGCGGCATATATCCCGGTTTCTTCTATACTACGATATTGAGGATTGATTTTCTTGATAAAGCCTTCCATATCAAGCTCTTGATTTAACATCTTTGCCAACTGTCTAGACCCATCTGCGGGTTCTTGTCCAACGGCAAGCACTACCAAATCTGATTTTATTTTAACTAGTCTGCCCATGTCCAAATCTTTTGCCCTCACAATGAGCTTATCTTCAATTTTCTCAACCTTTGCCACGCGACCCCTTATGAAATTTATTCCCATTTCCCTTGCTTCAGCATAGAATTCCTCAAAACCCTGATATGCTGCCCGAATATCCATATAATGCACATAGATTTTCGTATCTGGATAAAGTTCCTTTATCTCTCGTGCCTGTCCAATTGCGAAGTTGCAGCAGACCAAAGAGCAGTGCGGATTTCCGCTTTTTTCCGAGCGTGATCCAACACAGAGTATAAAGTTCACGGTTTCTGGCACCATGTCATCTGATGGTCTTCTAAAACCATGGAGCTTTTCCAGTTCAAGTATTGTTACAACATCTTCATTTTCATATCCATATTCGGGCAATACATATGGATCATAAGTTTTTGATCCGGTGGATATTATTACTGATCCTACCTCAAGATGCCTATGTTCACCCATTTTATTTTTTATTTCTACACTATAATTTCCAATGAAACCCTCGATATCAGTAACCAAGGAATCGGATAGCACCTCGATTTTGGGATTGTCATAAAATTCCTCTATTTTAGGGGTGAGCTTACAGTTCTTGCAGTCATGCAAACAGCATATTCCACAATTGGATGTGGGATATGTTTTGTTAAGCTCATATGTACGGCCACCAATTTTTGGTTTACATTCAACCAAATAGGTCATATATCCGTTCTGTGCCAAATCTAGCGAGGCCCGCATCCCAGCCACCCCACCACCAATTACCAATGCATTGGGTTTTATTTCTATTACAGTGCCTACCACGGGTTCTGAGAGTCTGGATTTAGCTAAGGCCATGGAGATAATGGATTTGGCCTTTTCAGTTGCCATGTGTTTGTCCCTGTGAACCCATGCACACTGTTCTCTGATGTTTGCATGCTCGTATAAATATCTATTTAATCCTGCATCTTCTAGGGCCAAAGCAAATATATCTTCATAAGTGCTGGGGGTACACCCAGCTATAATCACCCTATCAACTACTTCATTTTTGATATCTTCTTTCACAAATCTTAAATCATCTTTCTTACAAAGGTGTTCATGCTGTTGGGCTTTTACGACATCGGGTAAATTCTCTATATATTCAACTATGGGTCCTATGTTTAAAGATTTATCCAAAGAACCTTCGCATGAACATACATAGACTCCGATTTTAACTCCCTCAGTGTTTAATCCTTCAACCTTATCACCGTTTTTCATTCCTGTCACTTCACCGAATATTTTCTATCTTAGCCAATAATTCATCCGCTTTTACCTTGTTTTTCTTTAAACCCAGTTCAGCAGGGTCAAATCCCAAGGATATTCCTAGAAGTTGCGTATAGTACAATACAGGAATTTTATACTCAACTTCGAACATCTTTTCTATTGTTGGTTGGTATTGATCGTACATTATGCTGCACAAAGGACAGTGTATAACCATCATCTCTGCTCCTGCCGTTTTTATATGATCAAGTTTTCTCTTACCGATTCTTATGGCAATCTTTTCACTGGGTCCTAAAAGAGGACTGGCACAGCATTGTAACATATCCTCATATGGAATCGAGGTTGCACCTGTGATTTCTATTAACCTGTCTAGTGAAGTAGGCTTTTTTGGGCTTTCACCACTTTCATGCATATCACTGGGTCTAAGGTAGTGACAACCGTAATGGGCTGCAATTCTTAACCCCTTCAATTGTTTTACTATTTCTGATTTTATCTTTTCAAGTCCTACATCTTCGTATAAGACTCTTGAGAAATGCATTATTTTAACACCCTGGTTAAACTCATGGCCAAGTGGTTTGAGCAGCTCATTGACCATCTTGCGATGTTCTGCATTACGTTTGAGATGCTCATTTGCTTCCGATAAAGCTCCAAAACAACCGTTGCAGAATACCACCAATGGGTAGCCCTTAGCTTCGGCTATTGCGAGATTGTTTCCTGCTATAGTTAAAAAAGTCTCAAAATGTGCCGACTTCAAAGGAAGCCCGCAGCAATTAAATTCAAAAGTATCTACAAATTCTATTCCTAGTTTATTACCGACAATTCTAGCAGAAGCTTCATAATTGTGTGCCCTTGATGGAAGTGTACATCCTAAAAAGGATGCATATTTCACATCTTCCCCTCCTGTGAAATAATGGTGTCTTCATTGGTCATCGAATGCATAGCATGGTCCAATATTTTCTCGATTCCTGTATGTTCTATTATTTGAGCAATATCATCAGGTCTTTCTTGGATTGGTGGTAACTTGAACTTAGAGCGCTTTTTATTGTCAAATCCATTCATTGGGATGGTTCTTGCATGTTGTTTTAGTATAGCTATCTTATCTTCAAGAACCGGGGCGGTATGGCCATACCTTGTGGCTATATTCTGAATCGCACACATTAACTCGGTGACCTTTACATCCTGTGGACAATATTCATAGCAGGAATAACAGGTAGAACACATCCATATGAGTTCGCTTGATAGCAATTCGTTTTTCATTCCATTTAATGCCATTTTTATGATTTTTTGAGGATCATATCTTTCATCAATCTCAAAGACAGGACATATGCCTGAACAGGTTCCGCACTGAAGACATTTAAGTATCTTTTCCCCGCCTGTTTGTTTGGCTATCTCATATTTGAAATTTGGATCTAAATTCACAGGCTCGTCATCATGGACGATCATTTTATCTTGAGTTTCCTCATTCATATTTATCCCCCACAGATATCATTTTTTAAATCCAAGAGGACTCAACAATGATTCCAATGTAATTATCATTCCCACTTGTACCCTTTTGCCTCAAACTGGCTTATTTCAGAGTTCAACCAGTTTTGAAGTGACTCGGATCCACCTTTCATCAACTTGTCAATCTCCCCGGTATCCTCCAATTTTATCTTCACCAGCCATGATGAATAGGGATTCTCGTTTATCTTCTGGGGGTTATTCACTATATCCTCATTTACTTCCAATATTTCACCAGATACAGGGGATTCAAGTTTTCCTGCCCATTTACCGCTACTCAGCGTACCAAAAGGCTCATTCTGGGCTATTAGATCCTCTTCATCCAGCAATTCCACATTTTTTATGGGGCCTGCAAGTCTCTCTCCAAAATGATCATACCCAATCTCCGCAATATCGTCCTGTATTCTAGCCCAGCAATGTCCTTTGTTATAGTATAGTTCATCCGGCATCTCGTATTTTCCAATCTTCATATCATCACCTCTTTCTGAATTTCTTTGTTAGCCTTTCTCAATATTCTTGTAATACCCAATTAGACCAGTTTTCCGACAATTTCAGTAATATCCATCATGTCCAATTGAAAATCTCCCCCCCCATTTGAGGAAAGTCTCTTTTTCTTCTCAAGGATCGCATTACTTAATCCTTGTCTGCAATTTGGGCAGCTGGATACCAGGCAATCGGCCTTTGTTTCCAGAGCTTCATCAATCTTTTTAAATGATATGTTCAGGGCCAATTCGGGCTCAAGGGAGCTTAAACCACCGCCGTTACCGCAACAATTGCATTTTCTTTTATTGTCTATTAATTCCTCCAAAGTTATTCCGGGAATATTCTCCAATATTTTTCTAGGAGGCTCAAAGATCCCGGACAGCCTCCCAAGCTCGCAGGGGTCATGGTAAGCAACTTTCCTCTCAAAAGATTTTTTAAACGATAAATTATCCTCATCTATTAAATTAACTAATAGTTCCGTAAGATGTAGAACCTTAAAATCCGGCCTTTTTGCATACTTTGGATACATTTCTGAAAATGTGCGATAACACCCTGGGCAACTGGTAATCAAAGTATGAGCACCAGTTGCATTCACTGCATCCAGATTGTGCTGGGCACTTTTTTGGAATGTATCGGTCTTGCTAAGGCCTGTTGATCCTAGTATATTTCCACAACACCACTCATCTTTAAGAACTGTATAATTCACATCTGACTTTCGTAAAATCTTCAAAGCCGAGTTCATCATTTTAATGAGTAAATACGAAGAGACACAACCCACAAAGAATACAACATCTGCCTTTTCCGGAAGTTTATATTTCTTTATCAATAA
>CP070672.1:2239431-2245075 GCA_020351895.1 Thermoplasmata archaeon
CATCTGAAGCATCCGATCCGGATGTTGCCGGTATTGGTATGTCAGGAGACAATATAGACTTTCACAATAATATCATCGAGGATTGTCAAGTAACGCCGAACGGGACAAATCCAGTAAACGGTCTTTTACTATCAGGTTCCACAAATTCAGTGATAAAAGATAGCTATTTCAATGGGAGTGAGATCAATATTCATGGTGCCGGTGCCGTGGACAAAGTTATAATTGAAAATTCCACATTGATTCAGGATTCTGATACCATATTGGATATTTATCTAGGTTACAATGTTCATCTAACAACGCTAAATACAACCTTCAACAATGATTCCGTCGGTTTCGGAGATGCTAACTCTGATTTAACTGTAAAATGGTATCTGGACATAGAAGTGACAGATACCCTAGGTAATCCCGAGCAAGGTGCAGATGTTTGGGTAAACGATACTTTTGGGAGCAATGAGGCCTATGGAACCACAGACGCAAGTGGCAGGTTAAGATGGAATCCAATAACAGAGTACGTCCAAAATAGCGACGGAAAAACGGTCCATACACCACATAATGTCACGGCCACAAGGGATACGAGGGTGGGATTGAAAAGACCCGAGATAAGAAAATCCCAAGAGATCACAGTCATACTTAACAACATCCCGGTAGTAGTAGATTTAACCGCCAATGCCAGCAGTGTTTTTAGGGCCTATCCATTGGAGATTAGAGCAAATGGACAGGACGTTGAGGATTCGGAAGATTCCCTTGAACCATATTTTGAATACAGGGTCAACTCCTCATCTCCCTGGATTGGCGAGACCGATCCTGGTAGTTATTTTGATGCTGGATCTCAGACATATGATGGGGAAAAGTGGATAATTGTATTCACACCCCCTGTAAATGCACCCATAGATACCTACGAATTCAGGGTGAGGTTCGAGGATACATATCCAATGAACAGTTCCTGGGAGGAGGGTCTGATGATTGATGTCCTGAACAACCTGCCTGATGTCATAGATATATATGCAAGTGATGAGGTAATTTACAGGGGCCAGAAAGTCTTTATATATGTTGATGCATCAGATGTCGAGGATATAGAAGAGGATGAAGATTGGAGTGCAGAGATTGAGTACCAACTCGCAAACAGTACAGGCTGGTCCAATGACAGTATCTCAGGCAATGGTTACGATTCTTTCTCTGGTGATTGGAAATTCGAGTTTTTTCCGCCAAAAACTCGACCTAATCCCAAAACAGGTCCTGTTGATTTCAGGGTAAAATTCTGGGACACTGACGGTGGGGAGAGTGATTGGTACTATGCTAATGACTTGATAGTCCTTTTGAACAACATTCCAGTTGTAGAGAACTTAAAATCGGGTCAATCCGAGATTTACAGGGGAGAATACACCTGGGTATTCGCTAATGTAACCGATTTAGAAGAAACCGAGGGAAATTTAAATGTCGATTTCTACTACGATGTGCCAGGTGGAGGAATCAATTGGATCCAAGATAATTTCGTGGGTACGGCTCAATTTGATAATATCTATAATCTTTGGAAGATAGAATTCTCTGCTCCATTAGGCGACCCAATTGGTGATTACTACTTCATGGTCCGAGTTACGGACAGTGATGGCGATTATGACGAGGAGGTGGGAGGTTTGAATGGAAAGGTAAATGTAAAGAACAATCTCCCCACAGTGGATGACATCAAAGCATCAAAACCCGAGGTTGGAGCAGGAACGGATTTTGTCTATATCCACGTCAACGCCACAGATCCTGATGGTGACACTAGCGATCTGACACTCATGGTCGAACATCGATACGGCTCAGAGTCGTCATGGAAAACCGATTACATCAGCGGCTCAACAAACTACGATTCACAGGGATGGCTGAAGATAAAATTCGAACCACCTAAGGACGCCTCCTTAGGCGACTATGATTTCAGGGTAAAGGTGGTGGATACCGATGGTGGTCAGAGCCCTGATTGGGAAATAGCAGATAATCTTGTATCTGTGCTTGAAATAATACCAACACTCGAAGGTATAACATTAGGAGCTACAGAAGTGCTCAGAGGAGATACTATATACATAATCGTCAATGCCCAAGACCCAGTACTTGCAGAGTCTGAACTCACAATCGAGGTTCAGTATTCACCTCCCAGCGGAGGCTGGATAGATATCACGCCCCAACCCACGGATTATGACTCTGGGGAGGAGCAATGGGAGATTCCATTCACTCCAGGTGATAACGCAGAATTGGGCACATATCAGTTCAGAGGCCGTGTCTATAATGGAAAGGCTTACAGTGACAATGGAAATTTCGTCAGCACTTCAAATAATGCGGAAGTAAAGAACAATAAGCCCGAGACCATAAGTATAGAAGCAGGCGCTACAACAGTAAAGAGAGGCGGTGAGGTCTATATATATGCAAGGGGAACCGATCAGGAAGATGGGGACGGTATCACTCCAATTTTCCAGTATAGGCCGGAAGGCGGGAATTGGGATGATACCTATTTAGTAAATGTGAGAAATCCAACAGGCAGTGAGACAAGATGGAGAGTCACATTTTCACCACCTGCAGATGATGAGTTCACATTGGGCAATTACGATTTCCAGGTTTGGTTTAGAGATGATGATGGAGGTGAAAGCTCTCCTAAAGAAGGTACAGCCATGATAGAGGTCCAGAATGTGGTGCCAACTGCGGATACCTTAAGTATACCCGATACTTCGGGTTACCGTGGAGAGTCAGTAATCATCACAGCCGATGCAACAGATGATGACCATGGCGAAGCTGGGCTGACTCCAACATTCGAGTATTCATCGGATGGAGTGAATTGGGTGGGTATTGATGACGGCGGCAGTTACTTCCAGGATTCACCCCAATATATCGATCAGCGTTGGCAGGTAACTTTCACACCAGATGTAAATGCAGATATTGGCGATTACAGCTTCAGGGTGCAGTTCTCGGATGGTGAAGTAACAAGCGACTGGATTACAAAGAACAATGCATATGAAGTGAAGAATAATGAACCCGAGGTGGAGATAACATCCCCACCTCAAGGTGATCAACCGTCATCAGAAGTTACCTTTGCAGCAACGGCTTCCGATGATGAGGACTCCACATTTGAATGGTTATGGGATTTCGGTGATGGGGAAACATCAACCGAAGAATCGCCTACACACAAGTACGATAAATCAGGACCCTATACTGTTACAGTAACTGTAACTGACAGTGATGATGGATCTGCAGAACATGAAATTCCAATCTCGATCAAAGGAGCGGATGATGGAGTTGGAGGGCTCGACATGATGACCCTTCTACTTCTTCTGATACCCTTCATTGCCATCATTCTGGTACTGATTTTACTGCTCACAAGGAAGAAGAAAAAGCCCGAAGGATTGCCACCTCCATCTCCTGAAGTGGAACCTAAAGCTCCAGAAGCACCAGTTGTGCCATCGGCAGCTCCGGCAGCGGCAGTTCCAGCAGCCGTCAAACCCACAGCAGCACCCGCTGCTGTTGCAAAGCAGCAGATCAAATGTCCAAAGTGCCATACACCATTCACTGTAGAAAGCACAGAAAGACCCATTACCATAGAATGTCCCAACTGCCATGCCAAGGGCCAACTCACTTAGATTTCGAAAGAAACTTCTTTCTAGATCCCATCCTTTAACCTTTTTATTCCACCACAGCATTACACTTGGTGCAAGTGGTTTGGATGAAGGTCATCAGTGCCGATAGGCTCAAGGAGGATAAGTACGAGCGCTCAAAACGAATAGGCTGGCTGGATTTAGATGCCATAAAAAAATCCAAGGTACTTGTGGTAGGAGCAGGGGCCATTGGAAACGAGGTCTGCAAGGACCTTGTCCTCTCGGGTTATAGAAGGATATCCATTGTGGACATGGACGAAATCGAGCGCTCCAACCTGAACCGCTGCCTCTTCTTTTCGGATTTGGATGCCGATAAAAAGAGGAAAAAAGCAGAGGTGGTGGCAGAGAAGCTCAAGGCATTGGATGAAAATGCCGAAATCTCCTTTTATACAAAAAAAATTCAAGAGCTTCCAGAAAATTTCATCCCCTCCCATGATATTGTCTTTGGCTGTCTGGACAACATAGCAGCAAGACTTCATGTGAATGCCTTCTGCTATCATCATAAGATTCCATACCTAGATGGTGCCACCGATGGATTCATAGGTAAGGTCCAAGTGGTTTTGGCCCCGAGAACTCCTTGCCTGGAATGCACCATGAACAAGACCCATATGAAGATCATGGAGGAAAGGTTCAGCTGCACAGGAAGGGAGGTCACCTTCTTCCAGGATAAACTTCCAGCCGAGATCACTACAACCAGCGTAATTGCCGCGGTACAGGTCAGAGAGGGATTGAAGGTCTCCTGCAAAAGTGAAGATTTGCTCACAAACAAGATATTCTATTACAACGGTGCAAAGAACATCTCAGAGGTTTTTGAAATAGAGATCAATCCAGATTGTCCACACCACGTTTAATGGATTCTAAAAACTGGACAATGCAGAAGCCAAGGCAATGGAAGTTGAGTAATCTTCCTTTGCACGGGAGGTATCCACAAATACCCTATCGAGATTCACAATCGGCGCACCTATACCCTTTGCACCGCCAAAGAAATGTAATGTACGGAATATCAAATTTCCTGTGATACCATCCTGAGAAATTACTAGGTTCGATTCACAAAAGGCCTTTTCTATCAAGATGCCGAAATGCTCTGCCCATATTCCGTTTTTCATAATCCGCTTCATCAGTTCCACACCCTGGACAACAGTTTCGTCCACCTTTTTGTGCCTGCCTAAATCCTCCAATCTTCCACCTGAGAGCACTCCCACCATAGGCTCGATTTTAAATCTTGATAGAATATCGCAGCCATGATTCATGAGATCCAATTTCTCTTTAAAAGTCATGCCTTCATCCACACCAACTGGTGCAAGAAGAACCAATCTCCCATCATCCATATCAAGAAACGCGATTCTCATGATGTATTTCATTCCGAATTGGGATTTCAAAGTTGAAAGAACGGTTTTAGCATCAAGGGTCCCCCTAACCGCGGCCTCTATACCACCTTTGTCTAAAGCCTCTGTAAGGCTTTGTGCATTGTTGAATATCTCGACCTCTGCAAAACCCTCTTTTTGAGCCGACTCAACGCTTTTTTTAATCACGTTTCCCGTACTGCCGTCGCCTATACCAACCTTAGCCCTTTTTTTTCTTGCCATTTTTTGAATTTGTGAAAAGGAAAACATGTTCTCACCGTTTCATGATCGTCTACTTGAAGGAATGGAGGCTAGATTCACCCTTCGCCTGAGGGGAAAACCGAACATCCTCACTATTTTGGCCACCTCCTGGCATTTCTTTGTTGGGTATGCACTGTAGGGATTTGGATCAGAAAGCAGAAAATACAAGGCATTGATAACCGCAGCCAGCTTTGTGTTGGGTCGCCACTTCTTTCCCAAAACGCTCACGCATACCTTCCCCTTCTTATGGGGGATTATGTTGGGATGGGAAATATCTGTAAGCCATGTGACAGAGGGAGGCTTGTATGGATGAAGATAGGAGATCACCATTTTGAACTCATGCCATTTCACATATTCAGTGAAGGGCCATACGCCTCTGTTTGCCAATTCTTTCACATAACCTCTTTCGCATCTCAA
>CP070672.1:2245175-2254492 GCA_020351895.1 Thermoplasmata archaeon
ATTATTGGAAAATCTGCAAGATTTGTCACCTTCACACGCAAATACCATTGAACTGTAAGAGTGGAGCTTGCATCATCAAATTGGACATTTAATCTATTGAATGATGTATTAAGGGCTGTAAGGTGTGAATTAGATGTAAGACGTAAATCGTATCCTGAAGGACTAATTATACCGGAATTTACAATCAGATTGTTACTAGATGATGAGGTAAGATATATACTACCATATTTGTTGTAGGAAATATTGCAATTAGTCATCTTATTATTTGAGGATGACCTTATGTATAGACCATATTGAGAATTGTTAATACTGGTAATATTTGATAAAGTGTTGTAATATGAAGAGCTGTCAAGGCAAATACCTTGAAATGTATTGTTATAAATGCTATTGCTCGATAAAAAATTTCTGGAGGAGCTAACAAGTAAGGTTCCGTGAAGGGAATTATTAAATATAACATTCTTGGAAATATTATTCCCATTAGATGAAGAAGCAAGGGAGATTCCACTAAATCCATTGGCTGAAATTGAACACTCAGTGATATTATTATTAGAGGACGATCTTAAGATTATGCCGTATTGCGAGTTATTATAGAGAATGTTATTAGATACAATATTATTGGAGGAACTATCGAGGATTAAACCTTGATAGGAATTATTATATACCATGTTTTTAGATATGAAATTATTAGAGGAACCACCAAGTAGGATGCCATGGATAGAATTATGAAAAATATCGTTTGAGGTTAAATTATTTTTATTTGAAGAAGCGAAATATATCCCATCTAAATTTCTTTGGATAGTGTTTGAAAAAATATTGTTGTTAGAGGACGAACTTAGATAAATACCATATTCTGAATTATTATAAATAATATTTCCTTTAATCGAATTATCTTTCGAAGATTGTATTAAACGAATTCCTATTCCATGACCATCTGCTCCAGGGCTTGGTGGGGGTTCTGAAGGTCCTGAAGGGCCACCCACATTATTAAATATTATACAATCGTGTATTTTTATCTTCTCAGAAGAATGTATATAAATCCCATATCCATCTCCACCATTTCCTGGCATTAAATCGGTAATTCCAGCCTTACCTCCATTATTGTTATAAAGAATATTGGAGTAAACATCATTATTTTCTGAATAAAGTAGCTGTATACCTACACTTCTACCACCATTTCCACCACGATCCTCATGCCCACCTCTTCCTCCATTTCCTCCAGTATTGTTATATGCAATGTTATTTATTATTTTATTTTCATTTGATGACTGTAGATAGATACCTGCCCCTGTTGCCCCTCCGGCCCCCGGGTAGATGCCGGAGGGCGGTTCCAGTCCTCCCTCACCCCCAATATTATCAGCGATTATATTCCCAATAATAATATTGTTATTTGAATAAGACAAGTATATACCTGCAGCCATACCACCTGGTGGGCTATTTTCGTGGAAAGAATTTTTACCATATCTGCCTGTTAAATTGGAAATAAAATTGCTTTCCATACTGCTGTTAAATGTTGATATTAAAATAATCCCAATACTTTTTGCATCGTTCTCATTATATCTACCAGCTAGGTTAATACTATCTCTTATTGTATTGTTTATAATTGTATTGTTGTTACTCTCATAAAATATTATCCCATTCCACACGTTTGTCATCAAATTCCCCTCGATTATAGCAAAATCAGTATTAATCCATAATCCAGAATGATCACCATTACTCCCCCATTTATACCCGCACCAACTCAATTTACCGTTCTTCATTTCGAAATATGAATCTTTTCGAATCCAGAACAGGAATTTATTTGATGTATTGACAACAGTTATGTTCGAGGCATCATCCTCTGTAAATCGGTCCGAATCATAATCATAAATATAAAGCTCTCCCCCTCCAAGCACCTCGATATGAAACTCTCCATTGTAGCTACAGTTCATTTGTAAGGTGACATTGATAAGAGTTAAATTCCCAGTTTCTGTAACAGTTAAATTACCATTTAAAGTGATGGTTTCGTTCCAGACAGTTGCATCTCCTGAAATGGTCCAATCCCCAACTGGTGGAGAAGTGCCAGAATACCCCCTTGTTCCACTAATATTAGGCCTTTTCTCTGGCTTAAGTGGTTCTCTTGCTCTAAAGGTGATTGTATCTTCTTCCGCCTCAATCCATTCTAGGTTCTCATCGCCTTCATAATCGTTAATAAAGGTTATATCATCTTCTGGGATCATGAAAGAATAAAATAAGGGTATCAGCAGCAATAATATCAGGATGACAACACAAATCCTTCTATACCTAATTTTATTGGGATTGAACTTTGGACTATTAATTTGGTAGCCATTCCGATTGATTAATCCTTTTATAGCAATTTGCTTATTTTTATAATGATAATCCCAAGAGGGATGACTTTCTAGAGAAATAGATTTAATCTCTTCATAATTGCTTTTTCCCCTTTTCAGGGACTCTGCGGCTCTTTTACCCTCCATCATCCAATTCCCACCGCAACTCAACTTTTTTTGGAAATCAGCAACATTACCATTAATATCACTATTGATATATAAGGCTTCTATAGAAAAAGTACATCTTTATAGTTGTGTTTTACATTAATCTGGTATTATTTTCAATGGAGGGTGAAGATTATTAAATCAAAAAAAGACTTTGTTTTTGGAAGAAAACAAAATATGGGCAGGGTATCGATAAATTTTTATCTGATTAGTTACATTTTATTATTTGAATGTATAGGAAGGGCATATCAATAGTCATTATCTCGCTCCTAATCTCAAGTCTATTCTTTTTATCAATAATCATACAGTTGATACCGTTTGTCAGCGCCGGAACCATTTACGTTGATGATGTACCTGGTAGTGGACCAAATAATCCACCGGAAGATTATACTTCAATACAAGCCGCAATAGATGCATCAGGTTCAGGGGACATTGTTTATATTTATTCAGGTTATTATGATCAGGTATTTAGTATCGGTAAATCGGTTACTATAAGAGGAGAGGATTATAGGACTACAATAATTAAATCCTCATCTTCTTATCCCACTTGCTTTATCAGTTGGGCAGGTTCTGTTTCCATTGAAAGCTTAACAATTATTGGCGCACCTACCCCATGGTCTATTGAATCTTCGGCAATCGAAATTATGCGGGATTCCTCAGTTACAATAAGAAAATGTCATATAAGGTGAAATGATGGTGAAGGCGGTGGTTTGGGTTATGGGATAGATATTGAGGACATTGGAAACTCTGTTACTCTCATTAATAGTAGTATATATGGTGGGAATAATGGGGTCTCTGAGCAAGCTTATATTCGTGTGTTTGCCACAGGTACAGCATTACTTCTAAATACAACACATGGAAATAGTACAAATGTAGAATCTGGTGGCTCTCTAACCATAAAATGGTACCTCAATATTAGAGTAATAAGTAGAACTGGGAATCCAATTGAAAACGCACATATAATTGTAAATGATACCTTTGACAATAATGTCTTTGATGGGTATACAGAATCAAACGGTTACGCTCGTTGGATTGTATGTACACAAAGAATAATTCCAGGTTCTTCTTATACTCCACATGAGATTACAGCATTTAAGGATAGCAGAAATGAAACATTGACAGTTAATATGATAAAAAGCAAAGAAATATGGATATTGTTTGATGATTTAACGATTAACTTATCAAAGGGATGGAATTTGATTTCAATCCCTACAATTCACTACAATGTTAACATTGATTATGTATTGTCTTCTATATCAGGAGATTATGATTGTGCTTGGTGCTATGATCGTGCCACAGACACTTGGTATGATTCTAATAATGATTTTAAATATATTACTCATGAAATTGCGATTTGGATTCATATGAAAGAAGATGCTATGTTAAATGTAATAGAAAAAAGATTGCCAATGTCCACAGATATCCAACTATATCAAGGTTGGAATTTTATAGGTTTTCCCTCAATCACAGATAGACCAATTTTGGAATCCTTAAATTCAATAGGTGAGTATTATACCGCTATACAAACTTATAATGGAACAGATGTAAACGATCCCTGGAAGCATTACAATAAAAACAAATATCCGCAACTTAATGATTTAAACTGGATGAGAACTGGTAAGGGATATTGGCTTTATGTTACAGAGAACTGTACGCTGACAATAGCGGGATTTTAAGAGTGATTTTCACTCTCTTTCTGGCTTCTTTTCCTCGTTTTCTCTTCCCGCCTTCTTCCCTTCAAATCCCTTGGCTATCTTCCTCATCTGCAGAACCATGAGCAAGAGCATGAGAAAGAGCAAGAATAGAATCACAAAAACTATGGCTAGAATCAGCATTATTCCGGGAAATACCTCCTCCTCGATAAAATGTATGATGTCGTAATGCCCAACATCCCAGGTTACACCTAAAGTGAAAGAATCTGAATTCACTGTGCTACCATTTCCATCATTGGCACTGTAATATATGGCATATGACCCCTCGCCCATGACCTTCTTAAAGGAATAGTCCTTGCCGTCAGAGTAGTTCTGATCAGAAGGATCCACCTCTTTCATTTCGTAAAATTCCTCGTCGATGGAAACTTTTACACTAGAGGGTGCATCGTTATCCAAATCTGTGTAAGTAACTGTATATAAATAGTCGATATTTGGATAGCTTCTCCTTGGAGTGACCGTGCCACCGGTAAGGGTAGGGGGAGTGTTCTCGGCCATTGCAAAAGGGAAAAATAAAATCGAGAAAACGAAAAATAAAGAGAAAAATAATAAAATCTTCGATTTAATCCGCTCCTTCTTCACCCTTTCTTTATTTTCCATAGTGGATGGTACATCTTCGGGTATATTAACATTTTTCATGGAAATTATCAGTAAATGACATTTATAAGTGAAGATAATTTACATGTTGACGCACTTAACCCCATTCAATATTCAAGGGAGGTACCACCTATATGATCTAAAAAGTGCGGCTTGACACGATATTATCTTTCAATAATTATTGCAGCATGATCCTTTTCATAGGGTTTAAGAATAATATTATCAAGGACCTTTAATCCTCCTTTTTCCAATTCCCTCTCAGCCTTTTTAAAAACATCCTTTGGCTTGGCTGTCACATCCACACTCCTTGCCTTAACCATCAATATTCCGTATCCTTTTGACTTTAGGAAGCTATGGACATTCGCAAGAAATATATCTGTTTGATTTCTTTGTGAGACATCCTGGTAAACCAGGTCCACCTTTCCCACGATATTTTTATAAGTTTTCGGTTTATTGGCATCTGCAAAAGTGGGAATCATGTTCTTCCTTGTTTCGCAAACATCAACAAGATCCAAAAACGCTCTTTTTGAGAACTCGACGCAAAAGAGTGTACCCGATGATGCGATATCTGAAAGATGACTTGCCGTTGTACCGTTTGCTGCACCAAGATACAGAATTTGAGAATCCTCATTTATGGGGAATACCTTGCAGCCCTTACGAAGCATTGCGCAGGCTTTGCTCCTTTTAGGGTTCCAAACCCTAAATTCCTCCCCCTCCCACAAAACCAATTCCTCACCGTAAACCTGAATAGAAGGAACCAGATTCTTGGTAAATAACCTCTCACCGTCCGTGTAAACACCTTGAAATTTCCATTTCTTTATCCTCACCATTTTACCCATCCTCGACGATTCTCATGCCTTCTCTATCGATATTACAAACATATACCTCCCCAAAACTTTTCAGTTGATTAACCAAGTTCTCTGTGTCTCCAAAGGCAAATATGGAATTTCCCAGCATAGACATGGTGGCAGAACCGAACCTTCTTGTTACTGATAATGCCTCTTCCAGTTCAGGTGATATTAAGCGTGTACCCCTGGAAAAACCCAAGGAGATCCCCATCATCTCCTTCAAGTTGGGTTTTTTGAGCAATTCCTTTAGACAAACATTTCCATATTCATTAATTCTATTCTTGTGTTGGGGATTTGTTATTATATCCCTTGTGGGTAGTTCGGGACCAATAACACAGAGCACTATTTCCTCATCTTCGGCTTTTATATCCTCGAGGATACCGAAGGGTGGGCAGCCTTCCTTTTTCCTGATGACAGCCCCTCCTTTGGACTGGGACATTACATCCCCCAAGCCGGTATCACAAGTTATCTCGGCCCAATGGGCTATGCATACTATATCATCTTTTGAGAGGTCAAGATTCAGGACCTTGGTTAATGCCAAAGAAGTGCTCAAAGCACCTGCCCCGCTCATTCCAAAGCCTTGACCCTGCGGCAGCTCAATTATACTAGAGATTTTCACTTGATAGGGATTATCACCGATAATTTTCTTTATCACGAGTTCAGTGACTTTTGCCTCGGCCTTGTCATTGTTAATGAGAATCTCGATGCTCTGTTTTTCGGACTCAGTAACCTCAACAGTCGTGCGAACTCCTTTTGAAAGGCAGATACCAGCACCTTTGGAGCCTCTCTTTCTGATGTCCTTATCCTCATCAAGTATCTCGAAGAAACCTGTTACATGACCAGGAACGAAAGCATGCGCCCTCAACAAAGGCTCACGACCCTATCCAAAATACTCTCAGCGATTTTTTCTTTTTTACCGGAAACTTCTTCGCTCTTTCCGTCCTTGCCAATGATATATACCTGGTTCTCTTCTTGGGTTGTATTAGAAATGTCGTTTGCCACCATCAGATCGAGGCCTATCTCATCCATCCGTTTTTTGGCTTTTTCTTGGAGTTCATCCATACCAACTCCAAACTCTGCCTTGAAGCCTACTAAAAAACAATCGGTGTCTTTCCTTATTTTTTGGATTATCTTTGGATTCGACCTCAATTTTAGGGTCAACTCCTTGCTGCCGGATGGTATCTTTCCCTCTTGCTTATTTGGGGAATAATCGGAGATTGCTGCGGGGATTATTACGATATCGTGGTTTATCCCACCTGTCATTTCCATCAATTCATTGAAGGATTCGAAGTGTTTTATAGAAATAAAATCAGGCAATTTAACCTGACATCTTCCCATCCAAAGGTCAACTTCACCTCCCCTTCTATAGGCCTCCAAAGCCAGCTCCACTCCGGTTTTTCCAGTGCTTCTGTTGGTAATAGTTCTGATATCGTCTATATCCTCGGCTGTTGATCCTGCGATTATTAGCAATTTTTTTCCATTCAAATCCCCTTTTCCAATTGTTCTCATAACAAATGCCACGATCTCCTCGATTTCTGGCATTTTGGCCTTGTGCTCCTCGATCTTCGGTTCTATGAAGGCAATTTTCATCTTCTTCAATTTCTCTATGTTTTCCAAGACTATGGGGTGATTGTACATGGAAATATGCATTGCTGGAACTATGATGACAGGTATCTTAGAGCCTATTGCTGTTGTGGCGAATGTCGTTACTGTTGTATCGTCTATTCCATAGGCGATCTTTGAGATGGTGTTGGCAGTGGAAGGCGCTATTAAAAGCAAATCGGCCCTATCCTGCACCTCCCCGCAAAACTCAACATGCTGGACCTTGCCGGTAATTTCCGTTACAGGCTCGTTTCCAGTGGCAAATTCAAGGGCATAGGGATGGATGATTTTCTGTGCAGCGCGACTCATAACTGGAAAAACCTCGGCTCCGTGCCTGATAAGCTCCCTTGATAGTTTAACGGTCTCTACAGCAGCTATGCTACCTGTCACTCCTAGCACAATCTTCTTTCCCTTCATCTTATTGCTTTTTGTTCCGGAAAGCTCTCTTGCAGGATGCATCATGCTAATAATGTGTTTATAGAATTTAAGGGTAATGGGTTTAGGATGAATTCTGTAAATCAATATGAATTAATATTTGAAATTAATATGATATGTTTTACGATGGTTTTACCGTCGTTTTATTCCTTTATATCCGAGTAATAGGTATAAAAACGGTAAAAAAAAGGTAAAATGTAATTTCGCTGAAATTTAAAATAAAATAGGAAGGGGGGGCTAGCCTTGTCAGAAGGGATGGGATGCACTCTAACAACTAGCCCAAATCCCCTACTTAAATTGGATTCCCGATACTTATATATTTGCCAAAATTTTTATATATATAAAGCCGGTCCTTTATAAATAACCTGCCTTTTGAAGGAACATCAAATCCTCTGTGGAGAGCTTTTCTCCGGCTTTAAATCGCTCATAAATATCTTCTGCTTCTTTCTTTGCTGATGTCTCTGCTACCTCTCTTTTTGCCCTTTCTTTCTTCTGTTTTAAGCCTGCTATGATCTTATCGAAATCATGGACCTGTCTTACCATCTCAACATGGTTTTTATGGGCTTCATCAGCCGACAACTTGGCCCTTATGAACTCCTGCTGGGCCTTGTCAGCCTCTCTTCGATAGCCATCTGCTTCCTCATACAATTTACTCATGGAATCATGTTTATTCTGGGCTGAATCTGCATATTCGCTCACCTTCTTATGGGCCTCTTCAGCCTTCTGTTTCAAATCGTTTCTATCTTTCAGGATGCTTTGGATCTCCTTGTTGTCCTCAAGGAGTTTCTCCCTTTCCTTGATCTTGCCCTGAACATCAGACATTATATCTAAAAGCTCTCTTTCCTTTTCCACAGAAAGAACGGATGTCATCTGCTTAAACTCGAGATTCCTCACTTCCCTTCTCAATTTTTCGATGGTAATTCCATCTTTTGGGAGATATTTTTTCTTAAGAGAACCCAGCTTTGCCTGATTCTCGGATACCTGCCTGTTCAATTTCTCTCTTTCCTCTTTGGACTTTCTTACAAGCTCGTTCAACTTGTCCCTTTCTTTCCTAAAACCATTGGCTTTCTCGATGCATTCTCTGGATTTGGAGTTAAGGTCATCCCTCTTATCCGCCCATCTCCTTGCGGTATTGTTCAATCTATCCCGTCGTCTTCGGTATTGTTCAGCCTTTTTATTCAATTTGCTTCTCTGCTCCTCCAAATCTTCAAGCAACTCGGTCATAACTCTCTCCCATGGTCTGGGCCTTTTAATACAAAGACCGCATTTTCCAACATATTTACGCTTCCTAATAATGTTTTCGGAATATTGGATTGGGATTCATTGGATTGGGTAAATAGAAAATTGGAAAAGAAATACGAAAAAGAGAGAGATGAGTCAACTAGTGAGGAACCAATGCCTACATTATTTCCTGCATCGACTTCGTCTTGAATATACTAATACAGATTTATGGGGGTTCCATCCCAAGGTCCGGTAACGTTGTAATCATCCCGAAAGTCCTCCCTTATTTTAACCATGTAACAGAAAACTTATTTATCCAAAAACTCATACGCCAATCTCCCTAGGGGAGAGCGTATTATGGACTTTGCTTTGACCAAAGAGCAGGAAATGGTAAGAAAGATGGTTAGGGAGTTTGC
>CP070672.1:2254592-2263365 GCA_020351895.1 Thermoplasmata archaeon
ACATCTTTCAGATCTATGAAAAGATCGATAACGTCTTGGGTGAGGTGCTAAACCTGATAGATCCTTATACAACCATCCTGGTGATGTCCGATCACGGACAAGGTCCTCTCCATAGGAATTTCTCCCTTAATACCTGGTTGAGGAGAGAGGGGTATCTTAGCATTAATTCCAAGTACCAAAAAAATATGGAGTACCGATTGTCAGAATTACTGAGAAAATTTTCAGATAGTTGGCTCCTCCCATTGGGAATGAATACACGAAACGAATCCATCCAAAAACTTATGAGCAAAATCAGGGGCATCATTATTGGGCTTTCATCCTCAAATTATTTGAAAACTATTGATTGGTATAAGACAACCGCCTTCTGTGAAGGGTCATTCCCGGCTGTCTATATTAATGTGGAAGGTAAATTTCCCATGGGCAGGGTAAGGCCTGATGAGGCATATGAAAAGTTAAGGGATGAAATTGCCAGTAAATTAGAAGTCCTGAAGGATCCTCAAACAGGCGAAAGAATTATAGAAAAAATATATAAACCTGAAGAGATATACCACGGCGAGCAAATTCAAAACGCTCCCGATTTGGTTTGTATGTTAAGGAATGGTTATCACGGAGGTGGCGAACTCGAAATGCTCTATTTTGGTCTTCAGAACAATGACCTTTTTGGAAATCATCGATGGTCAGGTCAACACAGGATAAATGGTATTCTTATTGCATCCGGTCCAAATATAATTCCTGGAAAAACCATGACGGGGGCACGTATTATTGACCTCGCCCCAACTATACTTTATTTGTTGGGATTACCAATACCGAAAAGCATGGATGGCAGAGTATTGGAAGACATGTTTCGGAAAGATTATTTGTCCACTCACGAAATAAGATTTTTTGAAGAAAAATTTCCCGAAAGGCTCGAAGGAAATGGGCGTCCATTTTCAAATGAAGAATCCGAATTGTTAAAAGAGAGACTTCGAGGGTTGGGATATATCGAGTAAGGGTTATTTTATCGTTTTTGGTTGTTATTACGTATAAAAAAATCTAAACATAATTGTATATAACTGAGTATGTGAGAAAAGTGCCTCTAACAGAGAAGCGACGAAATGGGAGAAAATATTAAAGACGAAATCGTTTTAGATAATAAGAATGTTAATCTTCAGGAGATAAAAGAAAGGAGACTAATCCTAGAATCAAAACCCACTCACATCTGGCTTGCGGTCTCTGGGAAATGCAATCTATCCTGTGCTCACTGCCTTGGTATTCCTGGCAGAGGGAGTACACGGAAAAGTGATCTTATAGACTTAGATTGGAAAATCTTTGAACAGTTGGAACGTGACCTTTTTCCGTATGTAGAAACGTGTGTTTTAGGAGGCAATAATAGGGGAGAGCCGTTCTTCGCCAAGGATTGGGATAGATATTGTGATCGACTACTAAGATTCCCTATGAAAATCGAGGTAACCACCAATGGCACTCTGTTGAGCAATGAACGGATTGAAAAGCTGGTTTCCCATGGGGTGGATCTTCGCATTTCTGTGGATGGGGCTACGGAAGAGACCCTGAGACTGATTAGAGGAGTTAGACTTTCCAAGATAGTGGAATCTATTGCAAAGATAAATGAGACTAGGGAAACGGATGCGCATAGGAAGACCAAAATATCTTTAAACTTCGCTATTTGTTATTCGAACGTTCGTGAACTGCCTGAATTGATTGAAATGGGCTCTGGGATGGGCGTAGATGAAATATGTGTGATGCATCTTATGCCACAGATTGAATCCCAGAGATATCAATCCTTATTCTATCATATGGATACATATAATCATATAGCTGAAAAGGCAAGACTTATTGCGGAAGAGAAGGGAATAAGACTCGATATGGCCCCTCCTTTTGATTGTGGGCAAATTATTCCTACAAACCCAGTCGAAAGGGTAAAAGGTGAGAAGGTGGCCAAGAATGATTACTGTCTTTTACCTTGGAACTCTGTTTCTATTACTAACAAGGGAACTGTGGAGCCCTGTTGCGTTGGTGCAATGAGAGAAATGGGTGATTTGAATAAGAAATCCTTCGATGAGATTTGGAATGGTAGAAGATACCGGAAGCTAAGAAAGGAAATGGTTAACCAAAAACAAACTCGTGGATGTAAAAACTGTCCCTTTCGCTTTTTCGAGCGAGATACTGAGAATATAGGTGCTGCCATTCTATCTGACATCGGCCCAGCGACCTCCTATCCTGTGGGGATACTATTAAGAAAATGGGGAAAAGATTTTATTCTAAAATCTCCTTATGGATCAAGAGTGATACATTATTTAATTGATTACTATAGAAAATTGTAAGACCCTCAGATTTCAAGATGTAAATGGTAAGTAAACATGCGAGAAAACAGAAGGCTACAGAGGAAGGCAATTTTGCCAACAAGACTTGTATTAAAGCGCTCTCTAAGACGCCTGAACTCATATATACGACATACAACATGTATGAAGCTCTATAATTTCTGTTTAGTTCATTTACAGGTACTTTTGAGGAGAGAAGTTGTTAAAGGATTTCCCATCAGTGTTCAAATAGAACCAACAAACGTTTGCCAACTTCAGTGTCCTACCTGTCCTACAGGTTTGGGGATTAACCCAGACCCAAGAGGGAAGATGCGTCAGGATGATTTCAAGAAGATAATAGATGAGTTGAAAGACTATCTCTACGAGATTTTACTGTTTGGTTTTGGAGAGCCATTACTTCACAAGGATATCTACGAGATGATAAAATACGCCACAGAAAACAATATAAGGACTGCCCTTAGTTCGAATCTTTGTAATCTTCAAAAGGGGGACATAGATAGAATAATAGATTCAGGTTTAGAACTATTAGTAGTGAGTTTGGATGGGATTACGCAAGAGACATATAAGAGATATAGGGTCAAAGGCGATGTACAACAGGTGAAGCGAAATGTTGAGACTTTAATCCAGAGGAAAAAAGAATTAGGGAGATCGAACCCTGTAATCCAGATACAATTTATCGTAATGGATCACAACAGACATGAGATAACAAAGGCAATAGAATACAGTCGACGGATAAATGTAGAGGAGTTTATCCTTAAAGATGTCGGACCAAGATACATTCCGAGGGTCTTTAAAAATGAAAACACATTAGAGAGAACAAGGCACCTGCGAAAGGAACTGAACATGTGCCATAAGTTATGGACTGAAAGCTATATAGGGTGGAATGGTAGCATACGTCCGTGCTGTCTCACATTTGATGGTACCATGGGCAACGTCCTTTCCGAAAGATTTGACCATATTTGGAATAACAATAAGTATATTCTGTCTCGACGCATATTTAGACATCGGATAGATTTGGTGCCCGACCTTCGTGTTCCTTGTCTCAGCTGTCATCTATTATCAGACCGTTGAAATTCCTTAGGGATCCAAAAACGAGAAAAGGAATGTGAATGACTCTTCAATGTCGTTTGGGGTTAGGATGGTTTAAATGAAAGTCCTCTTGATGGTACCTTTGACTTCTCTTATGAAAAACCATCCAGATATCCCCGACCTAGGACTTGGATATCTTGCTACAGGCGTCAGGAAGGAAGGATTTGAGGTCGATATCTTAGGCTGGAATCATCATCTGAGAATTGAACGTTTCCGAGAATATTTACGCATAACGCAACCTAGTGTCGTTGGCATCAAGGTTTTCACCTATAATATCAATGCGGCCGTCGAAACTGTATCAATCATAAAATCTGTGAACTCATGCATCGTTACGGTGATCGGCGGGCCCCACCCTTCTGCCAATAATCCCACTGAAACCATGGATGACTTTAACGAGGTTGACTTTGCATTCCGCGGCGATGCCGAGATCGGCTTTCCCTCCCTGGTGAAAGAGCTTAGTAAGAAAGGCTCCGACCATCAGGACAATGCTCTCGATCAAGCGGCATTGCGAGAGATCCCGGGACTCATCTGGAGGAAAAATGGCACTGTTCATGCTAATCCCCCGCATTTTCCGGATGATCTCGACACTCTTGGACTTCCCAGTTGGGATCTGATCGATCCAAAAGATTATCATCCTTATAGAATCGATGAGTCTGATACGCAGGGCCACGTTGCCCCAATCATGACCACAAGAGGATGTCCCCTCAGTTGTACGTATTGCTCCGTCAACCTTGTCAATGGGAGGGTAATTCGAAGGCGAAGTGTGGGCTCCGTTATCGAGGAAATGAGCCTTCTTCACAATAGGTACAATGTGCGTCAGATTTTCATTATGGATACTAACTTTCTCTCAGACAAGGAATATGTGAAAGAACTCTGCAATGCGATTATTGAAAAAGGGCTTCACATCAAATGGGATTGTATATGTGAGACCTTAAAACGGAGCTTTTACGATGATGAAATCCTCAGCCTCATGTATCGAGCAGGGTGCCGGAAGATCATCATGGGTATCGAATCGGGATCAAACAAGATATTAAGAGTGATAAAGAAAGAGTGGAATAAGGAACAATTTAGTGATCTCGTTGGTCTCATCAAATCACATGCCATACAGGTCCACGGCTATTTCATGTATGGCTTTCCCTACGAAACTGCAAAAGATATGAAGGATACTCGGGATTTTGCCTTTACTGTCGATTTTGACAGAAGATTCTTTAACGTCTGTTATCCTTTGCCGGGGACAGAGATTTACGAATTTCTCAAGAGAAAGTACCGGGTTGAAAAGCTTGACTGGAGGAAGTTTACTGTGGAACGATCCCCTTACCCTATCGGTGACGTCTCTTCACGAGAAATCATTAAGTTTCTGCGTCGAACGGAACTACGTAATTTATTGCATTCATCTACGATTTATAAAGATTTTCATAAAAAAGAATTCTTATCCAATTTCGCAAAAATCGTGCTGAAATTGGTTCTGATTTATTTATTTCAATATTCAAGGCAAATTAGGCAATGCTAAAAGAGCTTTTGGAAGATACTGCACGATGGTTTTTCTTGTATCCCTGCAGAATGATGATTTACCGCCTGCCTCTTCGCGTCAACTATGTCTTGGGACATCTGATGGGATTTGCCTTGTACCATCTTATGCGAGAAAAGCGGAAGATCATGCAGCAAGAGTTGCTCACTATCTTTAATGAAAAGATTTCAAGGAAAGATGTCGATCGGATTGTGAAAAAAACTTTTTCATTGATATCTAAGGAAAACATAGAAATTCTGCTCTTCCCAAGACTGACCCCGGAAGAAGTGAAGAGATCCAGCGTAGTTGAAGGGTTGAACCATCTCAACAAGGCGTTGCGGGAAAACAGAGGGGTCATCCTTCTCATCGCCCATCTCGGGAACTATAGATTTGTTCTCCCGGCGCTGGGTTATCGCGGATACCCTATGAACCAAATCGGTGCCCCTCCCACGGTTTGGAAAGAGCTTGAAAAGAACGTGAGTAGAATGAAAGCGAGAGCTCTCGAGTTTGAATTAGAGTGTGAGCGGAGCCTGCCCGCAGAGTTCATCTACTATGACACATTTATGCGGCCCGCTTTCGGACGTCTCGCCCGCAATGAGGTACTGGTTATTGCCGGTGATAGTGTGGGAGCGGGAAAACGGATCGCGGTCGATTTCCTCAATCGCATTGCTCAGATTTCAATCAGCCCGTTCAACCTCGCTCGGAAAACAGGCGCTCCTCTGCTCCCCGTTTTCGTTATCCGAAATGAGGATAATACCCATACGGTGAAAATCGAGGAAAGAATCTCCTTGCCAATCATCAAGGAAAAGGAAAAAGATGAAGAGGACAACGTGAAAAGGTTTGTGCAACTCTTAGAGGACTATGTAAAAAAATACCCCGACCATTACCTCAAACATTTGTGGTGGGTGCAAAGAAGAAGACACGTCGATCCAGTTCCGTTTATGAGCCCCCGCAAAGCATAACTCTAATACTAAGAAGTGCACAGGGCCGGTACAATGAAGATAACACTAATTTCACCATCACCACCTGATCTTTACGCTCCTGGGGTTAGAACTCTATCCTCTTATCTTAAGAAGAACAGACATCAAACAAAACTTATCTTGCTTGCAGGTGGTACAGAAAACCTGCGTTTTGGTGGCCAGTTCGTTTATCAATATCGGGATTATGTGATTGATCAGGTAATAGAACTTTCAAAGGATACGGATATTGTCGGTATATCTTTCATGACACAATATTTTGACAGGGCATTACAGCTTACGAAAAGGTTAAAGGAAACAATTAAAGTGCCTATTGTATGGGGTGGCATCCATCCGACTCTATGTCCGGAGGAGGGGGTCATTCACGCCGATATGGTCTGCATTGGGGAAGGAGAAGAGGCTTTATTAGAATTAATGGATAAGATGGAGAAAGGACAAGATCCCTATAATACAAAGAACTTTTGGTTCCGCAGAAACGGAGGTGGAGATATTATCAGAAATGAAATTCGTCCCCCCATAACGGACTTAGATACACTACCCTTCCAGGATTATGACTTCAATGAACATTACGTGTACGACCCTATAAAAGATAGTATCGTTGCTTTAACAGGGCGTATGTTTGAAAATCTGTTTTCTCTGGCTCCTGCACTGGATGGTAGAATGAAACCTTCCTATAAAATCATGACCACCCGTGGATGTCCCATGAATTGTACATTTTGTGCTTCCAGTGTCCTTAAGAAGAAGTTTTATTCACACAGGTATGTCCGCCATAGAAGCGTAGGTAATGTGATCAAAGAGCTGGAAGAGATTACTACACGATTCCCCTCTATTAAGATAATTCAATTTTTCGATGATATTCTGTTTTCCTTGAAAAAGGATTACATCAAGGATCTATGCACCGTATATGAGGAAAAAATCGGTCTGCCCTTTTACTGTCAAGCTAGTGCAACAACATTAGACGAAGAAAAGCTAAGATACCTTTTGGACGCAGGACTGATTTGGGTTGAAATTGGAATACAGTCAGGTAGTGACAGGACAAATCAACTTTATAGCCGAAAGGTGTCTAACACTCAAGTCCTCAAGGCAGCAAACTTACTGCATAAATACAATCACAGGATGCTTTCTCCATGCTATCATGTTATTTCAGATAATCCATGGGAGACGAAAGAAGATATTCTGAAGACACTCAGTCTTATCACAGATTTGCCAAGACCCTATTGGATTAAGTTATCCTCCCTGGTCCTTTTCCCCAAGACGGACCTCTATGAAAAAGCTAAAGCAGAAGGGTTGATCAAAAACGATCTTGAAGAAATCTATAGGAAGCCTTTTCTGCACTTTAGCGGAAACTACCTGAATTATCTAATCTATCTGTCAGGATATTGCTATTTTCCCCGTTGGATCCTAAAGGTCTTAAAGACACCCTTCCTAGTAAGGATCTTTCAGCAAAAAGGCTTCGATCCATTATTTACCTGGCTATATCAAATTGCTGAAGTTGTAAGGAAAGGCGGAAGAGCTATGAGAGCCCTCTTACACGGGGATTTCAAGCGTGTTTTCCATCGGGTTCAATTTCTCTTGCGGGCTAAAAGGACAGGTTAGAGATGAAAATAACACTCATTTCACCCTATTATGATGTGGCATCAATTGGTATTAGAATCCTCTCCTCATGTCTGAAAACAGCTGGTCATCATACGCGGATGGTCTTTTTGCCTCAGGTTCGTGGCGGTTATCTCAATGACTTTCTCATTGAAGAGAATGAGAAGACCATGAATAATCTAATAGAGTTGTGCAGTGACTCAGATTTGATCGGGATAACACTTATGACAAATTACTTTTTCAGGGTAGCTCGTCTAACCCAAAAGCTTAAGAGAGAACTTTCTCAGCCAATAATATGGGGTGGTATCCACCCAACCATTAGACCTCGGGAATGCTTACAATATGCTGATATGATATGCGTTGGTGAAGGAGAAATTTCTCTAGTGGAACTCTGCAATTGTCTGGAAAAAGGTCTGGATCAGTCGAATATTAAAGGGATATGGTCCAGAAGAGAAGGTGAAATTATTAATAATGGGACTCGCTCTCTAATCCAGGACCTGGATTCTGTACCTTATCCCGATTATACGATCGACAATTCATTTATATTGGAAAAAGACTACCTCGTACCCATGGATTATGGTCGTTTACATCTTTCTCTTCTCAGAGGTATGACAATCGACGACGGGAAGGCGACCTATCAGGTGATTACTTCCAGGGGGTGTCCTCTTAACTGCTCTTATTGCAGCAACGACATACTTAAACGCCTGCATGGAAAGGAGAAGTATTTGAGGTGCAGATCACCTGAAAATGTCATAAAAGAGCTGGAAGATGCTATAAACAAAATGGATTTTATTCGGGGCATTTGGATCTCGGATGATTGTTTTATTTACCAACCCACTGAGTATTTAGAGAAATATATAGATCTTTATAAAAAGAAGGTCAATCTTCCCTTTTTTTGCTTGGGAGATCCGATCCATGTGACGAGAGAGAAGATGAACTCCCTATGTGACGGAGGACTAAAGCTAATGACAATGGGGTTACAGAGCGGATCAGAAAAAACTAAGAAATTGTACAAGCGAAATATATCTAATGATAAAATATTGGAGACCACAAAAATTATCAATCAATTTCAAGCAAAGATGTATCCACCTATGTACGACATAATAGTTGACAATCCTTATGAAAGTCTAGAAGACCAATTTGAAACCATAAAGCTCATATCGAAAATACCGAGACCTTACTACTTACAACTTTTTTCCCTAAGCTTTTTCCCTGAAACATCGCTTTATAAACGTGCCGTGAAGGATGGTATTATTACAGATGATTACAAGCAGATATACAATAAGCCC
>CP070672.1:2263465-2267114 GCA_020351895.1 Thermoplasmata archaeon
TCGTGAACAGAAGACTTATGGAGCGAAGCTGACGGGCAGTAGCGGGTCAGTCATTGTTCTATGTGATGAAAAACCCGATTTCCTCCTGGATTATACACCTAGTAAAGAACTTGAACAACAATTAAGTGAGGATCTTCATGGCTCCCAAATCAGTTCTGTCATTCGCTTAAAAGCAGGCGAGAGAAGAGCACTACCAGAAGAGTAGGAGATAGTGGCATCAAACCATTCTTTGTTTCGAGTAACTCCTTCTGTAGCTGATTATTTTTTCGTCCTCCATCTCCTGCATCATCACCAGTATATGGGGAGGTATAAATTGGCGAGAGCGTTGAATCTCTCCCAAGCTCAAGCCCGAACGCTTCTCAGAAACTTAGGTAAACGTGATTTAGTAAATAAATTTAGTCCCAGGTTGGGTCATTGCTTATCATCAAAGGGAAAGACTTTTTGGAAGAAGTGCCTCCATTTTTTTCAAATTCCTCATCAGCGGATTCACCTGGGCCCGCGTTATACCATGGGGACTAAGGATGCCGCTGTTTGTGTTGAAGCCACAGGTATTGAACAGCTCAATACAGTCATTCTCCGCGACGAAGCCCTCATGAATGGAGCTATGGGGTGTACCGTTTTCCTTCATGATCTCTCTGGTGAATTTTTCCTCTTAGACGCTATATATCCCCCCTTACCTAAAACTACCTTTTCCGATCGAAAATCAAAGAGAAAATTGAGTCGTCTCATCGCAGGGATTGCATGGCCTAAGGTAATTATTATTGTTGGAACCGCCAACCACGTTGTTGATGCCCAGATTGGAGCTATTTCTGCTGCTCTCTTGTTAGTCCCTGAAGAGATTCGATATTTTTTTCAAGATGTTTTCTAAGCTTAATTTAAATAGAGGGGAATCTTTGTACTACAGGAAGGGCAATTCCCTGTTCGGGTATCCATTTTCATCTCAATATGGTAGATCGTCCGTTTGATCAGTAGTTCATGACATTTTGGGCAGTAGGTATTTTCAAGCGGGTGTCCAGGAACGTTTCCTAAGTACACAAAGGTTACTCCTTCTGATTGCGCAACTTCATGTGCTTCTTCTAGGGTTTTTATTGGTGTTGCCTTTACCTTTGTAAATTGATAATCAGGGTGGAAGCGGGTGAAATGCAACGGGATATCTGGGTTTATATCGATCACCTTCTTCGCTACGTTCCTATAAAAATCCACTGTGTCATTAACAGTAGGTATTATCAAACAAATTATTTCCACATGAACTCCTTCTCCCACTGCGGTTCTGATGTTCTCCCACACCTTGAGTACATCTATTCCACAATAACGCTTAACCTCTTTTCGGTTTCCTTTTACTGTGACACTCATTCCTGTCATTCTGGCTTCTATGAGTAATTTGAGTGCCTGATCGGTCATATACCCGTTGGTGACAAACATCCGATATGTTTCAGGTTTGCATAGTCGAAACGCATCCAGACTGTATTCTAATGATAATGTTGGCTCATTAAATGACACTGAGATTCCGTGGATTTTGGAATTGGTTTCTGTATTTTTCACAAGTTCTTCAGGACTTAGATAACGGGGAAACTGAACTTCTGACGGATATACCTTACTAATACTCCAATTTTGACACCATGGACATGAACAGTTGCACGAGAATGAACCTACAGTCGAAGCATGTGTTCCTGGATAGTAATGGAAGAGAGGTTTTTTTTCAATCGGATTAACGGAAAAAGAGGACAGTAATCCATAATTCACACAGTAAAGAGTCCCCTCCATATTAGTCCGTGTTCGACACCGTCCATACTCTCCTTCTGATATCTTACACTTATGCCAACATGTATTACATTGAACTTGTGAATTTCCAAGGGGATTATAGAGCAGAGTTTTCTTTTGGAAGACGTTTCTTGTCACTTCAGCCATTAGCTCTTCTTTCCAGACAATATTTCTCCTTTATTAATTAGTCCAGGTCTCTCCTTTCAGGGGAACGAGAGTTCAAGAGATGTTGAAACCATGGTGGAAGGGTGATTTGATCGTCTACTCGATCACCATTCGGCAGATATGGCTTAATATCGATAATAGGGGTGCCATCGTACGCATCGATGTGATCTATAACCACTTTATTCTCGATTACTTTGATAATCTTAACTAATGTCAATCCAACTGGATTTGGGCGTCTTGGAGAACGTGTGGCGAATGTTCCCATCTGTTCTGGAGGAATGGCAGCATCCACAACACGGGGGATTGTGATTCTTGCTGTTCTTGCCTCTTGAGTATCATTTTCATGGATCCACCATAGGATAAAGGCATGGGATATTGTCTCGAGCCGATACAGCCCTAAACAATGGTCCTCTAGGATTTCTAGGGATTCTTCTCCATCCTGTTTCCGGACGAATCCAATTGGGTAAATCTCGTATTTTTGCATGATATTTTTGTCCACTAAAATAGGTTGTTTGTATAGAAGATGTTCCACATTTTCTTTTTATTTACCTTCGTAAAGATTGTACCATTCGCTGTTGCTCCTCGGTTTTCGCAAAGACCCCAATATTTCCAAGACGTAAATTCTCCACCCCTTCGTATTTCATCACCCGCTGGCTTTCCATCATTTCCTCAAACGTCGGTGCGCGGTGATCTTTCAGCTCATATGATGGAAAAAAGGCAAGTAAAGTGGTTGGAATAGCGGAATCTACGTCTACAATGAGCTGGGCTATCTGTCGATGTTGATTCGTCTCCACAATCCCAGGAATGTGTAGTATAAGCACCTCCACCGTGAAATTCAAATCCACCATAAGGGGGAGACACTTTAACACTGTTGAATTCGAAGTTCCACACAATTTACGGTAGCTGGCCTCATCGTATGCTTTGATATCCAGCCAGTATGAGTCTACTCCCCCATCACGTAGAATTTTCAGATTTTTTTTTGTGAGGGCGTAACCATTTGTCTCGATCAGCACCCAAAGCTTTCCATCAGTCATTTCTTTTATTTTTGTAGTAGCCTGCGCATAATATTCGGGATTACAGGTGAGATCTCCCCCTGTAAAGGCAACAATGTTCCGAGCTGGCCCAAAACCTTGAGGAGATAGCACCACTTGAGAGAGGGATAATTTTCGGGGACATCGTTCCGAACGCATTCCATAGATCGCACAAGAGCCACAATGGAAGCATAAATCCTCAGCGTGCCACATTGTTGCTCTAGAGCGAGGTTCTTCCACTGTCACCGACCTTAAATAGTCACTAGCCATTACAGCTAGCATGTCTATGCTTATCCATTCTCCATTTACCGTTTTCGAGAAGTCAGACGAGTGACATTTGAGACAATTGTGATTGCACCCTGATTGGTACACCGAGAGATAATCTTCGGGCCGCGATAAATGTATCGACTTAATTAGACGTTCATAATGTGAGTTTTCGCCTCGAAGTGTTACCTCACATGCAACTTTCTTTTCTCCGAAGGGTGTATTGGTTAAACAACTTCCTCGGGGGAGTCCTTGGTCAGGTAGTAAGCACTTCATTAAACTCATGATTTAATCTACCTAAGCTTTTAATAAGTGTTCTTCTGATTTTATTCCTAAAACTGAAGCTAGTCCATACTACAACGTGAATTGCATTTTACGTTTTATCCAAGAGAAAAGATATCATTATAATTTTCTCTAAACAATTTTAA
>CP070672.1:2267214-2274771 GCA_020351895.1 Thermoplasmata archaeon
AGTGGCAAAACCTTTATCCTCGTAAGGGCTACCGAAGGTGCCCAACATTTACCCCAGGGCTTTTTAAGCTCCAATGGGAAAGATTTAAAAAGGGCTGAGAGGGATAATGGTTTTAGAGATGGAGCTTAAAGGCGAGGGGATTAGAAAGCAGAGGGGCATTTCATGCAAGAGGGGGTACATCTATATGCGCTTTTAAAAATGGATAAAAAACCAGCTCTAGCAATTACAATAATATTGATATTTATTTTGTCCTCTGTCATTCTTTTGTATTACCTGATAGAACAATATGATTTTGTATTTTGTTATTTAATCTTTGATATTATATTAATTATCGTTGCGATCTTTCTATTTGCGCAAATTAAACTAGAAAAAGAAATGCCCCGAAAATAAGATATCCCCGTGCCCGCTCCGAGCAGGCAGGGCAGGGGCCGGCCGAGAAGCGAAAGGTTAGGGGACGGTGAAGATGCCCCGCTCCGAGGTAGGACATGGGTCCGTTAGACCGAGGGGTTGCGATCGCAGAATCGAAAAGACGATAAGGGAGCAATTCCATGTGAACGACAACATACATGTGTGATGAAGCGAATGTTCAGGACGAGGTCATCACTTAGAAATGGCATGTGTACATAATCCCAACGCCATTTCCAAGGCCTGCGTCTGTTTGATAGTAAAAGGAGGGGATTGTCCACAGGAATGTATACCGATATAAAATTACACCCAACTAATATCGAATAATAATCACAACCTCGAGAGATTCACATGAAAAAAAAGGAGAAGAAGCCAAAGGTAAAAGTTATAGAAAAGATACCGAAGAGGGTGTTAAAATACCAAGATAAACCAAGGCGTATCCCAAGAGAAGTGAAAAAGATGATCGAGTACAATTGGGGTAAGATGCCGCGTCCTTGCCACAATTGCAGGACGCCCTTTACTCGCAAAATAGAGCTGAACCGTAAAGAAGAGTTAGTCACTGTGAGCCATAAATGTATGGTTTGCGGCTCATCATTGAAGACTGAGACCCTGCCATACCCGAAAAAGGTAAGAGAGATGGTCAGGAACTCTTCGTCTCTAGGAGTCAAGACAGAGAATGGTGTAAAATTACTTTGCGTTAGATGTAATTCGGACAGGTTGGAGCTTATAATTAAACCTGAAAATATTGATCCTAAGGGAGTTTTCGTGGAATACGCATGTCCGGATTGCCACTGGGGAGCAATGCTCACCTTGAATATGGAATTTAAAGAGGAGCGATTATATACTAAAGCATATGGAGTTAAAAAAGAAACAGGTTAGATAGATGTCAATTGATTTGTCTGAGACGGAAGAAAAAGCTTTTAAAATATTTGGTATCTCTTTAATTATACTATCATTATTTTTATTATATTATAGTTTAATTGGAACGGAGGTTTATAAAGATGATACGATTAAATTGGATGCAGGTGGATCAATTACTAAAGGATTAAATTTTAATAAAGGACAAATTATCATCATAAAATACGATCTTTCTGAAAGCACAGATGATATCAATATAATGGTAGAAACTGGGGCTATATATGGTGGAAATAAGATAAATTTAACAGAAATCAGTGATAATAAATTCAAATTTCATGTAAACCAATCTCAACAATATTATATTTCATTTATCAATAGCGGTGATAATAAAATAGAATTACGTTACCAAATATTGATTGAGGGATATAACAATCATTCTATCTGCTTCTATGCATTTTTCATAACATTAATTCTGGGGTTAGTAATAGTGATTATATTTTTTATGAATAATAAAGACGAATAACAAAATTATTACCTCCATATGCGAATACTAGTAGAGCTCCTCGTCCGCCTCGAGCAGGGATGAGAGTACGAAAAGTGAATCTATGTGGATTTCAGATAAGAAACCGAAAAGATGCGAAAACCAGAAATATCCAAAAGGTTATTTAAGTCGGAACATTCAATAAAAATAGGTGCTGATTTGGCGAAGAAAAGGAAAAAATGCCCGTTTTGCGGGGCAGAAGTCAATAAAGAGAATCTCGATAGGCATCTTCTTAAGGTGCACGGTACGCTTGATGCGGAAGAATTCGATAAGAAAGGGCTTAAAAAACCAATTGGGACCAAGGGCAAGAAGAAGACTAAAAAAGGAGTAAAGAAAGGCTCGAGAAAGAGGAAGCCTAAAAAGAAGGACAGGATAAGCACTGCAATATCGATAATCGCTTTGATTATCATTGTTTCTCTTGTAGGTTCTGTCATATTTATTTATATTTATCAAAATGGAGAGACGAATGGGGACAATATAGGTAATGGTAACGGTGGGGGTAAACCCATAGCAATCATGACAACAACTCTCGGAACCATAAAGATAGAGCTTGACACAGAGAAGGCGCCGAATACTGCCGGGAGTTTCATAGATCTTGCCAATAGTGGCTTTTACAACGGGATAATTTTTCATAGAGTGGTGCCTGATTTCGTTATCCAAGGTGGAGGCTTCACAGCCGATGGAAACCAAAAAAGCTCGGATCAGATCCCATGGGAGGGAACTGGCCTTCAGAACACAAGATATACTATTGCCATGGCCCGCTCTGGTAATCCTGATTCGGAATCAGACTCGGGTACCGCCACTAGCCAGTTCTTCATCAATACGGTGGATAATCCCAGTCTCGATAATTATGCCTACCCCTTTGTGGTCTTCGGTAGAGTAATTGAGGGATTCAGTGTGGCGGATGCCATTGAAGCACTTCCCACGGGAACTTACAATGGGATGGAAGACTGGCCCGATGATCCACCTGTTATAACTAGTGTGGTGATTGAAGATTGAAGGGAAGATTTCGTGGTCTTGAGGAAAGGAATCGGCACGTTTGACTTAAAGATGATGAGCGATAAAAAATGAAGATTGTTTGACTATTTCGAATATATAAAAATGGTAAATTACAAGGAGGATGAATAAATGGCAAAGGCAATCGTAGTCTATGAGTCGAAATATGGGAACACGAAACTTGTTGGCGAAAAGATAGTTGAAGGTATGAAAGAAGTGGGGGAAGTGGAGGCCACCTTTAGCACATCCTCGGATGTTGATATCAAAAAAATTCCCGAGTACGATATCGTACTGGTGGGGTCTCCCAATCATATGGGTGATCCAGTAGGAGGGGTCAATAAGTTTATCAATGGCCTTAAAAAGCTGGAATTGAAGGAAAAGCAATTCGCTGTATTCGATACATATATGGGAAAGGACTTTGAAAAAGCAGTTAATAAAATGAAAAAGAGAATCAAGAAAAAGGTCCCCGGATCCAAACCCGATATCCCTGGGCTGTCAATAAAAGTTGCGGGAATGAAAGGGCCTATAGTGGATGAAGAGTTCCCAAAATGCACAAATTTTGGACATGAAATCGCTGAATTGTTAAAAAGATGAGTATCTTAGGCGCTATGCCAAAATCGTAGTGCGGCACCCAATATGAGGTCTGGCTGATATGAATGGAGCAAATATTCAATTTCAAAAGGATGATGCTTCTAACCTTACCTTTGGCGGTTTTAATCGCTGTATCGAGTATCTTGGGGATCCTTGTTGAGGATATTTATTCAAGAGAAGCACCTGAGTATGCGGCTCAAGGAGTTGGACAGGATGTCATAAATCTTTTTGCTGTAATGCCGATTTTGTTGATTGCAGCCTTTTTAGTACGGAGAGAATCAAAGATATGGCAATTTGTCTGGTTTGGGACAATGATATACACTGTGTATTCGTATGCTGTTTACTGTTTTGGAGTTCATTTCAATGCTCTCTTTTTAGTATATATTGCAATACTGGGATTATCATTCTATCTATTGATGGGATTTCTAATAACAATTGATGCTGAGGAAATTAAAAGTTGGTTTGATGATAAGACACCTGTGAAAATGACATCCAACTTTTTATTTATTGTGGCCACGCTTTTTTATTTCATATGGCTGAGTGATATAATACCTGCATTGATCAATGGAAAAACACCTGAACTTGTGAAAGAATATAAACTTCCCACAAATCCCATCCATGTAATGGATCTTGCCATTGCATTACCAGGTTTTATGATTTCAGCCATACTTTTTAGAAAAAAACATGCATTAGGATTCGTTCTTGCTCCAGCATTCATCATGTTTATCATAGTGATGGCAATTGCAATTGGAGGAATTGTAGCTGTTACGATTTATAAGGGATTTGAAGGTGATTTAAGTTTGACAGTTGTTTTCGCTATGATTGCCATAATAAGTGGTATAATTTTTATTGCACTTATGAAGCATTTAAAGAAAGAAAAGGATAAAGAATGACAAATTGGAAAACAGGTTATATTAATGCCAGAGGAAGAAAACAAGACAATAGCGTACCAATTTTTTAAGAAGGTTTGGAACCAGGGTAATATGGATGCTATGCAAGAACTGATGATAAACGATATCAAAGTACATACTGGTTCACAGAATTTCATGGGAATTGATCGTTATAAGGATTACATCCTGGCATACCGAAAGGCTTTTCCCGATGTTAAGTTCACATTTGAGGATCAGATTGCTGAAGGTGACAAGGTCGTGGATTTTTTCACCATTAGGGAGGCCTACAAAGGTGAGCTTCAGGGTATTCCTCCAACCGATAGGAGTTTTGAGATCAAGGGGATTGCCATTATCCAGATAAAAAACAATAAAATGGTCGAGATTTGGGGAGTATTTGATGCTCTGGGTATGATGCGTCAGATAGGGGCGGTTCCGCCTGCAAAACAGTAAAACAATGGCTACTTTACAATTTTTTCTCATTTAAGGAGAAATAGCAGATTCGTAAATAAGAGAATAAAGGGATAACCCAGGGCAATCCCACAAAAGTATTAAACTCATATATAATTATTTATTTTAGCAATTATAATGGTGAGGCGATTATGGATAATGGAGCTGGATGAACGTATGGCAAATGCACGAGGTGATAAATAGAAATGACGATTCTAGATCGAGTTGAGACAAATAGGTTGCTAATTGCTCTAATTGTTTGGGCAATTGCTTTTGTTGTCCTCGGAATATTAGCAGTTTTATCTCCTTCATTCAATGCTTTTTTAAATGAAAAAGTATTCAATTTTCATATTGGAGTGATTATTGTATTAGTAATGATGGTAATAGGACTTGTCAATTATAGAGTGTTAGGAAAGAAAGAGATTTATGAGTGATATTGGTTTAAGGGATGGGGCATAAGGAGGTCGGCACAACCGTATCACATTTGATATGGAGGGGTAACAATTTCGAAAAAGAATATAAAAACTGAATTAGAGGATAAAATCAAAGAAAAGCCAATCCATTGTCCCTATTGCAACGAAGAAATGACGTATGGATACATAGGAGCAGGATGGCCCTTATTTTGGGGTGAAGAAATAAGCGTCCTTGGAGGGGCTAAAACGAATGTAATGAAATTAACAGCACCTTTAGCAGCAGTAAAACAATTGCCTTCGATGATGTGTAAAAGCTGCGGAATAATCATTAGTCAATATCGTTAGGTGCATAGAAAATGCGAACCTCATTAGAATACAGGAGCGAAATTGATTGAAAGATGAACAAGAGCTGGGTGAATTAATATTTGATTCTTCCCCAAACAATTTGAAATTATTGATATATGGTATAATCTCTGCAGTCATTGGAGTTTCATTGATTTTATACGGGAGTATATTTGAACAAGATATCATTCTTTTTTTTGGGCTTATAACGGTGATCTTCTTGTCAAGCTTCTTCTTCGCCTCTGTCTCAAGTAATGAGAAATTCAGATTCAGGATATTTCAGGGAGGATTGATAATAAACTCAGAGAAATATTCAAAAGACCCTGTTAAGAATCCCTATGGGATAAGGGTTGTTGGTAAAAGACATATAAAATATGAGGATATAAAAAGTATACATCCGTATGTATTTAAATTCAGAAAGAATCCTCATTTTAACTCCATCGGTCTTCTATTTGTTCTTCAAAAAGAAAAGGATAAATACATTGCCGGGAAAATACTGGTAACTGGTAAAAAAATAATAACTATGCCGGAAATCATCACTATGCTAAAATCACAAATGGGTTCCTTATGGGAACATAAGTACAAAAGAGATGAACCAATATGGTCCGGTAGAATAGAATCAGATAGAGTCCCTTTAATAGTAGAGTTTGGTGAGAATCCCTGATTTGACTGAATGATATTCATACTTCCATCTCGATAAGATAGAGGGTAAGGGTGAGTGATAATTTAACCAAAAAGTTCTCCTACAACCACAAAAACCAAATTTGAGTAATTCTTAGTGGATATCAATAAATGGCAATCAAAAAAAAGATTGGGTCGAAACTTAAAGTAAAGGCCATAGAAAGAATAGGGGGGTAATCCTTTGAATGAAGATGTTAATAGGAAAAATATGATGATTTCGCCTGTCATCTACTTTCTGATTGGACTGATTTCATTTGTAATTGGTATTTGTCTAATTTTAAAAAGAAGCATTCAATTATATCTCGATATAAGAACTGAGTATTCAAATCTAGAAGCCACCTTATCTTCAGGATTATTTAGTATAGGGTTAATATTTCTCATATTTGGAATTGTTATTTTTTTATATGAACATACTTCAAAATTGATATCATTAAGAGATAAGGTGCTTTACCAATTTATCATTTTACTTAGTTTTTTATTCGCCTTAATCTTGGAAATAATTTCAGAGATAATACTATACAATGCTTACGAAAATTTGGGAGGTATAAGTGACATTGATCAGTTTTACCTGGCTTCTGCACTTGGCTCAATATCTAAGTTTGGATTAATATCGATGTTCCTCATCATCCTTGTATTCCTAATTAGGTTGTACAACATGGGTAAGTTTGAAACCATGATGTCACCCCCGAATATGAAAGGAGAATTACTATGGCTCGAGTACAAAGAGATGGGGTAAGTGAAGGATAAGTAAATTATCTAAAAAGGAGATAAGAGAATTAATAACTGTAAAATCACCTTGTCAGCTTCATAAATTCCCCTTCACCTTCTCTTGGGCCCCTTGCAAAGAGCACATCATTTTTATTTATCTTTGTGTTTTCATCGGGTCCGTAGATCCAACTCTTTTCACGTTTTATTGCAATGACCCACATGCCTGTTTCAGTGGCTAGCCTCGTCTCGCCCAGGGTTTTATTGGCCAGGTACGAGGATTTTAGAACCGGGGTTTTTGTTATGATGACATCTGAATCCATTACACTCATTTTGAATATCGGATGGGGTTCGATATCCCTTAGGACAACATCTGCGATCTCCATTGCTGCATCTGCTATGGCCTCGATACTGGATGCGAGCCTTATCATGGCCAGGGCCTTATCCACGTTCTTGTCCTCAAGAGAGGTCATAAACGCGGTTTTCTGGATTTTATCGTTGAGTTTATCCACTGTTTCCTCGAGTATCAGGACCTCCTTTGCGATCTCCTCGTTATCGTAAAGAAGTGCCGAGTACGCCAGGTCTATCATGAGCTCTGATGTGTCTTTCAGCTTTAAAAACAGATCCTCTATGTCCTCGGTCATTTCCTTCCCCCCGTTTTAACCTTGGCCTTGCCCAATTCAGTATC
>CP070672.1:2274871-2291676 GCA_020351895.1 Thermoplasmata archaeon
ACGACTTATGATTATTCAAAAGACAATCTAATAAGTAACAATCTATTTTTTCAAAATGATTGGGGTTTAATTCTGGATCAATCATTGAGAAATACCATTGAAAATAATTTCTTCATCTCTAATAACCAACAGGGAATACTTATTGAACATTATTCAAATGATAATAAAATAATAAATAATATCTGCATCGATAATTATAGAGATGGAATAGCTCTCAATGATCATAGTTCAAATAATATAGTTACCAATAACCATTGTGAAGATAACAGAATGGGTATAAGATTAGGAGGGGCAATGTCCAACCTCATCACCAATAACAACTGTACGAATAACGTGTATGGTATCTATTTGGTAACTTCATCGAGCAATACTTTCTCGAGCAACATTCTTTGGGTAAATTCCCGAGGATTACATCTCGGCGATCCCCATTTTGGAAATTCCACTGACAATGTCTTCTTCCATAATAACTTCATTAATAATGTTTATCAGGTAGAAGATTCTGATCCTGCAAATAACTCCTATTATCATCCAACATTATTAGAGGGGAACTATTGGTCCGATTATTCCGGTTTGGACGATGGTACCGGGGGTAGAACGGCTGGTGATGGCATTGGTGATACCCTGATTCCACATCCGGATGCACATTATGATCTATTTCCGTTAATGAAGCCATGGATGGAAGATAAAACTCCCAAAGAGGCCCTTAAGGACCTCATGGAAGATGTGGATGATCTCGACTTACCAAAGGGAACCGAAAACAGTTTAATATCTAAACTGAATGGTGCATATGAATCCTTGGAAGATGGTAAGGATAATGCTGCAGTAAATAAAATTGGAGCTTTTATTAGGGAGGTATTTGCCCAACGTGGTAAAAAGCTGACAGAAGAAGAAGCGGAAGCATTAATTGAAGCCGCAAGGAAGATAATCGAAAGCATATCAGGAAGCTCAACCGGTATTTGATTAATCCAGATTTCATGCAATAACATCGCCTTTTATCGTCACATCTTAACTGACAATTTGTATTGGACATTAATCGATAAATAGTACACTCAAAAACATAAAAGTACCCCTACCACCATATCCCCTTGGAGGGAATTCTCATGCCAGAATCCAATATCGAAAGTCCTGTATGTCCCCTTGAATACCGTTATGGCAGAGATGAGATGAAGACCATCTTCACAGAGGCCAACAAGCTTGCAAAGTTTCTTGAAGTGGAGGCAGCATTGGCCGAGGCTCATGCAGAATTAGGAAACATCCCGAAAGATGATGCTAAAAAGATCAGGGAAAATGCAAACCTGAATTCTGTGACCGTTGATGAGGTTAATACCATCGAGAGGGAGATAAAGCATGATGTAATGGCTGTGGTAAAGGCTCTTGCCAATAAATGCGGCGAGGCCGGTAAATCGATCCATCTGGGGGCAACCTCAAATGACATAATAGATACAGCAACTGCACTTCAACTGAAGGAGGCGGTTGAGCTTATAGGACAAGATCTTGAGGGTTTGAGTAAATCACTATTCAATCTTGCAGAAAGACACAAAGACACCATCATGGTTGGTAGAACCCATGGACAGTTTGCAGTGCCCACCACCTTTGGATTGAAAATGGCTGTTTATGGATCCGAGGTTCAAAGACATATAGAGAGGCTCGAACAATCCAAACACAGGATCTTAGTCGGGAAGATGACAGGAGCCGTGGGCACAGGAGCAGCCTTAGGAGATGAGGCACTTCAGATTCAAGAAATGGTCATGAAAAATCTGGGACTTTCGGCTGAGGAAGCTTCTTTACAGATAATAGGAAGGGACAGATATATAGAGCTCATCTCGATACTTGCTAATATTTCCACCTCCCTGGAGAAGTTTGCCACAGAAGTCAGAAACCTCCAGAGGAGCGAGATAAAAGAGGTAAGTGAGGCCTTTGATGTAAAGAAACAGGTGGGCAGCTCCACCATGGCCCATAAAAAGAACCCGATAGTCTCAGAAAACATATGCGGCCTGGCAAGGGTCGCCAGGTCATTTTTACTACCTGCCTTTGAGAACAATGTGCTTTGGCATGAGCGCGATTTGGCGAATTCATCTGCAGAGAGGTTCATTTTACCCCATGCATGTATCTTGGTTGATGATATTCTCGTAAAGATGAAGGATGTATTCGACAACCTCGTTGTCTTTCCTGAGAACATGATAAAGAATTTGGAATCCTCAAAAGGATTTATTATGGCAGAATCGGTCATGATGGCCTTGACTAAAAAAGGCATGGGAAGACATGAGGCCCACGAAATCTTAAGAAGCTCGGCAATGAAGGCTTCAAAGGAAGGAATCAGCTTTAATGACGCCTTGGCACAAGACGATATGGTGATGAAAGCCCTTTCAAAAGAGGAATTGGAGAGGGCATTGAATCCAAAGAATTATAAAGGAAAAGCCCCAGAAATCGTGGAGGGCTTGCTAAAAAAGTATGGGAAATGACACTGCTTTTAAATACCCAAAACAGAGCCTAATAAGCCTATGATAATGGCCAAAACGAACACTAAGAGTAGAAGTTTTATCAAATGAATATGGGGCTCCATGGTCTCGTCATGCCAAGTCTGTCTCAACAATTCCCTGTCGGTGAGTGTTTTGAAAATTTTGTCTGTTGGGATCTGAGGTACCTGAAATCCTTTGCGTGTGGTTTGAGAGGCTTGTGAAGATGGTTGGCCATCCCCTATTTCTTTATCGACGATTGCCTCGACAACCTCTACCTTCTTCTCCAGGGCCTTAACCTCGTAATCCTTTTCTTCTGCCATGGCCTCACACCCTCTAAATTGGGGGCAAGGATAATAAACGTTTCGACGGATAAAATCAGCATTTTTTTGCGTGTTTCTCAAATCTATGCCCACCAGGCCCTCCTCTGAACTTCCTGGCCTCCTCTATGCACTCATCTGATCCACATACAAAGGCTGCGAACAGGAAGTTCTCTGCCGGTTTTCCACAGATTGCACATATTTCCCCTTTAAATATTCCCTCTGACATGATTTTCAACCCCCCTAATTTGTAATTCCAAATTAATTCTATATACGATCTATTCTATTGGCTCATTGACCACCACTTTTGCGGAAAAAGTGTCAAAGTATGCCAAATCATCATTAATTCTGTATCCAGCACCTGTTCCCTCCACCTCAATAACCCAATCACCATCACCTGGAAGGAAAAGTGGGGTTTCCGGAGGGAATTCCACAGTCTCGGTATCGTTGAACTTGTAGTTGAACCATTCATCACCATCTGGCGATTTTATTGTGACCTCTACGTATCTTTGAGCAGCCATTTTTATGAGTTCTTCTATATATGGTCCGAATGGGGTGTCATTTAAATATTCTTTCAGTGGTTCCCAGACCTCCTCTGCCGAGGTCATTACCACCCCAATGTCGAAGCGCATGTGTTTTGCCAATGGTTTAACTGGTACAATAAATTCCTCATTATAAACTTCTAATATGTTTTCTGGAGGAACAGATGTAAAGTTATGGTTAAAATTGTATTCAGTGATTCCGAAATTAATCTCGTCTTCCTCGGAAGGGACCAACAGATCCCTTACGAAATAAATGTCAATGCATCCTGCTGTTGAAACCGGGGTAACCAGAAAGAGCAAAAGCAAAGTAGCGATTTTTTTCATTTTTATTCTCGAATCTAATATCAACTTGGGTTTTATTAAACGTTTTGGTGCGCTTTTTTGACTTTATTCAGTATTTTTCTAAAATTTATCGATTTATATGTTCAAGAATTTTGCCTTAAATCTTCAATATTTTACTCAACGTCCTCTTCAGAATCTATACCCATATCTTTTTCCAAATCCTCTATGATCTGTTCTAGATCTTTATCTTCCACATCATCCTTGGTTTCCGCCTTCTCGTCCTCTACCAAGTTCTCTTCAATATCAGTTTGTGGTTCCTCTTCTTCACTTCCAAGGTCCTCCCCTATCTCCTCGTCTTCTTCTTTCCGCCTTTTAAAGAAGTAAATATACAGTATCAATGCCAAAATAATGGTGATAATCACTGCCAAGAGCACAAATGAAAGTACATCCCATGCTATGGGTGCTCCAGTTGAAGGTTCCGTTTTCTCGGTCTCGAATTCCCAACTGTAATTCGTAAGCATTGAATTTCCGGCCTCATCCCTTGCATCACCCAGGATTGTAACGTTATATAGCGTGTTTTTTGCATATCTACCATTTGGCCTAAATACCAAAACTTCACCTTCCCAGCTCAATGTTCCTGGAATATAGGGTTCGATTTTGAATGCACCATAAAGGCTCGTAAGATTCATGGCTTCATTGAACCGAATCCTAATAACAGAATCTACGGGAACATCATCACCAGTTGGCTCGACCTCCAATACAAAAGGAGGGTATGGATCTTTTTTCGTTGTGAACGAAAATTGGTAAGGGGAAAGGAGGGCATTGCCTGAAATATCCTTTGCTTCTTGTCCCATAGTGATTGTATAGGTAGTTTCATTAATCAAGTCGATTGGAGTGAATATGAGCGTGTTACCAACCCAAGTAAACGACCCCGCAGCGGAAGGTTGAATGAAGAAGGCTGACTCAACTGAATCGTGCTCCATAGCTTCATTGAATGTGATGGTTATGGTGGAGTTTAGTAAAATCTCACTTCCTGTTGGAAAATGGCCGATAACTTCTGGAGGATAAGTATCAGGCTCTGTGGTGAAATTGAATTGATACGGAAATTCCAGTGAATTACCTACAATATCTTTTGCCTCTATCCCAACATATATGTAATAGGTAGTGTTGTATTCCAAAGCCGAAACAGGCGTGAAAAGGAGTGTGTTTTCATTCCAGAGGAAAGTACCATTAATGAAAGGTATAATAATTAAGGCCTCTTCAGAAGATGTTTTGTTCATAGGCTCATCAAAGGTTATCGATATGACTGTGTCAATCAAAACGCCGTCACCTGCCGGTGAATAATATAGAACTTCAGGTGATAAGTCGTCTCCTTGAGTCTTAAAATTCCAAGTATAGTTTTCTGTCAAGGTATTTCCTGAAATGTCCCTTGCAATCCCTAGGATAGTTACTGTATAATCTGTATCGTAATTGAAGGTCTCATACGGCCTGAAAATGGTTCTATTTCCAATCCATGTGAAAACACCATCGTATGAGCTGTAGGTTCTCTCACCGTCCCAATATCTAAAAGCCATCTCAACGCTAAGCTCATCCATAGCCTCGCTGAATTCTATCTCAATTTCCTCGTTAATCGGCACATTCTGGGCGTTCTCCAATGGAAAAACATTCACCACGAAAGGTGTTTCAATATCTCTCTTTTCAATGGTCCAAAAATTCCAGGTATAAAAGTCATCATCACCATCAAATATTCCGTTTCCATTTCCATCAAGCCTATTGCCCACATTGTCTGATGCATTGGTGTTTATAATCACAGTGAAGAAGGCGCCATTTGAAAGATTTTCATAGGGATAAAAGGTCATTATCCTTCCATTCCAGTTGAAGAATCCATGCCTATAGTCCCATATTTGGATTCCATCAGTGTAACTGAATGCAGATTCAACTGAATCGTGATCCATCTTTTCACTGAAAATTATTTGAATGTAGGAATTCACGGAATTGCCTGAACCAATGGGTGCAGTGAATAGAACAAACGGCAACGTGCCATCCAAGACAACTTTTATTTCGTTCCAAAACTCGGTGTTATTGAGGTTATCAATTGTCCAGAATCTGAAGGTATACTGGCCATCTCCTCCGAGTCCAGATAAATTGAAGGGCTGGGAGTATAGATTTGAAGACACAACAAGATCACCAGAGTCATTCCAAATCGAGTAGTAGGTACCTTTCAAACCACTTCCGAAACCATCTTCACCCTGCAAGGAGAAAGAAGTATTTTTCGCAACCATCCAGTAATCGGTCTCCCTAAGACGATATTTTGGATTGCCCAAGGACATGGATGATATCGGCTTGCTGTTGTCTAAATAAATGTTAAATAGCCCAGTCGTATGGGAGTTGAGGACATTATCCATTGAAAAGAATTCGATTGTATAGTTTCCGTCGGAAAGTGAGGGGCTAATTGTGAAACTCGTACCAATGGTCCAATCCATGAGATAAACGCTGTTATCCTCATCATAGATTCGATAGAGAGTGGATTTCAATCCGGAGCCATTATCTTCCAGGGCTAAAAGCGAAAATTGTGTAAGCGATGATATGTTCACTATCTGGCCAACACCAAAGGTCCAATTGGGTGCACCCACCTCTATGTAAGTTGCTGGTGAAGTATTATCAAGATAGACCGAGAATATTTTCATGCTCTCGTTATTCCCAAGGTTGTCGGTGGCATTGTAATGTATCTCATAGAAACCATCGGTCCAAGAGTCATTTGAAAGGTAAATAGAGGTTCCAGGCATGTACTTCTGAAAGCTCGAAATATAGTCATCAAGCACGACACTCCATATACCGTAAAATATTCCTGATTCGGGTTTTGAAGGGGAATAAAGCCCAGATGCATTGCTTGAATCATCCACATTTCTGCCTGAGGGATAATCCATGGCATCAAAGGAAATGGGTGTTTTGGAACTCACGTTCAGCACATCGGTACCGCTAGCCTTAAAATTCGGTACTCCAATATTTATTGTGGTGTTGGGTGGAGTTGTATCCACAACAACAATTTTGGATTTTGTCTCCTCGGAAAAGATCGGGTCGATACTGTAGAACTCGATCCTGAAGCTACCCTGGCCAAACGTTAGAATGAAACTGGTGTTCCCTGTATTATTCCTCCAATCCTGCAATACAATCTCAGAATCATGGTCAAGAATTCTGTACCATGTATAGATAGGTGGTGTGCCTGAAATCGGTGTTAAGTTCACTTGTGTTAAATTGTTTATATACCATTCTACCCCGTAATAGACCGCACCAATTGCATTTACTGTGGTTACTGGTAATATGGAGACATTGATTGCAAGAACGAATATATTGTTAGATTCATTAAGTTCATTGATTTTATTTCCTGGGTCCAAAGATATGTTGATATAATACATCCCTGCAACATTAGGATTTAACCAGGAAAAGTAAACAGTTTGACCAGCTTCTGAGGTTTGATCGTTTTCAAGGCCGAAAGCAGTGAGATTTATTAATTCTAAGGAAGTTTCAAAGAAAGGATCATTTAAAGGAGCACCCCCAAGACCCGATGTATTGTATACTGTAACATTCGTACCCAGGCTTTGATTAACACCTCCAAGATTGATGCAATCGAATGTTATGGCTAGATCCTCACTCATTGGTAGATATATTATGGATGAGATTAGATCAATACCCACTGGGTCTGCATAGCTATCGAGAACAGAACCTGAACTGGCGATTCTCAATTCAACAAAATCAGGGGCGAGGTCTGGAGCATCTACTCTGATATGAAGAATGAAGAAGTTGTTCTCCTCGTTGGTCTCTGAAATGAGGTAATTGCTATCACAAGATATGTTGATATAATAATCTTGTGCCAAGGCTGTTCTAGGTGCCTGCCATTGTATATACTGCATAGTTGTGGAGATTCCTGCATCCAATGGCCCAAGTAGGCCGACATCAGAAAGTACGTTCCCAAAATTTACCCCGGTTTCATTACTTTCCCAAAACGTCATATTGAATTCTAATACCCCGGTGCTGGATTGCCCGATATTTGTGGTGCTTGAGCCAATGGTTATTATCTCATCTGGAGATAAAATCAATCCTTCAGAAAATGCGGTAATTGGTGTTCCGTTGATTGTTATATTGGTTATGGTCAAATCTGGAACCACTGCAAGATGGAGGGTGATTGTATTGTTGTTCTCATCCAACTCAGGAATATCATTACCGTAATCCACTGTTATGTTCATATAATAATCTCCGCTTTCAAATGGCACCTCCCAGATCCATATCCTATCTCCAGAGTCTCCACCTTGTACAAGTGGAACTATGGTGTAATTTATGGATTCATTATAAGGATTCTTTCCACCCAATGGACCTGTTATATTGTAAAATGATAGTATGAAAGGTGCACCTGTGGTGTTATACCCGGTGTTCTTTGCCTTGGCTGTGATTATCGCCGTTTCTCCTGGACCCAGATACCATGTTATCAAGGGATTGCTTGCGTCATCTCCATTCACTTGAATATCAGTTAAAATCAATTCAATGGGCGCGGTGGTCGCAAAATTCCATGAATATGCATCGATTGTGTAATCCTCTGGTATGCCGTTCTCATTGCCGTCCAACTGAGTGTTTGCGATGTTCGTTGCCGTGATGTTTATTCTAACTGTGTAGGTCTTGTTATAATCCAAAGGGAAACTTGGGATAAAGAAGGTCCTATTATCCTCCCAAATGAATGCACCACTGCTACCGTCCCAAGTTGAAATCCCATCAGTGATTGAAAATGCCTCCTTTACTGAGTCCTGATTCATAGTCTGGCTGAAGTTTATAATGATTTCGGTATCTATGGCAATGTCTGTGCCAATTGGAGAGACCTCGCCTATGGTGGGTAACCCAAATCTTGGATCGTAGGTCGCTTTGAAGCTCCATGTGTAGTCATCTACTGGTGATCCTTCTGCAATGCCATTTGCATTCCCGTCTAAGGTGTTGTTATGCCAATCCTCGGCAGTGCTTTTCAAAGTCAGACTATACACTTGGCTATAATTGAAAGGTTCATCGGGAATAAAGGTCATTATGTATACGCTTCTTCCCCAGGTACCGTTTGCAGACGTCCATTCTACTGAGCCATTTGTATAGCTGAAAGCATCTTCAACACTGGTTCGATTCATGAGCTCGCTGAAATAGATTTTGATTGGTGAGTTAATGTCTACCATACTACCTGTGGGCTCCACCTTTTTTATTATGGGAGGAATGATATCATACCTTGTGGTTGTGAAGGACCATGAATAATCATCTATTGGTGTTCCCTCTGCTAAGCCATTAGAATTACCATCGAGAGTGAAACCCACCACATCCTTTGCGATGCTTGCATTTAAGGTGATGGTATAGGTCGTCAAATCCAAAAGTTCCCATCTTGGGTGAAAAGAGAAGGTCTTGTTGGTCCATGAAAATTCCCCAGGAATTTCGGGATATATCGAAAAAGCGGTCTCAACAGAGCTTTTTATCATCAACTCGGAAAACGAAATATTGATGAATGAGGTATTTGTAAAGACCTCGGTGCCCGTTGGAAAGACCTCCGTTATATGGGGGGGTGTGACATCAGATGGATTCTCTGTGTAAAAGTTCAGAATGAATGGATATTGAAGGTTTCGACCAATAATACCTGTTGCATTGGTCTTTACAATCACTGTATAAAATTCGCCTTGTGTCAAATCACCTGCTAATGTTAATGTAAGCCTTCTATCCGAATCCTCCCATGAGTAGGAAAGAATGGACATGAAAGGGTAAATCGTGATATTACCCTCGAATGTCTCCTTGATTGCGCTTTCAGACAACTGTAATATTATGTTTGTTGAGACAGATACATTTATGGATTCATTGGAGGGTGTGGAGCTTAAGATCTTGAACCTGGTGTTATAGAAGTCCACAAGGGGATACCTGTCCTCCCCTATAGGATTTATAGGATAGGGGAAATCTCCAATTCCATCTGAGCCTAGGTCTACACCATCGTAATCTCCCCAGTAATTTCCCTGAAAGCCGTCATCCCATTGATTGAGAATGTTGGCACTATAAGAATAGTAGGTGTGTTCTTTTATAATGTTATGATGTATTAGATTATAAACCGATGGTGCTAATAAAAAGATACCATAGTGGTTGTTGTAAAGGTCATTATAGGTGATTTCTCCATTTGAGGAGCCGATAAATGATATGCCATAATATTCGTTGTTTGAGATGTTGCTGGATGTTATGTTGATGAACTCGCATTGTTGTGCAATGAATCCATTGGTGTTATCGTGGATGTAACTGTTTTTTAGGGTATTATTATGAGAAAATCTAATTGTAATGCCATACAAATTACCTGAGATATCGATATCATTTAATGTATTAAATGAGGAACCAATTTTGAATATTGGATCCTGGGACATGAGAATCCCAAAGTTACCACCTGAATAGATGTCAATGTTATCCAGGGAGTTGTATAAAGAATCCAAAAAGGAAATACCGGTTTCTGTGTATTCATAAATGTCCAAGTTTTGAAGGGTAAAATCTGAAGAATTGAAGAGGTAAATGCCATTTTTATGACCATAAATCGTGGAGTCTTTAATGATACCGTCAGAATCATCGGGTAGGAAAATGCCGTCCTCGATATTTGAATAAATGTCGCAGTTCTCTAAAATCGTATTTTCAGTCAATTTGAGTCCCACACCATTGTTACCATTTTGGTAAACTCGAGAATTTTTTATGGTAATATTCGATGATGAATATAGATGGATGCCATCCACCTCATTGGAATACGAGTCAGTGTTATCAATGGCGACGTACGATGAATCGTATATTGATATTCCCTCGAATGAATTGGAATGAATCGTACAGCCCGAAATCTCAGTGTTCGTGGATTCCAAAAGATATATCCCGTTCCAATTATTGGGCCCAATATCTGAGTTACATATCTTGATATAAGATGAATATCTCACGTAAACACCATGTCTTCTGCTCTCAGAAATCGTAGAGTTTTCGATAACATTGTTGCTTGTACCATAAAAATATAGAGGGTTATCCCCGTAGGTGAGATCACAATAATTCATTTCTAAACGACCTGTGGCGTTCACTCTGATGGATTCCCAATCACCTCTTTGAGGAGGATTGCCTGTATCAGATGTGAAGGAGATATGGTTGGCGCTGCTGCCAAGAGCGATTAAGTTTCCCTCAATATATAATGAATAATCTCCTTTGAATTTTACCAAAACACCGGGCTCAATGGTGAGGTTCACCCCCAAATCCACGATTACATCACCCTTAATAAAATATGGGCTGTTAGCAAATGTCCAGGTTGTATCCACTGTTAAATGTCCCCCTTCAACATCAGTTCCACCGGCATCCTCAGTAATCAAATTCAGAATCCCTAAGAAGTAGATTGTGATGAGGAAAAATACTAAAATTGAAGTGAATGATCTTTTAAACATGGTTTCTTCTTCCTGATAAGAATCTTTTAATATAATATTCTTTGTGTTTAAATACTCATGATCTAATTCATTTTTTATATATCCATAGATTAACTTTTTATAGTTTTCACTATCCTTATAAAAAAAATAAAAAAAGAGGGTTTAGGCTTTATTCATCTCCGGAATTGTTCAGTTCATCTAGCTTGTCCTTGACCTCTTCATCGTTCGTGGGGTCGCCATCGTTCAGTAGGTTCTCGGCCCACATGATCACATCGATGAGATATTCATCGTCGGCATCGATGTCGCCATCTCCGTCAGAGTCCCATTGTTCATTCCCTGAAACGTAGTTTAGCCATGTTGCGAGTAGCTGCTGCACTGCTCTGTCATACATAGGATGATTTCCTCTCAGTTCGAGCAAAGCAAGTGCCTCAACCATGCTTGAATCCATGTCGTTAAGCTCATCGATGGTACTCTCAGTGGAAATCACATTGAGGTAATAGCGTAGAGTGGTGGTGGGGACATGCTGATGACCCTTGTTAATGCCGAGGGCGCATCTGAGCTGATGCTTCCAAAAACCTATGGTTCTGATTCCCCAATCGCCTGGTTCAGGTGGTTCAGGTTCGATTTTTTCTCCCACGCAGATTGTTGTGGACTGGAAGGGTCCATCGGGCCTTTCGCCTGGGAAGGTTGCTGTGTCTGTTATACCGCCCATATTCTCAGGAAATACGATATCAACATGGACGATGATGTCAAACGGTGAACAACACACACCATTTAATTTGTCTATATAGGGTATCGCCCATTCCACACCGTTTGCCGTGTAGGCGAATTGCGTTGTGTAATGTGGTGGCTGTCCCTTGGTTGCGCTGTTACCGTTGTTGTCCTTAAAATCGATATATCCGTCCTGATCCCAGTCAATTCTCAACCAAGCTCCTGGATCCCCAGCTTTAATGGAAAAGCCTGGGAGTGGTTTTATCCCGATGTAAAAGTAGTACCCCTGCTCGTCCTCTGGACCGAATCCCAATGGTAGATTATCCACCCTGGAATAGCCTGTCAGGTCATCGAACATCATGTACACTTCTGCTACATCTATGTTATCTGGTGGGTCCCTTACCTGCATGACTCCGATATACATTTGTGAAGGCCAGGTAACATCCACCTGGACGACTCCATCTATAATAGGTGGAATCGCATATTGATGGACAGGATGCTTATTTCCGTCTGGAGGATCCATATCCGGGGGCTTACCACTCATCACGGACATAACTGAGATGAGCATCACTGCTACTGCCAAAAACGCCAGATATTTGATCTTGCTCATGTTTTTTGCCTCCCTCCTAAGGCCTGGGGTATTTCAAAATCGGTCCGTTTTTTTTATCACTTCATTCCAACTTTACCACATTTTGGTGTCATCGCGCCCCTCCTTGGCGCTCACAGGGTTATTTACTGCCGTTTACTGCCTGATGTATTAATTGTATGTATGTTAAGATATTTAAATCCTTCCCCCCATTTCAGAGTGAATAAAGTCATACCAGTAACATAAAATTTGCAAAAATGATAAGAAGAAAGGACTTAATATTAACTTTTTTTTATATCTAGTAAGTGAGATCGAGGGTGGTAGGAGCTCTTCTTTTGGAAAGAAAGTCATTATCACTTGTGATATTGAGAGGGTAACTTTTTAAGAAATGAACGCGTTCTCCCCTTATATAGTATATGAAGTCGTAGCCCTATGAGCGGAGGGGAAATTGTGCCTGAAAAAAAACCTCTCAAATTGAAACTATGTTTAGTTGGCGAAAGCGCAGTTGGAAAAACATGTTTAATCAGAAGGTTTGTTTTCGATCAATTCGATGATAAATATATAGGCACCCTTGGGACAAAAATTACAAAGAAGCCTATAAGGATTAAGAATCATAAGAGTGAGGAGGAAAAGGATGTTAACCTGATGATCTGGGATATCATGGGCCAGCAGGGATTCCGCCAGCTCCTTCAGGAGGCATACTTCTTCGGAGCTCAGGGAATAATCGGAGTTTGCGATGTCACCAGGAAAAACACTTTATCGGAGTTAGAGAACTGGATGGATGCGGTTCACAGTGTGACAAGAGAAATTCCAATTGTTTTCCTTGGAAATAAAAGTGATTTAGAGGATGATCGGGAAGTGGATATAGAAGATATAAAAGATTTTGCTACAAGATACGAAAAAACTGAGATTTACCTTTCAAGTGCTAAGACGGGACATAATGTAGAGCTTGCTTTCAAGACGCTAGGTGAAAAAATCTTAGAAGATATACTTTGAATCAGGATTTTTCGATCCCTTTTTTAATTCTATTCCTTTAGCGATTCTATTAATAGTGATTTTTGAGACTGGACAAAATGTTTTGCAGAACCAGTATGCAAAAAATTACACTCCCAATTTTTTATAAATGTCACGTGGGATTATCCAGAATCCATGTACAGTCTTGAGTGGCATGAATCCAGTATCCGTGGCCAGGTTCCATATAATCCCCTTCCTCTAGTCCTTTGATGGTTTCTGTTATACTATCAAAATACTCGATAGAATCTATCTCAACTCCATAGGCAAGATTGTTTAATGCATTATTTCTCAGATTCTGGGTAGATGATGGATAGCCCACAAGATTCCAGCCTCGTTTCATAGGGACATATTGCGGCAAAGTCGGTGATTCACCATCAACAATCAAATCTGCTCCATCGGAATCGATGATATGAATCCAAAACCCAATACCGTTGTCCAAACCGTGAAGATCGTTCATATGTGGGGGTTTTAAAACATTAAATTGCTTCCATGGATCTAGGTCATCTGATGAATCGAAACACTGGATAATATCATATTCCCCTTGAATAGAATCCAACACATTCTCTAAACTCGTGTCGGATACGATATATGGGAAAGATACCAGGTTCCAGCCCTCATCTAAATGTATGGGAGGATTGGTGGGAGGAGGACTTGAGCCATTTACCACCACCGATTTGAAAGCCATGTTGTTTCCCTCGTCTGATTCTGAAATAAGGTCACCATCATCCACCACAACATAGATATCATGACTTCCTGGTTTTCCTGTCGTATCCCAGGGAACATTTACGGAAGCTGACTCTCCATGGATAAGAATATGCGGAATCTGCTGCTCAGAACCTATCTGAATCCCTCTTGAATCGGGATCCCCATCAAAGAATTTTACATATACAGGGAAGGCATCCGTGTTTCCAAGATTATGGATATCTGCAGTGATGTTCACTTCCTGCCTTTCAGATGGAGATAAAGGATCGAAATCTATATCAATTTCATCAACAGAAAGATCAACCGAAATCGAGGCCCCACCGAAGTCTGCTGTATAAAGGGCGGAGCTTGGCCAACCATCCCATTCACCCTGAAGTACACCTAATCCAATTTCACGGAAATTTGGATTGATGATAATATCCCAATGGCTTGGGCTGTTCTTCCAAGCCGACATGCACCATTCCACATCTATACCCCAACTGTTCCAGGCGATACACTCCCCTATGTAACTATTTCCGTACTCTGCATACGTTCTCACACGCTGGGAAAAACTTGCGCCAGAAAATTGTCCCTCTTCAGAAGAGGAATGATCGAAGAAGTCGTAGTCTATCATATCCTGGCTGTGGGCCCTTGCAACCCACCATAGTGTCGTATTGAGTTTCAGTGGTCCTGCACTGTTTTCTGATCTGTTCTCATTGATCTTGTCAAGAAGCTCCAATTCAAATGTTGTTGGTACTATATTGCCATATTTTCCTGCAGCGGCATGATGAACAACATTTATTCGAAACGATAAGGTGGAGAAAATGAGCATCCCAAGCACTATTATTACTGGTATTGAACATCGGAAATACCTTGGTTTTTTCATGCTCATGGCCTCTATTTTCCTGTTCTGAATCCCATGAATTATTGAGAATAGTCTCTATCCCATCAGAGTGTACAGGAATCTTTTATGAAAATGTCAGTAATAAATATAAATAAATGGTGAGCCAGACACCAAAGATGAATATCAAAAGTGAATCTTGTTTTATATATCACCCCCGAATCATTCTCTGCTATATGATTATCAAATGTGAATGTAAGTTACCATGAACCAGCGAGGAGAAGTTAATGCCAATTCTTGCATCATGGGTCCGCATTTCGGTCGATATCGCTGAGCCTGATCTCATCGACGTATCCTATGAATCCACCGAACCATATCTCGATTGGATCTGATAAGCCCTCGAACTCCGGCTGCATTGTAAGGGTTGCCACCTGCATTTCATTGATGTATACAAAAGCCTGTCCCCATCCCAGAACAAGGTTTATCTGGAACCACTCGCCAAAGGGAATATCACTTGCAACCTGTGTGGACTCCATGATATATGTTTTAGCTGTGGGATTCTCGATCCTGATATGTGCATCCTCCCATTTGCCATCGTAGAAAAGGTAGTTATGGTCGTACCTCTGGTACATTCCCATTACATAAACATTCTCATAGCTCCAAGCGTCGTATGCATCGATGTACATCTTGGCCTCGAAATCCAATACATCGTCAGCCGAGTTCCACAGGGCTGACCTGGGGATGGATACCATTGCCTTATCTGTATAACCCGAGAACTTGAGGGATTTTCCAGAAGGACTGTCCATCCAAATGACGTTCTGGTCTGAGATCTGTGCGCTGCCCTGAAGACCAAATGTGTATCCGTGCCCTGTCACATCATCCAGATTATCATTCAGATGCCAGAGTGCCAATGTATTTGCATCCACATTATATTCTGTTGCCACATCATTCACCACGGTCCAAGTTTGGGTAACTGGAGAATGTATCCAAAATCCACATTCAGGGTTCATCACATCATCAAAATCAAGGTTTTTCAAGTCATGGGACCCTCCAAGAGGATTGGATTCGTAAATTGATATGGGTTCTGTCAAACCAGATGTTACTTCGGAAACAGTGATATAATCGGTCCTGGGCAGACCAACAAGGTTCCAGCCGGCATTCAGGGTTATTTCATGTGGAATAGAAGGTATATCTCCATTAACTACTAAATCAGCACCAGATGGATCAGTGACATAGATCCAAAATCCCATTTTATTATCAAGTTGATCGAGGTCATTTAAATGTCCTGGTTTGTTCACGTTATAATGTTTCCAAGGATCCGCAGAATCAGAAGAATCGAAGTATTGAACTCGATCGTATTTTCCATCAATTGAGCTAAGTACAGTTTCAAGACTTGTATCATTCACACTGTAAGGGAAGGATATTAGGTTCCACCCTTCCACGAGATTTATAGGTGGAGGTGGCTGTGGAGGTTTCGGATTTACAGTTATCGTACAACTGTCCTGGTCCGTGGCACCATCATCATCCGTCACAGTTAAAGTGACTGTGTAAACACCTGGGTCATAATAGATATGATTTGGATTCTCACCCGAGCCGAAATTGCCATCATCGAAGTCCCAGGAATAATCAACTATGACTCCGTCAGGATCGTAGGAGCCTGACCCGTCGAAAATCACAATTTGGTCCTCAAAGACGGTCTGATCGTCTCCGGCATAGGCCACAGGAGGCATATTGGGCGGAGGAGGTGGTGGTGGAGAATCGCCACCTGTTCCCGGCAATCCATTCAGGAAGTCAGATCCGCCTGGCTTCCAGGAGTCAGGAACCACCAGTCCCTCACCTAATAAAGCACAATAAAAGAACGCATGGCTTGTCTGTGTGTAATGGCTTGTTCCCTCACTCGTTCTTACCCAAGTTCTAACATCTTCATAATTATTCA
>CP070672.1:2291776-2305709 GCA_020351895.1 Thermoplasmata archaeon
ATATCCAAATGGGATATGGATCAATAACAGCATGGTCCCAGGAAGTGGTGATGAATGGTACTTCAATACATTCTATCCAGATATTGGCCTTTATATCTATGATATTTGGGCAACCGATGCAAGTAACAACTGGAATAAAAGCAATCCTGAGATGTTCATATTCCATGATACAGACGGTCCGAGGTTCGGGATACCTGTTGTTACACCAGATCCCAAGGAAAAAGGCAAGGATGTGAACATAACAATCGAAGTCACAGACGATATCGGCATAGATGAAGTATGGATAAACATCACATTTCCTGATGGAACATGGACGAATGTTAGTATGATCCCAGGAACAGGCGATATATATTACTACAATCATACATTCGATGACATTGGAAATTACACCTTCACAATCTGGGCAGTTGATATTGGTGGAAATTGGAACCAAACCGATCCTGGGAATTTCTCCGTAGATCCAGTTGAGCCAATCGATGTTCCTGTTAAACCCAATAAATCGCTTTACATGGTCCTATTGTTCATATATTGGCCTCTGTTTTTGATCCTTTTTACGGTTTTGTTCGTAAGAAGATATGGATTTGGAAACAGGTTCAAAAGGGAAATCGATCCAATAGGTCATGTCCTTCATCAATATTATAAGGCTGTACATCCTGCTGCTCTTCCTAATAACATTGATACAACACAGGATATCATCAACTTCTCTTTAAAAACGGGCATTCCAATTGAAGAATTTATTTTTGCTCTTCAAGCAATTAGATTAGAGGATCAGATTTAGGATCACTTTTAAACTTTACAGGAACATATCCAGGCTCATCTGATACGGATCCTCTATGATATCCCTTTTTGGTTCTGTGCACTTCTTGAGGCTCCTGACCACGCTTGCCCTGAAATCCTTTTCTGGAAAGAGATACTCGGCCTTCTTCACAACCTTCATGGTGCTCAGGTTGATGAGCCCAACTTCCTCGATGATGGGAGTAGTAAGAGAGAATTTTCTTGCTGCCAAGTAAAAGTATTCGCAGCTCTTTCTGTAGGTTTTGAGGTACTCCCAGCATAATTTGGGATGCACCTTCTGGTTCCAGTCCTTTATTTCTATGCCTATTAGATAATCCCTTTTATTCTTCCTGAAAATGGTTAAGATATCTGCCAGATAGCAAATACCCTCCCAATCCATAAAATGCCTGGCTAAAACAGATTCTGTTGCGTGTAGCACATACTCACCGTGATCTTCGATTATGTCCAGAATCAGCTGCTCGTTAACTGTTTTGCTATAATTGTAGAATCTGATACTCCCATCCATGGGTACATCTTTCTTTTTATATTGTATTTCAATATAAAGGAGGGGGTAGAGTGAAGGTAATTTGAAAGTCAGAATCGAATGAGCAATGAAATGACATTTTCGATAATAGTTGCATAACTATTTTATCCTATTGATGCTCTCTATCCTCGGTGAATAAATGAAGACCTATATTGAAGTATTCGTCTCCACAGATGGAGAGAAGGGCTCCGTGATCACAAAGAAGCTTATTGAAATGGGGTTGTCTTCTTCAATTGGTGAACATGATTTCGAGTACAAATGGAAGAAAAATGTGACCCTTCCCGAGGTCCTCCGTTTTGTTGATGACGTGCAGGCAAAACTCAGAGGCACAGGCACGATTTTGAAGTTCACAACCATCAGATAATCATGATGTTTTTATCCATCTGTTATCTATTTTTATAGAGCAATTCATATTCTGTATATGATATGTTGAAACAGATATCATTTTTACTTTCGAGACTCGCAAGTAAACAATAGAACTGTAACGATTTTATAACATAATTATAAAAAATGAGTCGTATTCGGTCATAAATCACTAAATCTTAAATGATTTATGACGATTCTCAACACAGTAACACAGAAACATTTTAGTAGGGAAATATTTATTACCAAAATCGACACGCTGATTACTGGGGGGATTAATCCTTTTAATCGGTTAATCTTCAGCCTGAGGTGTTTCCTTGAAGATCGTAAAATTGGATCCTGAGAGATGCGAAACTTGTCATACATGTGAGATTGCATGTATTATGAACCACTCTGATGCAAAGGATATCGACGAGGTCATGATGATGGACCCGAAGATGCATCAAAGGATTTTAGTGGTTGAGAAAAAGGGTAAACCACATGTGCAGGTCTGCGTAAATTGCAAGAAACCAAAATGTGTGGAGGCTTGTGAATATGATGCCATAACAAAATTGGAAGATGGCACCGTTGTTTTGGATGAAGAGAAATGCACTGGATGCTGGGAGTGCATAGAGGCCTGTCCCTTCGATGCCGTTTGCAAATTGGAGGAGAAGAATATTTCCATCAAATGCGATTTGTGTGGGGGTGGAGATTATCAGGCATGCGTGTCGTCTTGTCCCACACAGGCTTTGTATATTAAGGCTTGATATTAACCTTTATGTTGAGAATTAAAGAATATAATCGGAGGCTTTGAATGAGCGAAGTAACGGAAAAGAAAGAAAACCATAAGGATAAAACAGTTGATCCCGCAGGCCTTGTCATGTTGGATAAGGCTGCCGAAGCGAACATGGAGACCTACTGGGACAGAAAGGATAAAATGTCACCACAGTGCGGTTTCGGAGAGTCAGGATTGTGTTGCAGGTTATGTCTACAGGGACCCTGCCGAATCGATCCCCATGGCAGGGGGCCCAAAGAGGGAATATGCGGTGCAAAGGACTACACAATCGTGGCAAGAAAGGTGCTGAGAATGATCGGAGGTGGAGCAGCAGCCCACTCGGATCATGGAAGGCATCTTGCCCATACCCTTCACGCACTCGCCGAAGGGAAGGCTCCTGCCTACTCAATAAAGGATGAAGAAAAACTAAAACGCGTTGCCCAAAAGGTTGGAATCGAGGTGGAGGGAAAGGACAACAACACCATTGCTAAAGAGCTTTCGGAAGCTGCCCTTGATGATTTTTCCAGGCAGACCGATGAACCTGCAACATGGCTTAAGACAATGCTTCCCGAAAAGAGATTGAACCTAGTTGACTCCCATGATGTCATGTGCACGAACATTGACAGGGGAATCGCGGAGCTCATGCACCGCTCACATCAGGGCTGCGATGCTGATCCTGTTCCTCTAATATTTGGTGGAATAAAATGTGCAATGGGTGACGTTACAGGTGAAAACATTTCAACGGATTTTTCGGATATTCTATTCGGGACTCCTGATATCGTCTCCTCAGAAGCCAATTTAGGCGCCCTGAAGGAAGACCATGTGAACATCTGTGTTCACGGCCACAATCCGGTTCTTTCAGAGGTCGTCTGCGATGCAGCCGAGGAATTAAAGGGTGAGGCTGAAGCAGCAGGTGCAAAAGGTATCAATATTGTTGGAATATGCTGTACAGCCAATGAACTTCTCATGAGAAGAGGGGTTCCAATAGCCACCAATTTCGCTTGCTCGGAGCTGGCCGTATTAACAGGTGTTTTAGACGCCATAGTTGTGGATTACCAGTGCATTTCCCCGTCTTTGGGTTACTGGTCTCAGTGCTTTCACACAAGGCTCATATCCACCATGCCGATAACAAGAATCCCCACAGACACACACATAGAGTTCACTGAAGAAGGTGCAGGTGAGGCCGCCAAGGAGATCATAAAAGTGGCAATAGCAGCCTACAAGATGCGGGATCCCAGCAAGGTTTTCATCCCTGAGTTCAAGAACAAGGTCACAGCCGGATTCAGTTTGGAGACAATTAAAAAGGTCCTGGGCAAATTCAATGCTGAGGATCCGCTCCAGTACCTTGTGGATAAGATCAATGACGGCACAGTTGCTGGAATTTGTTTGATTGCTGGTTGCAATAATGTAAAGACCCAGCATGACGAGGGTCATTTGGCAATCGCAAGGGAGCTTGCTAAAAACAATGTGCTTGTGGTGGCAACAGGCTGTGCGGCCCAGGCTCTTGCCAAACACGGATACCTGACACCCGAGGCCACAAACGAATATGCAGGAGAATCATTGAAGGGATTCTTAACAGAACTGGGAGAAAAATCTGGCATGGGAGGACCTCTACCACTGGTTCTTCACATGGGATCCTGTGTCGACAACTCAAGGGTTGAGAACCTGATCTCAGAGCTTTCTGATAAAATGGGTATCGACATGCACCAATTCCCAATGGTCGGCTCGGCTCCAGAGGCCATGTCCGAAAAGGCAGTGGCAATCGGTACCTGGCTTGTGGCAACAGGATGGCCCACACATGTGGGAGTTTACGCATTTCATAAGGGCAGCCCCATTGTAACGGAAATAGCCGAGGTCACGGCAAAGGATGTTTACGGGGGATTCTTCGTCTTTGAGAAGGATCCGCAGGAAGCTGCACGAAAGTTAAACAACATAATAAAATACCGAAGATGGAAGCTGGGAATCGGTGGCGATCCGGAAATCATTTACTGGGACGGTACAACAAAGGCCGATGTACGGCCCCAGATATCGCAAAAGGAGCTTTTCAAAAAGGCAGTTGACGGGGCAATCATAGCCACGGGATATGCGGATTACCTGCTGAGCAGGGCCATAAGAAAATACGGTGGAGAGAAGACAATCGAATATCCCGGAACAGGTTATTACCTACCATCTATTACCGCCTGGACAGGAATCAAGGTGAAACAGTTGGGACAATTACCCACCATATTAGGCGATGTCAGAAGGAAGATAATCGAGGATGTTTATACATACGAAAACGCTGTTGCATCTGGTGAAGCCACCATGATTTCCGCAGAGATCGTGGAGGCCCTCAAATATGTTGAGGAGGGTGTGGATCCCTACGAGGGAACAGATTACAGCGGTTTCGTTCCAGATCAGATCTTAAGGGAACTGGGTATCGCATTCGTGGACGATACCATTCCTGGTGCCATTGTGTTAGTAGGTAAAGCCAAGGACCCCCAGGCCCTGAAAAAGATCATAAGGGACTGCCAGAACAAGGGTATGCTCATTATCCCGACATTCGATGTCATTCAGCAGATAAAGGAGGCTGGAATAGATGTGGGTGAGAAAAAGGGTCTTGATCGCATGCTCTTTTGCGTGGGAGAATTCACCCAAGCCATCCACGGACTTAACTTCGCAATTCGAGCCGCACTGGCTTTCGGAGGTAAAAAGCCTGGAGACAGGGAGGACATATACAATTACCTGAGTAAAAGGCCCAAGGTCGTAGTGCTTCAATTAGGCCCCATAGACAATATCAAAGCAGCAGCCGAATTTGCAGTTCTCTTCAATGGCTCCCCTACAATCACTGACCAGGATGTGGAAGAGATACCCGGAAAGTACGTCGTGCAGAAGGACTATGAGCAGATGGTATCAACAGCAATCGAAATCAGGGATATGCAGATCAAGATGGGCGAAATCGATGTCCCTGTGGCCTACGGTCCTGCATTCGAGGGAGAAACCATACGAAGACCCCAGACCTATGTAGAAGCAGGAGGTGCCGCAAAAACCACAGGTATGGAATTATGCAAGATGCGAAGCGCCGACGAGGTGGAGGACGGCAAGATCACCTTGATTGGTAAGGATGTTGACGAGATGGAAGAAGGCAGTAAAACCCATCTCGGTATTTTCGTTGATGTTTACGGTAAGAAAATGAAGGAGGACTTCGAATCAGTTTTGGAGAGAAGGATTCACCAGTTCGTGAACTTCACTGAGGGTGGTTGGCATACAGGTCAAAGGAACCTGGTTTGGATTCGGCTTTCCAAGAACTCTGTTGCCGAAGGATTGCGCTTTAAGCACTTCGGAAACGTGCTCTACAGCATGATGCATGCCGAGTTCGGTGCCATCGTCAACAGGGTTCAGGTGACAATAGTGACAGAAGAAGAGGAGCTGAAAAAGAGAATGCCAGAGGCAATGGAGACATATGCCAAGAGGGATGCCCGGATCGCAGATTTGGTGGATGAAGCCGTGGATACTTTCTATACGTGCACCCTTTGTCAATCATTCGCCCCGGATCATGTTTGCGTTGTCACCCCTGAGAGACTGGGTCTTTGTGGAGCAATTAATTGGCTGGATGCCAGTGCTTCAAACCAAATTGCACCAACTGGACCCAACCAGCCGATTGTAAAAGGTGATGTCATAGATGAAGTTAAGGGTCAATGGACTGGTGTAAACGAGGCTGTTCACGAGCATACCCACAGAAAATTGGAGCGTTTTAATGCCTACACCATGATGGAGGATCCAATGACCTCCTGCGGATGCTTTGAGTGCATAGTTGCCATGGTTCCTGAGGCTAATGGAGTCATGGTGATAAACAGGGAGTATCCTGGAACTTCCCCCATTGGAATGAAATTCTCAACCCTGGCAGGTTCTGTTGGTGGAGGTCTTCAGACACCAGGATTCATAGGTGTTGGAAGAAAGTACCTCACGAGCAAGAAATTCATACCTGCCGACGGCGGATTCCACAGAATCGTCTGGATGCCGAAGGACCTCAAAGATGCACTCATGGATGCCCTGAAGAAGAGGGCCGAGGAGCTGGGCACCCCAGATTTTGTGGACAAAATCGCCGATGAGACCATAACAACCGATCCCAACGAGCTTCTGGAATTCCTCACAAAAGTGGATCACCCCGCATTGAAAATGCCGCCCATGATGTAAATTTTTATTAACTGTAATGTTATTCACCCACATATTCGCAAGGTATTGATAAAGAGAGAAAGAAACTAGAACGAGTATTCAAGATTAAATGAAGCAATAATGGGGGGAACTGTATGCCGGTTACAATACCAAAGGAGAAATGGACAGGAAAGATAAAAGAGGTTACATTCGGTGCAACATCCCAAGAAGGAGGGACTAGATCAAACAGCATAACATTGGGCGGTGTAAGTACTCTGCCTTTCCTTTACTTTGAGGGGGAGATGCCCAGGAAAACTGTGATTGCTATGGAGGTCATGGATGTTATAAGGGAGGATTATCCAGCCCTTGCTAGAGAGCCTTTTAAGGATGTCTTGGGTACACCTGCTCAATGGGCAAAGACCTGCGTCGAAAAGCACGGTGCCGAGGCCATATGTCTGAAACTTGAGGGTACAAATCCAGAAGAGGAGAACAAGAGCCCCGAGGAGGCTGTTGAGATAGTAAAAGAAGTCCTTTCAGCTGTGTCTGTACCCCTGATGATATACGGCTGCGGGAACGAGGAAAAGGATGCCAAGGTCATGGAGGCCTGCTCGGAAGCAGCCAAGGGAGAGCGATGTCTTCTAGGATTGGCAGAGGAGGAGAGGTATAAATCCATAAGCGTGGCTTCAATGGCAAATGACCATGCACTTGTTGCCTTCTCGAATTTGGACATCAACCTAGCAAAGCAGCTCAATATTCTTTTAACTGATTTCGGAGTCAAGCCTGAAAATATCGTCATGGATCCTTTACAGGCTGGATTGGGTTACGGCCTCGAATATTCGTATTCTGTCATCGAGAGAATAAGATTGGCTGCCCTCATGGGGGATACCATGCTTCAGATGCCAATATTATGCGACACCACCTTGGCATGGAAGCCCAGGGAGGCATATCAGGATAACCCAGATTGGGGTGAGAAGAACCTTAGAGGTCCTTTCTGGGAGGCAACAACAGGCATCTCGGCAATTACCGCAGGGGCTGATATGTTGATTATGAGGCACCCTGTCGCAGTGAGGATGGTTAGGGAGGCAGCAGAGGAACTGGCTACAAAGGAAGGTGGTGAGTGATGGCACTCACAGCAATAGAGATATATAAGCTACTTCCTAAGACCAACTGCGGTGAATGCGGTGTGCCCACATGTCTAGCATTCGCAATGAAGTTGGCAAATAAACAGGCGGAATTAAGTGCATGTCCCTATGTATCCGAGGATGCAAAGACACAGCTTGAGGAATCTGCGGCGCCGCCAATAAGGTTGGTGACAGTGGGCATTGGCGATAACGCAGTGGAAATGGGTAATGAGACAGAGCTGTTTCGACATGAGAAGACCTTCTATCACCCAACAGCCTATTCCCTGATAATCGAGGACACCTTAAGCCCAGATGAATTGGATGCAAAGATAAAAGAGGCAAGCGATTTGGAGTTTGAGAGAGTGGGGCAGATGTTGAGGCTGGGTATGCTCGCAATAAAAGCCTCTTCTCAGGATCCTGCAAAATTCGCCGAGGTCGTGAAATCAGCCTCAGAAAAAACATCACTACCTCTGATTTTGATCAGCGATAAACCCGAAGTTATTGAAGGAGGTTTGAAGATAGCATCCAGCAAAAAACCCCTGATACATGGGGCGAACAAGGACAACTGGCAGGTCATGGCAGAACTTGCCAAGAAGTACGAATGTCCCATAGTTGCGTATGAAGATCGTGGATTGGATGAGCTGGCTGAGCTTACCCAGAACATAAAAAAGGCAGGATGCGAGGACATCATGTTGGACTTCGGAAAGAAATCCCTGGGCGAGAGTATGAGGCTGCTTACCATTATCAGGAGACTATCCGCGAGAAAGAGCTTCAGACCCCTGGGATACCCGGTGATATTGAGTCTTGAGGGTGACCCTGAGAAGGAAGCGTTACACGTGGCCATATTGACCATGAAATACTCGGCAGCCCTGATGCTTTCCGACATCTCCAAATGGAGGATGTTCCCATTGTTCACACTGAGGCAGAACATCTACACAGATCCTCAGATCCCGATTCAGGTGAAGCCCGAACTATATGAAATCAACAATCCAGACGAGAACTCTCCCTTGCTTTTCACAACCAATTTCTCATTAACCTATTTCACTGTTGCAGGAGACATTGAGAACAGCAAGATACCAAGCTTCCTTCAGGTTGTGGATACCGAGGGTTTATCTGTTATGACGGCCTTTGCCGCAGGGAAGCTGACACCCGAGATGGTAGTGGAGGCTTTGGAGAAATCTGGGGCAAACGAGAAGGTGAAGCACAACAAGATAATCATACCAGGCATGGTTGCACGGATGAGCTCGAAACTCAATGAAAAATCGGGAAGAGAGATTCTCGTGGGGCCGAGGGAATCATCGGGCATACCCAAGTATTTGAAGGGACTTTCTGAAGATCAATAGAATCGATTCCCTAAAAGAAAAAAATCCAGTGATAAAGATTAAGTAGTTCTGTGTATATTTGGAGACATCGGGGGAAATTTATGCAGAAACCTCTAAACACGCTGAATAAAAGCCTGAACAATAAGGTGTTGGTTGAGCTTAAGGCCAACCGAGAGTATCGTGGGATATTGGAGGGCTACGACCCGCACATGAATCTCGTGCTGAAAAATGCCGAAGAATATGTTAACAAGGAGCTGAAAAGAAAGCATGAGGTTGCCATAGTGCGCGGGGATAATGTAGTGTATATTTCCCCTTAATTCGGAGGATCGGAGGAAATGACCAAGGGCACCCCATCCATGGGTAAAAGGCAGAAAAAAACCCATATCCGCTGCAGACGATGCGGAAAGAGGTCGTACCATATCAGAAAGAAGAGGTGCTCTGCATGTGGCTTCGGTTTCTCCACTAAGATGAGAGGCTATAACTGGGCTAAGGGGCATTGAGGTAATGAGTGGTCTTTTTGGAGTAGTCAGTAAGGATAATTGTAAAAATATCCTGTTTTATGGTGTGGACTACCATTCACATTTAGGTACACAGCGTGGAGGTCTGGCTGTCTGTGATAAGGAAAGAAAAATCATGCACAGGAAGATCCATGACATATCCCAGTCCCAATTCAAGTCAAAATTCTTTGATGATTATAAAGACATGAACGGAAATCTTGGAATCGGAGTCATAAGCGACATGGATTCCCAGCCCATAATCATCTCATCATCATTCGGGAACTTTGCAATAGTGACTGCTGGCTTAATCGAAAACTCAAGAGAGCTGGCCACCCAATTAAAAAGAGAGGGCCTTTCCTTCTCAAATCTGGACGATGGAGTCCTCAATTCAACCGAGATAATCGGGAAATTGATCACACAGGGAAATGATATAATTGACGGTATTGAGAAGATGTTCGATAAGATCAAAGGCTCGGTTTCTATTTTATTCTTGACTGAAGAAGGAATCTATGCAGCAAGGGACAGGTTCGGACACACACCATTGGTTGTTGGCAGAAAGGACGAGGATTATGTGATAGGCTCTGAGACATGTTCGTTTTTTAATTTGGGATTTAAAATCGAGAAGTACATTGGCCCAGGGGAAATAGTACTTCTGACTCAAGATGGATTAAAGCCGCAGAAGGATGCAGACTCTACAAATCAAATCTGCGCTTTCTTATGGATTTATACAGGGTATCCTGCTTCAAGCTACGAGGGAATCAGTGTCGAGTCTGTTCGGGAGAGAACAGGAAAGTGCCTGGCGAAAAATGACGACATAAAAGTGGATTTTGCGTCAGGAGTACCCGACTCGGGGACCGCCCATGGTATTGGATATGCCATGGGAGCGAATGTTCCGTTCAGAAGACCTCTTGTGAAATATACCTCAGGATATGGAAGGAGTTACACACCACCTTCCCAGGAGATAAGAGACATGGTGGCGACAATGAAACTGATTCCCATAAAAGAGGTTATAGAAGATAACAAAATGGTTCTATGCGAGGATTCAATTGTCAGGGGAACCCAATTAAGGAACTTCACGGTACAGAAATTATGGGACAACGACGCAAAGGAGGTTCACATCAGGGTTGCATGTCCTCCTCTAATGTTCCCTTGCAAATATACATTCTCCACAAGGAGCATACACGAACTTGCGGCAAGAAGGGCAATTAAAGCCCTCGAGGGAAAGGACATCGAGGATGTACATGAATATATAGATTCGAATTCAGAGAAATTTCGTCAGATGGTGGAATGGATAGAAAAGGATCTCAATGTTACCTCCTTGAGATACCAAAGCCTGGATGACATGGTTAAGGCAATAGGCCTTCCAAAAGAGTCCTTGTGTTTGTACTGCTGGAGTGGGAAATAGAACATAGAGAATAGGAGCAGAGGTAATCACTTACCTTCTCTTGTTTCGGAAGCCACATTCTATGAAGGTGCCTACGCATGTTGAGTAGGGATAAATTCGATATTTCTAATATCTTTAAGAAAGAGAAACCAAAAGAGCACTGTGCTGTAGTTGGAGTTGCAACGAAATCAAAGGCATCTTCATATATATACTACTGTCTCCGCGCTCTTCAGCATCGAGGTCAGGAGGCAGTAGGTATAGCAATCTTCAGCAAGAAGATCAATTTTCATAAAGGTCTGGGTTTGGTTGCCAACGTCTTTGACGGTGAGAAACTCAGGTCCCTTGGCGGTAGAAAAGGCATTGGCCATGCATATTACTCCATAAAACTGTCAAAGCCCGAGAACGCGCAGCCCACAATAATAAAAACCGATGTTGGAGAAGTGGCCTTAGCCCATAACGGCATCATCGTGAATGCCAAGACGCTTTTAAGACGAATGAAGAAGAAGGGGCATAATTTTGTATTGGGCTGCGAGGAGGAGGTTGTGGGTTATCTTTTGGCTGATCATATGAAATCCACTGGGGACCTGATAAAGGCCATTAAAAAGACCATGGAGGAGCTTGTAGGATCCTATTCATTCACGATGCTGTTCAACAATAGGACATTCGGAATACGCGATCCATTGGGTATTAAACCCCTATGCCTAGGCAGGTTCGATGGTGGGCATATAATTGCTTCCGAGAGTGTTGCCCTGGATGTAATCGGAGCAGAGATGATAAGAGATGTCAATCCTGGTGAGGTTGTGGAAATCAAATCGAATGGATTTGAATCCCACCAATTATTCAACTCAAAGCATAGTGCGCATTGTTTTTTCGAGTACACATATTTTGCCAGGGCAGATTCCGTCCTAGATGATAGAAGTGTGTACGAGACAAGAAAGAGAATAGGCTGGAGATTGGCAAAGGAGCATCCTGCCCATGCCGATGTCGTAATGGCCATCCCGGATTCAGGGAGAGCCCATGCCTTTGGATTTTCCTTAGGCTCTGGGATTCCCCTTGCCGAGGGTCTGATGAAGAATCGATACATTGCACGAACTTTTATCATGCCCTCCCAGAAATTAAGGGATGTTACAGTAAAAGAGAAGGTGAATCCAATTAGATCCGAGGTTGAGGGAGAACGTGTAGTTCTCGTTGATGATAGCATTGTAAGAGGTACAACCATAAGACGAATCGTGGATATGGTGAGGGAAGCAGGGGCAGCCGAGGTCCATGTTAGAATAGGAACTCCTCCTCTGATTTCACCATGCTATCTAGGTATCGACATGACGACAAGGGATCAATTCATAGCCCACGAAAGGAATGTGAATGAGATAAGGAAGATAATAAATGCGGATTCCTTGGGATATATCAGTATTGATGGGCTGGTGGAGGCCCTTCAATTCTCAAGAAATGACCTGTGCCTGGGATGCGTCACAGAGGAATACCCAATAGACATTCCACCCGAGAGGCATCGCTTCCAGCACAACCTAAGGGAGTATGATTAATTTTTCACCCTTCTTTCACCTATTAAATCCTTGAGCACTCGATTTTGAAAAGGTTTTATATATTGGCATACCAATTTGGTAAAAAAATACCAGATGGAATGGAACGCAATAGAGGTGTTGAGATGACAATGGTGGACACTGGATTGGAGATTCTACTTGCTGTTACGAAATTATGCATTGGAGTGATTCTTGCAGTTGTGGCAGTGAATATAGGCTTGGTATTTTTCGAAAAAATCACACAGATGGGGCAGATGGGAAAGTTGAATATACTAAAAGAGCTTGAGAGCGGAAACGCCGCTGTTGCGATACTCATGGTAGGTGTAGTTTTGGCCATTGCCATCGTGATTCGTGCAGGAATAGTCAGTCTCATCGAGATACCGAAGTTCGATTTGGAGTATGCTTGGAATGTTGCCTGGGGCTTTGGTCAGATGGTTTTATCAATTGCCCTGGCTATAATGTCGATCTACCTTGCATTATGGGTGCTTAAAAGATTCATGGAAGGAAGGGATATAATTGGCGATATCAAGGACGGCAACATAGCCATGGGTATTGTCATTGCTGGGATAGTGATTTCCATTGCATTCATAATCGAGATATCAGTGTCAGGAATCACACCCCCTATTTCAACTTAGGGGAATTCAAATATTAAGGAGTTAAAATCAGGACATGGTGGTGAAAATGAGATATGGAGATTTGGATGGTAAGGGAACCATATATGACGACTCAGGTCAGATGCTTTTTCACAGCGATGAGTGCATGACAAAGACCATAAACGGCATGTGTATAGGCATTTATAAGAGGCATAAGGCGGGCTGGAAGGTGATATTCATGGATGGCCTAGGTTGCTTTGTCATCACCAACTTGAGAACTGTATTTCTAAGAGATCCTAAGAGTTACCCTGGTGGAGAAGACAAAGTGGCTAAGCGGTTGCACTCCTTCAGTGACGGTCAATATTGGCCGGACAAAGCCGAAAAGATACAGGCTGCTGGAGGAAAGGAGTTCTTTGAAATCCTCCATGACGAAGTCACGAAGATCAAGCATAAAGGAAAGGAATCGTCGATTCTTACCGAGATAGAGGGCATAAAACATAAGATCATGGTTGAGAAGGAAATTGGCGAGGCTCTGGAAAAGATATTGACAGAGGGAGGCATGCTTTAGGATAACCTCCTTTTTTTGAATGGCAATCTTTTTATTTGCTAAAACATTTAAACATTTGTGGGAGTATAAGAAAAAAACTCAAAATCTGGGCCGATAGACTCTTGAGGAAGCAGAGTTTCCTCCTCGTCATCGCCCCTCAAATGCAACCTTAAATCCATACGGGCCGATAGATTTCCGTGGCAGGCAAGCTGCCACTAAATCTATTGACCCTACGACCAAAAACGTTTCAAATCGGGCCGATAGATTATCGTGGCAGGCAAGCTGCCACTAAATCTCTCGACCCTCATATGCAACATCAAATCAATCCGGGCCGATAGATCAGTTGGAAGATCGCCACCTTGGCA
>CP070672.1:2305809-2310002 GCA_020351895.1 Thermoplasmata archaeon
CGCGAGTTTCATGAGGTTTTCAAATATGTTGCAGCTCGCCAAATCTGCTTTTGAGATTACTATGACTTTCATGTAAATACTCTCGTTTTTGCTTGCCGTTTGTACCTTAGATTTAGATGTGAAAAGGCTATTTTATATTATAAATTTACTACCAAAAATATAAAACGAGTTGGATGGGCACGAAATTCCGATGAAAATCATTAAAGGGGCACTTCCCACTCACATTCAGAATTAGTATAGATCCAGTACCCTCTACCCACCTCAAAATAATCATTGTTACACATCTCATGCCAGGTTTGTTTTTCAGCATCGTTCCATTGAATGAGAGATACATCTTTCCCGAAAGTCAGGTTGTTCAATCCCTCAGTTCGGTTGTGGTTCTCCAATGAAGGATAACCTACAAGATTCCAACCTGGATGGAGGGTGATGGTCTGGTTTGAGGTTGGTGGGGTGCCATGATATTCAAAAGGAACATCACCGGATTCTGTAATATGTATCCAAAATCCCATGAAATGATTAATTCTGTCAAAATCATTCAAATGAGACTGTTTTGAGGCATGGTATTGTTTCCAAGGATCAGATGAATCCTTGATATTATAATATTGAACTGCATCATAATATCCATCAATAAATGATAGAACACTTGTGAGATTTGTATCAGGCTGAATAAATGGAATTGAGATTAAGTTCCATCCTTGTTTCAAGAAAATAATATTACCTATATGGTTCATTAATGGGTAGTAATCCCAGGCACCTGAATTTCCTTTGATATCCTTATACGGTGTATCTCCGATATAATCACTACCTGGAACATCCTGGTCCTCACCTTTATAAAAATCCACTCCCGTATAATCACTCCAATAATTACCACCTGTAGGATAAGACGTATTCCAATGATTCTTACCGGTATAATCATATGCCTGTCTATCATTTTATATAATATTATTATTCCATAGACTATTATTTTCCGCAACCTCAAGATATATTCCATAGTCTCTGTTTAAAAAAATATTATTAAAAGTGAAATTATTTCTATCACCATACCAGATATAAACGCCTCTTTCATTTCCAGATATCGAATTGTATTTGAACTCGTTGTTATGAGCGGATGAGTGGAAGTAAATGCCACGTCTTATATTATTCATAACCATGTTGCATTCAAAGGTATTATAATAAGAACTCCATAACAAAATACCATCCCCCTCGTTATTTGATGCATGGTTATATTTGACAGTATTATTTTCGCAATTCCTAATATTTATTCCATCCCCAGTGTTAAATACAGCATGATTATGTTGTATGTCATTGAAATCAGATGAGGCCCAAAAAATTAAACCACAGTCATTTTTTAAGGCTGTGTTGTTTTGAACGGTGTTATTACTTGAAGTCATAAAATATAAACCTCTTCCCGAATTATATGAAGCATTGTTCCAGCAAAGGGTGTTGTAACTTGCATGCCAAAAGTAAAATCCGTCCCGAGAATTATGGCAAGCACTGTTGTATTCAAAAGTGTTGAGCACACTATTAGAAATAATGGAGATTCCTGATTCGTTGTTCCATTGAGCAGTGTTATTGATAACCAAATTATCGGTACTATATGAAAAATAAAGACCATAATCGCTATATGATGCAATATTGTCAATAACATTATTATTGTTCGACGAATATAGAAGTATCGACATATAGTTGTTGTATATTGTATTATTGGTAATTGTATTGCTGTCCGACCCATAAAGATGGATTCCAAAGCGGTTGTGATAAAGTGTATTATTTGAAATGACACAATTTAAGACATTACGAAGAATAATTCCAGAATCCATTGTATCATCACCACTTGATCTGATGGTGAATTCAGAGACTTTCACCCAATTATATGTGATATTTACCACATCTTTACTTCCATTTCCATCGATAATCGTTGTCTCACTATTCTCACCAATTAAATCAATTCTTTTATTCACAACCACGTTTTCATAATACGTCCCATTATAAACATAAATTGTGTCTCCGTGGCTTGCATTTTCTATTGCCCATTGGATTTTCGAGTAGTTACCACCCCCTGTTCCACCTACATAAAATGTGGAGGGAGCTGTGACTGTAGGAGCAATCTCAATTAAAATCACAATTGAAGTAAACAAAATCATCATAATGAGATTGACCGTAACTATCCTCCTAATCATCAAGCGAAATTATGTTAACTATTCCTTATAAACGTTTTTTGGTTACCACCATGTTTTACACCAAAATTTTGTAGTTAGAGAGGTACTTCCCACTCACACTGAGATTTGGCAAAGATCCAGTACCCTCTGCCGATTACAAAATCATCTAGTGGGCCTATCTCTTTCCAATCTTTAGTTATCGAATCGAAGGTCCAAATCGAATCCACTTGATCGCCAAAAGTGAGATTGTTTAGAGCTGCATCTCTTAATTTGCTGTTTGAGGAGGGGAATCCAACCAGGTTCCATCCAGAGTATAATGTGATTTTCTGATTTTCAGTAAAATGATTTCCTGGAACTTGGAGCAAGACTCCGCCTGGCTCGATTATATGCACCCAGAATCCCATGGTGTGGTCGATAATCTCGAAATCATTTAGATATTGAGGTTTTGATGTATTGTTGTGCTTCCAATGGTCAATCATATCTGATGAATCATAGTATTCAACACCATCATAATATCCTGAGATTGACTCAAGAACCTTAAGGAGGGATGTATCTGTTTGATCAAGTGGAATGGATATCAGGTTCCAACCATAGGTGAGTCGAAGATCGAAAGTTTGTGTCTTATAAAATACAATGGATATCGTACTTCCCCAATTTCCTGCGTCATCCAAACAACGGATTACGATCTCATAGGAGCCATCTGGCCATGAGGATATATCGATTACCTTTTCTAGGTTCTCTGTGGATGAATCAAAGAGACCGTCTTCGGGATCCAATTTGATCCATGACTTTAAGATGGGATCGTAATACCTTGCATCCGTTATGTTTGAGCCACCTGTGATGTCATCTGAAGCAATTGCAGTGAGAATCACATCTGAGGCGCCGTAAGTTGGATTAGGTGTGATTTGCAAGTCAGATACTAAAGGCCCTTTGGTGTCACCTACTGTGTTATAGGCAATGGTCAGAATCGGTGCATACTCTGGGCCATAGCTTTCATCTCCGTTTCCGGTATCCCACAGATAAATATATCGCCCAGATATAGGACCATCGAGCCTGAAGGAAAGGGTATTGTTCAGAAGATGGTTTTTAAGAGCTGTATATTGACCACTTTGATAGGTAAACTTGTTCCATTCTCTTGGTTGAAGATCACTATCCAGCATTGTCGGTAAAACCGTATCTTCCAATGTGGCATTATGTATGTTATCATAACCATGCTGTTGCCAGTTTAAATCGATATCATCATCAAGCATTCGGAGGAACCAATTCCCTCCAGAGCCTGTGTAGATCCATCTCTTGCCGTAAAATTCTACAGTTGCCTTGGCTATCTGGGCATCTTTTGGGAACCAGGGAATATTGAACTGGGCAGCCCCATGGTATATCCCTTGAACACCGTGCCCCACGAGAATATCTGGGCCATCAAAATAATTACCACTTGGATCGCTTTCTTTGACATAACCTACATAACCGGAATTGGTTCTGGATACTATACCCAATAAAGTCAAGAAACTGTAATGATCACCGTTATTATCGTCTCTATTTGTGTTGTTTGCATAGTCTGCAGATTCAACATCGAAATAATACAAAAGTGAGGGCTCCAAGTCCATTATTTGTATGGAATGCGATGTCACCATCTCCGAATCATAGATCTCTTCTCCCAGTGAAGGTGAGATACCATAATAGATCCTGGAATCGCTGAGCTCATCGGTGGTCCATGTGATGGTGGCCGTGGCGACATCTGGTTGTGCCATTACATTGCTTATCACAGGTGGTATACCATCCACTTCAGCATATGCTGCTCTTACCCCTAAAGGGTCATCATCATGGTATTCAACTGTTATTATATCGCCCTCTGATACCTGAAGAATCCCATCTGAACTCGGGATACCAGGTGCCAGATTTACGGTACCAAAGAAAACACTTGTGTCCGTACCCGTTTCAGTAAGAAGTACAAGCTCAGGTGCAGTTTCTGTATCACTTGTAACTTCAACGTTGGCAACTTCAATGGAACTCGGATTAAGATTCAGATCGGTATCA
>CP070672.1:2310102-2313900 GCA_020351895.1 Thermoplasmata archaeon
CCGTGATGGAAGACAAAAATGGCTCACCTAATATTGTGAAAGGAAAATCAAAAATCACAGGAGGTGAGCCATGAAGGAAATAGAGGTATCCTTCGCAACAAGAATAGCATTTTAGAGAGGATAGATTCCTCTTTACAACTTTGCCTCATTGGGATCATGCATCCTAAAATGGGCAATCCGAATGCGTTTCATCTTCTCGTTCTCTATATTGTAGAGTACCCAATTGGTCATAATGACCACATCTCCTTTTTTCAATGGCTGAAAAGAGGTTGTTGGAAAATCCTTGAAACAGTGAAATTCGGTATAGAGCTCGGCAAACAGAAGGTTCCCATCCACCATAAAGTCACGAAGTTCCAAACCCTCTCTTACATGCTCGTGCAGATCCTTGTATGAGTCGATGAATTCCTGAGGACCGTGGAGCGTTCGGGGAGGTTCTTTGGGATTCGTCAAATTCGTAAAGTATTCTACGATAATATCCGGGGTAAAATAGCTCGTGACCGCATCGTATCTTTTGTTGTTGAAGTGTTCAATGTATTCTACGTACTGTTCTTTATTCATTATACCACCTCCAGATTTTATGTAGTGATGTCCCTACGACGGGTTGCGCAGAGGATTCGCCTATCAATGCCTCATCATATTCGGTAAGAACAATGAAATCTGAGGTACCAAAACTAAGAGAGTGAGATGAGCTATATCAGATATGATAAAAGGCCATACGCCACGAAAAATGGTTTTCACCGGCACATTACTGGAAGAAGAAAGAACAAAGACATTCAGACCAAATGGAGGGGTAATTTGGCCAATCTCCATGCATCGAACCATAATCACCCCAAACCATATTGGATCGAATCCAGAAATCAGAACCACAGGAAAGATGAGGGGGAGGGTTAAAATCATGGCCGCATAGATGTCCCAGAAGCACCCTATGATGATATAGAATAGAATAATACAGATCAGAATAACGGATCTGGGTACCTCTAAACCGATCACAAATTCAGAGAGCATTGCAGGCAACCGACTCACGGCTAAGAAACGCATGAAAATAAAAGCACCGGTTATGAGAAGGACGATCATTGCCGTTATCTGGATAGTATCCCTGATCGATTGGGTAAATTTCGATCTTGTTAATTTTCTACTTATTAAACTGATTGCAAGCGCTCCAAAGGCGCCCAACGCTCCTGCTTCCGTCGGAGTGAAGACCCCTGCATAGATCCCCCCTATAACAAACAGGAACAGAAGGAGCATCGCCCAAACACCTTTAAGGGAATATATCTTTTCTCTAAATAGTGTTTTAGGAGCAGGGGGGCCAAGGGCTGGTTTAATTCGACACAGAAGATGGATCGTTGTTGTATAAAAGATTACCTCCAGTATTCCAGGGAGAAACCCTGCCATATACAGCTTGCCAATCGATTGTTCGGTAAGTAATCCATAGAGAATGAATCCTAGGCTTGGGGGAATCAGAATCCCTATGGTTCCTCCAGCCGCAATACAGGCGGACGCCAGTTTCTTATCGTATACGAATTTCATCATTTCAGGATAGGCCACTTTTCCCATAGCTGCCGCTGAGGCATCGCTTGAACCACAGATGGCTGAAAAGGCACCGCATGCCAGGGTTGTTGCTATGGCTAGTCCTCCCTTGACACTGCCTATCCATTTATTAGCGGTGTTGTATAAATCTCCGGCAATGCCGGTAAGGGAAACTATGATGCCCATGAAGATATACAAAGGAACACAGGCCAAAACATAGGATGCAATTTGACTGTATGGCTCTGTGCCAAGTACGGTGAATGCCCTTGGGAAGCCTTCCAGGTAAATAAATCCTACAAATCCAGCCACTAACATGGCTGTGCCGACCCAGACACCCATAAAGATCATGAGAAGCATTAATCCTACGCCGAGAGCACCTACGAGAGCCGGACTCATTTTTTCTCCCCTGAGATGGATTTAACAATGTTCACGATCAGCACTAAAAACGTCAACAAATACCCAAAGGATAGTAACAGAACAAAGGGTCCCTCAGGTATCTGAAGAACATACGTCCTCACGTCCAATTTTTCGCCCTCTATATATCTATTTATCAAGGCAGGGACGATGAATGCGCATATACCAGCTGTCAAGATATAGTTTACCATGTCAATCGTTCTATTGGTTTTCTTGGAAAACATGTTGATAATGATATCCACCCTTATATGCCCTGATTTTAACGTGCACCAGGCCAGGCTCAGCCCTGCGACACTAACCATCAGAAGTTCGGTCATCTCCATACTACCCAAGATAGGGCTATCGAAGAGATAGCGGAGAATCACATCAGTAGTAGTGAGCATCATCATGATTACTATGGCGATCAATGCAACAAAACCAACGATTTCAATTACCCCTATGGATATTTTCGCTGGAGTTAACTTCTTCAATATTCTCCCTCCTGATAATATTCTCCCTCCTGATTGCAAAACAAATCACCCCACCCCCCATTCATAAAGGGGGGCTCGCCCTGTGGAGCAGAGAATCCTACTCCACAGGGCGAGGTGGCATTCTGGTGCCGATAGAAAATCTATTTGTTTGCTTTTATCAATTTCTGAAAGCCTTCAAAGATCTTCTTTGCCGGCCAGCCTTTGGATTCGATTTCTGCTAAGAGCTTATCATCTGCCGGCTTGGCCCAATCCATCCAAACCTGTATCTCGGAAGGACTAAGTGTTGTAATGGTATGTCCGGCTTTCTTTGCCTCATCTATTGCAGTCTTCACGATATCAACATCCCATTTGAGAGATTCTTCGTTCGCCCATTCATAAACATCCACGATTGTCTTCTGAATATCCGGAGATAGACTGTTCCACATCTTCATATTTACCACAAAGCCTATTGGCGCAGCCCCACCCGCACCCTCGCCGAAGAGGGTATGATACTTAAATAACTCCATGAGCTTAAACTCATAGGCGGCCGCAAGATGAAGCAGGTGTCCCTCGGCAACCCCTCTTTCCAAAGCGGTATACCAATCCGGCGGCCCTAATTGTAGTACAGCAGCGTTCACTTCCTTGAACTGATCAGCCAACATGGGGTCGCCTATGATCCTCATGCCTTTCATGTCCTGAGGGAATTTGACAGGTTTTTTCACAAGATGGAGTTGGTTCGCCGGCATTGCACGAATACTTATCCATTTTACTCCGCTCTTTTCAAACTCCTGATTGAATTCGGGATACTGGTTCAGCATCTCCCTGAAGATCTTCGATGTCTTTAACATACCAGGAAGGCCGGTGAAGGGCATTCCAAGTATCCTATTCACTTCGTGGAGCCTGGGGTCGGAAACATAGAGTGAAATATCGGTAATGCCGGAACTGACCCCTTTGAAGGTATCGGGATACTTCAATAACGACTGAGAAAAATAGGTATTGACCTTGACTCTGCCGTTCGTTTTTTCCTCAATCATCTTCGCTGCCTGCTGATGGATCTTCCCAATCCCTATCCCCGGAGGACCCCAGTCATTAAACTTCAGCTCAATAACCTTTCCTTTTTCCCCTGCTAAGACAGACTCAACCTGACCATAAATGACTAACCCCAAAACCAACATCAATGAAATCAAAACCAAACCAATTCTCTTCATAAAGCACCTCCTGGCTACTTTTTTTAATTCTCGATTTAATGCTTATCAAAATACCATTAGCCCATTCTCATCACCTCCTTTCTATCACTCTCCACATTTTCATACATTTTTATAACCCAATACATTTCCACTCCCCTTAGCTCACATCAATCGACCTGATCGTCAGTTCCTTGCCCTGAACGATTTCGGTCATATTACTC
>CP070672.1:2314000-2321131 GCA_020351895.1 Thermoplasmata archaeon
AGAGTGTGATTCCCACAGTATCTGCAGGTTGGTAAGCAGGGGAATCGAGGTACACAGCTCCAACACCTGGAGTCAGAACACCTGCAAGTTTTGCTAATGTGGCCAATCCGAGTTGGGTCACCTTCTTGTCGAATCCCATATTTAGTTTGTCCACAGTATCTGTTGTTGTATGATAATTTGGAGTGTTAAAATCATGCTCGATACACGAAACAGCCTGATAGCCCTGCTGCCAAAACGACATGTGATCACTTGCACCACCGCCTTTAATGGTTGTGATGTTCAAACCTATACCGTAATCGGCATTGATGGTTTCCATCTCATTGGATATCCATTGTGATGGAGAGTCGTATCGAATGTCCAATCCATTCTCATTATTTGGGTCGTAACCTATCATATCGAAATTGAGATAGGCATCTATTTCCATTTCACTTTCTGCAGCTTCCTGTGCCCAAATCTGGCTTCCGATTAGTCCCACCTCTTCTGCAGACCAGGCTGCAAACTTGATTGTTGCTTCGAACTTATATTCACTTAGGATTTTTGCCGCCTCCAATGCAACTGCTGTGCCACTTGCATCATCATCAGCTCCTGGTGCATTAGTCATTGGATTTCCGCTTGCATAGGAATCGTAATGACCGGCAACCAAGTAGACCTTATTATTGGAAGCATTTATTCCTGGAAGTGTGGCAATGACATTTCTCATGACCTGGCTGTTGTAGACAAAATAATGGCTCTCTACAGTGATGGCAGGATAAATAGCAAATTCATCGAATATGTACTGGGCCGATTGGTTACATTCTGGTGCATAGGTATATCTTGTACCGAAATTCTGTAAATCTGTGATGTATTTTTCCAAATCCTGTTCCGTGACCTTGGAAATGATCTCTTGGATAGTGGCGGGATCCCCACCCAGTGGTTCGGGGCCCGATCCTCCACCTAAAGGAGAATCGGCAGTTATTGGAATAGAACATGCTGAAAAAATGATAAATACTGTCAAGATCAATGAAATTCTTTTTAAGAAGCCATAATTCACACTGTTTGTCTCGTACATTATCTATCCCTCCGAGAGTTCAATACACCGGTTGTAATAATCCATTTCAAGAGTATAAATAAATTTCGAAGATTTGGAATCATAACTCTGCTTCCACATGCCTAGGGAGTATATTTAAACGGATGCCTTGCACACTCCTTCTCGTTTAGCAGTTCTTCAATCCTTGGTCTGTCCTCGATTGCCTTTCTTGTGGCATGAAGCATTGCCTTGTAGTTGTTGAACATGATGCGGTGTCTGTTGGCTGCAGCAGGGTGTACAAATACGTTTGCAATCATGCAGATATCATCAAGTATTGCATCTGGAAGAACGCCATCCTTCACACTCTTTTCTATGGCCAAATTCACGCCCGCTGCTGCGTGAACGTAGATATTCTCAGATTGTCTCTTGGTTCTTACAGTTACTGTGGGCACAAGAAGAGTTCTCGGTTTCTCGGTTATTATTCTTAATCTATCGCCACCTTCAGATTTTTGCTTATCCAATGCCTCTTCTAGAGCCAAGCCAACAGGCCCTTCCTTAATCCCAATTAAGAGGTCAATATGCGCGACTTCGAATATTGGCGGTCCTGCAAAGCCCTCTCCGACCTTCATTGTGAAATCTGAAATCATATTAGGTGTGTAGGGTACCTTAGGATAGTTTTCTTCTATGACCTTCCCTTCCCTAACCTCGAACTTCAGGGGCTTCTTAGGTATTTTTCCAAGATTTTCGAGCTGGATCCTGAGTTCTTCTCTGTCCTCTCTTCTAAAAGGCCCTCCTGGCATAATAGGTCTCCTGGAATTGCCCATTGGCAAACCCATCATCAATAGGCCCTCTTTTGCGGCCTGGTTGGCACCATTTCGAACTACGATGCGCACAAGTTTCTGAATCTTGGCCTGGATTTCCTGGGCTTTTTCAATTTCATTATCCTTAACGGCCTTGAAAATCTCCTGCCATATATCAGGGATGAGATTCCCGCTGGCCAAAATTAAACCGTCGGCTCCGGCTGCCAAAGCCGGCATTCCCATCTCATCATTACCGCATATAATTGATATCTTGCCCTTGATCTTCTCGAACAGGGCCATGAGAAAGGCCATGTCCCCTGAGGAGTCCTTTATTCCGATCACGTTCTCCAGCTGGGCCAGGCCTTCGGTTGTCCACCATTTCTTATGAACGCCTGTGCACTGTGGAATGTTGTACAGAATAATGGGAAAATCCAGGGTATTTACGGCATCGTAGTGTTCGTAAAGCTCTTTAAATGAAGGCTTGAGATAAAAAGGAGAGACAATTAGGGCTGCTTGTGCACCTGCATCCTTTGCATACTGTGTAAGCTCTAAAGTATGTTTTGTACTTGGACAACCTGTTCCTGCAATTACCGGTATTTTTCCTTTCACCTCATCAACAGAAACGTCAATTAGATGCCTTTTCTCCTTCTCTGAAAGGTACACGAACTCCCCTGTTGTGCCGCAGGGGACTATTCCATTAACATTTGGCATAAGGTGATTTATCAGCAGCTTGAATGCCTCATCATCGATTTTCTCATCCTTTGCAAAGGGAGTGACCAAGGCTGGAAATATCCCGGACAACCACCTCATCTTCGGCATTCTAAGCACCTCCGTAACCTGACAGCACCTGTTTGATTGCCGTATCCACAGCCTGATAATTGTTATCGTAAAGCAGTTGCCTATCCACTGCATTTGGAGGGATGTAGACCTTGAGAATGATGATATGATTTCTCACCATCTCTTTTGTGATCAATCCCTTTTCGATATTATCGACTATGACCTTGGCTACCGCGCTCTGGGTGGGTCCGAAAATCATGTTGGCCTGCCTGAGGTTCTTAAGTTCTATTTCGGGTACGATGAGTGTCGAAGGCCTAACAGTTAAGTTCGGTTCTAAAATTGTTGTTAGGGCCTCATGTCCATGTCTAGGATGGGTGAGCTGGGCTGCAAACGCCTTTCCCAACGGGCTTTTTTTCTCTCCAAGTATCAGATCAACGTGCACCTGCTCCTTGCCTTCTCCGAAATCCCCGGAACCTGTCATTAGATTCGAGTCTTGTATTTCCTGCTCGCTTATCCCTATGTCCTGGAACCTGGATGTTATAGTAGTTTTTGGAACCTCAAAATCAATTTTTTTGGACTTTATCTTGCCCAGTTTTTCGAGCTCTACCATTATCTCCTCTCTGTCCTCGTGGATTATCACTCCGCCCTCCCGCAGGGGCTTTCTTGTCCTTCCCATGTCAAGACCCATCATACGCAATGCCGCTTTTACAGGTACAGCACCTCCATACCTGCAAAAAATCCTTGCCAGCTTCTGCACCTTCATCTGAAGCTCCTGGGCCTTTTTTAGGTTACCATCCTTTACCTCCTTGAACAGCTCCTGCCATATCTCAGGAAAAACCTGGGCCGAGGCCAGAATCATTCCTTTACAACCTGCAGCTAGGCCAGGAAGGACAACCTCGTCATGGCCTATCACAACGTTGATCTTATCCCTCACCTTCTCCAGAACCTCCAACGTGTACATCAGGTTTCCGGAGGAATCCTTTAAACCGATTATGTTGTCAAGCTTAGCCAGATCCTCGATGACTCTTCTCGATAAAAAGGAGCCTGTGCACTGTGGTATATTGTACATGATTATGGGGAAATCTGTTTTTTCGACAATCTGATGAAAATGCTCGTACTGTCCTTTGTCTTGCGGATTAAGGAAGTAGGGGCTCACAACAAGGCTGGCATCAGCTCCTGCATCTTTGGCATATTTCGCAAGCTCTATGGCGTGCCTTGTGGAGCAAGCTCCTGTTCCAGCAATAACATGTTTGCCGCCTTTGACCTCATCTATTGTCAGATCTAGAAGCTTCTTTCTTTCCTCCATATCCAGGTAAACGAACTCCCCGGTTGTGCCGCAGGGAACGAATCCGTCCACATGGGGCATCACAAGCTGTATCAGTGCTCCGAATGCCTCCTCATCTATGTTCCCGCCCTTTTTAAAGGGTGTCACAAGCGCTGGAAATACTCCTTCAAGTTTGAACTTGGGCATTTTTCTCCCTCCTTGAAAAACGAAAAGAGGATAAATTTATGGTTTTGGAATTGCCAAATCCTCTGGACCAAGCTTTGAAAGTTTAAGATCCGGTTGATTCTTCTCGATAATCCCCCTGATGATCTCGGCGTGCTTCACCTTCTCCCTTGCGAATTTGGCTAAAAAACTCTCGTCTGTCCAGGGTTTGTATATTCCCCCGCCCGCTGCCAAGGCAGACCCTGGCTCTATCTTGAAGTAGCATGGCGAAGCCACCCTGGCAAGTTCTGGAGCCTCCCAGAACCTGTTGTAGCCTCCAAAGGAATCTGACAGGTAGATATGGATGTCGATTGGTATCTCAATAGCCTTTCTTATGGAAGCGAACATTGGCAGACTTAGATCTCCTAGAGGATTGAATGTATCTGCTCCCAGGCTCTCAAGCAACTTTCCTCCTGCCGCATTGGCATGACCTGCAAATATCGAAACCTTGAACACCACATCTTTTGGTATGAGGCCATCTTCTCTGAGTTTAGAAAGCAGCCATAGTGCTCCTTCATCTGTGACGAGAAAGCCCCTGAATCCAAAATCCACTGTCCTTTTAATGTCTGCAATCAGGTAGGAGAGGTTATCTGAGCCTCTCACCCGAAGTCCCGATATCGCGCCTTCAGGAGTAAATAGCTGGCGTCCAGTGTCCCAGGAGCTTCTCGGTCCTGGGGTGATTATGACTTCCAGCTTCTTCTCATTAGCCAGTTTGGCGAAGGCTTCAAGCTCGTCGTCGGTCAGCAGGGTAGAGCCCATAACAGTGCTTATTAGACGGTGAACAGGAATGTCCCGTTTCTCCATTTCATCAACCAGAGCCTCTAAGGTGCTGAGCCTTTCCACACCTGAGATTTCTATTCTGTAGTTCGCCTTATCTGAAAAAGTCTTCTCTGAGGTTGGCAGGTCGTACAGGTCCCTGCCAGGCACTCCAAGTTTCTCCATAGCCGATCTAATCTCTTTCAAAGCAATGTCCCCCAGGTTCCCGAATGCAAAGAAGGTATATAGATATGTCGAATGATTCTATGTGGTACAACATTGTAAAAAAAAATGGACCGGATGGGATGTTCAGGTTTAAGACCCCAGTGAATTCTAAGTCTAACCTGAACATTAAGTCCGGGACACGAATATAGACATAATAAATTAGATTGGACCGGACGGGATCCGGAACCAACTTTTTCATAAAAAGTTGGGCCAAATAAAGGGCATCTTTAAATTGTAAATAATAACAATCGATAGCCCATTAAAGATAAGAGTGGACCGGACGGGATTTGGGAACCACCCTTTTTCTCAAAAAGTTGGGCCAAACAAAGGGCATCTTTGGGTGTTTCATGTTTATAATCGATAGCCCAATAAAAAGATAGAAATGGACCGGACGGGATTTGAACCCGTGGCCTCAGGCTTGCAAAGCCTGCGATCTTCCAACTGATCTACCGGCCCGATTATGAACATTTGAATTTGTAGGGTCGGTAGAGATAGTGGAAGCCTGTCTTCACACGGTGATCTACCGGCCCGGTTACGAACATTTGTATTTGAAGGGTTGGTGATTTAGTGGAAACGAGGTTCCCACGGAAATCTACCGGCCTTTTATTGTGAGCTTTATGGCAATGGACTTTTTGAATATATAGGTTTCTCTTTATCTTTTGAAAGTAATAATTTATAAATAACCAAAACACATGTTAGATAACAATGAAGATAGCTTTTATCGATCCGTGCAACAAAGGGTGGAGGGGACGCCTGCCGCACTCCCTTCCCCAGATGCTTTACCCCCCACTCTGGCCTTCCATATTGAATGCATTAACTCCAGAGAAACATGAAAGGGCTTTCATATCACATCAACGCAAAGATATCACTGAAAAGATGCTTTCTAATTACGATCTAGTAGCTCTCTCAGTCCTCACCACAACATCAAAAGACGCCTATGAGATTGGTGATATGTGCAAAAGAGTGGGAACCAAGTGTGTAATGGGAGGCTATCATCCATATGTTCTGCCCGAAGAAGCAAAGGCACACTGTGACGCCATTATATTTGGAGAGTGTGAGACCAACTGGCCAAAGGTATTAGGCGATGTCGAGAGTAAAGAGCTTGCACCGTTTTATTCCAGGGGGCTTTGCCGGGAAACGGATTTTGTTGTACCAGACTTCTCTATCTATAAGAACTGGTTCTATCTGAAGTTGCCCTTGGAAATCTCACGAGGCTGTCCAAATCGCTGTGACTTCTGCGGACTTCCAATATATACGGGGTACATGTGCAGATATAGGCCTTTGGATGTCTTAAGAAAGGACATAGAGACTTGGAAACGGAACAGGACTACTGTCTTGACCACACCAAATCTCATGGCAAATCCCATGAAGACAAGGGAACGTCTGAATATTATCAAGGAGTACAACCTTAGATGGGTTTCACCCTGCGACACCACAATTGGAAAGAGCGACGAAACCCTCAAACTGACCTCTGAGTCAGGATGTGTGGCCCTGTACTATGGCCTAGAAAGCATATCCAGAGAGTCATTGCTATCTGTCCATAAACTCCACAATATCAAATCAGATTATAAGGAGCTGGTTAAGAAGACACACGATTTTGGCTTCCTTGCAGGGGGTTCCTTTGTCTTGGGATTTGATGGAGATACAAAAGAAACGGTAAAAAACACGGTTGAGTTCGCCAGGGACTGTGATATAGACATCTGCATCTTCTTTCCCTTGACTCCATACCCAGGGACAATGCTTTTTGACAGATTGAACAGGGAAGGCCGGATTCTCACCTATGATTGGGAAAGGTACGATATCTTGGAGGTGATCTTTCAACCTAAGCACTTCACACCTACTGATCTCTTAGGTCTCGTAGTGGATGCAAATATGGAGGTAAACTCATGGGGTAATGCCTTCAGAAAGATCTTTTCAAGGCATTTTTCAGGGGTGCCAGGAGGTAATCTCGCACCGCTCTTCATTACCTTGGGACTAAGATCCACAGCTAAACAGCTGAAGAATGTTTTAAAATTCAAAAGAGAAAGTCAGTCATTAGGAGATCGAGTAGAGGTTATAATTCCAGAGCCCATGTGCTATGC
>CP070672.1:2321231-2332348 GCA_020351895.1 Thermoplasmata archaeon
CAGATCGTGGACTTTGGCTTCGATTTTAAGGGTCTTCAGGCTTGGAGTGCCGAATAGGAAGGTGTTTGGTATGGAGGATGTTGTGAGACGTAAATTAAAAGAAAGCGCCGATGTCAAACTCAAGCTGGATGCAAAAGTAATCGTTGATATAGCAAATAAAATCATTGAATCCTACAAAAAAGGAAAAAAGGTGGTATTATTCGGTAATGGAGGTAGTGCTGCCGATGCGCAACATCTCGCAGCCGAGCTTGTTGGTAAGTACAAGATGGTAAGAACACCTCTACCCGCCATTGCACTTTCCACTAACACTTCCATACTAACCGCCTGTGCAAACGATTATGGCTACGACACAGTGTTCGCTAAACAGGTCGAGGCCCTGGTGGAAACGGATGATGTAGTAATTGGTATTTCCACTAGCGGAACCTCCCCCAATGTCCTTGAGGCCATGAGGAAAGCGAAAGAAAAAGGAGCATTTACTGTGGGTTTTTCGGGAGAAAGCCTTGCTGGCCTGGGAGAGATAGCGGATATCTGTCTGGCTGTACCTTCAAAAGACACTCCAAGAATCCAGGAGTCACATATAACCGCAGGCCATATAGTATGTTTCTTGGTTGAGAAGGCGCTTTTCGGAGATTAAAAACAAAGGAAGGTATGGATGAAAAATAAGGCCGTTTTTTTGGATAGGGATGGCACGATAAATGAAGAGGTAAACTATCTTTCCAAGAAAGAGCAAATCAGAATCCTGCCAAATTCCGCAAAGGCCATAAGATTCCTTAACGAGAACCAATTCAAGATAATAATTATCACAAACCAGTCAGGTGTGGCAAGGGGCTATTTCTCACGGGAGGATCTAGAGAGTATAAACGAGTTTCTGAGAAACGAGCTTTTAAAGGAAGGAGCCAAAATAGACGCTGTCTACTACTGTCCGCATCATCCAGATCATGGCTGCAATTGCAGGAAACCAAAGACAGGGATGATAGACAAGGCAAATACGGAGTTTGATTTGGATCTATCTTCCCTTTTATCGTGGGGGATAAACTCCTTGATCTGGAAACAGGGCATAGGGTAGGATGCAAAACCGTTTTGGTGCTCACGGGTTACGGCAAGGATGAACTGAAAGAAAAGGACAGTTGGGAGTTCCAGCCCGATTTTATAGCAGATGATATTCTAAAAGCTGCATTGTGGATTCTCGGGGAAGGCTCATGATATCTGTTGTATGCTTGCGATATTATCCTGCTGTTGGTGGTGTTGAGACAACTGTTTTAGAAACCACATGCCGCCTTGCAGAGTCCTTTCAGATGAAGGTGGTAACATCTGATCTTAAGGTGGAAAAACCGTTTCAAAGATTATCAGAAAAGGAGAGATTGAGCGAATATAAGAATGTGCCTATAACCCACCTTGAATCCAAGAAATTCCTGCCTGTGGAAGGATATGGCGTGAAAATGAAGGGATTATTGGATGCTGTTTCTGGCTCTGAGATGATACATGCACACAGTTATGGGGCACATCATTCAGATAAGGTCATTAAAATGACCCATAAAAACGGCATCCCTTCCATACTCACGACATATCTTCACCCATCCACCTATTCACATCACAAGATCCTACGCTCATTTTATGACAGCACAGTTGGGAGGAGGACCTTAAATCGTGCAACCTCCATAATCACATTGACGAATAACGAGAAAGATTACATAATAAACAGATTCGGTATTCCAGGCGAAAAGATCAAAGTAATTCCCAGTGGTGTAGACCTTGCAAAATTCCGGGATCTAGGCCGCAAAAGAGAGGAAAATACCCTGTTGTTCGTTGGAAGATTATCCCCTGTAAAAAGGCTTGATATGCTTCTTAGGGCATTGGCAAAAGTCAAAAAGAAAATACCCGATGTAAAACTGAGAATAGTGGGGAAGGACTGGGGTGTGAAATCCGACCTCGTTGACTTAGCCAAGACTTTAAATATCGAAAACAACATCGAATTTTTAGAGGAATTGTCATTTGAGGGGCTAATCAACCAGTACAACAGTGCAAAAGCCTTGGTCCTAACCTCGAGATTCGAGACTTTCGGAGTCGTGATCATGGAGGCAATGGCCTGCGGAACTCCGGCTGTGGCAGTGGGTGTGGGAGGCATTCCCGAGGTTGTGGGTGATTCCGGTATCTTGTGTAAGGATAACGAGGAAAGCGTGGCGCAAGGAATCATAAAGATGCTAACAAATCATGAAAAATACGATAGCCTGAAGGAAAACACGAAAAAGCGAAGAGAGCTATTCTCCTGGGATCTGGTTTCCCAGAAAGTCAAATCTTTATATGAAGACACCTTAAAAGCCGTATAGAGCAAAGGAACGGAGAAAGATATGAAGATAAATTGGATAACTGGACATTTCTATCCTGAAACCGGAGGCGTGGAAAAGCACGTTGAGCAGATTGCCCGCATGCTCATTACAAAAGGGCATGAAGTGGTGGTGCATGCAAGTGCCATTACCGTCAACAACAAAAAGTTACCTTTAATCGGTGAGCTTGGAGAAATAAGAATTCAAAGATACAAACCAAAATTCAACCTCTCCTTCTATTTCAGCATGTTAAAGCCGGATCTAAAAGAGGGGGATATCGTGGTCATGGAGGGATATCCGAGCCTTACAAATGATCATATCAGGAAGAAATACCAAACAAGATTTCCTCTAGTGGTATTCATTCAAGGGGCAGTTATGCCATTTGGTGGCCTTGCTTCATTCATGAAACGAATATATGATTCAGTTTATGGGGTAAAAACCCTAAAAACAGTGGATAGGATAATCGCCATGACGGAACTTGAGAAGAACTGGTGCATGGAAAAGGGCATTGATGGAAGTAAAATTGAGATCATTCCAAACGGGATTCCAGAAGAAGCATTCTTTGAATATGATCCACAAATTTCGAAAAAGAAATACAATTTGAAAAGGTACGTCCTTTTCATCGGTAGAATGTACCAGGATAAGGCCCCTTCCCATCTGGTCTCTGCCCTTTCGAAATTGCATGACGATTTTGAGGATTTGGGGATCATCTTTGTGGGTCCTGATCAGGGAGAGGTTGCGAAAATAAAGACCCAGGCAAAACAGTTCGGATTGGAAAATAGGATTATATATGCAGGGAAGGTCTCGGACACCGAAAAGTACGAGCTCCTATCGGGCTGCGAGTTCTTTGCTCTACCCAGCAAGTTCGAGGCGCAGGGTATCGTATTTTTAGAGGCATGGGCCCAAAAAAAGGCTGTTATCGGAACAGAAGTTGGAGGCGTTCCATATGTTGTCAAAGACCGCGTTCGGGGCCTTTTGTATGAATATGGCGATATAGATGCCCTTGCAGGTCACATCAGATACCTATTAGAAAATCCCGCCGAATCGAAAAGGCTGGGGGAGAGGGGCTTTCGGCACGTAGATTCTGAATGCAGATGGGAAAACGTGGTGGTAAGGATAGAAAGACTCTATTTGGATTCTATTGAGGATTTTGGAAAGACCAAAAAAACTGGCTCGTGATTTTTTTTCTAATGTAATGCTTGATTCAAAGTCGATAGTATAAGCACACAATTGAGGGGAAGTAGATCATACAGAACAAAGGCATTCCCGATTTTAATTTACCCCTCTATTACCAAACAAATAAATACAAATAACAATTTCACTGTGCTGGAGAGTGGAAAAGTAACCGTTCTTATCACAGGTATGACAGGGTTTATCGGCAGCCATCTTACAGAGTTCTTGTTAAAAAAGGAAATGGAAGTTGTGGGGACGGTTTGGGATAAATCCGAAATGAAAAATGTTGAGCACATAAAAGATAAGGTTCGAATCCTCGAATGTGACATAAGAGATGGCAAGAGAGTGCACGAGATAATAGAAGAATTAAGACCAGAGACCATATATCATCTTGCTGCCCAGAGCTTTCCAACTGTGTCATGGGATGAACCCTTAAGAACACTGGATACGAATGTAATGGGCACAACCCACATTTTCGAGGCCATAAGAAGATACGAATTGGATCCAGTTGTTCTTGTGGCATGCTCCAGTGCCGAGTACGGATTCGTGTCCGAAAACGAGGTTCCCGTCTCAGAAAGTCATTCTCTACTTCCATTGCATCCATACGGTGTGAGTAAAGTGGCTCAAGATCTATTGTCATATCAGTACCATAAGAATTTCGGCATCAAATCCATCAGAGCGAGAATTTTCAACACCACTGGGCCGAAAAAGACCAAGGATGTCTGTTCCGATTTCACAAACCAAATAGTGAGGATAGAAAAGGGTCATGCAAAGGAGATATTTGTGGGTAATCTCGAGCCAAGAAGGGATATCACAGATGTTAGGGATGTTGTCAACGCTCTTTGGCTGCTATGCGAAAAGGGAAAGCGGGGCGATGTGTATAACATCTGCTCCTCGAAGGCATACAGAATAAAGGACATTTTGACAATGGCCATTGGACTCTCAAAAACCAAGATAGAGCCTCAGGTCGATCCGAAAAAGCTCAGACCCACAGACGAACCCATTATAATGGGGGACAACGGGAAGATAAGGGAGGTATGCGGCTGGGTCCCCAAGATGAAGATGGAAGAGACCTTGGGCAGTATGCTGGATCATTGGCGAAAAGTCATTTCATGACGGTGATGGATTGAGTAGTGAAAAGGAATCAAAAAAGTTGTATCTAGGCTGTGGATTGGCAAAAAGGGAAGGATACATCAATCTCGATTCTTGCGAGGCTGTGAATCCTGATGTACTATGGGATTTGAACGAATTCCCCTATCCCTTTGATGACAACACATTCGAAGAGATACTTGCATATTCAATCTTGGAGCATCTTGATGATTTGGTGAAAGTCATGGAGGAAATCCACAGGATAACCAAACCGAAAGCCATCCTGGACATCACTGTACCTTATTGGGACGGCTACGGCTTTGCCACTGATCCTACACATAAGAGAATGTTTACAGAGCATACCTTCGATTTTTTCACTGGAAAGGCTGATTACAGCTTTATTACGAAGGCCAGGTTTAACATAAAAAAGATGGATAGGGTGTACCATCCAAAATTCAGATGGTTGCCTGAGTTCATAAAGAAAAGGCTTAAATTCATATTAAAGGAGGTCGTGGTTGGGCTTCATGTCACAATGGAAACAGTGAAATAGGAGATTACAATGTGAATAGCTTTTTTTCATATGGGGAATATTGATCCATAATTTTTAACGAATTCTTGTTAAAAAGGTGTTGATGTTTCAGCCCTGCCACTTGTCTGTTAAAATCAAGAAACCCTCGCTAATTTGGAATTAAAAATAAAATAATGTGTGGGGTGGTGGAAATGAACAAGGAAGCGGAGTGGGCTAAAACCGCACCTTACTGTGAGCTCCACCGCCCCACTAGGAGGTATACTCACAGCAATAGGAATATTGTTTTACTTTATTAAAAAGTTTTTGCTGAATAAGGGGTAAATGGGATTAAATAAGATCCATTGTCACGAAAAATATGGGTACAGGCAATATACAGGGTAAACTTTAATACCTCCCCTTCAAATTAGGTTTAAAGGGATTATTTGGGGAAAAAACCGAGTTTCGAAGACCCTAAGAAATTCAAAATAAAGCAGAATGAGCCAGAGGGGATTCTGCTTGTTATGTATCCGGAGGGCATGGTGATAAAATGGCCACAATATCAGATGAGATAAATTTCAACACAAAGCATGAAGGTGACATGGTGGATATCACAGGTTATGTCCAAAAATCTGTGAAGAAATCCCATCTCAAAGACGGAATCGTATGTGTTTTTGTACCGGGCGCCACGGGAGCGGTAACAACCATCGAGTACGAGCCTGGATTAATTCAAGATCTGCCCGATGCTCTCGACAGATTGTTTCCCAGGGACATAACATATCAGCATCAGCTGAGATGGCATGATGGAAACGGTCATTCCCATGTGAGAGCGTCCTTTATGGGCCCCAGCCTATCTGTCCCCTTCAAGGATAAGAAGCTTATCCTGGGGACATGGCAGCAGATCGTCTTTTTGGAACTGGACAACAGTGCAAGGCGACGGAAAATAGTACTGCAAATGGTGGGAGAGTGAGCAATTGGCGAAACTCACAATCAAAGTAGTGGAGATAAAAGGGAAATGTGAAGTGCACTCAATTGGTGATATTATAACCATAGACGGACCCGAGATGGATCTTAAAAGAACTGACAGAATCTGCATCCACGCCTTGGCTCCTATACTCCATTATGCAGTGGCCATAAGGGATGGCGTGGATCCTGTGAGGTTAGGCCTTGCCAAGGAAGGTGGTAAGGCCTTCATACACTGTCCAGATCCTGGAGAGCCCTATACCGACGGTGGGGAAGTGATATTCGAATTGGAGATGCTTAAAGACTGAAAGCATGTTGGCTAACATGTCCATTTTACAGTTTTTTAATGTTTTTTATCCTATACTTTAAGTTTATCGTTCAGATGTTTTGCCCACCAAGGTGTTTTGGCATCCTCCACAAAATCGTGCTTTGATGAATACGGTTTTATGTCAAGGATTGGGGAGCCGTTCAATGCATCTAAACCCAAAACAGTGATCACGTTTTTTTCCTTTTTCATCAACCTGACAGCCCTGATTCCCATTGGATTGGGCCTTTTTGGGCTTCGGGTGGCAAATACTCCTAAAAGCGGTAGGTCCTCCCTTCCCTTTGGATGCATCTTCATAATCTTCCTCGCCTCATCTTTAATCCTATCCATCCAGAAAACCACCATTATGTGGGAGCTCTCCTCAAGTTTATGTAGGCCCTCTGAGAATTCCTCCTTTACCACGATCTCTGAGGGAAGGCTCTCGTATCCCTCGGGGACTCCTTCATCAAATTGATTTTTTACAAACCCAATAGGCTTTAATGTTATGGTTTTGCCTTCCTCTCCCATGTTCTTTCCCTCTATAGGTGTGCAATGGCCTCTATCTCCACCTTGGCTCCTAAAGGTAGATGGGCAACCTCCACACAAGAGCGTGCAGGCTGGTTGCTATCAAAGTACTTTTTATAAACAGCATTGAACCTCGAAAACTCGTTTATATCGGTCAAAAAAACGGTAATCTTTAGAACCTTTTCTAATGATGAGCCGATCTCTTCTAAAATCACCCTCAAGTTCGCCAGAGCCTGCTCTACCTCCTGCTCCAAATTACCAGAGATCAATTTGTTTGTCTTTGGATCCATAGCAACCTGACCAGAGATAAAGATTAAATCATCCTTTATAACAGCCTGGGAGTACGGACCAGCGGCCGCCCCTGCGGATTCGGTCTTAAAAACCCTTTTGGACATCTTTTAATCCCTCACAATTCCCTAAAACAGTTTGATTATAAAAGGTATTTGATTGAGATCCCTCCTGCCATAAAAATATCTTAGGCGTAAACCAGGTTCCTCTCATCATTAAAAAGATCAAAGCTGATTCCAAGGGGTGTATTCGGCTACTTCAACAGGTTCTGCTGGCACGGCAGGACCGATCATTTCATAGGCGGGAACGGGTTCATCATCTGGAATGAATGCTGGTGCTGGTTGTGCTGTGACATAGAAATCTTGGGAAGGCAATGGTTTGGGCCTAGGGGAACGGGTTTTAAGGGCCACCGCAATGAGCACAATTGCCGCAATCAAGGCAATTATCACGAAAATAAGCCAAATCGATAGGGCATCTTCTTCGTTTTTAACTTTGATGGTCAATGATAATTCCTCTGAGTATTCCCTACCATCAAAGGCCCTGACATACAAAGTATGTCTTCCATCATCATAATCCTCTGTATCCAAAACGAAGCTCCATACCGATTTACCCTCGGCTCTTACCCATTCGTTATCGTCCACCCTTAACTCAACAAATTCTATTGTCTCGTCACCATCGGGATCCGTTGCCTCGCCAAGAATTGTTATCTTGCCATCTACGGTGCCATTGTCTTTAAGAGAGGTTATGGTGACCTCTGGGGGATCATTAGGTATTTGTTCAGTGGTGAACGTGAGATCGCCTGTTTCAGTTGGTCCGTTTCCTAAGTTGTCGGTTGAGCTCACGAAATAGTGATATTCTGTTTCAGGTGTTAAAAGGTCTAATGTTATCAAATGGGTGGTTGTATCAGAATTTCCGATAACCGTATTTCCGTAAGAAGTGTCGGTCCCGTAACTCAGGACACCATCGCTTGGCTCATCGGTCTCCCAGGATATCGTGGCCGTGATGTGAGTTTTTGAGACTACGGAAGGACCGGAAGTTATTGTAGGTGCCTTATTGTCCACGGAAAAGGAAGAGGTCGTATCTGCAATCCCATCCTCATCATCTTCGGGTGTGATTCTGAAGTAGACCTCGGATTCATCCTGATCAGCAAGGTCTTCATATGAGTCCCAAATGAATATATAGGATTCACCCTCAGCTGAACTTTTTATGTTGGCGATTTTGGGGCTGTCATCATCCATTGTAGCATCCTTGTATTCTGTTCCATCTATGCTGTACTCCGGAGTTATGGAGAGTCTATCTGATTCCATATCCGTTAACGTATAATTGAATGTTATACTGCCGGTTTGTACGCCGCTTATATCGTCTATTTCCACCTTTGGGAGTGCATTGTTGTCAACTTGAAATGCCGAGGTTGTGTCCGTCTGGCCAATTTGGCAATCTTTAGGTACGATCCTGAAATACACAGTAGAAATATCAACACCTGACAGGTTCTGGGCAGAAGCCCATACAAATGTATGGGTCGTTCCACCTGGAGTGGATGAGATTTCGGAAACTCCATCCCCACCAGGGCCCAATGCAGCTTCTTGGAATGTAGAACCATCAAGACTGTACAAAGGTATTATCTCGCACTTATCGTATCCCGAATCTTTTAGGGAATATGTCATGGAAATGTCCCCACTCTGCTCACCAACTGGATCGGTGATGGAAACCGTGGGCGGTTCATTGGTTGTTTTATTGCTGAGCCAGACATCCTCATTTCCCTGATAGTATGAGGTCCATGCCACCCATAAAGTTTCGTACGAATCCTGAATAAGTGAAGGATAGTACTTATAATCATTCGGGTACTCGTTCTCTGTAACCTGCTCCTTTGATGTCCAGGTGTTCCAGTCGTCTGATCCAATATACCAGATTTCACCGTCACCGTAAAGATAGGAATACCAGGAGATGTTGTATCCCCCATCCACATTTTCGATTAGTGAGGGATCACCGTCATAGCCAGTCCCTGTTGTCAATTGAGCAGGTGAGCCCCAATTAGATTTTGGATCGTTTGATGTACTGAGAAAGATGTCATAATTTCCAAATCTGTCAGAGGACCATGCCACCCTATAGGTTCCTGAAGAATCCTGAATCAGAGAAGGATAATCATCATCGTGTTCATCATAGGTAATGTATGTTGGTGAATCGTCCCAATTGAGACCGTCTTGGGAACTGATTATGCAGATGTCCCAATCACGAGTCGTTCTATTGTAGTGCCTCCAAGCTATCCAATAGATACCATCAGAATCTTGTATCAGACAGGGTTTGATGTTGTCATATCGAAATGTGATTGCTTGAATCGGCTCTTCCCAGTCATTACCATCGTTGGAATTTGTGATCCAGATATGATTATCTCCCGCCCAGTCGGAGGTAAAAGCCATCCAGTAAATACCATCCGAGTCCTGCATTATTGATGGATGATTTTCCCAGGAGTAATTGGTGGTGATCTGACTCGGCGCTCCCCAATTGATGCCATCTTCAGATTTTTTTATGTAGATATCGGTGGGCCAATAGGCCTGGTACACCACATATGCCAGTAAAAATGAACCATCCGAATCCTGCATCAGGGAAGGGAAATATTCTCTGTTCGAATGAGTGGTTATTCTGCCTATGGTAGTCCAATTGTACAGGGTAGGTGGCGGCGGTGGAGGAGGCTGGGTTATTGAAATCACAAATGAAGTTGCAGCAGACCAGAGGTTGTTGGAGTTATCTATCACCGTCATAATAACGTCATAGTCACCATTCTCGGCATCATCGGCACCCCAGTCCCAGACCCATGTTGCCGTAACCGTTCCACCATTCACCGAGGTTTCAGGGCCAGATAAGGAATCTGCGGAAGTGGGTCCATCGATTTCCAATTCAAAGTCCACGATCTCATCCGGACCCAGTGCATGCAAGACCGATCCTGTTATGGTGGTAGTTTTATCATAATCATCAACAACAGGATCTAAAGCCTCAATTGAACACCAATCTGCTGGTACAACCATATTGGATGGATAATCGGCACTCGCCCAATGAAAATCCATGTTCACGCCAGAATAAAGAACACCCACCTGCACTCCGAAAGTATGTCCTGAGTCTACAGCAATGTCAACATAACCCTCGAATGTTATCTCATGTACCTCATTGATTACGATTCGTTCGCTTTGTATATCGATGCCTATATCCTCATTATCCATCAATAATTGACAATCAATCTGCACAATTCCGGGAGGGATTGCCAATTGCTCCACCCACACATCGAACATGATGGTTCCCTCTATTCTAATGTCTTTCTGCAAAGGATCGGTTTCAAACCTTCCAGCAAGCCACATTATAAAAACACCACCAGTAGGACCGACATTCAGAGACAATCCAACAGAGGATGTTGGTACATCTGTTTCGAGGGTTTCGTTTCCCACGCCGTCTCCGTAAAAATACAATGCCGCTTCCTTATATTCTTGTGCACTGATTGCGGGAATCCATAGAATCTGTAAAGCACTCAGTATCATGAGCAGAAAGATTGAAATCGTGCCAATTTTTTTCACGGCGACTCCTCCTGTCGTCACTTATGTTACATTTTCTAATATACATAAAAGGTATTAAGACTTTACCCTAAAATCCATGATAATTCATCGAAAATACTGCCCACTCGCCGATTTAAAGGAATATATAAAATTTAGTAAAATGTAGATGAAAAACGAATCGATTACCTCCTAGTGGTTTTCAAATCAGAGCCGCAAACCGGGCATGAATCATGTATCTTTTCCCAGTATCTCCCACATCCTTTGCATCGCAGTCTCCATTTTATTGTTTCTTTAATGCCCTCTTGAGCAATACCTCGAGACTTTACATTCAACTTAGCAGCAATGTTTTGTATGGAGTAATCGTCTGTAAGAAGAACACAGTCGAGCTCCAAGGCAAGGCTTAG
>CP070672.1:2332448-2335165 GCA_020351895.1 Thermoplasmata archaeon
AATTTTCGGGATCTTTAACACCCACCAAATATGTTGGATCAATTGGGAATTCTTCCTGCGGAAATATCTGTCCTATTGCCGTAAAGATCTGGTCCGCCGACCAAATAAAGACACTTTTTATGTAGAGCATTACGTTCCAAGTGGGTTCTTCCTCTAATCGTCGATTACAAAAATACAGATATTCTGGATCCACCCAATACTTGGGTCTTTGCTTCATCGTTTTGGGCATTTCTTTTTCTATTTGCTTCAATAGTTCGATTACCAGATCTAGTTTGAGGGCATCGTAATCATTTTCACCTTTGGATTTCATTTTGGTTGTTCCTCAATTCTAAACCAAGAGGAGGGATTAACGGATAGATTATCTTCTTGAGCCAGAGTTCTCTACCTTTTTGGCTTTGATTTTTTATAAAGCACGGCTGACAAAAGGATTAATGAAAGTTGGAAAAGTGACTGAGAATGCCATGGAATGGGTTCGGTATATTGAGATTCATCTTCAATTAAGCATTCGTAGAGTGTATGAGTATCATTCCACCATTTAAGATATAGCTTAATTGTCCACCCAGTAGACTTTTGATAAACTGATTCATATAGATAATTAGTACTCTCTTCCTTTGGGAGTGTCGAATATGCATATTTTAGACAGATTGTGTCTGCTGTAACATTAACCTCCAATCCTCCCCGATAGGTTGTACTAGCGAGCTCTTCGATCAGTGTTGTATTTATAGTGGAAATAAAATGATAGTAGAGGGGGAGGAGGATATCTGAGGGATAATTATAGTTAATAATCCTTGAAGTCGCATTCGATCCATCCTTAGAAAACAGTGTGAGTTGATAGGTCAGTGAACCGTTAATTATCCCTGTAATATTTGCCATAATTGTGTCTCCTTGATGGATAGTATGATAGGGGAGGAGGGGGTACCCACCGTTATCTTTCTGCATTGTTCCATTGTTAAGAAGCATTTGGATAACCGAGACACGGTAGAAATGTGTGTTCCCTACTTTTACCCCAAAAGTGTAGTTACGAAGATCTATTCCCTTAACCTCGGGTAAGAAATACAAAAGTAAACAGGCACAAAAGAGAGTTGCTACTACCTCTTTCTTCAGATGCAGTTTTTGACTCATTCCAACTCCTCTGAAGCTCAATAGAATTGGTGATATTATTGGAAGATATTCGACAACAAATTATCACTTCATCAGAGACCTAAGGGCCTGCATGGCCCGAGAGTTTGGCAATCAGGTGCGTGATGACGACTCCTAAATCGTAGATGTTCAGTATCCCGTCCATATCCAGATCCGCCAGATCCAGTGTTCCCTGGGTTTCATGCAGTCGGTATGTCAGTTTGAGGAATTTGGCCAAGACTAACCGTGGGATTTCATTGATTTTTTCCTCTCCATACCATTCAAAGATGTCACGGGCCCCTTTGCTACTATTGCATGATTTACATGCCCACACGCAGTTATCCGCGGACTCCAGAAGGCATTTCACCCGTGGATCCACCCCTGCTCTCGAGGCGGGGATGATATGGTCGTGGGTCACATTTTCTGGAGCATCACAATAGACACATATCTGCCCCTTTTCCCATTCTTTTTGCTTATCTCGGATTGAGGATGACCATTTGATTTCTCCCGCTTTCAATTTCTTGTATCGGGACATTACAAACCCATAATTCCCCTCGAAACCTGCTGCCCGCGCGATTAGATCTGCGTAATACCAATAGATCAGCTCTCGGATCGTTTTAACATGTCTACCTGGAGGTTTTAACGCCATTCTCTTCCACCTGTCATTTTTCTTACCGTTCTTTCACGGTCAATCGAATTCATTGGGAGGTATCTTACTGTCCACTCTTTCCCTTGATGGTAGTCGTTCCTGCTTTATAAAGCTTCGCGCGCTTCTGTCTTCATCATTTTGTCATCATCATGGAAAAATCCTGATTCGTTTCCAGTCTCAAGATTTTTTTTGCGATTCCAGAGGACCTCGACCTAGTTTCACTCACTGGTAGTCCTCCTGATCGGTTTTGCTCACTTTCGCCTCACCGTTTGGTACTATTCACTATTTGGTTTCGTCCCTCAAAAGATTTTCTCCTGATTCCCTTTTCGAATCTACTCGGTTATGTTAACACACTTTCAAGGATTTTCGTCTGCCAATGGATTTGTTGATCCGCACATCCCACAGAATTTTGTCTTTGGATTCAGAGGTGACCCACATTTAATGCAATACACCGCTTGTTCGTGAGAATCGGGGATAGTATGTCTAACGGTGGTCTTTTTTGGAGCACCAATAGCTACTCTGACGGTCTGCGCAATGGCAACTAGGAACACGGGGAATACCCCAACTAGCCAGATTATGGAGAGGATGGCCGTTTTCCACATGAATAGTTCAATCGGGTTTCTGTCCAGGAACATGGTATTACCAATAACCTCCGCCAATGCACTTGCTACGATACTCCAGAAAATCATCCACCCTACAAATAATACCGAGTACAGAATGGCTGTTTCGATCAGATCTTCTCTCTTCTCCATGTGCCTCATTTCCCTATGTGTGTTTGATAGGATATCAATTTTGTTTTTTAAGGATTTTAAATCCTGAGAATTTAATCTAGAACATCCTCTTTAAAGAATACTCGGATTTTCTTTTCCCCGTTTTAGTGCTTATTTAGGGGATCTCTTAGTTTTCTTCTCATGAACTCCGGGAAACTTCCAGAGGTAGTATTTCCGTC
>CP070672.1:2335265-2339361 GCA_020351895.1 Thermoplasmata archaeon
ACTGGGATTCAAAGAAGTGGCTCCACACCTCATGGTGCCTGGACCACGACGACACCAGTGGGAAGTAAAATCGCTGGAAAGGAGCTCTATAAAAAGGACGTTCCCAGGATAATGATAGCCCATGATGTGCCCTATGTTGCCACAGCATCAATCGGTCATCCCGCCGATATGCTGAGAAAATTGGAGAAGGCAAGGGACAAAAAGGGCTTTAGGTACCTTCAAATATTTGCACCGTGCCCAACTGGATGGCGCTTCGACACCGCAAAAACCGTGGAGATAGCCAAGATGGCTGTGGACTGTGGATTGTGGACTCTTTACGAGGCCGAGGATGGCAAGGTCACCATAAACAAGAAACCAAAGATGACGCCTGTTCGGGATTACTTGAAACTGCAGGGTAGATTCAGGCACATGACAGAAGAGCAGATAAATTCTCTACAGGGATGGGCAAAAAAGAAATGGGAGCGAGACTCCGCCATGGTTAGGGAATAACGTAATTTATAAGGGAGAGATAATGTGACCGAAATTAAGAGTAAAGAGAATGCTGTAGTTTTGGAGGAACCTCCTATTACGGTTCTCAGAGTAAGATGCGCCAAGTGCTTAACTTGTGTGAGATCCTGTCCCTTCGAGGCCGTGTTATATGATAACGAAAACAAGATCGCAATCGATCTTTCCAAATGCCAGCTTTGCGGTATCTGCGCCGGGGTGTGTCCCGAATACAATATAGAAATAAAGTACTACAATACAGATGCGCTAATAACGCATATTAAATCCCAAAAGGAAAGTCTAGGTACTGATAACCTCGTTATAATGTGCAGGGGTTCTTCCCCTCAATCCTGTGAGATATTGGATGTTTTAAAGGAGCAGAACATTGATAAGTTCATTCCACTGCGTCTTCCTTGTGTAGGCAGGGTTTCTGTTGAGTTCTATCTGAAGTCTTTTTATGAAGGAATCAAAAACATATCAATCATTCAATGCGATGAGAACTTCTGCAGAATGGAAAGGGGCTCAGAGGTTGCCCAAAAGAACGTCATGCGAACCCAGGAAATACTCAAGACATTAGGATTCGAGGAAGGCTCCATCCAGGTTGTGAAGAATCCCCAAAAAGCGATTTACTTCACAGAGGAATGCGTGGGCTGCGACAAGTGCAGTTTCATATGCCCCTACGATGCAATCGAACTCGAGGAGCTGGCTACCCCTAAAATCATTTTAGAGAAGTGCAACGGGTGCGGGGCATGTGCCCTAGTATGCCCCCATATGGCGATTCAGCTTCGGGGCTTTGAATACAAGGCTTCCTCCCGGAAACTGGAAGATTACAAGGCCCAGACAGAGGGTAAAATCCCCTCGGTTCTGGCTTTCTGCTGCCAGTGGTCCGAGTTTTCTGCACTTGACAAATCGCAATGCGAGGTTGCGGATTCGGCACAGATTGTCGAGGTGCCCTGCGCAAATGGCCTAGATCCGACCTTGATTCTCGGTGCATTATCAGGCGGATACGATGGAGTCATCGCATTCATCTGCTCAGAAGAAGACTGCAAATCCAAGGAGGGCAGGGCCACATATGATTCCAATGCCTCTGCACTTTTGAATGTTCTTAAGAACCTCGACCTTCTTGACAGGTTCGAAATGCATCTCACATCTCCAAGGGATATTGGGAATTTTAATGAAAAACTTAAATCCTTTGTTGACAGGATTGGTTCGCAATCAAAATAAACAGAAAAGGGGATTGAATATGTATGAAGTAGTTACAAAAAGGGAACTGGCTCCGAAAATCAAGTACATGGAAATTGCGGCCCCTAGGCTGGCGAAAAAGGCCCAGCCGGGACAGTTCGTGATAATCAGGGTGGATGAGGAGGGGGAGCGGTTTCCCATCACGATCATGGATGCCAATTCCGATTCAGGGACAATAAAAATCGCATTCAACGAGGTTGGAAAATCGAGCAAACAGCTTGGAAATCTCAAAGAAGGCGATGACATACTCGATGTGGTGGGTCCTCTGGGTAAACAATCCGAGGTCTCGAATTTCGGAACAGTTCTATGTGTGGGGGGAGGAGTCATGGTCCCTGGACTCCATTTTCTTGCAAGAGCCCTAAAAGATGCGGGTTGTGGGGTCATAGGAGTTGTGGGGGCCAGAACCAAGGATCTTCTCATCTTTAAAGACGAAATGAAAGAGGTATGCAGTGAGGTATTCATTTCCACTGACGATGGTTCTGAGGGATACAAAGGACTCGAATTCATAAAGGATGAGATATTAGAGAAAAAGAAGATAGACAGGGTTGTAGCCTGGAGCGTGGCAGAGGTTACCTTAGAGAAAATATCCAATCTAACCAAACCCTATGAGATCCCCACAATGGTCCTTTTATCCACCATCATGGTTGATGGAACAGGAATGTGCGGTTGCTGTAGAGCCGATGTGGGTGGTACCACGAAATTCGCATGCGTGGACGGACCCGAGTTCAATGGGCATGAAGTCGATTGGGAACAGCTTACACAAAGAAAGCGCATGTACCTTCCTGAGGAGAGGCTTGCCGCCTTGGCCTATGAGGGTTTTTCAAAATGACAGGAAAGGGAGTAGATCATGGCAAAGTTGAATTTAAATCGGGTATCAATGCCTAAGCAGACACCAGAAGATCGAAGTAAGAACTTCAATGAGGTGGCATTTGGCTATACACATGAGCAGGCTTTGGAGGAGGCAGGAAGGTGCATACAGTGCAAGAAAAGGAATTGCACAGTTGGGTGTCCTGTGGGAGTGGACATTCCTGAATTCATCTTGGCTTTAAGGGAAAATAACATGGTGGAAGCTGTAAAGGCCCTTAAGGCAAAAAATGCCTTACCCGGTATTTGCGGAAGGGTCTGCCCCCAGGAAACCCAATGCGAGGATGTCTGTACTCTTAGCAAAAAGAAAGCCCCTGTTGCAATAGGCCGCCTTGAGAGGTATGTTGCCGACTGGGAGATTGCCCACATGGATGAAATGCCAAAGGACACCCAGAAGGCAGAACCAACAGGCAAGAAGGTTGCAGTTGTGGGCTCAGGACCAGCAGGTCTCACAGTGGCAGCCGATATGGCAAAGCTGGGGCATGACGTCACCATGTTCGAGGCTCTTCACGTTGCAGGGGGTGTTCTGATGTACGGCATTCCAGAATTTCGCCTGCCGAAAAAGGTGGTTCAGGGCGAGGTGGACTATGTAAAATCCCTTGGAGTGGATGTGAAGCTAGACTCTGTGATAGGTAAGATCGCCTTGATTGACGAGCTGTTTAAAGAGGGCTACGACGCGGTCTTTTTAGGAACAGGCGCTGGTCTTCCCATATTCATGAGAGTGCCTGGAGAGAATCTAAACGGGATATACTCGGCCAATGAGTTTCTCACTAGAATCAACTTAATGAAGGCCTACATGTTCCCCAAGTATGACACTCCCATTCAGGTTGGTAAGAAGGTGGCTGTAATAGGCGGTGGCAACGTAGCCATGGATTCTGCACGATGCGCCCTTAGACTCGGTGCTGACGAGGTTTATATCGTTTACCGTAGATCCCAGGCCGAGCTTCCCGCAAGGGCCGAGGAGGTGGAGAATGCAATGGAGGAGGGAATCGTCTTCAGATTTTTAACAGCTCCTGTAAAGTATCATGCCGATAAAAGGGGTTGGGTCTCGAAAATGGAGTGCATCCAAATGGAGCTTGGTGAGCCCGATGATTCCGGAAGAAGAAGACCCCTTCCAATAGAGGGGAGTGAGTTCATAATGGAAGTGGATGTGGTGGTTATCGCAATAGGCAACCGACCCAATCCACTTGTTCCTTCCACAACCGAGGGTCTGGATACCACAAAATGGGGCACACTAATTGCCGATGAGGAAACAGGGAAGACAACCAAGGACATGGTCTGGGCAGGTGGAGACATTGTAACGGGTGCGGCCACCGTGATTTCTGCAATGGGAGCTGGAAAGAAGGCCTCTGCGGCAATGCATGAGGAATTAATGAAATCTTAAAGAGGAGTAATGGATGAAAAAGAAGGCTAATTCGGTTGTGGTTATCGGGGGAGGTATTGCCGGGGTGCAGGCTGCATTGGATCTGGCAGATTCAGGAGTAAAAACTTACATCGTCGAAAAATC
>CP070672.1:2339461-2346998 GCA_020351895.1 Thermoplasmata archaeon
ACCTCAGGAAAGAAAAACAAGTTTTGTTGAATTTGAAAGTGGATTTTCTGAGGAGGATGCTCAAGCCGAGGCTGCCCGCTGCCTTGAATGCGGTTGCAAGGCTGCCTTGGACTGCGAACTGAGAAAACTATCAACAGAGTATGATGTGGAGCCTCCGCTCTCGATTGAAGATCCGTATTATCCTGTTGATTATTCCCATCCATTTATCGAGCGTGATCCAAATAAATGCATCTCATGCAGCCTCTGCGTGTCCACTTGCAGGGAGCTTCAGGGAGTGGGTGCCGTCAGTTTATCTTATAGGGTAAATAGGTTGGATGATATTTGCGAGCACTGCGGTCATTGTGTTGCAGCCTGTCCCACAGGAACCTTGGTTTCCAACAAAGCTCTTGTACCATCGCATGAGGTCAGGACCATATGTCCGTATTGCGGCTGCGGATGCGGAATGTATCTTGGAGTAAGGGGAGATCGGGTTGTAAATGTTAGAGGGGATTTTGAGAATCCCTCCAATTACGGAAGATTATGCGTCAAGGGAAGGTTCGGTTACGATTTCATCAATCACCCCGATAGATTGACCTACCCATTAATGAAGGAGAATGGAGAGTTTGTGAAAAAGAACTGGGAAAGTACCTTGAATTTTGTTGCAGAGCAATTTTCCAGGTACAAGCCCCACGAGGTTGCTGTACTTTCATCTGCAAGGTGCACGAATGAGGAGAACTATGTTGTTCAGAAATTTGCAAGGGCGGTTTTGAAAACAAACAGTGTGGATCACTGTGCCAGGCTTTGCCATGCACCTACAGTGGCAGGACTTGTCAAGAGCTTTGGCAGCGGTGCAATGACAAATTCCATTAGAGAGATCAGGGATGCAAAATGTATTTTCTCGATTGGCTCCAACACAACTGAGACTCACCCCATCATCGGGCTTGAGGTTAAAAAGGCGGTCCAGAACGGTGCCAAGGTCATAGTGGCAAATCCCAAGAGAATAGACCTTGTCAATATAGCGGATATATGGCTTCAGCAAAGACCAGGATCCGATGTGGCACTTCTAATGGGGATGTGCAGGGTCATCCTTGACGAGGGTTTGGACACCCAGGATTTCCATGAGGTTCGATGCGAAAACTTCGATGGTTTCAGAAAATCCCTTGAGCCATTCACTCCGGAATTTGTGGAAATGGCAACAGGAGTTCCATGGGACAGGATAGCCGAAGCTGCCAGGATCTATGCCCAGACATCTCCGGCCTCGACCCTGTTCTCCATGGGAATTACCCAGCATACCCATGGAACCGATAATGTTCTTGCTGTGGCCAACCTTGCAATGTTAACAGGAAATGTGGGCAAGGAGAGTGCGGGAGTCAATCCCCTTCGAGGTCAGAATAATGTACAGGGAGCATGCGATCTCGGGGCACTGCCCAATGTCTATCCTGGATACCAGAAGGTCAATGATGAAAATATCCAGAAGAAATTCCAGGATGCCTGGGGAGTCGAGCTTGATCCCAATGTTGGTCTTACAGTGACCGAAATCATAAATGCCGCTCATTCAGGACAGATCAAGGCCCTGTATATCGTGGGTGAGAATCCAATGCTCTCTGATCCCGATATCAATCATGTAAGAGAGGCGCTACAGAAACTTGAACTGCTCGTAGTAAACGATATTTTCCTGTCTGAGACCGCGCAATTCGCCCATGTAGTTTTTCCTGCCGCAAGTTTTGCTGAAAAGGACGGAACCTATACTAATACCGAACGAAGAGTGCAGAGAATCCGAAAGGCAATTGAACCTGTGGGTGAAAGCAAGCCCGACTGGTGGATAGTAAGTGAGATCGCAAAACGAATGAAGGCCAAGGGCTTCGAATTTACCAATGCCTCCGAGATTCTGGATGAGATCGCATCAGTTTCTCCGATATATGGCGGTATTCATTTTTCCAGAATCGAGGATGTGGGTCTTCAGTGGCCTTGCCCTGCTGATGATCATCTCGGAACAAAGTTCCTTCATAAGGGACAATTTTCCAGGGGTCTTGGCTGTTTTCAGCCCCTTGAGTATCGGCCCCCTGTGGAATTACCCGATGATGAATATCCACTTGTTCTTACAACCGCTCGAATGCTCTATCACTTTCACACGGGAACCATGACCAGGAAGGTGGATGGCCTCAATGCCGTGCGCCCTGAAGAGAGAATCGAGATGAATCCTGCAGATGCCAAGAAATTGGATATTGCACATCTGGACAGCGTGAATGTCATTTCCCGAAGAGGAAAGGTTACAGGAAGAGCATTTGTCACCCAGAAGGTACCGGAGGGAGTCATTTCCATGAGCTTTCATTTCTGGGAAACTCCCACAAATGCCCTTACAAATCCTGCCTTGGATCCGCAATCAAAGATACCCGAGCTGAAGGTTTGTGCTGTAAGGATTGAGAAGGTGTGAGGTACTAAGGGCCTTGAGAATGAAGGGAATTGGGGAAAGAATTCGGTTAGGGCATATATGAGGTATATATTCTACTGTAGGAGGTGGGCCAAAGAATATTTTTTATAAAAATTCATTAGTGTGCCATCATACATCTACAATATGACAAACCTGACCAATAGATAAACGGTTGACAATATGAGAGTAACCAATGTCACAGGTAAACCTATCTTCATGAACTTCTTGAAAGTTATGACGTGTTCTGTTCTTTCAGAAAAACCGACCACGACAATGCTTGCCGCGGTGCCAATGGGCGTGCCGTTTCCTCCTAAACAGGCACCCAGGCTCAAGGCCCAGTAGAGAGTGGTAACGCCTCCAATGCTATCTAGGTTTCCAAGACTGATCGATAACGCGCTGACTATCGGGATCATGGTGGCTGTGGAAGGGATTGCACCAATAATGGAGGCTGTGAATGCTGCTATCCACATGATTAGAACAATCGCTAAAACAGGATTGCCTCCTATTACGCTCAGGGTTCCATCTGCAATAACACCTATCAGGCCCATCTCAATTGCCCCTGCGATAATGATGAACAACCCTGCAAAGAACAACAGCGTAGACCATTCCACGCTTTCCAGGGCTTCATGGATTTCCACACCGCTCAACAACAAAAGTAACACTGCACCTATAAGAGCAGATTCCCCTAGAGATATGTTCACAAAATCATGTACTATGAATAGCCCTATTACAAAGCCGAATATGAATATAGACCTTTTGAAAAGCCTCATGTCTTTTATAGCGTATTTCTCCCGAAGAGCTTCTACTTCCTCTAAAGATTTGGTAGAACCTAATTTCTTTTTGTAAAATATTTTTACCAGCAAGATAAAAACGAATATGTTTATCACGATGATAGGAGCTATAATTAGGATAAAATCCATAAAACTCAGTTGAAAAGCTGAGCCTATCAATATGTTTGGTGGGTCACCGATCACGGTCGCCGTGCCGCCGATGTTTGAGGCTAAGGCTTCTGATATCAGCATTGGAATTGGATCTATCTTCAACACCAAGGCCAGTTCTATTGTTGCAGGCACCATCAGAAGAATGGTCGTAACATTATCTAAGAAAGCTGACAAGCATGCGGTTGTGAAGATGAGCATAATCATCAATTTCCATGGATCGCCTTTTGCGATTTCGTAGGATTTAAGGGCAGACCATTGAAAAAATCCTGTTTTGCTCAATATACCAACTATTATCATCATGCTCAGAAGTAGGCCCATTGTCTCTGTGATGGTTCCAAATGTTATGGCTCCAGATTCCCCTCCATTAAAGAGGACATCAAACCCCTTCCCAAAGGCTTTCAATGCGATGAATGTCAAAGTAGCGCCTAACAACGCTGCTACTGTACTGTGCAGGTGTTCCGTTATTATGAGCACAAACGTTAATACCAATATTGCAAAGACCACTATCACCTGTAAGTCTACCGTATATGGTGCCTCCTTACAAGAATTATTGGTACTGGTGAGGGTGCGCAGATTTCCCTTGCCACATGCCCCATGACGACTCTTCGAAAGATACCTTTCTTCCCGGCACCCATAATTATGAGGTCATGCGAATTAGCATATTTTAGTATAATCTCAGCTGGTTCACCCTGTTCTATGGCTTTCCTTAACTTCACATCGAAATGTTTCGCCTTCCAAACCGCATTTTCCACAACTTTTTCCGCATGTAGTCTCCCTTTTTCAATACTTTTTCCCTCGATAACATAAAGCGCAGTGATCTCTGCATTGAAGCTTTTTGCTGTGTTCATAGCAATATTTTCCAATGCTTTCTGTTCTAAATGAGCACCACCTATAGGTAAGAGTATTTTCTTTGGTTCACGTTGATTAGCAGATGTGGTCAAGATCAGCACTGGACAATGAGTATGTCTTAGAACGTTCTCTATGGTGCTTCCCAAGCGATAGCTCAACACACCGGACTTGCAATAGGAACGCATCACAATTAACTCTATGCCTTCAGTTCTAGCATAGCGGAGGATTTCTTTTGATGGTTTGCCGTAGAGAATTTTCTTTTTCTCTATCTGGATGCCTTCCTCAAGCAGCAGTTTTTCGGCATGGTTTATTGCTTTATCGGCGCTCTCCTTGAGCATCTGTTTCAGCAACTTTGTTAAATGCGTGCCCCTTACATTGGGCTGGACCACGCTGATGATATGGTAGTGAGCAAATGGGAACGCCAAAGCCGCGTATCTGATGGCATGGTCTTCCAAGCCTGAACCATCGGTCGGTATTAGGACTTTTTCAAACATTTCCTCACCGTGTAAATCGAGCTATCCCCTGTGAGTTGGAACCATTTGTAATCTAAACGAAACAACCTCACAAGATATGGTCTTGAGATGCACCTTGCTTTTCATGGGGTTGGAACCCAACGGCCTTATCTTTTCGGTCTTCTTCTTACTGTAATACTACTTCCATTTGTCTGGGTATCAATTTTCTCTTAAAATCCATGCCCTACTTTCCAGCTCTTCCTCATAACAATCAAATTCGATGTCTTAATATGTCCGAAAGCGTCTTGTTTTCAGTCACTATGATTTACCATCACTCGATTTGATCCCTAAGCCTTTTGATGGTGTCCATCTCGTTCTGGAGCAAATGTAATTCTTTCTTAATATGGTAGAACGATTCGTTGATTGTCGTGTGCTTATTTGTGAGTTCAATGAAGCGTTTGTTTATGTCAATAATTTTCTCTTTTATTTCATCATACTTTATATTGAATTCATTGTGTATCTCAGTTTGTGCATCCATTTTATCATCTCCATTATTCCTTCGACCATAACTCATAGCTTTTAGCGACTCTTAGCAGATATGTTTTCGCTTTTTCAGGTGTCTCAGCATCAATTATTAATAATATTGGGAACGCTCCGTGTTTGTATTGGTATTCCATACAGTATCACATTCTTTCGTTATCTTCCACTCTTCTTCAGTTGACTTAACTTTATTTTTCCTATTCTCTAACCTTCATTTAATCTCAATCAGTTAAGTAACTTTTTTTTCAGATATCCACTAAATTTTTCTTTCCTCCTTTTGAGGGCGATCGTCCTTTTGCAATTACTGATGTGCCTTTTGGTATTGAGTCGAAAAACCCATCATCTTTGAACATAAAACCACACCTTTTACACTTCAGAACTTTGCCTCTCGTCCGATTATTTCTAATAATTTTAAAATCTCCATGGCCGCACATAAGGCATTTGAGCAACACAGATCCTCGCGTGAATACCGTCATGGTTTTTCCCCAAACATCTAAGGGAACATTCTCCCCTGAATGCGGTATCTTGCTTTCCTTCGCTCTTCTTTGATGCGGCTCATGATTTCCTCGGCACCGATTCCCTCTTCTTCCGCTAGTATAAGTACCGGTTCATCATCATCTGTGATTATCCTGCTTTGTCCCACTAAAAATCCCCGTCTGACTATTCCATCCTTTCTACCATTTATTGCAATGCCGAAGTCCTTGATTTCATAACTCACTTTCATTGGCGCAACTGTTAGAACTGATAGAAGTAGTCTTTTTCCCTTGGGGGCTGAGTAATAAAGATAACCATCCTCTTCTGTTTCGATCAGGTCTATTGTTGCTTTCCCCACGATTTCTTTTATTCCTATCCATTTCTTGACCATTAAGAATCCTCCATCTTTTATATGAATTTATTGGAAACACATTGCAAATAGAATTTCGCCTTTTGTCCAATATTAAACGAATATTTTAGCGAAATGCTATCAGCAATAGCTCCAATAATATGAAAATTAGAAAAATAAAAGTATTTGTGGATTTGTGGTACCCAGTATTTTTTCTCGATACGAGATATTATTTATTCATCATACTTCACCATCAATAACATGCATGATTAACAAGTAATATTATTATAGTTGAAATTTATATGGCCGTCCTATGGAACGTTTGAGTATCTCATTGGATGATGATTCGGCCAAGTTGATTGAAAAGTACAAGGAAAAATATGGTACGTCTAAAGCCGATATTATTCGAAGAGCACTACGATATTTAAGTATGGTAGAAGAGGCAACGGAAAAAGTACCCTTGGACAACATTGACATATATATTGATTATCTGGCTGAAATGGAACATGTTATAGTTGATATAGCTTATTGGGAGCTTATTTTCAATGAGATCGGTGAGGGTTCAGAAGAATTCTGGGTGGAGGTCTTCGAGATCGGCGAGGACCATGGAACAGAATATTTTGATAAAGGAATAAAAGATGTAAGGCAAATATTAGAATATGTTGAAAAAACCAATTGGTATAAGTTGAAGATCGACTCTGAGAATAGTTTTACATTAATACTCCCAGTTTCGAAATCAAGTAGATTTGTTAAAACCTTTTTAGAAGGCTTCTTCAAGAACCAGCCTCGTAAAGTGACGATTACAGAGGAGCACAAAAAAATAAGGATCAAAATACATTGACCTTTTTTTACCTTTTAAGATATTATTTCATCTGTTGAATAGTCCGAAAGCAACTCCTTGAATGTATTATAGGCCTTTACAGCATCCTTCTCGGCTGTTATAAATATCAGCTCGGTCATAGTGGAGATATTCTCAAAGAAGGTCAAATTCAAATTAAAATCTGGAACATCTGATATGAATGTTCCTCAGGAATACCATGTGCCGATGATTATCTACGGCCCAGGGGATTTCAGACTCGAACACACACCCAATGAATACCTAGATATGGATGAATACGAGAAGGCAATACAGATATTGCAGAGGGTTTTAGAGGAGCTATGATCATCCCGGAACAAAGTTCCTTCCTGAAGGTAAATTTTCCAGGGGACTTGGCTGTTTTCAGCCCCTTGAGTATCGGCCCCCTGTGGAATTACCGGATGATGAATATCCCTTGGTACTTACAACCGCTCGAATGCTTTATCACTTCCATACTGGGACCATGACTAGGAAGGTGGATGGACTTAATATTGTGCGGCCCGAAGAAAGGATTGAGATCAATCCCGCGGATGCAGAAAATTTGAATATCGCACATGAAGACAAGATAAACGTTATCTCTCGCCGTGGAAAAGTTACAGGACGGGCATATGTCACCCAAAAGGTCCCTGAGGGAGTCATCTCAATGAGCTTCCACTTCTGGGAAAC
>CP070672.1:2347098-2352021 GCA_020351895.1 Thermoplasmata archaeon
TGAGTCTGAAATGGGAAGTGCCACTACTGAAAAATGAAGACAAAAGACCCTACCTCTCTATCAACGTCGGTGGGTTGCTCATCACTGATGCCGAGGACAAGCGAAAGAACTATAATGATCCAAGACCAACTGGTCAGCACTCAGAGATATACAGCCGAATCAATCCTGGTGTAGGCCCGATAGTTGGGGTTCGTGCAGGTTGGACCTTAGCTGAGTCGATTCAGATTGGTTTATCGCTTAACACAACATGGCTTCAAGTCGATCACGGGTGGAATAGATTCGACTCATACGAATCGGACAAACGCGAGTTGAAGACCTTCCTCACGGTCGGACCTGAAGCACGTCTACTGCGAGAGGATTTGACTTTTTTGTAGGATATGGATTTGGCAATGCAAATCACACGACCCTCGGCGTGCATTGGAGGTTATAGCAGCGACAAGTGTCTTGGAAAAGAGAATGGGTGGAGTATTTGAGGTTAAAAATTTATCAAGACATGCAATGAAATATAAAAATAACTGTTTGTCATAAAAGAGATATACGAACCAAAAGGAAGATGAAGTTATGACCTATGGCGATTTAATAACCGGTATAACCATGGTGACTGTGATCCTTCTTATTATACGATCGGCCGTACGCGAGAATAAACGTCCTTTTACGGTTTCCACTACTGACGAGCAAGAAGCATGTAAGAAGTGCCCGAAATGTGCTGAGACAATTAAGCTCGAAGCACTAGTGTGCAGGTTTTGCGGGCACAAATTTGACGCGGGGGAGGTTGAATCTGCTAAAGCCGCATTTGTCGCCCAAGAGATTGAGAGGATGCCTGCCATTGAGGCACTTTGTTTTGCTGGTTTCTGGAGACGCTTCGTAGCCATGTTTGTTGATTTTATATTGATTTATTTAGTATCAATACTATTTGTAATACAGTCTATGTTTACAACACAGGAAAAACCTATGGAAGACTTGGCAGGTATATTATTTATGGTTTTCTGCTGGTTATATTTCGCTTTGTTTGAGTCATCGGCAAAGCAAGGCACGGTGGGCAAGATGATAATCGGCATCAAGGTCACCGACCTGGATGGACAAAGAATCTCATTTGGCAGGGCCTCTGGTCGATTCTTTGCCAAATTACTATCTGTTATTCCCTTATATATTGGCTTTCTCATGGCTGGATGGACATTAAAAAAACAGGCATTACATGACATGATTTCTGGCACTTTAGTGCTTAGGAATAGGCCAGAGAGGAAAACAATTGCTGCGGATGTAAAAGTGGCAGCTTAAGGAGAAATGAAGAAATGTCCAATGTGTGCCAAGATGATTAATTTAAGTCCTTTGTGTGTGAATACTGCGGGCATAAATTCAGAGAGGTGAACATCCAAGCGGCCAAGTTAGAAATCGAGGATCACGTAGATCATCAAAGTAGTGATCTCCGTTTGTGCTTAGGTATACTGCTTACTGGGTGTGGTGGCTTCACATTCCTCTTTCTCATCTTGTTAGCCATATTTAACACGTGAATATCACTGTCAGGCTGCTGGCACGTCTTTGCCGGAGCGCTTTTTATCTTCTGTCTCCCCTTGTTTATCATAGGATTGAAACTGTTATTTGATGTCAGAAAAACACGCCGAGATCTTACAGCACATCAAACATTAGATCCAAAAATCCCGGATAAACAGTTTAACGAATCAAAAACAGACTACAAGTCAAGTGACAACGTAGGAACGTGATACAATAATGTTTCACAAGTCAATTCCGCTTGGTATTCTCAGGGGATGATGGTAGGTAAAGGAGTTAAAGTTGATACTCATGTTTACGCTTTGGATGGAGTGTTAAACCGAGAGATTGTTTCTAAGGGGAGCCCTTTTATTTGCTATACCTATAATTCAAGGGAGGCAGCCGAGAAGGGATTATCCTCACTTTCATTCATAAAAATTGCAAATGACACTAAGGAGTTTATTTCTTTAGAGGTACTTGAGTTTGGCTGTTATGAAACAGAGCAGGCCGGTATTTGGGAAGTCATAATTTGGGGCGATGGTCTTACTGTCGAATTATTCGAAGAAACACAAAAGAAACTTGTTTTGGCTGGTGGCAATAAGAAGGGAGAACGAAAACCAGAAAAAAAATTATCATCTGAACAAAAATCGAAGAAAGAGGGAGGGAAGGTAAGCTACCTACGGACAGATAAAAAAGGCTATTACACATACAAGATTTATAAGGCACCTTCACAGTCAGCAGCACTAGCATTCCTAAAAGAGCATCCGGTCAATCAATCTCTATACTATATAATAGTGGAGACTCCAGAAGGAAACTGGGGAAGGGACATAAACGGGATTTATAAGGAGTAGTCTTCAATATCAAATGGGAAATGGTGCAGCACGTGAGGTTGAAATGATGTGGGATGGGATCGGACAATGGCTTAGATAAAGATACAATGGTCTCATATATTAATCTAAATTGATCAGTTAAGCCAGCCTTCGATAGACAAACAAAAGGCAGGGCCATTGCCGACCCTGCCCTGGAATGATTATAGGTTATCTTAATCACAACTAATATTAGGATCTATAATCTTAACTGTCATCTTACATTCATCCGTTATGTCCTTTAGCAATATCCAGTATCCTTTGCCAGGCATAAGAAGCTCCGACTCAGTAACTCTTTTATACCCAATTCCTTGGATAAATTTGTAAATAACAGATATTTGGCATCTATCTGTTGAAGCCTGTGTTGGATATGAGCATCCACCAATCATCTCCCACCCATCCTGATTTACTGTTTTATTATAAGAATGGATACCCTTGCCGGTTAGCGTATAATTCTGATTCGGGTCTAATAGTATCCAGTATCCTTTCCCAATCTCAAGTTCCTCTACACGCGCATATCCCTGCTCCTTCACGAAGTCATAAATCACAATAGCACCAGGGAATAAAGATGGAACAGAAAAATTATTTGGTATAATCGGCAGGGATATCATGCTCCAACCTGGAGGCAAATTCATTTCTACTGAACATTTCCACCATCCTTCCACAGCAGGTCCCCCGTATATTCCCATATCGTTTCGGGTGCCGTCTATATCATTATAGACCGGATCGGGATTGCCGGTATCAATGCAGGGGGAGGTATTTTTTAAATGGAAATCTCCGGCTTCAGCATCTTCAAATTCAGGATCAGCCTCTATGGCTCCTTCTCCTATTGTTTGGCAGGTCCCGTAATTCTCCTCGGCCCCTCCACCGGTAGTATTGCCCCATACGTTATTGTAGCCGATTTCAAAACCAGCTTTGAGTGACCAACATTTTATTCCACCCCCATAATCTGAGGCATGGTTATTTACAATTATATTATTGTAGATCTTGCCTGTTAAATCCTCTATATACATGCCTCCGCCTCTTGTGCTCGTATTTGTGGAACCTATGAGGCTTACGTTATTTTTTAAGTCTATATCCTCATTGTAAATACCGGGATTAATAAGTATTTTATCCCCCGGCAAGGCATTCTCCATTGCATCCATGATAGTGGGATAATCCAGCGGAACCTTTATCTCGTCATAACTAAAAATTGACAGGCTCACCTCTTTATTACTGGTAAGCCCCCTTTCATCTTTCACGTTTATATAAAAACCTGTTAGGCCAGCATAATCGTTATCAGGGATAATATCTATTTAACGGCCTTTGTCAATGATTAAACTCATCCCAGAGGAATTGGAGTCAATATTAAAGATGAGATTTTCGTCAAGTGTCTCATCATCCGTTGTAACATCCCAGAGGTCAATGGCATTATCCAATGGTATATTTTTTTTCAGTGTTATAGGTGAAATATCGGCTATCTGCGGGGTGTTGTCACCATCTACGTCTGTTATTGCGACATTTATGTTGTCGGAACTTGCTGAATTATTGTATTGAACATTCATTTACACGTTGTTGTAGATACCGGCTTCGGGTACCGACCAGCTAAAATAACCGTTGGTGTCAATCCCTGCTCCTTCGGGAAGCCCGGCGACATTATAGGAAAGGCTGAGGGTATTGGGATTCGAAACCGATAATTGAATCTGCAGCGAGTCCTCATCATTGCCGTTTATATTTCCCACGAGTTTTAGTATAGGCGGAAAATAAGAAAGCGCCCTCCTTGCAGCCATCTCATTTGAAAAATTAGTAATAATCGTGCAGGTTTCGCTATCGCCGGGATAGTATACAGTATAGTTGTCATAATCAAGGTAGATATCAGCACTTAACAACCAAAAACCACCGCCTTCTATACCTCTGTTCAAAAACTCAGTATACCACTCTGAATAGAGATGGTTTCGTATTTCCATTTGTTCCGTAAAATCAGAATGGACCCTTGAAACCTTTACCCCCATCTCTCCGCAATAAACAAGTTTGCCTATAACAAAATGCGCATCATCTATATGTTCCCTTACCCATTGCATAGCCTGCGAGTCAGACATTTCCATATTATTCTTTAAAAGGTGGAATGAGCAGATATCGATATAAGGCGACTGGTTATTGCGGATATAATCAGTTCCCATTGAGCCATTATATAACCAGGAATGCCTTCTGTTTCACGAGCTCTCATCATCTCATATTTTACCTGCGCCTTGTCCTCAGGATCGAAAAATGGATGCGTATGAAAAATTTCCGCCTTGACATTTTCTGGGTATAGATTCCATGCCTTCATCTCCTTTAGCAATTGTCGTTTCGTTTCTTTTGAATTCATGGATGACCTCCTTTCGGCTATAGGAAGTCATGATACATCATATAAAATAAAAAGTAAAGTAATATATGGCACTATTAAATTTGATTCATTAGAATGCCATTTATAAATAATTATACTAATATTTAAATATTGAAGTATAATGGTAATAGATATTTAATCCATTAAAGTGCCATTAATTACTTTACTAATGTCATTAATTACTTGACATGCCTCATGCTCAAA
>CP070672.1:2352121-2356366 GCA_020351895.1 Thermoplasmata archaeon
CTTCCAAAAGCACTATCCCGAATCCTTCATATCTTGAGGGTAACACAAAAACCGAGGCCTCAGAGTACTGTTCCCGCATCTCAGGATCTGGAAGATATCCCAGAAATTCAACATGCTCTTGAAGGCTCAATCTATCTGCCTGTTGTTTAAGGGACTTTTCCATCTCACCGCTTCCAACGATTCTCAGAAGGGCTTTCTCCTCCTTTACAACCTCCTTAAAAATCGGCAGAAGAAGGTCCAGGCCCTTTCTCTCGTGCAGCCTCCCCACAAATAAAACGATGTTGCCCTCACAGGGACTGGGATTGAATTCCTCGAAATTCACTCCCTCCTTTACGATCACCCTGATCTTACTCTCATCCACACCATATTTTTCCACAACAATGCGTTTGCTTTCTTCGCTGTCCACTATCACCCTATCCGCTTTTCGGGAAGAATATGTTTCCATCATGACTGAAGCCGCATCTGTTATTTTGTGATTCATGGTTGTATGAGGATCCGATAGGATTTTATACTCCACTATCTGGGGGCCCTGGATGGTGACAACCAAAGGAAACTTTTTTTTCAATGCACAACCAAAAGAATACATGGATTGCCCGTGAATCAGGTCCAAATCGAATTTATTCACATGTCTTGCTGCATTGAGTGCATATGTAAGATATTCTCCTAATGTTAATCTTGGAAATGGGATGACGGTGACTGGATGCAGATGAATTCCATCCTCCAAAAGGGTTTCCTTCTGGGGTGTTTTCGGGTATAAAGCCCTTTTCATACCCAGGGCCTTCCCAACTATAAAAATATGCACCTCTATACCTTCCTTGCTCAGGGTCTTTGATATTTCTGCTACGTGTCTCTGAATCCCTCCCCTGTCAAAAGGAAATATCGTGCGGGTTACCATCCCAATCTTCATGTGAATCCGCAATGGTATATATTTAAGCGGTTATTTAGTTTAACCTGAAATGAGTTACAGTTTCCCCCTGATCCCGTCATCCTTTTTATTTTATTAGATTTCATTTACGTCTAATATTCTATAATAAACCATTGTTTCAACGTAATAACGAATAGCTGTAGACGATAGTTAACTTTATAAGTTTACAATCTTTTACTATTATGGCACAGATTTGGAGGCTTTAAAGGGATGAAAAAAGCGCATTTTCTTTTAATCGGTATGCTGTTTTTTTCCTGCATCGCAGTGAACCTTACCTCTTCAATTACTGCTGATGAGTCACATGGAACGAGAAATCCTGGTGCAGATGTAACTCTGACTGCAATTACAGAAAATCAAACCGCGAAACCAACAGATTCCGTAAGCTACATCTTCGTTGTTAACAATACTGGAGACCAAAACGATAGCTACACAGTTTCTGCAATCTCACAACACAGCTGGTTGGTTAACTGGAGTAATTATATTGTTGGTCCCTTAAAAGCAAATGAAAGCACCAGGATAACCGTCAATATGACAATCCCCATGGGCGTTCCCGCTGATACAGTGGATAACCTCACTTTCACGGTTCAATCTGAAAGTGATGTTGGTGTAATAGAACAGGTCATACTTAACACGACTATCATAGAAGCATTTGTTGTGGAAATAGACATCGAAGATGGATACCAAAAAACATCCAGTATAGACCCACCAAATCCAACAAATTATACACTTACTATTCGGAATAAAGGCAACGATAACGTAACTATAACGATAAAACACTCCACCCCAAAACTCGGATGGGTAGTATCCTCCCCCTATCAAAACTTTCAAATTAGTGTTGATGAGGCTAATCAGGTAAATATGGGTATCGAATCCTTTAATATAACGATAGAAGCCCCAGAAGGAGCTACACCTGGGGATGAGATGACAATTACTATTTGGGGAGAAAAACAGGATGAGGGCTGGTTTTCTTGGCAATATCAAGAAAACATCACCATAACAACTATCGTTCAGTCAAATTTAGGTGTTGGATTTTTACCGGAGAGTTATTTTGGATACGTGGGTTCTCGGGAGACAATATACAACTTCACTATGTGGAACTCTGGAAATAAAGATATAAATGCACGTTTCGATGTGTATAAAGACCAACTCCTGACAACAGAGCTAGACTTCTCTGAGGTGCGCCTGAGGGTAGGAGAGTTACCCATAAGAAATAGATTAAAGGTGACCACAGCTCGAAATGCAGCCCTCGGCAATTATTCGATAAATATTACCGCAGTGGATGTTGAAAACGATACAAAAATTATAGGTGCCATGGAACTTTATTATATCATCGTGCCAGTCCTGAATATAACAGATATCTCGATTTCTGATAAAGAGCCTATGCAATATAGACCCACCGATGTAATCGTGACCATCGAAAACATAGGCCCTGTGGACGCCACAAACATCACAGTAAAATTGTATGATGGAAAGAACAAGGTTGTAGAGAAAGAATTGGATCCGATAAACGCGAGTAAAACAGCCACGGTCAAAATATCATGGTCACCTTCAGATTTCGGGAACAGAACCCTCAGGGTACTGATAGATGTTGAAGGGGAGGGGGATTTCTCAGAACATGGTACCAATCTTGCTGAGGATATACGTTTGTTAGAAGTAAAAATAAACTGGCAACCCTACTATTTGGCAATCTACATCATCATCGCCGTGGTTCTTGGCATCGGGACAATCGCAGGTATGCTGGAGCTGAGGTACTACGGAGGACGGCCACTGGCAACTGAATACGGAGAGGGAGAGGAAGAGCTGCCCTATGATGAATTCCCTGAGGAAGGAGAATTTCCAGAAGAATACGAAAGGAAAGATGAAAGACCCTTTGCCACAACGGGAATAACCACAGGTCTGGAGGAAAGAATGGAGGAGCGGCCCCTTTACGAAAGACCAAGAGAGAGACCAGAAGAAAGACCAATGGGTTTCCCTCCTGAGATGAGAAGGGAGCCCTATGAAAAGGAGATCATGCCTCCAAAAGATCCGGAAACAGAAAGAAAGGAAAACGAGCTGAAGGATGAAATAGCAAGGGTCCAAGGCAAACTGGACAAAACAAAATCCCTGGGTGTGGATACAACGAACATTTCACAGCTTTTAAGAACAGCGAAAAGGAGTCTTTCTGATGGCGATCATCACAAGTCAAAACAGTACATTGGGTATGCCAACGAACGCTTGGATAATCTCATGTCAAAACGGGATGAGGCTTTGAAAGCCATCAAAGAGGCGAAAGAAATTCTTTCTCAAATGAGAGGCACCGCCGATCTGACCATAGTTGAGAATTTCCTGGTAAAGGCCGACTCCCTCCTTCAGGAAGGGAATTTCAGAGAGGCCATAAGCTATGCAAACAAGGCAAAAGAAAGAGCTGTGAGATTGCAGAGGCGAGAGATGAGGTTGTAAAGTCACCTCAATAATAGTACCATATACTCCTATAATCTCTTGGATTCTCCCCTCTTTTTTCCAATTTTTCGAGATAATTCTTTATCGGTACATCCACGTAAAGATAGGGTTTTACCTTGTTGATGTTCTTCTCCCATGGATGGAAGGAATACACCCTTCTGCCATCAGGTAATATGGATATCAGCTCATGATCCTGCCAGGCCCGAAGATGATTCTTTCCAAGAAAAGGAACATTGAACACAGGCTCATCGGATCCAAATACTCCTGGTAACAATCTCGCTTCCTCCTTCCGTTCCTGTAAGATCCTTGCAACCGGCACGGCATATTCCTCGATTTCGGATTTTCCCTTCATATTGAAATTGTAATATGGATCCACCCCGATCTGTTTGATCGCTATTCTCAGAGCCACTGTTTCGAATCTTCTGCTTCCCGAAAAGGAATATACCTGTTGATTGTAAACATGCATCCCCTGCTTCCTAATCCGGGAGATAGCTTCCGCCGTATCCGGCGTGACTTCATAGAGATGTGAAAAGTGTGTGACCATGCATATTGTTCGCTTGCCCACCTCATAATAATTTCCAAAAATCTCGCAAAGTTCTGCGGTTACTCTCTGGGGGACAGTGACAGGTATGCGGGTGGCGATCCTGATATTCTTAATGTGGGGAGTCTCCGATAATCTTCGAATGATGTACTCCACCTTATCATCGCTCATGACCAAGGGATCTCCGCCTGTTACCAATACATCCATCATCTGCCCGTGATCGGCAAACCAATCTAAGGCAGTATCCAGTCTTCCTTTCGGTGCCTCGGCAGATTCCATCAATGGTTCCGTGATTTCCCAATTACGTTGGCAGTAAACACATATCTGGGGGCAGGAATCA
>CP070672.1:2356466-2360575 GCA_020351895.1 Thermoplasmata archaeon
AAATTTGGTCTGGCGATTGCAGGTTCTGACCCCTTAGGCGAGGTAGGTCTCCAAGAGGCTTTCCTGACAATAAAGATCCTATTTTAATAGCTTTAAGTCGATTATACCAAAATTACTTAAATCAACAGGTCTATCTACCCATGACTCAGGAGAGTTGTATGAGGACAGAGAGCCAAACAAGGAACAATCTGTAGTAAAGGCTTTGTGAGGTAATCTGAAGGAGCGCCGAGGTGGGGCGCAATGATAGAAATGGGGAGGAAAGTTTGGAATCTTCTTTCCTGAAATACCAATAACCTCTATATTCTCTGGGAGAGGGGGTGAGAATGAAATGAGAAAGACATTGGCGGTAATATCTGTACTGGCTATGGTGCTTGTTGGTTTCATGGCAATGACTTCACCTGTTGGAGCAAAAAGCCACGGTGAAGTTGATTGGTTCTGGAATAGTGGGGTTTCTGCCTGCGGCGGTTTTGAAAACGACGCGGTACCAGTTGGCATGTTTGTAGGATGGATTTATACGATATCTATTGAAAATACCTTCACCGAGGATATGACAGACGTTGTGGTTAAGGACAAGTTTACACGTGAACTCATGGTATGTCAAGGTTGTCCGGGCATACCTGATCCCTCGACCAGTCAGGGTAGTATGGAACTTACAACAAAAGGAAAAACCGAAAAAGTCTTCTTAGAATGGGATGTTGGTACAATTCCTGCGGGTGAGTCAGCGATGTTAATGCTAGTCATTGGTACAGACATGAATCCGAAAGGACACCAAGAATTCACCTCAACCGGCCCTTATGAGCTGAACAACGGTGCAATCCTAAGATACGACATGGGTGGCTTTAAATGGCGGGAAACCACAGACCCCATCCCGATTACAGTTGTAGAAATGCCACCACCTTAGGACGATTGAGCCCTCACCACTACAAATACATTCAATGGACATATACCCACAAACCCTTTTCTATTTTTTCTAATTTTTTTTAATAACGAATATCTTGGGACATGTGAAGTGGGGCAAGAAAAAATCAAAAATGAAAAAGGCCACTCAATATTTAAATACGAGAAACACCTTGAGAAATTGGAATTCGGTCTCTAGGTAAAAAACAAAAAACCAACATAAGGTTCTATTTCAGTTTAAGGGAGTTGAAGTTGTTGAGAATCACGAAGTTACTCCTCGTCTTTGCGGTTTTGCTACCCTTCTTCGCAGTCGCTTTTATACCAAATGGGGTCTTGGCAGAATCCGAACCTGAGGTAAGCAATGTTCATCACATCCCGAAATACCCCCTGGCAGGTGATGATGTAACGATTTATGCCACAGTAACTGATCCTGATGGAGTCAAAGATGTGGATTTGCATTATTGTGATGAGTACTATTGTTATATGCCAATACTTATGACACCATTAGGAGGTGATGTGTATTCGGCAACCATTCTTTGGAATATTGATTGGGGAAACGGGACAGTTATTGGTTATAACATCGAAGCGACAGACAATGGAATGAACTCCACTTACACTGAGTATGTTTATTATTTCTTTGTCTCTGAAATAGATTTGAGCACCGAGATCGCTGAATCTGTATATGCTGGAGATTTGGTAACTCTAAACGGCACAGCCTATTATAACGGCAATGAGAGCGCCCCTGTGGAGAACTCAAACGTCACCATCAGGATTGTGGGCACAACCATTGAATATCACACAATCACAGATGAAAATGGAAATTTCAGCTTTGAGTTCACATTTGAAGATCCTGGTGATTTTCAAATCAACACCACAGTTTCAAACAGAACCCTGGAAGGCCAAGATGAGGTGAGTATCACAGTGAATCCGGTTTATATAGAACGATTAACCGAAACTTTGCAGTTGACAACATGTTATCAAAATCAAAGTATATGGGTTAATGGAACAGCCAAATATAACACCAAAAAACCTGTTATCGACTCGGATATCCAGATAAGAATTAACGGCACCATGGTCTTAACGGATAAGACAGACTCCAACGGAAATTACTCCGTTCTTATCACTGTTCCTGGGGATATAGGCGAATATTCTGTTAATGTCACAATCATAAACGGCTCCATGAAGGGATACAACGAGACCTCAATCTCAGTTACCGAGTTACCCCTTCCAGATCTGGTGATCACTGTGGAAGATATTTCATTTGTCTCTCAACACACTGTACCTCTTGAAAATGAGCCCCTGAACTTAACTGCTATCGTCCACAATTTGGGCTCTGCAAGCTGTTATAATATTGTCGTTTCCTTTTACGAAGGCGGATTCTCCCCGAGCGATTTGATAGGCTCAAATACCCTATCTTACATCCCAATAGAAAGCACAGGTTCCGCCAGTATAATATGGAATCCTAGCAATGGAACCCATGACATTTGGGTTGTGGTAGACCCCTTGGACACCATAAGAGAATCCTTTGAAGACAATAACAACGCATCAAAAGCCATATTCGTGGACAGCGATTTTGACGGAGACGGAATCGGAGATGAGGCCGATTTAGACGATGACGGCGATGGTTATCTCGATTCCGAGGATGATCTTCCCTTCAACCCCAACGAATGGATAGACACAGATTCTGATGGCATCGGCAACAATGCAGATGAGGATGATGATGGAGACGGCCACATCGATTCTGCCGATGATTTCCCCCTCAACCACACAGAATGGTTAGACACAGATTCTGACGGGATTGGCAATAATGCAGATGAGGATGACGATGGAGATGGCCTCTCTGATGCCCAAGAAGAGGCCAAGGGCACAGATCCCCTGGACCCAGATTCCGATGACGATGGGGTAAATGATAAAGAGGATTATGATCCCCTCGATCCCAAAGTCCAAGAGAAACCTTCTTCCTCACTTCCTTGGATTTGGATCATTATTTTATTGGCGATAATCATTGTTGCAATTGCGATTCTCGTTGTCTTTCTAACGGTAAGGAAATAAAGGTGTAAAAATCAAAAATGAAAAAAGCCACTCAACCCTTAAATATTTGAAATGCAGTACAGATATAGGATGAAGCATCAAGGCAAAACACGTAAATTTCAACATAAATTGCCTAATTAGGGGAGTGGTGGTAAACAAAAAGGGGAGGAGTATAAAAATGAACCAAAATGACACATATATGAAATTCGTTGTGTTATTATTTTGTATAGTATTGCTAATATCGGCAATTGGAAGATTTCCTATAAAGGATGTTATGACTGAAGATTCGGCTCCTTTATCGAATGAGGATTTGGAGGAAGTGACTTTTAACGACGACTCCAAAACACCTCAAAAGCGCGGAACGAGAGCAAGCAGCCCCAGAACCGTTCTTGCGGAATTATGGACTAATTGGGGTTGTTCTCAATGCCCTAACGCAAATGCTGCAATAGACGAATTGATGGATGTCTATGACTCATCACAATTGGTCATGATAGCTTATCATCTAAATTGGCCCTCTAGCAATGATCCTTTTTATCAATACAATAAAGCTGATCATAATACACGTAAAGCTTACTATTCAGTTGATACTCTTCCTCGTTTATATGTTGACGGACCTCCTAAAATAATGGGAAGTGACCAATATTCAAGGTACAAAACTGCAATCGATAATGAACTTACAGAATTTAGCAATATGACAATTACTCTTGAAGGCAATTTAGATCAAGGTTCTATGATTGGTGCAATAAATGCTACAATTGAAATAACCAATACTCTTCCCTCTGGATCGTTAAACGTCAGGTTTGCGGTAGTTGAGGATAACCGATACACCAGTAATGCTCCCAATGGAGAAAACCGACATAGATATGTGATGAGGGACATGTTGGCAGATGAACCTCTACCTCCATTAACAGTGGGAGATTTTCATAATGTTTCAAGAACATTTCCTATGGACCCTGCCTTGAATTGGGATTGTATTTCAGTGGTGGTTTTCGTCCAGAATGATGATTCTAAAGATGTTCTACAGGCAGCTTCATATGATTATATTCCTCAAGATATCCTGGTAGTTGATGACGATGAAAGCACAAATCATAAGGGATATGAGGATGATTATCAAGAATTATTAACTCAAATGGATTATTCCTTCGATGGTTGGACATTAAGCGAAAGAGGGAGCCCAACAA
>CP070672.1:2360675-2364232 GCA_020351895.1 Thermoplasmata archaeon
AAAACTTTAATCCTATTTCCGATCGATACCATTTGCTTTTCCTCTATTCCCATTATAGCAATGTAAGAAAATATATCAATAAAATGTTGGATAATATAACAATTATGTAGCGTACAGATTCCTCTATCTTGTTGATTTTTAAGGATGAGGTTTATGTCAGAGGGGCTGTCAATAGGCAAAAAACCAAGCGAATCCTTTAGCTGCATGCCGTGTTGTTATATGGGTGAGGAAGAGCATGATACTAGGAAAAAATGACCGTCCTCAAATGATAATCCTTAGCAAAACACCCACTTATATATTTTAATTTATGATGAATTTATACATCTGTTTTAGGAATGATTCCGGGATTGATTTTTTATGTTTCTCTCGCCTAGATTCGGATCAATTCATTCTTGGACAATCCTAACTGTATCAACGCCTTTGATTGCTTCTCCACTATAAGTTTCTCCTGTAAGTGTAGCTTGAGTATCACCACTGTTTAACCCTGTGTTTTGGATTATGAAATGAAGCAATAGGTCAAAATCACCATCGCCATCCACATCTTCAATGTGTCCCTTCTCATGGGCTATTGTCGCCTGATTTGGCCCGAATCGCACTGTCGATGGATCAACGCAAGTCGCATCAAAATCAAAGGGATCACCTTGTGATGTGCTCGTCGTTAGAATCGCAACAGGTATCACACCCTTGCTCCCTGGATTGACACTATTGGGATAAGAGCCGGGTTTGATATTGATCGAGACAGGACTTGCTTCAGGAATAAGCCCTACAATAGTGGAACAACTTGCCAGGTTACCGAAATATATATAGTTGGCGCCAATTGCTTTGGGATGGCTATAAGCATTCGGGAAAAGCACCCATTGTCCATCGATATTTCTATACTGCTCTACAGGAACTAATTCTCCAGTCTCGGGATCCACACGATGGAGCTCGATGACTCCCCCTGTGGGAATAGGCTCCGTCAAGGGAAGACTGATATAAATCCCTGGATAAGGGAGAGGAAACGATGGCTTGGGATCCAAGTTAATATAGACGAAAGGAGTTCCTGCCGCTTGGAAACCTGAAGGCGGCAAGATTTCGAGTGGTTCATCAAATACATGGATGGTAACATCAGTTGCGACTCCTCCCAACACTTCAGGATCATAGGCAGATAGCCATGCATCATAATAGACATCATCATGCACTTCAGAGGGGGTATTTGGCAGCAAGGTCCCGTCTATGTCTACATTGGGCTTGATCACAACTAGTTCGGTCGGCATTCCCATTGCTTCCAATGCAGCTGTGTCCAACCTAAGTTCATTGCGGGTTTTATCAGCAAGTAAAATAAAATTAATCTCCCATGTTCCATCCTCGCTGAACTGAGGGAAATAGACCATCGCCTCCCACCATCCTTCTTGTGGAGTGCCTGAAATCAAATTTATGTCTGTCCAAGCGGCCTGGTTTCTTTGCATTCCAGATGGACTTCTAAACCCCACTAATCCGATATAGTTGTACCCAGGCCACATAGAAAAATTCACGCCTGAAGGGTAATCAACTATTCCAAATCTCACCAATACTTCCTGATGGCCTGTGGACGTGTTTATCATTTTCGGCTCAAAATTTAGAAAATTTAGCTCTGGAGGTGAGGTATCAGAGGGATTTGAAGTGACATTCAATTCAACTGGAAAACCGCGAGCTTCCAGATCAGATGTGTTGAGTCTCTCTTCATTAACCGCATCCTCTGCCTCTACGTATTTGATTTTCCATGTTCCGTTCTCGCTATATTGAGGGATCTCAACAATCCCCAGCCAGATGCCATCATTGACATTTCCACTGATTAGCCTGAAGGGGAGATCGGGATTGTAGGCCCATGAAGGAATATCAGCCACCTGATTGCCAGATGGGCTTTCAAATCTGAGAGAAGTGCCGCCAAATGCCGGGATACCTGAAACATCATCCTCTAGATGAAGCTCTACGGTCACCGTTTGAGGGCTTGAGGAAACATTAACCGATGAAGGAGTAATGATCAGACCGTGGACGGTTGGGGGCACGGTATCAGAAGGATCGGAAGCTACTATCAGATCTACAGGAAAACCCGCCTCTTCCAAATGATCAGCATAACAACCTCCGTTGCCAACTAAATCATAAATATAAAGAGAGCGCACTTTCCATGTTCCTGCTTCACAATATCGAGGAATAGTTACTTTTCCTTCCCATGTGCCCGATCGATTATTCCCATTTATAAGAGTGAAGTAGCTGGTCCATGTACGATGAATATGAGACGGACTCCAAAAATTTACAGATATATATGAAACGCCAGACATATCATCAGTGGCGGTAATAGTAATAGTGATATCTACAGCCCCTTCGGAAACATCTATCGATGCGGGGTTAAAGCTGAAATCCTCAAGCTGTGGAGGTGTCATATCGACGAATTGGCCCGCTGGTATCGATGAAATCAGAAATAAAACACTGATTCCAATAATTGTTTTTTTGGTAATACCTCGAAAACGGAATAGTTTTTTGATTTCATAAAACCTTGTCTTTAACATTTTAGATCCCTCCCCCATTTTTTTATTCTCAGACTAATTCAATTCCCTGGTGGTAATCAAATTAAGTCTTCGAATTCATCGCCATCAAATGTATATTCTACAAGTAGATAGAGATGTGCTCTTTTTGGGTACTTGTACCTTTAGTATTTTAACCATCTCCCTTTTGGCTTCAATTATACCTTACAAATATAATGAATCGATATATTTAAATTGTCAATAATTTTTCGGCTCTAAGCCCTTTTAACTGCAAAAAAGGAGTTCCCGAATGTCATTGCTAGGACATAGAACCGAAAATCCGGTATTCCGAACAACTGGTACGCCGCATCTTTTCCCCTTTCCTCCATTACGATTCTCTCCGTATAAACAAGAGGATAAGTTAGGGCATGCTCCAAGACGGATTGCCTCTTTCCATTCTAGATAAGATGATGACCTTTTTTTAATCGCATAACGAAACGCAGCATGTTATCCAAGATGAACTAAAGGGATCGAGGAATTTAAGCTTTTTCTCTTCGTGAAGGAGCCTTATATATTGGTTGATTCAAACCTCTGAATCTTATAATCCAAAAACTATTCGATTAGGAGGAGGAAATATCGATGGTGAGAATTTTTCGCTCTTTCATCAGGGGTTGCTTCTCTGAATAGACCTTTTTCCTGAGGTCTGCATACTATCTGTTATTTCGGTTATTTAGTGATAGCTCCAGCTTGGCATGCCATCGTATTCTGAATTGAAGGTAATGCGTCGGATTTCTGTGCCATCGGATTTCATGATGTAAAGGTCGGCAGCTGGCTGTCCATCACGGAAACTAATAAAAACAATATGATTTCCATCTGGTGACCAAGAGGGCGAGGCATCGAATGCTGAGTGATTCGACAGGTTTTGCTCTCCAGTCCCGTCGGAATCCATCACCAATACTTCCCAATTTCCACCTCTGTAGCTATGAAATGCGATTTTATTCCCATCCGGTGACCATTTCGGTTGGACATCATCGGTTGCGTTCACAGTCAATTGGGTTGGATTCGATCCGTCAG
>CP070672.1:2364332-2368241 GCA_020351895.1 Thermoplasmata archaeon
ACCCTACTTTCTATGGCAACAAAAGTGTCGGGTGAAGGACATAAGCCCCCTTCTGTTTGCGGAAAACCGCTGACAGCATTCGACTATGCGTCCTACCTACCGGTCTTGAGATTTCATCCCGGTTCGTTTGGACTTGCTCCGGTGGGGTTGGCCGTTTCACCAGATCCCCCGGGAACTTCATGGACAAACCAATCATCATAACCCCGGAGGCTGTGTCGTTTCTGCTCCATCTTGACGATTTTCACGCCAAGCCTGAATTGGCTTCAGGATGCCAGGACTCTCACCCTATCCACTTGCGTGGATCCACCTTTCTCAAGGAGGGGGGACTTTCCTCAGTTTGAACCTCGAAGTCGAGGAAACCGTTGGCTGTCCGCCTTCTCCCGACAAAGGCTATGATTGAGTTTCGAGCAGAAAAAGGTTACGGATGTTTTTTTTAAAAACTTGGGATTGAAAAATTATCTGAAAATAAAATCATTAAAAAAGGATTGTCATCTAACGGCGTAAGAATTCATGAAATTGCCGATAAATCAGCAAAAGTTTTATCTCCCATATACAATACAGGTTATGGTAAAAACATGTTAAGAGAATGCAGAGAACACGGCTACTTCAGAGGCGAAGAGTGCTCCATTTGCGGAGAAGAGGGCAAGTTTCTCGCAAGCGACGCAGAGCTGAACAACTTGGGAAGACTCATGGCAGGAGTTCTCAGACATTTTCCCGAGAGGTTCGGATTGACCATGGACGATCAAGGGTGGATCGACATGCGGGCCTTCATTCAGGCCGTGCAGATGAGAAGGAGAGACTTCCACTGGCTGAGACCGCATCATATCCATGCCATCATAGAAACCGATCCAAAGGGCAGGTATCAATTCAAGAACGGAGCAATCAGGGCAACCTATGGCCATTCCTTCGAGGTGGATTTGGAGCTTCCAACAAATAACATTCCTGAGCTGCTTTTCTATCCCACCACAGAGGAGGAAGTGGATATCCTGCTGGAAACGGGAATAAGACCCTCAGACAGAAAGAAGGTGCATCTTAGCAAATCATTCGAGGATGCTGAGATTGCAGGAAAGCATAGGGTGGATGCACCGATAATACTCTCCGTAAATGCCAAGAAGGCCATATCTGAGGGTGTTGTGATTCAAAAGGCCGGAAAAACCGTCTATGTAACAGATTTGGTACCACCTGGATTCATTAAAAAGGCGGAAAAATAACTATCTTCTTTTCTTCCTGGTTCTATCCCAGGTCAGTAGTATCGTCAGAAATCCCAGGACGAATATCCAAATGGCTTCTATCATTCTCCCTGTCGGATCACCGCTGACATCATCGGGATTCGCAGATATGATCTGGCTCACTGAGAATACAGGTATGCTCAATAATATCATGACCAAACCCTCAAAATACATGGTGTTTGTGGCAGTTGTGCTGTAGTAACCTCTTCCTCTTACGGTCTTCCTTCTCATCCAGAGTGCACCGATAAAGAAGAAGAACGCTATGACATCCAAGATAAACACAAGACCTGAGTTGAAGATCATAATCGGACTTTGGGTCCTTTCTGGTCTATCACCTATGTAAATGGTTTCACGCATAACATTATCGCCATCATTGAATTCCAGCAATGTTCCCTCTTCGTCGATTCTCACCTCAACCTCATACTCCCCATAATCGGTTTTCGAAGCCACCCATTCGATATGAACATCCTGGGTACTATTGGCGCCAACATCCACGGTCTTATTGCCCAACTTGGTGAAAGAACCGTCTTTTGGTCTTATATAGAAGGAGATTATGGCTTCCTTTACATCAGAAAGGCTGGGATTTCTTATTGTGGCCGAGATGTTCACTATTATGGGTTCAAAAACCTCGATTTCTTTGGAATAATCTCCACTCCGGGATAAGTTTGTTAAATTGATGAATGAAGTGCCATTGGCTATCAAAACTATGGTCTGGGCTTCATTTGGTGAGGTTACGTTTACCTTGAAGGAGTTCTGAGGTGAGGTCATATTATCTGGCACTACACTAGCACTAGGTACAGGCATATTGTCTTTGTCAGCGATTCTGGCTGCAAAGCTCCAATTTCCACCCTCCTCAGCAGGTCCCCCCGTTATCTCGATGATATATTCTGCTGAGGTATTGACTTGTAATTTTTCTGGTCCATGAATGAATAAACGAACATCGTCAGCTTTAGCGGGTATCGAACTTTGTATGGTAACGATGGTCATTATCAGGAAGATAGAGAAAAAGAGGAATAATAGGTTCGAGCGTTTACGTTTCTTACAACTCCTAAGCCACCTCATATCGATCTCCTCCTTCTCATCATTATGGCGGCAGCAATCAAGGTAGCAATCAAAGCCAGGGCCTCAAAGCCCGGGATCGGAGTCCTGTCCACCTTACCTTCCGAAACCTCTTCCCCGGATACATGGATGTCAACCTCTTCGATCAAAAGATTGGATAGCTCAACATCAATTTCTAATGTCGCAGTCAAATTCACTGAAGAAGTGGTGGAAAGAAGAATGGAGGCGCTTTTATCTGGGGATGTGTATGGTATTACAACTGTTATATTGAACCTAAATGGTGCAAAGGCAGCCATTGTTAAAAATTCTCCCTCGAAAGTGGCATTCCAGTCCTCAGGTACCCCAGATAGGTTCAATGTGAAATTATCCCTCCCATTTCCCATATTCTGAACGAGTATTGAATATATCAAGGTGTTATTACTCGCAATTATTGGATCACCCGGGAGAGACATATTTGCCGGTTCATATACCTGTGTGATGTTCACTTTTAATTCCACCTTGTCTACCTTTCCCGCCTCACTTCGTGATTCGGCAGTAACAGAAATCTGCTCATGTTCCACTATGGCGAATGAAGGTGCCTTGATGTTCACTTCAAATATTTCGGATTCCCATATCCCAAGTGTGATATTTTCAGGGGCTGTCATCTCCCAGTCAACTTCGATGTTTTTTATTATATCAAAGGTTTCCTCCATGTTACCTGTGTTCTTTATGCTTATATTATAGCTGATGCTTTCATTCTGCTTAATCAGAGCTGGTTCTCCCTCGATCCATTCAAGTTCCACATCGTATATCTTCCTTTTTGTTAGGTTCATGTACAAAGTCCTATGATCCTCAATCTCGAAATAGCTCTCAAAGTCATAATCCATGGTCATATTATACTCAGACTTGGAAATATCAGCGGATATTAGGTAGGTCCCGTGTGGCAGCCATATCTCAAATATACCGTTTTCATTTGTAAATGTATCAATTTTTCCAAAATCACTAAACTCTATCTGGGTTTGAGCACTCTTATTCTCATAGGAGGAATTGATATAGTAAGCCTTGCCGTTTATCTTCATACCCGATGTGAGATTCACATCGAATTCAAGATTCTCTCGGGGCTTTATTACCATCTCACCAAGGTGTACGAGAACTTCAGATCCAGAGATCTTCCTTCCATATATAGTATATTCCCCATATGACAGCTCGATTGAGTAATTTCCGCTTATATCAGATATTACGCTGCTGTTTATTGCGGTGTCACTTTCCTCCCAGAACCAAAGTGCAGTGTAACCTTCGGGGACTCCATCATTTAGGGTTCTCCCACTTAGGGTCATGTTTGCAGGTGTGATGGAAAGATCCAATTTGGTTTCAGTCATGCTCGTTGTTATATTAAATTCTTCATCCACTATCTCAAAATCAGCGTTAAGTATGATGTCATATTTCTTATCGAGTAATAAGAAAATCTCGTAATCACCAGTGCCATTGGTTACAACAACATGCTCGTCTTCATCGCTTTTTAATTGCACTGTGATATTATCCATAGACTCATTGGGATCGTCGATACCATTGCCATTATAATCTTGTTATACCCTTCCCGTCTCCTTGAGATATTTTGTTAGAGATATATCCCAATTCAGGA
>CP070672.1:2368341-2377421 GCA_020351895.1 Thermoplasmata archaeon
GACTAAGGGTGTTATAGGTTTTGTATTATAATATCCTTGTGTAAGTCTCAAAAATATGACGGAGAGAGCACATGGTGGAAAAGGAAGCACTGGCAAGATATGAGTTCAAGCGCAAACTCGAGGAGATACGTTCATTTAGCGGAAGAGCTACAGAGTTAATTTCACTCTACATTCCCCCCACAAGGCAGATTCATGAGGTCACATCATATCTGCGCAACGAATACTCACAATCTTCCAACATAAAATCCAAAAGCACACGTAAGAACGTCATGGCTGCAATTGAATCCATTACAAACCGGTTAAAGGCATTCAAACGTCCACCAGAAAACGGGATGGTTTTCTTTGTGGGGCATACCGCGATTTCAGGAGATCAGACTGAGATGGTGTCCCATATCATAGAGCCCCCAGATAAGATCACCACATTTTTATACAGATGCGATTCTTCATTCTATCTAGAACCTTTGGAGGATATGCTCGCTGAAAAGGATATTTACGGCCTAATAGTCATAGACAGAAGCGAGGCCACAATCGGTTTTTTAAAGGGTAAGAGAATCAATACCATTAAGAATTTTCAATCGTTGGTACCCAGTAAACATGGCAGGGGAGGTCAGTCTCAGAGAAGGTTCGAAAGACTCATAGAGATTGCGGCCCATGAATTTTTCAAGAAAGTGGCAGATCTGGCCAATGATACTTTCTTGGAGGAGAAAGACCTAAAGGGCGTTTTGATAGGAGGTCCAGGCTCCACAAAGACGTTCTTCACGGAGAGAGATTACCTGCATCATGAGCTGAAGAAGAAGATAATAGATACGATCGATACCGGTTACACAGATGAGTACGGCCTAAAAGAGCTCATGGAAAAGGCCACAGAACGTCTGTCAGGATTGGAGCTCATGAAAGAGAAGAAGCTCCTTAAAAGATTCCTCGATGAAATAAGGAAACCTGATGGCGGTCTGGCAGTTTACGGAGAGGAAGAGGTTTTAAAAGCGTTGCAGCTGGGGGCCATAGACACCCTTCTCATCTCAGAGGCAATTAGAAAGCGGAAATTAAAAATCTCGTGCCAAAGATGCGGATACACCCATGAAAGAACCTCACTGGAAGAGGAAATCTCTTTAGATGATTGTCCGAACTGTCAATCCTCCCTAAATGTGGTGGAGAATCAAGATATCATAAGCGAGCTCATAAAAAACGCGGAGACCTATGGCACACACGTTGAGTTGATATCCTCAGATTCTGAGGAGGGTGAGATGTTCCTTAGGGCGTTTGGGGGACTAGGTGGGGTTACGAGATACAAGGTTAATATGTCATGATGATTCCATCTTTAAAGGTGAAGCGTCAAGAAGATAGGATGAAGTGATTGTTAAGAATATTCGAAGTGAGAACATGAAAAACAATCCGTATGGAGCATGTAAGGAAGAAGTTCTTGCCTCGTTGAAAAAGGTGCTATCGGATTTAGGATACCATGAAACTCAAATCACCCTGGAAACTCCACCTGAAAATCTTGGTGATGCGGCCTTTTCCTGTTTTTCATTGGCTAAAATCGCGAAGAAGGCTCCTCAGAAAATAGCTGAGGAGATCGCTTTAGGTATACAGGCAACTGAATACATCGAAAAATGTGAAAGTGTGGGGCCCTATGTAAATTTCTATTTCGATTCGAAAAAGCTGGCAGAGATGACAATGAGGGCCGCACTGGATTTAAAAGATGAATATGGGAATTCACCGCCCATTGCCAAGAAGATCATTTTGGAGCATACCAGTGCAAATCCCACGGACAAACTGCATATTGGCAGGGCGAGAAACCCGATTATAGGTGACACACTGGCAAGGATCCTAAAAAAGGCAGGTTATGACGTGGAAACCCAGTATTATGTCGATGATATGGGGAGACAAGCTGTTACTTTGGCTTATGGTAAGAAGATGCACTCTTATTCGGAACCTCCAGAATATATCCCCTCATCAGATCGAAAGAAATGGAAAGAAATAAAGGAGGAATCTTTTGGACCATATCAATCTGGAAGCACTATGATCCAAACCTTTTCTTGGGCAAAAAAAGAAAGTGATGCCTGGCAAAATGAACTCGAGTGGGGGGAGCCATCCATAACCAAGTCTGTAAAGGCCATAACAGACGAAACCATGGAGGAGAAAATTAAACCAACATTAGAAAAACTGAATGTTAGAGTTGATAATTTTGTTCATGAATCACAATTTCTGAAAGCCACCAAAGATTTGGTAGCTTCCTTCAAAGAAAGCGAATTTTGTGGAGAAGAGGATGGTGCTTTTTACTTAGATTTAAGCAATTATGGTATAGAAAAAAAATTCTTCTTTGTAAGAGCAGATGGAACTACACTCTATGCAACAAGAGATATTGCCTATCATTTATGGAAGGCTCAAAGAGGAGATGAGATCATCAATATCCTTGGGGAGGATCATAAATTAGAAGCAAAATATGTGGTAGAAACCATTAAAAATATATTGAAAAAAGATTTAAAAATCGAAACGATTTTCTACTCTTTCGTATCATTACCTGAAGGGAGAATGTCAACAAGGAAGGGTAAAGTCGTATTCATGGATGATTTATTAGATGAATCTATAGAGCGGGCTGAAATTGAGGTAAGAAAGCGCAGGTCAGATATTTTAGATGATGATGTTAAAAAAATTGCAGAAATTGTTGGCATAGGTGCTGTAAGGTATAATCTTGTGAATGTTCAGCCTGAAAAGAAAATAGTTTTCAGATGGGAGGATGCATTGAACTTCGAGGGAAACAGCGCGCCTTTCATACAATACTCACATGCCAGGGCAAGCAGCATTCTAAGAAAAGCAAAAGAGCTTGGATACGAAAAATATGACAAGTACAATCCAACACTCTTGGAGCATCCTTCTGAGATCAATCTGATCAAAGAAATGGCTAGGTTCCCGGAAACCATAAAAGAGTGTGCCGAGAGGCGAACACCCCATACCATGGCATCATATGCCTATGGCCTGGCATCAATGTTCAACCAATTCTACAGAGATTGTCCAGTTTTGGCATGTGATGATGACCAATTAAGAATTGCTAGGATGGCCTTGGTGGATGCCGGGAGAATTGTTCTGAAGAATTCTCTATTTTGCTTGGGTATTGATGCACCAGAAGAGATGTGAGGTTCTTCTTATTTCACTTAAAAACCATCTTTGCATCCACAACAACGGCATCGTTTTCCCTGATTATCACGGGATTGAGGTCCATTTGGCTCAGGTGATCTTTAAAATCCTCCCCCAGTTTTGAGAGTTTTAAAAGGATTTCTATTACAAGGTCTTTATCCACCTTCATGCCCCTGAAATTCTCAAGAACCTTGGAGCCTTTGAGCTCCCTCAACATCTCCTTTGCATCATAGCGTGTAATAGGTATGACTCTAAAGGATACATCAGAAAGAGCCTCTGCAAACACACCTCCAAGGCCCACCATTATTGATTGTCCAAAAGAATCATCGTTTACAATCCCCATTATGAGCTCCAATCCCGGGCCTTCCATGTTCTCGATAAGGATTTTCTCACCAGGAAACCGCTTTCGAAGCGAGGCATATGTTTTATTCAATTCTTCATTATCACAAATGTTTAACACCACACCCTTCACTTCAGTTTTATGAAGTATCTTTGGTGAGCTCACCTTCATCACCGCAGGGTATTCCCATGAACCAGTGGATAGATCCTCTTCTGCCATGATGGTTTTAAATCTTGTTGTGGGTATGTCGTATCTTTTAAGAATGTCCTTTACCTCATCTTCAGAAAGATTCTTTCTTCCCTTTAGATTTTCAATGAATGTCGATATATCCATTTTTATCACCTTTAAAATTTACTGACTGAGCACATATCCATTCACCTGCAATCATCAATTCATTTCAACATATATGAAGGTGAGGTATTGGTTCTCACCGCTTACCTCAACCAATTTTCTTTGGATTTTAAAATCCTCTCCAGATGTTAATTCAAGTGTTTTGTTTTCATTGTCAATGTTTTCGAAATTCGTCTGATTATAGGAGTTCTTAAGAGGCCTCCACAGGTGTACCGGGCCAATGAGATTGCTTATACCTCGACGATTCCCTTGTGTGATTAATACCCGGTATCTGGAGATCATTATCTCGTAGCTTTTACCCTCTAAAGTGGGCCTGACATAGATACCTTCTTTTTCTCTTTTAAAGGTTAAATTGACAATCGTCTCCCCAGAAAGAGTGTTTAGATCATCGATTGTGCCTGCAATTTTATCAGCTATATTCTGGATCTCCAGATCTTGCCCCGAATCCCTCTGGAGTGCATAGATAGCAAGAATGGAGGTAAGAATAACCATGGCGGCGATCATCATTGCTATTTTGGATGTTACAATCTCAAGCATCCTCATATCACCTTTGAAACTTCAACATACATATCCTTTACACCATCATCATCAAAATCCAAGCCTTCCTTGCACTCTATGTGAATCGTGTGCCTGCCTGAACCCATTGAAAGGGGTCTGATTTCATCTTGGTCCATATTACCAAGAGGTACGTTGGGATTTTCGATAATTATGAACTCGGTGTCCTTATAATTCAGCTTGTATCGTATACTAGAGCTTATCCCCTCAATGGTATCACCGATTTCAATCCTTTCTATTTTAGTCATCATTCCATCCACAAAATCCACATTCACATCCTGAGCGTTGCCGATGCCGTTTAGGTATATTTGTTTTATATTAGTGGATAGAAATTCCAGCTCGGCTCTCAGGTTGTTCTCAGTCTGGATGCGATCATAACTTTCCAAGCCCTTCCATGCCAAGGGAACGGTAATTGCCACGATAACAACCACTATAATGAGTTTCAGGGGGATACCCTCAACTCCCTCTTCATCCAAAGCAAATCGGGGCATTGAATCAATGGATGTCATGCTTCCTCCCTCCATTAATCATTCATCTTCTCCCCCATTATCCAAATATAGAATCATTACAATGATATTTAAAGTTTTTAACAGACATGAATTTGTGCCTTAAAAATAGGTGGTTAGAATGTAAAAAAAGAACTCTTTTGTATTCATCCATATCCTGTTTTATCCCCTATATAATCTCATAGATTCACTTAACCATAAGGGTATCCATTAATCAAAGGTTTCATATACTATTCTGTTTATTGCTCAATGGGAATGGATATGAAGAAATCCACGAGTGCAGTACTTTGTTTGTTGTTAATGATGAGCATTTTCATTGGGGCTGTTAATTTCACACCAAAGGCCAAGGCGGAGCAGAACGCACCTTATGATGATTGGGACGGTATCCCTGGCAATGACATTTGGGGAACCGATGGTGACTGGCAGGTGGAATCAGGAGACACAATATCCCATTCGGACAAGACCATCTTTGTGACAGGAAATTTGGTTGTGGAGGGATCCCTTACATTGACCAATGTCACACTGAAAATGGATACCGCCACATATGATGGGGAGTACAATATCACAGTTGAAGATGGTGGAAGCCTGATCATTAAGGATACAGATGATGATTTTAATACAGCACCAGATGCATCTGTTATCGAGAGCAACAACACCTTTCGATACGGTCTTCAGGCCTATTCCGGCTCCCAATTCGAACTAAAGAACAGTGAGCTATACGATTGCGGCTGGAGCACATCACCATTTGTAGACGGCCTTGGTCTGTTTATAAATGCAAATTGGACCAATGTCACAGGCAACTACATAACAGATTCGTACTTCGGTGCAGTAATTTGGGACTGCAACAATGTAACATTTGCGAACAATACGATCGATGCCATCGACGATCGAGGTATATATGCAGACGGCGCAGAGTACTGCGACCTTCAATACAATACAGTCACAAACATCCCAAATTATGCCTTTTATATTTTCGCCAGTATATACTTTAACATATCGTATAACGGCGTCATCGACAATCCAAATACATATGGGATTTCTCTTGTGGCTGGTGGTGGGCATGAAGTTTATCAAAATACAATAGACAACAACGAGATCGGTGTATTCATACATGGGGAAATATCGAATAATATTTTACTCTGCAATATTACTGACAATGATATTTCAAACAATGACCGCGGAATACATGTCCAAGGCCTGGACGATGTCTCAGCTACCAGCTTTATTGTTATCAACAACAACAATATCCATTCAAATTTCGATTATGGGATAATTTGTTATGGAGATAATGGACCATTTGCAGTGAATAATGTTTATATCTTCGATAATGTGATATACAACAATGGGGGAGGTGTAGGAGATGGGATTCGATTAGCGGCTGGATCTTTTTTCAGCGATATTACCCTTGTCTATCTCAGGGATAATGAGGTTAGGGACAATACAGCCTCTGGATACTATCTAGACGGTGTAAGTTGGATATATATCAGGGACGAATACATAGCAAGAAACGAGTTCAACATCGAGGTTAGAAGTTCCGACAATGTCTACGTGACAAACTCCACCCTGGAGAAAAGCGCATCTCCAGGAGATCTTGACATAAGACTGGAAGATCCCTTTGGAAACCCACCTTCGGTTTACTTTCTCAACACCACATTTGACAAGACTGCAGCCACTGTTTTGGATGCAGGCTCTTATCTGAATGTGAAGTGGTACCTCCATGTGAGAGTAGTGCAATGGGGCAGTGGTGTGGACAATGCGGATGTATGGATAAACAACACCTATGGAACCCCTGAACCTTCTTCGGGCCAACCCCTCAGTACGGGTGTGGGAAACGACGGATGGATAAGATGGATCGAAGTTACAGAATTTAATAAGACCTCCAGTGCACAAACCCCTTTCACGCCTCATGACATAGAAGCCGCAAACGGAACCGCAAGGGGCTATGCAAATCCAGATATGGACATCAGCAAAGAGGTCATTATATTCCTCAATATCCCTCCCTCAGCAGATAACCTATTTTCAACATCCACCTCACTTTTCAGAGGCCAGGAGATGAACCTCACAGCCAATGGCTCCGATACGGAGGACAACGAAGATGAACTAACACCACATTTCGAGTACATGGACCCGAATTTGATCTCCTGGAATACAACATATCTAGGCTCTCCAGTTTACATAGGTTCACCACCATCCGGTTTCTGGCAAACCAGTTTCACACCAGATGCCGCGGCTCCCTTGGGCTTTTATAAATTCAGGGTGAGGTTCAATGACACTGACGGTTTCTATAGCCCTTGGCTGGATCCCGGTTTTCCAGTCAGTGTGCAAAACAGTCCACCTCAAGCAAATGCGGGATCCGACGACTCGGCCTCCGCAGGAACTCCGTATACTTTCAATGCCTCGGCATCATGGGATTACGAGGAAATAGTGAGCTATGAGTGGGATATCAATGACAGCGACGGTGTGAGCTTCACCCCCCCAGATTTAACAGGAATCTCGCCTTCCTATAACTATACAATGCCAGGAATATACATCGTGACCCTGAGAATCACCGATGGGGACGGTGCCACTTCCACAGACACGGTGCAGATAACGGTTTTAGACAATGATCCTCCACATGCTGACGCAGGTTCCGACGATTCGGTAATGAAGAACACCATCTATATCTTCGATGCCCTGGGTTCTTGGGACAATGTGGGTATAGTATGGTTCAACTGGAGTTTTGACGACGGATCTTATGATAATGGCACCAATGTCACACCACAGCACATCTTTATTCTCGCAGGAATCTATACCGTGACTCTCAATTGCACGGATGCCCAAGGTAACTGGGCAGAGGACACAGTTACAATAACTGTTACCAATTCACTTCCTCCTGTGGCAAATGCAGGATCCGATAACTCCACAGACGAGGGTTCACCCATAACATTCAATGGCTCCCTCTCCACAGATGATTTTGGTATAGTCAGCTATTTATGGGACATGGATGAATCGGATGGCCTGGATTGGATTTCTCCAGATAGAACCGGAATTGAAGTCACCTGGACATACAATACACCAGGTCTTTATGTTGTGACTTTAAGGGTTTTAGATGCCGACGGAGGATGGGATATGGACACGCTGGAGGTGACTGTGTTTGACATCACTGATCCTATGGCAAATGCAGGGTTGGATGATACGACAGATGAGGATACATCGTACCAATTCGATGGCTCACTATCCACGGACAATTCAGGTAATATTGCCTTCTACAACTGGGATTTCGGGGATGGTAACTTTTCGAATGGTACTGATCCACAACCTTCCCATATCTATTATCAGCCAAACATATATCAAGTGACCCTGAATGTTTCAGATGCAGCAGGTAATTGGAACATAGACACAGTTTGGATAACTGTAATAGACATCACCTCCCCAATTGCGGATGCCGGAATGGACAACTCCACTGATGAAGGCACTCAGATATCCTTTGATGGCTCGGCCTCCTACGATAACGTAGGTGTCGTTGGTTATGCATGGGATATGGATATCAGCGATGGATTGGATTGGGCAACACCAGATCACACGGGCCCTAATCCACTCCATGTCTACATGATTCCAGGTACTTATATCGTCACACTGAATGTAACCGATTCCGAAGGTAATTGGGCCCTCGACACCCTCACGATAATTGTCAATGATATAACACCACCAATTGCCGATGCAGGGCTTGATGATTTAGTAAACGAGGATTCTCCCTATACGTTTGATGGCTCGGGTTCAAGCGATAACGTGGGTATAATAACATATGCCTGGGATATTGATGACAGCGATGGTGTCGATTGGGGCAGTCCAGACAAAACAGGGGTTGGTCCCTCTCATACCTATTCAGATCCAGGTGAATACATCGTTACATTGAACGTCACAGATGCAGCAGGTTATTGGTCAACTGATACCGTGATAATAACAGTCAAAGACATCACTCCCCCAATTGCCAATGCAGGGCCAGATGACACCGTGAACAACAACACAGCCTACAATTTCAATGGCACGGCATCCTCGGATAATTCTGGATCCATTGCTTATTATAACTGGAGCTTTGGAGACGGAAATTATGACAACGGCACAGACCCAGAACCTATTCACACGTACACCCAACCAGGTACATATATCGTAACCCTGATTGTAACAGATTATGCTGGTAACAGCGATACAGA
>CP070672.1:2377521-2397637 GCA_020351895.1 Thermoplasmata archaeon
ATTCCGGGTCCTGCTGGTTCTTTGTAATCTTCGATCTTGCCTGGAGATGGAAAGAAATTGTTACCAGGATCCTCTGCACATATCCTGCACTCAATGGCCCATCCCTTGCCAGTAACATCTTCCTGGTCAAATTGAAGGTCAAGACCCGAGGCTACCCTCAACTGCTCTTTTGCTAAATCTATGCCTGTTATCATCTCAGTTATGGGGTGCTCAACCTGAAGTCTCGTGTTCATTTCAAGGAAATAATAATTCCCCTTGGAATACATGAACTCAACAGTACCTGCATTTCTGTAACCAACTGCCTTTGCAGCAGATATGGCAGCTCGTCCCATCTCCTCTCTTAGTTCTTCGGTCATCACACAGGAGGGTGTTTCCTCGATCAACTTCTGATGCCTTCTTTGAACAGAGCATTCTCTTTCCCTTACATGAATGACATTACCTTGATTATCGGCGATGATCTGGAACTCCACATGACGCGGTTCGTCCAGGTATTTCTCTAAAAGAACCGATTCATCACCAAAAGCGGACTTTGCCACCCTCTTTGTGGATTCCACGGCATCAGTTAAATCATTCTCATTTTCAACAATTTTCATACCTATTCCGCCTCCCCCACCCGATGCTTTGAGGATCACTGGGTACCCGATTTTTAGGGCAACATCCTTTGCCATTTCCAAGTCTTGGATACCCTCCTCTGTTCCAGGAACAACTGGTACACCTGATGATTTCATGGTCCTCTTTGAGAACAGCTTGTCCCCCATTTCCCTTATATTCTGACCTGTTGGGCCTATAAAGACCAAACCATTTTTCTCAACCAAATCCGAGAATTTGTCGTTTTCGGCCAGGAATCCATAACCGGGATGTATCGCCTCGGATTTGGTTTTCAGGGCCACATCTATTATGTTATCCATATTCAAATAACTTTCAAGGGGCGGGGGAGGCCCAATCAAATGGCTCTCATCGGCATACTTTGCGAATAGGGCTTCCTTGTCCGCCTCAGAATATACTGCAACTGTGGCAATTCCAAGTTCCCTGCAGGCCCTCATGATCCTGACTGCAATCTCCCCTCTATTGGCAACTAAAACCTTGTTTAACATACAATCGACCTCAACACCAGGAATTTCGGAATGGTTTCCTTCCTTTATGAGGATTTCCTTGATATCCTCATGCAATATCAGGTATATCCTTATTGATTCTTGATTATTGGGTGGGAGGAGGGGGTATTGGCTGGTGGCGAAATAAAATTAATACCTATTTCTAAAAAAACTATTCCAAATAATCCGACTTAAAATAACCATTCAAACATAGAACAGAAGAGCAACAGTAATTATTAGGATGATCGCTAATATAACCAAAACCATTGTAGTTTTTGTATCTGAGCCGAAAATTATTGGTATTGGTCCGATGAGGACAACGCCACCCCCTTTAATGGCTTTTCCTGCTCTTGGTTGACCTGGTCTTGTTTGTGTTTGCCGAGCTTGTCTTGGCTCACCATATTCGGGATAATCCTCCATATCACCAACTTGAGCGGCAAATCCAATAAATCCCAATATTATCGCTGCCATAATGCAAAGTACTCCGAGGAAAGCGAATACACCTGAACCATAAAAAACAGGGATAAAAACCACGATACCTGCGCTTCCCTCACCAGTGGTAACACTATAACCGATTAATGCGATGCCACAAATCACCAGGACGATGGCCATAATAAGGTATCGGTTCATCCTCATTTTCAGGCTCCAATATCTATATAATATTACATATAAGGTTTAAGGTTTGTCCCTTCATTCCTCTTTCTTGTCCTTATTAACGCCTTTTTCAGCCCTCGATATTGCCTCCTCCAGTGTCAGTTTACCCACCGCAACCGATTTTGCCTCCTCCTTGGATATAGTGACCCTACCCTTGCTCTCTATTCTGCTTCTTCTTTGAATGTCTCTAAGTTCACCTTGTGTAGGTTTCACCTTGTATTTTCCCCTTGCTGGAATTCCACTTTTTAGTGCGATTTCAATGGCTGCATCGATGTCAGGTGTTTCCGAGATTCTTGTGGTTCTCGTCTCATCAGAAATCTCGATTTTTAGCCTTAAATTCGACAGAGAATTGATTATCCTGTTCCTGTGGGTTGTGTCGCCGTGCCCAATTCTTATCACGGTTTCTTCCGCAGGATTCGAACTAATAGCCCTGTCCACCATTTCCCTAACCTTTTCTGGGGAGGATACTTGGGCAGTACTTAAAATCTCTCCATCTCCGATTACTGCCAAGCCGGGTCTTTTTCCAGGGTCGATGCCAATGATCAGTTTCTTAAATTTCTCCTTACCTTTCAGGATTCTCATGGCTCTGTCTATTGTAAGGTTAATATCCTTCTCTGTAAGAACCAACCTTGGAAAATTTATTTTATTTTTTTCCTCTTTAGTGGTTATTATCACACCTATATTCAAGGGTATGGGCTCGTTGAAGGTGAGGCTGGCAAAGGACAAATCCCTTTTTTTCAAGCCCTTGATCAGATCGTAATAAACGCGAAAATCGGAAGTGAGGATGCCTATGATCTTCATTAGGATGAAATAAGGATTGAGGGTAAATAAGTTTATCCAATATTTCTGAGAGAGAGTGAAATATCTCCATATATCCAATTTTAGTTGTATCTACAGAATATAACTTTGTATTTTTGATATACAAAGCCTTTATAAGGGTAGTTATATAATGATAATAGTATATTGAAAGTAGGGATTAAGTGAGACGAAAGAAAATCTCAACTTTTATAGTCTGTTTATTGCTTCTCCTCGTTCTCTTTGCCCCCAACTCTGCTTTAATAATAATTCCTATGGATTTTACAACATTGAATAAACAGGATGGCTCTATCAAAGAAAAAGAAATGAAAATGCCTGAATATAGGAATACCAGGTCCCCGCCTGGTTGGTCAATTGAGATGCGATTGACTCATTCTTCAGGGGATTCAATAACACCCGATATGGCGGTATGGGACAACAATGTACACGTTGTCTGGCACGATAATAGAAATGGGGACTATGATATTTATTATAAAAGAAGTATTGATAATGGATCAAGTTGGAGTGCTGATATTAAATTAGGCTCTTCAGGTAGTTCGTTGTGGAATTATGAATGGCCAAAGATAGCCATCTTTGAGAATAATATTCATATGATTTGGAAAGGCCCTGGTGGTGCTCATTATATAAACAGCACCGATAATGGTAATAATTGGAGTGAAATAACGGTGTTCAATGGTTGGTTAGGACATCCCGATGTTGCGATATGGGAGAATTATGTTTATATCGTGGTCTGTAATAAAGAAACTAATGACATACTCTTTAAACGCAGTTCTGATAACGGAAACTCGTGGACTGATTGGATATTGGTGAAGGACTTAGGTGGGGCAGCGAGAACTTCGATGGAAACTGACGGTAATATCATACACGTTACTTATTATTTTGGCTCTGGTAGTGGTCAATGGTTAAGATGTATTGAGAGCCATGACCAAGGAGATACCTGGATCAACGACCGTTTAATTAAACATGCTGACTCTGGTAGTACCGGTGAATATTTACATTACCATTGGGCAACCTCAATGCAGGGATTTAATCTTCATATTGTTTATATCATACAGTACGTAAATATTGGGGTATATTCTACTTGGTACGGTAAAGTGAGTGATAATGCAGAAGCCCCGAGTGTTGATGTAGATAAGGACCATATCGTATGGGGTGAAAAAGACGAAAACAATAACCGCCAGTTGTATTCAAATAAGTTTGGTCAAGTGACTAATTACCCCAGTGATTCTTATTCGCTTCGCACGAGGAGCTCCAACAATATTGTCCATGTTGTTTGGGCTGATAATAGGGATGGAGATACCGAGCTATACTACTGTCAAAGGGGCATGTTTGCGGATTTAACTTTATCTAATTCTGACATCCAATTCACCCCTCCCAATCCTGTTGTGAATGGTACGATAATTTTCATCAATTCAACGGTGTTCAGCTATGGCAAATCTGCATCAAACATAGAGGTAAAATTCTATAATGGGGATCCAGATATCGATGATGATTTAATCCCAGATCCAACTGCTGATGAAATCGGGAATGATACAATCAACATAAACAAAGATACAAGCACTCTTGCCTCAATACAATGGCTTCCGCCCTCAATAGGAGAATACAACATCTACGTCTGGCCAAACCCAAATAATGACATCCAAGAATACAATTACACAAACAATTTAGCAAATAAAACCCTCGAAATTATTCCAGGAATATTTTCTCTGGGGCTAGCTAAAGGTTGGAATCTTATTTCAATACCTTTAAAGCTGTCAAAAAATGATCTGTCCTCGGTCCTTGAATCTATTGAGGGGCAATATGATTCAATTCAATGGTATAATTCAACAGACACAAATGACCATTGGAAGCATTATCACGATTCGAAACCTCTTTATCTCAATGATTTATGGAATATCGATCAAAACAAAGGCATTTGGTTACACATTACGGAACCTGGTGGAACAATATTGACAATCATCGAAAACAATATATCAACTCCCCAAAATATCACACTGTATACAGGCTGGAACCTGGTGGGCTATCCCTCATCTACAAACCATAACAGAACAGAAGGATTAAATAACCTGACCTTTGGCTCAGAAGTGGACTCGATTTGGACCTATGACTCCACAACGCAAACATGGAAGGAAATGGGTGAAACAGATTTTTTCGAAAGTTGTAGAGGTTATTTTATTCATTCTAAAACAGATTGCATTTGGGAAGTTCCATTATAATAATATCCCTGCCATCATTCTTACCCATACCAAACCTTTTTAATATCAATATCGATTAACCGTCGGGAAGAAAATGGTTGAACTCGAGTACGACAAGTGCATGATATGCGGAGGATGTGTTGCAGTATGCCCTGTGGACTGCATAACAGTCTATGACGCTTGGGTAGAGATAGATAACAATGAATGTACAGATTGCGGGGCATGTGTTAAGGTTTGTCCAGTTGGAGCCATGAACATAGTCAAGGTTAAGGCTTAGATCTTCCTTTAAAATCAAGGGGTAATAATTCCCTTTTATCCAAAAACCGAAAGGAGCGTGGTGAATAACGTGAATTTGAGGGATTTGGGGGAGAGGAAGGCCCAGGAACTCATACGTGATATTCTATTGAATAATACCATTGACAATGCAGACATGATGGACGATTGTGCAGTTGTTGAGTTTGGTGATGATTATTTGCTTGTGACAACTGACATGATATCAAAATCCACCCACATCCCTGAAAATGCGACTTTCTGGCAGACAGGTTGGCATTTGGTTGCAATAAATCTCAGCGACATCGCGGCCATGGGTGGAAAGCCATTGGGTCTGGTAGTGGCTCTGGGACTGCCTCGTATTTTTGACTTAGGATCTTTGCAAAAAATAGTGGACGGAATGAATTCATGTGCTTCTAAATTCGGCACCTGTATTTTAGGGGGAGACACAAAGGAGGCCGAGACTCTAACACTTTCAGGATGTGCCGTAGGCAGTGTTGCCAAGTCCGAAATCATGCTGAGAAAAGGTGCCAAACCTGGGAATATCGTGGCCGTGACTGGGAAATCGGGAGGTGCAGGAGCAGCATACTATGCCCTGAAAAACGATATAAACCAAGATAACTCAGTCAAGAATCTACTGGAAATTACGCCCAGAATCCAGGAGGGCAGGGTACTTGCCAAAACCAAAGTTGTGACATCATGCATGGATATTTCAGATGGCCTAGCCTCTTCAATACACCAAATGGGGATATTAAATAGAGTTTCATTTCAGCTGGATTTCGACCAAATTCCAATATCAAGTGAGGCAGAAGCCGTATCAAAGAGCCTCCATTTACCGATAGAAGAGCTCGTGCTCTACTCAGGAGGGGATTATGAACTTCTGATTACAATCGATAAAGATAAAATGGAAGATGCTAAAGAAGCATTATCTGAAATAGGAACGAAAATCTCACCCATTGGCATTGTTGAAGAAGGCACAGAGAATACCCTTATAAAGGATGGAGTCTCTACTTATTTGGAAAATAGGGGTTATGAGCACTTCAGGTGGAAACCATGAAGGAGGCCATGTTCTGGAGGAAGCAAGACAGCAAGGTAGAATGCCTGCTTTGTCCTCATAGATGTAAAATTTCAGAGGGAAAACGCGGGATATGCGGGGTTAGAGAGAATCAGAAAGGAAAATTGAACACCCTGATATACGGCCTGGCCACATCCGTGACTCCTGATCCTATCGAAAAGAAACCTCTATTCCACTTTTTTCCGGGAACTTACGTGCTGTCATTTGGTACAGTGGGTTGTAACTTCAAATGCCTCCATTGCCAGAACTACGGCATCTCCCAGGCGAAGATAGAGGCAATGAGGTTTCAGAATGTGAAGGTGGAGGATGTGGTCAAAATCGCAAAGAGATATAAATGCCAGGGCGTGGCCTGGACCTACAACGAACCCTCGATTTGGTATGAGTTCACCTACGATGCTTCGGTTGCGGCAAAAGTCGAGGGGCTTTATACCTGTTATGACACCAATGGGTTCATAGAAAGGGAGCCCCTTGAAAAGATCAGCCCATATCTAGATGCCATGAACATAGATGTCAAATCCTTCAATGATGACTTCTACAAAAAAATATGCAAGGCGAAACTCCAGCCTGTCCTTGATACGTGCTCCCTGGCAAAAGAACTGGGAATATTCATTGAGCTGACTTATCTAATAATACCAGGACAAAACGACAGCGAAGCAGAGATAAAAGAATACTGCAAATGGGTTGTTGATACCCTGGGTGAGAACACCCCTATTCATTTTTCCAGGTTCCACCCCGACTACAAGATGACAGACTCCATTGCCACACCAATGTCAACATTGACAGGGGCTTTTGAAATCGCAAAGGAGAAGGGGATCAGATATGTTTATCTAGGAAATGTACCCCATGGGGATTACGAGAACACCTACTGCTCGGAATGCGGTGATTTATTGATCGAGAGAATAGGTTTTTCAACTCGGAGCCATTTTGTAAAGGATGGGAAATGCCCAAAATGTAATTTGGTTATTCCGCTGAGACAGTAACAGCGATTTCAAATATTTTGATGTACAATCTCATCATTATCCAAAAGAACCGTTAGATAGAAGCCCATCCATGCCACAGTATCAAAACCACCTACGAGGTTCTCCTTTCCACCTGCCACCCTCTCCATTTCCTCTAAAGTATCGTCTGTTGTATGATAGGCTTCATATTCATTGGCACTTTGGCCATAAAAGAAAACAATGGGCACGCCTATCTGCTCGAATCGATAATGATCACTGCCTCTATGGGATTCTTCGTATACATTTACACCGATTTCTTTAGGATAATCTAGTATCTCGTATGCAGTTCTATTTGCCAATTTAATCAGGGCTTCCTGCTCTACAATTTCAGGGTCTTCATCAGGTCCTATAATTGCCCGCAAATCATAGGGTGCAGGATAGTTTATTCCCGCCATATCGAAGTTCAGGTAAGATTTCACAGTAACATCATCAGGTATTGAATCCACAAACTCCTGGGCACCCCATAGACCCTCCTCCTCCCCTGCCCATAATCCAAAAACAATTGTCCTATTGGTCTTGAGCTGTGATATTCCCCTGGCTATTTCCACCACACAGTTCGTACCCGCAGTGTTGTCGTATGCTCCCTCAAGGGTTTGAGGACTTACATCGTAATGTCCACCCAGGACTATCCACTCTTTTTTATTTTCTCCCCAATGATAGGCCACGACATTCCAAATTATTATCCCTATTGCCTTTTGGATTGGTGTATCTCCTGTTGGCCTCCAGTACCTAACAACCTCTGCTTCCATTCCAAAACTCTGGAAAACACCTTCAAAATATCTGGCTCCAATTTCCAATTGAGGATGACTTGTCACACGGCGCATCATTCCATTGGAGGAATCAGTTATATAATCCATCATCTCATAGACCTGTTCCCCGGACACTATGGTTTCTTTGCTTCTTTTAACATCGATATGAAATGTCTTGGATTGCCATTTTAAATCCACTGTAATATTTACCATTGATGCTGTTGGTGGAATCAGAGCCTTAAAAGTGAACTCGTCTCCCTTGAAACTCAATTCCTGCTCAGTGGAAAGTCTGCCATCTATCAAGGGTAACGTGTTGTTGGGAAGGTGTATTACTCCTTTGTCTTCACCTATTTTAACTGTGAAGGTTGTTATCTCCCCAGACTCCACCTCCAAAGGGGTCAACTCCAACTTGGCATTCCTTCCAAGAAGTGAAGGAACGTTCCAAAGGAGGAAGCCCAATAAAGGCAGCAATATAAGAATTACTATTAGCAGTGTAAATTTTTTCTTTTCTAGCTGAAATAGAAACATTCGGAATCATAGCGATATTGGTCTTTGTCCTACAAATACCTTATGTTCGCGGATAAATCCCGGTTTTTCCAACAGAAAAGTATAAAAGAGATTCGACCAATTATCTTTATTGGAATGACACTTATTGACTCCATAATGAAATGGCTTGTAGCTCCTAAGACCCTCCAGGGAATAGCCGGCATGACAGTAATAATTATTGTCTTGGCCCTGGATTTTGCATACTGGGCCGGGGCAATTGATGTGGACTCCTTGGATACAGGTTCAGGAGGAGAGGGTGAGGTCGAGGAAGTTGAACTTCCTGACGATTATCTAGACACTTTTTCAGATACCCTGGAGCGCGGAAGTTATCGCCGACCCATGGTTCCTGATCCAAGGGGAGAAGAAGAAGGGGTCACTTACAAACTCTACCCATTTCCAATAGAGATCAACAGATCCGAGGTTACCATCACATCAGACGGTGATCCAGGGAGTCCTCCCCGGGGAGATGGTGGTGATAGAAACGATATCGATCTTTACATATACCGCCCCGGAAACGACGCAAGTGGAGACCTAGACTCTACATCCCCCGATCATCAAGCCGCCACACAATATATCGCGGAAGTTCTTAATGAGGACGATCTTGATCCGGGAAATTGGACATTAAGGGTGGACTGCTACACCGGAAGTAATGTGCAGTATGATATCGAAATCGTAGTGACGTACACAAAAGGAAACGAGACAGATGAGGGTGAATAACCCAATTATTTTACTTTGAAGATTGTTCAGATTGAGATTCTATTTCTTTTTCAATTCTCGGGTGGAAGTAGGGGATCGGAGGGGAGCAAACACTAATCAAAAATTAGGTTGTAACTTTTACAGATTGACAGCCTCCATCATCCCAAAACTTTTTAATAGGCATCTCCGATATGTATAATGATGAGGGAGCGAATTTTATCTTTCCTAGCAAATTATGGTACGCTAATTCAACCTGAAGCAGTGGACTACATACTCACTAAAAAGGAGCCGATTCAGTATGTTGAAAAAGTAATGGCCGATACAAAAGAGCCACCCTTTATTCTTACTGTGGAGCATCTTAAAAAGGTGGACGAAATCGGGAGAATCGCGGCATCTTCGGCTTTGAAAGAAGAGGAAAAAATATTAGAAAAAAAACCCAAGAAAAAAATCGAACCTGAACCTATCCTACCTGTTTCTCATATTTCACACATATCACCAAGAGAGAAAGCATTGGACAATTTTACCGAAGAAAGTGTAATCGCCAAAAAACATGAAATCGTGTGCTCTGTTCAAGAATTGCCAGAAGGTATCGATATCCTGAAAGACATCACAGGTAACTCAACATGTCAAGGCACTATTGGGGATTTCAAGAAATATTTCAATGACAGGCTGAAAACCATAAGAAAAATACTCAAGGAAAGAAGGGAGATGGCAGGTGCTATTCCCATTAATAGGATCAATAGGGCTGTGGGCTCCTTCAAAATCATAGGAATGGTAAGCGATATAAGGACCACAAAAACCGGGAATAAAATGATAACGCTCGAGGATGAAAACTCTTCCATAAACGTCCTATTAACAAAAGAACGGGAGCTGGTCAATGATCCCACAGTGGTGGATGAGGTAATCGGTGTAGTCTGCTCAAAATTTAGGGATGAGCGACCAAAAAAGGCGACGAATCTGATTGTAGCCGAGGAATTGGTAAGACCCGATATTAGGGTGAATAGAACCCCAAACCGCTCCCAAGAAAACATATACGTATGCTTTGTTTCGCATGTTCATGTGGGGAGCAAAACCTTCTTAAAAGACGAGTTTCGCGAATTTCTTTCATGGTTAAAAGGAAATAACAGTAAAAAAAGGGAAGTGGCTAAGAATGTCAGATATGTCGTGATTCCAGGAGATACTGTGGACGGAATCGGTATATATCCAGATCAGGAGGAGGAATTGGAAATCGACGACATATATGGACAATATGAGGAATTGGCCCGCCTGATAAGAATGGTGCCTGAACATATAAAAGTGATAATACTTCCGGGTAATCATGACGCCGTAAGGCCCGCAGAACCCCAACCGACATTCTCATTTGAGGTCAGAGAGTTATTTCCGCAGAACGTGATTTTCGTGGGAAATCCCTGTTATTTCAGCCTTAATGGCGTTAAAATCCTTGCATATCATGGCAGGAGCATGGACGATTTTATCAAGGCGCTGCCCTCCTTGGATTACAGCAAGGCAATTAAGATAATGGTCGAGATGCTGAGAAAACGCCACCTTGCACCTATTTATGGCGGAAGGACACCTATTGCACCGGAGCATAGGGATTATTTGGTCATAGATAAAATCCCAGATATATTTGTCACTGGCCATGGACATTCAACAGGAATGAAACAATATCGTGGAGTTACTCTGATTAATGCATCTGCCTGGCAATCCCAAACAAGTTTTCAGAAAATGCACAATTTTATTCCCGATCCTGCCAAGGTTCCTTTATTCAACCTTAAAACAGGTGAACCTAGCATCATAGATTTCTCGTAAAAAACCCCCAAAAACACAGAAAAGTCCCAAAAAAGAGGGTTCTGGAGTTATCGAAAGATTTAAATTAAAAAGGAATGTTATAGCGATGGATGTATGCTGTCATCGGTGGTGCAGGCGAGGTGGGCCTGCATATCGCACATTCTCTGTATGATGAGGGCTATAATCTGGCAATCATAGATAAAGACAGTAAAGCCTGTGAAAGGGCCGAAGCTCTCGATGCATTGGTTGTACAAGGAAATGCTGCAAGTCATGCAAAGTTGGAAGAGGCTGGAGTCGCCTCAGCCGAACTTTTTATCGGTGTCACAGGGTCCGACGAGATCAATATGCTGGCATGCGGTATCGCCCACCTCAAGGGATGTAAAACCATAGCCAGGATAAACAGCCTCGATTATATCGACGAGCCAATTGCCACCAAGAGATTTGCTTTTTTAGGAATCGATGTTGCAGTTTGCCCAGAACTCTTAGCCGCCATAAAAATGGCTAGAATGCTTACAATGCCATCGCTTTTGGATACGGATGTGTTTGCCAGGGGAAAGATCCAGATTATCGAGTCCACAGTCAATAGTAAGTCCGCCATAAACGGTCGATCCTTAAAAAACATCCCACTTCCCCCCAGATGCAATCTCGTTGCCATATTCAGAAGGCAGGAGGTAATAATCCCAAGGGGCACAGATAAATTGATGGCCGGAGACAGGGTGGTGGTGGCCCTAGGTGATCCTAGAGGAATGCCTGAAATCAAACGCCTTTTTGGGACAGGCGAGTCTGCAACAAGCCTCGATATGATCGAAAAGATCATGGTTGTAGGTGCTACAAGAATAGGTATGCACCTTGCCAGACTCTTAGAAAAGGAGGTGAATATAGTCCTTATCGATGAGGATGAGGAGAGGTGTAAAATGGCCTCTGAGAGATTGCTCTCCTCCTTGGTAATTCATGGAAGCGGGACGGATGATGGGGTATTATTGGAAGAGGGAATTGCCAATGTCGATGCCTTCCTTGCCACAACTAACTCGGAGGAAATAAACATCCTATCATGCATACTGGCTAAACAGTACGGAGCAAAAAAGACCATAGCATTGGTGGATCGCCCCGAACTTAAGAACATGCTTGAAGGAATAGGTATAGACATTGCAATCAGCCCGAGATTGGCAACTGTGAGTGGAATACTCCAGCATGTCCACAGAGCCGAGATGCTCTCTTTGAGTGTACTGCATAAAGGCGAGGCGAGAATTGTTGAGCTGAAGGTAAATCCACATTCAAAAATAGCGGGCAAGAAGCTCAAAAGAACGAATTTTCCGAAAAATACCCTGGTTGGTGCCATAGTCAGGAACGGGAATGTTATCATCCCAGGCGGTGAGGATGTGGTCAATATAGGTGACAGCCTCATTGTATTTGCAAGAACAGACACCATTCCGAAGTTGGTAAAGCTATTCTGATCACCATTTTCGAAAAAAGCCATAAAGTTATTATATAAAAACTATGTTAAAGCGTTGTGAACTGAACCGAATCCTTTGGATGGGAAGTGAAGGCGTTGGGTCTCGGCGAGAGCAAATTTGGTAAAATTTGGTATTATTCCTCCATTCTATTGGTAATAGAGGGTATGGCCTTACTTCTGCCAGGTTTAATCGCCTATATCGTGGATTCTGATTTGAATTTAGCCATAATCTTCTTTTCTGTGGGTGGATTATCACTTTTGGTGGGTTTTTTATCCATTTTCTTATTGGGTAAGCCTGCTCGACTCGGTTATGATGAAGCACTGAGCGTTGCCGCTTTTGGTTGGCTTCTTTTGACCTTCATCGGATCCTTACCGTTCTCCCTTGGAGGATATCTTTCCGGACTTGACGCATTCTTCGAGTCAATGTCGGGATTTACGGCCACAGGCCTTACAATGTTCTCAAGTGAGCCAGGCCTTGCAGTTATGGATGTGGAATCTCTTCCAAGTTCCATCTTGTTCTGGCGCTCTTTCACCCAATGGATCGGTGGCGTGGGTGTAATTGTATTGTTTCTTTCCATTTTGATAAGAAGTTCCGGGATTGCCGCAAAGCTTTACAAGGCTGAAGGAAGGACAGACAGAATCGCCACAAATATCGTGAGCACGGCAAGAAGAATCTGGGGAATTTATATACTTTATACTATTCTCTGTGTAATTGGTCTTACTTTACTCTTGAATGGGAGGTTCTTTGATGCCATAAATGTTAGTATGACCTGCCTTGCTACAGGAGGCTTTGCTGTAACCAATAACAGCGTAGCAGCCTATGATTGGTATGTGGCAGCTTTCATAATACCATTTATGCTACTTGGCGGAATTTCATTTGCCTCCCATAGATTCCTTTTAAAAGGGCGCCTTAATGAATTTTTTACCATAGAGGTCAAGGCAATTATCCTGATAATCTTCGTAAGCAGCATATTTTTGATGACAAGGCATACTGGGCTTCATTCTTCCTTTCAGACCTCCTCCGCATTGACGGGGACAGGTTTTTCAACGGCAAACTTGGCAGAATGGGACGATTTTTCAAAATTCATTCTTAGTATTCTAATGGTCTTGGGTGGAGGTTATGGGTCAACCTCGTCTGCACTGAAAATGATCAGGGTTGTGATCATCATATATGCCGTGGCATGGGTGGTTAAGAAGTTCCTCTATTCTAGAAAGGCCGTAATTCCCTTTAAAATCGGTAGGACCACCTATCCCGTTGAAGAAATACGTATTGCAACCCTATATGCTATACTTTATATCATGGTCCTCTGTCTTGGAGCCGTTATATTCATGGCGGGAGGGCATTCTGCCGCAGATTCGCTATTTGAAGTGGCTTCAGCAGAGGGCAATGTTGGCCTGAGCGTTGGCATCACAAATTCAGGCATGCCGGCATACGAGAAGGTGGTTTTGATAATCGAGATGTGGGTGGGAAGATTGGAGATATTCCCCGTGCTCACATTGCTTGCAGTGCCATTTAGAAAGCGGTGAACCTTTTAACGGTGTTAAGACGGAATAAATTATTTATGCCGACATTGCATTGTCGCCTTTCCATGGTAAAAGTGGTTTCATTTCAGGGTTATAGATATTCAATCGACAAGGTAACTGATTTTAAGCTGGTTGTTTCCCCACCCTATGATGTTATCAATATAGAAATGCAGAAAAAACTTCATGAGAGTTCGCAGTACAATGTTGCGCATCTGATAAAAGGCGAGAAGTTTGAAACAGACAGCCGGGAAGACAATGAGTACACCAGAGCCGCAAAATTACTTGGCTCTTGGATCGAATCAGGGGCACTTAAAAAGGAGGAAAGACCCTCAATCTACGTTCTTGCCCAGGACTTTGAGGTTGCAAATGAGAGGATGACACGTACGGGTTTTATCGCCTTAATAGAGCTTGAGAATATGTGCGCAACCACTGGTGAAGGCGGAGTGTGTAATGGAGTCCATCAACATGAAGAGACACTTCCCAAGGACATTGAGGATAGGCTCAACTGCCTTTCAGCCACAAAGGCCAATTTCGGCCTGATATTCTCCATTTACTCTGATGAAACAATGACTATCGATTCCATTATGGAAAATAAGATGAAGGAGCCTCCTTTGATGGAGGTTGTGGATGATGATAATATCACCCACAGGCTGTGGGCCATTGATTCCGGAAATGACATCAAGAAAATCCAGGATGTCATGGAGAAAAAATACATAATCATTGCAGACGGTCATCACCGTTACAAAACGGCCCTTAGGTACAGCCAGGAGCATCCTGAAGTTGGCTCAGCGCAATACAGAATGTTGGCCTTTGTAAACACCCAAAACAAGGGTCTCGTGATCCTACCTACCCATAGGCTCATTAAGGGCGTGGAAGGTTTTAATAGCGAGAATTTGATTTCCGATCTCTCGGAAGATTTCACAATCGAAGAATTCGAGTTTGGATCAGGTGAAGACAAAGAAGCTAGATCCTCCATGTTCAGTAGATTACAGGAACATTTTTCCGCAAGCAGGCACGCCTTCGGCTTGTACTGCAAAGACGGTAAATATTATTCATTGTTATTGAAGAACGAAACCAAGATGGAGGGAATTCAGAACCACTCCGATGCCTGGAAAAGTCTTGATGTAACCATTCTCCACAAATTGATACTTGAGGATAGGCTTGGTATCACAAAGGAAAAAGTGGCCAGTGGAACCATCAAGGGCGGATCGTATGTGGAGTACATAAAGGCCATCGGAAATGCTGTCCAAGAATCTGTTGATAAGGTCAATGAAAAAGGATATCAGGCTTTATTCTTCATGAATCCCACAAAGGTGGAAGAGGTTGAGGAGGTGGCAACCAACCACGATACCATGCCGCAGAAGTCAACCTTTTTCTATCCGAAAGTGTATACAGGATTCGTTATAAACAAACTGTGATGATCCGGGGGATAATCTCCCAGATCGGGAGGAGGTAGAAGACCGAGAAATAAGTATTCGGTGAATAAGAACATAGATAAAGGAGGAGAGAGAAAATATAGGAGGTTGAAAAATGGTAAAGAGAGTGTATAATTTCAATCCTGGACCGGCCACACTTCCATTGTCGGTCTTGGAGAAAGCGCAAACAGAGCTTTTAAGTTACAGGGACACTGGGATATCTATTTTAGAAACAAGCCACCGCTCAAAGGAATTCGATGATGTGATTTCCGAGGCATCAGCCCTCTTAAAAGAGGTGTATGGAGTACCAGATAACTACAAGGTTCTATGGCTTCAGGGCGGTGCGTCAACGCAGTTCTTCATGATCCCAAAGAACCTGATGTTGTCAGAAAAAGGTGCTGACTATGTCAATACCGGGACATGGTCCAAGAAGGCAATTAAAGAGGCAAAGCTATTAGGGGATATAAATGTCGTTGCATCCTCAGAGGATCGGAATTTCTCGTACATTCCAAAGGATATAAGTTATAGTCCCAACGCATCTTATGTACATATAACCTCGAACAATACGATTTTCGGGACCCAATGGCAGGAATATCCAGATTGTGGTGATGCTCCGCTTGTAGCCGATATGTCCTCAGATATACTTTCCAGAAAGGTGGATATTGGGAAATTCGGTATGATGTATGCCGGAGCCCAGAAGAATATGGGTCCCTCTGGAGTTACAGCCATCATCATTAGAGAAGATCTCATTTCACGAGGATCGGATGAGCTTCCCACCATGCTGAAGTACAAGACCCACGCCGAAAAGGATTCACTTTTCAACACCCCTCCAAGTTTCTCAATCTATATTTCCAAGCTCGTTTTGGAGTGGGTAAAAGAAAATGGTGGTGTCGAGGGAGCAGAACAAAGAAACAGGCAAAAGGCTGAAATGATCTATAAGGTGGTCGATGAATCAGGTGGCTACTACACAGGCCATGCCGAGAAAGATTCACGGTCAATGATGAATGTCACTTTCCGGCTCCCCTCCGATGAGTTGGGAGTTAAGTGCGTTGAGGAAGCAAAAACCCAGGGGCTTATTGGACTCAAAGGTCACCGGTCCGTAGGGGGCATGAGGGCTTCGATCTACAATGCAATGCCTATTGAAGGAGCAAAAAAACTCGCGGAATTCTTAAAGGAATTTCAGGAGAATAACCAGTAGGGGGTGAAAAAAGATGAAGATATTGATTTCGGATCCTTTTTCAAAGGATCTTCTGGATAAGTTAAAAGAGTTCGGAGAAGTCACGGACAACAGAGAGGAGTTGCCTGAGGCCGATATTGTCCTGGTGAGAAGCGCCACAAAAGCAACAAAAGAATACATAGATACGGCCAAGAACCTGAAGATGATAATAAGAGGCGGTGTGGGTATAGATAATATAGATGTGAGTTATGCGAAGTCCAAGGGAATCAAGGTTCACAACACACCTGAAGCATCCTCTATTGCCGTTGCGGAACTGGCTTTTGCAATGATGCTTGCAATCCAGAGAAACATAGTAAGACCACACAACACAACGAAAAACCACGAGTGGATAAAGAAGCAGCTAAAAGGACAGGAGCTTTACAAAAAGACATTGGGCCTTATTGGAATAGGTTTGATAGGAACCGAAGTGGCAAAAAGGGCGCAAGCATTTGGAATGAATGTAATCGCATACAGAAAATCAGACAAACCCTCTGATTATGCAAAAATAGTGGGTCTGGATGAACTACTTTCGCAGTCTGACATCATTTCACTCCACACACCCATAACCGAGGAGACAAAAGGAATAATCAACAAGGATACAATAGCAAAAATGAAGGACGGCGTGATCATCATCAATACAGCCCGGGGAAAACTGATTGTGGATGAGGATCTGGCTGATGCTTTAAAATCCGGTAAAGTCAGATATGCAGGAATCGATGTTTATCATGCCGAACCGCCGAAGGATTCTCCATTGCTTGATGTTGATAACATACTGCTGATACCGCATCTTGGGGCTCAAACCTATGAAAACATGGGTCGAATCGGAGAGATCGTAATCAAGCTGGTTTCGGATCATGTAAAATCCCCTTAGAAAACCGGAGCTTTAGCTTTTCGGGCTTTTGTTCCTGTTAACGTTGATTATGCCATTTTACATATGGCAAAAAATGACACACTTGAATGGGAGGATTGTAAATCATCAATGAAGGGGCCAATGATGAAGAAAAAAGGGGGAACCTGATAAGAATTGCCGCAGAAGCCATATTTAAGTCGAAAAGTACAATTGCCCTAACAGGTGCAGGTATCTCAGTTGGCTCGGGAATTCCACCTTTCAGGGGAAAAGGCGGACTTTGGGAGAAGTACAATCCCGATGAGTACGCACATGTAGAGTCCTTTAAAAAAAATCCAGAGAAAGTATGGGTAATGCTCAAGGAGATGATCGACACCATAAGATCCGCAAGACCAAATCCTGCCCATTTTGCATTGGCTGAGCTTGAAGAAATGGGTAAATTGGATGGCATCATCACAGGGAATGTGGACTTTCTCCATCAGGCAGCAGGTAGCAAGAACGTTTTCGAGCTCCACGGCAACAACAAGTTTTTGATCTGTATGGAATGTCAAAACCGCTATCCAATAGATAAATACCTCGAGGAAATGCCTCCAAAATGTGACTGCGGATATGCGTTGAGGCCCGATGTTGTGCTATTTGGAGAGCAGTTACCGCAATCCGCATTAATCGGTTCCTTTGAATTGGCTCGAAACTGTGATGTAATGCTTGTGGTAGGAACCTCGGCTGTAGTATCCCCCATGTCCCACATGCCAGTTGCTGCAAAAGAGGGTGGCGCAAAGATAATTGAGATCAACTTAGAGGAGACCTTTTTAACCAGTTATTTATCGGATTGGATGATAAAGGGGGTAGCTGAGGATATCCTACCAAGAATCGTAGAAAGGTTGAAGGAGCTTAAAGTCTCCCAAAACACAGATTGAAACGGCAATTTAGCCGTATTTAGCCTTTTCTATTGTTCAATTAGATTGTATATAAGCAAAAAATCCTAATACGGGGAGTTACATTAATGTACAAAGGGGAGTGATATGACTACTGAACTAGGTAAGAGGCTCCTCTTTATCGTGGCGAAGAGGGGTTATACTGGGGCGGATAGAGAGGTTTTCTTCCACTACATCAGAGGCATCAAGTATGAGCGCCTTGAAAGAGAGGTTTTAGCATTAGAAAGAGAGGGACTTATAACCATAGAATGGGTTGGGCCCAGCAATTTCACTGTATCCATTACCCGCGATGGAGCTGAATTTGTAAAATCTTTCAGCCAGGATATATGGCGGAAGAGCACAGAGGCATTAAAGCAACTTGATCGCGCCAAACATAAGGAAAAAGAAATCCATATCGAAAAGGTAGGTTATTCCAAGATGCTGGGTCAAAAAATGCATGTGGAGGAGGTAGGCGAGCTCTCACATGATATTTTTGAAAAGCTCGATGAGCATGTTAAGGCAGATCGTGATGGTTCATCTGAGGAAGCGGCTCCTGCGGTAGTCGCGGTTCCAGCTGTGCAAGAGGTTTTAGAGCATGAAGGCGTTGCCATGGATAAGGATGTGGTGGAGAGACGAATATCTGGAGTGATTAATGAAGAAGAGGAAGAAGGGGGAGAGATGGTTGAATCTTTTCAAGAACCCCTGGTTATAGAAGGAGATAGTGAGGATAGAATCGCCGTGGATAGCGTCACAAGCCTCGAAAAAAGGACAAAGGAAAAGAGGATATCTGGTGTGGTTGAGGAAAATGCTTTAGATGAAGAAACCAAGGAAGTCGAACAAAAAGAAAGTCCCTCACCCCCATCCGAGGAATCAGAAACTGTATCATCTCCAATGGCTGATGTTCTTAGTGAGGAGGACTCACCCCTTGATTTCTATCAACAGATAGAGGCTGCCATTGCCCTTGGAGGACCTTTGGACACGGATGAGTTGATAATTGAGGAGGAGGAGGAGGTAAAGGAGGATGAGAAGACAATGAATGAGCCATCTACCAATCCCACTAAGACGCGTTGCCTCTGGGAGAGGGATCGAGAGTGTCCTATACTAAAAAACAAGGAACCTGAAACCGATTTTACTCTAACCCCAAATCACTGTACGGTATGTCAGCTCATAGAAATTAAAAATCTTTTAAAGAAGTGAGGGTTTCATGCCAACTCAGCGGCTTTTTTATCTTCACGATAGATCTTTGATCTTACTTTAAACCAGAAATATGCCCCCAATCCCACCAGGGCGGCACCCAAAACCATGATGAGCATATCGAAGGTAGTATAATTTGAGAATCGGGTGGATGTACTAAAAACAGAGGGTAAAACCACCCCGAGATAACAGAAGATTCCGATTATTGTAATCAACAACGGAATTGCTGTGGCGGGTTTTGGAGTCGAATTGTCTGAATCTGTTTTCTCCATGCTTATCTTAGGGTCATTTTCTTCTATCTGGACGTTCTCTTTTTCCATATATTCATAGATTAACGTGGGATGATATAAGGATTTTGGTTAACATGTACTTGGATGAACAGTAAATTCATTTTAAGAGGCAAAATTTAAGGTAAAAAATTCAAAATCGAATAAAAGGTATTTTTATAATATATCAATTCCCTAAGAATGAAAAACATTTTGATACTTTCTTAATAAGTGCTATGCTAGGGTTGGGTGTAGGGGGGGTGGAGGGGGTAAAGTGGAGGGAGAGGATGGAGGGCGGGTGAATGGTTAGAGGGGGAGAGAGGAAGAAGAGGGTGGATTGGAAGGTTGGATGTAGGAAAAATGTATGGCCAGAAAGAGGGGGGAAAGATAAGTTCCAAAACACCAAACC
>CP070672.1:2397737-2402204 GCA_020351895.1 Thermoplasmata archaeon
CTCCAACGTCCATCGTGAAAATGGTTATCCTTGATTACTATGTCACCTCTGGTTGCGAGAATCCAGGATCTCATATGGATGGCGGAGACCATAGTTGAAGTCGGGGAATTTCTGCAATTCAGGTCAAAGTGGAGTTTTTCTATTTTTATGTTCTCGTCTCCAGAATGGATTTCAAACATCATTTTGTAGGATGTAAAAGAATCAGGGAACTTCAATAACGTTGATTCTCCCATACCTTCAATTGTCAGGTTAGGAACCAACTTAATGCTGGTGTTATATAGGCTAGGGGCGTAATCTGAAGGAACGTCAGGTACCAAGTTGTAGGTTCCTTCGAGCAACAATATCTTGCCTCCCCCGGAAGGTAACGCATCAATAGCCGCTTGGATCTCTATGTGATCATCTGTGCCATCACATATATAATCTGCCTGAGCCTCCCCTTGCACACTGGAATCGGCAGCAGCAACTACCAAGGTGGAGGTTCTTCCCGTGGCTCCTATTATATCCCCCAAAACAGTCATATTTCCCGAAACTGCCATATCTCCAGTAACGGCCATATCTCCGCTAACCGATAGATCTTTAGCAACAGTTAAATTACCATTGACTGTCAAGTCATTTCCTATTGTAACAGTCGCCTGATAAACTGTGTTACCTATTCCATAATCTTCCACTGTCAGATATTCTCCGCCTGGTGTTGTTCCTATGACTCTTGTAAATCCTGAGACAAAATTGTTACGGGTGGTTGAATTAAGAATAATTTTACCTGTTAATTTTGATGTTGTTACCCCCATTATTATGGATCCGCTCATTCTTTCTGCATCTATTATTTTATCACCCGCCATTTGCCTCACAGTAAGGCCCGTAAAAGTAACAAGACTATGGGCTTTTGCTGGTGAGGGATAATGCCCGATTTTGATTGCAGTATCTGGCCCTTGGTCTATCCATACTCCGTCAAAGGTGCATTGATTTTGTGTCTCGTCAATAATGATGCCCGCTTCCGCATCTTGCCTTACCATGCACAATCCGCCGAAAGCAGCGACTTGACTGCGATAGATGATCAATCCCGCTCTCGTGGTTGTTGATGGTTCACCCCATTTGCAGTAATTCATAACTGTGCCACCACTAGAATAATGTGGACCTGATGTATCAACAGGTATAGTACCTTTAATTGTAGGATCTGCAACAGGTGGGACCGAGGTTATGAGCATTCCAACGGGATTGCCGTATCTGACCCAGACATTGTTAAGAAAGTTATTTTCACTAGCATAAATCAGTATACCAACCTGATTCGTATTTGATACAAAAATATTTTCAAGTATGTGATCACCTGCTCCGGCTCCTGATGCATCCCTTTCCATTCTAATTCCATAATTCGCTTTCTGGTTTACATCAAGCTGGAGATTTCTAAACTGTAAGAAACGTGAGCCCTTTAATGAAAGGAAAGTGGGGAGTACAGAGGATGATGTGAGCCGCAGTGTCGTGGTTCTTATGTAACCTTCCCCCTCGATTGTAATCGTCTGAGTCGGGTCTCCTCTATACTCGATAAATATAGCACTCAGACAATAGTACATCCCGCCTTTGATGAATATCTTTCCTCCAGTTGAATTCAAAACGTCTATTGCAGATTGAATGACATACGAGGCATCTGTTGATTGAAACTCTATGGAGCCTGTGGCACCGTTTTTTGCATAGACGACACCACCGTCGATGAATATCGTGTAGTCTGCTGTCTCAGTAAATGGTAATCCACTTGTATTTCCTGTTACAGTTAAATTGCCTACTGTGTAACTTTCTGATACATAATTTGACACAAAAATATTAGCAGTCAAGGTTCCATTCACTGTTAAGTCCTGGTCAAATGTGGCATCTCCCGTTACAGTTAGATAACCACCGATCATGGTATTTTGTGCAACCGATAGATTTCCGCCTACTTGAACATCATGCAAACCTGAAAATGTTCCTTTGACTGTTAGATCGCCATCTATAAAGGTGCTCCCCGAAACAGATAAATCTCCACCAACTGATAGATCATCTGTGATCGTCAGATTGCCGACTTCGAAATTGCCAACAGTCAGAGTGCCTGCAATCACAGCATCTTTTAAAACTGTTAAATCGTCACCAATTATCGCATACCCTGCAACCGACAGATTACCATTGATTGCCAAATCATCGGAAATGGTTAGATTACCTACTGTGAAATCACCTGCTGTTAATTTACCATCAACCACCATATCTCCCAAAACCGTCGAATCACCTTGGATCGTTGAATCCCCCGAAGCCGATATATTGCCGTTGATACTCACATCCTTGCCTACTGTTAAGTAGTCAGTGATAGTCAGATCCTTCCCTATCATCAGGTTTTCATCCACAGTTAGGTCCTTATCTACATTCAGGTTCTCATGGACAGTCAGATTTCCATGAACTGTTAAATCTTCCAAAACATTCAGGTTATTGGCTTCAAAATCCCCCATAACTGACATTCTTCCTTGTACTGTAAGGTTCTTATCGAATACACAATCCCCTGTAACATTTAGATCCCCTGTTACAGTCAAGTCCCCACCACCGTAACCATTCGATGAGCTTATTGTGAAGATTATTGTAGTGTCTTCTTCTGAATAAATGAATACTCCTTCATTCACTTCCAGGTTAAAGTCCGTTCTACCCAATGATGGAATATATGCAACATAATATCCTTCAGGTGTCCTGTGGACAATACTGGATATATAATTCGACTTAAGTGCCAAATCTGAGGCTGAAATGGATTCGGGCATGCCCTTCAGATTCCAACCGGCTTTCAGCTCCATGGTCACCATCAGATTTCCGGCATCTACATTGTTCTGCTCTGGTAAGATGGCCACTGATAACATCAACAATGCGATTGATATTATCCACACTCTTTTCGATAAACCTATGTTTCTATCCTTCATTATTTTCACCTCGAATTTTGGTGATAAAACGCAGTCAATCCTCCGGTTCTGCAAATGATACCCCACAATTGGCGCAGCTTGTATCCTCTTCTTTGATCTCATGGCCACATTCTGGACACTCGTATGATAACGTCTCCTCAGCCAGAGAACTTTCACTGTCAGGCTCTTGTTCTTCCTCGGCCACTTCATTCGAAGTCACTACCCTTGCTACTGGCGTTTCAATTTGACTGGCTTCTGACTCAGGTTCCTCCATAACCTCTTTTTCCAAGGGCTTCTCTCTCATGGCTGGTTCTTCAATAAGACTGCTTTCTGGCTCTAATCCCTTTCTTCGCTTGAGCAATATTAGTATGATAATTATTGCAATGATCAGAGCCAATAAAAGTAGGAATGTCAAGGGATCGCTTAAACTGGCATACCATTCGTCTTTATCCTTTGGCTCTCCATTAGTTACTAGAGTTATATCAACATTTGCTCCCCAGGTTCCATTATCCACTATTGTGGATTCACTGGCGATTATACCGTCTCTTTCAGCTGTGACTACGATCTCATCGCCATGGCTGTAACCACTTTTGAGGTTTATGAGTTCGAATATATATATGCCGTCCGAATCTGTGGTTACAGTTAACGGGCTGTCCGTGATGGTTTCATCACCTACGCTACTTTTTTCATTTGTATTAACATTTTCAACTGTAATCATTGCTCCTGCCATAGCTATTCCGTTTTCACCTCTTACGGTCCCATAAATAGTGCAGGGATCGGTTTCTTGGGCCACAGTGTTGGTAGATACCAAAAGTATGAGCATTACCAACATCAATTCTACTAATTGCTTTTTCATACTATCCGCCTCGATATTTTGTGGTAAAGGGAATATACATATCGTACCTTTTTACGAATTCTAAACCACATTTTGAACAGTTACTATCCTCTACATTGATTGTTGAGTCACATTCTGGACAGTTCCTCACTTGACATCCGACTTATTTGGGCCTTTATTGGTGTTTCAGGATTACTAATTATGAATAAAATATACTGACCTGTGAGCCTAAGTTTTCCTTATATTTTATTAAACTTATTGTTTAATTTTCAAATTCAATAATAACTAACTAATGAATATAATTTTAACAATTTAATTTATATTATCAGGATAAAACCGTTTCATTTTTCAATTTACTTTGAAGAAACAGTTTTTCCTGCATTTTCTGTCTTCATCTTTGACCTTCTAAATAAGATCCTGGTCAAAAGGAGGATAACTACAATACTATCGACACTTTAAATCAATTAAACCAAAATTATTTATGTCCAGAAGTGTATCCAGACCTACCTCGCGATGGAAAAAATAGAGAGAAGAGCGCCGAGTTGGGGCGCAATGACAGGAGGGAGGTAGGCGTTAATCATGCTTTTCCCTAAAAATACCAATAAACTCCCTAACTCAGGGAGGGGAGGTGAAAAGGAATGAGAAAAAAAATTGTAATTCTTGTTGCAGCGGTACTTTTCCTTTTAGTCTTGGCAGCCGTTCCGCAGAACGTGTGTGCACCTGAGTATA
>CP070672.1:2402304-2424188 GCA_020351895.1 Thermoplasmata archaeon
CTCAGGGTGCTGATATCACAGTAACATTCAATGAGCCGATGGATCCATTATCTCTCGATTATACCTGCACACCTGATCCAGGGGGGTGGTCCGAAACATGGAGCAACAGAGATATGATTGTAACTTTTTCACATAATCTATTTGAGAATGAGACCATTTATATATTCCATATTACTGGGGCAAGGGATATATCCGGAAATGACCTAACTTCAGGAGCGGTTCCAAATCCATGGTTATTTACCACTGCACGGGACATTGTCGGTCCTCAAATAATATTGACCTCACCAGCAAACAATGAAGCTGATGTAGACCCATCTGTGGATATTATAGTGACATTCAATGAAGCTATGGATAACACATCTCTTAATTATCTTTGCATTCCTGATCCTGGTGGATGGGTTGAAGGTTGGAGTAATGGAGATACTGTTGTTACATTAAAACATAATTCGCTTGTGCATGGAACCATAATTAATTTTTATGTTATTTCGGCAAAAGATATTTCAGGAAATGATCTTGATGCAGGTCCTGTTCCTAATCCCTGGTCATTTACCACTTTACATCTTGTGGTACCAATAATCACATCAACCTCACCAGCAGATAATGAAATTGATGTGGAGCAGAACACTGATATTGAAGTTACATTCAGCGAAACAATGGATACAACCTCGATTAGTTTTATTTGTACTCCCGATCCTGGAGGATGGTCTGAAAGCTGGAGCAATGGAGATACCGTAATAACCTTTTCACATGATTCTTTTGCATTTGAAACGCTCTATGATTTTTATATCATTAACGGAAGAGATATATCAGGAAATGACCTTAATCCGGGCTCTGTCCCAAATCCCTGGTCATTTACCAGTGTCTCTGGAGACATAATTGCACCAGAAATCATTTTAACAACACCTGCCCACAATGAGGTCAATGTAAACCTGGATGAGAATATTATAGTAACATTCACCGAAGCTATGGATAAATCATCGCTAAATTATCTGTGTATGCCCGATCCAGGGGGATGGTCCGAGATTTGGAGTGAGGATGATACAGTTGTTGCCTTTTCACACAATCCATTTGCATTGGGAAGCACCTATACATTTCACATCTATACTGCAAGAGATATTTCTGGAAATGAGCTCACTTCGGGCTCTGTTCCGAACCCCTGGTCATTTACTACGGTAGGGGATCTGGTTGCCCCACAAATTGATTCGACATCACCTGCAAACAATGAAGTGGATGTACACCTGGATACCATCGTTGTAGTGACATTCACTGAGTCTATGGATACATCATCTCTCAATTATTTGTGCACTCCTGATCCGGCTGGATGGTCCGTAAGTTGGAGCAATGGGGATACTGTAGTCACCTTTTCTCATAATTCGTTTGCCCTTGGAACCACCTATACCTTCCATATTACCGCTGGAAAGGATCTGGCCGGTAATAACTTGACTTCAGGTGCCGTTCCACGTAATTGGACCTTTACCACTGACTCTGTTGATTCTTTGAGGGTTACACCCTCTGATGTGAACATTATCGTAAACGGAACAGCAGTCTTAATTGCGCAGGCATACGATTCGCAAAACAATACAATTAGCGGTATTACATACATTTGGAGTGGAAATAATAATCTTGGAACCATCTACTCACAAAACTTGCAAATAGCAACTTTCCATGCATCATCGGATCCGGGAATCTGTGTTGTGAATGTTTCAGCTGGGGGAAAAAGTGCAACCGCTTTTATCACTATAGAACCTGAAAAATTAGGTGAAGAGCAACCCGAAGACACTCGTCCAGACGATATACTGTGGATCTGGCTCTTAATACTTGTAATTATAATTCTGAGTATCATTAATCTTGTAATTGCTCTGAGGAAGGGGGGCCAAAAAGATGAAGAAAGCCCGGAACCAATTGATGAGGATACAGTTTTGGAAGAACTGAAAGAGGAGGACCAAGAGGTTACCGAGGAATCGGATACTCCACCTCCTCCAAATCAAGAAGAAACAATACAATAACTCCTAGCTATCTAGAAAAATAAAATGAAGGACTATGGATATGCAACTCTAATCCATGATCTTAGATAGATTTTGGATTTACAAAATAATGCACCTTAAAATTTAAATAATACCATTCTTAATGAAGGAAAAAATAAAATATTCGAAAGTTCATTGTTACCTTATAGACGACCTTCATGTGTAGGAGGGGGTTAAGATGAAAAGCAAAACAATTTCCGTTATACTTGTGGGATTGTTGGTAATAGGTGGATTTGTAGGGCTCTTTTTAGCAAATAGTCAAGTTCGTGCAGCCGGACCCACCTATGTGAGCGGATCTATAACTTCAGATACGACCTGGAGTTTGGCAAACAGCCCGTATATCGTTACGGGGAACGTTATTGTGGAGCCTGGTGTGACCCTGACCATCGAACCAGGTGTCGAGGTGAAATTCGATGGTGTCTATTCTATTATTGTGGATGGTAGGCTTGAGGCACAGGGCACTTCCTTGAACAAGATAAGATTTACATCAAATCAGACTACACCTGTAAAAGGTGACTGGTATACTATTCGATTAAGAACAGAATACAATGTGATAGATTACGCAGATGTCGAATACGCAACGTATGGAGTATTTATGACCTTTTTTGGCGCGAACAACACTGTATCGAATACAACGGTCAATAACTGTAAATATGATGGTGTCTACATCACGAACAGCGATTATAATACAGTATCTGATTGTTCAATCACTCTGAACGATCGATACGGAATCACTATTTATGAATCACATTATACGGATGTAAGAGATTGTATAATCCAATACAATAATTATTTTGGGATTAACCTAAATGCATCAACTTACACAGAAATCCAGAATTGCAATATTTCGTTCAATGATGGGAAAGGTATATTGCTTTACAGTAATTCGCATCACACTACAGTCATAGATTCCGAGATCTATAACAACAACAATATAGGAATAGACCTCAGTGGGACATCAAATAATGATATAATAAATACGCAAGTTATCGCAAACAATGGGATTGGAATCGATTTTGGTGGCGAAACTACGGAGCAATGGATTGAAAACAGCGATATCCTCGATAATGAGGGCACAGGGATTGATTTAAGAGGCTCAAGTAATATTGATATCGTTGGTTGCAACATCTCAAAAAACAAGGGTAATGGTGGAATTTTCAGTGGAAGTCCTGTTAGTTATATCGATATTACCAATATAGAAGTCTGGAGTAATTTGGCTGGAAATGGAATCGATTTTTATGGACCAAGTGGAGTGAACATAATGAGCTCTAAGTTTATAGGGAATATAGGTGACGGGATAAAATTTAATACAATTGCAAACAGCATATATAATAATATAAATGACTGTATAATTGATAGTAATTAGGGCAATGGAGTACATTTAAGTTCTTTTACAGCCGTCCAATATAATAATATATATTCTAATGATATCTATTCAAATACCATAAACGGCATCCACCTCTATGCTTTCAACTTTACATATACGATTTATATACAATTGAATAACATTCATACTAATAATATATATCTAAATAACCAAAATGGCGTTTATCTTGAGGGTCATTTTTATAATCCTTGCTATATCCAAGATAATAATATATTCTCAAATATTATTTTCACAAACAACCAAAACGGTATCCATATCCATGGAACATCAGAGCCCCTCATTCAAAACAATAATATTTTCAACAATACGATTCACTCGAACCAACATGGGATATATTTCAATACCGGCAAATATAAGGATGAAATTCCTACCATTCAAGCAAATAACCTATATTCCAATACGATATATTTGAATAGCATGAATGGAATTTATTTCTATGCACCCATGAGAATCGAAAATAATAATATATATACCAATACAATATATTTAAATAATCAGTGTGGAATCTATTTATATGCGTATAACAATCGAAGATCTTATATCCAAAATAATAATATTTCTTCAAATGTTATTAATCAACATAACAATGACTATGGAATTTACATTATAGCAGAAAATGTTTCTGGAATATGGCAGACTTCTTATCTTTACGACAATACAATAACATCCAACCTTATTGGAATTAAGTTTCTTAGAATAAACTCCCATGATGTTAAGAACAACTACATTTCTAACAACGAAAAGGATGGAATCCTATTAGATATTTCTACATATAACACTCTTACCTATAATACGATATCCGAAAACAATTGGACAGGTATTAATCTAATCTCCTCCTCTTCAGATAGTATAATTGAAAACAACAATATAAATTCTAACAATCAGAATGGTATATTTATTACCGATAGCTCAAATAATGCTCTGATTTACAGCAATGAAATATCGTCCAATTCCGATACCGGTCTGAAGATAATAGATTCCACAGGTTGCCAAATTCACCATAATAACTTCAAATCGAACACCCAAAATGCATACGATTCAACAATCGCACTCAACGACTGGGACGACGGTTCAAAGGGAAACTATTGGTCCGATTATACAGGTTTTGATGACGATAACGATGGTTTCGGGGAGGATCCATATGTTATTCCTGGTGGAGGTAGTCGTGATTGGCACCCCTTTATGAATCCATTGAATATTATTCCAGATCCTTCATCTTTCGAGATTCCACTTTCTGTAGGTTGGAATTTGATCTCCTTACCTTTGATTCAGTCAGATACATCTATTTCCGCGGTCCTGGGCTCTATTGCCGGAAATTACGATAGAGTAGAATTGTATGATGCAAATGATAATAAATGGCACACAACTGATGATGATCTCACAGACCTCGATCACACCATGGGATTCTGGATTCACATGAAAATCTCCGACACATTGGTCGTAACAGGCACTATTCCGGATACGACATTAATTTCACTTTATCAAGGTTGGAATCTGGTTGGAAATCCATCGTCCTCTGAGCAGCCCATTGATGTGACCCTGGACTCCATTGCCGGTAAATATACTTCCGTGCAATCCTATGATTCATTTGATATTACCGATCATTGGAAGGATTATAATATCTATAAGCCCCAAAATCTCAATGACCTGACATATATGACACGCGGTTGTGGTTATTGGATATATGTTACAGAGAATTGTATTTGGGGAATTAACAATTCCTAGAATAATACGCAAATCTTGATTTTCAACCTCAATCTTGGGTTTTAATCCGTTTTATCAAATAATACAGAAGAAACTCCACAACAAACTTCTTAAACAATCAGACATTTATGCGAACAGTTGATCAAATGAACACAGTGATTTTGGCAGGCGGTCTAGGCACACGGCTTAGGCCGCTGACCTACACCACACCAAAACCTCTTCTTCCCATCATGAACGAGCCCATGGTGGTTAGACTCATAAAAACCCTTCCCGAGGATGTGGACAAGGTGGTTTTGGCAGTAAACTACATGTTCGACAGACTTTTTCAATATTTTAAAGAGCATGATATGGGGCGAGATGTTGTGGTGGTGGAAGAGAAGAAACCCCTGGGAACAGGAGGCGCCATACAGAATGTGGAAGGCCATCTCGAAGAAACTTTCCTGGTATTCAACGGGGATGTTGTATCATCCATAGACATTCAAGCAATAAGAGATTTTCATAACGAAAAAAAAGGAGTAGGCACAATTGCTATGTGGGAGGTGGAGGACCCAACAAGATTCGGTATCATAGGTACGGACGAAAGTTCGAGAATTTTTAGATTCCTTGAAAAGCCAACACCTGAGGAAATTTTTTCCAATTGGATAAATGCCGGTGTCTATGTACTTGAACCTGAGATTTTGGATCTCATTGAACCCCAGACAAAAACCTCAATTGAGAAGGAGATATTTCCCCCTCTGGCAGCAGAGGGGAGATTGTACGGATTCAAATTCAAGGGCTATTGGGTCGATGCCGGGACACCTGAAGCATACCTCAAGGCCCACAGTGTTCTTTTGGATACGAAAGAATCCAAAAAAAGAATGGATCCCAAAATAAAAGGGAAAATAAAACAGCCTGTGCTGTTGGGAGAGAATTGCAGTTTGGCTAAGAATTCAGAAGTAGGACCATACGCCTGCCTTGGGGATAGCGTTGAGGTTCTTGCAGGGACGAAGATATCCAACAGTGTTGTTCTAGAGGGTACCGAAATTGGCAAGAAGAACGAATTAAAGGGCTGTATAGTGGGTCATGGATGCAAACTGGAGGATGATTTGCACCTTGGAAAAGGAATCGTGATTGGCGACAATCAGGTCTTGAAGAGGGGGATGAAGGTTTCAGATTTTTCAAAAATAGGCGGAGAATGAAGGAGATTTTTCATGGTCGAGGTTTCAATTGTAAAATGCAATAGCTATGACGATGCTGAATATGGGGTTAAAAAATCCTTAGAGCTCATTGGAGGCATTGGCTCTTTCATCAAACCTCAGGATACGGTTCTATTAAAACCCAATCTTCTCACATCCAAGCCTCCTGAAAAGGCCATCACAACTCATCCTGAGATAGTAAAAGCCATGATTAACATGTTACAAAAAGCAGGATGTGAGGTAATTGTGGGAGACAGTGCTGGAGGAAGGGGCTTAACCGATAGCGCATATGAGGTATCTGGTATCAAGAAGGTTGTTGATGAGCTGGGTGTCGGGTGGATAAATTTCGATTTAGCTGGCGCTTATACACTAAAAATTCCCAATGGAAAGGTGTTAAAGGAGATACCCATTGCTAAACCGGTTGTGGATGCCGATGTTGTCATCTCGTTACCGAAATTAAAAACACATGCCCTGACCCTGTACACAGGGGCAATAAAGAACATGTACGGCGCCATTCCTGGGGGAAACAAATCCCTGATACATGCCATAACTAACAGTTCAAAGCGGTTCTCTGAGGCCTTAATTGATCTGTACTCAGTCGTACCCATGCACGTTTCTGTAATGGACGGCATCGTGGGAATGGAGGGGCTGGGACCCCATATGGGCAATCCAAAAAAAAGCAGTGTGGTCCTGGCAAGTAAGGATGCTCTGGCTTTGGATGCAGTTTCAAGCACCATCATGGGCTTTACACCTTCTGAAATTCCCATGCTGAGATTTGCCGAAGAAAGAGGATTGGGAACCATCGATCTTGCAAAGATTACAGTTTTAGGCGAGAGTGTAGAGAACGTGAAAATACAGTTCAAAAAACCCTACAGACTCCAAAAGGGTTTGATGTTCCTTCCAGCTGTAATTAGAAACAGATTCGTGGAGACCCCGAGACTGCCGTATCCTGTGAAAAAGAAATGTAATGAATGTAAAATTTGTGAAGAGAATTGCCCAGTTGCCGCAATCAAAATTACAGATGGTCCCCAATTCGATTACGACAAATGCATTCGGTGCTACGTCTGCCATGAACTCTGTCCTGAAGGCGGGATAAAGTTGAAGAAATCTTTATTGCAGAGAAACTTATTCAGAACCGAAACAAAAAGGTGAGGAGAATTGCCCAGACTGTTCGGCACAAACGGTGTAAGAGGGGTCGTTAACGAGGACATGAACATCGAATTGGCTTCCAACCTCGGTATGGCAATTGGCACATACCTCAATGGAGGCAAGGTAGCCATAGGCACAGACACGAGAACCTCCAATGAGATGCTCAAGAGTGCCATTATATCAGGGCTTCTTTCTTGTGGCTCCAGCATAGTCGATTTGGGTGTGGTTCCAACACCGGTTGTTCAATATTATGTGAAATGCTCAAATATGCAGCATGGGGTGGTGATCACGGCATCACATAATCCTCCAAGTTTCAATGGTATAAAGTGCATTGATGCTGATGGAACAGAGTTATCGAGAGAGAGTGAGGAAAAATTGGAGGATATCTATTTCAAAAAGTCTTTTAAGAAGGTACCTTGGGATAAAGTCGGTAATGTAGAGCAAGCGAGCAATTCCATAGAGGACTACATCAAGGGCATCATAGCCCATATCGATGTTGAGGCCATAAGAAAGGCGAATATCAAGGTGGTACTGGATTGTGGCAATGGAGCAGGGAGTCTTGTTTCTCCATACCTACTTGAAAGGATTGGATGCAAAGTCGTGACCCTAAATGCACATCCTCAAGGAACGTTTCCTGGTCATGAATCTGAACCCACACCCGAGAACCTTAAGGACCTGATTTCCGCAACTCTCAATTTTAAAGCCGATCTCGGTATAGCCCATGATGGAGATTCAGACAGAACCATCGTCATAGATGAGAAAGGCAACTATCTTTATGGCGATAGGATCTTGGCCTTGATTGCCCAGGAGATGCTCCGTGAGAACCATGGTGGCCTTATCGTGACAACCGTCGCCTCATCTTTAGCCCTTGGAGATGTAGCAAAGGATAACAATGGTGAAGTAATATTCACAAAAGTGGGATCACCAATTGTGGCCAGGAAGATGATGGAAACCAATGCCATATTCGGTGGAGAGGAAAATGGTGGCCTAATATTTCCTAAACATCAATACTGTAGAGATGGAGGAATGGCGGCTGCCAAGGTTGTGGAGATAATCGCAAGGCAAGGAAAATCCCTCTCAGACTTGATAGCCGAACTTCCAAAATACCATCTTTACAAGACAAAGGTTCAATGCCCCCATGAAAAGAAGGAGCCAGCACTCCGCGAGTTCGCCAAGAGGATGGAGGGTAAGGGAGTGGATGATACCGATGGAGTTAAAATTCTTCTGAAAGATTCATGGGTGCTTATTCGACCCTCGGGTACCGAGCCTATCTACAGGATTTTCGCGGAAGCAAATGCACCTGAGAAGGCAAGAGAACTGGCCGAGGAGAACAAGAGGATAATCAAGGAGATCATTGAAAACATCTGATATACCTGGAAACTGCCACATGATTTCAAATTCAGCGGATCACGATTATATAATATTCAATAGGAAGAAAGTGGATGACGAATCTCAAGATAATTTGGAAACGGAGTCTTGGAGAGGATATACTCGATATCGCCCTTGCCAGGGCCGTTCATAATGTGGTTATTGGCTCCAGGGAGGGAAAGATACACTGCCTGGACAAGATCGGTAAAATCCTCTGGATTTCCAAGCCCGGTGGAGAGATCAAAGGTGTGAGCACATCCAAGAACAGTAAACCAACGTTCTCAGTATCATCAAAAGGTAAAATTCACAGTTATGATAAAGAGGGAATGCTGATATGGGAATATGAAACTCAAGACAGTCTATCCTGTATCGCATATTCCGAAAAAGGAAAGAAGATTATCTGCGGCTCTTTGGAAGGGAAACTGTACAATTTGAGCAAAGAAAAAGATATTTTGTGGACTTTTGATCTTGCCAATAAAATAGAGAATGTGGGCATTACAAATGAAGGTGATTTCGCTTTTGCACAAACCATGGATAATGTGATTCACTGCCTGGATTCCTTGGGGGAACAGGTATGGGAGAAAAAATTCAACGGAAAGATCATGGATTTTGCAGTTTCACAAAAAGGAGAATTAATAGCCCTTGGTTGTGAGGTTTCGAAAGTCTATGCATATGATAAAGATGGAAATTCAAAATGGGAGAAGGACTTAGAAATGAAGATATTGGCCCTTGACATCTCAGAGAAAACAAGGGATATTGTTGCAAGCACAGTTGACAATGTGATCATATGTTTGAATGAAGAAGGGGAGGAGCAATGGAAACAGGAAACAGACGAGGCTGGACAAAAACTGGCCACATCTAGAGATGGAAAGTCCTTTGTCTTAAGCACTGCAAGTGGAAGTATAATCTCCATGGAAAGTCTCGAGGAGGATGTTGAAGTATTCTATGAGATTTTATGCAGAGGGGATTCGAAATGCGGCACTTTCGTATCCGCAGTTTACACTGCAGTGTGTCCTAGATGCGGTTCCGACCGGAACGTGGTTCGGATAATAAAAGAAAAGTTGTAAAAAAAATAGTATTAGGAAGAGGCGACTTCACCAGTGCTTTCTTCGCTCTCCTCCGTGTCCGTTATTGTCTCGACCTCTGTTACATCAGGAGGCCTCACAGGGCTCCAAAACTCCTCGTCGCACTTCTGGCAGACAACCGAATTTGGTGGTATGGGCTCGCCGCAGTGGGGGCATTCGAAGGTCTCTTCCTCTTCAAACCTTTCATTACAGACCATGCATATTCTCGCGTCCGCCGAGACTGCCGAGCCGCAAACAGGGCATTCGAACTCCCCTACTCTAAACTCGGCGTCACACTCTGGACAAACCTCAACTGTGGCGTCCACAGAGGCTCCACATCCTGGGCATCTAAAATCCATTTCCTCACTATTTCTTCTCCTTTTATGTACTTCTAGTATCACATAGGTCGAGGTTATAGCCAAACCTGCTATAACTACCCCTATAGCAACTAATGCTGGTATCATTTTTCATCACCATCCCTTTATTTCCCATCCTTCTTTACAAAAGAAAGGCTAAGGGTAATGGTCATCAATATTTATATATTTTTCGGACAAATGTCTGACAAAACGGGATTTTTTGTATGCCAAAAGAGGTGGGATTGTAAATTGTCTTCGTTTTTGGCCTTGACCTTTTTAATATATATAGAGCGTGTAAGGATATATCTACATTCCAAAACTCGAAAACCGTATCGAAACATTTAATAGAGTACAAAATACTATTATCAGCCAATGGCATATTCAGGGGATAATGGCGTTGCAGACGACTACGAAGACGATTATGCTTATTATGAGAAAAAAAAACCGAAGCGGTCTCGAAGGCGGGTAGGAGAGGTAATAAGCACCATCGTTATTCTTGTCATAATCGCCCTTTTAATTCTTGTTGTTGTGAACGCTCCTTTTAGAGAGTCGATTAAGGATATATTAAATCCCAGTGTAGGTGGATATCGGGAGTATCCTGAATGGGCCGAATTCGAGGTGGAAAGATCAATAACTGTTTCACCCTATAATCCAAGTTACCCAATGGACTATGATATCGACATTCCCGAACCAAAAGACATCCCAGAATCGAATCCATGGTTGCAGGATGTTAAAAGCATAGTATCCAGTCCAGATAGAACCGAGGTGAAGTTCAACAATTACACATGGATGGTCTGGGAAGGCGACGATGTACCGTCGCAAAGAACCTTCAGAATAAGGTATTCCATAGCAACTGAAAGCGCAGTATGGTCTGTTGATCGAAGCGAATCAGGTACAATCGATGATATCCCCCAGTGGGAGGCCGACAGATTCGGAAATAAAACAAGGGAAGAATGGGTTATAATACCTGATCACCCAGAAATTAAAGCCTTATCAGACGATCTGACTAAAGATAAGATCACTGTTTACGATAAACTATGGGCTATATTCGATCACATGAACCGGCACTATGAGTATGTGACACAAAGGAGTGGGGAGCCAAAATTCTGTAACATGACTCTTAGACAACAATCTGGTGATTGTGATGATCAATCTGTATTGTTCATTTCTCTGGCTAGAGCCGCAGGATTACCTTCCATGCTGGAATTCGGGGCACTATACAACCAGCAAAAGGGGACCTGGGGGGGTCATGCATGGGTCAGGGTTTACATCCCGGATTATCTGGGACAGGAGGGCTTCTGGTACAACATAGACATAGTAAACGATCACTTTCTCTTTAGGGATTCACTACGATTTTCAGAGTGGGTTGCCGACGGTAATGGTACACATCTTAAAGACTATTACTACTCGTATGGCAGCAACTTCAGATACGATGAGAACTACAACACCCTAAGCATGAAGAAATCCTCGAAAACCATAAAGATAGGTGAAGATGGAAGGCCTATTAACGAGGTTGTTCCAGGCTTTGAAGGAATTCTTTTGGTTACGGCAGTTGTTGCTGCTGTATTAATTATGAGAAGAAAACGGAATTTTTAGATGAGCTTACTATTATATTCCTGAACAGCGTGGGCAAGCTCGGATTCGGTTTTTACCTTGCATTGGATTCTTGCCTTCGTAAGATCGATCTTTTTCCCACATTTTACGCATACTGCGGTTTTTGCACCTAACCTCGTCCCCCTGGCGGTCCTGCAAAGTGGGCATACCACAACCCCGAATTTCATGTAAATCATCGCCTCCTAGTTTTAGCATTCATAGATGATTTACATAAGAGGATTATCGTATTCAAACAATCTACTATATAGATAAGCCTCGTCATGCCACCAAAATGAATATATGAAGTATTATATATTTGCCTTGACATACTGCGATTAATCTTCTGCTTTGGCGTAGGAGATTCATGGAATAATATTGAGGATCTAGGTGCACTTTCGTGCGCTGAGGATTCGTATCAAGGGTAAGGAATGGTATATCATGGACGCTTGGACACCCATAGAGAAGATATTAAAAGGAGAACTCACCGACAAAGAGGTTGAGATCAGAGGATGGATATACAGAACTAGAAGCAGCGGTAAGATCGTTTTCGCCGTAATCAGAGACAATACAGGAGTGATCCAAACAACTGTCATAAAAGGAGAAATCGAAGATTCAGATTTTCAAGACGCACAGAAAGCCTTGGTGGAATCCTCTGTCATTGCCACAGGGAAAGTAAAGGAAGATAAGAGGGCCCCTGGGGGCTACGAAATCCAAGCCAAGAACTTTAAGGTGATTGGATTTGCAGAACCGTTTCCCATAACAAAGGATCAGAGCGAGGAGTTTCTCAGAGATAACAGACATCTGTGGCTGCGCTCAAGAAAGATCACGGCCATGATGAAGATTAGAAGCACTGTAACTGGAGCCATTCACAAGTTCTTCAGGGACAGGGGATATTATGAGTTCACGCCTCCCATTTTCCAGCCCATGCAAAGCGAGGGCGGGGCCACGCTTTTTGAGGTCAAGTACTATGACACCCAAACCTATCTTTCACAGTCATGGCAGTTGTATGCCGAGGCAGCCATATTCGCCCTTGAGAAGGTGTACGATGTGGGGCCAACGTTTCGGGCCGAGAAGTCCAAGACCTCAAGGCATCTATGCGAGTTCTGGATGGCGGAAATGGAAGCGGCCTGGATGGAACTTGAGGAATGCACCGAGGTTGCAAAGGAGGAAGTGAAATTCATAGTCAAGGAGGTTCTGGAAAATAACCAAGGGGAATTGGAGATTCTGGAAAGGGATATATCGAAATTAAAAGTCTCATTAGAAAAACCCTTTCCCACCATCACCTATACCGAAGCCCTTGAAATTCTCAAGGAAAAAAGCGGTCTTTCGATTCCCTGGGGAAAGGACCTTCGAACCATAGAAGAGGACGAGCTCATGAAGCATTTCGACACCCCGGTTGTTGTTACACATTATCCAAAAGAGGTCATGGCATTTTACAAGCCCGTGGACAAGGACGCCCATGCCCCAGGCCCTGTGGCCAAATGCTTTGACATGCTTGCCCCCGAGGGTTATGGAGAATTAATCGGCGGATCAGAAAGGGACACTGACATAGAGGAGCTTAAAAAATATCTTGAGAGGGATGGTGAGTCTCCCTCGGGCTACAAGTTCTATTTTGACACTAGAAAATACGGTTCTATCCCCCATTCAGGGTACGGCCTGGGAATGGAGAGGCTAATTATGTGGATATGTGGTATTCCCAATATCAAGGATGCCATTCCATTCCCCAGGACTTTGACTAGGATGAGACCGTAATTTTATTCATCATCCTTTATAGTCGACCCTTAATAAGATTTTAAAAAAGAGAAAGAATGATAATTATCGATTATTTCTTCTTACCATCAATGTTCACCTGGAATCTACAAAACGTCCTGCCATGATCAGGGCAGCTCATCTTCTTCACTGTGCAACCTGTATTCAGCTTGGTTATCATTATGGTCTCAACAGTTGCCTTGACGAAACTGCAAAGAGATTTTGCAATCTCCGGGCTCTCCCTGCAGTTCATGTAGTTCTCCATGGTGATGATTAAAGGATCTTTCTTCTCTACATTGACCTCACCCAGATCATGTGTCTTCCAGAATTTGGCTATTTCCTTCAGCAGAGTCTCTTTCTTTTTGGATTTCAAATTACTGGCAACCTGTCTACCCACCTCATTTCCTAAAATAACCAGGGTGTCATCGGTTTTTATTCCCACGGATTCCACCCAGGTCCCGATGCTCGCCATGATTGGCCCGAGTGCATTAAATGAAGTGTAGCCCACTCCTCCATTCAAGAAACTGTGGGCTATCTCCTCCATGGCGTTCACTATTGCCTCGTCATCTGTCCATATGGCAACATCATCCCCTCTAACAGGGTCAGCATCGTCAGGTACTCTATGAATCAGCATACATTCCTTACTGTCCACCACAACGAAATGCATTGGAGGATTTCTGTCTATGTGTCTGATTTCGGCGTATTTGGCTATCCTCTCCACCTTTTCTTTGTTACTTCTATTAACGGGGAATGCATAACTTATTGCCACCCCTTCCTTCTTTTTATCCTCTATTACCCAAAGGGTGGTGTTTATTATTCTACCCGGACTGTTTGAGGTACCTATAGAAAGAACCTCTTTTTTTGCGGAAGTATAGATTTTGTTGAGCCGATCTCTCACATTCCTCCTCCCGTAAAGTACCTCGAATTTTCCCTGCTTCTCTGGTTTTTTGTGCTTAACTGCAAAATCCTTGGATAGCTCCTCAATATTCGCCTCCATTTCCTCTGCACTTTTTCTCATATCCTTGATCTTCTTTTGGAGGAAGTTATCAAAAGGCACGGCCCTGTATTTCAAGGGGGTCTCAGGGACAATCTGCACCAAACCCTTGTCGTGAAGCTGTCTCATAATACCGTAGATTTTAGTCCTTGGTACCTTTGACGCTGATGGGATCTGACCAGCTGTTGCAACGTCGAATTCCAACAGAGCCAAATAAACCCTGGCTTGGTATTCTGTCAATCCAAATTCTTCTAGCTTCTTTAATCTCTCGAAATAGGTGAGCAATGCTATCCCCCGGCTTTGGAATAATATGTCTGTATATAAAAGTTTCTCAGAATAGGAACGGAACATGTTTTCCATTACCAACCAGTCAATGAAAATTTAGCGTCACTTTACCAGGTAACAAGCGATATTATATTTGCCCTCGGAGGTAAGAATGAAATGCTACAAAAAAGCAATATCATTAATGAGTTGAAAATCATGCGTTCTAAGGTTAAAGACGATGTCGTACCCTTCAGAGTGGCTCTCATGCTCAAGCGATATAAATTCGGCTCCAACATAGCAGCAAGATATTTAGGAAAGCCTCGTGGCCTAGTCCAAAGCTGGATGCAGGCTGGAGAGTCCCATGTCCTAGCCGAAAGACAATTTCATATGGGAGCCTTTGAAAAGAAACTTCGGAATATAAGAAGGAAGGTCACCAAAGAGAATATTTATTATCTTCTGGCCATGAAACTCATCGATTTAAAGCTCCCTCCCGAATACATAGGAAAACATCTTGGCATACCCTTAAGCACAGTAAGATCATGGAGAGCCGGGGTATCACCAAAAGGGGTGAACAGGTTATTTACCGATAGAAACATGGTTGATAGGGAATTTAAAAAGTTGATGCAATATCTAAAGTACGAGTCAACAAGACAGAATCTTTACTATTATCTTTCCCTTAAACTCAGCGAGAATGCCAGGAATACACTGGGAAGGAGGAGAATCGGGGGAAAAACCATAAGCAAGATATTAACCAAACATTTCAATCTAACAAGGCCAATTCCCAAAGAGACGGTGACCTGCTGGATCGATGGAAAAAGGAGGCCGAAAAACGCATTCGAGGTTCTAAAGGACGATGAGATCATAGAGGACGAATACAGGAAAATAATCGACGAACTCACAGATGAATATTTAGAATACCATATCGCAAAGGCACTGCATGATAGGTACAACTGGAGTTATTCAAGAATCAGCAAAACCCTTGGTACAAACAAGGAAAAGGTTAGGGGTTGGATAAAAAAGGATAGGGGGAATCCCATGGCTAAATGCTTTAAAAACGACGATAAGATCGAGGAGGCATTGAAAAAGTACGTGATAGTTGCTCCTAATGGAGGAGAGCTGCAAGGGGCAGTTCGGGAAGAAATTGAAAATTTGGTTGAAAACGAGGCTTCCTTTGATGAGGATTTGGAAGACGAGATTTTATATCACCTCTCATTCTTTCCTTCGGGTCTGTCCTCTCCTGAGGCCATTAAGAGTATTTTAATCGATAATAAGATGGCCGATATAGAGGATATCATGGAGGTTCTGGAAAATAGCCCCAAGATAACAAGAAAAGGAAACAGATGGCTTCTGAGAGAGTAGGATTAGATTTTTTCCTATGTATATTTATATTAATATAAGGGTGCAATCCAGAAGTGGATGTACCTCTTCTTTTATCATAATCTTTAAAAAAATCAAAGACCTCCGAAGATGGAATATGCCAATTCAAGGATTTTCATTCATAATAGGATAAATAATAGTAGAAGGAAGATTTCCAGATACCACAAGGAGTTATCATTACATCAAATCCAACAACAAATCTTATATATTATAAAACTCATCTGAAAGATGGGGTTTGGAATGCGATCGAAGACAGGGCATATTATATTTCCCAAGAAGATGAAATACAAGGACCTGGTCCCAATTTATAGGGATCTCTACATGAAGTTTCTCAGAGAAACTAATCAACTCGAGGAAGAAGAGGAACGAAATTTTATGCTCGTGAGATTGAACCTACTGGATTTAGAGAGGAACAGAAAACCAGAAGGCCACAATAGAAATTGCAGGACCAAGATGGTTTTTCCTTTAAGTGATGGCAATATCCAATTTTATATCAAAGGTAATACCAGATCATCGGAGATCACCAAGGTCACAGAAAGCCTAAGCAGATTTCTCAATGACAAAGACATAGATCACAAAGTAGAGTGGGACAAACTCAGGTACCTTGGGTCCAGATAATACCAAAACAATTCAACTTCTTTTTTTCCTACCTGGAAATAATATCACTGATATTCAGTAATATATAAATTTCATTAACATATACAGGGGGAACATCAGAATTATTCATTTTCCTGATAGTTACTGTGGATATACCTAATACGGTATTTATTAGACGATAATCGTTGATAATATATGTTAATTATTTCGTATATCGTAATAATTACAACGAAAATGTTATGTATCCCAAGATTTATTAAGTAAAACGCTAAATACAAGATGAGCCAAATCACTTTGGAGAATCCCCGGCTTTCAATTGATAATCTGCTCCCAAAGAAGGTGAATGCGACAAATGACGAAAGGCGCAATGGTTATTGGTGGAGGAATCGCAGGAGTACAGGCTGCATTGGACCTTGCAAATGCAGGAGTCACCACGTTTTTGATTGAAAAGTCTCCCTCACTAGGGGGTAAGATGGCGCAGCTGGACAAAACCTTTCCCACAAATGACTGCTCAATGTGTATTCTCTCCCCAAAACTGGTGGAGGCGGGAAGGCATCCAAATATCAAGATATTGACGAATTCTGAGGTTGTGGATTGTAGCGGAAGGGCTGGAGAGTTTAAGGTTAAGATATTGAAACATTCAAGATACATCGACGAAGAAAAATGCACAGGTTGTGGAGCATGTGCTGAGAAATGTCCAAAAAAAGTACCCAGCGAATTCGAGCGAGGCATGGCAACAAGAAAGGCAATATATATCCCCTTTCCACAGGCGGTGCCTCTAATATATACCATTGACAAAAACAACTGCACTTATTTTGAGAAGGGAAAATGCAGATTATGTGAAAAGATATGTACAAGAGGTGCAATAGATTTTGAGCAGAAAGACGAAGAGATAGAGTTGGATGTTGGCTCCATAATCGTAGCTACTGGATATGACTTATTACACCCATCTCGTGTACCAGAGTACAAATATGATGAATATGATAATATCATATCTTCCATTGAATTCGAGAGACTCATGAGCGCTTCAGGCCCTACTCAAGGCAAAATCCTTCGACCTTCTGACGGAAAGCCTCCAAAGAGCGTAGTTTTCATTCAGTGCGTTGGATCAAGAGATGTCAACAACTGCAAATATTGCTCTGCTGTATGCTGTATGCACTCCATTAAGGAGGCAATGATTGCCAAAGAACATGATCCTAATATCGAAAATATGCACATACTCTACATGGATATCAGAGCCTATGGAAAGCATTTTGAGAGTTACTATCTCAGGGCAAAGGATGAAATCAACATCAATTTTATTAAGGGTAGACCCGCGGAGATAATCGAAGAAAAAGGTACCAACGATATCTTCGTTAGGGTTGGAGATATAATAAAAGGGGAGACAAAGGAAATCAGGGGAGACTTGGTGATACTCTCAACAACCATAATCCCAAATGAAAGCAACAAGAAGTTGGCTGAGATTCTTGGTATCGATCTGGATGAATACGGCTTTTTCAAGGAGAGGCACATAAATGCCCTCCCTATCGATTCCACTAAACCCGGGATATGCCTGGCAGGTTGTGCTGCTGGTCCCAAAGATATTCCCGACAGCGTGGCTGAAGCAAGTGCTGCGGCTGCCAGGGCCTTATTCTGGATAAAAGAGGAAATCGAACATGAGGAAATCCCCATGGCAGCTCCCTATCTTACGGCAGGAAAAGAGGACGAGGAACCCAGAATAGGGGTTTTCGTATGTTCCTGTGGAATCAACATCGGTGGTACAGTGGATGTACCAAGCGTTGTTGAGCACGTTAAGTCGGTGCCCTATGTGGTGTACGCCGAGGATAACCTATACACATGCTCAGAGGATTCCCAAAAGCATTTAGCGGAAATGATAAAGGAAAAAAATCTGAACAGGGTCGTCATAGCCTCGTGTACACCGAAAACACATGAACCCATATTCAGGGACACATGCGAAAAAGCAGGACTGAATCCCTTCTTATTTGAGATGGCGAATATACGTGATCAATGCTCCTGGGTTCATATGCAGGAACCCAAGATGGCAACGGAAAAGGCCAAGGATCTTGTAAGAATGGCGGTGGCCAAGGCTGTCCACCTCAAACCGTTGTACCCCAGAGGAATATATATCGAGAGGAGTGCCTTGGTGATAGGTGGTGGGATTGCTGGGATACGAAGTGCAATAGATTTGGCCAATCTTGGAATCGAAGTGAACCTTGTTGAGAAAGCAGCCTACCTAGGCGGAAGGGTTGCCCAGCTGGGTGTGGTCTTTCCAGAAAGTCAATCATCCCATTCAATTTTGGATAGGATGTATGGAGCAATAAGCAGGAGACCGAAGATTAAGGTACATCTAAAATCTGAAGTTACAAAAGTTGAGGGTTATCTAGGAAATTTTGATGTGGACATTTCCCAACGGGCAAGAGGTGTGGATATAACGAAGTGTGATGCATGTGGCAGATGTGAAGATGTGTGCCCTGTGACATCACACTATCTTTTTGACAGGAGGTTGTCCACTCGTAAAGCCATATACATGCATCCAAACTCCTGGCCCAAGGCCTACAACATCGTAGTTAAAGATTGCACCAAATGTGGAAAATGCATCGATACATGTCCCACTGGGGCAATTACAAAGGAGTCCATAGAAAATCTGGAAAACGATTTTAAACGGTTTAAGGCAGGAACTGTGATTCTGGCAATAGGCTCTGATTTATACGATCCCCAGGGCGAATATTGCTATGAGGATAAACCCGAAAATTTAGAGGCTATTTCGGTTATAAGCAACATAGGGCTTGAGAGGCTCCTTAATCCAGAAGGACCCACAAAAGGCGAGGTGATAATCAACAATAAGAAGCCTGAGAAAATTGCGTTTATAATGTGTGTTGGTTCAAGAGATCCATTATGCGAGAGTCTGTTCGATCGGGAAGGAACCGAGGGAATTGGTGATTGCTCAAGGTACTGTTGCAAATCCACCATGAAACAGGCCATCCAATTGAGGAAGATGGGCATCTACGTTATCATCTTATACAGGGATATCAGAACATATGGCAAAGGAGGGGAAGAGATGTACAGGAAGGCCTGCGAGATGGGAGTGCAGTTCGTAAAGTATGAATTCGAAAATAAACCCAAGGTTGAGGATTTAAAGGGCAAGGCCAATATCTATGTTCATGATTGGCTCACAGGGGAAGATTTGAAGATCCCTGTGGATAATGTTATTCTCGTTTTGGGTATGGTGGCAAGACATCCTGATACACACAATCTGCTTCAGAATTTCAAGGTGACTCAATGTGGAAGTGGTTTCTGCATGGAAAAGCACGTTAAATTGGCACCCATTGAGGCCAATGTCGAGGGAATATATCTTGCAGGGTGTTTACAAAGTCCTAAAAATATTGCGGAGTCGTTGGAACAGGCAAGCGGTGCAGCCATGAAGGCTGCGATACCCATGCTAAGAGGTTTTGCGAAAAATGAGCCCATTACATCGTTTATCGATCAGGAAAGGTGTATAGGGTGCAAAACCTGCGAGCAGGTCTGTCCTTATGGCGCCATAAGATCTGTTGAAGGAAAGAAGTTAATGCGGGTTGTGGAGGCGCTTTGCCAAGGGTGCGGTTCCTGTGCTGCGGCATGCCCCGAGCGTGCCATTTCAATGAACCATTATACTCTAGAGCAGTTGATAGCCCAAGGGTTACCATTGCTTGAGGAGGAGATCAAGTGAACAGGGAAGGGCCATTGGATTATTTCGATCCAAAGATAATAGGATACCTATGCAACTGGTGCTGCTATGCCGGGGCTGATTTAGCAGGTGTTAGCAGGATACAGTACCCCCATAATATCAGGATCATCAGGGTCATGTGCAGCTCCAGAATCGAGCCCTCGATTATACTGGAGATGTTCATTCAAGGTATCGATGGAGTATTCGTTGGAGGGTGCCACCCCGGGGACTGTCACTACATTGAAGGGAATTTCCATACCATCTATCGCATAGAAATGACAAAGAAACTGCTTCAAAAGGTGGGATTGAATTCGAATAGACTGAGATTGGAATGGGTCTCAGCATCCGAATCCGTGCGATTCGCAGATATAATGGAGGAGATGACACAAAACATAATTGAGATGGGATCGAGCCCCATCTCCGGCAAGTCACCTGACTTGAAAATTTTGGAGCAATTGTTAATAGCAAGAGATGCAGCCAATGATTTCAGGTTGAGATTACTTAGCGGAAAAGCTTATAACATAATCGAAAAGGGAAATGTCTACAACAATAAAATCGAAGATGAAAGATTCAATGATATAATGGATGAGATTATTGAAGAGGAGATGCTCAGACAGCGAATCCTAAGGTCCCTTATGAGAAAATCCCGTTCAGTAAAGGATATCGCCCAGGATATTAAAACTCCATCCAGAGAAGTTCTTGAGCACTTGGTTGTACTTAGGGATAGGGGATTGGTGGGACTCGAAAAAATCGAAGGATCATCTCCGATTTACAACGTTATCCAGAGTGATTGATGAGAGGAAATAAAATGGTAGTAAATACCGATGAACAAGAAACAAAAAAAGATGAGTTGGACGAGATTAAGAATATTCGTCAATCTTGGAGAAAAAAATACAAGGTCTCCACGTTACCAGCATGGGCTCAAGTTCAAAACAAGATAATTCAGGAGTGCAAGGAAAACCTCCCCGATATAGATGAAGAGACAAGAAAGAAGATCACAAGAGAGTTACTTCTCACCTTAAGATGCCACAGCTGTGAGAGGGCAAGATCGGATGCCTGCCATTTCTCTGTTTGCATCCGGGGATTACTTTCAGGGAAGGGGGTGGTGTAAATAGAGGCAAAGGAGGGACTGATTGAGATGGAAGCTATTTCAAAAAGCAAAGAACCTGAATCAAAAAAGGTAGGGGCGGTCCTCATCATCGGTGGCGGCATCTCAGGTATGCAGTCCGCATTGGATCTAGCGGATTCAGGCTTTAAGGTCTACGTTCTAGATAACAGCCCCAGCATAGGAGGGGCAATGTCCCAACTTGATAAGACCTTCCCCACAAACGACTGTGCAATGTGCATCATGGCTCCCAAGCTTGTTGAGACAGGACGGCA
>CP070672.1:2424288-2427609 GCA_020351895.1 Thermoplasmata archaeon
CCGCCCAGGCCTCGGTTCTCATGAATGGCTGTGTGCTGTTCTCTTTATTTGAAACAAGGGTAGAGTAAGAATCCAACCATCCATTATAGGTAGTTTCATTCCAAAACTCATCAGCCATGCTATCCATCAAATTGTACGAATATTCTAAATGTGAGGAATAATTGAAGTAAGCTAACTCGGCTTCTAAATGCTCAACCGCCCTGTATGATCCCAAAGAAGCCATCACATCCAAGCCATTTGCTAATCCTCTTCGTCTTCCATCATATAAGGGCACCCTATCATATATCACATTCTGGATAACCTCCGAGTCTGGGACATACCTTTGACCCATGAATTGGAAAATCTTTGGGAAGTCCATCTGTTCGGAAGCCTGAGAGGGGGATTTTACCACGATAGTGGATAATATCCTCTGAGAAATGTAATCCGATTTTTGGAGCTCATCTCTTATCAATTGCACTATTTCATCGTCCCTTAGCATTTCAATTGAAAGCTCTCCAGCAGAATTCATAACCGCCCGTTTAATGTCATTAAAAGATAGAGAATCTGAGGCTCCAATCAAAAATCTCGTTATGTTGTAGATCTCATACCACAGTTGCTCTGCTTGAGTATTGTCTCCCAGTAATTTCGTAATGATAACAGCTTCTCTGATATCATTGGAGATGTTCATATCAAGGGATTTTCTACCATACCACATCATGCACCTAAAATATAATTCAAGAATCTCGTCACCTGCATAATGGCCTCGAGGTTTGTACTGAGTGTAATCCACATAGTATTCTTTGCCATCATATGTGTACTCCAGAACGACATCGGTGGCATTCAAAATCTTTTCTACATAGTATTCCACATCTTCTTTAATAAAATCTGGGACCATCATTGATTTCCCTGTAAGGGACGCTGCCACAGCAAAGAATATTGAAACTTCCCTGGTGATATCCTTTAGAATACCATCATCCTGAGAAAGGTAAAGAATCACGCTGTCCATCATCAACTTCTCTGACATCTGCTCAACTCTCCAATATAGAGATTCTTTTTCTATATCTTTGAGCATGGTGGCAAAGAGCAAATGAAAGGTATTGAGTATAGTATCTGTGGTAATAATTATCGGTAAATCTTTATGCCAGTATGATTCATATGCATCTAAAAAATTAGTTATGGGTCGGCTGTATCCATTGATCATTGTGTGATTCACAACCACGAAACCGTTGGTTTTTAGTTTAGCAATCATATCATCCGTCAAATTAAAAGTATGGCTTATGTTATCGAAATACTCGGCGTCCTCTAAAGAAATTTCTAAATTTGAAAGATAAGGGAACTCGTAATTAAATGGAGAATATGATGGTTCATTGTCTCTTGGTTGGTTTAAATAGTTATTTCCAATGGATGGATTTCGTTTATTATTTCGTTTTCTTGACTTTTTGTCCTTCAAACTTGGATTTTCGTTGGTATTTTCCTTCTTAATAATAAATGAAATGTCTTTATTTTTTAAGGTATAAGTCCCTACCATAATTTGAGGAATTCCTGGATGCCATGGTAAATCGTCTTGACAAGGTGAATTACTTTGTTGGCTTGGCTCAACATATTCAATCAGCAAATATGTATCTGAATTATCGAGAATTTCAGTTTCATTCTCATCATCATAACCGAATGCGAGGTTACCGTTGAAATTGGTTGCGATGATACACATTAAAACAATACAAATCAAGACTTTTGATTTCATCTGACCACCTTCCATTTGATCCCCAATATCTACTTGGTTATTATTTTATTTAAATATTTCATGGTTATAACCATATTACTCACCATTAAATAAATAATATTTTTGGCATGTTCGTCAAAATGATGGAAAATGGATATACTTTTAGTTATGATTTGAAGAATTTTTATTTATGATATCGTCCAAGAAACGGATTGTGAGAATCGGACCATGAATCCTTCACTGTATCGATTATCTCTTTCGACAAAATCTAAAGTTAGATTAAATTCCCCGGGGCTTCCTCCCGTGGAAGTGAAATAATCACCCGAATCTATGAATCCATTGTCATCCTCATCCACAAATGTGATATTGATTTCTCCAACTTTTTCTTGAAAATTTAAGGTTAGATTTGTTGGGTAAAGAATATCTTGTCCACCCTTCTCGATTTTGATTCTAAACCAAGTTAAAGGATCTTCGGACGCTAAATCTAAACCAGGTACACCATACATCCTTTCGATCTTGATCTTATATGTTTTGTTTTCTGGTGGGTCAATTATGTATGGTTCCATGTATTCGATTATAGGAAGGTTTCCGGTAAAAGTTCCAATTCCAGTGAGCCATTGAATTTCAGAGATACGGGTTGGGCTTCGATGACCCCCTATAAATGTCTCGCAGGCTAATGAAAATTCATATTTTGAACGATTTTCTAGCCCAGAAATAATAAAATAATCACCCATATCTAATAATCCATTGTTGTTATCATCTGAAAATTCTATTTTAAGCCCACTTTCGTTTAAAATTTCACCATTGGCTAGCGGTATCATTTGAGTATTCCAAGTTTTTTCAAATATGCTACAGTAACTGTTTGATATATATGGTATTTCTCCAATTACATGTGTTATATTCATGATCGTTGTTATGCCCTGTAATGTCTCATAATCAGATACCTTATTTAATATTAGATATGGGGTCATACCCTCCCTATTGGTAATACAAGATGTAAATCGCAAAAAACCCCTATTAGTCATTATTATGTAACAAAATCCAGACAATACACGATTCTGATTAGGCCTTATTCCTCCATTTATAGATAATAAATACGTTAGAACCGCACTATCTTCCTCTGGCTTGGTTAAATTAAAATGGAAAGAATCGTCATTATCCAATAAACCATTATGATTTGCATCTGAGAAATGAACGATTTTATTTACTCCTGTACTGTTAGAAAGGTAAGGGATCGAATCTATTTCTGGGTATCCCATATATCCTCCAGAAATATCCTCATAATCTGCAGCCCAGCTGAATCTTCCTGCTATTAATGTACAACTAAAAAGTTCCAATGGAAATCCTTCCCCCCTGGATAACAGAACAGAAACGTTAACTGGATCATTAGGAGAATTTTGATTCGCATTTAAAATTAATCCAATTTTATAACTTACCGAACTCATAATAATGTCGATAACAGGTGCGGCACCTATGGCTGGAAAATCAATTTGGGGGGAATAAACGTTCCTGTTCTCATTCCAATGGCTCCATTCGAAATGTACCTTCTTCTCGATAATATCGCCTACCTCATATCTCGGATAATCCCATTCAATAAGATGAATATGTTCGAAATCATCGAG
>CP070672.1:2427709-2466662 GCA_020351895.1 Thermoplasmata archaeon
ATCCATATATTTTTTCACGAATTCGGAGACCTTGGATCTCAGTTTATCCGAGGTTTTTTCAGAATACACCCGTGATATCACATTTGCAATGAAGTCCATGTCAGAAACCTCCATACCAATGTGGGTTATCTCGGCAACACCGATTCTACCAGCAACATCCATGAAAACCCCGATCTTCTCCAATTCTCTGCATAGAGACGTGGCATTTTCTTCAGAAAGATCCAGAAATATCTGATGAGATTCTGTAAATCCCATTTCCTTGAATTTCATGGGCACGCCGAGATCATCCAGGGCGCTTGCAAGGGCTTTAGCATTCTTAACCACTCTTTCCCCATAATATGTATCCTTAGATATCTCCTCAAGTGCCACACCGAGTGCCGCTATTCGATTCACATGGGGATTGTCCACAAGGCCCATGCCCTGGTCGATATCGAAATCGAACATCTTTCTGAGTTTCTCTGCGTGTAAATCCGAGTTTGAGAGGATGAGGCCTCCCTGAGGACCGTAAAGGCTTTTATGGGTGCTTCCCAAAAGGACCTCTGATCCCTCTCTTAGAGGATCCTGGAAATTTCCACAGGCCACAAGGCCCAGAACATGAGATCCGTCGTATACACAGATACTGGTTTCTTTTATACCCTCAGAAATCTCCTTAACAGGATGGGGGAATGGAATATACGAGGCACCCAGTATTGTCAACGGCGCACCGTTTTCATTAATGAGTCTTATGGTCTCATTCACATCAAGTTGAAATGTAAAGGGATTTGCAGGTAAAGGTAAAAGTTCTCTTTCGAATTTCGAAAGGCCTAAGGGGTAGCCTCCACATGCAAGGGTCATCATGGCCACCTTATCATGAGGCTTAGTATATGCGAAAACCACTGCTAAATCGCACATGTTGCCAGAAAGGGAGGTTACAATGGCATGTTTGACCCGAAAGACCTTCTTGGCCAGGCCCTCGGTTTCCTCTATGATTTCTGATGCGTACTTCGAGCCTCCATACCAGTATGAATAGTACCTTCCTGCAAGGTCGCTTGCCAGAGCCTGCTTTACTTCCAAAGAAAGAAAGTTCTCAGAGGCAATGAGATTTATTCCAGTGGTTCTAAGCCTCTCATGCTCATCTAACAGATATTTTATCTTCGGCAACTTTTGCACCCCCGTGATAAATTATTTCTTTATACATGATCACCTTCGCGTTTGCTTAAATAAAAGATATCTTTATGTTTGATATATCCTGCGTTTTTGAAAAGGCTTAAGGAATTCTCATTCCAATCTTCAATAAGGGTACATATGATTCTTCGGCCTCGTTTTTTCAATGCACTTTCCAAGGCATAAATCAAATCCGTTGCAACGCCTTTTTTCCTATAATTAGGATCTACTGCCAGCCGATTTATCCATCCCTTTCTTCCGTCATCGGTTCCGATTATGGCACCTATCAATTCATTATCCTCGAAAGCTCCAATCAAAAGATCTGGATTTCTCTCAAACTCGATTTTCATTCCCTCTTTTGCGTCCCTGCCTTCTGGTCTGTAAGAAAGACCTGATCTCTCCCAGAGTGCTATTAGGGAATCGTAGGAGTCGAAGGATATGTTTCGAATTTCCATTACATTCCACCTTTTTTAGACAAGGTGTAATCTATTGAGCTTTGAAAGGTTTTTTGGCTGAAATTACCCTAAACTGAGGCCTTGACAAACCTCTTGGGCTGCTAAGAGATCTTCAATCTCGCTTTTTAAGAGCATCTTCTCCTCGGTTACTATGCCTTTAAAAAATCTATGGGGAGTTATGTCAAAGTAGATGTTCCTTGTCTCGATTTTGTTTCCTCCCTCAAAGATTTCCTTTGGATCCTTTGCTTCAATGAAAGGTTCTTCTTTAAATTTCAATGGTAGGAATTTGCTTTTTTCGCTCAGAACATAAGATGGTATGCCGTAATGGGATGCTGCAATTGCAAGGCCCTTTGTTCCGATCTTGTTTACAATGCCCTTTTGGCAAATGCAATCGCAACCAGTGATTATCATGTCAAGGTCATCAAGAAAATAGAATGAAGCCATATCCGCAATCAACACGGTCCTGATTTTGTTTTCTGCAAGGATTCTTGCAGTCCTTCTCCCCTCGAGTATTGGCCTTGATTCAGTGACGAAAACCTCGACCTTTTTACCATTTTGATGTGCAAAGATCAGGGATTTTATTACCGTGGATGAATAGCTGTGGGTTAGGATTTTTGCCGCATTTTCTATTAAATTGACACAATTATTTTGAATCTTTAATAGGGCGTTTTCTGAATATGAAAGCAGTTCCTGCGAGGTATTTTTTACAATCTCTGTAAGCTCCGTTAATGTGCTCCCCCTCTTAATCTCATATTCAAGGGCCAGAAGCAACTTATTAACTGCAAAAAACAAGGGAGCCATTGAAGGCTGTGCATCAATCAATTGCCTTCCGATGTTGAGCATGTCGTAATAAAAATCCTTTTCAGATTCACCATCAAAAGACTCTGAGAAATCCAAGAGGCATTCAACTGCCTTTATCATGAGTTCCGAGGCACCTGAAGTATTGTCGAATTTGATATCGACAATCAGTTTTTCAGAATTCATCACGACCAACACTTTCACTCTATCTTAACAATATTATCCTCATTTATCCAATCAGGTTTATAGATAATACAACACGAGCTCATCATTTATGTATGTTGTAGCTGTGGAGTTATTCTCAGCATATCTTCTTATCAGGCCATCTCTGTCTGTGGCGCGTTGCGGCTCATCAAGGATCATGTCAATTTCATCATTCAGAACCATTTCATAAAGCTCTTCTTCTGGGAAATACAGGTACGTCCTTCCTATGATATCTGTGGAATAGTTGTCTGAAAAAAGAGGTATGATACTGATCTCCTTTCTGGTTTCGTCTGGTAGGTAGAATTCAATAGAAAGCCTGTCAAATGCGATAATCTGCACCTCCTCGCCAGGATGATCCTCTATATAATCCAGCACCAATTCACCAGCTGTGTCATATCCAGAATCCCATCCCAGGCTGGGATCATCAAGAGTCATCCATAATGGACCTGGAAGAAGCATTATCACGATAACTCCTGATATCGACAACATCTCTTTTTGGGTCTTTAAGGATTCGAATGGGAGTCGGTCAAAAGATCTTTTAACAAGGGAAGTCACGGAAAGAACAATGAATATTGAAAACAGTGGAAACAGTATCACAAAGTAGTTATGAAGCTTCAGGCTGAGAGCAGATAGGAGTACAAAGGGAAGGAAGGTGTAGGAAAATAAAAATTTCATTTCTTTCGTCATCTTCTCCTTTTTTATGAATCTAAAAGCAAAATAAATAAGTGATATCACCAAACCCACTATGAACATCCAGCCCAGATACTCCCAGGTCCAGTAGATATAGGACCACCATGGGGGGGTCTCATAAAGAACCCCTCCAACCACCCTAGGTGAACTTTGCTTAAGATGTACAACCTGATTCACCATTATATGGGTGAAGAGGGTAATGGGATTCCAGATGTACTGTGAGTAAATTATGATGAATCCGATTATTGCTCCTAGGATGAAAATCAGCAAATGGTATTTTTCATCCAAGGCTCTCTTTTTTGCCAGGTATTTTAACGTCCTTAGACTCTCTCTTCCCAGAAGGGAAGAAATCAGCCATAAAACGAAAAAAATCACGATTCCAATGACAATAAAGAATCCATATGCAGATGAACTGTTCATATTCATCACGATATTATCTAAAAAGCCAGGTAATACATCCAGTATATCCTCTCTTCCCTTTTCACCTGCTTTATCCCAGAAGTCGCTTAATTGGGTTCTCATCAAAAGGCCGAATAACACTCCAAGGACAACGAATATTGGGAGTAGCAATATATTCTTTCTGAATCTTTTTCGCATATTTTTGAATTTGAAAAGCTTTATTGTCCTTATTGTCTTCCATTCTACATTGATAAGGAAAAGGAACACCACTAATGAAAAGAACATGCCGTAAAGTTTCGTTGCCAGGGTGCTAATGGAAAGAAAACCCACAACAAATAATAAACGCTGTTTTTTGACGATATCTTCTGTTCTATAATACTTCAGTACAAAATAAAAAAGCAACATCACAAATAATGTGAGTATAATATCCATAAGAGCAGAAACGGAAAGGTCACCGTAAAGGGGGATTATCCCAACAATCAATGCCGCAAATAATCCGTTTATGCGGTTGCTAAAGGACCTTGTCACATTATAGGTGAGATAAATCGATAGTATTCCGAAAAGGAATACGGCAGACTTGGCCCCGAAGGTCGTTCTTCCGAATATGAGCTGTCCCAATCCCATGAAATATCTTGACATGGGCCGAAATTGCTCTGCAGGCATGTTTCCCCTGACAAAATAGTAACTCTGCCATGCGAAAATCGTTTCATCGTCCTTCATTGCCCCGCTTATATTTATAAGATACCAAGCCGCGAAAATAATCATCAAGACATAGATCTCAAATTCGACCTTCCACCTTAAAAGTAGCCTTTCTTTGAAGTCCTTGGTCATTTTTCTCTCCTTACCTCCAATGATTCTTTGACTTTCAAAATAGAAAACACATCGTACTTATTAAGGATTATTATCGCCAGATTATTCCGATTAGGCCCCTTTTTCATCCGATATCTCCAACTCCGAAAGGCCACTTTTTGGATCGAGCTTTCTTGCCAAAGTCATTTCCTCGAGTTTCAAAAGAACTATCTCATTTAATACGCACACCTTTGCACCCATCAAATGCCCTCCAAAAACCTTATGCTCACTGTTCGCCAAACCCACATGAACATGTATCCTGTTCTCCTCAGAATAAGCTATGCTCCCATGCATGGAAAGCAGCTCCATTGGATCGATAAACTTCTTACTAATGTATTCTTTGCCGTTGTAGTATCCAATCTCAATATCCCTGAGCATACCGATTCCTGAGAGTATCACTGCGGATTTGATATCATGCTTGTTTATCACTGAATCCAGCGCCTCGAAAAAGTCCTCCTTATCCTCAAATTTCGCCACAATATGCTCATTCTCTCGTGCAGATTGCATATTCCTCACCTCAAATAATTCCGATTTTCCGCCTTTTTATCTTAAAACCAAATCACATTAAATCGCTTAACATTTTTCTAAGTTCATCGAGATTTTTCTTCCTGCTTTCAAGCTCCTTTTCTTTTTTCTTCAAGGCGTCCTCGCGCTTCTTCAGTTCCTTATCCTTCTTTGTCAGGGCATCGATGCCACCTAAGGCCTCCTCCCTCTTCTGTAATTCCTTGCTTTGGGCCTTGATTTCTTTCTCCCTTGCATTCAGAGTCTCCATCTTGGAAACATACTTCTTTCGCTCTTTGACTGTGAGTTGTTTTACCTTTTTCTCGATCTTTGCATTGAGAGTCTTCTCTGCGATATCAAGTGCCTTGGTTTGATCTTCGAATTTATTCCAGACCTTATTCAGATCTTCCTTTTCTTTACTGAGCTTCTTCATTTCGTCTTCAAATTCCTCTTCCTTCCATTTGAGTCGGGCTTCTCTCTCCATGGCTGCGGCAAGAATCTCTTCCACTTTCTTTGTTTTCGAGTCCAATTCTTCCTCCTTTTCCTTCAATTTCTCCTTTATATCGATTCTCTGCTGCTCCAACCTTTCATTTTCTGTTCTCAGTTGCCCCAGAAGCTCTTCCTTCTTCTTGTCCTGAAGGGTCTTTGCATACTTCATCACCGCCAATGCGCTGGCTTTAACTGTTTCTATCTCCTCTTCTTTTTGCTTTAAGGCCTTTCTGTCGGTTTCCAAGATCTCGTATTCCTTATTCAGCCTGTCCTCCATTTTGGATATGCGGGATTGACTGTTCTTTATGGCCTTTTCCTCCTCCCTGAGCATTGTTAATTTAGAATTGTAGTCATCCTCCAATTTCTCCAGCTTTCCTTTCTCACTATCCAATTTCTTCCTCTCGAAGGTGATCTCCTCCATTCTCCCCTCCAGAGTTTTTGTTAGGGTCTTCAACTCCTCATCCAGCCCAAGGAGCTTCTTTTCCCTATCAGAGATTTCCTCTTCCCTCTTGGACATGGTAACAAGGTCGTTCTTAATCCGCTCCTCGTTCTCTGTTAGAGCCTCCATCCTGCTCGAGATATCCTTCTCTTTGCTTTCAATGACACCCTCTCGACTTCTCAATGACCTTCTGATCTTGGCGTTCTCCTTACCCATCTCTTTCAAACGTTCCTCCACCTTTTCCAATTTCAGGGATTTTTTATCCACTCTTCCGCTCAATTCCGTGATACCTGCTCTTTCACTTTTTACGACCCGCTCTCTCTCTTCGATCTCCTTCTCCTTCTTTTCATTTAGCTTCGCGATATCAAGTAACTCTTTTTCCTTGATCTTGACGTCCTCTTCTCGCCTTCCTACTTCTATTAATGAATTTCTCAACTTGTCCTCGGTTTCTTCTATTCCTTTCTCCCGTAAAATGAGTTCCTTTTCTAGCCTGTCCATCTCCTTGCTCTTCTCTTCAAGCTCTTCTTCCTCGGCAGTGAAAACTATTTTCTGTTTATCAAGATCTTTAATACCCCTTGTGAGGGACTTCTCCATTTCTTTCAGTTTATCTCCTTTTTCAAGGAGTCTGTTCTTTTCCTTTTCAAGGACTGTTTTTCTTTTATCGATATCCTTTTGGATGCCCAAAAGCTCGGTTTCCTTGGTCTTTTGCCTCTTTTCTTCCTCTTTAAGGGTCTGTTTCGCCGCTTTCAGCTCCTCCTTTTTTGCCTCCAGGTTCTTTATCATATCAAGTACCTTGTTCCTCTCGCGTTCCAGAGCCTCCTGATCATTTTCAAGTTCATTTCTGCTCTGTACAATATCTTCTTTTTCTGTTGACATCTCATTGGAGCGCTCTTCGAGGGCCTTCCAGTCGGATTCAAGCTCTTTGGATTTCTCCTCTAGTTCCTTTGATTTATTGGCCAATTCATCCTCCCTATCCGAGATCGACTTCTCAAATTCGTCTAGGGCATTCTCTCTCTCACCGATTTCGGCTTCGAAAGCTTCTTTTGCCTCACTAAGTTTCGCAATATCGTTTTCCAGCTTCTTCCTTTCCCTTCCTATGCGCATGGCCTCGTCCCGCCATTCTATCTTCCTCTCCTTGAATTCCTCCTCTGCCTTTGTGAACTTCTTTAGTTTCTTCTCTAGCCAACTGGCTTTATCTTCATATTCCTTCTCCCGCTCCGCAAGGTCTTCAGCAAGTTCCATTGTCTCTTTTTCTTTCTTTGAAATCTCTTTCAGATTCTTCTGGATTTTTTCCTGCCTTTTTGCCATCTTCTTTTCCAAGGATGCGGTTTCCTTCAAAATTTTCTTCAATTCTTTTTCCTTGGTTTTATTGGCTGCCAACTTTTCTTCGAGCTTAGCTATCTTTTTCTCGAACTGATCTCTTTCCTTGGACAGAACTTCCACTTGCTCTTCAAGGGCCTTCTTCTCCTCTTCGAACTTACTCTTAATTTCTTCGAGTTCCTTGTCCTTTGTTTTGGAGGTCTCGGATTTAGCCTTCTTCTCTTCCTCGAGTTCGTCTCTTAATTCCTCAAGCTCTTTTTCCTTTGATTTTAGGGCCTCTTCCAATACACCTTTCTCTTCCTCGATTTTAATCTTCAGTTCCTCGATTTCTTTTTCCTTTGAATCCCAATCTTCTTCCAGGGCTTTTTGCTCTTGTTTGATCTTACCCTTCAGTTCCTCGATCTCTTTTTCTTTTGAATCCCACTCCTCTTTTAGGGCCTTCTTCTCTTCCTCGAAGCTGCTTCTCAAATCTTCGATTTCTTCTTCTTTTAAACTCAAAGTTTCTTCAAAATCTTTCCTTTCGCTTTCTGCCTGCGAAAGTCTGGAATTAAGCTCGGAAATCTGCTCCTCTAAGGAAAGAATCTTCTCCTTTTCCTCCCCTTTTACTGCTTCCTTCTCCTCCATCACCACCTTTCTCAGTCTTTCAAGCTCGCTCTTTTTCTTCTCAAGGGCCTTTTCAGATTTCTTTACCTGCTTCTCCCTACCCTTCAATTCCTTCTTAAGTGAATCAAATTCCTCTTTCTTCCTTGACAATGCTTCATCCTTTTTCTCGATCTTCTCATTTAAGGTATTGAACTCCTTTTCCCTATCCTCAAGCTCTTTGGTCTTTTCGGAAACGATCCTTTTCTCCTCCTCAAATTTCTTTATCTTATCTTCAATAGCCCTTTCTTTTTCCTTCAGATCTATCTTTTCCTTTGAAAAGGCCTCCATTTCTCCTTTCAAAGCCATGTTTTCCTCTTCGATTCTACCCCTTAGCTCCTCAAACTCCTTTTCTTTAAATTCCAAATTCCCTTCCAAAGCCTTCTTCTCATCTTCGAATTTGGTCTTAAATTCTGCCAACTCTTTTTCTTTCGAATCCAGATTCTCTTCAAGAGCCTTTTTCTCTTCCTCATATCTACTCTTTAAATCCTCCAATCCTTTCTCCTTTGAACCTAATGATTCTTCCAGAGCCTTTCTCTCTTCATCGAGTTTGGCCCTTAACTCGGCTAATTCATTTTCCTTTGATTTTAAATTTTCCTCCAAGGATTTCTTCTCCTCCTCATATCTACTCTTTAGATCCTCCAATCCTTTTTCTTTTGAACCTAATGATTCTTCCAGAGCCTTTCTCTCTTCATCGAGTTTTACCTTCAAATCCTCTAATTCTTGTTCTTTCGAGGCTAGATTCTCTTCAAGAGCCTGTTTCTCCTGCTCATATCTGCTCTTTAGATCCTCCAATCCTTTCTCTTTAGAACCTAATGATTCTTCCAGAGCCTTTCTCTCTTCATCGAGTTTGGACTTCAAATCCTCCAATTCCCTTTCTTTCGATTCCAAATTCTCTTCAAGGGACTTTTTCTCTTCCTCATATCTACTCTTTAGATCCTCCAATCCTTTTTCTTTAGAACCTAATGATTCTTCCAGAGTCTTTCTATCCTCCTCGAGTTTGGTCCTTAACTCACCTAATTCCTTTTCCTTTGATTCCAAATCCTCTCTTAACGTATTCTTCTCTTCCTCGAACTTTCCCTTCAAATCCTCGAATTCTTGTTCTTTTGATTTTAAATTTTCTTCAAAATCTTTCTTCTCGGTTTCCACGCTCAAGAGCTTGGTATTCAGCTCTGAAATCTGCTCTTCTAGAGAAAAAATCTTCTCTTTTTCTTCTCCCTTGACAGCGGTCTTTTCCTCCTCGATTCTCTTTGAGAGCCTTTCTAGCTCATTCTTCTTGTTCTCCAGCTCGCTCTCGGATTTCTTGACTTCATCTTCCCTTTGTGCAAGATCATTTTTCAGTGATTCTATTTGCGTTTCTTTTTCAGAGAATGCCTTCTCCTTTTCATCTATCTCTTCTTTTAAAGCCGTGATGTCTTTCTCTCTTTCTTCAAGTTCCTTGGTTTTATCTGATAGGTCTGCTTTCTCTTTCTCGAAATCTTTTATCTTATCCTCTATGGCCTTCTCTTTTTCTTCCAAGGATGTCTTTTCGCTTTCAAAAGACTTCTTTTCTTCATCCAAAGTGTTTTGAAGTTTATCGATTTCTTGTTCTTTTAGCTTTAAGCCCTCCTCACTTTTAGTTAAACTTCCCTCTAGCTCAATAATCTTGGCCTTATGCTCTTCGATACTTTTTTCGAGGGTCTCCACCCTTTCAGATTCCTGGGCTGCCTTGGCTTTTTCCCCTTCTTCCAACGTTTTTCTCAGATTTTCTAGTTCTTCCTCTTTCTGTGTCAGATTATCCTGGCTTTTTGACAAACTCTCCTTGAGCTCTGAAACTTTTGCTTCATGTTCTTTTATATTTTTCTCAAGAGCCCCTATTTTTTCCGATTCCTTTGCGGCTGCTTCTTTTCCACTTTCTTCCATTTCCTTCTTTAATTTCTTAATATCATCCTCTTTCTGGGTCAGAGCCACCTCACTGCTTGCAAGGCGGTCCTCAAGTTTGGAGATTTTCGCAGTTTGCTCTTTTATATTTTTCTCAAGAGCCCTTATCTTCTCTGATTCCCTGGCAGATGCGGCTTTTTCCTCTTCTTCTAGGGACTTTCGCAGTTTTTCGAGTTCCTCCTCCTTCTGTTTTAAGACCTCCTCACTTTCTTTTAGACTTTCCATTAGCTCATTGTTTTTCGTCTTCTGATCCTCCAAATTCTCTTCAAGAACACTTGCCCATTCCAAATCAGCACTGGCGGCTTTCTTCTCAATGTCTTCAATGGCCTTCCTAAGTTTTTCCAGTTCTTTCTCCTTAGCCTGTATACCCTCCTCTCTTATCTCTACTTCCATGGCCATTTCAGCTATTTCCTTTTCCTTAGCTTCAATTTCTAGGGCCCTTGTTTTCAATTCTTCATCCAAGGTAGCTGGCTTTGGACCTTCCTCTTCCTTTTGTATGCTTTCTTTCGCTTCAGCAACCTTTTCCTGAGGCTTAATCTTGCTCTCTTCCTCATCTTTTTGGGTCGCATCCCTCTTTTGTCTGGCTTTATCTCTAAGTCCCATTGATCAACCCCATTTAGAGCTTATATTTCTCGAGGACTCTCTCGTAGAGAAGATAATCATCCGACCTTGCGAATTTATCCACGACGTTCTCAGGCAAATTCTCGAGGAGATCGTCTAAAATCCTCAGTATATTCCTTGTTTCCTCGTCCATCGAGAACTCCTGTCCCCCCCCTTTTAACTTTTCTATCTCCCTATCCTTTTCGATAATTATGGTGTTCAAATCCTCTATTTTACCCTTGAGTATTTCCATTTCCTGCTCTCGCTCCTTGAGGTTATTTTCCATATCTCTGATTTCGTGTTCTGCAACCTGTACGGTGGGCATCATGTTATCATTACTCAGTGCCGTGTCTCTCATGTTGATTAGATCGGCCTGAAACCTTCTTTGTTCTTTGAGCCATTCCTCCTTACTGAATTTACCTTCAACATCCTTTCTTTCGGGAATCTGGGATTCAATGTTCCTGCTGGCCTCGATTTCGGATTCCCAGGCCTTCAATTCCTCTTCCTTGACTTGCAGCTATTTTTGCTTTTTTTTCAATGTGTCCTCCCTTACTTTGATCTCGTTTTCCCTGCTTTTGAGATCAAGGAAACGATGGCTCAACTCCTCTTCCCTTTTATCCAGGGCGTCTTCCTTTTTTCTCAATTTCTCCTTTTGCTTTCTCCTAACCTCCACTTCCTTCTGAAAGGCAGACACCCTCTTTTTAAGATCCGATTCCCATTTATAGAGCTCACCTTGCTGTTGTCCCAATACCTTTCTGAAGGCACCTCCGAGCATCATAATGTTTGATTCGTAGGCTTTCATTGCCTGCTTCTTTCTCTCCAGATCCTCTATCTCATCTTTCAATTGTCCACGGATATTATCTGAGAACTTGCCTTTTTCCCTCTCCATTCGTTCCAATTTGGAATTTTTTTCTTCTATGTCTTTTTCGATTAGCGTGATATTCATCAGGTTTCGTTCCAAAATGCTTTCAAAGGGTGTGCCAAGGCTCCTCATCTGTTTCTCGAGTTTTTCGATCTCTTTTCTGTCACTTGGCCCTCCTTCTATATCTTGGAGGCGTTTGTCGATGTGCTCTTCAGATTCAGCGGGAGCAATGGACTTGAAAACCTTCATTGCCTTTTCTCTTTCTTCCTTGTCTTCTTTGGTTTCAGGTTGCGGTTCCTTGGCCCCTGACCAGGTCATCAATTTAGTCAGAAAAGCCTGGTCTTTTTGATTCAGTTCCATTGGTCCAGTCTTTTCACTTTTTTCTTCCTCTGGCTTTTTAATTTTTACATTGCATATAGGACAAATTTTAGCCTTGATGCTTATCAAAGTCTCGCATGAAGGGCAGTCATGTGCTTCCAATTCCCTTTTAAATACGGCTCCGCAGCTACCGCAAAAGTCTGAACTGGGTTCAACTGGCATATAACAATCTGAACATGCACACTTGCCAGTGCTACCGCGTAATTTAAATCCCATGCAGGTTCCGTGCCTTACTTTTATATCTAATAATTATCACATGATTACGCTTAGTTTTCTCCTAATCCCCCTAAATTTCATGATTCAACAGAATTTATCGTAACACACGATTTCAGATAGGTTCTTTCTCCCGCTTTGTTCAGGCTCCTCGTTAGGATAGCCCAGCGGGATCAATGCCACAACCTTGACATCTTGCGGGATTTCCAATATATTCTTTACTTTTTCCTCTTTAAATCTACCTATCCAGCAGCTTCCCAATCCAAGGTTCGTGGCTGTGAGTACCAAATGATCCAAGGCAATTGCCACATCCACAGCAAAACTGTTCATATATCCTCCCATATATGCATCCGCCTCATCTGGAAATCCACATGCCACAATGACTATGGGTGCCTCGGCAATCCATTTCTTGTTGTTACATGCCTGGATCAATTTTATTTTTAGGTCCTCATCACGTACAACAACAAATTTCCAGGGTTGGGAATTATTGGCTGAAGGTGCTAACCTAGCAGCGCTCAGAACCTTTTGCAGTATTTCATCAGGAATCGGTGTTGGCTTGTATCTTCTGATGCTACGCCTTGCTTTCACGGCCTCCAGCAAATCCAATATCTCACCCCGTAAAGATGTACACAATAGATTCAAAAGGTTTAATATATAGTTTTCTCCAATAATTTCAGATTTATATAGTTTTAAGGATATTAATTACATTCTTATCTTTTGGATAGTATTTATAGTTCTTTGGAAATATACACATATTTACTTACCTAAGAAAGACGATGGGGAGGGTATATATAAGGTGGTTTAATTGCTGAGATTTCTGCTTTCTAGGGCGGAAGTTGTTGAATGCCGGCTTTGTGGTAAAAGCTCTGAAAGAATCTCAAAAGCCCTGGGTGTGTGTGTAGATTGTATCAGAACCGAGCCAAAGGAGGCTCTTAAAATCACGAAAAAGGCACATGTTAAAAGCAGAAAGAGATTTGGCCTCCCCATCTCACCGCCGAAAGCCAAAGGTGTTAAATGCAAAATCTGCGCAAATACCTGTGAAATACCACCAAATAAAAGGGGATTTTGCGGGCTTAGAACCAATCAGAAGGGCAGGTTAAGGCATCTGGCAGGAACACCTTCCAAAGGAATTTTGGAATGGTACCATGACCCACTTCCCACAAATTGCGTGGCTGATTGGGTTTGTCCTGGAGGTACTGGATGCGGATTTCCAGAATATTCGTATAGTGATGGCAAACCCGAGTTTGGGCACAAAAACCTGGCCGTGTTTTACGGGGCGTGTACATTCGACTGCCTATTCTGCCAGAACTGGCATTACAGGATTCATTCAAAAGATCTCTCACCCACCAAGAGTGCAGGGGACCTGGCGTCTCGGGTGGATGAAAAGACCAGCTGCATATGCTACTTTGGCGGTGATCCAACGGCACAGGCACCCCATGCAATTAAAACATCCAAAATGGCAATAAAGGCCAATAAAGACAGGATATTGAGAATATGCTGGGAGTCCAATGGCACCATGATGCCATCATACCTGAAAAAAATGGCAGAAATATCGTTGAATTCGGGAGGATGCATCAAAATCGATCTTAAGTTCTCAAACGACAACCTGAATCAGGCCCTATGTGGCGTATCAAACAGGCAGACCCTCAAAAATATCGAATTTCTGGCCGAATACGGCAAACAAAGGAAAAAGCCCCCTTTTCTTGTGGTGAGTACCCTCCTTGTTCCAGGTTATGTGGATGTAAAGGAAATTGAGAGCATGGCCAAATTCCTTGTTTCCCTTGATCCAGAGATACCCTACTCCCTCCTTGCCTATCATCCTGATTTTGAGATGGACGACATGCCAATCACATCGAGAAACGAAGCCAATGAATGCTTTCGAGCGGCAAAGGAGGCAGGGCTGGAAAATGTAAGGATAGGAAATGTTCATTTATTGGTTTGATGGAGGCCGAAAAATTGGAGATTAAGATAGGGTGTTGTGGCTTTGCCAAGGGGATGAAGGACTACCACAGGAAATTCCAATTGGTGGAGGTACAGCACACATTTTATCAGCCACCCAAATTAGAAACCATAAAAAAATGGAGGGATTATGCCCCTGAGGATTTTGAGTTCACGTTAAAGGCCTGGCAGTTGATAACCCATACACCAAAAAGCCCAACATACAGAAGAGCGAAAATAAAAATAGAAAAGGCGAAAGAGGACAAATACGGCTCCTTTAAGCCCACAAAGGAGGTGTTTGATGCCTGGGAAGAAACCCTGAGAATATGCCGGGTTTTAAAGGCAAAAGTCGTGGTTTTTCAATGCCCTGCAAGTTTCAAACCCATTAAGGAGAACATCGCTAATATGAAGGCTTTTTTCTCTTCTATAGATAGATCTGGACTTAAAATCACCTGGGAGCCCAGAGGGAGATGGCAAGCTGAGATAATAATGGATCTGTGCCGTGATCTTGAATTGATACATTGTGTGGACCCTTTCAAAGATGAGCCCCTCACAGAGAAAACCGCCTACTTCAGGCTCCACGGCTCCCCCCCTGGAAAAAAGATGTACAACTACCGATATACGAAGAAAGATTTGAAGGCGTTAAAAGGGAAAATCTCGGGCTTTGAGGAGGTTTACTGCATGTTCAACAATATGTTCATGCACGAAAACGCCCTTGAGTTCATTAAGATGATAAAAGATTAATCCCGATATCCTCCGATTATGGGAATGACATTCTTACACTTTGGACATTTATTGTCGGCATCAAGGTTATATTTTACAACCCTATGGCCGCGGCGTTTTATCAATTCCAATCCGCATTCAGGGCAGTAAGTATTTTCGTATTCGTGCCCCAGAACGTTCCCAAGATAAGGAAATAAAATCCCCTCCTTTTTGGCCTTTTCATAGGCAGATTCCAGGATCGCAATCTTGGTAGCAGGATTTTGGAATTTATAGGCTGGATGATATCTAGTAAAATGCAGAGGAACATCCTTACCCAGATATTTCAGATGGTTGCGAATCACATAGTCTATGCATTCCTCATCATGGTTTACTCCTGTTATCACAAGATTCACGATCTCCACATGAATTCCTCGCTTCTTGGCCTCCTGTGCGTTTCTCCATATTTTTTCGACATCCACATCTTCGCAATATTTCTTGTAGACCTCCTCATCTCCTTTTAGGTCTATTTTAAGACCGTCAAGTCCGGCATCTTTGAGCATTTCCAAGGACCCCTGGGTCTGGTATCCATTGGAAACGAAGCAGTTGTATAATCCTTTCTTCTTGGCGAGAGAGAACACATCCAGGCAGTACTCGAAAAGCAATGTCGGCTCCTGGAAACTTACACAAAGACCATTATCTCCTTCTTTAACAGCCATATCTACCATCTTTTGAGGAGAAACGAAATTTCCATCAATTGACTCGGGCTCTGTCCTAGACAGATGATGATTCTGGCACCAGGGGCAGCGGAAGTTGCAGGAGAAAGTGGAGAAAGTCAAAGCCGAAGATCCAGGATGATAGTGGAAAAAAGGCTTGATTTCAATGGGCCTACTTTCCAAGGCACTTACATCTCCAAAAACAAGGGTATAAAGTTCCCCTTTAATGTTTGCCTTTGTCTTGCAGAATCCTCTTTGGTTCGGTTGAATTACACATCTTCGTTCACATACCCCGCATTTCACGTTTTCATTGGTCATTTTCTCGAATAATGGTACGATTTTTACTGTTTTGCATCTGAGTATTTGATCTGTTATTTGTAAGGTGCCACTCTCCTCCTTTTCTTATTGCCTATCAAACCATATCTATTTTTGATTCGCATAAATTTAACCCATGTGATTTGCCTATTGGGGATTTTTAGTTCAATTGATCTCATCTAGCATGGAAAATAGGGTATAAATATCCATATCTCAAAAAATATTCATAACAATAGATTTAAATAATTTTCATTGGATGGATACAAAAAGGTGAGGAACATGGAGAATCGCCGCAGAAACAAGGTCTTAATTTTGATAGTTACCTTACTGATCCTGACCTCTTGTTTGGGAATATCATATGCTGATGACTGGACCCAGACGACCCAATCAGACTTCGATGGAGGAACCAAAACGTTTGTTGATATAATAAGCGATCCAGGAAATGTGACACTATCCCAATTATGGATTAAGTATCCTCTGAATCCAGTTTTGGATGTTGGAGCATTCGGCTCTTGGGAGGAGAATTATGTATGGGCACCTTCGGTCCTCTACAACGGCACGGCATATCAGATGTGGTACACAGGTGATGATGTGGCCACCTACGGTAGAATAGGTTATGCAACATCGCCTGATGGTGTAACATGGACCAAGTATGGGGGAAATCCTGTGCTCGATCTTGGTCCTCCTGACTCCTGGGACGATGCAAATCTCGATTATGTTGCAGTTCTCTTCAACGGAACCGGTTATCAAATGTGGTATTCCGGTGACGACGGTCTGATTATAAATATAGGATACGCTACTTCACCTGATGGGATAACTTGGACAAAGTATCCATCAAATCCTGTGCTTACCATTGGTATATCAGGATCATGGGATGACTATTCTGTTTGGCAACCAACTGTTGTTTTTGACGGGCTGACGTTTCACATGTGGTATTTAGGCACTGATGGATCGACAAACAGGATAGGGTATGCAACATCCCCCGACGGTATCGTTTGGACAAAGAATCCAGCCAATCCAGTATTTGTACAGGGAACTCCCGGCTCCTGGGATGGTAATGGTATCAGTGCACCTGAGGTTTTCTATGATGGTATGATGTTCTTTATGTGGTACTCAGGGGATGATGGTTTTAAAGAAAGAACAGGATACGCCACTTCAACAGATGGGATTTCCTGGATGAGGAGTTCGGCAAACCCTGTTCTTGATGTTGGCACACCTGGTTCTTGGGACGATGATTGGGCAGCTTTTCCATCCATTGTTTACAATGGAACAAGATATCAGATGTGGTATACGGGTTATGATGGAAGCACTCGAAGAATTGGACATGCCACAATGAGCCATCAATTAAAGGGAAACCTTACATCTTCTGTTTTTGACTCAGGAGTCAGCGGAACAACTTGGAACTTCATAAATTGGACTGAATATCTACCCCCTGACACCAACATAACAATGGCCATAAGAAGCGGCGACACATCAGTACCTGATTCTTCATGGTCGCAATGGAGCTTGGAAATGTGGGACGAGATGGGCTCTGCAATTATATCTTCAAGAACTAGGTATATTCAATATCGTGCCACCCTAACAACAGCCAATCAGAATCTAACTCCAATTTTAAGCGAGGTGAATATAAATTATACCCCTAATACGGCCCAACAACCCACACTTACTGCACCTCAGAATGACACCTATACTGCCGATAATACACCTATTTTCCGTTGGACTTTCAGCGATTCTGAAGGCGATTTGCAGACAGGATACACGGTTCAATTGGATGATGATCCCTCGTTTGTAGTAATTGATTATACAAGTGGAATTGTCACCTCTATCAATCCATGGTGGAATCCTTCCTTTCCAATTGCAGATGGCTTATGGTATTGGCGCGCGAGGGTGAAGGATTCTTACGATCTTTGGAGCGATTACAGTGACTATTGGGTCATAAAAATCGATACGACGCCGCCTTCTATAGATGATATCACCGAGGGCCCTGATCCTCAGGGACTAAACGAATTCGTCAACATCAGTGCCTACATTACTGACAATTTCGGGGTGGATGAAGCCTGGATTAACATCAACGGTGTAGGTGAATTCTCCATGGAGTATGACCCAATAAATGGCAGGTACTATTGGAATCAGACCTACGGCCTTCTCGGCACCTACACATTCACGATTTACGCCAATGATACAATGGACAACCTGGCATCTGATACAGGATCGTTTTTAATAAAGACTGAGGTTGTGCCACCCTCAATAAGTGATGTGAGTGCAATCCCAGATCCGCAGGAGGTTTATGGGAATGTGAATATTTCGGCTACAATCACCGATAATGTGATAGTCCTTGGTGCATGGGTGGATGTTTTTGATCCAGATGGAAATTTTGTAGACCATTATTCACTGATGTATGATTCATTTTTCGGTAGATACTATTGGAACCAAACCTACGATCTTCTGGGAGATTACGTGTTCACAATCTACGCAAATGATTCAACAGACAATTGGGAAACGGTTTTTGGGAACTTCACGATTCAAGACTCTACTCCGCCTTTAATTTCAGAAATAGCCGAGATTCCCGATCCTCAAGAGGTCTTCGAAACAGTGAACATCTCTGCAAATGTCACAGATAACTATCAATTATTCGGAGTATGGCTGGAGATATCAGACGGAGATGGAAATCGTTTGATTAATATCTCCATGCCCTATGATTCAGTTAATGAAAAATACTTCTGGAATCACACCTATGATATTGTTGGCACATATTCATACACCATTTGGGCCAACGACACGATAGATAATTGGGCTTCTGTATCAGGTTCATTTACGATTTATCCAACAATCCCCCCCATAATTACCAACGTCACTGCTGAGCCCTACCCTCAAACTGTAAAAGAAGAGGTAATCATCTCGGCCCGAGTAACAGATGAAGATACAGCCCTTGAAGACCTTACAGTAAGGGTGAGTATTTCACACCCAAATGGAACATCACTTGGGAATTTTACAATGATTTACAATTCAACCTCGGGTAAATTCACATATTCCTCAAGTTTCGATTTTACGGGAACCTATAATTTTACAATATGGGTCAACGATCAGGATGACAACTGGGCATGGGAGGAGGGCTCATTTGATATGGTACCTAAATCAGAACCAGATGAATACAACTGGAAGCCAATTATTGCAATGATATTCGCATTGGTTCTTCTGATCTTGGGGTTCTGGGTTTCGAATAAATGGCCCATGAAATTCACTGGGGAATTGGAGAAAGACAGATGGTATACCCTCATTTATTGGGTGCTACCTTTCGTTGCGGCAGAATTAATAACAGGGATCATCTCGCTCTTCACGGGAATATTAGGTGTTCCTCCCGCCCTGGGTTTGGGGATGATAATTGATTTGATAATTCTGATAGTTGGGATGATAACCATTTATATGATTTTTAAGAATGGTCAGTCCTTTTCTCCAGCCATAGGAGAAACATCTCAACCAATGCCACCAACTACTCCTTATAAGGGATTATCAGCAGAGCCTTCTGAGAACGAGTTATCACCACCATCTAATAAAGAGGAATAACGACCATTCAACTTTTTCGTGGTAATCACCAAACATTTCTAATCAAGGTCCAAAGTGATAATTATTCTATATACTGGTTTCATAAAGAATCCCTTAAAAAACCCGAACACCCCAAAAAACAAAATTTTAATAAGAGCTCTGTTATATATGATTAGATGGAGAATACAAAATGAGTTTGTCGAAAAATACTGCCGTGTTGATTATCATCATCTTGATCACCTATTCCTTCACCTCATGGACAGCCCTTGCTAATGAAGATGAAGAGGCGAGCATTGAAGATAGGGAACCAAAATGGTGGGAGAATTTTAAGGGTGATAAAAACCAAAACAAAATCCATGATCAAATCGAACACATGGACCCAGATTATAGAATCAGTGTTTTTATTGACTACGATCGCATTCCCACTGATGATGATGTAAATAGGCTCTCCATTTTCGATTTGGATGTGAAATTCGTCTATAAATATATTGAGGTCATCTGTGCAAGGAATGTGTTAGTTTCGGATGCAGGGATCATATCCAGTTTACCCCATGTGGTCATGGTCAAACTGGAGGGTATGGTCTATCCTGCCCTGGATGTCAGCGCCCGAGCCATTAAGGCCAGGGAATCAAATGAATACAGCCCCAATTCTGCTCACGAACTGGGCTTCACAGGTGCGGGAATTTCAGTAGCAATTCTAGATACCGGAGTGGACGATTACGGTAGAAATCCCTCCCAACGCCATGAATCCCTGGATGATCAGGACGATGTTCCTGGAAACAACGATCAAAAGTTCAGGGCAGGGGTGGATTTCACCCAAGAAGAGACTCTACTAACACCTAGAGATGGTTCCTACAACCCTGATGATACCCACGGTCATGGGACACATTGTGCAGGCATTGCCATGGGTACTGGTGGAACCAGTGGTTTGTATATGGGTGTGGCACCAGGGGCGAGGTTGATCGATATCAAGGTATTGGAGGATTGGACTCCAAATCAGTGGGGTGAGGTGATTGCAGGTGTTGATTGGTGTATCGAACATAAGAGTCAGTTTAATATCAGGGTATTGAGTCTGAGTTTGGGAGGAGGAGACAGCGACGGTATGGACGAAGGCTCAATGATAGTGAATCGAGCGGTTGAGGAAGGGCTGATTGTTGTGGTTGCAATTGGAAATGATGGCGATCCTCCTCCAAGGGGAGATGGAATTGCCGACAATTCCAATGAAGTCCCTGCACCGGCAGCGGCTGACGGTGCAATTGCGGTTGGTTCAGTTTATGATCATGAAACAATAGGAAGGAGTGACGATACTCTTTCTGACTTCTCCTTCACAGGTCCAAGGCAAGACGATGGGGATGATGATAAATTGGATGAGCTGAAGCCCGATGTGGTTTCTTATGGAGAGGACATCGACTCTGCCCAAGCCAATACGAACAGTGGATATATAGAGTATTCAGGAACATCCATGTCCTGCCCCCATGTTGCAGGTGTGGTTGCTTTGATGCTGGATGCAAATCCGAACCTGAGTCCAGAGAATGTCAAAGAAATACTTCATATATCATCCGAGCAGAGAGGCTCTCCATCTTTCCCTGAGCTGGATCCAAGATACAACACCCACTACGGCTGGGGTATTGTCGATGCATTTAGGGCAGTTGAGATGGCCAGAGGATATGTCGAACTCGATATCCTAATAGATGATCCCACAGAATATGAGGTTGTCAGGGGAACAATCGACATATCAGGTGCTGCATATGTGGTCACCGGAACCGGTGAAATAGCATCTGTGGAAATATCAATAGATGATCCTACTTTTCAAACCTATACACTTGATGCGGAAGGAACTTCGGAATGGAGGGTAACGTGGGACACCGTTGGCTGGGAAGGACAACGAACCATCTATGCAAAGGCCACAAGCGGTGATTACTCAGCTGTAGCATCGGTTACAGTAATCGTGGATAATGTCAGGGAATCAGGTGATGGTGACGGTCTTGAGCCAGAGGACGATTCCCAAAAAATAATCCTGCCATTTGGCATTGGAAAGGTCAGCTTATTGGCCGCAGCCGCTTTTGTGGGTATATTGGCCACAATTATTATCGTCATAATAGCAGGGATTCTCCTCAGACGAAGAAGGAAGTACATGCGACTTATTGCCGCAAGGAGAGCCGAGCAGGGCTTAATACGGTGAGCAAATGCGACCTCTCAGCTATTCTTCTATTTCTACTTACATCGAGTGTCCACTGAAATTCAAGTTGAAGTATGTAGATGGCTTGAAGGAGAAACCAAAACCCTATCTCTCCTTCGGAAGTTCCCTCCATGAAGCGCTACAATTCTTGTATTCATACCGCCCTCCTCCCCCTAGCCTCGAGGCTGTTTTGAAGTATTACGAGGAAAACTGGATTTCCGAGGGTTATGCCAATGAGGAGGAGGAAGAAGGATACTTCTCTTACGGTAAGAAAATACTGAAGGATTATTATAATACTTGCATTAAGGAGTATAAACCTCCAGTTGCAGTGGAGCACAAGTTCGACATCGAAATAGATGGTCTGCCTGTAACTGGTTTCATAGACAGGATAGATAAGCTCAAGGATGACAAGACCGAGATTATAGATTACAAATCAGGAAAGAATATTTTTGACAGATCCCATGTTGAGGAGAACGAGCAATTGACTATGTATCAGTTGGCAGTTGAGGAATCAATTGGCCTTTCAGTTGGAAAACTTACACTGTATCATCTACCCTCGCAAACTCCGGTTAGTGTTGACGCAAGGAATAAGGAGAAGATTGAGGCCTTAAAGACCAAGATTCAGAGAGTAGCAGAGTCAATAAAAGAAGGGAATTTCGAGGCTAAGAAGGGCAGATTCTGCCCATGCGATTTTCCTGAGCATTGCCCCTATTACAGACACCTTTACATTAAGGAGGAAGAGGAGAAGGGAAAATCAAAGGTTAACATTCAGCAGACCATTGAGGAGTACAGCGAGTTGAAGGAAAGGGAAAAGGAGCTGAGCATTAAAATCAAGGAGCTTGCTGAGAGAATTCACACCTACTGTGAGGAAAAGGGACTCATGCGTGTTTTTGGAGACGAACACGCAATCACGAGGATAAAGTCAGAAAGAAAAGGGTATGATGAAGAGAGATTGAAGGAGCTTTTGGAGCCTGAAGGCCTTTGGGAGAGGCTACTTGCCTACGATGATTCCCTGACTAAGGAATTATTGGAAAGCCATGAAATAGATGAGCACCTGAAGAATGAGATTCGTAAACTTGAAGAAGTGAAAAAGACGATCCACCAGATAAGAGTTCGGGAGTTAAAGGAGAATGAAAGGAAGGATGATTTATGAATATGTTTAATAGAAATCTTTACAACTTTTTTTCTAGAAATCTGAAATATGATTATTAATATAGGTTCTCCAAAAAGCCTTTATATTTCTTAAAACAATTACTATACAAGATGAGGGGGATAAGGTAAATACATAAAATGTAATCGACTGATTACTACCTTTTCCTCTTGTGGAGGGTGAGAGGAATTGAACATTGATCGCACAATTTCTAAAATGTTACTTTTCAATGCTTAAAGCGATTAGTTTGATTTTTCAGCCCTAAAATGCGAGGGATAAATATGATGGATGAGGAAATTGAATATTGTGAAGGGAAGAATAGGATAAAGGACATATGGCGCTCGACAAGGTGGACATTGAGAGCATTTGCGGTTTTTGCCGTAGCAATCATGATACTATCAGCATTTGCTATTGCTCCATACAGGTATACTGAGACAATTGATATTCCCCAGATTAAACAAACACCATACGAAAAAACATTTCCATCTGGTTACTATGATGCAGAATTGACATTAGACAACATACAAGATGAAACCAACATTATTGTTACTTTCGACAATATCCCAGGAAATCTTGATTACGAGGAAGTATACTTCGATGGAAGCCAAATTGGCCGCTTTGGAGCCGGAATGACGAATATTTTCTTGATAACTTTAATAGCAGATTTTCCACCAGCGACTCATCACCTTCTATTCAGAGTAGGTGATGGCATGTATATTAAGATCGAGGAGGCTCATGGAGATAATGTACCGATTTCGGTAGATACCGTGGTTACTGGTTCTACATTCTTTAAAAAAGATGAGGGAAATCCTGGAATTTATACTGTAAATTTTGCTTTAGGCGAACTCCCAGATGACGAAACAGCATATACCATTACACTTAACCAATTATCGGTTCCTGCCCTACCGTTTACATACATGGCGATCGATGATGGTGTCATATTTGAATATGACATTATAGCAGACGCTTATGTCGAATTTACCTTGCCGCCAGGTGCAGACGCATTTAGAATGGTTTGTGATCAAGTAATGAATTTTGACCTATGGCTCAATTATGACCCAACTTGGACATGGGAATATTACATTTATCCTAGATTTGAATGGACTACATTTCACGCTGAATATGATTCATATTCTGAAGATATTGATGAGCTAGTGGTAGGGCTTGATGCAAATGGTGATATGTACCATCCCCCTACTTTAGCTCAAATTCAGGGAATATCCCTAAAAGTTCCTGTATATGATGAAACAACATCATATATCGTGAGTTCGAAATTCGAAGTGACTGGCAGTGATACTGAACCCCCGCGAGATGTTATAATTGAGATAGGATATGAGCATGTTTGCTCCTTTAAAAGACCGGGGCTTGACTTAAGTATAGATCACCATGTGAGTGATATTTCTAACCCCATGAACGAATATGTAAGTGAAAATGCAGAACTCGCACTATCTAGCACTCTACCCGGTGAACAGGCATATGTCAGTGTTCCAGTTCGTATCTATTCAGGTCTACCCGGTATTTTAACTTTGCATGATGTGTTTGTTTTGGGGATAGAAATCCCAAACGCTGACCCCAATGTTGATTATGACCTCGATGGTCTTACATCTGGAGAGGAACAGGATATGGGACGTCTCCGTTCGAGGGATTATAAAAAATTAAAGTATGATGGGTTTGATTGGTTCTATCATGAAATTAATTTTCCGAATGGTGGTGGGACTACAGGAGGGGATGATCCAGGGGACCCACCGGAACTTTCCATCACTTTACCTCTTAATGATCTTTCGAATGAGGTTGTCATTGAAGCTACGATGCAAATTGAAGGACTGCCTCTGACAGGGGGTGTAAGGGATGTTGAATTCGAGGACTCGGACAATACACAGAATACTCCTGTCTCTTCGTTTGTTGCCGATTTTGACAATGATAGGGATATGGATGTAGTGGTTACGAATGAGGGTTCGGATGAATTCACATATTTCAAGAATAACGGTGATGGTTCGTTTTCTTCAGGGATCAATTATAAGACAGGTCAAGCTTCTGATTCCCCAAAAGTAATTATTGCTGCTGATTTTGATAACGATGGGGATTTAGACGTCATTACAGCCAATCATGGAACCGACACGATATCATATTTTAAAAACGAATTCAAAGAGAATGACGGATATGATGATGGAAGGCTGTTTGATAGCGGTCCTTACAATGATGGCATCAATGATAACAGAAGAAGGGATAATGTGGGTTCAGGCTCCCAGCCTATAGATTTAGCCTGTGCCGATTTTGACAATGATGGTGACCAAGACCTAGTTATTGCGAATAATGGACTGATTAGTTACTCCTTTTTGTCAAACGACGGGACAGGTCATTTTGCACCTAAAAAGAATTATGATGTCGATGGTATAGGGAGTGGAAATCCTAGCTCGATAGAAGCATCGGATGTCGACAATGATAACGATGAGGATATCATAGTCGCCAGTTATTCCACTGATGACACCATTCGTATGGTTTCGGTTTTCAAGAATAACGGGAACGGAATATTTGAAAACCAGGAAAATTATAAAACGCATAATAAACCAATAGAGGTGATATCGAGGGACATCAATGACGATGATTTAAACGATTTGATTGTGTTGACTAAAGAAGGTGATGGATCTAACAATAAATTCGATTATTTCGTCAACGATGGTATCGATAGATTATTTGATGACGACAATGATGATACTAATTCAAATGGTAATAGATTGGATTTCAACATCGATACCCAGCCAACAGGCATGGATATCGCAGATTTTACCAGTGATGGAATCCCAGATGTATTTATAAGTACAGCAGCAGCCAATTCAATATATTATTATTATCATAATCCCGGCGATACTAATCCATTTGACTCTAAGACAGATTTAAATGTCGATCACCCTTCGCAAGACGTATGTCTTGAGGATTTTGATTTAGATGGCGACGTTGATATTGGGGTTATTCTCAACGAAGTGTCTGGCAGTAAATTCCATTATATTGAAAATCTTAATCTCACTCCAAACTATGTAACACTTGATATCGGAAACGACGACATCATAGATTGGGTATACGATGGAAATTTAAGGGGAGCTGTAAGTGTTCCAGATTTCTCAGCTGCGATAAATAGGTATATCGCAGAAAACAAAGGGGATCCCGAAGCCCCGATCACAATACCCTTTGAAATTACTTCAGATTCCATTGGAGTTATTAAGGTATCAAATATTTTAATTAAATACAAGATAATATTTTCGAATCCTTACGATTGGGACACCGACAATGATGGGCTCAAAGATGGATGGTATGATATTGATGGTACGGGTGATTATGATGAATTATGGGATGAACCAGGAGAAAGACAATTTCTGACTGATCCTGTTGATGCAGATTCTGACAACGATTACTTTGAGGATGGACCCGAGCAGAAATATTGGGAACTCCACCCACAACCTTTAACAGATTATGATATCTTTTATCTAGCCGATGAAGATTCTGATGATGATAGACTTTTAGACGGTGAGGAAGTAAGAGAAAGCGATACAGAACCGTACAACGAAGATACAGACAGCGATAGTCTCTTAGATTCAGATGAGTGGACATCTTATATCGTTGATGGATACTTTAATAAGGAATATATATATGATTACACCCTAAACCAATTTGATACCACTTCTTTCAATACAGGTAAATATTATTTAAGTGACACGCAAGATTATAGAATCAACGTGTATCTTTATTCCGTCATAACTATCGATGTGGGTAATGTCGGACCAGATGGCTTAGAACAGACTCTAAATGATATTTTTCTTAACAATGTGGAAATCCAATTCGATGGGGTGCAAGAAACCGATGTAGAAACATGGACTTCATTTGACGAATCATCTCCAATTAGTGGTGAATATATCATATATGAGCGGCGGACAATTTCCATTGCAAAATGGTTATCATCAGGGACGCATGATTACGAGTTCAAGATAATGCCCGATATAGTTGGAGGCCCGAATCTTAACTCTCTTGAGGTAACACTTGAAAGGTTGTGTTCCGAGCATCAACGCATCGATCCCTTAGAATTGGACATCGACCTAGACAGTTTAATAGATGGGTTTGAGGTAAAGAACTCTATTAATCCGTTAAGGAGTGATTCTGACGGGGATGGTCTTTCAGATTATGAAGAAGTAAATTATGATACAAATCCAAATGACTTTTCCGTAAAGGATCTCAATCCAAATAATCCTGATACAGATGGAGATGGTGTAAGTGATGCTATTGAGATCGGGAAGGTTGGTTATGACGGTGACAATGGAGCAACTGTAACAGATCCTCTTGACAGAGATACCGATAACGATGGGCTGCCCGATGGCTGGATAGACGGTTGGACATTCGATATAAAATACGGGTGGCATTTCGACGATAGCTTAGTGGATGGGCAAATACAAATTTACGAGGGAGAAGATTTTGATGGAAATGGGCAGTTTGATAATACAGCATTGAATTGTGAGCATTCTAATCCAGGCCAAATATGGGAGACAAATCCGCTTAATCCAGATACAGAAGGTACGCCAGATGGTGATGGTTTATTTGACGGGTGGGAAGCTTTTTACGATTACCAGTATGAAGATCCCCCGGGAACATGGAATTGTGGTGTATGTAGGTTTACAATGGGGACTGTAAGTGATGATTCCGATGGGGATGGATTAACTGATCACGAAGAGTATGTTACAGGAACAGATCCAGGCGATCCCGATACAGATGATGATATACTTCTTGATGGTGAAGAAATATTCGGTGTATATTTTAGAACAAATGTTAGATTTGGAGCAAGATTTGGTGACTATTATAGACAAGCTTCGTGGGATTCGAGCAATACATGGTGGATAGATTTCAGATATCTTGAGTTATGGAAACATCTACAATGGTATGTTTATATAAATGATGATTCTGTAATTCCTTGGAAGAGATATGTAATAGATTCTACTTCACCAATCATTAGTAATGCTCCTGCCGGTTCACAAGCCGATGCAAGACACTTCACTAATAAATTAGTGGCTAGACTGTTCGATCAAACGAGAATCTATTACAATATTACAAATGACGAAATATATGTCTGGGAACCATATGCGGATGTGGAGGATAAGGATGAAGATAAATACCTAAATGGTATATATTATCTCTTCACATATTCGGCTTCTACACCTATAGGTCATCAAGACCATAATCCATTGTATATTAACCCATTAAGTAGTTCTAGGATTGATTTTCGATTCCAGGAACTCTATAAAGGTCCGAATCCATTTGATCCCGATTCTGATGCAGATAGGATTTTGGATGGCGATGAACAGTACTCAAATTGCGGATATCCCTTCAACACAAATTGGTATGATGATTTTGATTTCGATGGTCTAATAAATGTGCTCGATCCGGATTCCGATAATGACGGTATACAAGACGGTCTTGAGGACAGACGGATTAAGGTGTCAAATCCTCCCTATTCAGAACCACCATTATCTTGGGATGTTGATCAGGATGGCTTTGCGAACATGGTAGATCTGGATTCTGACAATGACGGAATTTTAGATAAGATAGAGCGAGCCTGGTATGCAGATACTGACAACGACGGATTTGATAATATAATAGATCCAGATTCTGATGGTGATGGACTCTGGGATGGTTTATACGATACTGGTGTTGATGGATTAGCTGATATGGACGAAACTGGATATAATTTAGGGCCAGACAATCTTCCTTATTCTTTTGATGATCCGAGTGAAAATATGGACCCAAACAATGACAATTGGAGGGATTATGGTATCGATGGTCTTCCAGATGTATTGGAACCAGGATATAATTTAGGCCCTGATGGTTTACCCTATACTTATGATGAGGATGCCTCGGGAAACCCACTTGAATTTATGGATCCATCGAATGATAACTGGCGAGATTCGATAATTCCGAATGGGAGATGGGATATAGGTGAAGGAACAGAGAATAACTCCCGCTGGGATTTCGGAGAGAGAACAGAATTGAATCATCACAGGGAATCAAACGAACTCGGGGAGGATATTAATCTAAACGGTAGCAAGGATGCATTGGAAACCGATCCACTCAAATGGGATACCGATTTGGATGGTCTCTCAGATGGTGGAGAGCTTTCAAATGTTGAGTTCATTTACGAAGCGGAGGATTACTCATTTTTACCAAGCCAAATAGTAAATGATGGTAGCGCGGGAGATAGGAAAGCTGTGAAAAATGTGGATTTCTCGACTATGGATGACGGACCATCTATCATACATAAACCCGAGACTGTTGCAATTGCGAATAGAGATTTGATTTTGTATGCTGTTATCCTTGATGATGACTCTATTACATCAGCAGAGTTATATTACAGAAGTATTGGTGGAACATCTTGGATTGCTTCACCGGTTTCTTCAAATGTCAATACTTATCAATTTACTATTCCCGGTTCGGCTGTCCAACTACCTGGGCTCGAATACTATATCGAGGCAATAGACAGTGAATCAAATGAAAACAAACTTCCGAGATCCGAATTCGATAATCCTCCGAATTTCGAATCCGACTACTTTACTGTTACAATAGCACCATTTACCATTAAACATACTCCTATTGGAGGAAGTTGTAAATCCCGTGACATAGAATTTATAGCTGAAGCGTATGATGATGATTCCAACTCAGGTGATATTACAGTTACATTATATTATAGAGATAGCGGTGATACGGATTGGAATACATACCCCTCTGAAACTCTTACTCCTCAAGGCAATGGAATTTATTCATATACATTAACAAGCTTACCAAATAATGATTTGGAGTACTACATTGAAGCTACGGATAGTAGTCCTACAGATTCCATTAAAGATCCTATCAATGGAGATATAAATCCATATCTAATCGATATATTTATTAACCCAAATCCAGGACCAATCGAGGATTTGAAAGCAATATCTGTTGATGATGATCCCGCCAATAGCATAATAAATCTTGTTTGGACAGCATCAGGGAGGGATTATGATCCTGTCAATAATTTACACTATGGCCAGGTTGATGAATACAGAATCAGGTATACGGATGTTGATCCATCAAGTTATGGCTTGTTAGATGATTGGTGGGATGATATCCCGAATGAAATTGTATTAAATAATCCAAAAATTGCATATTCCCAAGAGGAATATGAAGTTACAGGTTTATCATCCGGAACCTATTGGTTTGCAATAAAGGCTAAGAATTATCTACCCAGTGAATTATTCTCTATTTCGTTTAATACTCCCTATGCACCTACAGATCTTGCCGAACCTTCGGCTCCAACTGGATTGAAGGCTTATGATTTTGGATCTATCCCAAATAAAGTATATCTGTGTTGGAATTCAAATCCAGAATCAGACATTAACAATTATAAGATATATCGGGGAACTTCCCCAGGTTCATTAACACATATTACTACCACCACTTCTACATTTTTGATTGATGATACTACATATGGTCTTGATGATGGCTCTACATACTACTACCATGTGACTGCTGTAGATCAAACTGCATTAGAGAGCATACCATCTATAGAAGTAAGTGCGATACCCGCTTTCGAAAATCGGTTGATAGTAGTACCACAAACCGATCTCCTTGAAACCCTTAGTTACAGGTTCTATGTAAGAGCGAAACTAGAGCCATATGCGAGTAGCGGGCATTTACAACTAAGAGTGAAGGACAAATCGAATACTGCATTAGTGCGGAACACCGATGAAACAGAACTTTCCAGGGGCTATCATTGGTATTGTACGGAAACTTTCTCTGGTGTATCGGAGGTTTTCCTTGAAGCATTCGATATGGCTTCAGATTCGGACAGGCCCTCGATATTGGTGGACAGGGTTATCCTGGCAAGAATCTATGAAGGAGTGGATGTGGAGCCCGATCAGATTCTTGACATATCCAGCGGGTCTGCTCAATTTGATGTGACACTATCAACGGGAGGTGATGAATCTATTTATATCACTGGGGGGACCATGACAATATATGCTGGTGATGACAGCACACCAAATGACCTCGATAATCCCACATTGAAGATATGTCATTCGTCCGAAACACTAATTTGGAATCATTATGGTCTCATGACCGGAGGTGAAGAAGAGATTCTCGATGTAACACAGGAGGTCAATAGATATCTAAACAGCCCTGAAAATTCATTGCGATCAAATGTCGTTTCATTTAAAGTAGAAGTGAAATCGGCAACTGCTACTGACAAAGTGAAAATTAAAAATATTCAGTTCAATGTAAAATCCTATTTCGCGGACCCAACAATGACCGATACTGATGATGACGGTTTACCAGATGGCGATGAGGTTCAGGCAAGAGAAACAGATAACAAACCTAATTGGTATGCTACTGATCCGGGTGATAGAGATACTGATGGAGACACAATCGATGATGGAGTTGAGCTCTTAGGTTGGGATATCTTCATTGAACATGGAAACGATGGAGAAATAATGCATGTCATGTCAAATCCTTTAAAAGTAGATTCAGATGGTGATGGCATCTACGATTTCGAGGAGATTAACAATGCAGTGAATTATCATGTAGATGCAGAGGAGACATCAGATATCATCGACGATGGTGGCATAAGTATCATCGATTCTGGAAATAATGATATGACTTCCTTTTATGTTGGAGATGCCGACAACGATGGTAACAATGACATCGTAGTAACCCGCGGAAGTGGTGTAAATACAGTGAAAATCTACAGATGGGATGGAAAGGAATGGGTATTTTCTGATGAACTTTCCGTTGGTGTAAACCCTGTGTCTGTTTTCGTTGCAGATGCTGATAACGATGGTGATAATGACATAGTAACGGCAAATGCCGATCCGACAAACACAGTGTCAGTATTGAGATGGACAGGTTCGGGATGGTCTAGTCCGAATACTCTACCTGTTGGTGCAAATCCCTCCTCAGTATTTGTAGCAGACGCAGATAATGATGGAGATAATGACATTGTAACTGCGAATACGAATGACAATACGGTCACTATTTATGAGTGGACTGGATCGACATGGAGCAAACGCAATCCTGATAAAACTGTTGGGAGCGGACCGGTATGCGTGTATGTTGCAGATGCCGATAACGATGGTCAATATTATGATATAATTACTGTAAATAAAAATCCTGCAGGGGATGACACGGTTTCTATTTTGATATGGTCGGGTTCCGATTGGGGGCCCCCAGATAATCATATTGTTGGATCAGATCCTTCCTCAGTATTTGTAGCAGATGTAGACAACGATGGCGATAATGATATCATTACGGCGAACACCGGAAGTGATTCAGTTACAATACTTGAGTGGACCGGAACTGGATGGAGCTCATCGGATATACCTGTTAGAGCCGGACCCACCTCAGTATTCGTAGCAAATAGTGATAATACAGTAGATTCCTCTCACAATTGTAATGATATTGTCACTATAAGTGGTGCAGATAATATGGCTTCGATACACAGGTGGGTGGGGACCGGAGGCGTCAAATGGGCAGATAGAGTCGATATAGACACAGTAGAGTCATATTCCGCTGTATTTATGGCAGACGCAAATAACAATGATTTGAAAGAAACTACAGAGAGATTCACGGGTAATGATGTCCAAAGATGGTTCGAACTTCCCAGAAAACCAGCAAACGGTAAAATAGCAATAGAATTCAACGATGTGATACAGGATCCGAGTACCTATTCCGTTTCCATGATAAGCGGTGTGATCTTATTCAAGAATACAAACATTCCCGGGGCGGGTATTGAGATAGAAGTAAAATACAACTATTCCTCGGACTATGAGATTGTTGCCTTGAAGGGCGATAAGATCTGGATAAGTTCATCAACCATGCATGAAGTGTATTATCCCGAGAAAATAGACGATTTACCTGTTGGTGATATAGCTAGTGGAACTCCTTATGCCATAGCAATTGGCGATGCAAACAATGATGGAAATAACGATGTGGTTTCCGTAAACTATGATGTTAATCAATTATCAATATTTGAATGGAAAATAAACGGATACGAAATTGAGGACGTATGGGATATTCCAGGCGGACCTAAATCGGTCGTAATCGAAGATGTCGACAACGATGGTGATAACGATATTGTCACTGCAAATTATGATTCAAATAAAATCAGTATCCTGGCATGGCATTATGATGATTGGGCATCCAGTTCTGACGATGGAGGGTATAGCGATCTGCCAGTGGGATTAAACCCGATTTCGGTTTTTGTTGGAGATGCAAACAACGATGACTTTAATGATATCGTGACTGCCAATAGAGGTTCAAATACAATCACCATTTGGTTGTGGGACGATTCTGCTAAGGGATGGAGCCGAGAATTACCTGATCTCCCTTGCGGAAACAATCCCTCATCTGTTTATATTGACGATGCGAATAATGATGATTTTAATGATATCGTGATAGCTAACGAAGGATCAAATACTGTCACCATATGGTTGTGGGATGACTCTGCTGAGTTATGGAACCGAATATCGCCTGATCTCAATAGCGGCATCAATCCTTTATCGGTCTATATTGGGGATGCGAATAATGACGGTTACAATGATATCATAACCGCCAACAGCGGTGAAACAACCGTAACTGTATTGATCTGGCAATCTGATGTAACTTGGTCTCCCACGACCCTAGATCTGGGAGCTGGAGTCACACCAATATCCATATACATTAGCGATATCGATAGCGATCATTACAATGATATCGTATCCAGGAATATTGATTCGGTGGGTATTTTCAGATGGGATACAAAAAATGACAATTGGAAATCACCTGATAGAATCGATATTACCTCATTGGAGTCCATTGCAGTAGGAGACGGGAATAAAGACATGTATGATGACATTGTATATGCTGAAACGGATGGTACCACAGCACTTCATCTCATGAATTTAGGACAGATGGTCCTCGATTTATATGCTCAAAAGAATAGGGCTGTTGTAAAAAGGTTCGGGGAAAACAGGATTTTGAGGAGCAAGGTGAATGTTGATACCAGTACATACTATCAATTCCTTGTTCGAGCCAGATTAACAGATACTGAGGATTTCGGAATTCTCGAAACCAAAATATTGGACTCACCAAATAAATTGAATATCCAATTACACAGCCAGACGTTCGATACCCTTATTCACTCGTATCAATGGTTCAAAACAGAACCCTTCAAATCCAGCACTTCAAAAGTGAGCCTGGTTTTAAACGATATCACAGGAAGCGCTTCAGATCTCCCCGCGGTTGTCATCGATCAAATCGTATTGGTAAAAACCAGTGAACTCGATGACGAAATCGTAGGAGTCCGTGATCAACCAATTCCTGGTCCAATAATTGAATCTGTGTATTTAGAGACATCAATAACGCCGTCGGATTACAACAAAGTCGTATATATAGAGGTTGATGTAGATGGTAACGACCCAGCCATGGTGTCCGAGGCCTCCATGAGGGTCATCAGGATAAATCAGGAGACCGATTTTGATCTAACCGTTGATACCCATGACTTCTTATACACGTTCTTCAAGGATTTTTCCATATCGAGAGTAATAGATACAAGTGCCAACATAGGGGACACCATCCAGTCGTTGAAAATCTATGTTGATATCCCCAATGGGGTAAATGGTGTTTCAGTGGCCGTACATATAGGCGGTGAGGTGATCTATACCACAACAATCGATGGTCCTCAGAACGATTATGTTGTATTTAACATCCCAGATTACGAGATAATCTCACCCACAACAGGTGTCTGTATGGTCTTCACTGTCCCCATTGGGAAATATGTCCAGATCGGAATGCTTGATTCCACCTCGGGAGCTGATCATGACCTCGGGGATGCATATATGTTGAGTGAGAACAAATGGCTCCCGCTGAATAAGTTTTCCTGGATGATTAAAATACCTAAATTGTATACCACGACAACCATAGATATTGGAGATGACGGAACAGTGGAATGGAGCAGTTCTGCTAAGGATTTCAACACTGTGGTTACAGGTTTTTCACACGAAATAAACCGTTGGTTAGTGGAGCATCCTAACACCAACGGTGAGGATAAAATATACATACCTATCAGAATAAAGACCGAACGACCGACCACAAATATTGAGATCACGGATTTCAAGATGCAGTTCCATTCCTTTGCTACTAATCCGAACAATGCGGATACAGATTACGATAATCTCTGGGACGGGGATGAGCTTCAACTCGTTGATTTGGATTCGGTAACAACGGACTTCCTCTCTTACCCGAATGCAACAGATACAGATCACGACGGTGTGAACGACTATATCGAGGTTACTGGGTCGACTTACAAAGCCACGGTATGGGACTCAACAGGTGTGGGGACTGGTCAAGCGGTAGAAAATCCATATAATGTAATTACAGATCCAATGAATATCGACCACGATGGCGACGGACTCTGTGATTTCGTAGAATACCGCAGAACCAATGGTGATTCACTTGATTCTGATTTTGATAATCTGGAGGACAGAAATGAGGTCAGAGTGGTATTCAGAACCAATGCCATTAACGGAGTGTATTACAGTGAACTCAACTCTAATTACAACAGTAACCTTAGGGTAGCAGCATTAACAAAAAACAATGACTTAGATCTAGATGAATATAAAACACCCACAAAATTCACAGGAAATATCCCGGGTACAGCAATTTCGAAGACACCGGAGGGTTATGATGTATGCTCAGATGCAGATACGCTCTATATCGACATACCCGATTCAGGATCAACAAAAGCAATAACGTTCACATATGACATCTCTTCCAGCGATTTGGACCATTTTAGATATCCGAACGCAGATTACGGAATAAAAAGACAAGAAACTTACTGGATGTGGACCTTACCTTACCATTATGATACAGATTTGGACGATGTTCCCGACGGGTGGATAATGGACTATATGTATGATGATTCAGTAGGCTCGGAATCACCGATGAACGGCGAAGATTTGGATAATTCCGGCGATACATTAGGGGATACCAATTATGATGATTATTATGACAGCAGCGAAACCTGGCTGGAAACCAATCCGAGGAATAGAGACTCGGAAAATGATAGAATATGCGATGGAGACGAACTATACTTCGATGAAAAATTCAGTTATGGTGGACGCGATAATGGTGGATTGGGGATTTGGGGTATAAAAGTATATGATTCGGACGGTGATGGTGTAATCGATCCCTTGGACCAAGAATCAGATGGCGATGGAATACCTGATTATATTGAAAACTGGGATTACGATAGAGAGCTTGACGCTGATTTGATAACCACTGCAACAGAAACACATTATGAAGCACTCAATAAATATGACAATCCGTATTTCAAGAATCAGGCGGAGATGAATCCTTACTATCCAGACAGCGATGGTGACGGTTTATTTGATGGTTGGAAGGATTACGGTTTGGATCGTTTAGAACCAGGTAATACAGAGGAGACAAACAAATTAAATGGAATAGATGATGATCATGACGGCGTTGTCGATGATAACGGATATCCAGGTCCAGATGCAGATGGTACAGAATTCAACGGTGTATTTGACTGGGTGGACACCATTGCCAACGGTGTGTGGGACGAGGGAGAAGAATGTGAAGGTTTCGGAGAGCTGGGAGATTATACTCCCAGTTACTGGTGGGGAGGTTACGGAACCGACCCCATGGATTGGGATACTGACAACGATTGGCTAATCGATGGATTCTATGATGATTTAGAGGATCCCATTGATTATGATGAGGATGGTAACTATGACAGCGGTATTAGTGGAGAAATTCTTCCATATTGGTATGACTTGGATGTTGATGATGTAGATTACGATAAACCGGATATACACTGGGGAACTTATCAGTCAGATCCCTTGGAATGGGATACCGACGAAGATAACGTCCCTGATGGAGTTGAGTTCTATTATAATTCAATGAGACCCGGTGATCATGCTGGTACTTGGCCGGATGGCTGCTACAATAATGTCGTGAGGTATAAGGACATCGATGGTGATGGTATCAGAAGCATGAAGGATATTGATTCAGATGACGATGGATTGACAGATGGGGAGGAGAATTGGAATAATGATACATTTTTGGATGCAATGAGAATACCTGATACTATTCTAGGTGCATTTTATTATATTGAAGGAGATCCAACTGATCCGGATTGTGACGACGACAGTCTCTGGGATGGAGCGGAAACATTATGGTTCAATAATTCTGATGAATATTCTCCTAATGAGGTACCTCCAACATATCCTTTTGACTGGTACATCAACATATGGGATATCGACTCAAATGATGGCGTTGCATCGGCTGGTGAGGAATATGATAATGTTGCCTCAAGTGGTCCCGATTATGATTACACTTATGTAGTTTTTAGAAAAGGGACTTATAATGAAAAGCCAGGGGAGGAGGGTGAAGTTGACTTTACACATTATAAGGACGACGATGAGAGCGATGATAGTACCTGGACTCAGACTTGGATTGCGTTTGATCCTCTTATGCCAGATTTGCAATTTGTGGGAACATTAGACCTCCGAGTTTATTGGTACTATGATGATCAGAATTATTTACCACCTGCAACCACACAATTAATATCAAAATATAAACCTCTAAGTAGACCAAATATACCTGTTTTAACTTATGAGGGATATGAGATTTACGTTAAATCAACAGCCCCTCATACATGGGCGTATATCAAATTGGCAGAAGATGATTATGCAGTTTACCAATTGGATGTAGGAATCTCGGACACATATAAGGATCATATTTTTTCTGTCACCATTAATACAGATCCTCCTTATGGTGGAATTCATAATTTCGTAAAGGATCATCAGGAAACTTATGATGGCCGTCCAGCCTTAGATGATGATCAGGATTCAGATGGAATAAGAAATGGAGTTGAATCATGGTATGGAACTAATCCGCTAGATGCTGATTCTGATGATGATGGTATTATCGATAGTCTGGAATTCTACTGGAAACAAGATAGTGATAATGATGGGAAATGGGTTACTGATCCGGGACGAATAGGAGAGGGTCTTCCATTCTTTAACAATGGTATCAATGCATTAGATCCCGACTCTGATAACGATGGGATATTAGATGGAACAGAAATAGGATTGACTCTTGCCGATCTCAGATGGGATGTTATTGACAATCCGTTTGACAATAATCCTGTGACGCAAGAGGATACAAACGGAGATCTTGAACTAAATAATTTTACAGGAGATGCTGATGTAATTACCACAACAAATATGACAAGTCCTGATACAGATGGTGATGGAATTTGGGATGGTTGGCATGATACAGGACCAGATGGATTATTTAGTAGGGACGAAAGCGGTTATAATGTACTAACTAATCCAGATCCAAACCATGACGATTATGATATGTGTAACAATCCCAAAGACGGATACGATAATGATGGTGATGCAAACGACTTGCAAAATAATGGTGATGATGATGACTCTGATGGAGTTGTTGATGACAGTGGCAACAGTGCGGTAACTACTCCGGATCATGATACAAATAATGATGGGATAATTAGCCCAAGTGAAGGAATTGATTTAAACGATAATGGAATTCCTGATTTATGCGAGAATGGTTTGGATGATGATGGTGATGGCGTTGTGGATGATGATTATAATGGCTATGCAAGACCAGAAGGCGTAGACGGTGCTGATCCGGATGGTGACTGGGGTCAAGAAATGAATCATAATTATGATGCTGATGAGGTGGATGGCGAGGATAAAAACGCAAATGGCGATTTCGAAGGAAAAGATGCACAAAGAGGTGAAACCCCCAATCAGGTGGCAGCTCCCGAAACCGATCCACTGAGCCTCGACACTGATTTGGACGGATTTGAGGATGGTGTTGAGGATGAGAATCACGATGGTGTGATCGAAGGTGATGATGATCTCGACGGGATCTGGGATTCAGACGAAGAGTGGGATGAATTTAGCCCAATCGATGTCGACACGGATGACGATGGAGTCGCGGACAATGACATCCATGAAGGAAATCTAGATACAGACAATGACGGTAATAAGAATGGACTGGATATTGACAGTGATAACGATGGTATAAGAGATGGAGTGGAACTCGGTATTACGCTCTCCGAAGTTTGCTCGGAGACAACAATGATATGGGGTACAAACACAGCTTCTCCTCATTACGGCACATTTCAGGAGGATGAAGATCCGACAACTACTACGGATCCACTAGACCCTGATTATGATGGCGATGGAATCTGGGATGGTTGGCATGATGATGGGCTTGATCAAGAAGGAAATCCTCATCCTGATTGGAAAGGAAATGGACAATTTGATTCAGCAGGTACCCTCCATGAAATCGATGGTGAGGATAAAAACGCAGACGGTAAATTCGAATACAATAATATAATTACGGGTAGAGGTGGAGAATTCAACCCAAATTCCACTGATTCTGATTATGATGGTATAGATGACAATGTTGAGGAT
>CP070672.1:2466762-2469500 GCA_020351895.1 Thermoplasmata archaeon
CGAACAACATCAAATAGAATAAATTCATACATGGAAGCTCTATTTACGCACATCCTGCCTGAAAGCGAACCTACATTTCAAATTAAATTTAGGGTTATCCGTTCCGAGAATAACCCCATGATTTATTGCATTCAATATTTTGCCTATTGGCCAATTCAACTTTTCCCATATCACGTTTTTGATTATGAGCCTGTATATGTATTTGTAAATAAAATCTCAGCAGATCACTATGAGCCTATTCTCATCACGTATAATGCCAATCAAGGTCTTGAAAAATCACTATTTTCCATATTCAAGGGAAAGCGACCAGGGCACAAGATACGTACATACATCAATTGGGATATTGAACATATACCGATTATGCCCAATCAATATAATCCCATGGCAGATTATATGACAAAGGCTTATGGTGGAGAATATTTATATGAAAAAATGATTGGATACCAGAAAACCCATACAGATTATCTATTTGATGAAAATCAGAATCTATCATTTCATATCGACACAAAATGGCACGCATACGAATCACATTTGGATTCCGATAAAAAAGATCAATATTGGCCATGTAAATTGGTGCCTCTTAAAACCCAAGACCTTTTCCATATTGAATGGGACATTCGAAACCCGTTCCAAGCTCCTTTCCTGTATCCAATAGTTGGTAAAAAGAAAAATCAATTAATGCATCTACCATTCACAATATCTACTATAATAGAGCCCGAAACATTTCAAAAATTTAACACATTTGCTTTACGCTCTATCGACCGCTCGCTAAATTTTCGTAAAAGTGCAATGTATAATTCAGCAGCAGCTAATATGGATGATTATAGACGTGGACTTTATGCTGACACATTATGTGATATTGATGGTAGGTAGAAACATGAATGAATGTGGAAAAAAATTGATGAAGTTGCTGAAGGGAGAGACATGTTTCGACCACTTGAATATTGGAATGCCCTAAATGAAGTAATTAATAGAGATCCACAGGATTCAGTGGCTCTTAGACTACGTGGTTATTTAGGGCATTTAGAGGAACCCGAAGGTTCGTTGAACGATTTAAATAGGGCAATTAATCTAAATCCAAAAGATTCAAGTTCTTATTTAAAACGTGGAAAGTTTTTTTGGGATTGGGATCGATATGAAGAAGCTTTGCTTGATTTGAACATTTCAATTGAACTAAATCCCGTTAATAAATTGGCATATCAATATAGGGGAATTGTATATTGGACATTGAATAAAAATACTCCAGCTCTTCAAGATTTTAACCAGGGTTTAGAGATAAATCCCGATGATCCATCGCTTCTTATCTATCGTGGAAGTTTGTTGACAGAACTTGAAAGATATGAAGAAGCTTTAGCTGATTATAACCATGTTATTTCTCTACCTCAAAAGCGTAGGTGGACTATTGATTTTAAGGAGGTAATATTCGATCGCGGTAAGATACATATGAGGTTAAAACAAAAAGATAAAGCTTTATCTGATTTTAAATGGGCTACAAAAATAGATCCCTCATATCCTGAGCCTTTTTACTATTGTGGAGTAATCTATGCTACGTTAGAACAATTTAACGATGCTGCGAAAAATCTTGAAAATGCATTAAAGTTGGGATTATCCGATAAAAACAAATTAGATGCCGAGTCGTTGTTAAAAGAAATTAAAGAAAATAATATAAATTCAATTATTAGAGAAGCACTAACTTTAAGCGATAACAATAAAGAAGATCTTTCATTAGAGTTATTAGCAAAACACATAAAGGAAGAGCCCAATAATGTGAGTCTACTATTAGTAGAAAGTCATGTGTTATCAAAAAAAGGGTTATATGAAAGAGCAATAGATAATTGCAATAAAGTTTTATCGATTGTTCCTGATAGTCCGCGCGCGCTATATGGTCGGAGCCTTTTTAATGCAAAGATTGGTAACTTAGATGCTGTCTTTATGGATTTGAAGAAAGCTATTGAATTAAATCCAGAATTTAAAAAACATGCCGTTGAAGACCAAGATTTTGATAAGATAAGAGATATGAAGGAATTTTGGGAACTAATAGCTTGATCGCGCGCGCGAAGTGTGTTTGACATATGAAATTATGCAACAGGGATATTTCGATGTAATTTCGAATATAGATTATTACCAGAAAGAATTATGGATTTTGGGGTTCGACTCCGCTCCGGGATCCATTCCACTGCCTGAAGAAACGGCCGATCATGCTGGCCAGCCCTCCGATGGAGAAGAAAAGAGGGAAGAATAAAACCACCATCACGCCCACCAGCACGACCCCCTCGGAGCTTCCAGACATACCATAGACAGTCAACAGGGTACCCGTGACAGTTCCCGAGAGCCACCACCTGCGCCCGGAGTAGCCCAGGGCAAGGCCCAGGATCGCTGCGACGATCATGGATATGGGCGGCGTCATGCCTCCTTCATATCGGGAGCTTGCTTTTATGGCGTTCGGATTCAACGATACCTGAAAGGTGGCTCAGCCTCACTGGGAGGCGCCCTCAGGAGCCACATCCTTCGCCCCGAAGCCGCGTTTGAACAGGCGGTAGGCCGGGAAGCCCACGGCCAAGAAGGGCACGATGAAGACCGCCATGGCCAGCATCCCCTGCACCACCGTGGTGAGGGCCTCGAGCCCGGTGCTGACGGGCTCCCACCAGTTGACCTTGGGGAGCACTGTTATCTCCTCCGCGAACTCTTCTCGGAGGGTGACGGTGATGGTGGAGAGCTCCACCCTGCCCTCCAAGTAC
>CP070672.1:2469600-2480814 GCA_020351895.1 Thermoplasmata archaeon
GGATGGATAGCCTACCATGTTCCAGCCTGGATGGAGGGTGATGGTTTGGTTCGAGGTTGGTTGGGTACCATTATAGACAAAAATAGTATCTCCTGGTTGCGTGATGTGAATCCAGAAACCCATGGTTTCTTTTAATTCAGCCAGGTCGTTACCGTTAGGCTTATTGATTTTATAATGCTTCCATAGGTCCATAGTGTCTGTTGGATCATACCATTGGACTGAATCGTACCAACCATCTATCATCTCAAGAACTTTTTGCAGGCTCTGGATTTCTTGGATATGAGGGATCGAGATGAGATTCCAACCTTGTTTTAAAATTGTGTAGTTCTCCAAGGGCTTATAGTTATAAATATCCATGAGTGGATAGTTGTCTTGATTATCATAACCCCCATAAATGGCGGTATATGGTGAATCTCCCATACCATCGCTCCCGGGAATGTTTTGATTCGGACCTTTAAATGAATCTGTTCCCACATAATCTGACCAGAAATTACCTCCTAAAGGATAACCTCCATCCCAGAAATTATTACCCGAATTATCTTTTGCGTGAAATGAATTATATAAAAAATTGTTATGAAATATCGTGTTATTCGCTGAATTCTCAATATTAAAACCGTAGTTGTTATCTGAAATATTATTACCTTCGATGATGTTTTCGAACGAATACATATTATATATACCGCAACCATTACCCGATAAATTGTTACAAGTAATGTTATTCTGATTTGAGGCTACGATCCTAAAACCATAATGTGTATTGTTATAAGCGGTATTGCTAAGAAGATCGTTGCCAGGTGAAGAGGAGAGCATGATACCATAATAATTTTCAGAGAGAATATTTCCATAAATTGTATTGTTTGTAGAATTCCAAAGATATATCCCCTCTCCTGGCTGATTGTTTGAAGCATTATTATCAAATATTTCATTTTCATTTGATGACTCAAGACATATGCCATGTCCATCAGCCATAAATCGATATCCGCTGTGTGATACCTAATTACCTTTGAGGGTGTTGCCAATTGACTTCCAGAGATAGTAACCATACCAGCTATTTGATGATGCGTTATTGTTAGTAATAGTATTGTTTGAACAATATCCAAGTTCAACACCAACTGAACCGTTTCCGAGTTCCTGATTCTCAACATTAATTGCGGTACAGTTAGCAAGGATTACCTGCCCCGCACCTTCGGGAATTGTACCACCGTTTTGGTTCCTTAGGTAGTAAACCGGTTTACCGTTGACTATATTTGAGGTATCAATGTTATGCGTATTCCAATGCTCAAGTTTAATCCCTGTAATAAATATCCCATTATTTACCATAGTATTATTTTTAAAACTGTTATTAATTGATCTACTGAATTGAATACCATCCAAGTTGTTGTGGGAGGCATTGTTATGAATAATGTTGTTTTTTTTGGACTCATAGAGGCATATACCATGATCACCATTTGAGGCAATATTGTTTGAGATGTTATTTCCAGATGATATTCTCAAGAATATACCCATATCGCTGTTCGAGTCGGCATTGTTTCCCAAGATATTATTCGAATCAGAACGACATATATCAATACCGTTTCTGTTGTTTAAAACATCGTTACCAATAATATTGTTGAAATCGGAATAATCAAAACGGATGCCACAATTATTGTTCGAGAAGATGTTATTATTGGTTATGTTATTGTCTTTTGAAGTCCATAGTTTGATTCCGTAATGGTTGCTCGATATGTTGTTACCCAGGATATTGTTACCACTAGAATTTAGGAAATAAATCCCGCACTCGCTGTTCGAGAAGGCAATGTTATTTGTTATATTATTTCCGCTTGAACTGGATATTGTAATTCCATAATGTGCTACGTTTGAGATGTTGTTGTCTGAAATGTTGTTTCTATTTGAAGAATAAAGAAGAATACCGTTACTATTGCTCATGATAGCCATATTTCCTTCAATAGTATTTTCATTTGAATATTTGAGATAAATAGCAAATCCTTTGTGGGAGATATTGTTATCGGCGATGGTATTATTGGTTGATAAATAGAGACGAATTCCTGAATGACCACCCCATCTTGCATTATTACTAAAGACTCTACAATTTTGCACACTAAAAAGATCTATCCCTGCATCTTCAGAATTCGATCCACTTCGTGTAATGTTAAAACCTGTGATGTTCACGTAATCCCTTGTAATTAACACAACATCACCATTATTCCAACCATTGATTTCCGTGGTATTTCTGTCCTCCCCAACCAAACTTATAGTTTTATTCACAACCACATTCTCATAATAAATCCCACTATACACAAATACAGTATCCCCATCACTTGCATTATCAATGGCATCCTGGATACTCGTGTAAGCCCCTCCAGCCCCAGTGGAGTTCACATAAAGGATATCTCCTGATACTATTTCGATAATATCGAAGGAAAAATCAAGAACTCCAAAAATGGCTAAACATAAAAGTAGAGTTAAAGACACGGCCCTCAATTTCTTACCCATATCTATCCTATTATAGTATATTAATATCAATAATAGGTGTGTTGGTTTACATGTAAATCATAGATAATGAACAGTTAGAATAGAACTTCCCATTCGCATTCAACACTGGCGTGAATCCAATATCCTCTTCCTGGATTAAAATAATCGTTCTCACCAAGATCATGCCAGGTTTGCGTTTCGGCATCATACCACTGTATCAAGTCTACATCTTGTCCGAAGGTGAGGTTGTTAAGTCCTTCTGTTCGGTTATAGCTTGTCAGGGATGGATAGCCTACCATGTTCCAGCCAGGATGGAGGGTGATTGTTTGGTTTGAGATTGGTTTGGTACCATTGTGTAATAAAATAGCACCTTCTGGCGGGATTATATCGATCCAAAAACCAATTGTTTCGTTTATCTCAAATAGATCGTTGTTGAAAGGTTTGCCGACTTTGTGGTGTTTCCAAAGATCAATCGGATCTGTTGGATCAAACCATTGAACTGCATCGTAATAACCATCAATCATCTCTAATGCTTTTATCAGATTTTGATCCGCCTGAATTAAGGGCAGAGAAATAAGGTTCCAGCCTTGGTTCAATATTGTATAGTTATCGATAGGTTCCATGAGCGGGTAGTTGTCCTGAGAATTTATATTTATGAGGTAGGGAGTATCCCCGATTCCATCACTTGGAGGAATATCTTGGTTAGGTGTACTGTTCAAATCCAAACCAGTATAATCAGACCAGTAATTTCCTCCTTGAGGATAGCTGTTATTCCAATTATTACCGTTATCAGAATTATCATATGCTTGATTGACATTCTCAATGATATTATTGTAATAAAATTTATTGTTTGTTGACTGGTCAAGAGAGATACCGCCGTCATTACTAAGAATATTGTTGTATTTTATAATGTTATTTGATGATAACCTAAGATATACACCATATTTATTATCAAATAAATCGTTGCCTGTAATATTGTTATATGAAGCCTCGTTAAGCATAATACCCCGCCATTTTTTAGAAGAAACATTATTTCCAATAACGTCGTTGTAAGATGCTAAGTCAATAAATATACCCCAATCTTCTACAGCGAGATTGTTGCCTTTAATTAAGTTGTATCTTGATAATGAATGGATATAGATATCGTAACCTGTACTCGACATAAAATTGTTAGTTAAAACTGAGTTGTTATCAGACATATCTAAAGTCGCACTGTTACCGTTATAATAAAAATCGTTCAGTGAGGCTTTATTTTTTGATGATAAAATGAGATTTATACCTTCATTAGTATTGAAATAAATATTATTTTCTAATAAAATATTTTTTGAAGATGAAACGAGAGTAACACCTTCTTCATTTGATGAGACATTATTGGAGGAAATATTATTCATCATTGAGAATTCAAGATATATCCCTCGCCATTTATTATATGTCACGTTATTTTTAATTATCGTGTTATTTGAAGATTTGTAAAGATAAATACCATGTACATCATTGAATAAGATATCGTTATCTTTAATCATAATTACGGTGGAGAAAGCAATTTCTATACCGATATCTGTATTATTTATTCTAATGTTTGAAATGTTTACATCTGTGCAATTAACTAATATGATCTGCCCGAGAGATATCCCGTTGATATCAATGCTAACCATATTCTTATAATAATGAAGAGGTTTACCATTAACCATATTATTTTGAGGAATAATATGGGAATCGAAATGGTTTAATTCAGATCCGGAAATTGTTACCCCATCATTCATAAAGTTATTATTTGTTATGTTTATTTTAGGTGAACCTGCAATGTTGATACCATAAATGTTACTATAAATATTATTGTCTGTAATGTTATTGTTGGGAGATATTCCAAGAATAATGCCGTAGTAATTATTAGAAATATTATTACCCACAATATTGTTCCAAGAACTGGACATGTGAAGCATGATACCGAAAGTACTTTCCGATAAGTTGTTGTATGTGATTTGATTATTATTGGAATCATAGGAGAGTTCTATCCCACTGTAATTGATTGAAGAAACGTTATTGGATTTTATATTGTTGTATGAAGATGTCCAAAGGTATATGCCATTATTGCTATCGTTGATGTTGTTCCCTATTATAGAGTTGTTAGATGAGAAAAAGAGACATATATCGTAGAAATTATTTGAAAAAAGATTGTTATCCTTGATATTATTGTTGGAACTATAGGGAATCGAAACGCCAGTATCTCCGTTAATAATAGTAAAGCCTGTGATATTCACCCAAATGGTATCTATATTTATTACATCATTATCGCCATACCCGTCAATTACAGTATTATTCCTATCCTCCCCAATTAAATTGATAGTTTTATTTACTATGATTCGTTCGTAATAAGTACCGTTATAGACAAATACAGTATCCCCATCAATGCTGGCATTTATCGCATCCTGTATCTTCATATAAGCCCCACCACTCCCAGTCGTATTGACATAAAGCGTTGTTCCTCCAACATTAAGAGAAATATCCATACTAACATCTACAATAACAACAAAGCTAACCATCATGATCAGGCTTAACCAAATCGCAATTACCTTCCTACCCATTGTTGAAAGTTATTAACATATTGAGTTATATACCTTCCGCTCACCCTCCCTTATTCCTGTCGATCTGTAGTCACTCTGGCCTGGATGGATTTGGGTGACAGGTGCAGCTTGGGTGTGTGGTGAGCGCGGAGATGGGGATTGAGTTGGGGGATGGCGCACTTTCTACTAAACCTCAGAGGGATTGTTAGCCCTTCCTTCACACGGCACAAAGTACCTAGAGGAAATGGGGGATGGTTGGAATGAGGTTTGTGGATATTAATCTCCGGGGTGGATTCTTTGGGGACAGGGAATAGCGTGAGGAGGATATGGGATTTTGGGGGGGAGATGACGCAAAAGACTTTTAGTGTAATATTTTTATAAACTGACAATTTATAATATATAACTATTATATATTTATTTGTTATATGATAGAATTACATCTAACATTTTATTAATATTTAATTTCATTAAATTAAAAAACTATATAAGGAGACAAATATATTGTCCCAATCCCCTTTGGAGAAAAAGCAAAGGAGCAGAGCGCCAATGTGGGGCGCATCGACAAGGAAGGGAGGAAAGTATAAACCTTCTTTTCCCAAAATATGAAAACCCTTAGTCTCAGAGAGAGGAGGTGATAACAAATGCACATTAAAAAGAAAATCGTTCTTTTAGGTGACAGTGGCGTGGGGAAATCCAGTCTCATTCGAAGATGTGTTTTTGATCGATTCGAAGACTCTTATACTGCTACCGTGGGAACAAAGGTAACAAAGAAAATCCTTAAGATTCCCACATCTAACAGGACAGAATTTATTACCCTCATGATCTGGGATCTTTTAGGTAGTAAGGGATACCAGGCACTTCATACCAGGACGTTCGTGGGTGCCCATGGTGCTCTTCTTGTTTCCGATAGGACCCGAAAGGAAACTCTCGATAATCTGGAGCAATATTGGATTCCTTCCTTGTTTGAGATTGTTGATCACATACCATTGGTCTTTGTCTGCAATAAATCCGACATGAAAGCGGAGTTCGAGTTTGAATACGATGACTTGACCGAGTTCTCCCATAGGTTCAATGGAAATTCCCCTAATAATCTTCCTATTGAGCTGGAATATTGCTATTCAACAAGTGCCCAAAACGGAAGCAATGTAAAAAGAGCCTTCGAGAGCTTAGGGCACCTTGTGATGGGCTCAGAAGAAATTGTAGATCCGGTAAAAGATCTTTATGAATGCCTTATGGCCACAAGAATTCGCGGAACCACAGACAAGGCAACATCCATGGGTGCAATGGATGCCATTATAGTGGACTTCTGTGATGGATTTGACGATACTAGAATGGCAATGTTGATCTTACGAACGGAGATAGCAAGAGCGAGTATAGATATTAATAATCCCACCAAAGAGTGTATAATCAATTTTGTTCAGAATCTTGCTGAAGCTGAGAACGAGTTTTTAAATGAGAAAACGATACATTCCAATTTAGAAAGAAGAATGAACTTGGCCCTGCACATTGGATACCAAGGACCTCATCATCCCACTGAGAACGATTTTGCTTCACTACGGCCATTCGTATAGCTAATGAGCCTTGCAAGAGTCCAGACATATCTTGTGGCCACATGTGGCCACAAACAGTTATATACAACTTCTTGTCAAGAGCTGTGAGAGGATTTAAAAATGGGAAGAAAAGGGGTCTTTGGAATGATTATGTGTTTGTTTTCTATGACCTATTTTCTAAAAATTGATGGCGCCGAGGTGGGGTGCAAATAGAGGAGGGAAATAGTAACAATGGTTCTAATAAAAAATACAAAAACCCTTAGTCTCAGAGGGAGGAGGTGATAAAGAATGAGAAAAACGATGGCAATTGGAATGGTTTTAGCACTGATCGTTGTTGCATTCGCAGGAATGTCAATGAACGCGGGTGTGGAGGAGGATGAGGTGGCGACTCGTCAAGGATTGGGCACTACGCAACTTATGTTCCCTGATCTAGGATGTGGCATGTCTTTGGAAACAACCTTACAAGGTAGCAGTAGTGATCCACTTTCGGAAATTGTACCTTCTTGGGTAGACATAGTGGATGCAGAAGTCGTGTCAAACGACGGCGAAGGCGTCTATATAGCAGTACTGGACACGGGGCTTTTGGAAAGTTGGCCATACTTCTTCTCAGAAGCTAATATCGCCTGGGAATTGGGCAAAGGTTTCAGCCATGATGTATGGTGGGATGATGCTATTGGGGACTTTGTATTTGGCCCACTTCTTGACGACCGCGGATTTGTGACTAATGAATATGGCTCAGGTCACGGCACCGCTGTGACAAGCACGATAACCGGCTACAGACTAGGGGATTACTGGGTTAGGGGCGTTGCTCCAAAAGCAACAATAATCCCAGTGTTGGTTCTTGACTCTTGGTTCCTTGATTGTCCAGATCCCAACTACCAAACCAATATGTTCCAGGAAGGTGTTTATGACGGAAAAGTCGACATGCTATACGGATCCTATGAAATGGTGTCTGCTGGCATCTACTACATTGCAGACCTGGCTGAAACTTTAGATGGGCCGGTGATCATAAGCATGAGTCTCTACTCGCCTGTCCCAGATAAAGTTCTAGAAGATGCCATTGACTACGCAATTGACAAGGGCGTAATCGTGGTTGCTGCAGCTGGCAACTTCGGCAACTTGGGAATGGTTTGGCCAGCTGGATATCCACAGGTAATCTCAGTTGGTGCTGCGGGATGGACTGAGAATTGGGTTCCAGTACTCAATTTCGATTTCTGGCTAAACGATGTGCCTGAGAAACTCAATACGAAGGATGTCTGGGGAAACAATTGGCAAATCTATCTTACAGAGTACAGTTCCAGGCCAAACAAGGATCTTGGACAAAAACCTTCCGACCTAGACCTCACTACTATAGCTTCCTGGGCTTTTAGTCCGAATAAACTGGACGTTTACTGGAACGGCGTGGAATGGGTTAATCCCCCTCCAGCTTATCTTCATGGAGGAGGTACAAGTGTGGCTACACCTATTACATCCTCTATCGCGGCACTCATCTTGCAAGACCATCCAGAACTTAATCAACGCGAAATGGAAAAGATTCTAAAGAATGCAGCGAGTGGTCTACCCTTGGCATGCGATGGAGCTTGGCTTTTTGAATTTCATTGGTTCGAGGGAATATTCCGCTACGGACACTTCGAATGGTGTGGAACTGACTACGGCGCAGGATTCCTTCAAGCAGATGCAGCAATGAAAACTGCTAAGACTCATACCTAGGACATTCATAACGGTATCTAAATTTCCCCTTAAACCTTCTCTTTTTTCTTTTTATAATTTATATCCAAACCTTCATTTCTTCGCGTTTTCAATATAATTATAACCCCTATTGTTTCTAAATCCCTTCCCCCTGCTCAATCCCAATCTGTTCTCGCCCGCTACTCCTTGCAAGGATTCACTCTCCACTCTCTTCTCCTCAAGCTATTAGGATATTCGTTTGTAATGGCTTTCGCTTCGAGCCCTACCAAATCCTACCATACACAAAATATATGAATAAGTAATAGGCCTTCTGCTCACCCTCCCTTATTCCAGTTGATCTGTGGTGATTCTGCGCTGGATGATTTGGGTGGCAGGTGCAGCTCAGCTGTGTGGTGAGCGCGGAGGCGGGGGTTGAGCGAGGGGGGATGCGGCATCCCTTTACAATGGAACTTCCCACTCGCATTCAGCCTGGGCATGGACCCAATATCCTCTTCCTGGGACAAAATAGTCATTTTCATCAAGGTCATGCCAAGTTTTAGTTGAGGCGTTATACCATTGTATCAAATCTACATCTTGGCCAAATGTGAGGTTATTCAAACCATCGCTCCGGTTATAGCTTGTCAATGAAGGATAGCCTACAATGTTCCAGCCTTCATATAGGTATATGGTTTGGTTTGAGGTTGATTGGGTGCCTGAGTATTCAAGTATAACTCCATCAGATTCTGTGATATGAATCCAAAATCCCATTGTTTCGTTTAACTTAAAAAGGTTGTTTCCAAAGAGTTTGCCAACTTTGTGGTGCATCCAAAGATCGTCTACGTTTGTTGAATTATACCATTGGACTGCATCATACCAACTATCGATTGAGTCGAGGACACTGATAAGCTCCTGCTCATCCTGGGTTAATGGAATTGAAATCAGATTCCAACCTTCCCACAAATACGATATATTTCCAATAGGTTGCATTAATGGATAATTATCTTGTGAATCTATGTCTAGTTCGTAAGGGGTATCACCAATCCCATCATTTCCTGGAATATTCTGGTTCGGTCCACTGAATTTATCATATCCTCTGAAATCGGACCAGTAATTTCCACCCGAGGGATATCCGTCATCCCAATAATTTGCACTATTGTCAGAGGCCTGTTTTCCTGGAAGGTTCATGAAGTTGTTATGATGAATATAGATGTCATTATTCGAGGAAGATAGCCATACACCATATGATTGGCTTGAGAATATGGTGTTTCCTGTAATATTCACATCGCTATATGATTCTATACTTATCCCATAGCCATTATCGCGAATCGAATTATTACAAATAACAGCGGTAGAGGAGAGTATTAAGAATAGACCATAACCATTCCCAGATATGTAATTCTCATTTACTAGGGGATTTGATGATTTGTTAATGGAAATACCATAAATGTTATTAGAATAAACCGAATTATTTTTTAAAACGGAGTTGTCCGAATACCAAAGTCGTATACCGTAGTCATTATTATATACTGTATTATTTATAAATAGTGCATCATCTGAAGATTCGAGATTAATCCCATAGGTATTTGCATGTACAAGATTACCTGAGAAGGTGGCTCCTGTCGATGATGAGCTTAGAAATATGCTCTCATCATTGTATGAAACATTATTGTCAATTATAATATTATTTGATGATCGAGTGAGTTGAAGACCATACCTTTGATTTGACGATATGAAATTATCAGAAATGTAATTGTTAGAAGATTCGTAAAGAAAGATGCCATCTCTGTTATCAGTAAGATTATTACCTGTAATATTTGCATAGCTGGAATATGCAAGTTGTATAGCTGGGTCAGTGTAGTTTATTGTCAAGTTTTTTATTTCAATATTTGCACAATTTGCTAGGATTATCTGTCCGACCTGGATGCCATCAAAATTCAAATTATTGGAATCCATGTAATAATACACAGGATTGCCATTCACAAGATTATTCGTGGGTATGTAATGGGTGGTGTAATATGCTGGAAAGTTTCCCTGTATCCTGATACCATCATTAATGAATATATTATTTGTAATGTTTATGGAATATGTTTGGATTGATAAACCCTCCCATTCATTGAGCGAAAAGAAATTATTTGATATGTTATTATCACGTGCTTCAATAAAAATACCATACCATCTGTTTAACATTATGGTGTTATTTATCACGAAATTGTAATATGAAGACCCGGTAATTAACATACCCCGTGTATTCGAAGAGGCATTATTGTCCATTATCACGTTATATTTTGAAGAATGTAAGTAGATACCATTACGGTTGAATATGACCTCATTATTCATTATCGTGTTGTTGTGGGATGATGAATCAAGACTGATACCGTCGAAATTAGCCCTAACGTTGTTGTCTGTAACGGTATTATTTTTCGTGTAATAAAGATCGATACCCTTATCCCCATTTTTCACAGTGAATCCTGTGAGGTTTACCCAATGTGCATTTATTCTAATAACACTTCCGCTATCATTACCATCTATAAATGTATGGTTTCTATCTTCTCCTGTCAAATTTATTGTTGTATCAATAACAAGATTCTCGTAATATATCCCATTGTATACATACACTGTATCACTAGGATCAGCTACATTTATTGCGCTCTGTATACTTGTGTACGCTCCCCCACTCCCAGTGGTATTGACGTAAAGAGTAGCCCCTCCAACTTTCAGAGTAAAATCCACAGTAACATCCACGATAACAACAACGCTCACCATCATGATCAGACTAAGCCAAATCGCAATTACCTTCCTGCCCATGGGATAAAGTATTACAAAAGCAAGTTAAATACCTTCCGCTCACCCTCCCTTATTCCAGTTGGTCTGTGTTCACTCTGGGCTCGATGGATTTGGGCGGTTGGTGCCGCTTGCTGTGTGGTGAGCGCGGAGGTGGGGGTTGAGTCGGGGGGATGGCA
>CP070672.1:2480914-2487848 GCA_020351895.1 Thermoplasmata archaeon
CCGAATCGTTCACTAGGAAGAACTCCTCCACCTTTTGATGCCTTTCGGATTTTGTCTTGGCAAGTTCTAATGCTAAGTCTGTCATCCTGCAGGCCGGGCTGTTTTTCACTGTTCTGATTGAGGGCTTGGGGATGTTCAGGGTGTGGGCTAGCTCTGATACCCTCAAGACTTTCTTGGATTGGAAAATGTGTTCCATTGGGTTATTCATCATGTTGTTGATGTATCGCTTGAGTTGGGGGAACTGCTTGCCCTTTATGTTGAGTTTGAGGGTGTGGACCTTGAATAGGTAAGGTTGGGGGTGAAAGAGCTTCCTTGTTTTTATTGTCTGATTTGGGTCAAAATCGTATTTCTTTCTTAGTTTTGTTGCGGGGAGCTCGTTTCCATAACGATTGATCCAATTTCTAAGGGTTGTCAGGGGGATTTTTATCCTGTATCTTCTGCGCATGGTTCTTATGGTCATGTCCAGGGTGTGGCCCATGTTGTAATAGGTAAGTGCAGAAAGAATGACTTTGGGGGGGTAGGATGTGTGACTTAACTTGCGATCCGAAAAACGCTTTTGGCAATTCTTGCAGAGATATATCTGTATAGTGTCCTCTTTCAGGTTTCTTGTCCCGCTTTTAACCACATTTTCTGAGGTGCGGCACTGTGGGCATGAAGGCGATTCGAACTTGAAATCCTCGAACATTGTGATCAGGGTCTTTTTCTTAGCCATGAACTCTTGGAGGGAGTGTTAATATATGAATCTATCGCACGGATTCGGCATGCCATTTTCGTGCGATATCTCACGGATTTGGCATGCCATCTATCTCACGCATTTGGCGGTAGATTTTAGGTATATCTCACGAATTTGGCTGTTAGATTCTTGATTTTATCTCACGGATTTGGTATGCCATTTGCGTGAGTTGTGGGTGATTAAAGTTTGCGTGGGTTTTGGTACGCTGGCTCCGCCCTGAATAACCCAGGAGAAACCCTCCTTTTCAGCCGAGCAGAGGGGGTATGTGTGTTGGGAATCTGGGTATTTTTACCAGATGTGAGTGGTGGGGTGGGTTGAGGGAACCCAGAATGGGGTGGGGCGGGCCTTGCAGGCGGCTTCAAAAATGGAAGGATTTCGGAGGGGAGGAGTATTCTGAGGAGTTTGGGGAGTGTGATATTTTTGAGTGGGAGATTCAGGGTCAATATGAATAATAGAAATCTTGGTCAAAAGAGAGATTACCACTCTTATTTCGTATCCGGTTTCCGAGTGTTACCCCTCGAATTCCGGATCCGGATCAACTCCCGCATTTCGAAATGAAATAGAGGTTTAACACTCGAATTTCGGATCCGGTTTTCGGGTGTTACCACCCGAATTTCGGACAAATCCAGTAGATAAAGCTGAGGATATTTCTTGGGTTAATATCCGGTTTTCGAGAGGTGATTTCGATTTGGTACCAGAAAAGGGGTTTGGGGTGGGCCCGAGGTAGAGCTCGGGCGGGTCTATGAAATGTAGAACAAAATTGGAATCTTTTTTAAAACAGGATTAGAAGGGTGGAAGTCCTTTGAGAAATGGAAACGATACCATGAGGGGACAATAATAGATATTCTAAATAAAAGAGAATCAAGTCTGATAAAAATAACAAAACATCTATGTATATTGATACAATCTTATAGAAGACCTCAAGCCAAGGGGAAAGTGGGAAAAGAGAACCAGATGTGAGGGTTAATGGGATCAAATGCCACAGTCAGGCACTGCTTGCCCTACTGTGCTCTGATATTGATATTCGTACTCATGCAGGTGGCTGGAATGCTAATGAGCCCCTCTATGGGAGAGGGCAAGAATCCGGTTTTAACTGTGACTGGGACAAACCAGGACGATAGGTTCGGATGGAATGTATCCAGTGCAGGCGATGTGAACGGAGACGGTTATGACGATATCATTGTGGGCGCACCGGGTTACAACCTGAGCAGAGGCAGGGCATATATCTTTTTTGGGGGACCTTGGTTTTCCGGGCTGCTTAAAGCCAAGAACGCTAATATCACGTTGACCGGGACAGCCCCCGGTGACAGGTTCGGCTGGGACGTCTCCGGTGCAGGGGATGTGAACAGGGACGGGTTTGATGATGTGATTGTGGGTGCACCAGGCAGAAACAAAGGTGTGGGTTCATCATATCTTTTTTACGGAAAAAAAACCTCTGTTACCGCCTTGAAGGCAATAAATGCCAATTCAACATATTTGGGAGAGGATACAGGCCATGAATTCGGTTCATCGGTATCATGGGCTGGGGATGTGAACAATGATGGATACGATGATATAATTATTGGGGCTCCATATTATAATGGATGGTGGGACAGGAATTGGACGAACCGAATAAAATTGACCTTCGACAATTCCGAACAATCAGAAGATCTATACAACTTTCCGGTATTGATAAACCTTAGTTCACCTATTTTTGATTATTCCAAGGCCAATTTAGACGGCACTGATCTGCGCTTCATTGACGACGACGGCAAAACTGAACTAAATTACCATATCGAAGTATGGGATCCTGCCGGATATAGCCATGTTTGGGTGAATGTGACAAAAATAGATGCTAATTCAGAAACAGATCATGTTTGGATGTACTACGGAAACACTGCGGCTTCTGATACTCAAGATCCTATGAAAACCTATGATTCGGATTATGTGGGAGTCTGGCATTTGAATGAAACAGTAATCGATGAGGCGATGTCAGGGGTGCATTACGATTCCACCTCTTATAACAACCATGGAAGTCAAAACAAAAACGATGATATTTTAGGAAAGATTGCTTATGGCCAGTTTTTTGATGGGACCGACGATAAGGTTCACATCACTGACGATCCCAGCTTGCAAATAGTTGATATGACACTTGAGGCTTGGGTGTACATTCTCGGAATAATACCTATGAATTGGAGTACAATAATTGAGCACGACAGAAGCGATGTTAACTGGTACGGGTTATGGAAATCTGACAATGGCAATGTATTTCATTTCAGATGGAGTACAGGTACTGTGAGAAGGACGGATTTTACATCACCGATAATTCCGAATTCGTGGTATTACGTGGCTGGAGTTCTGAATACCTCTTCATCCACAGCCTACGGATACCTGAACGGCGATATCGATATCACTGTCCCCGGGGCCGATCCCCCGACTCCGTCTCCAGGATTCACAAGGTTTGGGAGCTCCGGCAACGGAACTGAGGATTTCTCGGGGATAATCGATGAGGTGCGTATTTCAAAGAAAGCGAGAAGTGCGGATTGGATCAGGGCACAGTATTTTTCCATGAACGGCAGCTTTGTCGTATTTGGTGAAGAGACCGTGTTATCCCAGGTGCCTGGTGCCGCATACATATTTCTCGGAAATAAAACCCTGGAATTAGAAATCAAAGCCGCGGAGGCGGATACGTTTCTGGGGGGTGAAAGAGGGAATTTTGGATTCTCTGTCTCCTCTGCTGGCAACGTCAACAACGATCAATATGACGATGTGATAATTGGGGCGCCTGGGGTGGACAAAGCCTATGTTTACTTCGGAGGCAACCCCATGAACGCTTGGGTCCAAACGAGCCAGGCCGACTTCGATTCCGCCGAAAAAAAGATCCACATCAATACCACTCGGAATATGGACGGGGAGGTACAGCTTGCATCCTTCTACAACATCAAGGCCATGATGGCCTATTTCGACGGGTCCAATCCCCCGGACACTCCCGAGGTTCCAAAGAACAGGACATGGGATCAATCCTTCTGGAGGGAGGAAAATAAACCTGCTACTATAGGAATCGATGAAAATTACTGGTTCGCTCTCAGGTCGAGCACAACCCGAAAGAACGAGAAGATTTTGGTTATATCGGATGCGGGTAGAGATCTTAATATTCAGGTTTCGGACGGACTATCATGGAACCATGTCATGGAGCTGGACACCGTTTCAAAGGATATGAAGTTCAGGGGATTTGATGTGGCATACGAGTCGAAATCAGGCAATGCCGTTTTTGCTTACTTCAATGATTCTAGTCCTTCAAAGCTCGTTCCCAAATACCGTATATGGGACGGAAATTCATGGAGTAGTGAAATGGATGCAGAGCCCGTTGGCACAGCTGATATCCAGTGGATTGTTTTGGCCTCGAATCCCCTGAAAGATGAGATAATGATGCTCACTCTCGACAAAGGTAACAGGGACATCTATGCCCAGGTATGGAACGGCACAGCATGGGGAAATGTTCAACTGATTGAGAGCCAGGCATCAAGAGATGACAACCTGTGCTTCGATGCTGTATATGAGCAACAGTCAGGATATGGGATGATTGTGTGGGGAGGAGACAGCGGGAGCAACAAGAACCTCAACTACAGGCGGTGGACAGGAGATTGGTCCGAAATGGCGGGAACCATGACGGCTGCCGACAACCAGGTGAATGTAGTGAAGCTGGCAGCTGACCCCAGAACCGATTATATTATCTCCGGCAATCTCGATAATGGAAAACGGATTGATGTGCAGATATGGAACGGGAAAGGATGGAGTGCTGTGAGGGAGGTGGCACCTGGAAATGCAGAGAGAAGTGCAGAGCACTGCTTTGATGTTGCATACGAGGCAACAGGTGATCGTGGGGGAATCGTGGTTTACGGCATCGATGACCATAGACCTGCTTATCGGTTAATAAACGGGACTTCTGTCGGTCCCGAAGGTTTTGTTCTAGAGGCAAACCCTCCAGATAATGGCAGGAAACCGAACTGGATATTATTAGAAAGCGATCCCCAGACAAGAAATATCATGTTGACCTATATAATAGATGACGGGGGTGGAAACGGTGGTGCCGAGGACGATATTGGGTGTGAGGTATGGAACGGAACAGAATGGATATTACCCCAGCGAGTGGAGCTGAATTCAACAAGGGATAACGGTCAATGCTTTGATATGGCTTATACAGATACATCAGGTTATCTGATTTCGGCGCCGTATGATGCACTAACTGCAGGGACTTGGGGCCGAATAAGGTGGACTGCAAAAATACCCAGGCAAACAGATATTCAGTTCAGAACTAGGACATCATCAGACGGTAATAATTGGAGCGCATGGTCAGATTGGTTGGATAACGGGGATAGAATTGGCAGTCCCGCAAACAGGTGGATCCAGTACGAGGCCTATTTCGAGACAACCAATGTTGGCCGAACTCCCATACTTTACGATGTATCAATAGAACTGAACAGGGCTAACCTGACATTAAAAGGTACACCCCAAGAGGGTTTCGGATGGTCCGTTTCCAACACCGGCGACCTCCAAGATGACGGATATGACGATATGATTGTGGGTGCTCCCTTTAATGGCAGTGCCAACGGTTCAGCGTATATCTTTTCAGGTGCCCGAGTGAAGACGGAGGGGGATGGCGATAGATTCATAAACCTCACAAATGGCGATACTGCAAATGTCACCCTGATAGGGGATGTAGGGGATGATAGGTTCGGGTACTCAGTGTCACGGGCAGGCAATGTATCCAGTGATAATTATCCCGATGTGGTGGTTGGGGCTCCAGGTGCACAGAAATCGGGCACAATATACATCTTCTTTGGCTCGCCTTCAATGGATCCCGTTCTACCAGTTTCCGATGCAGATGCTTTGTTTACTGGAGATGGAGAACTGGAATGCTTTGGATGGTCTGTTACTTTGGTTGGAAATATCAGTTCGACCGGGTATGACGAGGTTGCTGTTGGGGCGCCTTTTTACGATGACATGAGCAAAACAGATGCAGGTAGGGTCTACATAATAAATTTCCATTATCGGCCCGACATCTCAATTAACGGCAACGTAAATGATGAGTACCAGGTTATACCTGCCGGTTTACAGGTCAATGTATCATGGGTAACCCCCGGCAATAACATTACATTTTATATTAAAGTGGAAAATGATGGAACGCTTCCGGATACCTACGATTTAAATATTACAACGGGAATGCTTGCTGGTTGGTTTTGGAATATTACTGACAACATCACGGCAGAGGAAATCCTGGATGGTCACAGCATCACCCTATTACCCGGGGAAAACAGGACCTTCACTCTGAACGTATCTGTACCGATTTCTACTTTTCATGGGGAGGAATCGTGGGTTACTGTAACTGCGGTATCACAGAATGATACTGTAAAGAAAGATGCGGTAAAAGCTGTTGTCCGCGCCTTGGATGTCACTCCTCCTGAAATCCTAGATACAACTTCCGGGACACCCTCCACTGGAGATATCTTTGTGATATCAACCACAGTAACCGACGATGTGATTGTCAACAATGTTTATCTCTATTATTGCTTCGATTTGTTCGATGGAGGTATGGATGGGCCATACAATGTAACCATGGACCCTGGATACACTAAAGATATTACTGCACCTACCAATGCTACTGTCCTTTATTACAATATCTCAGTCAATGATACCAGTGACAACTGGAACGAGACTGGGGAAAAGATATTAAGCGTTCTAGATAACGATTTACCTGCTCTCGTTGATATCACTTCGGGTTCCCCAACAACCGGAGACCAATTTGTCGTGACAGTTGCAGCTTCTGACAATATCCAGATTGTTGGAGTTCACGTACTTTTATGGTTCGAGACCACAGGTGGACCTATTGCACCTGTGAACCTTAGCATGAATGATATTGGAGGAGGCAATTTCCAACGCGGTATAAATGTACCTGCAAACGCACTCGTACTCCATTATAAATTCAGTGCAAACGACACCTCGGACAACTGGAACGAAACCGGATTCGTCACCTTAAATGTGGTGGACAATGACGGGCCCAATATTATAGATACAACTTCGGATTCCCCAACGACAGGTGACTTATTTTCAATTACAGCATCTACCACAGACAACATAGAAGTGGGTGAGGTCCAGGTCTATTTCGGGTTCGATTTATATGGGGGAGGAACGGACGGACCCTACAACATATCAATGGATCCC
>CP070672.1:2487948-2494637 GCA_020351895.1 Thermoplasmata archaeon
AGTGGATGGAGAGCTTATTTCTGATTACTACTCAGTGATACCCCTTCAGTTGATCAAAATTGGAGTTAACGCATCCAACATCGGTAACAGCAGCACAGGCAACCTTCAATTCAGGATATCTTATACCAACTGCTCTTCCACGGGTGACCCAGGAGGAAACACCTCCTTCTTTACAAGTGGTCTCCTTGGACCGGTTTCATTGGATGGATATTCACAGGATGTGTATGCTACATGGTTGACTCCTTTGTTTGATGAAAACGCTAAAGTTTTTGATTATTATATAAACATCACAATCGATTATGAAAATGTTGTATTGGAATTCAACGAGGGCAACAACTACTTTATCCTCCATTTACAAAGGGACGCACCTGACCTGACACCTGACAGAATAGAGATAAAAGTGGCCGGCTCAACTGCGGAGTTATATACAGATCCAGATAATCTGCCAATACCTTATGTTTCAGGTAGGATAGATGTTCCAGTGGGCGAACCTGTCATCATAATCTTCGATGTAATCAACATTGGCGGAGTTAACATGAGTATTGGTACCAATATCACTTTCTATAATATAAGTGGTTTGTACCAACCGCCAAATGCCACACCCTTTTACGAGACCGCCCCAGATGCCATTAATCTGGCTGGCTCTGGATATCCTGGAGGGGACCAAACCTCAGATGTTGGTCAGACTGTAACAGCTGTTTGGCCAAACCCAGGCTTTGGAGGCCTTGGGATCCTATGGTACATAAACATAACCGTAGATTATAATGGGACCCTTGAATTTAACGGTCGTATCTTGGAATTGAACGAATCCAATAATGTCTTCACTTTGATAATCAACATTACTCCGGAACCTGTTACATATTTTAATACAGGCGATCCATTTCTTGATAATGGGACTGTAAGACATATAAACAGTAATACAGAGTTAAACCTCAGTGTTCAAGGTCTGAATCCGCCAATTTATACTTGGTATAGGATCATCAATTTGACAACGGGATTGGAGGCAAAGGGTTGGAGCAATTATACATTGGAAGGTGGAGTGAACTTCACTATGGATTATGGTCAAGGTCCCTATAGAATAGAGTATTACAGCTTTGATAGTGTTGGGGCACAAGAAGCAACAAAGTTCAAGATTGTGGTTGTTGATGATTTACCTCCAGTCACAACCATTGCTATAGGTGATCCAAAATATCCACCTGTAACCGCGGTGTATAATATAACATCGGATACGTTTATCACATTGAGTGCAATGGATCGCCCATTTGGAATTCTAAACTGGATAATTAATGCGTCGGGGATTGACCATGACACCAAGCCAGAATCAGGAATATTCTACAGAATTTGGAGTAACAACCTAGGAGATTATATTCTTAACTGGACAAAGGCAACAAAGTTATCTGATATTGGAGGAGTCTATACAGCAGTTGATTTTATGTTTTCTGATCACTTAATAACGGATGATGGTTACTATATAATTGAATATAATAGTACAGATAACTTAGGCCAGATGGAGCTGTTAAATACTGAAACAATATACCTCGATAACACTGGCCCTGACACTGATATCGCATTCGGTGATCCAAAATATCCACACTCGGATATGTTAATCGATTGGTTTATTAAATCCGCAACGCTCTTCAACTTGACCGCATCTGAGGCCATAGGAAGTGGGGCAAACCTTTCCACGACCCAGTACAGGATAAGGTCTTTCACAGCGGACTCAGGATGGCAATATGGTTTATCCTCCTCTGTAGTCTCTTGGTTATCACCAAATGATGAGGAATATATTATCCAATACAGGACCTGGGACTTCCTTGATAACCAGGGGCAAATAGGCAGCATAACCATCGTTGTGGATGACACGGCGCCTGACACAAGCATTATTGTTGGCACACCGAGTTATAGGGGTAACGACACCCAGATATGGAACATAACATCCTTAACTGGGCTTGACTTTTCGGCAGATGATGGTGCAGGATGTGGAGTGGACTATACAGAATGGCGCATTTACAACGCCACAATCGCATCAAATTGGTCCACCTATGGATTATCAACATTCAACATCTCATCACTTCAACTTGACGAAGGGTATTATACAATCGAATTCCGAAGCTTTGATAATCTTGGGAACTCTCAGACATCCTCCGAACCAGTATATCTCGACGACACTCCACCTCAATCAATGATTGATGTTCTCGTTCCAAAATATCCAACAGATCCCATATATAATATAACCTCTGCCACTGGGATAAATCTTACAGCAACCGATTACCTAGGATGCGGTGTAAGTTCGATTTTGTATCAGATATACAACGATGCCGGACTCGTATTGGATTGGACAAACTACACCTTGGGCACTGAATCCTTCAATTTGGATGGCTATGTCGATGGAAACTATACGATCAACTATTACGGCGTGGACAACCTGGGAAATACTGAAGAAGAGAACAGCTACTACATTTACCATGATAATATAGGTCCGCCAACAACAATAGATTGGCCTCAGCCTGACTGGAATGCCGATGAGAATGCCTGGAACGTCAATTTCTCGACACTATTCACCTTGTCTGCATTCGAGGCATTCGGATCCGGTTTGGATTACATCAACTATAATGTGGATGGCGGAGCTTGGCAGACCTATACAACCCCATTCAACCTGACATTCGAGGATCACGGGTTCTGGACCCATACAATCAATTTCCAGGCCTTCGACAACCTGGGAAATCCAGGACCTGTAGATAACATTCGGGTCTACATCGAGGGTGACATCAAACCACCTCTTCCGCCGAAATTGAGGTTGAGGGCAGTGGATGATGACATCATCTTAGAATGGGAGCATTCCCCTGACTTGGACATCGAATATTATCTTATATACAGGAGCCCCACAAAAAAGGGATTCAACTTTTCAACTGCCTGGGTGGACACCCATGATTCGGTTCTTGGGGTGGACCCAGGGGATCCTAATAAGCAGGTCATTCCTCTCAGAACCACATGGAACGATACAGGTGCCGTGAGCGGTTCTGAGCACTACTACTACACAATGCGTGGAGTCGACGGCCGTGGCAACAGAGGGTACACCTCAAATATCGCAGCCAAGATGACAATGACATATACAAAGGGCTACAACGATTTCTCACTACCTCTTCAGCCATTTGAAGAAATGAGTGCTTCAGAGCTTCTGGGCATGGACGTATTTGCCGATGCCGATCCGTCCGATACACTTTACAGATATAATACAAGCCTTCAGCAGTGGATGGGCCATCCAAAGTTCCTCCCCGATACCATGGATGACTTCCAGTTGGAGATGGGTGAGGGTTACATGCTCTACATAGCCGAGAACGAGGTGGAGATAACTTTCACAGGCTCAACCGGTACAGCCGTCAGATACATAGGTGGCGTGGGAAGCGAGGATGCCTTCAGAGAGGGTCTTTCTGTTTCCATAGAGAATGAGAATGATGATGTTGAGCTTAACTGGGAACCTGCAGGAGGGGCTGTGACTGGTTATAAGATCTATCGTGCAACAGCAAGATTTGGAGAAGAATCTTTGACAAACTATACAATGGATTTTGAACATGAAGAGACAGCTGAGGTCACCTCCTGGACAGATGCAGATGCAGATGGTGATGAGTATTATTACCTGGTTGTGGCGGAAAGCCATGGTCAAGAGCAAAGCAGCACCTATGCCGTGGGTGTAAAGAGATATACTTTCGAGCCAGGTTACACTGTGTTCTCCCTAGAATTGGAGCCAGAGGCGTTCACAACTCTTAATGATATTACATCTTCAGAGGACTTCGCATCGCCTACCGACACTTTGTTCTATTATGACAAGCACGTAGGAACATGGCTCGGACATCCGAAATTCTTGCCAGAAAACATCAATGATGTGGAAGTTGCACTGGGTGATGCGTATATAGCCTATGTCGATGAAGATGTGATCTATACCCTCCCGGGTGTGTAATTAGGAGCTTTCAAAAAGGGTTAGAATGAGGGAAAGAACTATCAGTTTAGTGTTGGCTATATTGCTATTTCTTAGCACGGTTACCGTAGTTTTTACAGGTAACGTGAAGGCAATGAACGATGAGCATAACCTGTCAGGGTTGATTTGGTTAAGTGATGGTTCGACACCACCATCTCAAACAGGTTTTGCCATATGGGTGGAGTACAGCGGGAATTGGAGCAGGTTCCCTGATACTGGATGGTACCTCACAAGCGATGTGGTAGATGGAGAGGTTTGGTACTCCTTTGTTCTTGAGGATGAATGGCACGGCATAAAATGGGATCATGGTGCAATTTTCAGGGTGGAGGTGGATGGCTCTCCCTGGGGTGAGATGTCCGGTAATACCACAAGCAACGGCACAGGCTCGGCAGGGGATCCCTTTCCTAGACCCTACGATCCTACAAATTTAGCGAACAGTTTTAACACCATAAATTATACAGCCGGACCCCCAGGTGGTGGAATCCATAACGAACAACAGTGGGACGTACGCACAATTGCCCCAAGGGATTTGATACCAACAAATGTCACAGTAGATGGGTTGAATCCGGAGGATTATCCTTCGGGTATTCCTGTTGGAGGGGGAGACACAGTTACCATACATGTGAACGGTACAAGCATAGCGTTTGTAGGTACCGGAGGGCAGTTCAATTTGAGTGCATGGGAGTGCGATGCAGACGGCCAACCTTTCGATATCAATTCTCCCATTGCAGAGTTTGAAGATTTAGGTCCGTTAAACGAGTACGGCAACACTTCAGGCAACGGGTACGATACCGGCGAAATCGTATTCAACTGGACTGCCCCTATACAACCAGGTGATTACTATATCAATATAACTGTTGACAGCGGTTTTAATATTACTGAATTAAACGAAACCAACAACACCATAATTCTGCATTTTGTTGTGGGACCGGACATCATACCAATCGATGTCACTGTGGATGGAGTGGAATACCCGAATTGGCCCCAGATATCACCAATAATACTTCCTGCACCAGGTCAATGGATTCACATTTCTCTGAACATCACAAATGTCGGGGCAACATCCACTGGTGCTATTCCTTTCAATGTAACTTTTTATAATGTTTCAACAACGGGAGATCACTTGCCTATAGACATCCCCTTCTTCGAGAGCCCCCTTTTTTCAAACTTGAATACAGGACAGATATTATTCGGGGGTGAAGCCGATTGGTATGCTCCTTCTCCTGGAGAATTCAGGATCAATTTAACAGTGGATTTTGGCCAAGATGTTGCCGAACTCAACGAAAACAACAATACATATATTCTTCGGGTTCTCGTGGGTCCAGATGTTGTTCCTACCAATGTGACAGTGGGAGGTCAGTTGCTTGGAACCTCACCCTCATCACCTGTGCCTGTTGGTTCGGCTCAAACCGTAGTAATAGGTGCGAATGCAACAAATATCGGTTTTTCACCTACCGGTAGGGCGATATGGGTAGGTTTCTATAACAGTACAATGGATGGTGGCATGCTGAGTTCGCCCTACTATAACTTTTCAGTGCCCGAGTTGAATGCGTCTTCTGATCCAGAAAATACATCTTTTGTTTCAGGGGGATACTGGTTCTCTCCAAGCATCCCCGGAACCTATTATGTTACAGTTTATGTGGATATTGCAAATGATACGTATGAATTCAATGAGAGCAATAATCACTTCGTGATATGCTTTATTGTGGGTCCAGATCTCACTTACACTAATGTAACGATCAACGGAAACCATGCGAATCTAACAGATCCTAACGAAGTGTGGTACGTTGGTTCGGGAACTACAATTATCATAGGTGCAAATGCCACAAATGTTGGTGCATCACCCACAGGATTGGGATTCAGTGTCTCTTTCACCAACTGCACTTCTTCGGGTGAAAATATCGATTCACCTTTTGCCACATTTGATTGGACATTTTCATTGGATGTCTGGGAGAACACAACTGTCTTCATATCTTCCTGGGTCGTGCCAAACTTTGTTGGAGATTTATACATAAACATTACAATAGATTACCTCTATGATGTCCCAGAATCTGTGGAGGGCAACAACACTTACATCATCCATTTTAGGGTTGGCCCTGATTACATACCCGATTATGTTACAGTTAACGGTCAACATGCCGATGATGAATCACTGATTTGGAATGTAACCCCAGAGGTTCCGGTTATTATTGGCGTTAATTGTACGAACATCGGTGTGTCTGATGTGAACGATACAATAACTTACACCATATCCTTCTATAACAGCTCGGCTGCGCGGATGATAGGAGAGGAATTCGATAATGTATCCCTTCTGCCCGGCTTGCCTGTTAATGGAGATTCAGGTCAACAGACCGGAGTATGGATTCCCAAAAATCAACCAGGAGATTACTATGTTCTCATCGTCGTGGATTCTTTAAACACGACATGGGAAATGGATGAGAACAATAACACCTTCTTACTGCATTTCATCATCGGGCCCGAGCTCATACCGACCAATGTTAGCGTTAATGGTGACCCTGCCCAAACCCAATCCCAGGTGTGGTATGTTGGTTCTGGAACAATCGTTACAATCGGTGCAAACACCACAAATATCGGTTTCTCGGGAACGGGCCTCTCATTTAATACGAGCCTATACAATGTCTCGATTTCAGGTTCGCAGATTATTGGAGACAGCAATCTGTTCAACATCACAATAAATGCTCTTGATGCTAAT
>CP070672.1:2494737-2498293 GCA_020351895.1 Thermoplasmata archaeon
CAACACTGCATCCTCGAACAATATGTACGGCATCCATCTCTGTTTCTCGGACTTCAATACCCTCACGATTAACAACGCCTCCAATAACGGTGCCAATGGCTTCTACTTCTACTGCTCTGGCAACAATATCCTTACCAATAATGATGCGTTTAGCAACCTTAACGGCATCATATTTATCTGGAGCGACTATAACACCATCACTAACAATGTTGTTTCCTTGAACTCTGGCTTAAATGGCATCGGCATCAGTGATTCCATTGGTAATACCATCGAAGATAACACCTTCTCGAACAAAATTATGGGCGTCCGTTTAATGGAAGACAGTAAGAACAACGACATCACAGATAACAACGTCTCGAACAACTGGTGGGGCATCCGTCTCGAATCTTCCAGCATGAACAATAACGTTATAAATAATTACATCTTGAACAACAATTATGGTATCTATCTCTTCTCTTCCAACGAGAACAACATCGTAAACAACAACGTCTCGAACAACTTTTATGGCATCTACCTCGAAGGTTCTTCTGGCAATAACATTTACCACAATAACATCTTAAGTAACATTGCTCAAGGTTATGACGATACAAATAATGGTAATCAATGGGATAACGGCTATCCTTCAGGTGGAAATCATTGGGGTGATTTCGATGAGCCAGGCGAAGGAGCATATGACGATTATCAAGGATCAAATCAAGATGAACCAGGTAGTGACGGTATAGTCGATAAAGGATCAAGTGCAGGAGGTGGTAAGAATCCATATATTATAGATCCAGATTCACAGGACAACTACCCGTTGATAGAACCTTATAAAGAACCTGTACCGCCTCCTACCCTCTACATTAACATTAGCCAAGATGGGGCGGATATAATCCTCTATTGGGACCCTCCCTCAATCTTAAGCCTCGATCATTATTTGATATATCGTTCCACATCTCAAATTGATTTTGATTTTAAAACCATATGGGTGAACACTTCAAGTGATAATGAATCTGGTGAGCCAAGCCCCATACCCCTCAGAACGATGTGGAACGATACAAATGCAGCAATACCTAGTGATCAAAACTACGAACAACAATATTACTACATAATAAGGGCTGTGAATACTCTCGGTGAGGTGAGCAATACAAGCAGAACAGTCGGAAAATGGACAAAAACATTCCTGCAAGGAGTATCCACATTCTCACTGCCTTTGGAACCATTAGATACAACGAAGGCTACCACAGATTTTTATCTAAATGATATGAACGCCAGATATATCAAATGGATGGATCCTGGAGCACACATTTGGAGAAAACATGGGGATGGCGGAGTGAACGATACGCAGATTGAGGTGGGAAAGGGCTACGAGGTCGCCTTCGACTCGCCTACCAACTACACGTTCACCGGTATGCCTGGTGCGATGATAATTTACGATGACACCTCATTTGGTTTTGATGCAACGCCTGGTAGCGGGGCAAATCACCTAACTGCCACAGTAAACCTCTCTTCAAGTTCAGTTACTCTTGATTGGTCACTACCTCCAACCATGGATTTTGGAGTTCAATATAATGTCCTGCGCTCCACTAAAAGAGATGGGTTCTGGGATTTATCAGGCACGAATTACGAGTTACTTGCGACTTTACCTTTCGATACACTATCTTACGAAGATATTGGTGTTGCAACAGCAGGTACAGAATATTATTACATGATCATTCCTGACAAAATAAGCACTGGTGAGAGAGGAGCAAGCACCTACAGTATAGGTGTCTGGACTATGGGTTATGATGCGCAATACGACACTATTGGCTTACCTCTGACATTGGCCAAGAACGAGACAGCAGATTACTACTGTGACCAAATGGATAATGTGATTGGGATCAACTATTTCGTATACCTAGAGCAGCGGTGGGGTTGGCATTCCACACGAATGCCCCAAGGAGCTTACGATCCCATGTTGGAGATGACAGAGGGTTATCAAATTTCCACCTCAAATGCCACGAAATTCACTTTTATTGGGGTGTAGAATCGAATATGATGCACGAAATTTTGTGAATTGTCTAAGTTAAGATAAGGCGCAGAGATTAAATTTTGTGTGAGCATATCACTTGCTAGATTAAGAAACTCATAACATAATATTTCACTTCTTTAAGCACATCAATTACAAGCGTTCGAAACAGCTCTTATAATTCCCCCTATTACTTTCACTCTCACCTTTTTATACCCTCTGTCTAAGGCAGCCAAACACTTTCACTGTCCCCTGGATATCATCCATAAGACACCCCAGGACAATATTTTGATTTACAAAGTGGGGAGTTCGAATGCATGTACGTTCAGAGACCTTGACCGAGACCGTGGTTTCGGCGGAAGAGGCACTTAGGGAGCACAGGGTGCTTTATCTCTCTTTATCCCGCCTGGACGAGCTCATTGGGGGTTTTTCCGCCTCGGAAGTGGCATTGCTGGACTCCTCAAGCGGCTATGTTTTCGATTTGACCTCAATGCTCTGCGTTCAGGCTGCCAACACCTTCTCCGAGGAGCTGATTTTCGTGGATGGCGGAAACTCCATAGACCCCTACGGCATAGCCAATATATGCAAGAGGAAGGGCCTTGACAAACAGCTCGTGCTTTCCCAGATCAACGTGGCCAGGGCCTTCACAGCCTATCAACTGGTCACCCTCATAAACGACAGACTGGAGGATACGATAAAAAAGAGCAGGGCCTCCACCCTCATGGTTTCCTGCTTTGTTGATCTGTTTTTTGACAAGGATATGCCATGGCTGGAGTCCTTCCAGCTGATAAAGAAGTCCATGTCCAAGATCAAGGAGCTCACACGGGAGTACAACCTCATAACCATAATCACGAATCACGGCCTGGCCAAGCTGCATTTCAGAAGGGGCCTTAGGAATCTGATGTACAACACCCCTGATACGCTCGTCAGGATAGAGGACAGAAAAAAGGGTCTGAAGGTGTCGCTACCCAAGAGAGAATCCTTCATCTATTTCTATCCCGTGCCAACGTATCAGACCATACTCGACGAATTCTTTTCGGGGGAGAGTCATGGGAAGAACAGTGCCTACATATAGGATGGTCCTGGAGCAGGTGATCAAGCGCTGGGACAACTTTCGCAGGGCCCTTCGCAGGGGTGATAGGGAGGCCTTCGACAGGATGATGAACAAGGCCAGGATGCACTCCTCGGCCTCCCTATTCAACGTTCACATGGACCCCACTGAATCCATGTTCATGTCCATAATACTGGAGCAGGAGAAGGAGATCGCCCGCCTGAAGGGAAAAAAAGAGGTTGATAAATGAGAGGCTGGATTTTCGATGTTCATCCCGACTATAAGAAAAATTATATGGTTTTGTGGCTCAAGACCAAAAGCGGCGTAAGTAAGATCGTGGATAACAGCTTTCATCCAAGATTCTATGTGCATCATTCTTCCTTGGAGGAATTGCGCAGCCTGGCAAGAGAAATGGAGATACTAGACTCGGTGGCCAGAACGGAAATAGTGAGGAAGAAGATCGATATCAGGTCAACCGAGCCTGAAAACGTCTTGGAGATCACACCAAGGAACTATTC
>CP070672.1:2498393-2502185 GCA_020351895.1 Thermoplasmata archaeon
ATATCTTTATGTAGAGGGTAAACCATACACCTATGGTATAAAATGGAAATAAACAGACAAAGGATCTGGATACACAAGGATGAGATCCTTGATACCCTGGAAATAAAGAAGGAAGGAAGGATCAAATACTACAGCTATACCTATAAAATCATGGGAAAACAAGGCTCATGGAGGCCAGCTGTCAGATGGGACAACCTTGAACAGAGGCCCCACGTGGATAAGTACGACGAAAACAACGTTCTGGTGGAGCAGAAGCCCTGTCGTGAGAAACCGCTAAAAGAGATCATGAAACTCATCACCATCTTCAGGAAAAACCTCATGGCTATGGATGTATCGGAATTGTGATGTTAACAGGCGATAATATGCAGACCGAGATATTGAAATCCTTTACAAACGAGCAAATAGAGGCTGAAAAACGCAGATTGGAACTCAAATACGAATCCTTCGAGAACCTGCAGCAGCGTTTCTCAATAAACAAGTGCCAGAATCCAGACATAGTGGATGATTACATGGTCTGGAAGACCCTCAACCAGGAGAATGTGACCATTAACGAGAAGATCATCCTCAAGAACCTTGACATCTACCTCATGATGAGCCCGAAACGCATGGAAATCATCGATTATTTGGTCTCCCATTCCACCAAGTCCATCAAGGAACTGGCAGCGGACCTGAAGCGGGACTACAAGAATGTGTACGACGATATCAAAGCTCTGGAGAGATTCGATCTTCTTGAATTGGAGGGTATGGGCAAAATGAGGCGCCCCACCACAAAAATCCACAGCATCATGATCAAGCCAGATAGGTAAGATTAGACCTTTGTGAGAGTTGTTTACGAACCATACCATAGGTCAATTAGAAGTACACTGGCTACCATTATTTACGAACCGCACCATAGAGGGTAATTTTTGTGGATTTTGGTATTTAGATAGAAAGATTTTTAAGCATGAATTATTATTGCTCTTGAAAGGTAGACTTTATGGAGCTTCATAAGATAGAAGATGTGGATTTTAGTTTCAGTCAAAACGAAGATATGGAGGACCATATCAACTTGGTATGGAAGGAGGGAACACTGTACATCTCCATGAAGAACCTAGTGCTCACTGATGGAAGGAAATGGTACGACCTGCCAATAAACGAACTGGAAAATGTACACGTGGTATCAGAGAACCCAACTAGGTTAAGGTTCGAGCTTCCCTCCCTCGATGTAATAGTAACAGGAAAATATGCCGAGCGTTTATTGGCACTGAGGCATTTTCTCTTGCCCTTTCTTCACCCCAAAAGAGAGAAGCTGATGAAGGACAACCTCAAAACACTGCTCAAGTTCTGGGCCTTGGGCGTAAAGAATGTCATTGCATTGACCACCCTGCTTCCCTTGACAGCAGAAGAAACGCGCAAGCTCTTGGTTACCGCCAGGGAGGATGATCTGATTGCTGATGATGGGAGCCTAACTGAAAAAGGATTGAAGATGTTTTCTGATAAAGAAAGGGAGTTGCTGGAGAGCCTGGAGGTAATTAATGGCTGATCAAGACGAACCAACACAAGCCATATTCGAGAGCTTTGCCGAGGCCATATCCACCCTTGAAAAATTAACGAAGATCGAAACGAGGATCACAGCCGTTTTAGAGAGCTCCCGGGTGCCATGGAAAGAATCGCGAAAGCTATTAAAATGCATGTCCTCTGATCAGATATCAAACACACCATTATTCCAGTACATGCAGAACCTGTTTGCAGAAACAGGTCTTGGCAAGCTTGAGATATTGGATGTTGGCAGGTTTCAGCTCACATTCATTGTCAATGACTGCGGTGTTTGCGCACTTTATCGTACAAAGGAGATGGGCAAAGTGTGCTTCATAACCGCAGATGCCATCTTGAAGTTCTTTGTCCAGGACCTCGATTTGCCTTGTTCGGTGGAGGAAACGAAATGCACCAAGGAAGGGCCTGATTACTGTGAATTCAAAACGGATCTTCAACCACTTGGTGTTTATAAAATCGCCTTGGACGACATTGACAGGGCCTTAATCGGGAGCCTCCTGTCAAAAGAATTCGATATTAAGAAGCTGGCCGAAGCAAATGAGATCATGGAGGAAGAGGTGAGTTATAGGCTTAAGGTGCTGGAAAGCTATCAAATTGTTGATGCCAATAATAATGTCACGGAGATAGGATCCACTTATTACAAGTTCGCACAGGGACTGAGGGCTTTGGAGGAGGACTTCGACCCTCCGTGGAAAGGTCTGTCCGAGATAACCTCTGCCATTGCTGCCAAGAACTCCTTTGCCGAGGCCATGTGCGAAACTATTAATCCAGAACCGTTCATAAAGGTGAACGGCTCTGAGGTTGTCAATCTTGCCGAAGAGGCAAAGAAGAGTAAAAGTTTTGCAGAGCTTATCGCAAAACATGTAAAATCCATGGGATAAAAACAAATGGAGGAATGATATGGCAGAAAAAGCTGAAAGGTTGGAATCTGGACTATATGGGCTGGATCAAATAATGGAGGGGGGTTTCAGAGACAAGTCCGCAATAGTATGTGTGGGCTCCAGCGGTACTGGAAAGACCACCTTTGGAATGCAGTTCTTAATGCACGGTATTGAGAAGGGAGAGCAGGGCCTTTATGTCACCATGGAGGAATCCCCCGAGCAGATCATGAAGGAAGCGACTTGGATGGGTTGGGACATGAAACAGCATTACGAAAAGAGCCTATTCTTCATTCATCTCAAGGGCAAGAACTTCAAGAAAATGATCGAGGAGCAATTGCCCCAGCTGGTAAAGGCAAGGAGCGACTACGACATCAAGACAAGAGTTGTTATCGACCCCATGACACCTGTGATATGGGCAACCCAGGACAGACTGCTCCAGAGGGAACTCATCGGTAAGCTGTTTTACACGCTCAAGGAGCTGGGTGTGGTTTTCGCCACCGTGGAGGAGCATTCAAAGCCTGGAGAGACGGTGGGGGAGGACGTCCTCTTACCGATATACCTTGCAGATGGCGCCATCCATCTTGAGTACTACCCCATAGGCGGAGCATTCAACCGGACACTCAAGATCATAAAAATGCGGGGGACTAAGCACGGCGAAAGCGTTTATCCGTATATATTCTCACGAGGTCTGGGTGTTATCATACGGACCACACCATTGGAGGTTGTCACAGAGGAAGCAAAGAGCTACGATGATGTGTTCGATAAAGCCATAAAGACAGCAGAAGAACTGGGTGCATCCGATTTCATCATCAAACAGCTGGAGATCACCAAGGACAGCTGGGCATACGAATATTCGCCTGAAGAGATCCTTGGGATACTCTTCGATTCTCTGAAAATGAAATGATGGCTGTGGAATTTAAAATGCCAAAGTTGATAAGTGTCCCCTTGAAACCGAGGAGGCAATAAGGTGGCAAAGAAAATAGATAAAACACTGGGAGCAGAGGACATCACCCTGTTGAAGCATTTGATCACCATCGAATTGAGGAGGTTGTGCGAGGAGAACAGCATAGACATCGTTCTGTTCATGGGTATCGATGGCAGGATATTTTCTGCCCACATTCCCGAACGCCTCACAAATACTCAGTTCCATTTACTGAACTTGATAAAAATCAATATACCGCACATCTGCGGTCAGCTTCAAACCGAGAACCTGAAGGTATCTGTACAGCAGTTCAAGGAAGGGTCAATCATCATATCAGGTATTGGCGATAACGCTTTCCTTGTCAGCTTGATTGGAAAGAACGTGCAGGTGTCTCAAATCAGGGATACGATGGATGCAGTTGTCACTGCGGGGGCGGTGCTGAAGCATATCTTAGAG
>CP070672.1:2502285-2505981 GCA_020351895.1 Thermoplasmata archaeon
AAGTGAGTATAAAAAAGGTCTCATTCACTTTAAACAATGATGAGATTAATAAAAATCTTCTAGATAAACCGGTCTATAAAAAGACCAATTACCTACTTCTGAACAATAAGGACCAGTGGGCCGTGGTAATGATACACAAGGCTCGGGATGAAGATCTTTTTTCTGAAATCAAGAAAATCGAAATAATATCCTTGCCAGAATCTACAAAATTTTTGGAGGATCCCAAGATAGATGTTCTTAGCCCTTCTATGATGGCAGAGAAAGCCGAGGAGATTGGTTGCGAGACTTTGATCATAAAGGGTAAATTCGAACATGTTTCGTTCATCCACAATGAAAAACCTGAGCCATTGATGGTTTTAGAGGTTGTTCCCCCAGAACCTCCTAAGCTTGTTGAGATGGTAAAGGATATTCTGTACTCTGGTAGGATTAAAAAGCCAGTGAAGATAATTCCCGAAATCATTGATTTGAAAGAGATTTCCAAAAGATATCAGAACCAAAATATTGTGTTTCCATGTCATGCATCTGGACTTTCAAGCGAAATGAAGACATTTTATCTCGATCAAAAACCAGAACTTACAGATGAGCAATTTAAGAGCATATGCCTTATCGGGTGCGATCTCTCTCTCAAAATTTTTAAAACCATTTATGGTGTAGAGCCTGAGTTCTTCAATTTCTGCCCGAAAAAAAAAGCGATTGAAATGCAACCTGACCATCCAGCAATAACAAAGTGCTGCGAAATAAAAGAGGGGCATGAAAAAGTCGGAAATATCATGATCGTGCCATGGGGTGCAACACAAAAAGAAGTGGAGAATGCACTTTCTGAACTTCTTACGGACAAGAAAGATAATTAATATCCATTTATATGAAAAAACACGAAATAGACTGCATTATCGAGTAAGCCAAAACTTTTAATATTCCATTATATATATGCTTTCAATACAAAAAAATAGCAGGAAAACCCCTGAGTTTCAGGATGATTTAGATGTTTAAAACCGACTTTTCCTGATTCGGAGGAGATATCATGGCTGAGGCGAGTATAGATTACAAACGAGAATATGAAAAGGAACAGGACCGTTTGACCAAACTTTGGGATGCTTACGAGATCCAAGAAAAGGACTTCGAACAGGCCAAGGAGAAGATCAGAGTTCTCGAGGATGTGGTGGCTGAGAAGGATAGAATAATCCAAAGTTTGAGGCAGGTTGCAGAGAACAGGGACTCAGAGATAAGGGAAATGGAGGTTAGACTCTCCAGTTTGGAAAGGGAGAATGCAGGATTCGAGCCGAAGATGAAGGAGTTGGAGAGAGAGCTTAAAAAACAAAGGGACCAGTTTGCAAAGCTCTATTCATTGGCCGAGGAGCTGGATGAAGAGCTCAGATATGCAAGAAAAGAAATCGAAATCAGGGACGAGTGGTTCAGGGACCATATAAATGTGTTTTCCAGTATGTGCAACGCCATAAAATCCAGGGAGGAGATCATTCGCGAGACTGCATTGAAACCCTCAGTAACTTCCCCAAGAAGCGAGTTTTCCTCCGAAATTGAGATGTAGGTTGTACACCAAAAAAGAGGATTTTACCGATGTTTCTAAAACAGCACAGGCACAGTGCCGCCCCTATTACTCATTAATTTTAGTTTTTATTTACTGAATTTATATTATCCAAAATAGTATGCAAAATCTACCCAAACGCCCGACCTCATGATAATGAGGATGTAATGAACAATCGCTGAGTATATAGATTTGAAATCACTCTTCAGACATAGAAATGGCCTGATTTGGACACTCGTCCACGCATGCTTCGCAGTCCACGCATTCCTCTGCATCAACCTTGGCCTTTTCATCATCACCAATTGCGATGGCCTCGGCAGGACATGCCTCGACGCAGGTAGCGCAACCGTCACATTTTTCTTTGTCGATTAAGGCAACCATTTTTGTACCTCCCTGATTGGCATTTTGGGGGATGGACAATATCATTTATAACGGTTTCTCTGTCCCGAGATTATGGAACTTATAAAAACATCAATCCAAATCCTTATCTTTCACCATCATATAACACAACCTATATGTATAAGATACCGACAATCCTCACACCCGACGAGCTCCTTGACAAGGCCTTTAAAAAAGCGAATAAGGTACAAGTTGTGGTAAAGGATAAATCAAAAAAACGTAAGAAAACCGCAATAGCCAAGGTTAGGAAGGCCTCAAATGCCATATCCTCAACCCTCAGCCGCTATGTCAAATCCTTCCCCAGCTTTGATGCAATACCAATATTTTACCATGAACTTTTCGATGTAACAATAGGCATAAATGCCTTGAAAAAATCTCTTGGTGCCGTTGACTGGTGTAGAAAAACCATAAGGAGCATTGCCGATGAGGCTGTAAATAACATCTCCCATTCAAAGAACAATGTGTATAAAAAAGAGCAGCAGGCTGCGGCATATGGTAGGTTTTCCTCCCTTTTAAGACAAATCTCGGATGACCTTGAGTTTTTAGCCAAGGCCAGGCTGAACTTACTTCAAACCCCCCTAATAAACGTTCAAATCCCAACAATTGTCATTGCAGGAGCACCAAATGTTGGTAAATCATTGCTTATTTCGAGAATGTCCTCTGCCAAACCCAAAATAGCATCCTACCCATTTACAACAAAAGGGATCTCAGTGGGACATTTTGACTCAAATGGCTTAACCTATCAGGTCATCGACACCCCAGGTCTGTTAGATAGACAAATGGAGAAGAGAAATGATATGGAGCAAAAAGCGATTTTGGCCTTAAGGCATTTGGCCAACGTGATAGTGTTCGTCCTAGATCCCACAGAATACTGCGGTTATGATATTGATTCTCAGCTTAGCATATTATCCGATATAAAATCAAGGTTCCCTGAAATACCGATAATCGAGGTGGAGAATAAGGTGGATTTAGTACGGTTGGATTCACCCCGGTTAAAAACCTCGGCCCTAAATGGGGAGGGAATTGAGAAACTAAGAGAGGTTGTTGTATTGCAGTGTGGAGGGAATTGAACACTTGAACTATCACAAATGAACTATTTAGTGGAAAAATTTAAATTGTCAAACAAACTCTTTCCTATCGGATGGCTAGTCGAAAAAACTGGTTCGATGAAGTTGGCTCAAAGGATCTGTATGCCACCAAGGGCGACTGTCAGGAACTGGAATTCACCCATGGAATAGAGGTGGAGTACTTCCTGGTGGACATGGAGGGAAAGAAACTCTCATATGCCGATTTTGGAGAAGTTTATAACTCAATGCTTTCTGATTGGCTGATATATGCACTTGAAAATAGCATTCCAAATTTTTACATAGATAAAACATCGTCTATCAAAATAGGACCTTCAAAAAGTTCCACCAACGATGCACTTTATATAAATCATAAAGTAAGAGGTAAAATGGTGAGAACTGAATTAATATCCATTGACAGAAATGTGGTTGAATGGCCTTTGGTGGAGCTTGCCACACCACCATGTGAATCCTTATACGAACTCGGTTGGTGGTCCTCAACGATCTTTGCATTGATCAATGAACGTTTAAATAAACTTGGCAACAGGCATCACCTCATGGCATTCGGGGTGAATCCATACGAGAAAGTAGAGGATATTACTCAGTCAGAATCATTTCCCACGTGTGGTGAGCATCATCATATCAAATTGATAGAACAGGAAAACATGGACTTCAATGAAAGAGCATTCT
>CP070672.1:2506081-2513639 GCA_020351895.1 Thermoplasmata archaeon
CACTGTTGGTGATAGCTTCAACACCCTTTTAGCCTCAGATATAATCGATGATTTGCAGGGCACGGATGAGGTCTATGTTTTCCGGATACCTGGCAGTCAGGAAAATCTGGACTTTCCAGTGGATATCTATTACGAATTGGAAAATAAAATCGGTGACGATAATGCAATCGACGGAATGGAACCAGAATTGCGAAAAGAAGTTAACATTCTCAATATAGATAAAACACTTGTGGAACCTCGAGTTGAGGCGGCCGGAATAACTTTCAATCAAACTGATGAGTTCGGCAACCTTTATGTTGACGGAAAAAAGGTCGGTTCAATACCGGAGGATAATATAATCATTAATAAAGAACTGGCTGAGGAACTTGATGCCGAACCAGGTAACACATTTGAATTAACCTATCTCAACAGAACAGGCAATTTCACTCTTTGGGGAGTTCTTGATCTGAAGGACCGCGGTTATTCTTCCGTGGAGCTTTACATGAACCTTAAGGACCTCCAGATACTTCTGGGGCTGGAAGATAAAATCAACCGCATACATATCTCCAACCGTGGAGATAAGATTACGGGAATGGAAAATGCTCCCGAGGTCAAGGAATTCGTGGATAATGCCAATATGAGCTATCAGGGATTAGGACTTTTTCTACTTAGGGACAAGAAAGCCGAATATGACCAGGTATTCGAGGAAGGTTTCTTCTTTGCAGACCTGCTTCTGATCTTTGGTTCCTTTACAATAATCGCAAGCGTGATTCTGATAATCAACATCTTCATCATGTTGGGCGAGGAAAGGCGTTCCGAGATGGGCATGATCCGTGCCATTGGAATGAACAAATTGGAGTTAAGGCGCCTGTTCGTGTACGAAGGTAGTTTTTATGCCAGTATAGCCGCGCTTATAGGTTCCTTCTTCGGTATAATAGTGGCGTTCTTTATAGTATGGTCCATCGGCAACGCCTTCACCGGTGGTAGCTCATCCGACATTCTGAGAGCGTTTACATTCACATTTGATTCTTTACTATTGGCATTCTGCCTGGGTTTTATCATAAGCATTTTAACAATTTATTATGCAACACGGAAGATCAGCCAAGTGAATATAATAAGGGCCGTTCGCAACCTCCCTGAACCTGCAGTTCCCAGAAAGGATAAAAAATCCTTAAGGATCGGGGTGATTTTGCTATTTTTGGCAATATTAGTTGTCCTAATCAGTCTGGCACCCTTGTACGACGGTCTCGATAACGATGAAAACGGCAAGATCGATGATTCCGAAGAGGGTTCGGCAACGTTTCTGTTCTCGGGATTGTCAATCCTATTTTTTGCCCTGCCATTTTTCCTACGAAGAATTATCAAAGACAGGTGGGCGCTAAGTGCAGGTGCCATCTTGGTAATTGCCCTGTGGAGCGTTCCTCTGGACAAGATGCTTGGTCTTTCTGAAGACTTCTTCACATTCGCCCTTGCAGGTATTTTAATGGTCACGGGCACAGTTTTACTGCTTATGGCTAACTCGAACATGGTGGTTAGATTTTTCGAGAAGATATTTGCATCTGTTGGCTGCTGCACGGCGGTTTCCCGCACTGCACTTTCATATTCTCTCAACTCGAGGTTCAGAACGGGTTTAACCATTGCCATGTTCTCCCTTGTTATCTTTATAATAATATTCATGTCGATATTACTGGCGATAATCGGTGGAAACCTCCAAGCTCAGATCGATGAGACCAGCGGTGGTTTCGATATCATGGTGAAAATGTCGGAGCTAATTGAGGATTTTGAAGCCATCTACAATAACACGGAATCGGTTGAACTGGTGGAAGATTACTTCGCTCTCAAAAGTACCGAAATCACCTTCAATAGATATTCACTAATATTGGATTCCGACCAGGTGGACTATCCAGTGGTTGGGATAGACGATCATTTTATTGACCAGAACAGGTTTGAAGTCTCTAAACTGATTACGGATTTTAATGGCGATTCCGATGCCGCGTTTGCTGCAATGAAACAGAACAGCGAATACGTTCTTGCAGACTCCAGCACTGCCGGGGTAGGGTTCGGCCCGCCCCCCTACCTGCCTCTTGAACTTGGTGAAACTCTAGAGGTCACTTTGAAGGACGGTGCCAAGCGCAATGTGACCATAATCGGTTTCATAGATACTTTCGTTACGTTTGTGGATCCCGATAAATCTCTAAACGGTGTCTTTATCTACGACAGATTTCTTGTGGAGAACTACAATGCAACCGGTGTTGGGACTGTCCTTTTCAAACTCAAAGATAGCGGTAATAATCTGGCGGTCCGTCAGGACATGGAGCGTACGTTTTTAAGCAACGGCGCACAGAGCGTGGATTTCAAAAAAGAGGCCGAGGCACAGATCGAGGCAAATGTCTCCTTCTTCAATATCCTCAATGCATATCTTGGTTTGGGGTTGATAGTCGGTATTGCAGGCCTTGGCATAATCACTTTACGGTCCGTCAACGAGCGCCGCAACCAGATCGGGATGATGAGGGCCATTGGGTTCAACAAGCGGCAGGTACAGGTAGCTTTTCTTATCGAGTCCACGTACATATCGCTTCTGGGAATCATCATAGGAGTGATCATTGGACTTGTGGTCTCCGTCAATCTCTTCATTAAATTGTTTGAAGGTCAGGATTATGAGTTTATTGTGCCAGGTGGAAGTATAGCCATAATTATTTTAATCACACTGGGGATGACCCTGTTTTCCACCATACCGCCATCGGCCTTGGCTTCCAGGATAGCACCAGCAGAAGTTCTGAGATATGAGTAGGGCGATATCTCATGGATATGGTACGCCATTTTCGGGAGTTAACGCTCGTAATTAGCATGCCATTTTCGTGCGATATCTCACGAATTTGGCATGCCATTTGCGTGAGATGGCAGATCCAAGTTTTGTGATTGATTCTGGTACTCTGGGTAAGCCCTTTTAATCCCAGGATTTGGATGGGTTTTTGGCCGAGCAGAAGGGTGGTGTGAGCTGGAGAAGTTGGTTTTTGTGCCAGATTCGTGAGATGAGGGCGATTTTGCGGCGCGAAAGGGAAGGTCAAAAATTTTGGTTAGTAATTCTATTTTCGGGAATAGAAGGTGGAATCCTGAAGTTAGATGATTTCTTTATTGATACATGTGGCAATCATATCATTCCATATATTGATCAATTATATTTTTCATGGGTTAATGGGGGAGTTCTCGGGAGAACGTCTAAAAAAACAAACATAGAATATTCATCAGATTCCGTTTCCATCATCCTTATCAAATATTATCTTCAATCTCCTGCAGGATCTTGAGGGTCCTCAGAACATCATCAACCTCGGAATAGAGCCACTTGTCGCTTAAGATTGCAACAATTCCGTTTTTCTGTCTGATTTTCTCGAAATTCAAGCTTCTTAGGGACTTGATTCCTTCGAGTTCTGACTCATCCACATATTTATTTGGACCAGGTTTCTCTCTTTTCCGATTAAACCACGAACTACGAACCCAAATCTTTCTTTCTTTAGGGTGTTTTGTTAAAATCTCCTTGGGGGTTATGATCCAGAGCTTGTAGTACGGACTTGAATATTTACCTCCTGAGTGATAATATAGGAAAAACTCACCATCGGTTACTGTTGTGAACATCAAGGTGTCCCATCCATTTTTTTTGACACCCAAAAGCTCGAAGTTCAGAGCATTGATTACGTCGGAAAATCTCTTTGCAGGTTTGTATATAACGTATAAAATCGGCACTATTAGCACAATTATTGGAAAGACAATAAGCGTAATTGTTAGAGACCATAGTATGGCTGAAAGAAAGAATAAAATTGGCACAGACAAGGCTCCAAGGACCATTCCCCAAAACAGGCCTTTTACATTTCGAATGCTCCAAGGCAAATTTATCGATTCTGTGCTCATCTATAACCCCTCACTTAATCACAAGAACCATATAGATATTTATGACTTTTGCGGGAACGCCCAGGGATTCTGTTTATATAAAAAATCTTTTTAATATTAATCTCATTCCAATATATCCGATTAATGTAACGAGACTATGCACTTCTGACGAGTGTTTTATGATTACAAGGAGCGTGAAGATTAGAAATGAACCGGCAAAGTATTCCAGTAAGGCCTCAACCATCTTCAATGGAATCCATGGACAAGGCACTTTCCGAACTTGATTCGCATAAACAAGAATGGGTTGATCTTTCAATTGATAAACGCATCGCCCTCCTAGAACAGGTGAAAAGAGATTTTCCAAAGGTCTGGGACAGATGGACCCGATGGAGCGTTGCGGCAAAAGGGGTTGCCGAGAGGAAACTGGGAAATGACATGGAATGGCTGGAGCTTGCCGTAATTGCCAGAATCCATCATGTTGTTCACAGGTCACTTTGCGATATCCGGGATCATGGAAAACCACGCATCCCCGGACCCGTTAAAATGCGATCTGATGGTAGAGTTTCGGTACAGGTCTATCCCGATTATCGGCTTCATGGCATGCTCTTTCGCAGAACTACCTCCGAGGTCTGGATGGAACAGGGGTTGAAAATCGATGAGGTACTATCAAAGCAGGCCTCCGCCTACAACGAAAGGAATAGAATGGGACGGGTGGCTCTGGTATTGGGCGCCGGAAATGCTTCATCGTTACCACCATCTGACACTTTCTATAAGCTAATTAACGATCTTCGGGTGGTGGCCTTGAAGATGAACCCGATAAACTCATATCTGGGGCCACTGCTTGAAGAGGCATACAGAAGCCTCATTGAAAAGGGATATCTCCGGATTCTCTACGGAGGTGTAGTTGAAGGTTCATATCTGGTTCGGCACCCAATTGTAGAAGAATGCCACATGACAGGCTCGGACAGGACCTATGATGCGATCCTATTTGGAACGGGAGACGAGGGTGCACAACGTAAGAAAAGAAGGGAACGCTTGGTCACAAAGTCCTTTACGGGGGAGCTCGGCTGCATAACTCCCTGGGTGGTTGTTCCCGGACCATGGAAGACAAAGGATGTGAAGATGGCTGCAGAGCGAATGGCCTTCTGGATGGTACGCCATGAGGGATATCTTTGTTTTGCACCAAGGGTGCTGGTTCTGCAGCGGGGTTGGGAACATCGCAGAACATTCCTGGATGTGCTGGCCGGAGCTTTGGAAAAGGTTGAACCGATAAGGGCCTACTACTCGGGTTCTGCAGAACTTCAGAAGACCTTTGTTACCCATCACCCCGAGGCCAGGGAGATAGGGGCAGATGACAAGGACCATGTTCCATGGACCATTATAGAAGGTGTCGATCACAGGACAACAAATGATATATGTTTCAGAAGGGAGTCCTTCTCAGGTCTTTGCGCTGAGACCTCCATTCCCGCCAAGAATCCCACGGAATTCCTTGATAAGGCCGTGAAGTTCCTGAATGGGACTGTTTGGGGAAATCTATCTGTGACCCTGGTTGCCAACAAGAAAATACTCAATGACCCCGAGATCGGGCTCGCGGTAGAGAAGGCCATTGCAGACCTTAGGTACGGAACAGTGGGGATAAACGGCCCCGGAACATGGGGATTTTACACAATGATAGCCCCCTGGGGAGCATATCCCAGGAACGAAGTGTTTGATATTCAATCCGGTATCGGCAAGGTTGCCAATTTTCTCCTTCTGCCAAAAGTCGAAAAGACTGTTATGCGTGCTCCCCTGGAGACGAAACCATATCCTTTCAGGGTGGATGCAAAAAACCTGGATGTCTTCTCGGGAAAACTGACCCATTTTGAGGCAAACCCTTCCTTTGGCAGGCATCTGGGACTCGTGTTTACAGCCCTGAGAATGTAGATTGTGTAACAATAATTCAAGGTGATCTTCTTTCTTCAACACAGCATGCAACACCCTCTTACGGTTCAGGTGCTTTCCCGGGTTCATTTGCCAATTCAGTCAAGCCATGCTTTCTTTAAGTTTCTTTGTCTTCTCCCTCTCACTAGGCTTCCGAAACACGAATAAGTGTTCATGCATGATCATCGAAAAATTCGACTCCATAGACTTCTTCAACCAATACGGCGTGCTCTTGTACTGCCACTAGTGTTTTATAATGTCCTCCCTCAGTATAAACCCAACCTCTATGAAGACCACATTTTGACAAACATGCCAAAACATTATAATAATTTGAAAAAGATAATGAGGTTGGCCCAGGTCAGTTCAGTTAAAATGAGGAATTGAAATGCATTTAAAAGGAGCCTTTGTTCCTAAAATAATGATATTTCACATTTTAATAATATCTTTATTGATCGTTCTAATCCCGAATGCTAACGCTCAAAATAAAGAAGAATGGATCGCAATCTACAACGGTCCTGAAAATTCCGTGGACCGCGGAATAGATGTTGCAGTAGGTCCTTCAGGGAACATTTATGTGACCGGATGGAGTTGGGATGCAAGTACAGAATATGATTTTGCTACAGCATGTTACGATCCCAATGGACACATGTTGTGGTCAGCACGATATAATGGCCCAGAAAATGACCACGATTTTCCAAGGTCGATGGTTTTGGATTCGAATGAGAATGTTATCGTCACAGGATGGAGTTTTGGAAATGGAACCGATCGTGATTACATCACAATAAAGTACAATAAAGAAGGTAAGGAGCTCTGGACTACCCGATATAATGGCCCGGGAAATAAATGGGATGAGGCAAATGATGTGGTCTGTGATCTAAATGGAAATATATTTGTCACGGGTCACAGTTGTGGCAAAAACGGAGTAGAATTTACTACAATTGCTTATGATGTCTATGGAAATGAACTCTGGATAGCTAGGATGGAAGATAAAGATTATACCTCCAGTGAGGGGAAGGCCTTGGATATTGGTCCTTCTGGAAATATCTATGTGACAGGTTATGGTCCAGGCATTGATCCTTATTGGCCTAGCATTGATTATCTCACTGTAGCCTACAATGCCGATGGAAAGGAGCTCTGGATTGCCCGATACAATGGTCCTGAGGGTTTTATTGATGAGGCGTATGACATAGTTGTTGACCAATCAGAAAATGTTTATGTGACCGGACAAAGTCAAGGCGACGGTTGGGGTTATGATTTTGCCACAGTGGCCTATGATTCAAAAGGTACCGAACTATGGGTGGCAAGATATACCGACATGGGGAATAGCTGTCAAGAAGCCAAAGCAATTGCTTTGGACTCCCAAGGCAATATTTATGTCACAGGTCACAGTCTTGTAATAAATTCGTCTTCCATGAGCACAAGACACGATTATGCCACAGTAAAATACAATCAAAATGGAGATTTGCTTTGGGTTGCGATTTTCAATGGACCAAGAAATGGAGGAGATCATCCATACGATTTGGTTATAGATGATTTGGGAAATGTTTACGTGACAGGCCGGATTTACAGTAATGAAACAAGTTGGGATAGCGCCACTGTTGCTTACGATATTGATGGAAATGAGCTTTGGAGAAGTGTATACAACAGTCCTGATAATAGCTCCGAGGTAAGTTATGCAATCGATATTGATTCAAAAGGAAATGTCTATGTAATTGGAGACTGCAATGGCGATTTAGAAACTTCCACGAACTTCCTTTTAATCAAGTACCCACCG
>CP070672.1:2513739-2517192 GCA_020351895.1 Thermoplasmata archaeon
AAATCTATGCATATAAAAAGATTTAATCCTCTCAAAACCTTGCTTAATGTCGTGGGACCGTTTGCCGTAGGTTTTGCAGTAGCGGTTTTATGCCTCGTAATTGGATTTAGTGGCGTGAGCGTCGCAGGATAGTATGATAGAGCATGACCTGAACATAATAAAAGGGCTAAAACCTTTAAAAATGCTAACACACAAAAAAGAGGAAGTCGTTCTATAGAAGAACTCAAAATCCAAGAAGCTCTGGACTATTTACGCAAGAAAGTTTGTATTCGTGATCATAAATAAGGGGGGAATTATGAAGAAACTCATATCGGTGTTTCTTGTTTTCTCTTTATTAACGATAAATTGTGCTTATCTTAATACAGTTGAAGAAAAAAGAGAAAGTAGAAAAAAAAAGCACGGGGCTAACCTGATCATACAGAAAATAAATGGACAGCAACCAGGTGGAGAACTGATTGTAGTTAAACAGAATTCGCTTTTATTGTTGAATACTGAAGGAAAAGATGTATCTGTTGGAATTGATGAGATTAAGGTTATTACTGTTGTCAAAAAATCAAAAGTTTTGAAAGGAGTAGGAACTGGTTTATTGGTAGGTGCAGGAAGTGGAGTAGCAATTGGATTGATCATAGGGATGTTTAGTCTTCCTGAGGATTCTCCATCAGATTTCTTAAGGAATGCTGCACTTATTGGTACAAGTGTTGGCGTGTTTCTTGGAGCAACAATTGGTGCGGCTGCAGGGACAGATGAAATATTCCAAATAGAAGGAATGACCGACGCAGAAATCCAAGAAACTCTGAACAAATTACGCAAGAAAGCTCGCATTAGGGATTATTAATAAGGAGGGAATTGCTTCGGTCTTTTATTTCTTCAACGCAGCCAGTCTTTTCTTCGCATCCTCCACCTTAGCAATACCAGGGTCAGCGTCTTTCCAGAGGTCGAGGAATTTCTGGATGTCAGGATTTTCAGCATGACATTTAGGGTATTTCATAATGCCTTATTCCCTCAATCCATATTTCTTCAGAGGTGTATTAAATCTTGGATCGTCTGGGATACGATTTCTCTCATGTGGAGTAACGAGTACCCAATGGAGGAAACTGTCGCGCTCCTCACAGGCTTTTTCCAGCCACTGTGATGCCTGGTCCAGGTCGGCGCGGAATAGATGCAAATAGAAGAAACACATTGGCGGTATATACTCTTGCTCCGACCTCTTTTTTAAGCTCTCAAAAAGTTTCTCCGCCCTGGCTTTCTTGCCAAGTCTATAACATGCGCCGGCAAGAGCCATTACTGCCCACGGAGTTCCGCCTGAAAGATCAACCGCCTTTTCATACTCTTCAACCGCCTCCTTATCCATTGATATATCTCGATAAGCCAGTCCAAGTATATAGTGTGCATGGTGGAAGCTGGGATTCATCGTAATCGTCATCTTTAAAACTTCGATCGCTTCCTCATATCGGCCGGCGAAGAAGAGTGCGGCGCCTGCATGACTGTTGATATTAGCTGAAAGCGGATCGAGCACCTGGGCCCGCTTAGCCTCGGCGATGGCTTCTTCATGCCTCCTGGTAATCGTTAACAAAAAGGAATGGAACAAAAGACTATCTGGAGAATTCGGGTTCAATTTCAGGGCCTGTTTAAATTCCTGTTCTGCTGCCTCCCAGTTCCAGTCATAAAAGGTGTTGATGAGGCCCAATAAACCATGCGCTTCGCCAAGGCATTTGTCTATTTCCAGAGCTTTTTTCGAGTACTCTTTGGCCTTGGGGTAGGCCTCATGCGGCGGAAGGCTCCCCCAGTATGAGCGGCTCGAGTACGTCCAGCCCAGACCAGCATAAGCCAGAGCAAAATTCGGATCTTTCTGAATGGCCTGTTCAAAACACACAATCGCCTTTTCGTATCCTTCCATTGTCATCATCTCGGCATAATGACGTCCCTTCAAGTACAGGTTATAAGCTTCCTGATCTTCGGTATGATGCTTCACAATCGCTGCCTTCTCTTTTCCCAAAAGCTTGACCTTCAGTTTTTCCACTATGGCGAGGGAGATTTCATCCTGGATGGCAAATACGTCTTCCATGTCGCGATCATACCGTTCCGACCAGAGATGGTAGCCGTCGGCAACGTTTATGAGTTGAGCTGTGATGCGAATCCTATTGCCCACTTTCCGCACGCTGCCTTCAAGCACAGATTTCACATTGAGCTCTTTGCCTATTTCTCGGATATTAACGTCCTTGCCTTTAAAAGCAAAAGCTGATGTCCGGGCAACAACCCGCAAGCTCTCGACGTGTGTTAGGGCATTGATGATCTCCTCTGCCATGCCATCGCAGAAATATTCCTGCTCTTTGTCTGCACTCATGTTTGTGAACGGAAGAACCGCAATGGAATTTTGCCATTTTTTCTCTTCTGTTTTTTCCTTTTCGACTTCTTTCTCGATGGAAATTCTCTCTGTAGTGGGTATGCCTTTCTCAATCTTGCCCAGTTCAGAAAGCAGTTCCTCTGCCCTCTGATATCTTTTCTCTTTATCCTTTTCCATGCATTTAAGGATTGACAGGCTAAGATCCTCGGAGATCTGAGGATTGTGCTCTCTAGGATCAACAGGCTTTTCGGTCCTGTGTTTCACAGCTATGCTCAAAGCCGTATCTCCTTCAAAAGGCACCTTTCCAGTCAACATCTCATAGAGGATAATCCCTAAAGAATAAATATCAGAACACTGGTCTGCCTCTTTTCCTTCCACCTGTTCTGGAGACATGTACTCAGGTGTCCCGATCATCACTCCAATACGTGTTATCCCTTTTGTTTTTAAGGAGCGGGCAATGCCAAAATCCATAAACCGTGCATTCCCTCCTCTATCTATCATAATGTTCTGTGGCTTTAAATCACGGTGTATGACTCCCAACTTATGGGCTTCTGCTAGCCCCTCGCATACCTGCTTGGCTATGGAAATAGCTTTTCCTGCACTTAATTGCCCCATCATTCCTATCATACCCTTTAAATCTTCACCAGCCACATACTCCATAGTGATGTAGTGGATCCCTTCTTCTTCATTGAGGTCATACATCTGACATACATTCTCGTGTCTAATCTTTCTGGCAAATTTCAGTTCGTTACTGAATCGCTCAATGGTCTTTTTGTCCGAAGCAATTTCAGGTTTCAGAAGCTTCAGTGCTACCTTCTCCTTTATCTTTGTATCAATCACCTTGTAAACCTTGCCCATACCACCTTTACCTAATTCTTCAATAATCTGGTATCTCCCAGCAAAGGTAGAACCAGTGGTCAGCTCTTCTGTAGGTGTTTCGAGGGTTTTGGTGGGAGAGGCAGGGATTTCCTCTAAGCGGATCATCTGAGTTCCACACTCTTTACAGAACTTGGAGTCGTCGGGATTCTCAAGATGACACTTAGGGCATTTCATAACCCATCATCCTTGTTTGTTTGCTTGGAAAAAGGATATCAATTAGTGTAGAAAGA
>CP070672.1:2517292-2535819 GCA_020351895.1 Thermoplasmata archaeon
ACAGAAATACCACTTTATGCCTCTGGAACCGGATGGAACATGGTGGGATATCCTTCAAAGGTTGACAAATCTGTTATGTATGCTTTTAAACAGCTTACAGGTAAATATATCGCGGTTCAAAATTTTAATTCAACCGATAAAAACGATCCCTGGAAGCATTATCATGTTGACAAAACCAAAAACGATCTGGATACCCTAAAAACGAGCAATGGCTTATGGGTTAGGGTCATTGAGGATTGCCAGTGGGTGGTGTTCAACTAGTTTATTATATTTTATTTCTTTCTTTAAAATTCCATGAATTTTAGTCAAATTGCTGGTAATGATGGGATACTGGCCTTAATATTCGAAAACTATCACATATATAACTTATATGGCAAGTTTTATAAATTAGAAAGACGTATGTCCTACTGTGATAAATATGAGTGGAAAAGCTCAAGTAAAAGCCGCCAAGCAACATGCTAAAGACCAGGTTAGACAGGCCAAAGCCGTTCAGAAGGATGCAAAAGCAACGGCAAAGGCCGCCAAAATCAGGGCCAAGGTCGCAAAAAAGAGGGGCGAAGCGGCAAAGCTGGAAGCTAAATTAAAGAAAATTCAGTCCGAAGTACGCGAGCTTGAAATGAAGGCTAATCAACTGGATGGGCGTGGAACATCTGCTCCCCGAGGGACATCCCGAGGGGGTTATCCTGGATACGGCGGTCAGGAACGCTATTAAAAATTCAGTCCCGTAACTCCTTTCCCCTTCTATTCCTATTTTGCAATCCCCTATTCCGCAATACCTTAAAATCATCTAACTTTTAAATACTACGAATACGATTAGGAGGTGATGCATAGAAAATACCTCGGTTTGAGCATCATTCTTTTCCTGGCTTTCTTTTTAGGCTGCGTTGACGCTCCCAAATCACCTGTCTCTAAGATCCCCACCATTTTAATAGATCATATCGAGGAGACTGAGGAGACAAAGGTTTTTGTGCACGGAATAGAAAATCATCTTTTTTCGAATATCACCATCGAGATAAACGATGTCCGGGTAACAGAAAATTTCACTTATGAACTCCACGCGGCCTCGCATCTTCATAAATTCATGCTGAATGTTACTGTTTGGGAGGAGAAAAAAGAGTATGAATACAGGGGTAACTTCACCGTAATTGAGGATGACGACCAAAAAACCCTGGAAATTCAGGATATAAGACATGAAGATTCCATCAAAAGGTCGTTTCCATACACCATTATAATGGAGAGAAAAGAATGAGACTCAAGGTTAAAACACCGTTTTCTTTCTTTTTGTGGATAATGTTGTTTATCATCATAGCCCTATTCGTCTCCCTGCTTACCGGTATAATAGAGATCACCGATGTATTCGTGTATCTAATGGGTGCCATTGTGGGCTGGACTGCCCTGATCATTTTGGCTCTAATCGGCGCAATTTTTATAGGCATGCTCTTAAGTCATAGGATCCTCTCAATAGGGGCATTTACACCCTTTGAAGAGGAGATGTTGAAAATGAGGGAGGATATTAAATCCATCAATAAAAAGTTAGACTCCTTGATCAAACTTAATAATCCAGGGGATGAGGAAGAAAAAAGCAGGGAGGATAAGGAGGACTAAGCCAATTTCTCGGGACACATATTTCTCCTGGAGCATCCCTTACATTTATTTAGACGATTGTGGTTCCTATGAGCCTCTTTCGTTCTAATTATTTCCCTCATATCCTTGAGTTTTGAGATGAGGATATTTTTTAGTTCGGGTGTATATTCGATTTCATGGGGAACATCCGAATATTTTATTATGCCATAGGGTGGTGTTTGCCCGTATTTTTCCTCCAATAGTAAACAATAGGCAGCCAGTTGTAGTATATGTGAGAATAGTGGTCCTTTCGGCACGCGACCTGTCTTGACCTCAACCGGCACGTATTTTCCATCTCTTTTGAGAATATAATCAGGTCTGCCTCTAAGACCATGCTTTTCGGAAACCAACATCTCAGTGGTTTCATCCAGTGCATCCACATATTCGATGGTGCCCTTATCTATCCCATGCTCCTCCCTTAACCTCTTCGCGACCCAGGAGTATCGGAGAACCATGAATAGGAAGAAAAAAGCCCCAATTAACCAGAGCAGGGCCACGATCTCAAATATATGGGCTATCAGGGCTCCGTAGAGCTCCCTTAGGTTCTGTGAAAAATTCATTATTATTGCGTTCAGTGCCAAAATCATGGCTATTGCCGCAAACCAAATCACACCCCGTTCGTAATCCAGGGATTCATAATCTATATCGATGGTGAGTCCGACTTTATTTGCCAATTTGCTCCTTATAGTTTCTGCCTCTTTCAGTTGAGAATCGAAAAGGAGCCTCGATCTCATGTTCATCCTCAAAGCCCTATAGAGGAATATGAAACCCCCATATAACCACAAGACTGCTATGATGAGGAATATTCTGCCTATATCCGTATTTGGGTTCTGGAATATGGCTAGGCTGTTTGAAGCGAAGATGGTTGCCACCACAGCGAATAAAATCACTGAAACTTCGGAACCTGTAAAGGCATTTAAACCCCGTCCCCTTGGAACTTTTTTCCCCTCTTCTTTTAAATTCAGTTCTTTTTTTGCTGAGATATAAAAGAAGAACGAGCTTCCGAAAAGCCATATTAAAGAGAGTATCAAAAATGTGATGCTGAGAAATTGGGAGTGAAATTCTCCCAGACTGAATAGGATTATAAAACCGTGAAGGGCCAAGATTGCACTGACAATAAAGAAAAGCAGTGTGGTCCATTTTGCCTCTGAAAACCTCTTCTTCCAGTCTACCTCCGGTCTTAAGGAGCCAACGGCTTTGTCATTATCGGATACCGCATCAACAGCCTGGGGCCTGTCCCGAAGGAGCCTACTCTTCCTTTCCATCTTTACGCCGATATAAAAGAATATGACCGCTACAATCACCCACAACATGGCAATGGCAGAAAGCAGCATCATTATGGCCTGACCTTGTGAGGAGGGGGCGGCAATTGAGTATATTACAGCAGCACCATTAATGCCTATAACGATTGATATCAAGGAGAACCATAAAACACTTCGTTCGGATTCCTGGCTTACTTTTTCCTTGACCTTGATCTTTTTTACATCTTTACCTATCTTGGCATGGTCCCTTGTACCTTTTTTCAGTTCCTCTTTGTCCTCCATGGCTTTCTGTTCTGACAGCCACCAGCTTAAAGGGCAGTATCCATATTTCTCCACATCGCTTACAGATACGGTTTTATTTTGTTCAGTTGCGGTCATTATGAGCTTAATCATGAGTTTCTCCTTTTAAATAATTTTGCCTTCTCATTGAAGCTCCTTTTGGACCAATAGAAAATCGAGATTAAAAATATGCCTAACATGGGAATGATAATGTCATTGAATTCGGGTATTATGTTCGGGTTCCCCTTTGTGGGAATCGTGACCCACCAACTTCCAGTTGCATCTGGATATCTTCCCCAGCCATAACTTGGGGGAACGTCGTTTAAGAATGTAGCATCCAGTGTAAAATTATTTTCATTGGTCAATACCACGGTGTCGTTATGAGTTATGTTGCCGATATCGAAGGTTAAAAATTCTCCCTTCTGTATCTTTGTATTTGCGGGGATCACATAGGTTCCTCCACTCCAGATAATCCTCCATCCACCGAGCTCCATCATTTTATCGCCCTTGTTGTAAAGCTCGACCCAACCGCTGGCATTTGGATAAACCTCGTTGATAACCACATCTGCATACGGCAGAGGAAGTGCAGGTTGATTAGGAGCTCCCTTTGTTGGTGTTGTATAAAGCCAGGCCTCCACACCATCTGGATATCTTCCCCAACCCTGCCCTATAGGTACACTGGTGAATCTTGTTGCATCCTGCTCTTTATTTTTATCATCATATAAAGTAAAAACTTCTGATTGGTTGATATTTCCCAAATCAAATGTAAGAAACTCTCCTGGGGAAATCATGGTACCAGAGGGTATAGTAAAGGAACTATTGTCCCACATTATCACCCAACCGCTTATGTCAATTTGTGTTTTACCTCTATTGTAGAGTTCTATCCAGCCATTGGCATCAGGAAAAATCTCGTTTATCACCACCTTGGCACTGGGGCTCGCCCTGGTTGCCCTATTACCCCTGGTTCCAGTGATTCCCGTATCGGACATATCATAACAATCTCTCCAATCCGTGGTGAAGAACCAGACTTTGAAGGAGCTGTCATGTTCTATTCCAATTGCCTGAAAGTTTATCTGTGTCTCCAAGGCTTTCGTGTCTATTTCCGCGGCGACTTCCCGCATTAACTCCCATTTCCAATTCTGTGAATTTGAAGAGTCGAATTTGTTGAGATATTTTCCTGTAACAAGATTGTCTTTTCCGGAGATGTTGAGCATGAAATCTGCGCCAATAAATTGATTGACTCCATAACCTGTGGATGCGTTGTTGTCAGAATCGATGAAGATGTAGGCCACATCTTCGCCAGTGATTTCAGGCAACCTCGCTGGGGAAGAAGGAGGACCGATATATTTCATTATTCCATTGTCAGGCTGCACAAGCAGGGTATCGTTTCCCTGGGGCCAATCTATGATACCATCGTTGTCGTCATCCGTGTCCGAATTATCATGAATTCCATCGTTGTCAAAGTCATGCACAAACCCTGGCTCATCAATATCCAGAATGCCATCTCCGTCACTATCTTTGAACTCGGGAGGAGGATAATAGACGGGGCGAGATGCATTCCAGGGAACGGAAACTCCCCCCATCATCGTACCACTCACATCCAAATAGAAGGATAAGGTATCAGAATCATGCTGGGTATTGTATCGTAGGATATCTATATTCGGATTATGGACTCTGTCTGTGCCCAGCTTCACATCCTCATAGGTATCACTTCTTAGAAGGCTAGTATTCCAGTCTCCGAAGGCACCATCTATTGTAATATTATCGTTAATGTCACCTATATAGCTGTTGGTTAGACTCAAGGGATTAAGGGTTAAAATACCTGGCTCGAAAACAACATCCTTGATCTCTGCGATTCTTAATCCAATAGTTTCACCGTCGGATGCGTATTCTGATATATTGCAGGTGATGAATAAAGTCGTTCTTTCATTTTCTTGAAGCTTCAATGCCAAAGGTATATTTACCTTGCCCGAAGTAAATCCGCTTCTCACCCTGATTATCTCCGCGTCCTCATCCGTTTCAAATACACTGTTATGGTTACTATCTAAATAAATGCCAAGTGCGTCGATATCAGTGTTTGTAGCGGTACCAGTTCGAGTTAGGTTCATGGATGAAACTGTGATATCATTTCCAAGAGGGGTAATTTCCAATTTCAACATTGGTTGAATATTTGCTCCCCTGGGAATGATCTGGGGAGCCATGCTGTTCTGGTTGATTATAAGTGCGCCTTTGATTTGGCTCACTATGGCATCGGATATATCCTCGTTACCCGCCGTATCTCTCGCACTGAAAACCGTTTTAATAGGCTTATGAGGATGCTTGTTCAACAGATCGAGCCATAACTTTATTTCCATTTGATTTTTTCCTATGGCCGCGGATAGATCGTGGAATCTCTCAAAGCCGCTTATGTCCAAGGGAGAGAATGATGCATTGAATTCGCTAAAACTGCTGGTAAAAATGCTGTTATTCCAGCCAACAACTCCTATCAACTTATCGGCTCCAATGGAGGCTATCCGATACCCTGTTTGGATGTTATCATCATCATCTATGAAGATATGAACAGAATCAAGACCAAAAATGCCATTGAGCATGGTTCCATTCACTTTGAGATAAAAGGAAATCTCTCCCTTTTTGTGAACACTAACCTTGATTGTATCTATGTTAACATCCTGATTTTGAGATTGATCCGAAAGGGAATCTGAATAACCGGGTATTTCCCTCCATTCACCGAAAACACCATCAATTTCCTTTACAATTGGGGGTCCTTGGGTCATGACAATTAGATAGGGCGATAGAGCCAACAACAGTATCACGGCGGGTACAATGAACAATTTCCATTTTTCTTTCTTTCCTTTTAAAAATGCCTGCCTTCCACCCAATCCATTTGTTATTCCGTTACCGTTGGTGATACCATTTGTAAGACCGGCTTTTAGGGCGCGAAGGCCGTTTGTAAGTCCGTTTGTAAGTCCGTTTGTAAGGCCATTTGTGAGGCCGTTTGTAAGTCCGTTTGTCAATCCCAGCTTGGATTTCCTCAATCCATTGGTAAGACCATTTGTAAGACCGTTTGTAAGTCCGTTTGTCAATCCTTGTTTGTCTCTTTTTAATCCGTTGGTCAAACCATAAGTCATACCCTCATCTTTAATCCGAGGTAGAGAGTCCACTTTTAGATCTTCTGGCTCCTCTTCTTCAGTTTCTGCCGCTTCTTGGATTTCAAGTTCCTTGTATTCGCTCAGCTTTTCCCATCGACTTCGAAAATCCTTTGAAAGGCCCTTTGCCAATGATGGCTCTTCGGAAATATCCGTCTTTGTCAGGCCTATTCCGCAGTTGTAGCATTCAATATCGCCTATTAAGACTGGCACACCACACTCGGGACATAGAGGGAATTTCTCCTCAGGCTCCAAAGTTACCTCTTTTTCAAGATATTCAAAGTCTTCCTTGACCTTTGATCCGCACACTTCACAGGTTTTCGGAAGTTTGGAGGAGAATGCACCGCAAACGCCACAGATGTAAATTCCTGCTATCTCCTCAAACTCTTTCTCTTCCATCTCATGCCAGGGCACTCCTAATTCCTTAACGATTAGATTCGGAACCCTACCAAAGCTTGAAGCAGCCTCTCCGAATCTACCAAGTTTTGAAAGGGAGGCAGCCTTTGCATTCCAGGCATAAGTGTGATTTGGTGCCAAAGATAAGATCTTGTTGAAACATTCAATAGCCTTTTCATGCTCATTTAAGTCCGAAAGAATCACACCCTTGGAGTACAACAAATCCAAATCATTGGGCTTGTTTTTCAATTCCACACAAATACCAACCAAAAGGCCCGCCTTTTTACTGTCCTTCTCAAATAGTTTACTGATGCTGATATCTTCCGCAATGGCTTTTATGGGTTCTTCAATAAAGTCCCCGAAAATCAATCCACATATCTCGCATCTTCTGCTTCCCATTCTGAGAAAGGCTCCGCACTCGGGGCAATCAAAAAGATCATGTGATTTTTCACCCAACCAAAAACCTAATGGAGGTTTTTTCTTTCGTGGAATGGATTCCCTTTCAGCCCCCAAGCCCAGCATTCCTTTTAAGATGTTCAGCTCATCATCTTTTACTTCATGAGCCAGATCAACTATTTTCTCGGATTCTTCCCCTTGTTCCTCTTCGTATTCCCCCTCAATGGACATACCGCAAATATCACAGCTCTTTGCGGAGGTGGCCACGAATGCCCCGCAATTCGTACAGATGAAGATATCGGCCTGGGTCTTATCAGATTTTTGCTCTTCCTTCTTAGAAATACTAAGGATCTTTTCCGCGGTTTTCCTACCTATGCCCTTAATTGCAATGAGCTCTTCTATGGATGCGTTTTGAATTTTCTGAATATCATCATAGCCAGCATCGTAAAGCCTTTCAGCCACTTTTAAACCGATGCCATGGGTCTTAAGAAACAGTTTTAGAAGGTCTTTCTCCATTTGGGCCCCTCATCACCTGTGTATTATTAATTAGTGAAAAAATAAGTTATATAATTTGTAGCAACTATATGTACATTAATAAAGTAATAATTTAAATATATGTTACAAAACCTTGTAAGAATCATGATAAAACAGAAACAAAAGGATTAGTGTGTAGAGTAAGAACTGCCCTATCCTTTCCACGAACGATTCGTAAAACTATTTTGTCCTCTGTGGTCCTTAGAATCGTTGGTGAAAGCCTCTCCCTTTGGAATCTCTTCATGACCTTATCCCTAAAGATTCTCAGCCTTTTCGTATTTTCGTCCTTTTTTCGAATAAGAAGATCTGTGGGATAATACCTACGGAACTTACCATCTTCAAGTGAGCTTATGAGTCCCAAACTTTCCAGTTTTTTAGCATACCAGATAACGGCCTGATGGTTCAAGTTGAGTTTCTCACAGATTTCTTTCTGGGAAACTCCTTTTTTTTCAAGGATTGAAACATAAATCGACTTTGCCCGTTCTATGTTCAAAATCTCCAGAATCGGTATGTCCTCAACTGCAATCATGTTAGAAGGATAATAAACCATTTTTTTTCCAATGGATTTTTTAGAGATATAATTATCTTCCAACAACCTTCTAAGATGCCAGTTGGTGGCATGCTGAGAAAGCCCACAGGCCTGTGATATCCTTTTCGCATGGCTACAAGGATGAAGGCATAGATATTGAAAAATCTCCTGGCGATTTTTATTCATGAATTCGAATTTACCCTCTTTTTCCCCTGTTAGTTCCTCCTCCTTGATCATCATGGCCTTTTCAAAAGCCTTCCCAACACCTTTTTGCATTCGCATCACAATCCTAAAAGAACAGAAATCAGCTGTACTCTTCTATTATGTATCGCATCAATTCCGAATGGCTAATTTCGCCAAGCTCTGAATCAGAAAGCTCTTTGAAGGTTTTTTGCATTCTCTTATACACATTTTCTGGAAGGGAATCTTCGCTTTTTTTAAGCGCCTCAATCAGCTTCACGTTGGATTCTTTTTTTCTTCTCCCGTCATAAGTCTCATGCTGTACAACAAGGCCAAGACCGTTGATTATTCTATATGGATGGAACTGTTCACTGTGCCAACTGTTTCTGCACTTTACTATCTTCAGCATCCTGCTTTGTCCTCCTTCCATTGCCTTGTAACGGAGATGAATCACACAATCGGCAAGGTACATGGGAATTATGGTCTCTTTGCCAGATAAATCACCTTCAGTACCATGCTCTTCCAAGGTGCATAAGACTGTCCCAACCTTTCTTGTCATCTTTAAAAGCATGGTTAAAAGTTCCCTTTGTTCGTAATGGTTTTCCACGGCCCAAATCACGGGGGTGAGTGGATCTATTGCGATCCTAGCTTTCGCTCCCTTCCAATCGCCGACGAATTTATGAAGTTCCTTTCTTATGAAATTGGAAAAATCCTTGCCAGATGCATCGATAAATACCAAAACATCTTTTTTTAGGTAATCCATAATCTCCTCCCAACCCATTTCAACTGCTTCTCTTATAATCTGCTCCTTGTTCTCATCCAAACTGACAAATATACCCTCCTGTCCCGATTCCAATCCCTTCCTTATATACTGGATAGCGAAGGTTGTCTTACCTGCACCCGATCCACCTATGACCGCGGTGGTAGAGTGCTCGTTCAGCCCTCCATCCAGAAGGGGATTCAAACCAAATACCCCAGTCTTGATCTTCCTCATTTGCTCACCATCCCAATTTTCTTTACCGAAGGACGTAAAATGTCTTTATGCCTCATAAGTTTAACCAAGGATTTCATGAATTCACCGTTCCAAATTGCTTATTTTCTTGTCTATCTCCCTTGCGCACGCTTCCATATCAAGCATGGTGGGTCCAAGATATCCACTTTTATTCAGTAAAAGCATCAACAGCATTTCTGCCCTGATTCTGCTAAGCAGTATCTTATGGCCATCAAAATCGATTACTGACTGCTTGAACATGCCGTTTTTGTAGAAGGGAATGTATTCCCTTTGGTTCTTGGATATATGTCGGAGCATGAAATCGATATATGTATCCGGCTCAATGCAGTCATTTGTCTGAAAAGAGACAATAGAGCCATCTGATTTAACAATACCAACCCCTGATACATCGGAAATTGATAGGAGTTGGCCTACAATCTCCTTCAGCTCCTTTCTATCTTTCTTATTAACAGAAATTGAATCATTCTGCTCTTTCTTCATCATGTTGTTCGCCTTCCTTTTATCCTCTTTTTTGCCTTTCATTTTTCGATTCTTTATCATACCAAAAATAACAAGTGTAAACGCAATGGGTCCAACGATTTGGGAGAACTCGGGAATAGTGTTTGCCGCCTCCTTTGTGGGAATCGTGATCCACCAATCGCCGGTGCCATCTGGATACCTTCCCCAACCGTAGCTTGAAGGAATGTTGGTGAAAGAAGTGGAATCCTGCTCAACATCTGTATTATCATATAGTGTCACTGTATCCGAGGCTGGAATGTTTCCTATATCAAAGGCCAAAAATGAATCCTTTTGAATCTTCGTATTCTGGGGGATTGTATAGGTTCCCCCGCTCCAGACGATATACCAACCACTGAGATCGGCTATTTTATTGCCCTTGTTATAGAGCTCCACCCAACCGTTTGCATCGGGATATACCTCGTTTAATACGACATCCGTAGGTGGTTCAGGTGTGGCAGGTTCGTTTGCCGCTGCTTTCGTAGGTGACGTGAAGATCCAATTATTTTCCCCATCAGGGTACCTTCCCCAGCCTTGTCCTGATGGAACACTGGAAAATGTTGTCTGGTCCTTCTGGTTATTACTGTCATCATATAATGTTACTGTGGCCGAATTCGATATCAATCCCACATCGAAGGCAAGAAATCCACCTGCAGTTATGGTGGTACCCGCCGGTATTGTGTAGGAGCTACTATCCCAGGTTATGACCCAGTTGCTTACATCCAGGACCTTGTTTCCTTTGTTGTAAAGCTCCACCCAGCCGTTTGTATCTGGGAAGATCTCGTTTAAAACAACCTTACTACCGGCACTGGGCGGTTTTGCCCTGGTTCCCCTCTTACTTCTTGTCTCTGTTAAACCATCATCCGAAAGATCCCAGGAGTCTCGCCAATCTGTTGTGAAGAACCAGACTTTATAAGTATCATTCTGATCTATTCCGAGGGAAAGAAAGTCAAGTTGGGTTTCCAGGGCTTTCGTGTCCACTTCTGCCGCAACCTCCATTGTTATATTCCAATCCCATCTTGGGCGATTTGTGGAGTTGAATATGTTGAGATATTTTGATGTTATTAGGTTGCCCTTGCCTGAGATGTTGATCATGAAATCTGCGCCAACAAATTGATTCAGAAGATAGCCTGTTGAGGTATCGTTGTCGGCATCAATGAATATATAGGCAACATCCTCTCCCGTGACAACTGGAGTCATTGGGCGTGAGGGAACTGGTCCAATATATTTTATAACAAGTGTGGTGGGCTGCTCAAGTACGGTATCGTTTCCCAGGGGCCAATCTAAGATGCCATCGTTGTCGTCATCTGAGTCGGCATAATCGTGAATTCCGTCGTTATCAAAGTCATACTCATTCCCTGGCTCATCAATATCGGGTATACCGTCCCCGTCACTGTCCTTGAACTCAGGGGGTGGATGATACACGGGGCGGGTTGCATTCCAGGGTACGGTAACCCCACCCAACATCGTACCATCCACATCCAGATAGAAGGACAGGGCATTGGAATCGTGTTGGATGCCGTAGCGTAATATGTCTATGTTCTGGTTGTAAACATCCTTTGTACCAAACCTCACATCATTGTATGTATCAATTGAAAGAAGTGCATAATCCCAGTCCCCAAAGGCCCCGTCTATTGTTATGTTATCGCCGATATCTCCTATGTAGCTGTTGGTAAGACTCAGGGGATTAAGAGTCAAGACACCAGGCTCGAAAACAACGTCCTTGGGCTCTGCGATCCTGAGTCCAATGGTTCTGGAATCGGATGCATCCTCTGAGATATCACATGTAACGAATATGGTCTCTTTTTCATCTTCAGATAGTGTTAGGGAAATTGGGATATTTAACTTGCCCTGGGAAAACCCGCCTCTCACCCTCAAGACCTCCTCATCAAACTGTTCCTCAAAGACACCGTTTCTATTTGTATCACGATATATTGAAAGATCATCTGTATCCAAATTTGTGGCCGTGCCAAAACGTGTGAGATTCATGGCCGTAATTGTGACGATGTTGTTAAGGGCGGTAAAATCCAACTTCAACATCGGAACATTATCGGATCCTTTGGGAATAATTCTTGGTGCTATGCTGGTTTCGTTGATTACAAGGGCACCTTTGATTTGGCTCACAACAACATCGGATATGTCCTGATTGCCGGCTGTGTCCCTTGCTGTGAAAACCACGTTAATGGGATTATTTGGATTTACATTCAAGGTTGAGAGCCATATCATGGATTCTACCTGATTTTTTCCTATTTCCATATTCACGTTGTAGTATCTATCAAATCCGTTTAGGTCCAGGGATGATCGTGATTCATTAAAATTACTGTAACCACTTGCAAATATGGTGTTATTCCAGCCTGTCACAGCAATTGTCATATCGGCTCCAATTGATGCTATCGAATAGCCTGTTTGAACGTTATTATCCTCATCAATGAAGATGTTTACAGAGTCGAGGCCATGTGTGCCGTTAAGAATGGTCCCTTGAACCTTCAAATAGAAGGCCATCTCTCCCCATTTCGTGTGTGATACCTTGTATTTGTCAATATTCACATCCTGATTCTGAGATTGATCGGTGAGAGAATCTGAATAGCTTGGAATATCCATCCAATCACTGAAGTTCCCGTCGATTTCCAGTGGCTCACGAGAAGGGACCAATCTATTTAAAAGGAAAGGAGACACCAATAGCAATATCACGATGCTTACAACAGCCAATACCCTCACCGTATTTCCAGTGGTTCTCAAGGTCTCTTTAACTGTACTTATTCCGTTTGTGATGCCATTTCCATTGGTTATACCATTGATAAGCCCTCTTCTCAATCTCCTAAGTCCATTTGTCAGGCCATTTACCTTACCATTGGTATACCCATTGGTGAGGCCATTGGTGAGGCCATTGGTGAGACCGTTGATGACACCTGCCAGACCTTTTCTTCTGATCTTGATTCCGTTTGTGAGACCGTTTGTTAGGCCGTTTACAAGGCCATTGGTCATGCTTGGTATCTTTATGGGTTTGACCTTCTCCAAAGAGGCCTCCAGGCTCTTGATTTCCTCATCTATATCGATCTTCAGGACGGGCGCCTTCCTACGAACCTCATCTTCAACAACCAATTCCTCTTTCAGGCTAATCCCGCAGATATTGCACTGTGTTATTCCTTCCTTAATGAATGCACCGCATTCAGGACAGAGGTAGAGAACCGAGGGTTCTTTTTTATACCAGTAATCAGGGGACTTTTCCGGTTCCTCTTCCACAACCTCCTCGATTATAATTTCCTCCATCTCTGGACCGAAGACAGCACCACAATTGGGACACTCCGCAGCTTCCGAAGTGTAAAACGACCCGCACTCAGTGCACATAAGCAGCTCATGGATTTCCTCCTCGACCTCGGGAACCTTTTCGGGCTCTGCCTCTTCTTCTGCCACCTCTTCTTCCTCTTCGAAGGCGAAGACGACCCCGCAATTTGCGCATTCAGATGCCGTTATACTTGAAAAGGATCCGCACTCAGGACATATGAAAAGTTCGACCAATTCCTCTATCTCTGGCTCTGGAATCTCTTTTGGCTCGGCCTTCGCCTCTTCAATTTCTTCCTCCTCCTCAAACTCGAAAACAGCCCCACAATTTGCGCATTCTGTTGCCTCTATGCTCAGAAAAGATCCGCATTCAGGACATATGAAAAGCTCGGCCTTTTCCTCGGCCTCATATTCCGGCTTTTCAATCTCGAGTTCAGGTTTTTCTTTTGCAGCCTCGATTTCCTCCATTTTATAGCCGCACTTCGGACAAACCTCCACTTTCACCCCCAGGAATTCTCCACATCTTTGGCACACATGAAGGGCTTCAAATTCAGCTTCCTCCTCTACCTCCTCACCTTCCGTCTCGGGAGTTACGATTTCTTCTTCTGGTTCTCCGATCTCTACACCGCATAAATCACATTTTTTCGCTCCCTTGGCTATTAAGGATCTGCATTCAGTGCAAATGTAAACCTCGGGCTCCTCTTCCTCAACAACCTTTTCCACCAATTCTTCTTCTTCAACCCTTTCCTCCCCGATTTTTGCTCCGCATAGGCCGCACTCTGTTGCCTTTGAGCTTAAGAGAGCACCGCAACTTCTGCATACGAGCAACTCCCCCTTCTCCTCCTCTGTTTTGGGCCTTGGCAGGCTTTGATAGATTTTTTCAGCCACCATGTCGCTAATGCCTTCAACAGATGCAATATCCTCAACTGTGGCTTTCCTCAGATCCTCCAGTGTCCGAAATCCTGCATCCCAAAAGGCTTCGGCCCTGGCCCTACCAATCTGGGGTATGAGTGAGAAAAGGCCAATTGCTATTTCCTTTGCCTCTGGTGTTGTTATCTCCTTTTTCTTTCTCTCCCCCTCTTTTATTCTTTCCCTGTATTTTTCTGAGAGGGCCTGACCTAAACCCCTTTTCATGCCGTTTGCAGCGCCCTTTCTAAGGCTCTTTCCGCATTTTTTACATTTCTCATCCTTGGAAGAGACCGCTCCTCCACAGAAGGGACATAGTAAGCTATTATCCGGTTCCATTAAACTCCTCTTTATTTGACAAGAATCATGCTTGCCGGATTGTACTATTCTAATAGTATCTATATAAGGAAAATATAGGAAATCTATACAGTGAATTGAACAAAAGTTTGTGTGTATGTTACAATATCTTGTAAAAGGCGTTATTTTGGGGATTTCGGGTAAACATCACGAAAATTGATTCATTTCATATAATAGTACTCACCCTGGGCCTTCTGCTCCCTGTCCAATACAGAATCCAGCTTGTTTATCCTTGGCCTTTTTGTATCTGGATCCCTTCTGAATGTTATACCAACGTTTTTCAGAAATTTATTCATGCCATCTCTAAGACCGAACGGCCCTTCCCCGATTCCATGTATTGAAGGTTCTCCCCCGAAGACCATAAGTGAGTCAGAGACCAGGTCAATAAAATAAACATCATGATCCACTATCATTGCAGATTTCCCGCTTTTCTCCATCACGCGTCTTATGGTCCTTGCAGCCACCATTCTTTGGCTGGAATCCAGGTATGCAGAAGGCTCGTCTATGAGGTATATTTCTGCTTCCATTGAAAGACACAGTGCTATTGCTACCCTCTGAAGCTCCCCACCTGAAAGGCTGCCCACCTGATTATCCATTAAGGGTTTCATATTCAGGGGATGGGAGATTTCGGATGTGAAGAACCCTGATTCAAATACCTTGCCTAAATTTGTGAGAAACAGCTCCCTTACAGAACCCTCAAAATCGGGTTTTAAGTATTGCGGTTTGTAGCTCACCTTGACATTGGATTCCAGTTTTCCTTTTGTTGGTTCGATAACACCTGCAAGCATCTTGACAAAGGTTGTTTTCCCAGTTGAATTTGAGCCCACTATGCCCACTACTTCCCCGGCATTTATCTTCCCTGCCTTGGTCTCTAGAATGAAACCGTCAAGTTCCTTTGTGAGTTGCGCAAACTCTATGAGGGTTATGGTTTCCCATCCAGTTCTTGGAGCATGGGTCTCGAACTTTATGTCAGTGTCCCTGAACCTGATGTTCTCCTCCCGCATGTATCCTGAAAGATATGTGTTGATTGCGCTTCTCACTGCCCTTGGCTGGGCTATTATTCCGTATGCCCCCTCAGAACCGTACATAAGATATACCTCATCACCCAGAAAATCCAGAACTGCAAGATCGTGTTCTATTACGACCACTTGTTTTCTTTGTGAGAGCTCCCTTATGTTCTTTGCAACAGACAATCTCTGGAAGATATCTAGATAAGAAGAGGGCTCGTCAAAAAAATATATATCGGCATCTTTCAGCATTGAAGCAGCTACCGTCACCCTCTGCAGCTCACCGCCCGAAAGCTCAGTTGTTTTTCTTTTTAGGCAGCCTGCCAAATCCATGCTTTCAATTATTGCGTCCATTTCACCGGTCTCATCCCTCTTCTTTAAAAGCACATCAACCTTCTCATCGTACAGCTTTGGTATCTTGTCCACATACTGGGGTTTTAGCGAGGTCTTTATTGTTTTGTCTGCAACGCTTTTTAGGTGGTCGTGAAGCTCGGTTCCTGCGAAGTAATCTAAGACAGGTTCCCAATCAGGCTCTGCATCGTAATTTCCTAAATTTGGTATCAGGTTGCCTGAGAGTATGTTTACAATCGTGGTCTTGCCAATTGCATTCGGTCCCAAGAGTCCGATGACCTTACCCTCCTTTGGCCAGGGCAGCCTGAACAATCTGAAGCCGTTTTTACCGTACTGATGCACCAGGTCCTCTTCCAGCTCCTCAGGAAGGCCTATTATCCTGATTGCGTCGAAGGGGCATTTGTGAACGCATATGCCGCAGCCTGGGCATAGCTCCTCAGAGATTATTGGCTTGTCATCCTTGCCCATTACAATTGTCTCGTCACCGGTTCTCACCTTGGGACAGTACTTGAAGCATTCTAATGTACAGCGTTTTGGCTGACATCTGTCTCTCAACAATACAGCTATTCTCATTGCTTGGTGAATACAATGATGGTTTAAAAGATATACGCCTTTTTTTCCTTGTGGTTTTTCACAATAGATATTAGGAACAGCCAAGAATTATAAGGACATAACTCCGTAAGATCTCAGAAATATACACCCATGCAAGCAATAGGGAATTAGGTAAGATTAAAAGCCCATTGGTCTCTTTCCCTTAGAAGAGGGTGAATTAACGAGATGAAAGTATATATAATTCAAAGGGGGTATAGACGTAACAATTCGCATCTACTCCCACATTGTGGGTATAGGCGAAGTACTGCGCATATGAACGAGTCATCGGAAATGCCATTAGTTGAGAAAGGAGATTACCATGAATAAGTTAAGATCTCTAAAGGCTCTGGCAATTGTTTTTTTTGTGAGCGGTTTATACGACGTATTCGCAGGATTACTCTTCGCATTTTTAGTTGGAACTGGCCGGAGCACGACAACCCAGCAACGCACCCCTTCTACGCTATCTTCATTGCATCGTTCTTTTTCTGCTTTGCATACTTACAAATACTGTCCGCGTTCAACATCCGACGTTATCTGTTAATCATTGGTGCTGTGATAATAGGGAGAATCTTCTATGCTGTCCTGTTGTTCGCCTATATGTTCTTCGTTAACGACTTTCCGAGATCGTTCTGGTTTACTGGCATTATAGACTTGATTTGGACAACTCTTTACATTGTGCTCATCTTGATAAACGATGAGGTTCGTCTCAGGGACTTGTTCCTTCCTTACCGGGAAGACAGTTGATAGGATAAGAAGGCGTTTATTGAAATAATAAATGGCACTTCTGATAACACAACGTATTCGTTGCAGGCTAGCACCCTTGACCTTTGGAACATTGCTCCCTGCGATGGCAATGTCGTATATGTTTGGAACGTTGTTCCTTCGAGATGGTTAAATCTTTTCTTTCAGTATCTTAACTAAATCACTTGGAAGCTCTGCAACTTCAACCCCTGCCTCGGATAGGGCCTTTATTTTGCTATCTGCCGTACCCATACCACCTGAGACTATTGCCCCTGCATGACCCATCCTTTTTCCTTTGGGAGCCGTCCTTCCTGCTATGTATGCAACAACAGGTTTTGGGTAGTCTTGTTTAATGTACTCGGCAGCCATTTCCTCTGCATTTCCCCCGATCTCTCCCACGAGCACAACTGCCTTTGTCTGCTCATCATCCTTGAACTTTTTCAGAACATCCACGAAGCTCAGCCCAACTACAGGGTCTCCGCCAAGGCCTACTGTTGTTGACTGTCCGAGGCCTGCAATGCTCAGGTTGTTTGCTATCTCGTATGTTAGGGTTCCGCTTCTGGATATCAGGCCCACACTGCCTTCCTTGAATACATGGGAGGGCATGACCCCCATCTTGGACTTACCTGGTGAAATGATCCCTGGTGTGTTAGGCCCTACGATATCTATATTTTTTTCAGAGGCTTTTTTCATTACTTCAATTGAATCGTGAATCGGAATTCTCTCAGTAATAATCACCACGGGATTGAGTCCGAAGTCTATCGCCTCCAATGCAGCATCCTTTGCAAAGGGTGCAGGAACGAATATAATGGAAGCTGTGATTTCTTCTGGGACCTCTGATATGCTGTCGTATACAGGTATATCTTCAACGACTTCTCCTCCCTTTCCGGGTGTGACACCAACCACTATGTTGGTGCCGTAGTCCCTCATTGTCCTTGTGTGGAATTTTCCCTGACCACCTGTGATTCCCTGAACAGCGACCTTGGTATTGCTGTCTATTATTATTGCCATTCACTCACCCCCTGCAAGCTTGATTGCTTGTTTTGCGGAATCCTCGATTGTATCAGAAACAATGTACCCGTTTTCTTTCAGTATTTTTTTTCCTTCGTCTTCGTTTGTGCCCATCATCCGAACAGAAATCGGAATCTTTGGAGCAAAGTCCACTATGCCCTTTGCAATCTCATCGCATCTTGTTATTCCACCGAAGATATTTATGAACATCGACTTCACGTCTTCCTTCATTGATACAAGCTCCAAAGCCTGCCTCATGTTCTCGGCATTTGCCCCTCCTCCTACGTCTAGGAAGTTAGCTGCCTTGCCACCGTAAAGTTTAAGTGTATCTAGGGATGCCATGACAAGACCTGCACCGCATCCTATAACTCCGATGTTCCCTTCCAGATCCACATAGGACAGTCCCGCGTCCTTTGCCTTTTTTTCGAT
>CP070672.1:2535919-2541117 GCA_020351895.1 Thermoplasmata archaeon
AATGAACGACTTAAAAAGCCTCGACCACAATATGGGATTGTTTATATATATAAAAGATCCAGATGGAACGATTTTTATAGCGAATGGAACAATGCCTCATTTTTCACAAAAAATTTCACTTTACAAAGGTTGGAATCTAGTTGGCTACCCGTCACTTGGTAAGAAAAATAGAACCAATGCCTTAAACAATCTCACCTACGGCACCCATGTGGATTCCATATGGACATATAATTCAGGGGCACAGACGTGGGAGGAGGTCGAGGAATTGAACTACTTCGTAATTGGTAAAGGTTACTGGATTCATGCGAAAGTAGACTGTGTTTGGGAGGTACCGGTGTAATAAGGATTTCACCACCGATCACTTTGTGCTGAATGGTAATCCCGGCAGGTTTCTTATTTTGGGAATCATGGTAAAAGATTAATAAAGTAGTGAATTATTATGAGCAGGGATTCAAATTGTACAAAACCCCTGCACAATTATGGGAAGAGCATATCACCTTAATCGATGAGGCTGTTAATAAGAAGGAAGATTCTCATAAAATCTTTGTTGATGGGGGTTGCGGAAAAGAAGAGTTTGTCAGGCGATATTCCAGTCGATTTGAAAACTGCATAGGCATAGACATCGATATTGAATCGAAAAAAGAAGATGGAAATATCCACTATATTAAGGGTGATTTGCAATCCATTCCCCTAAGATCGGATTCTGTCGATATATTTTTGACCAATTTCGTTCTTGAGCACATAAAACATCCCGAAAGATTTTTTAGTGAAGTTTCCAGGATTACTAAGAAAAATGGATTGTTCATTGCATGGACACCCAATGCAGATTCTATCTCGGGAGTTGTAATACGTCTACTTCCATTTCCATTGGTGAACAATCTGAAGAAAGCGATTTATAATGCGCCCTCTCATCCCACATACTATCTAGCGAATACTCCCTCTATATTAGATGATATGCTTGGTAATTCAGGATTTGAGAAGGTCAAGATGGAGATGATAGACAGTGTCTTCTACCTCTCAGAACATAGATTGATTCGATGGTTCCATTCAATGTACATTAAGCTCACAGATCGTGAGGATCTCAATCGGTTTAAGGACCTGATATTTGCAGTATATGTGAAATCTGAATGAAGGGAGTGGGCAATGTAGGCTACCTAAATTTTGAATAGAAGATGGATTGTAAAATTCTTGGTAAAAATCAACGTGGGGAGCCATCTCTCCCATTTTATTGTATCATGGAGTATGAACAATACTTATTATCCTTCCTGCACATTCACTTCCTCCATGAATATCATCCTCCTCGATGGTTATGTGGACGAACCGAGCTGCCTTGGTGTACCTCCCTTTATCTCACCCTATGTTCGCTACACGGCAGGTGCGATTATTGATACCGGGCATGATTTTACATACCTAACAATAGATGAGCTGCGAAAAAACTCTCCAAAGGTAAAGGCAATAAAAAATGCAAACCTCATGATAATCATTGGCGGTGCAATAGTGCCTGGAAAATACCTAAGGGGTACTCCTGCTTCGGTTTCTGAAATCAAGAACATTGCCGAGAATTTCAAGGGAACGAAGATTCTGGGAGGACCCATTGCAAGATTTGGATACAGTGGAAACAGGAAAGCTGGTAAGTTACGTGATTCATTTGATTACATGGCAGAGAAGGATTTGGATGCATTTATTTACGATCTTTTATCGGAAAGTTCAGTAAATGACAGGTTAAGAAATGCCGATGAATTGCGCAGGTGGGCCAAAAAAGGTAGTGTTGTAATAAAACAACATCCAGACTTTCCCATGCCTTTGATTATCGAGCTGGAGACATACAGAGGATGTGTTAGGTACTTTTCTGGGGGCTGCTCATTCTGCATCGAACCCCTTTTTGGGAGGCCCGAATTTAGGGAGGCAAAGGACGTTATAGAAGAGGTTAAGTCCTTAAGCCATGTTGGAGCAATTAATTTCAGGTTGGGAGCGCAGTCTTGTATATTTTCATATAAAGCAGAAGAAATCGGGGAAACAGAGACTCCAAAACCCAAACCAGAGATAATAGAAAATTTACTCAGAGGAATAAGAAAAGCTGCACCGAATTTGGAGGTTTTCCACACGGATAATGCCAATCCTGCTGTTATTGCCCAACATCCCGAGGAAGCTAAAAGAATTCTAAAGGCTCTTGTAAAATACTGCACGAGCGGAAATGTGCTGGCATTGGGTATGGAGAGCGCAGATCCTAGTGTTATAAAATCCAACAATCTCAATTCAACACCAAATCAGGTCATGAAAGCCGTGCAACTCATAAACGAGTACGGTGCGAAAAGAGGGGATTCGGGGATGCCAAAACTCCTTCCTGGAATTAATTTTCTGTCTGGATTGAATGGGGAGACAGAAATAACATACGATTACAATTATCGGTTTTTAGAAGAAATCCTCAAAAAAGGCCTGCTTCTTCGGAGAATAAACATAAGACAGGTTACATTTGCTAGAGACCAGTTTAATATCAAGTCCCATCGTAAACAATTCCTTCGCTTCAAAAAGAAAGTCAGAGAAAAGATAGACAACGAGATGTTAAAGAGGCTGGTTCCGAAAAATACGATTTTAAGAAGGGTTCTTATAGAGAAACATGAAGGAAATCTGAGTTACGGTCGACAGATAGGAACCTATCCTCTTCTTGTGGGTATTCCTTATAAGATCCAGAAGGACATTTTATTGGATGTCATAATTACAGATCATGGCTTTCGAAGCGTAACAGGTATTGAGCACCCAATGGATATTAATAGGGCATCATTGAGGGCTCTTTCCTCTCTACCTCATATCGGGAAAAAAAGGGCTGCGAGAATTGCCAGGTTTCGACCAATTCGTTCAAAGAAGGATTTGCTAAATGCCTTGGATGACGAAAATATAACAAGAGAACTCTTTGGCTACATCACTTTTTAATCCAGTATCCCTTTCGTACCACAGTTGGGGCACTCCACTTTAATGGGTCTTGTATCTGTAGGAACATCGAAAACCGAATAGCAATTCGGGCATGATGTCTCTTCATATTGAGGAGTTGTCACTGGGGCGAATACGGGCCCTGCCGCAGGTTGCGCAGCAGCCATTTGTACAGGCATTGGGGCAACCTTGGCCACAGGATATGCTTCTTCCTTGCCCTTCGGTCTGGCAAATATTCCAATTAAAATAGCGCAAATAATGATGACAATAATCAAAAGCATTATCATATACCTTGAATCCTCTGATTCGTACCAAGGTGTATCTTCCTTAACGTTTTCAGCCGAGTTCCATTTTGTTGGATCATTTGGATAATCATCGGGGTTGTTACCATCTGGATTGTCACCGTAGCCATCACCATCCCTATCGGACCACTGGGTCGAGTCGTTAGGGAAGGCATCGTCATCATCATCAACACCGTCTCCGTCGGAATCCTCCCCACTAGGGCTTGATATAACTGATAGATAATTTATGTTAGATGTATATTCTTCACCTTGAGAATCCTTTGCGATTATCTCATACTCGTAATCACCTTCTGAGAGCTGGCCCACCGCGGCTTTGTACAAATCATTACCAATATCTTCCATGATCAAAAAGGAGCAGGTTTCATTTTTTTTGCATATGCTCAATTTTACGGTCTGTACATCTCCAGTGACTGTCGCAAATACTATAATATTGTCCGAGGGAGTGGGATTTAATGGCTCATGATAGATATTTGAAATTTCTGGAGGAACGACCTGCGTGCCAGGAGCCACTGCATAGGCGGAATTGGATATCTCAGATGGATTCGGAACCTCATCCTCTGTCCTTATTGCGAAGTAATATCCTTCATCAGGTGTCAGATCAGTGACTGTGAAGGTTTCTGTTGTTCCCGGATTTGCAGGGTCTGGCTCCCCATAAACATCTGATGCTGAGTCCCAATCAGATTCACTGGTGATTAGGGAGGAAGAAAACCTAATAATGTATTTACTGGCCTTGCCACCCGAGTCCCCATCATCTCCTGGAGCGGTCCAAGTTAAAATAATATCGCCGATATTTCCGCCCGGTTCGGCAGTTAAATCCGTTATTTTTTCCGGGGCTGTGGTATCACCAGCATATGCAGTAGCACTTGGGCTGTTTGAAATTGTACCCTGATTCTGCATGTCATCTTCAGCAATTATAGCAAAATAGAAAGTTTCTCCGGCAGTAAGGCCATCCACCGTAAAAGTCTCCTGGCTTCCTCCAGGTTTTGGAGCAGGAACATTTGGTATTTGATTTGCAGACTCCCAATTACCAGAGTTAATTTGCACAGTATCGTACCTAATATAATATTTGGATGCAGTCCCTGAATCACCATCGTCACCTGGGGCAGTCCAGGTTAAAACAACATCTCCTATATTTTCACCAGACTCTGCTGCTAAATCGTCAATTTTAGAAGGGGGTGTAGTGTCCCCAGGATCCGATGTTACTTCTGCGAACGGACTATTTGAAATTGAACCGAGGTTACCCACTTCATCCTCCGCCCTTATCGCAAAGTATAATTTTTGACCCGGTGGAAGTTCTTCAACAGTTAAACTCTCTGCTTCCCCAGAAGATTTGGGTGAAGGTACATTTGATATTTCGGTTGCAGAAGCCCAATTATTGGAATTAATTTGCGAGGTGTAATACCTAAGATAATATTTAGAGGCGGAACCAATATCACCATCATCGCCAGTGGCCGTCCAAATAAGATCTATCTCGCCTTCTGCTGAGCCGGGAGATGCAACAAGATTCGTTATTTGACCTGGAGGAGTTGTATCATCTGATAGATCAATTGTATGGATTAACTGCTCTGTTCGGCTTTCCATTGATTCCTCATCGAAGGCGAGAATGTAATAGTGTATGGTATCCCCATCACCCTCGAAAACCGTTGTTGTTGCATGTTCGTTTCCATCAATATCCATCTGTTGAACAACCCAGTTGTATTCTACATTTGAGTTGTTATAAACAAGCCATGCACTTGATATGCCGTCTGAATCGCTGAGGTCTGCGGATATAACAGAATCTAAAGTCCTGTCGATCACTTCGATATTGGAGATGGAGGGTCTGGAATTACCAAAGTCCACAGATGTGGCTTTCGGACTGCCTGAACATGAAGCTCTGGCAGCCCCTGCATTATTATCACCTGAGGTTATATCCTCCCTGTCATAAAGCGCAGCCACAACCGATACCTCGCCTGGATTGATGGGAACTTG
>CP070672.1:2541217-2543761 GCA_020351895.1 Thermoplasmata archaeon
AGAAATAGGCAAGGTATGCGGGCTTTACTCCAGGTTAATGAGTGAATTGGACGAATCAAATATGGAGATAAGCTTAAACAGAGCTTTGGAGGTTCTTCAAAACGTAAAAATCCTAAAACACAGCTGGCATATGAGACATGTATTCAAAACTTACCTCCATTGGCTCAGCACTGGTAATATCAATGATATAGCACTGATCAGAATCGATTCAAAGTCCATAATATCCGAGAATACGTCCCTTTTTGAATCAGATTCCAAGATCTTTGATACAATGGAAGAACTCCCTGAGATGGCATTGAAGTACAAGCAAATTGAAGGACTGAGTGATAAACACATCTATCTGGGAAAGATGTTGGGTACCATTGATAGTACACTTGAAAATCTAAAAGAAGAAAGACTTGCAGATTCAAAGATTTTGAATCAGGTTCTCCTTAACTGGCGTGACGTTTTAACCCAAACCATGGAGGGTTTGAAGGGAAAAGCTGATATTCGGATAATACTGAGAACAAAGAAGGTTCTTCCCTTGGATACATTGACTCTTCTTTTAAGCATCGAAAATACAGGTGAGAGCTTGGCCGAGAATCTTCGAATCGAGCTCATGTCCTCAGAAGCCTACCAAATCATGGATAAAACCAAGAGAATCAGGATATTGCCACATGAGAGAGAGGATTCAGTGGAGTTTCGAATAAGACCGAATAAGAATCATGATTTTAGGGTTGAATTCAACATATCTTTCGATGATTTCGAGAAGAAGGGTAAATCGGTATATTTTGCTGATATGGTGAGTTTTATAGACATACCCAGTGAATTTAAGTACATACCAAATCCATACATCACAGGAGGACCGATTAAGCCGGGCTCAAAGGATATGTTCTTTGGCCGAAATGATGTTTTCGAATTTGTTAGAAACAATATCAGCAGCATCACCCAGAAGAACGTGTTGATACTTCAGGGAGAACGAAGAACAGGTAAAACCTCGATTCTTTATCAACTTCAGGATGAACTCGGTCCAGAGTACATCTGCGTATTTTTGGATGGACAAGAATTTGGTAAGGCTACCCTGGATTATCTATTCTACAGGATGGCGAAACTGATTTCAAATGCCTGCTCACAAAATGGAATCCTTGTTGATTACCCACCAAAAAATGCTTTTACTGAGGATCCATGGTATATGTTCAAGGATCAATTTCTTGAGACGTTACGAGTTGCTCTTGGTGATAGATACCTCGTGATTCTTTTCGATGAATTCGAGGCTTTGGAGCTTGCTGTGACCAATTCCAAGATGGACCCTGAGATATTCAATTACATAAGAAATCTCATGCAGCATGAAGACAAGTTGGTTTTCATTTTCTCGGGCCTGCACAGGTTGGAGGAGATGATGCAGGATTACTGGGGTGTGATGTTCAATATAGCCATGTACTGGAAAATCAGTTTTTTAGCGGAAGCCGAAGCCCGCAGATTGATCACAAAGCCTGTGGAAGGCTACAACATGCTCTATGATGATTTGGCGGTGGAGAAGATCATCAGGGCCACTGCATGTCATCCCTATTTCGTGCAGTTACTCTGTCGTTTTCTCGTGAACAGACATAATTCCGAGAAGAGGAACTATCTGACTGTTCAGGATGTGAATGAAGAACTGGTCACAGTTGTTGAGAAGGCAAAGCCCCATTTCAACTACATTTGGACCCTATCATCACCCAATGAAAGGGTTGTTCTGGCCATTCTGCCCGAAATTCTGAGAAAAAAGAACATCGCAACAATGATCGATATTCTCAAAGAGTGCGAGGAAGAGAAACTCGATATACATGGCGGGAAGATTTCCGCTGCCCTAAAAAGCCTTTGCACCAAGGACATAGTAGAGAGGATCTCCCATGGTGAAATCCATTACAGGTTCAAGGTGGACTTCATCAGGATGTGGGTGGAAAAATATCAGCCATTGGACAAGGTCATAGAAGAGATAGGGAGGGAATTGAAAGAAAGTTGAGATTCACTTCTTCACATCAACCATGGCCACACGCTCGAGAATCAGGTCCTTTAATTTGGATTTTTAACTTCAATATCTCACCGTCTCTTTTTAGATTATTATGTGTCAATTCAACGTACTTGGCTTGTCCCCTTTTACTTTAATATAAGTAGAATTATAAAAGACATCCATTTATATAATGCTTAAGAAATTAATATAAAGTATATATTTTTTTTTTTTTAATATCAAAATATTAATTATTAATCGAAATATTTATATATTTTCAAATAGATGAGGTTCTACATTTAGGACGTTAGCCACGATAGAGGTGAGGAAACATGACAATTGTAAGAAAATTTAGAAGAAAGAAATTTGTCTCCAGCCTGTTGAATGTCTTTTTGGTTCTGGGTGCATTTACCGTCCTGGTGCCATTATCCGCACCAACTGTAAAAGCAGACATCATATACTACGACAATTGGTATATTCCACCCCCTGTTTTTGTTTATCATGAAGACAATACAATCTATGTGAACGGAACTCTAACAATAGAGGGTTCATTAACTCTGGTTAATTGCATACTA
>CP070672.1:2543861-2550820 GCA_020351895.1 Thermoplasmata archaeon
AGTGCCGAGAGGGGAAACTCGGGATCCAGACTTCCTGAGCACATGACGCGAATAACCCTCAAGGTGGTAGGCATTTGCATACGTGATACGCCTGCTAAATCCGCTCCGGCATATGAGCACCAGTTGCATAGAAAACCCACTATCTTGGGTTTGAAGTCCGATTTACTTTGAGCCATGGTTTCGTTCTCCCCCACCATCTAGTCCGCCCCCTCCGAAGTTACTGCCGCAATCTCGGCAAGAAGCTGCTCGATTGTGAAATGCGGTAATGTGATTGCACACTCGGGACAGCTAGCACGACATACACCGCAACCCTTACAAAGAGCAGATGTCACCTCGGCCTTTCCATCTTCCCTCTTTGTTATGGCACCGAAGGGACAAAGAATCTCGCAAGTTCCACAACCTGTACATTTGTCCTTGTCGACTTCTGATACGATCCCCTCTGCCTTCACCATTCCAATTGCCATTGGTATGGCTGCTTTTGCGGCGGTGCCCGAGGCCTGTGATATTGAATCGGCCACATCTTTTGGATACTGGGCGCAACCTGCCACATAGATACCGTCGGTATTGGTCTCTATGGGACCAAGTTTTGGGTGCTTCTCCAGAATAAAGCCATCGGCACCTCTTGGGATTCTCAGCATCTTCTGTATCTTTTCGGTCTCTTTCTCCTTTGGTCTCATGCCAACCTCCAAAACAATAGCGTCGAATGAAAGCTCCACGATCTGGCCGAATAGGGAATCCACGGCTCGAATCTTCAATTGTCCTTCTTCGAATCGAACCTCTGGTTTTGATTCAGGGGAGTACCTGAAGTAAATTACCCCCTTTAACCTGGTGTCCTGGTACATCTTCTCGGCGCCCTTGCTGAAGGCCCTGATATCTCTGTAGTAATCGGCAACCTCCACTCCCAGATCCCGCAGTTCGTTTGCCTGTTTTAGGCCCACCTGACAGCAATATCTTGAACACCCTGTGAATCCTTCAGGCTCTCTGGAACCCACGCAGTGGATTATTGCCACCCTCTTGAGTTCCTTTCCATTTAACTTGAGTGGTTCCCCTTCCTTACGCTCGATTAGGAGTCTTTCCAAATCCGCATTTGTGATCACATTGGGGTAGACCTTGTATCCGAATTCACCATCCTTGGGTTCGTACAGATCGGATCCTATTGCAAGGATGATGGTTCCAATATCCAGTTGATTATCCGTTACCTTATCTTTATCATCAAGATGAATGCATTTTGGTTCGCACACCTCTATACATTTTCCACATTCAGTGCAATTCTCAAAATCCACGGCATATGAATCGGGGTATCCGTTCAACTTATGCCATATGGCCTTTCTCGTTCCCCTGCCCTGGCCTTCGTTATAATTCAGCTCGACATCTATGGGACATACCTTCTCGCATTCGCCACAGGAGTTGCATTTTTCAGAATCAACGCCGCATTCCCTCTGGGAAATATCTACCTTGAAGTTCCCCAGAAAACCATCGATTCCCTGGATATTTGCGTTTCTTATTACGGTAATGTTGCTTTTTTCGATATCCCTGTACTGCTGATATAGTATCTCCGAGACAGGAGTGTATTCTGGGGCCAGAAGTTCCCTGTCAGCAAGTCCACCTCCCAAGAAGGGTTTCTCCTCGATCAAATAGACCCGAAATCCCAGTCTATCAAGATCCAATGCTGCAGTCATGCCAGATATGCCACCCCCCACCACAAGGGCCGTGTTTTCTACCTTGAGTTCTGAGGATACGAGAGGCTGAAGTAGAGCTGCTCTTGCAACAGCCATTCTAACCAGATCCTTTGCTTTTTCTGTGGCGTTCTCTGGTTCATGCATGTGTATCCATGAACACTGATCCCTGATATTTGCCATTGTAAAAAGATAGGGATTGAGTCCGGCCTTTTCACATGTATCCCTGAATATGGGCTCATGAGTTCTGGGTGAACATGATGCCACTATCACTCTGTTCAGATTATGTTCCACAATGGCATCCTGTATGTTCTTTTGTGCGCTGTCGGAACAAGTGTACAAATTATGGGTTGCGTAAACTACATTTGGTAATGTTCCTGCGTAATCACTTACTGCCTCCACATCTACAACACCGGCGATATTGCTACCGCAATGACAGACGAACACTCCCACACGGGGACCTCCGGAAATATCGATTTGGGGTATCTCCACCTTCTCCTCTTCAACCCTATCGTCCAAGAGCCACATCTCGGCCTTGGAGGCAGCTGCACTGGCCTGTGCCACACTATCTGGTATATCCTTTGGTCCCTGGGCGCATCCAGCCACGTATATGCCTTCCCTGTCCGTTTCCACAATGGACGTGTTGCTCTGCTTCTCCTTGATGAAGCCGTGTCTATCCAGTGATATTCCCAGTATCTTTGCCAACTCTTCAGTTCCTCTGGACGGAATCACGGCCGATGAGAGAACAACGAGGTCTGCTTTCCTTTCCTCCTGCTCTCCTGTCTCTGTGTTCTCTGCCCTAATGATGATGTCCTTTGTTGTACTATCTTCGATCAATCGAGCTGGTCTTCCCCTGTAGAAATTGATTCCACCCTCCTCCTTGGAGCGATTGAAATAATCCTCGAATCCCTTGCCGTAAGCTCTTATATCCATATAATAAACAGTGATATCCTCAATGGAAGCCTCATGCTCCTTTGCCAATATGGCCTCCTTTATGGCATACATGCAGCAAACCCTGGAGCAGTAATCGCAGCCCTTAAGCTGATCCCGTGAACCGTAGCACTGGATGAATGCAAGGCTTTCTGGGACCTTGCCATCGGAAGGTCTTACAACCTTTCCACTTGTGGGTCCCGAGGCGCTCAACATGCGCTCGAATTCCAGGGCGGTTAAGACGTTTTCAAATGAACCATAGCCGTACTCTGTTCTATGGGTCGGATCTATCATATCAAATCCAGTGGCCACTATTATTGAACCTGCAGGAATCTCGATTCTTTCCTCTGTCATGTCATGATCGATTGCCTCTGCCTCGCACGCCTTTACACATTCCAGGCACTCCGAGCAGACTCCGCAGCTAAGGCATCTTTGAGCCTCCTCTTTCGCCTCCTCCTCTGTGAATCCCAGCTCTACTTCCTCGAAACCCTCCAGTCTTTTTTCTAAATCTATGGTCTTGGCCCTTCTTCTTCTTTCTCTGGCCACATTGCTTATATCGACCAGGCTACTTATATCCGGGAGCTCCTCCTCCTTCATACTCGCCTCAAGATCCTCAACACCCTGGAAATATTTGTCTATTGCAATTGCAGCTCTTTCACCATCTGCAATTGCCTGAATTACGGATGAGGGACCCGTTACAAAGTCACCCCCTGCAAATATGCCTGGCTGGTTCGTCATAAGGGTGATGGGATTAACTGCCAATCTGTCCCATTTGGTTATCTCGAACCGTACCTCTTCAGGTAAAAAGGAAATGTCTGGTGCCTGACTTATGGCCGGAATCACCATATCAACATCGATGGTGAACTCGGAATCTTTAATGGGAATCGGCCTTCTCCTGCCCGATTCATCAGGCTCTCCCAGCTCCATCTTTATACATTCTATCTTAGATACTGATTTTCTATCATCGCCTAGAATTCTTGTGGGGCTCGTTAAAAACTTGAATATCACTCCTTCCTCCTCTGCCTCCTCCACTTCCTTGGAATCAACAGGCATCTCGTCTCTGGAGCGCCTGTATAGAATGTAAACCTCTTTTGCACCTAGCCGAATCGAACTCCTTGCACAGTCCATTGCAGTGTTGCCACCACCAATCACAGCCACCTTCTCCTTCACTTTGGGAGGTTTTTCGAGATTCAGCTCTCTCATAAATGTAACACCGTGATAGACTCCGTCAAGATCTTCCCCTGGAACCTCCAACTTAAACGGCTTATGTGCCCCTGCGGCGATAAAGATAGCATCGTAATCCTTCTTGAGATCCTCCAGTTTTATTTTCTCCCCGATGGGCGTGTTCAGCTTCACCTCCACACCTAGGCTCACAATATCATCGATCTCCCTCTGTATAACCTCTCTGGGTAAACGATAAGGAGGAATTCCCACCAACATCATACCCCCTAAAACCGGGAGTGCCTCGAACACAGTTGTATGGTAACCTTCCAATGTGAGATTGTAAGCAGCCGTAAGGCCCGCAGGCCCGCTTCCTATTATGGCCACCCTCTGGGGTTTGCTTTCTTTTGGAGTGGGGAGAATCGGAGCATCCTCATAGGTGACTTCCAGATCTGCGATAAAACGCTTTAATGCGCTTATTGCCAGGGGATCATCCACCTCTCCCCTCTTGCAGTTCTGTTCACAGGGATGTGTACATATTCTTCCGCAAATACCCGGAAAGGGATGTGCCTTTTTTACAAGCTCCAGAGCCTCCCTGAACTTTCCTTCCCTTATCAGGGCCACGTAACCCTGGGCATTCGTCTTCGTAGGGCAGGCCAGTTTACAGGGGGATTTACCTCTTTTATGCACCGTATACTTCAGGGGAACAGCCTGCGGAAACGGAATGTAAGCCGCCCTGCGTTTACTCATATTTTCGTCAAATTCATTGTCAACCTCAACGGTGCAGGCCTTGGCACAGTCGCCGCAACCCACACATTTTGTTTCATCAACATATCTGGGATGTCTCAATACAGTTACCTTGAAATCTCCAGGCTTTCCCTGGATTTTTTCTACCTCTGATAATGTGAGGAGTTCAATATTTGGATGCCTTGCCGCTCCCACGAGCTTGGGTGAGAGAATGCACATTGCACAGTCATTTGTGGGAAATGTCTTATCGAGCTGTGCCATTCTTCCCCCGAGGGAGGGGCTTCTTTCCACGAGGTATACTTTAACATTTGAATCTGCGAGATCAAGTGCAGCCTGAATGCCTGCTATACCTCCTCCTATTACAACCACACCCTTTTTCATTGTTCCCCCCCTGTTATTCTTTTGACGAGATCCTTGGTCTTCACGGCATTGAACTTCATTCCCAGTTCCTTTGGATTGTACCCGAAAGCCAGACCCAGAAGCTGGGTAAAGAGCAGCGTGGGTATATTGTAATCCTTGCCGTATTTATTACCGATTGTGGGTTGATACTCGTCGTACATGATGTGACAGAAGGGACATATGGTGACCATTGCATCGGCCTCCAATGATTTCACAGAATCCAAAACTATATGTGTCATCCCCATGGAGGCGTTCTCGTCGATTGCTAAAATCGCACCTCCGCAGCACAATATCTTTTCAGGGAAATCCAATGATGTGGCACCAGTTGCCGAAATCAGACTGTCCAGGGACTTGGGCATCTCAGGATCATCGAAATTGTTGTAGATGGAGGATGGTTTCAGGTAATGGCATCCGTAGATTGGTGCAATGGTCAATCCATTTAGATCTCTTTTCACGTTCTTTTGGATCTTTACAGTTCCTATATCCTCGTATAGCAAACGGGATATGTGTTTCACATCGATTGTTCCCCTAAACTCGAGATCATTTGATTTTAGGATATCATTGACCTTATCGAACATCTCCTTGTCATTTTTCAAAACCATATTGACCTTGGTCAAGTAGGCGGTGCAAGAATTACATAGGGTGATTATATCTAGATTCTTCTCCTCTGCCAAACATAGATTGATTGCAGCCATGGCAAATGAGGTATCCCTGTGAATGGAGGCCGTTGGAAAACCGCAGCAGGAAAAGCCCTCCACATCAACAAGGTTAACATCCAGGGTTTCCGCTACCTTGCGAACAGATAAATCGTAACCAAGACTTCTAGCAGGAACTGTGCATCCCAAAAAGAGCGCATAATCCATCAGCTATCACCCTCAATTATCTCTTTTAATTTCTCCTTTTTCAGGATCTTCTTCACCCTTTCGGGGGACTGATTTATCTTGGGTAATCCGTACTTCTCCCTCATTCTGTTCTCGAACTCAGAAATCTCTATTAGAGCCCCGTAATTCTCTAAAAGAGCGATCTGTTCCTTTATGGCGGGATGTATGAAGCCGTTTCTTACAGCGATGTTCTTTAACGCGAACATGAGCTCAGTTATCTTGACATCCTGAGGACATCTTTCATAACATGCGTAACATGTGGAGCACATCCAGACGAACTTGCTGTTTAGAACATGATCTTTGTCGCCGATTAAAGCCCTTCTTATGATCCTCCTGCAGTTGTAATCCGGGTCTATGGATTTCACGGGACAGCTTGCTGTACATGTTCCACACTGCATACATCTTAGGAAGTTCTCGCCTCCCGGCTCTTTGATAATTTCATACTTGAATTGCGGATCCAGTTGATCATCCGTGATTATTGACATCTCTTGAGATTTTTTTTCTGTCTTTTCCTTTTTCTCCTCTTCTGCCAAGCCGAATCCCCCTAAATACCCCTAATAATAGTTTTATCTTCAATCAAAAGAAGGAAGCATTGGATTTTGCTACGCATCCATTCCCACCTCCACTTTCTTTTCCTCTGTGGACTCTTCCTTTTCTAAAAACATCTTTCCTATCTTCTTCTTCATTCCCAGTTCCTTGGGTGAGAAACCCATGGCAAGACCCAGGATCTGGGGTGTGAATATCACGGGGATTTTAAAGTCTATATCTATCCTCGGGTCCTTTTGATATTCGCTGTACATGACGCTGCAAAACGGACAGTGCACTGCCATGACATCCCCTTCTGCCTCATGAACATGCACGAGTTTCTCTCTTACCATCTTAATGGATGTCTCCTCATTTACAGCTAAAATTGCCCCCCCGCAGCACTGCTTCATGTTCTCGTACCTGATTGGCTCAACACCCGTTAGGGCCATGAGATCATCTGCAGAATGGGGAACAATTGGATCCTCGAAGAAATCGAAGACCTCGGGGGGCTTGAGGTAGTGGCAACCGTAATGCGGAGCCACTTTTACGGGATTGAGTTCGGTTGTAAATTTCTCCTTGATTTTGTCGAGTCCTATCTCTTCATAGATGAACCTTAGAAAATGGCGTACTTCGAGCTTCC
>CP070672.1:2550920-2555108 GCA_020351895.1 Thermoplasmata archaeon
ATATCACCAGATTGTGCCCATATAATAAGGTGATATACAAAAGCATACCTTGATTGTTTTAGGGGGGTAAAAAGATTATGTGCGAATGATTGTCACACCTAGTCTGTGATTTGAGAGGAAATATGTTCCTCATCTTAATTTTAGTTATCGGGTGGGAGGAGGGGGTAATGGATGGAGGGTAAATATCATCTAAAACATATTCCAACCTAAACTTCTTTTTAGGGGGGGGGGCAGTGGAAGGTGGGCAAGTCCTGGCTTTTACATTAATCAATTAATAACAATTATAGTCCTAAAGGCTATTCCCCATCAAGATATATCACTCAGTTCCATAGGAAACAAAGGTGTGGAAAATGATCTCAATTTCAAGCCCTGGGTTCTGCATGACCCCTTTTTTCGAGATGCTGAAGGCCATCGCTCCCCACTTCGATTCATGGGAGATCATAGCAGAAGGGATGCATACTATGTCTGAAATCCAGGAAAATATCAAAGAGGCCAAGGATTCGTATGACCTCCAATATTCAGTGCATGCACCTTTCTCAGATTTGAACATCGCGAGTCTAAACCCAAAGATCAGGGAAAGCTCAATTGCCCAGATAGAAGATTCGATTCGGATCTCATCTGAATTGGATATCAGACTCGTTACGATTCATCCAGGTTACAAATCACCTCTTGGCGCCTATTTTGCCGGGAAAATAGAAGAAACCAACAAAAAAAGCCTAAAAGAGCTGGATAGAGCTGGGGAGGAACACGGAGTGGTTCTGGCACTTGAGAACATACCAAAGATGTGGATATCACTTTGCTCAGATGCAGATGAAATGAAGGGACTTATCGAGGGTACCAACCTGAAAATATGCTTTGATTTGGGCCATGCACATATCTCGGATGCAGTCAAGGGTTTTTTGGATTTGAAAGAGAATATCGCGAATCTGCATCTCCATGATAACCATGGGGATAAGGATCGACATATGATTCTTGGGGAGGGGAACGTACCTTTTACCGAAATTTTGAGGGCTCTAAGAGGGTATGAAGATATTTTTGTCATCGAATCAATGAACTTGGAGCAGGGAATAGAAAGCAAAAAAGTTCTAACAGAATTGCTCAAAGACCTATAAACAATAAAACCCTTGATTATGGGTATTATATGGTATCTACCTAGTAGAGTTTAAATACTAACTATAATATTACAATATATCAGGGTAAAAAAGCAAAGCAGCTAACAACGGTGATTATCACGGAAAAGAGATTTCCCAGTATCATAGGTGTGTTGATTGTAACTTCTCTTCTTGCTTTTGGAGCACTCCCAATTGGCCTTGTTGTGGCCAATCCCCAGGGATTTGAGATTCCAAGCCAATCTTCATCAGAGGAAACACCATGGTGGGAGGATTGGTCAAGGGACCTTGACAGAAACAAGATAGATGATGCCCTGGAATGGCACATCCAGGAGCAGGACTTGAATGGAGAAGATTGGATTCTCGTTGTAGTGGATTATGATCATAAACCCACGATTTCCGATAAGGAGAGGCTCACCTCTTTTGGCTGGGATGTGGAATATGTATGCAAATATATAGATTCCATAACTGTTAAGCTTCCTATTTCAGATATTGAAATGGTTGCATCATGGGATGATGTTGTCATGGTCGAATTTGCACCGGACGGGCAGTTCACTTTAAGCTCGGCACTGCCCTCAATAGGTGTTCCTGAGGTCTGGCAGAAATTGGGATATAATGGAGAGGGCGTGACAGTGGCAATCATCGACACTGGAATAGACGATGAGCATGCGGGTCTGGATGATTTAGATGATGATCCAGCTACTGACGATCCCAAGGTCATTGCATTCTATGATGCTGTTAATCATCCAAATCAGGACGATGGTACCTACGAGCCTTACGACAACCATGGCCACGGCACCCACTGCGCAGGTGTGGCTACAGGGACTGGAGCCCCGAGTTATACTCACATAGGAGTGGCTCCGAAAGCCAAACTCGTGGGAGTAAAAATCGGGGGTGGCAGCATCCCCCATTCCGCAGCATTAAGAGGTGTCGAATGGGCCATAAACAACAAGGACAAGTTCGGGATAGATATTTTGAGCAACAGCTGGGGCATCTATATCGGTGGACCAGCAAATCAAAACGGTGAAAGCGACCTTTCCAGGCTCATGGATGAGGCGGTGGAGGCGGGTTTGGTGGTTTTTTGTGCCGCAGGCAACACCGCGGTTTCCATGACAGTATACGCCCCCGCAGACTCGGAAAGGGCCATAACAGTGGGCAGTGTGAACGATGATCACGATCTGAGCCTTTTCTCAAGCCAAGGTCCTACTGCCGATGGAAGGATAAAACCCGATATCTGTGCTGTAGGTGAGGGGGTTAGGGCACCAGATGCAAATTCTGGGACAGGATATGTTGGTATGAGTGGAACGAGCATGGCCTGCCCAATGGCAGCCGGTCTTGCGGCATTGATGCTGGATGCGAACCCGGATTTAGAACCCGATGATGTGAAACAAATTTTACATGAAACATCGGAGCACAATACTGATGCACGATTCCCGATATCCCCAAACAACGGCTATGGATGGGGTGTGGTTGAAGCCTATGGTGCAGTGAAAAGATCAAGGGATTTGGCAATGATATTCATAGACTCACCCCCAAAAGTTCATGAAGGTGACACGATCAGATTCACAACCAACACCACATACACCCGCACAGAGTTCACAAACAAGGGCGAGGACGGTATGAGGTTGATAGGTGATGACGAGATGATATTTGAGATCTCCATTCCTGCCGATTGGACAATTCCCACCTTCATCAATGCAACATCGGAGGGTGATATGGAATACGATGCCTACCCATCTGTACCTCGGTTGGAGGGTGGTATGTGGGTGCTTGAAGTGGAGTATCACTACAGCGAAGATGTGACAGAACCCACAGAGGCAATCCCCATGGTGATATTCAATTCAACCACACCTGACGTGGAATCTGATGCAGATTTCCCATTCTTCTTGAACATCACGCTAAACGGAATAAATGCCACAAAATTTGTGAAATATATAACTGTTGACAATCAAGATCCGCCCCTTGTGAACATCGAAATCCCAATGGACGGTGATCCTGTTTCCGGTATAGTTACAGTTTCTGGGACCGCCTACGATCCCGACGTTTTTGATGATATAGAGGGCGTTGATATCAAAATCAATGATGACGATTGGATACCAGTTAATGGAACCAATGACTGGAACTACCTTTGGGATACCGTCATTCTCAATAATGGATGGTATACCATCGGTGCCAGGGCCTACGATGGAGAGAATTACTCCCTCATTCACAACATCTCTGTAAATGTTGACAACTTCAATCTTCAACCCCAGGCCGTAATCGATTTGATTTCACCAAATCCAGTAAATGAAGGTGAAGAGGTCTCTTTCTCCGGCCATGGTGTGGATAATGACGGGTACATTGCTGAGTACGAATGGCAATCCAACATAGATGGCTTCCTAAGCGACCAGGATACATTCTCAACTTCCAGCCTATCCGTGGGAATACACGATATTTCATTCAGAGTGAAGGACAATGATGGTGTATGGTCCCAAAAAGACAGGGTATACCTAAGGATCAATCAGATTCCAATAGCTCATATAGATTCAATGTTACCAAACCCTGCAAACGAAGATGAGGTCGTCACATTCACAGGTCACGGAAGCGATGATGGGATCATTATCGCATACAACTGGCGATCCATTATGGACGGATTCTTATCTGATTTAGCCTCTTTCAGCACCATTCTTTCTCCCGGGGAGCATGAGATATACTTCAGGGTCCAGGACGACGACGAAGTTTGGTCCCAGGAGACAATGCAGAATTTCAGGGTAAACGAAATACCACATGCATACATAGATTCCATCTCACCAAATCCTGCAAGTGAAGGCGATATCGTGGGCTTTATTGGGCATGGAACCGATGATAATGGTATTATTGACTACGAATGGATTTCCAGTTTGGATGGATTTTTAAGCGATCTTTCATCGTTTAATAACCAATCATTATCAGTTGGAGAGCATATCGTTTCTTTCAGAGTGAAGGACGATGATCTTGCCTGGTCTGACTTCGAATTTCAGTATCTAAGGATCAATCCTGTTCCCACAGCTGTTATTGATTCCATAACACCGAATCCTGCTGACGAAGGCGAGAGCGTAAC
>CP070672.1:2555208-2568196 GCA_020351895.1 Thermoplasmata archaeon
ACATACAATCTACCGTTAGCGACTGCAGGTGAAGAATACATCGAGCCAGTTGAGTAGTTCCAGATATCATCGCCTGTTATCGCATCAAAACAATACAGTTTATCGGCACCGACAAATACTTTACCATTTGCAACCGCTGGGGAGGAATGGATGGAATAATCAAAATCTTTGAACCACACTTCTACTCCAGTGGTGGTATCCAAACAATGCAGTCTGTTTAAACCTGAGGCATCTACCGAGGAGCCTATATAGACTCTGCCATACACCACCGCGGGTGATGAGCATGTCCCAGTGATATAGGAACTCCATATCATGTCGTATTCTGAGCCTGCCGGATCACTTACCCCTTCATCAATGCCATCGCTTGGATCTTTATCAAGACAATATACCATACCGTCATAGGTTGCTGCATACACCCTTTCATCTATAACTGTGGGTGAAGGATATTGTCTCGGATTTTTACCTTCTTCGGTGGAATAATTCCAGACATATTCTCCAGTAAAAGCGTTCAAACCACTCAGCGTACCGCCCCACGAGAATACCAAGCCGTCCGCAACTGCAGGTGACGACCCAAATGCCCCAGTCCAATTTTTCCAATTTAGATTGCCTGTATACGCATCGAAGCAATGCGTGTAGCCATTTGAATTAATGTATACCTTACCGACGGAAACTGTTGGTGATGATTCGCCACTTCCAGAAGTCAAAGCACTGATCCAAACGAGATCGCTGTCATCACCCATGGGATCTGAAATCCCATCATCGCCATCAATCAGCCCATCGACATCAAAACAATAAATGTAGTTGTAGCTCCCGATGTATACCAAACCATCTGATGTTGCAGGTGAGGAATAGCCACCGCCTGTAGAATTCTCCCAAATCAGTTCACCGGTACCAGCATCAAAGCAGCGCACAGCATCACCGCCCAAAAATAGTCTGTCATCTGCAACCGCAGGTGATGAGTATAATGGAATAGTCACGTTAGTCCATAGAGTAGTATTTGTGTTTGGTGCTGATGAGCTTGAATTACCAGTATGTTGAGCGTCATGCCTGAACATTAGCCAAAAATCTGAGCCTGTTAATGGAGCTGTAGATAAGATAATAAGAACCGAAAATATAACTATAAATATGCTAACAACACTGTCTTTTTTGCCCACTCTTAATTTCATGATCTTCCTTCTAAAAGTTCCTTCCTAAAATAATAATGTAAAAAGGATAATATAAACTTATTCCTCTACCTTGTTTAATCATGAAGAAATATATCAACCTCTGGGAAAAAAGTAGAATTTTGAGTTGAGGAGTTAATCAATGTTATTGTATTATAAGAGCGAAGGATGATTAGGACGCAAAGTGATAGTCGGTCTAGCGAGTGGCTCAACCAAATAAAATAAATCAAATTTTTGCATGTTTTATTCCTCAAAACCATCTAAAACATGTGCCGTATTTTTTTTAAAAAAACCTGCTTTTTAAGAGCTTGAACCATTAAATTTCCCATTCCCAGGAACATTATGGTTGCTATCTTTTTGTCATCAAACTCATGCAAAATATGCAAAAAAGCACTCCAAATACTTTTTATATTAGTTTTCTAAATGTGGTAAATGAGGAATAGTTACGAGAGGAAGTAATATGATGGACAAAATATCCTGGTATATATTTAGGTATACTGGGATTAGTAAATAACGTTGTAAAACTGAGGAATTCATGGGAAGGAAAATTCATGCGAAAAATAACTGCGATGATTCTTTCAGTTTGCTTGACAACAATTTCCATATTGAATGTGGTGACAGAAAACAGTTCATCCTCTAGTTACCCAGTTGCAGAGGCAGGTCCCGATCAAAACGTGAATGAGAGCCAGGTCATTTATTTTAACGGAAGTAGTTCGTACGACCCTGATGGTTTCATAACAACATATAATTGGGACTTCGATGCAGATGTTGATTCAGACGGCGACAACAACAAAACAAACGATATCAATGCAACAGGCCCAACACCAACACATGTCTATGATGACGATGGCGAATATTACGTTACATTGACGGTGATTGACGATGAGGGTTTATCAGATACAGACACCTTGCTCGTTATCGTGGAGAATATAGCACCTAATGAAAGAAATTTGCTGGTGAACGGGAATTTTTCAGATGGTTTGAATGGTTGGAATCAGAGCCTACATGGTTATGTGAGACCAAATTCAATTCCGCCTCTTCCACCCTCCCAACATTCCACCTCAACTAACAACGGCTACCTCGAAACAAGGGTTTTCAATGGATACAATCAATTATATCAGGATGTGAAAGTGAACACGACGGACTTGGATTTCCATGCTAAATTTCGAGCCGTTAGTTTCTCTACCGCTGGAGGATTAGTGGATGTTAAGGTACGGATGTTCAGTGCTCAACCACCTGGTTGGTCTGGTAATCCCCCGAACATCTCAAATCTATCCTTAATTCAAAGCCTCATTGTTGGACAGATCTCTTGGTACTTCCGCCCTGATCATATCTATCTATCAACCAATACTTCATATTGGGAGCTTCTGGGAACTGGGCCTTCTGACTGGTACATTCTCGATGTAAACTTGCATGATGTTATCGTCGCGCACTTGCCGGAAATAAATGAGAGCCAAGTGAAATGGCTGAGGATATGGCTTGGAACTTATGGAGAGTCTGGTGGATTTACTATCGGCAACTTCGATGATCTTTCTTTAAGGAAGTCCATAATCACCTGTCCGAATTCGGTTTATGAAGGAGATGAGTTGATATTCACAGCTCGGGCTTCGGACCCGGGCTCAGACGACTTGATTTTCACATGGGACTGGGGCGATGGTTCATCACCCACCGTTAAAACATACTACAACGACGGCACAGGGCCGGACCCGTATCCGAGCCCAGAGGGAAAGTATCCATTTACTGCAACAGATAGCGTAATGCACACTTATGGGGACGATGGTGTGTTTACAATCACCCTTATAGTTTCAGATGACGATGGTGGTTTTGCTACTTATATGACAGATGTTATAGTGAACAACGTCGCACCAACGATCGGACCTATCGAATCATTGACAGTGGATGAAGGGGTTCTCTTAAATATTGATGCAACTGCCTATGATCCTGGTAGTGACGATTTAACCTTCACATGGGACTGGGGAGATGGGACGTCAGATGTAATAACAATTTATTACAACAATGGTTTTGAACCAGACCCATATCCAAGCCCATGGGGGACATTCCCATTCAATGCGACTGACACAGTACAACACATCTACTATAATCCTGGTGTTTACATATTACATCTTACAGTGGAGGATGACGATGGCGGTGTTGCGGTGTATACAGTTGATGTTGCAGTAAATTATATTGCTCCACTGCCACCGATCCTTTACATAAACGTCAGCCAAGATGGTAAGGATGTGATCCTTTTTTGGGATCAGCCCTCAGCCATTGGCATTGACCATTATTTAATATATCGATCAAAATCTCAGACAAACTTCGATTTTTACACCGTATGGAAAAACACCTTAATTGATATGGAACAAGGCGAGCTCGACCCCACACCACTCAGAACCATGTGGAATGATACAAATGCCGCATTTCCAGGTAATAAGACCAATTACGAGGAGCAATTTTATTATATAATAAGGGCTGTGGGCCATGGTGGTTGGGTAAGCAGAACCAGCAGGACTGTTGGAAAATGGACAAAGATATTTCCGCAAGGAATATCGACCTTCTCCCTCCCACTGAAAACCATTGTTCCTTACTATACTGACTATTATACATCCACCATGAGCGCCGAGTACATCAGATATATTGATCCTGATTCGCACACTTGGCACCAGCATAATCTCGGAGAAGGCACCACGGACAATACGTTGATGAAGTTGGGTGAAGGCTACGAGGTGAAATTCAGTAGTATGACGAATTACACGTTTTGCGGTTTACCAGGCGCTATGATAGGCTACGATGACGATACAGGATTTTCAGGATTTGACCATGCTACAGAGGCAAAAAGCCTCAAAGTTATCATAGATCAGGAAGGAAATGTGATCCTAACCTGGCAGGAACCAGAATGTATGAGCAACGGATGGTACGAGGTTTATTACTCCCAAACGAGGGACGGCTTCTTTGGCATGATTGATAGGACTTATTCCCTAGTAGGTTCACCCGTGAATTTTGGTAACAGTTATGCCACTCATTTTGGCGCTATGGCAAATGACCCTAGCACTCGTTTGTATTACATGGTTGTCCCATTCAATGAAAGTGGAGTCAGGGGTTCGAGTACTTACAGTATTGGAATTTGGACAGAGGAATATCTACCACAATACGACACATTTGGGATTCCATTAAAAATCAACATTAATAAAACAGCGGATTGGTATTGTGATGAAATCCCAAACACTGTGGGGATAAATTATTATATCCAAAGCTATCAACGGTGGTGTTGGCACTCTAAAAGGATGTCCTCCGGAGCCTATGATCCTTTATTAATGATGACAAAAGGCTATCAAATATCTACTTCAAGCACCACGAAGTTCACTTTTATAGGGATTTAGAATTAGCCCTCAGCACGAAATTTCCATGTTTTATATAATATTAACGGAGGTTGGTGACATATGGACAATCGCTAATCCATTTGTCCACATCATAACTTCGCAACCAATCGCAATGAGTTAAATCAGAAAAAAAAGTGCGAGGGACCGGATTTGACCTAGCGAGGAAAGGTAATGGTTGATAATCGTAATCTCCTTTCCTCTGAGTTCAAATCCGGAATATTGTGAATATGTAAGGATTCCCTCTTAAATTAAAATATAAACAAATGCGAGGGACCGGATTTGAACCGGCGGACCACTTCTGGAACAGATGTCCCAATCAAGGCGGGTTAATAGATCTTGAGTCTGTCGCCTTTGACCATGCTTAGCTACCCTCGCATACGAGTATTCTAAAGCTGAGAGGATAGCTAAGCTCGCTTCCGTAGGAAACTGAAGGTTTCCGAGGACACAGAGGCAATCCGAAGGATTCCTCAAGTGTAGCTACCCTCGCTTAAAGTCGTAACCGTAATAAACATGGGTGTTTAAGTCAATTGCTGTTTTAAAGGAAAGCATTCCAAAAATCCATTGCTCAAAGTACGGTGTTTTGAGGAGCAAGCTATAAAAAAACCTAGATTTCCCCCAACTTCAGCTGCTTTGTTCCAACAACCAGCCTTTTGGCTTTGAAAGTTTCTATCATGATATCTGATAATACCTCGTAAAAAACATCCTCATAATCCTTTTTAACCAGAAATGCGGGATCATTGTACGGAAGATGGACATTCGCCTTTGTAAGAGCAGCCTTGGCTTCCCTTCTATCCTCACCTGTGATCTGCTCAGCATCCTCTAGAACCTCTTTAAAACCGCACTGTTTTAGCTCCTCAAAGAAAATTGGTCTGTGAAACAGTTTTTGCAGGATATATACTGCAATCTGTGCCCTCTCATCATCTTTAACATTTAAAGCAAAACATTTTTCGCCCACAATTTCGTATATGTCCTTTTCTCTGTGGGCTGACGTTGTATAAACCTTTGCAGGCGGGATTTCTTTTTCTCTTAGGACTCCAACATCAGTGAGGGCTTTAAGGTAACCTGTTAGCACCAATCTGTGCATTTTATGGCCTTCGCTCTCAAGACGTCTGGATAATGAACTTATTGATCTCTCCTCCTCTTTGACGTATTTGATTATCAGATCCTTTAACCGCTCTGGTGTAACAAATACCTTGCTTTTTACTATATAATCCCCCCATATCAAGTATCTGGCTCTTGTTTGCTCAAACAAATTAAAGAGGTATTGTTTTCCTCTATTTTATTATTTGTAAACGTATGGTAAGGCTTATTGGTAACAGACTTGATAACAAATAAAACCTTCGGTGGTCATTTGTGGTAACAGAGATGATTCAAAAAATTTTTTAAATAATGCCTTGGTTATAGAGGGTAACTTTTTTAAAAACTCCTCCCCCTTTTATTTTTTTGAAAAAAAAGGAAAGGGGGGAATCCCCCAAATTCTATTTTTACTGGTTTATACCTTTTTCTCTGAATTTTATTCGGTATCTGTGTCTGGCTCAACATTTTCCTCTTCAATTTGTGATTCAGATGTGTCATCTGTTAGATAGTCTATCTCCTCATCTACACTGGGAAATGATTCTTCATCTGATTTTTTCTTAATGTCCTCGGGATCCTCTTCAGGAGGCAGCTCTGATGATGTTCTTGGTCCCTTTGGAGTATACCACCATTTGAAGTATGCAAAGATTATCAAAAGTACTATCAGTATCAGAACACCGAGCCAGATCCATGGCTGCACATTTACGCCACTGTTTCTTGGTGCAAAGTCGAATCCGTCTGGGAACCCATCGTTGTCATCGTCGCTGTCGGCATTGTCTCCTTTTCCGTCTTTATCGAAATCTCTCCACTCACCCTCATCGAAGGGGAAGGCGTCGTTGACATCAGGATGGCCATCGTTGTCATCATCCAAGTCTACATCATTGGGTATTCCATCCAGGTCATAATCTTCATCCTGCGGAATAGTGTCTATTGTTATGTTCTCGGAGAGCACGGGTTCACCAAAATTCTCACCGTCTGAGGGTGTGACTGATACACTGACGACATCACCTGGTTCAAAGAAGGTATTTTCAAGGGTTTCACCGGTTACTCCATCTATCGCCTGCCCATTCACAGTCCAGTCATAGACAAAGAAAACATGGAAGTAATTTGTGTTGTCCATGTATGATGTGTAATCCCCTTCATCCGGATCACTGTATCCCATGGGTAAGGCCTCAAGATCATCACCTGAATGAGGATTCTGAGGCGTTATTATTACACTTTCAATACTTGGCGGACTGTTCATAATAACAACACCTTCTGAAGACATAACCGGACTTCCTTTGTTAAAACCATCATGCGGAGTGGCTGAAACTGTGATGGTATCACCTTCATCAAAGTAATGGCTCGTTAAGGTGGGCTGGGTCGCACCATCGATTGGTTCATTGTTTCTGAACCACTGGTATAGTGTCTGGGTGGTGTCTCCCTGTGGATTGACCAAATCCGCGGAAAGCTCGCCCCTCTCTGTGGGCTCGCCCTGGATTGATACATCATCAAAGTTTATTTCTGGAATTATCCTGATTATGAAGACAAGATTTGATGCCACCTCATTTCCAAGACCACCGTTGTTATCGCCTGGCGTCACTGTAAAGTACCACCACTCACCCCAATCAGTGGCTGTATGGGGAACCACGATTTCATCATCGAACTCTTCCACTTTACCGTAATTTGCACCTCCATCTGTGGACTTATACCATGTTATTATGCTTCCCTCTTCAGTGTCATCTGCCTCAACATTGTCATACCATACATACGAGCTTGTTAGATCGTCCATGTTATCGGGGCTCACAGGTTCTATTCTTACGTCCGTGGCTAGAGGAGGATCATTTACTGGGTCCACAGTAATGGTGATGCTCTGAGATATGATCTCGCCCCACATATCCTCAGCAAAGAATTCCACTTCCTCAGTTCCATACCAATTTGTGGCAGCCGAAAGATCAACAACGTTATCTGGATTGACGGTGATTGCGACCTTAACATTTCCAGCCCATGTGTATGTTAGCCCTTCATCACCACCATCATCCTCGAAAAGCGAATCTAAATCAAAGGCACTGTAGAGTATACTGTCCTCATCAAAGGATACACTCCCTTTCAATGTTTCGACTTCGGGTCCAAGGTTAAGGAGTATCGTGTGCGTATCCGACTCAGTAATATCCACATCCAATGTACCCACATAAATTACCCCTGATACATTGCCATCGGCAGTGATGGTATGAGGCTTGCGGTTATCTTGCCAAGTGGCGTACTGGATGTACTCAGTTGTCACGAATGAGGATGTCAATCCATTCACATCTGTCTGATCACCTGATGGCGTAGAATCGTCAACTGTTACATCCGAACCCTCAAACGGTTTTCCACTCATATCAAGCACTTCAACGGTGGTGTACCACTGGATCTCAACCCATGAAGTATCCACAACTGCAAGCATCTCATCCCTGTCAAAGGTCACATCCAAGAGAGTGACCTCTGAATCGTCTTCGGCATAGACGTCTTCCAAATTGGTGCCTGCAATATCATCGCCAGTAAGGGACATAGTGGAATCTGAGGCATAGATAGAGAAATAGTTGTTGTCAAGCGTGTTCTTGCTCATGGAGGTGCTGGAAGACCTGAGATAAACGGCTTTATCGTCGCAGTTCGAAATGCTGTTTCCCGAAACTATGGCAATGGAATTAACAATGTGTATTCCGTCATCTGCACAGTTATCAATGACATTATCAGTAATTGTTACATCTGGTGAGTCATACACTGTTATGGCTCTTACATTCGTGTCGAAAGTGTTACCATTTAAAGTTGCGGTAGCAAATTCACTGAGGTGTATGGCATCGATACAGTTTGAGAAGAAGTTACCATTTGCATTTATATCTCCTCCTTCTGCGAAGATGCCGAAATCGATATCATGGAAGTAGCAATCCGAAATTGTTGGATTGGAATTCACACTGGATATACCGCCATTATAGTTCCAGGTGAATTCAGTGCTGTAAATCTCGGTGGAGCTTGTGGATTCTATATAGAGACTGGTTGTGTTCACAACCTTGCAGTCATCCATGTATAGAGTTCCGAATATCCTGAAGATGTAGGGGACAGGTCTTTTTTCTGTGTACGAGAAAGTCATACCAGTCGATCCCGTTCCAGTGGTAGTGAATGGTGAGATTTGGACCTCGCCAGTTCTGTAATCGACCTTGTACTCTCCTGAAATCGTCCAAGGCTGATTCCATGGAATCTCAGTGGCAAATATTACACCGGAATCACCCCAGGCAAAGTTCAAATCATTGTCTTGGAATTGACCGTAGTCAAAGTAATCGTTATCCAATGCTGGATAAGGCAGGAAGAACGACCATACATTGTCAGGAATGGCGTAATCGCCATCTGCGATCCAGCCATCATACCATGAATCGAAGGTTGTGTCCCTTGCGTCCAAGGTTCCTTTATTCTCTACCTCAATACCATAGTACTCATCAGAAGCATAGAGCCATATCTGGAAGTCCCTGACATTTTTGAGGGTCAGATAGCCGCCGTTTGCGACAAGCACCGGGTAAATCTCGCCGCCTCCAAATTCATCCTCCACATAGTAATCCCCACCGTGGATTCTCATGGCGTTGTTCTCCACCTCTGCCTCTCCATCTATGATCCACTGGAATTCTGAAACGTCATCCGTTATAAAGATTCCAAAGCGCTCGTTGTTTGAGTACACACCATCGAAGACATGGACATAATCGCTGCTCTCCACGAAAAGACCGCAGCCGCTCCATTCGTCATCCTGGTAATATTCGAGTTTGTCGAACATATAATTGCCTGTGATGATGTTGTCCTCAAGATAAACAGGATGGTACCAGTCATCGAATCCTGTGTCATACAGATGAATACCCTGCCAGTGGTTGTTTGTCACTACATTGTCCAAAAGGACGTAATCTCCTTCCTCTAGATACATTCCTGCATGCTGATTGTCTGCGATGTAATTGTCTGCAAATATGGCACTGTAGTAGACCCATTGTGGCCAATCGTAATAGCCCCAGGAATATACACCGTGGCCGGAGTCATATGATTCCTCGGTTCCATAGTTATGTGTGATGATATTATTTGTGAAAACACCGTGGACGCCCTCGCAATAGACACCGCCATAGGAGTTGTACCTGATCTCGTTGTTTCTCACACTCAAGACTGATTCGCCTTGAACCCAGATTCCCGGGCCCCAGTAACCTTCTTCTCCATTGTGGTTTATCTGGTTGTTATCCACTATGGCGTTTATGAAGTAGCCGTCATACGGGAAATTATCGTATCTAGCAAAGGTGATTCCGGAATATTCCTGATAACCGTTGTATGATATGTCATTACCTTCTATGATTATTGCATTTGATTCGACTATGGACCAGCCCTTTGGCAATCCATATCGATTATCCACTATGTCGCTTCCCTGGGCAGTCCATCCGCTGTTTCCGCCTTCTACATCATCTTGGAAAATCACTTTGTCGTCACCGTATAAAGTGATGTCATCGATGTACCACCCATTGTATGTGCTCGATCCATCAGATTTGAACCTGAACCTTATCTGTACGGTTTCGCCGGCATACTCACTCAGATCGAAGTGGGCAAAATACCAGTCCCCCTCTCCTTCAAGGGAATAGGCCTCTCCGCCATAGGAATAATCATTCGGGTATGTTCCCCTGGGCTCCACCTTATTCCACTGTCCATTGCTGTATACCTCTACAAAGCCTGCATCATTATCATTCTCTATATTGTACCAATGGTAGAAAGTCAGAACGACCTCAGAGTATTCTCCAAAATTGAATTGCCGCCATAGTTGGAAATCTGCCCAATTCGAATAACCCGAGTACCACATGTGTGTGCCGCTCGGTGCTGCAGGTCTTATGGCATCGTACAGATCACTGAATTGGTAATCTCTTATTGCTACACCATCGTAACCATTTCCTGTTATGGTATTTCCTATAATATCCACATAAACCATGTAACCGAATTCTATACCGTAGCCGAGATTGTTGCTTATGACATTATTTTCTATTATTCCGGCTGCATTCTCTATACTCCATCCGTCATCTGCCCAGCCAGTGTCACCACCTTCCATGTCATCAAAGAATCCGATTTCAGGTATCCATATGTCATCTATATGCCAGCCCGTATATGGCTCGTCATTTTCAGTGTAAAGGAACCTGATTTGAACATCCGACTGGCCAGCCCAGGGTGATAGATCGAACTCGGCAAATATCCAGCCGTCATCGCATCCATCTGTTGTATAACTGCCTGTGATTGACTCATAAAATACATCCCATTCATAGTTCCACGAATTGTCACTGTCTCCATATCCCGGGGCGTCGAATAGCCTTGAAATTGATGAGCTGTCGTATCCGTGGTAGTCAATTGGATAAAGGGTCTCCCATGAATTCGCTGTCTGATCAAAGACCTGCACCGTACCCCCAGCATCAGAACTCATGTCATACCAGTGCCAGAATGTGAGTGTGGCTGTATCGCCGAAAGATAGAGATGAAAGGTCAAAGCTCCTTTCTAGAATCATGGGGGACCTAAAGGCACTTGTATCCGTATGCCATGCAAATGAACCGCTGGGGGGAGATGGAATATCTGTATCATCAAGGAAAATGCCGTGCCCGTTCTCGGTTATCATATTCCCAGTGATCACAGGTGGGGAATACAGATCATAAAGATATATGGCATGATTCCAGGTGTCCTTGTGATTGTAGGCGATGATGTTGTTCGTGATTTCTATTCTCACATACTCATGGGCCTCTATTAGATAATTATTACAGTAGTTGTACTCTATGATATTATTATCTATCCAAACCTGGCAATTCTGATAAACATATATGCCATCGTACTTGTATGAAATGTTGTTGTTTTTAATTTCGGCATAGCAGTATTCTTCCATGTAGATTCCGTAATCATTGTTGTACGTTATCTCATTGTTCTCTATCCAGACATAGCAGTAATCGTACACATATATTCCATAATTACTGTTCGAGGAAACGATGTTATATTCGATAAAAACATCTGTTTGATCGAGGTATATTCCCTCGGCATCGTTGCTTTTGATTCTGTTGCTGGTGATGTGATTAAATCTATCACTTATTCTCATGAAACCTTGGTTCATTACGTGTTGGACAGGTAAAGTTGAACTCTCGGCGCCATCATAGAAATCTATCTCGGGAACCTGTATGTTGTCTATTGCCCAGCCTCCGAAGGTCGCGCTCCAATCTGTCACATAATGGAATCTTATCCTTGCCATGCCTCCGGTCAACATACTCAGATCGAAAGTTGCTGTTCTCCATCCAGCGCTTGTGCCATCCCAACCCCAATACGAGCCGCCATTTGGGCCCAAGCCGTCTCCCCATATCTCGGTGTTAACATATCCTTCGACAGGGAACAATGTCTCCCAAGATCCAGTTACCCAATCAAAGTACTCCACAAATCCACCATCGCTCCAGTACTGTGTATTGTAGGCATGCTGGAATGTCAAGGTGGCAGAAGACAGCCCATTCAAATCGAAATCATACGTCAGGTATTTATGAGAATTGCTATCCAGTCCCTGAACCCAATAGAAGTTATTACCCTCATAAGGGGATTCGACTAGACCGTGACCTCCGAAGGATGATATACCATAGTCTCCATTGAATGTTATGTCATTGTTGTCAATATAGAATGTCAATCCGTACCCATCCATATCGATACCTTCACCATTATTGTCAGTGATGTCATTGTCTGTAATGGTCAAGTCGCAGAAGTATGTTGCTTGTATACCATCCATATTGTTCCCAGTGATTATGTTGTTGTGTATAAGGGCTTTACAAAAGGAAGCTACCTCTATTCCGTGGTTGCTTGTGGAATCTCTTATGTCATTGTCTGTTATGTCAGCATCCACAAAATAGTCTATTCTGACGTTATCGTTGTAGTTTTCATATATCACATTATTATCCACCAATCCGTCAACGAAAACCATGAGCCATATACCATGATCATCAGAATCAAAGGTATCGCCATTGTCCCAGATCGTGTTTCCCGTTACATCCACATCAGAATACTGCACAGCCATCTCATAATCGCCATTTTGTGATATGTCATTGTTTTGTATCAACATCTTGGTGCTTGAAAATGTGGACACGTCTATGTTCTGCCAGCCGTTGAGTATCCAACCACCAACAGATTCAGCATTATCATAGATCATTCGATTACCTTGGCTGCAGATCTCGATATCGTCTATGAACCATCCAGTACCGTAAATGGCCGTATCTGAGCCGTACCTGAATCTTAGCGTCGTTGTGGCATTTCCTGCGAATTGAGAGAGATCGTATTCCACCTGTGTCCAGCCGTCATCAGACCAGTATATTAGATCGTTTTGACCGGCAAAAC
>CP070672.1:2568296-2572362 GCA_020351895.1 Thermoplasmata archaeon
GCGTGAACAAAGGGTAACCATTCTATAATTACTTGTCCATGAATTAATCTGTCATCTATTCTTACTAATACTATTGACATATATCCACATATTACCTTAATACGACAAAACGGGAAAGAAGAATTATTTATCCTTCCCTATGATTTTACCTTTTTCTCCTCTAATCGCTTATTAAGTAAATCACTAGCGACAATAATTTTTTCCCGGCCGTAATTATACATAGTGTCCTTAATCTCCTCCAAACAATGTCCTTTACGATAAGATGAAAGTTTTAATAACATTGGGAGATTAACTCCTGTAACGACCTCTATTCGTTTTTCAGATAAAAAGGATAGGCTCAAATTAGAAGGACTTCCCCCGAACATGTCCGTTAAAATCAACACTCCAGATCCAGAATCTACCTCTTCAATGGCTCGCCGGAGGTCATGTATCGCCTGATCGACTCCATTTTTAGAATCTACAGAAACGGCTTTGGTTTTCTTTAAGGGGCCAACTATTGACTCTGAACTCTTGAGCAATGCTTGTGCCAGATTCCCATGCGCGACAATAACTACCCCAACTATTTTATCATCCTCATTTTGTATTTCAGTATCTTTGTTTACTATATTTAAAATTTTTATACACTTTCAGAAAACAATGTAGGTTAAAATACCATCTCTTGGTAATCATATTTATTAACTCTATCTCCTATTTTTCAATCACTCTCGAAAATCTCTTAGATAATGTTATGGTGGTCTTTTTTTTAATCTTCCTATCACTTTTTCATCGAAATCCCGAGCCGAATAATAGCCACTTTCCTTTAATAACTGATTCCGAGCAGCGACCTCAATAATGATAGCCATATTTCTGCCCGGGGCTACAGGCATTTTGATTAAGGGTAAATCGATTCCTAAAATAGTTATCTTACTTTCTTCCAATCCTAAACGATCATATTCAAACTCTTCTTTCCATTCCTCCATCATTACTGCCAACTCAATTTTTTTCCGATAACGAACAGCAGCCACACCAAAAAGGTCTTTAATGTTAATAATGCCTAATCCCCGTAATTCCATATGATAACGGATTAATTCAGGACCACTGCCAATCAACACATCTGGGGAAATTAATTTAATGTTGACCATATCATCTGAGACTAATCGATGTCCACGAACAATGAGATCGAGGGCACACTCACTTTTCCCAATACTGCTCTTTCCCAGCAAAAGAACCCCCCGCCCATAAATATCCATTAAAACTCCATGGATACTTGTTTCTGGAGCGAGTTTTTCTTCCATGTAAGTTGATATTTGCCGAATGAAGACTGAACTTTGGAGAATAGATTGCAAGATGGGGATTTTGTATTTATTCCCTAATTTGATTAATTCTGGAGGAGGAAGCAGATTTTTGGTAAGGACGAAACAGGATATAGACATTTTGCAGATTGAGGTTAAAACCTCCTGACGGCGTTCAACAGTAAGCGTTTGCAGAAAAGACCATTCAGTATTTCCCAAGATTTGCACTCGTTCTGATCGCAATTGGGTAAAATATCCTGTAAGAGCTAATCCGGGTTTTTGGATACGGGGACAGCTAATCTTCCGATTTAAACCATTCTTCCCTCCTAATAGCGTCAATTTCAACCGCTCTGCTTGCTCATCGAGTAACTCTTGAACAGTTAAATATTTTGGGGTAAGCATTCTTTAGTTTTACCCTGTCATGTCCCTTTCTTCCTCAGAGATAATCTGATAAATATCATCCCTATCTTTGGCGTGCATCAAAGATTGTCGAAAATCCGGCTTTTTAAGAAACCGGGAGATTCTCGCTAGAATCTTTAAATGCAAGGCTGCTGCACTTTCAGGAGCTAAAAATAAAAAGAATAAATGAGCTGGTTTATTATCGAGAGACTCAAAGTCAATTCCTTTTTGACATCGCCCAAAGACAGCTACGAGATTTTTGACCTCATTGAATTTAGCATGGGGAATAGCTACTCCGTCTCCCACACCGGTACTCCCTAATTTTTCCCTCTCCAATAAGACTTCTAATGCCTTATCGGCGTTTTTTACCTGATTATTTCTTACCAGAACTTGAACTAACTCCTTCAAGGCATCAACTTTGGTTTCAGCTTTCAGATCTGCTTCGATGACCTCTCTGGGCAAATAATCCAAAATCTTCATAAAAATTCCTCCATCAAGCGCCCCTTTCTATTGGAACTCCGGTTCAACTAAAACCAATTTATCGTCTTTACGACGATAGATAACACTTAAAGAATCGGAAGCAATATTGTTAAATATAAAGCAATCTTCCCCCGATAGATCCATTTGCATAATTGCTTCATCCAGACTCATGTACTGGATACCCAATTTTTTCGTTTTAATAATTCTTAAGTTTGATGGTGCTTCTTCTGTCTTATTTTCTGCTGTAAACACATTCATCATCATGTTCTTTTCTTTCAACTGTTGTCTTGGTTTGTGTTGCCGGATTTTTTCTTTATACTTTTTCACTTGCCGTTCAATTTTATCCATTACTCGATCAATCGAGCAGTACATATCGTCGGTCTCTTCTTCTCCATTGATGGTAATCCCGTTAGCCTTGATGGTTACTTCGGCAGAATGCCGATATTTTTCGACACTTAAGGTAACATTTGCTTCTTTAATATTTTCAAGATACTTACTGACACGTTCCACTTTATTTTTTACATAGTCTTGCAATGCTTCAGTCATCTCCATGTGCCTGCCGGTAATTAGTACTTGCATCGCTCAAGGCCCTCCTTCGCAAGATATATCATTAAATAAAATACCTTTTTGCTCGCTTATTAAGCCATTCTTTCCATGGGAAGAAATACAACATATAAGGGGAGAGATAAAAGGAAGGTAGCTTCCTTCATCAAAATAATGAACCTCTTAAGCATTCATTTAGTCAGGTAATATCAGTTTTCGCTTTTGTGAAGGTAAAATATTCAACTCATCGCGATATTTGGCTATGGTTCGTCTGGCAATGACTACTCCTTGGTTTTTTAATAGTTCCAGAATTTGTGTATCGCTATAAGGCTTCCGGGAATCTTCATTTTTAATCAGTTCGCGGAGCATTTCTTTTACTCGGACAGACGAAATATAATCACCGTCTTTTTTCTTTAATCCAGAATTAAAGAAAAACTTCAATTCAAAAATCCCCTGGGGAGTATACATATATTTATTAGTGGTTACTCGGCTGATGGTTGACTCATGCATTGAGATGTCGTTAGCCACATCTACCAAGGTCAATGGTTTCAGATAAGCAATCCCTCTATCGAGAAAGTCTCGTTGAAATGAAACAATACTTTTGGCGACATTATACAACGTTCTCTGTCGTTGTTGAATGCTTTTAATTAACCAAACAGCAGATCGTAACTTCTCCTCTACATATTTTCGAGTCTTCTCAGGAACCTTTTTCCCCTTCCGTAATATTTTTCGATATACATTACTCACTCTCAGTTGGGGTAATCCCTCATCATTAAGGGTAATAACATATTCATTTCCTACTTTATAAACAAATACATCAGGCACAATATAGTGAGAAATCTCTGGATTAAATCTACGTCCTGGTTTGGGGTCATAGGTGAGAATAATATCAGCCAGCTCTTTTACCTTCGCCAGGCTAATGCCCATATTTTTGGCAATCCCATGATATTGTTTGGCCTCAAGCTGGCTTATATGATTCAAAATCATCCTTTTGATGAGTGAAGCATTTGGTTCCTCTTCTTTAACTTGTAGCAGCAAACATTCTTGTGGCGTCCTGGCTCCAACTCCAGCAGGTTCAAATTTTTGAATCAATTTCAGCATTTGTTCGACTTTCTCAATGGTATCTTGCCCAACAACCTCAGAAATTTCATTGAGTGTCGCACAAAGGTATCCGTTCTCATCAATATTGCCAATAATCATTTCCCCTATACGAAATTCTTCATCATCAATAGATGATGTCATCCGCAACTGCCAGAGAAGATAATTTTGGAGTGATTGGGGCTTAGTCAAGATATTTTCAAGTGGCGGAAGCTCTCGCTCATCACTTTCTGAAAAGGAGCGATTAAGATCTGTATCGACGATATCATCATCAA
>CP070672.1:2572462-2578343 GCA_020351895.1 Thermoplasmata archaeon
ATTAAAGAAATAGGTTATAAAGAAGGGCATTATAAAATCCCGGAGTCTGAGTTCCCAAAGGACCCTAAAAAACCTAATGTTACACTTTTAGGAACCGGTGGAACGATTGCATCAAGGTTGGATTATCGTACTGGAGCAGTTATACCTGCATTCACACCTGGTGAGTTGTATGGTGCGGTGCCGGAACTTGCGGGCATCTGCAATTTAAAGACCGAGAAACTTTACGGTATTTTCAGTGAGAATATGGGTCCAGAGCAGTACATAACAACAGCAAAGGCTATTGGTAGAGAGATAGAGAAAGGTGTTGATGGTATAATCATAGGTCATGGTACAGATACCATGCACCATACAGGAGCAATATTATCATTTATGGTTCAGAACCCGCCTGTTCCAATAGTCATCGTAGGTTCGCAGAGATCATCAGATAGGCCATCAAGTGACGCGGCTTTGAATTTAATATGTGGAACTAGAACGGCTGCATATTGTGATATTGCGGAGGTAATGGTTTGCATGTTCGGACCCACAAGTGACCAGTATAATTTATTGCATCGGGGAACGCGTGTTCGGAAAATGCACAGCAGCTATAGAAGTACCTTCAGAACAATAGGTGACATACCATTGGCAATTGTAAAACCATCTGAATTCAAATATTTAAGAAAAGATTACAATAAACGCAGAAAGGACACAGATGTGATAATCGATACCGCATTTGAAGAGAAGGTGGCAATAATATACTATTATCCTAACATGTTGCCTGATATTATAGAATTGTTCATAGATCATAAATATAAAGGTATAGTTATAGCTGGTACAGGCTTAGGCCATGTGAATAAACCTTTGTATGAACCTTTAAGACGAGCTATTGATGAAGGTATAGCTGTATACATGACGGTCCAGACTCTATGGGGATATGTTCAAATGTATGTATATGAAACAGGACGCGACCTATTAAAGATCGGCGTGGTACCAGCAGAGAATATGTTGCCTGAGGTTGCATATATGAAACTTGCCTGGGCCTTAGGCCATACAGATAATTTAGAGGAAGTAAAAAAGATCATGCTTACATCAATTGCGGGTGAAATTACTGATAGGGAACCCCATAATGGCTACATCATTCTACAGGGTGGAATACCTGAGGTTGATAAGTTTGTGAATAAATATTTGAGATAAGAAAATTCAATATACATACTTTTATGATGGGTACCTTTAGCATAGTTATTTAAAGAGTCCATTTTTGTCTACAATGAGAATCTTTAACTTAATTTATAGATTGACGGATTTGTGATAACCGTAGGAAATGTGTATTTTCACCGAAAAAGCGTTAGGCACAGTTCTTCCAAATCTGTTCGAGTTACAAACCTGTCTAAAAAACTGACTTTCCTGCATGCAGAGTATATACCTGACATGTATCCTGACTTACCAAGAAAGCAGCGGGAGACCGAGATAATAAAAAAGCACCAGGCCATAATCATATACGGCATCGATTGGCCACTTAAGGATGGCTACCCACATGAGATGAGGGCAGCAGATTACGATGACTGGGTTACAGAAACAAAATCCAAGGATGGAAGACCCATGCACGGCCTAAACGGCTATATTCTGGTCTGGAATCCCATAACGAAAAGGCGCCATGAGCTCACATCCATGGGCATCCGAGTGACCAAGGATACCCTGAAAACGCAGCTTGAGATGTCTGGACAGATCGATTTTCTGGAACTCCCCTATCATCAGGCGATTCTAAATGACGAGATCCCACTGAGCATAGGTGGCGGCATCGGTCAATCCCGAACCCATATGCTCTTGCTCAAGAAAGCTCACCTTGGAGAGGTAAGTGTTACTGTATGGCCAAAAGTACTCAAGAACATCTGTAAAAAGAAGAACATCCATGTTCTAGAATAACTTGAGTCCAAAAATAGCCTGCTTGCAGCTTTCTTTTTCATAAAAGACTAATCAACCCTGTCCCACCTGAAAAATTGCAAAGTTTTATGTATTCAAGTATCCATAAAGATATTCAATCATTCAATTAGGAGTGGATCAGGCAGCATGCTATCAAAAAATAATGGCCGATTGCCTGCTTGGATCTTGATTCTCGTTATGTTTATTAATGTCTCTATCGTGGGAATCAGCTCTGCTGAGGATATCAAACCTGAGGTGATTTATAAATTAGGTGAGTCATTAGAGGAGGAAGAGCCTGTTGAATCGTCAGAACCAACAGAAACCGAAGAAGACGAATCTGACCTGTTTAGAACCCTATCAACCACAGTTCAGATAGATCCAGGGGAAATGTTCTATATCTACTTCGACCCCGAGGATAATGAGATTGCAGCAAGGCCCCCTGAGGATCTTCCTGACGAGTGCGACCTGGCCCTGGAAATGGTCCCAGATTGGCTTAAGGGAAACCTCTCGTACAAATTCAGACGATTATCATCAGATTTTCAAACCATATACGCCAATCTGATAATCAACTCACCCGAAGAAAGATTCATAGACGAAATCGCCTTTGTAATAGCTCACACTGCTGTTGAAAATCTGCAGGATGATTACTTTTTTCCAGAACTTATTACCCACAATGCTCAACTTATCTACGATGCCGATCAATACCTGAAATATGTGCAAATTGTGGAAAGAGGGGATTACACCACTGTTATTTACAAAGATAAAGACAATATAAGTGTTGAGCTGGAAAAAGACATCTATTATTGGTTCATTGTGGAGCCGAAATTAAGCGATGAGCTCGCTACCTATGTGGACCCTGATTACAATTTTGTGTACGACCCTCCTTTCGACCGCAACTACGGTGTTCCGCCACCAACAGGGAAGTTCTGGAGGGACTGGTTGTTCTATCACAACGACTCAGGTTACCCTCTGCTTAAAGATTATTTGGATGACGCCTACACATTATGGGAGGCCATCTCAAGATGCAATAACTGGATGTCTGGCTCAATGAGTTTCACAAGTGACGAGGAGAGACCCATACAACCTGTGCGCATATACCGCAAGCATATAGGAAGATGCGGTGAGTATCAGGACATGCGCAATGCCATTGCCCGAGCAGGCCTCATTCCATCCACCTGCACGATAAACAGTGCAGAGGACCATGTGTGGAACGAGTTCTGGGATAAGAGGTGGATCCACTGGGACGGAACTGTGGACAATCCCATGATGTACGAAAATGGCTGGGGAAAGGATATATCATCTGTCTGGAATACAAAGGGTGACAGCGACATCTGGTCCGTGACCAGCAAATACACTCCTGTATGTTACTACACAGCCACTGTACTTGACGCTTCGGGATTGCCTGTTGACGGGGCCCATATTGATGTGCAGACCGAGTTCTATTACAACGATTCTCTGCTCACTCTAACCACGTGGGGTTCATCCGATTACACAGGAAAAGTGACTATCCCCCTTGGAGACGAGAGAAACTACTGGTCAAGTGCAGAGACCGATGATCTGGGAAGCGATCCACTAAATGGTGTCACACAGGTAATAGAAAATTCCTCTGCAGGTACGGAATACACGCATACATTCAACCTGCCATTAAGCGCTGAAGCCTTGAAAGTATCAGATGTGATTCCACCCCCGGTTGTTGACCCGAAATACAGGATGAATATCAGTTTCGAGGTGGATGCCAATATTATGAGTGTTGAGAACTCCTATACAGGGGAGCATGGGGACCTATACGCACCCTCGGGAAACATAGATTTCTTTATAGCTGATGATTTAAACTACAATCTGTATATAAACGATTTATCCTTTAGCGCCTATCGGGTCCTTAAGAGGATCACATCCGAGGATCTGGCATATCTGTTTTGGAACGAGGACAGGCATTACGTAGTTTTATCCAACGAGTTCTCCCAGGAGACTACAAAGATAGTGAACATCAGAGTAGATATATACAGTGCGATTTCTGTAGATATCACCTCACCAGGAAATGGATCCGAGTTCAACCAGGGTGATACAGTAGTAATAAGTGGTTGGTCCCAAAGTCCAATTGGAGTAACGAGTGTCAGAATCAATATAGACAATCAGGGAAGCTGGTATTATGCCGTAGACACAAGTAGCGCAGAACAGGATCCGTATACTACTTGGGAGTACTACTGGTACACCAGCAGCTATAAGCCTGGTTTGCATATAATTACAGCCATGGCAACTGACAGTGAAAACACAACTACTGACTCTATAACCATCAATTTGAATGATGTAACAATACCCTATATCGAAATCAAGGTCCCAGGTGAAGGTGCAATACTCTGGCTAGGGGATTCCTTTTTCCTCAATGGAACAGCAAGGGATAATGGTTGGATAGATGTCCTCATGCTGATCATAGATTCAGACGTGGAAAACAGCATAGACCTGATCCCGTACTTGGTTGGTGACACCTTTTCATATGAATTGAATGCAAATGGTATTGGTTATGGCGATCATGAATTAACAGTCTGGGTGAATGACACGGCCTCCAATTACAATTCCGACACAGTGAATATCCGGATACAAGAAGTTGTTCCTCCGCAGGTGGGAATCGATTTGCCCCAAGCAGCCTCTATTTTCAAACCAGGCGATATCATCTACATCTCAGGTTCTGCCTCAGACAATATGGAACTTCTCACCCTGGAAATTATTGTGGATTCAGAGGATCCAATTGATATCACATCTGAATTGGATGAGAATGGGTTATGGTTATATGACTGGGAAACTGAATCCACCCTCTCAGACGGGGAGCATGACATAATGGTGAGAGCCACTGATGCGTCTTCGAATGTAGCCATTGATACAGTAACCGTTATATTTGACGGAACAAGTCCGGAAATTACCATTGAAAGTCCCTCGGAAGGATCCGTCTGGTGGTCAGGCGAGAACCTGAACATATGGGGCACTGCAATCGACGGAACGGGAGTTCAAAATCTGGAACTGATAATCGATTTGGATGATGCAAATGCAGTGGATCTTTTACCATTATTATTAGATGACACATGGGAATATAAAATAAGCACCGATGATCTTGATTATGGAGACCATTCAATAACCGTCTGGACAGACGACATCATGTCCAATTACGATTCCATGGATAGGAATTTCAGGATATTGGAGACTGTTGAACCTGATGTGAGAATCGACATGCCCCTGGATAATTCGATTTTCAAACCTGGTGATTCTATTGATATTTACGGTGTGGCAACAGACAACTGGGAGATCGTCTCCTTGGAGGTTATCATTGATGACTCGTCACCCATAAGCATCATATCAAGTATGATGGAGGACGGGTTGTGGTACTACAACTGGAGCACTGATACCTCAACTACAGTGGGTGAGCATATTATCGAGGTAAGGGCAACAGATGTGTCGGGTAATGTCGCCTCCGATGAAGTTACCATTTTCTTGGACGGTACGGCTCCTGAGGCAGACATACTGAATCCTATGGGCTATCAGATATTCAAAGTCGGTGACTATATCACTTTTCAGGGAACAGCCTCGGATGATTTGGAACTTACCAAAGTTGAGCTTATATTCGATAATGATGTAAAAGTGGATATTACAAATAAGGTCACAAATGGTAACTGGGAATACACATATACCGATACAAACGACCTTGAAAGTGGCGAACATATCGTAATCGTATCTGCCACTGACTCTGTGGGTCATAATTACAAGTCAAGTTTAATAATCAGGCTGGATGTTCAAAAGCCAGATGTTGAGTTCACACCAATTGAAGAGGATTCAATAAAGATTGGAGAAGCAATATTAATCAAAGGCTTCGCTTGGGATGATATCGAGGTGAAGGAGCTTGTCCTGATTACAGATGAAAATGATCAAATCAACCTAACCTCAAATCCTTCCAACGGCTACTGGGAATACCACTGGGACACATATTCATTATCCG
>CP070672.1:2578443-2590661 GCA_020351895.1 Thermoplasmata archaeon
CTCATGGGTGAATACGGAGGGGATCAGTTCGGGTATTCAATATCCAACGCAGGTGATGTTGACAATGACGGCAAGGATGATGTGATAATTGGTGCTCCATTTAATGACGAGAATGGAACCTCTGCAGGAAAGGCGTATATCTTTTATTTCAGCGATGTTTACAATTATGTGAGCTCAAATGTCACGACAAAGGGATTCATAACTGATTTTGAAGATGCACAAAGTGCCATGGACAGCGGTGCATATGCCATCTTGAGGGAAGAGGGCATTAAGAATGAATTAGAGATATTTAATGAAACGTTCCCACAAACAGCCTCTCCATGGACCGGATCCAATCAGGATGAATCATGGAACGTTATTACCTTATCTGAGCCAAATGATATTTCAATTGCAAGCGGTGTGGCAGCAGGCTCTGCCGTATCTGGTGATCCTGTTCTTCGTATGGAGGATTGTGATGATGCATGGGGCACAGGGGATATTGTGTGGGCATCTGTGGATTTATCGGGTTATGAAGATGTTGTTATCGAGTATTATTGGCAACTTGACGCTGTCGATACTGGAGAGGGTTTCCGAAGTGCATATTCAACAGATGCAACAGGTGGTCTCGATTCACAGGGTACCTGGAATCAGATGTATGAACATCTCGATACACCTGAAGATGTTTGGACAATGGATACCTATTCGATACCCAATACAGCATGTGTGGCGAATTTCAAGTTTAGGTTTAATGCTCGGGCTACAGCTAACGGTGAGGAAACGTTCATTGACGATGTAAGAATAACTGGTAATAAAACCTATTACGAGATGGATATAGAGTTCAATATGACAGATGTTCCCCTTGTTGATGAGAATTATCTTCAGCTCAATTATTCAACCGATGGAAGTGAGACCGATTTCGGAGTTCTTGTTTTCAACGGTACCTCAGGGGACTGGGATGACCTCAGCTCCCAGGGAGATCTCACCTCTACCTCATTTACCGAGAAAGAATACACATTGGGTGAGGATCATGTCCTTGGTAATGGATATGTTAGAGCAAGGTTCATTGGTCGAAACGAATCAGTAGATCTTGTGAACTCGACCCTCGATATTGAGTACTTCAGAGTGAAAAGTGCTGCAGGAAGGTACGAACTGCTCGGCGAATCCGCAAGCGATAATTTTGGCTGCTCAGTGAATAATGCAAGCGATATCAACCAGGACAGTTCATATGATGATGTAATCGTAGGTGCTCCTGGTTATAGCACCAGCAAGGGAAGGGCCTATATATTCCACGGGGGGAGTCCTTTCAACAACACAGCCGATGTGATCCTGACCGGCGAGAACAATCAGGACAGATTCGGTTTCTCTGTATCCTGCGCAGGGGATCTTGATGGGGATGGTATTTCCGATGTAATAGTGGGGGCACCATATTGGGATAATGGCGCAACAACGGATTGCGGTACAATACTGGTTTTCAAAGGAGGATCCTCCATGGATACAACCTCCGATTTTGTTCATAACGGAACACAGGCTGGAGAGCATTACGGCTGGTCCGTTTCACTTGCACTCAACGTTGAAGGAGGTAGCACAAATGCGGTTGTGGTGGGTGCTCCCCATTATGACGACGGCTCAAATACTGATGCCGGGGAAGTAGAGATCTTGAACGCATTTGTTATACCGGAATTTTCCTCAATAGCGATACCGGTTGTTTCGATCATTATGTTTGTTGTGATTCAGAGGAAAAGAGTTATTTTGACATCACGAAAGAAACATGCAAAAAATATTCAGAATTTCGGGCACAAAGATGGAGAGTGAATATGGCTAAAAAGAAGGATACTGCGGAAAAATGTCCGCTTTGCGGGACAAAAGTTAGATTTGCTTCATACAAATGCGAAAATTGTAATGAATACTACACTGAAAATAAGATAGCTAAGGAGATTGGAGATGTAGCCAGGTGCCCTGAATGTAAATTCAAATTAAAGCAGATCTCGAAGAAGGAAGCTCGAAAAGGTTTAAAGTGCAGGGAATGCGGTTACAGTATGGGGAATAAGGAACCGCAAAAAAAAGAAGTAAAAGGTCCGAAAAAAGAGCTGCCAAAAGAAGAGCCGCAAAAAAGAGGAAATCAAAAAGAAGAAATTCAAATACTAGAGGACGAACTCACAAGCCTAACAGCAGAAATTGATAGGATCCTTGGATATGATAAGGAGGAGGAAGATGAAATTGAGACCTATAATTGCCCTGAGTGTGACAAGGAGATCGATGTAAATGCTAAATTTTGTCCAGGGTGTGGATTGAAATTCTATGATTTGGATGAAATACCCGCAGTCCTTGAGGAGGAGGAGGTAACTGAAAATTTCGAGTGTTCTGAATGTGGAAGCCTTATCGATAATAATGCCACAGAATGCCCGAATTGTGGTACCACATTCATTGAAGATGTGGAAGAATTGTTTGCATGTCCTAACTGTGATTTGGTGGTTGAAGCCTCGGTTACTGTGTGTCCGGGTTGTAATACAGAATTCGTCTCAGAGGAAGATGAGGATGATATGTGGACCACATTGGATGAAATCCTAGAAGGTGATACTCAGGAAAGCCTTGAAGTGTCAAAATCCGAAAAAGCAGTTACCCGAACTGAAGTGGCATTCGGTTTAACAAATGGGTTGAAGGAAGAAAAAAAGAAGGATTTTCGTGGTCTAACCAATGACTTAACAAATGGTTTAACAAACGGTTTGACAAACGGGCTGAAAATAGCAAGACAAGGCATTACCAAAGGAATCACAGAGAGTTTCACAAATGGTTTGACAAACGGTCTGACCAATGGGTTAAGGGTCTTAAAGACGGGATTAACAAACGGTATCACCAATGGTAATGGTATTACAAATGGTCTGGGTCCAAAGCGTAGGGTCATGGATGCAAATCGAGGCAAATTGAAGATCATCCTGGTACCCCTCGTGATCCTTATTTTGGTATTTTCTCCCTATTTGTTCGTGAATATGGAAAAACCATCCGAAAGAATTCAAATCGATGGTAGATTTGGGGATTGGAGTAAAGTAGCAATGAATTCTGATGGTAGCGAGACCTCACCTTTCAATATCAATGTTGACATAATTGATTATCGGGTAGACTCTAGGCAGTTTGATTTATCGTTTTACCTGCGGGTTGCTGGGGATATTTTGGCTGGTGAACCAGATGGAGGAAAACATGTGGATTCAGCGTATATTTTTATTGACACCGATAGAGACCCAGGTTCAGGCTATTTTGTAGATGGAATCGGTGCGGATTACATGATTGAGACATATGGATGGGCTGGTGAGATAATCGGAGGCAGCCTATCCAGCTATACTGCCGAGGAACAGGATTGGAACCTTTGGACATTCGAAGGAGCCATCAGGGCGGGAGTTAGCGGCTCTGAATTGGAAGTTCAATTACCATATACTGCCATGTATCTAGGGAATCTTGATGTCGTGGATGTTCTGTTCTATATGCAAAGTTGGGACAGGTTCGAAGATTTTTCTGATACTTTAACAAGTAATGAAATAGGTATTCTTTATATAAAACAGCAGGGCGTAGCTAGGGATGTGATAAGTGGGAATGATAATAGGTTGCTTAGACTCGAGCTAGAGGCCCTCCAAGCCGATATATTGGTCAACGAATTAAAGGCAACAAGAACAGGATTGGGGACAGACAACGACATAGCATTGATAGGATTGGAGAATGAGAATGGACAGGAAATTGCCTCTGGCACCATGAATAACGGTGTGGTGACGTTTAGGCCCCAGATGGTGATATCGCAAGACCAACCTCAAACGTTATATATTGTGGTGGATGTCAGCGGAAGTGCAGTGGCAGAAAATAGCATTGGTTTTAAAATTATGGGTAATAAAGATGTAGAGATTGATTCAGGCACAGTATCCCTAAGGAATGTAAAACCCGAGGAGCAGCGCTATGATAGTAGCTATTTGCTTAATGTGCCGGGTAATATAACAATAGATGGTGCATTTGCAGATTGGCTAAACAAGAACACATCCATTGACATGGATCAGGATGTGAATCGTGATAATTTGGATATTATTAGCTATGGTGTATCCGATACCAATTTCGGACCGGCATTTTATTTAAAGGTGGACGATGAGATCTGCGGAGGACTTAAAGTGCCTTATTGGAATGTGAAAATCAAATCCGAACCTGTTATTGGAGGTGAGCCCAGTTCCGGTGGGTCATCACCTCCGACTCTACCTCCTAAGACAGGGGAAGATATGGTTTACATATTCTTGGATACGATTCCTGGTATAGGGTATGGTCAAGACCTTCCAATAAAAGCGAATTACATGATAGAAGTGAAGGGAAGATACAACAAGATTCTGAGTAAGACCTGCTATGAATGGACTGGAGCAATCACAACAGATTGGAAGTGGATAGAGCATAGTACCGTTGAAGTGGGTTTGGACAGTGTTGAGATGGAGGTAGGTATAGACTGGGAGGATATTGCATTGGATCCCTTCAATGATAGCTTCCAGGTGTACTTTTTAACAACGGACTGGGAGAAGAGAGAGAAGGATTATTCAGATGGTGAGGGAGCCATACGAGGACCAACAAGAACCAGAGCTGAGACTTTACTAGAGGTCGTTACTGGATTGGGTACTAATGATGGGGACAGATTCGGATGGAACATGTCATATGCAGGTGACGTTAACAATGATGGTTATCCTGATATAATTGTGGGTGCACCATACAATGACACGTCAGATGGAAGTAAAGAGGATGCTGGTGTAGCCTATATATTCTTTGGATATCCCGGCATAAGTCTTAATGACATAAATGCAGCATCCGCTAACGTTACTATATATGGTGAGAATGCTGGCGACCTTTTCGGATGGAGCGTATCGGATCTCGGTAACGTGAATTCTGAATCAAAAGATGATGTAATCATTGGTGCACCTGGGTACGATGTTCCTGACAATTTTGCATGGGATTCTACAGATTCGCATGTGAATGAAAATACGACAACCCTTCTCAGGGATTATCCTAAAATTGCGGCGGACCCTAATGGAAACTCCATCATTGTTTGGGATACTATTAACGCGGTTACCGGTTTAAGAAGCATTAACGCCCAAAAAATCGATTGTAATGGTGATACACAGTGGGATTCCGAAGACATTCGAGTCAATCAGTTTTCGGATTCAAATGATCGAAGTTTTCCCGATATTGCCGTAGATTATAACGGAAATGCAATCATCGTGTGGGAGGATGAACACGGCGGCAGCAATTACGATATTTATGCGCAAAAACTGGATCCCGATGGTAATCCCCTATGGGGTGGATCGGATTTAAAAGTCAACCAGAATTCTGACAGCGCCAATCAGCGCTACCCCTCTGTGGCTGTGGATTCCTATGGGAATGCAATTGTTGTCTGGGCAGATACTCGTAACAGCGAGTGGGATATCTTTGCACAAAAGCTTGATCCAAATGGAAACGAGGTGTGGGGTTCGCAAGATAAGCCGGTGAATCAGATCTCGGACGGTACGGGACAATATTATCCTGATGTTGCAGTAGACTCAAGTGGAAATGCCATAGTGGTCTGGCAGGATGAGCGTAATGGTGCAAGTGACGATGATATATTCGCACAGAAACTTGATCTCAACGGAAATGGTAAATGGGGATCCTCAGACAAGAAAGTTAATCAGAATTCTGCTAGTGATGTCCAAGAACAACCTGCCGTTGCTGTGAACCAGGACGGAGATGCCATTGTTGTTTGGCAGGATAATCGTCCTGGTGGATCCATCGATGACATCTACGCACAAAAACTTGATGAAAATGGGGAGCCGCAATGGGCTTCTTCGGACGTTAGGGTAAATAAGAACTCGGATAGTACCCTCCAGGAAAGACCTGATGTTGCTGTGGATTTGAATAGAAATGCCATTGTTGTCTGGCAAGACAATCGTAACGGGGGAGCTAACGATGACATCTATACGCAAAAACTCAACCATAAGGGGGAAGCATTGTGGGGTTCGCAAGACAAGAAGATCAACCAGAATTCAGACTTCACTTGGCAGTTACGTCCAGCAGTCACCATCCACTCGAATTGGAATGCAATATTCGTCTGGCGAGATGACCGCCAAGGTGGTGCAAATGCCCAGATATACGGGCAGAAATTCGTGGAAGGTGGACCTGACAGAGGAAGAACCTACATCTTCTTTGGGAATTCCTCGTTAAGTGGCAGTTATAATGCATCCTCTGCGGATATAAATATATCTGGGGAGAACAATGGTGATAGATTTGGATTTTCTGTTTCAGGTGCTCAAAACGTCGATAACAGCGATTACGAGGATATAGTCGTGGGAGCACCATATTACGATCAACATGAGTGGTGGAACGAAACCTGGTCATACCGCAGAAGATTGGCGTTCAACAACATATATCAGAATGAAGCTTTGATCAATTTCCCGGTCTTGGTCAACCTCAGCTCTTCGAATTTCGATTATTCAAAAGCGAAATCAGATGGTTCCGATTTGAGGTTCGTGGATTCTAATAGCAGCACAGAATATAAGTATCACATCGAGCGGTGGAATTCTACAGGCTACAGCTATGTTTGGGTAAATGTAACCACCATCCCAGAAAACTGCTCAACGGATTTTATGTGGATGTACTATGGAAATTCCGATGCATCTGATGTTCAAGATGTGAGCGGAACCTATGATATTAATTATACCGGTGTTTGGCATCTAAATGAATCTTCAGGAACAGCTTATGATGCGACTTCTTACAATAATGATGGCACAGTATATAACGATGTAACACAGGGTGTTGTAGGGCAAATAGATAAGGCTGCAGATTTTGCAGGAACAAATGATGATGATGATTATGTTGATTGTGGAAATGACGCAAGTCTGTACTTCGATACTAATAAAAATTATACCTATTCCGCATGGATATACAGGCATGCAAATGTGGATTGGGACTCGATATTGTGCAAATTCAGCTGGAGCAATTACGGTTTCAGAATAATTATAAGGCCGGAAGGTGGAGCTGTAATCGACGTCGGTAATCATACAAATAGTTTTGTAACGGCAACCACCGTTCTTAATTTAAATACATGGTATCATGTGGCTGTGGTTTTCAATTCCAGTACTCCCACTGTTCCTGAGATTTATCTAAATGGTAACAAAGAGACGACCTCCGGGAGCGTAGACTTTACCTCAGATACCTCGTCACCATTTGATATCGGTTATGGATGGTCCACAGAGGCTTTCGATGGGGTAATTGACGAGGTTAGAGTCTCAAATAAAATACGAAGCTTATACTGGATAGCAGCACAATATAAGTCCATGAATGGTGATTTTATAACATATGGGAACGAGGAAACCAAGGACAGAGGAAAGGCCTACATATTCCTCGGTGATGGTTCGATACCGAATCAGGCCGCCTGTGCCGATATTAAATTGACTGGGGAAGCTGGGGAAGATCTATTCGGATTCTCAGTCTCCAACGCTGGCGATGTGGATAACGACGGATACGATGATGTGATTATAGGTGCACCCTTCAATGATGATGGTGGGATTAATGCCGGGAAAGCTTACATTTATTCAGGTGACGAATATTCATTTGTCGCCTCTAATACAACAACCTATGGTTATATTACCGATTTTGCCAATGCAAAGAACGCATCAGACAGCGGCGCATATGCGATACTTAGGGAAGGCAATGTAGGTATACCGACTGAAATTTTCAATGAAACCTTCCCAGTAGAAGATTTTCCATGGACTGGATCCGGTCAGGATGAATCATGGAATGTGATTACCATATCTGAACCAAATGATATTGCAGTCGTGAGCGGTATGGCGGTAGGTTCTGCAGTATCCGGTGATCCTGTTCTTCGGATGGAGGATTGTGATGATCCTTGGGGTACAGGGGATATTGTGTGGGCATCTGTGGATTTATCGGGTTATGAAAATGTTGTTATCGAGTATTATTGGCAACTTGACGCTGTTGATAGTGGAGAAGGATTCAGAAGTGCATATTCTACAGATGCAACAGGTGGTCTCGATTCACAGGGTACCTGGAATCAAATGTATGAACATCTCGATACACCTGAAGATGTTTGGACAAAGGATACCTATTCAATACCCAATGCAGCATGTGTGGCGAATTTCAAGTTTAGATTCAATGCTTATGCAACTGCCACTGGTGAGGAAACATTTATTGACGATGTCAAGATTACAGGCAATAGAACATCATATCAAATGGACATAGAGTTCAATACAACGGATGTTCAATCGGCCTTCGACTATTATCTGCAGCTCAACTACTCAGTAGATGGCAGCGAGACAGATTTCGGTGTTCTTGTCTATGACGAGTCATCAGATGATTGGGATGATCTAGGTAGTCAGGGTGACCTGATCTCAACTTCTTTTGGGACCCGGGAATACAAATTAAACAGCTCTCATCGGTCGGATTCTGGGTATGTCAGGGTAAGGTTTGTCGGTCGAAATGAAACAGATAATGATGTAGTTAACTCAACGCTAAATATCGAATATTGCAGGATAAAAAGTGCCAATGCCGTTCTCGAACTCATGGGTGAAAACGCAGGTGACAACTTTGGGTGGTCCGTGGGTAATGCAAGTGACATCAACCAGGATGGCTCGTTCGACGATGTTATAGTAGGTGCACCAGGATACAGCAGCAACAAAGGAAAGGCCTATATATTCCACGGCGGTGCCTCAATGGACAGTACTTCCGATGTTAATCTTACAGGAGAATCTGCCGGTGATAGGTTCGGTTACTCAGTTCATTATGCTGGGGATGTGGATAATGATGGTAAAGAAGATGTCATTGTAGGCGCCCCATATTACTATGATGGTGCAACAACCGATTGTGGAAAGGTGTACGTATTCAAAGGCGGCTCTTCAATGTCCAGTGCCTTACGTTACATCTATAAGGGTTCTCAAAACAACCAGCATTTTGGATGGTCTGTTTCGTTTGCACTGAGAATAAATGGTAGTGGAAATAATGATGCTGTGCTCGTGGGTTCTCCGAATTATGATGATGGATCAAAAATAGATGTTGGGAAGACTTATGTTTTATTTATCGAGATATATGATGATATCGTAATCAATGAGATACAGTTCGATCCCAAAGGCGGGCCCTTTGAAGAGGAATGGAACTGTCGCAAGAAAATCACTATCCACTCCTCGAAAGTCGCAGCCGATTTAACAGATTTCCCGGTTCTAATCAGCTCAACTGATATCGATCTGAAAGACAAGGCACAGTTAGATGGTGATGACATTATTTTTGTGGGTGCAGATAATGAAACCAAGTACGACCATGAGATAGAAAGGTACGACAGCTCAACAGGTGAGCTTATCGCATGGATTAAGATCCCATGGATTTCATCGATTAACGATACAGTATTTTACATGTACTACAACAACTCGAATGCGGAAAATCAGGAATATGAAGAAGGGGTCTGGAGCAACGGCTATGTTGGTGTCTATCACATGGTAGAGGATGCAGGAAGTATAGCAAATTCGGCATCCTCGACAAATGATGGAACCAGGGTAAACACACCAACAAGGGATATAGGTAAGATAGGTTATGCCCAGAACTTCACAGGGAGTGGAGCTGACGATTACTTTAATCTAGGAGATTTGGGTCTTTGTGATGGAACCAATGAAGAAATTACAATGTCTGTTTGGTTTAGGGTCAATGATCCGGCCCTTGAAACATGGGGTAAAGTAATTAGCAAAAGAAATGAAACTGATACCGGTTATGTCTATTATTTAAACTTCAATGATGCAGCTTCAAATAAGCTGCTTTATGGAGGAATAAACGAAGATGCCATCTGGCCTTATGCCTCAGTTAAAAATGATACCTGGACATATGTCGCACTTACATACAACGCAACAAAGAAAATTTTCTACTTGAATGATACCGAACACACAAGTGATGAACCTAACACAGGGGCATTATGGGCATCAACTGCGGATGTATCCGTGGGTGCTAGAACAAATCCCTCTCAGAACTACGCTGGTCTTTTAGATGAGCTTAGGTTCTCCAATGTTGCACGCTCAGCAGAATGGATTGCAACCGAATATAATAACCAATATTATCCCGATACTTTTTACACTATTAACGGGGAGGATATCAATGCCTCGGCTTGGACATATCGCAAGCCAATTACCATTAATTCCAGTAAAGTGACTGGAGATATCGATGGCTTCCCCGTGCTCATCAACATCACGGATTCCGATCTTTCAGGAAAAGCACAATCCGATGGCGATGATATTGTTTTTACAGATTGGGATGGAAAATCTCAACTCCATCACGAGGTCGAAAATTACACCTCGGCAAGTGGAAAATTGATTGCCTGGATTAAATTTGCTTCCCTCTCATCATCCTCAGATACTACAATTTACATGTATTACAATAATTCAGATGCTACAAATTCAGAGAATGATGAGAGTCTGTGGAGCAATGGTTATGTTGGTGTCTATCACATGGTAGAGGAAACTGGTAGTATTGCCAATTCCGCTTCATCAATAAATGATGGAACTAGACAAGATAGTCCCACAAGAATTGCAGGTCGAATCGATTGGGGTCAGGATTTTACAGGTAGTACGGGTGATGACAGATTTAATTTGGGCGATCTTGGTTTGACGGATGGAGTCCAAGAAAATCTCACTATCTCTTTTTGGGTGAATACCGATGATGCTTCACTTGATAATTGGGGGAGGGTCATTCTCAAGAGAGATGAAACTGACACCAATACTTTATGGGGAGCCTATTTTGATGATGATGTTAGTGATAAGGACCTGATGTTTTATGCAGCTGGTGATACGGGAGCCAACACAATTGGTAAGAGCGTCTGGGTTTATGTTAGTTTAACATATAACGGTTCAATAAAAGACCATTACCATAACGGATCATGGGTGAGGGATGACAACGGAGGTTCAGGACCCATATCATCCACCATATCTTCTGCACCTGTTATGATAGGTGCAAGAGTGGGTGGAACGCAGAACTTTGCCGGTATATTAGACGAAGTAAGAATTTCCAGGGTAACCCATTCCGCAGGTTGGATTTCAACCGAGTACAACAATCAAAACGACACATCTTCCTTCTTATATGTAGGAAGTGAAGAAGATACATCATCTGCGGTAAACCAAACAACAATCAGTAATGAATGGGTGGAGCTTTACAATGCTGGTGCTAGTGCAATTGATTTAACAGGTTGGACCCTTAAAGACAATGATGGCAATACATTCAATCTTAGTGGTGCGGGAGTCCTTCCCTCAGGCGGATATCTCGTGTGCCATTTAGGTAAATCTGGAACCAACAGTTCCACCAATGTTTACGGGCCACTCATCAATACTGAAACATCTCTTCTAGCCATGTTAGAGAACTCAGACGATCTTGTTTTAGTGGATGGAAACGACATTATTGTGGATTATGTAGTATGGGGTTCCGATGCTGGTTTTGACGATGATACTCCGGTTTTGTGGGAACAATGGACTGACGGGGAGTACGTGGATACCTCGGATCTTTTAGAGAATCAAACAATAGGCCGTGATAAAGATTCCAATGACACGAACCTTCCTGCGGATTGGGAGGATGGCGCAGGAAAAGCTGATCCCTTTGGGATAGACAGGAGTACTGAAAACGGCTCCACTCCGAATGCACAAAATATAGATTTTATCATTCCAGAGTTCAAAGAGATTTCAATTCCGATTTTCATGATGCTGATATTAGTTTCTGTTTGGAGAAAAAAACGATTTAGGAAGTCGCTAAGAAAAGAAACACAAAGTCCACGGGATAATGCTTTGAAGGATATTCATAGGAACTGTAAGATTAAAAATTAAGGGGAGAGAAACCTAAACTCGGTGTAGGTATGGAAAAAAAGAAGGATACTGCTGAAAGATGTCCATTATGCGATAGCAAGTTGAATTTGCCTTCATACAAATGTAGAAATTGCGATATTTACCTCACAGAAAGAGAGGTAATAAAGGAAGGGAGTGGCACAGCAAGATGCCCTAATTGCAAATTGAAGTTAAACCAAGTTTCAAAAAAGGAGATTAAGAAGGAATATACCTGTAAAGAATGTGGTTATAGCTTTGAGGAAGCCAAGGGGCCAAAAGAGATCGTAAAAATTCAATCTAAGATGCCAAACAAGGAGGAGCTACAGATTCTAGAGAGTGAGCTTGAGGCTCTCTCTCTCGAACTCGATAAAATTTTGGATGTGCCTGCGGAAA
>CP070672.1:2590761-2593630 GCA_020351895.1 Thermoplasmata archaeon
ATTGGTCAAGGACGGACAGGGGGGAAGTTCGTGTAGAAATTGCTTCACACCTTCATTCCACAACTCCTAAATCATTTTCATCTGCTTTAATAAACAAAGGCTCAACCGGTGATAGCAGTATGTGGAAGTCGCTCACAGGTTGTTCGGGGGCAGAGGTTCCGCGATATCTTGAAAGATGAGGTCAGCCCCTGAATTATTAGCCTTTGCCCATGACCGGTCCGATGCGGCTCGGATTTCCTCGTATAATCTAGCATATTTGTTCCAGAGGTAATGATAGCTTTCCTACCTGGACAACCCTCGGGACGCTGAGCATGTCGATGAACAAGTGACGTGGCCCCAGTATTTTGAACATCTTGGGTTCAATCCGAATGAACCAGTTCAACGATCTGGCGGTTGGAATCGATGACATTGTCAATGCGCTTGAGGAGCTTATCGTGCTGAACCAAACAGGCTCGTTGGTTGATGGATGGACTGGTCAAAAATCTTTTGCTGTGCTATCATCTTTTTGCGCATTTTGGCTCTCCTTTTGAGGAATAGCAATGTGACAACTTTTTGATTTTGCAGCCAAATTTATATCAAATTATCCCAAGAATGTGAAGTCAAGAAGCGCTTAAGTACTTATTTTCAAAGAACTTTTTATGTTCTTCTAAAGAAACGAAAGGTAGCTATCATGTCAATAAATAATGAAGAAAAAGTTAAGGAAATCTTACAAGGCACTATTGATTTTCATGTGCATTCCCATATGTCGCCAGCTTATTATTGGGATCTGGTTGAAATAAGTAAGCAAGCCGCATCAATAGGCATGCAAGCGATTATCATTAAAAATTTCTATGGATCCAGTCACGAACAATGCAATATGGCCAACAAAATAATCGGTAATGATATGCTATATGCCTCAATAGTCATAGGAGAATGCACAGGTGGAATCAATGCGGCGGCCGTCAAACAATTTGCAAGTTTAGGCGGGACAAACCGAATCGTGGAAATGCCGGTTCTTGATTCGGCTCAACATGCGGTATTTTCAGGAAAGCCTGCGGAGTCAGGAATAAGTGTGATAAAAAATGGCAAACCAGCTCCAGGTGTAATAGAGACTCTTGAAATATTGGCTCATGAAAATCTTGTGCTCAAAACCGGCCATATATCTCCGCAAGAGAGTATTGAACTAATTAAGATTGCCAAAGGGATTGGCGTTAAGCACGTCGTGGTTACACATGTTACGGGGGCTCCGGTAATGGCTTCTATCGAACAACAATTGGAAATGGTTTCGATGGGGGCAGTGCTTGAACATTGCTTAGCAAAGTTCCTCCCTATTTCAGTATGGAGAAATACCAAACGGTTGGGTAATTATAATTCTGGACAAAGGCTAGGCGACCTTGATTATTTGAACGAATCCATTAGGAAGGTAGGCCCCGAACATTGCTTAATTGCAACAGATTCCGGCCAAATGTCTAAATCCTATCCACATGAACAATTCAAGTATTTTGTTTATCTTCTATTGGAAATGGGATTCACACTCGAGGACATCCGGACGATGGCTAAGGACAATCCTTCCAAAATTCTGGGTATTATAAATAATTGATCTGGTACCAAAACCGGATTAATTATCAAGAAATATACTTTAGATGTCTTATAGTACCGTAGGACTTTCGCAAAGGAGGGGGGGTAAATTCCCCTCTCCTTATTTTCTTTCGTATTTCCTAAATAGAATTTACCGCCAATTAACCCTCATAGATAGCGTCAATGATCTTCCGTGGTTTCTTGGCGTCTCCAATCAAATGAATCTCCGGGAATTCATCCTTAAGCTTCGTAACCAAAAGATTTTCGGATTTTGCACCCAAACTAAGTACAGTAAGATCAGGGCTGAGCGAAAACTCCCGATCCCTATACCGAAGTTCACGGAAGACGAGAGAATTATTCGTCGCCCCAGTGAGCATCGCCTCGGTTTGTATAGCGACATTTGGTGAAGCCTTCAGCTTTTGTATAAGATCACGCTGGTTTCGAAGCTCCATATCTGCAGCTAAGGTAGAGAACATTTCGAAGAGGCGAACCTTTTTCCCCTTCTCTGCAAGGTATAGCACTGTCTCCACCCCGACCGTTCCGCCACCCACCACTACGGTATCCTTATCTTTGATCTCCGCATTCTTTCTAATAAGATCGACGGCGGTGATGTAATTCATAGCGTTCATACCTGGAATATCATGGCCTATGGGCACCGACCCCGTAGCAATGATCACCGTATCAGGATTTAAAACCCTTAATAAATCGAGCGTTGCTTCTGTCTTGAGACGAACATCCACCTTGAGACTATCAATCTGGTGAAGGAGATACTCCTCTTTCCTGGTTTATTGACGAAATGTTTCAGTGTCTCGTCCGGATGTTGATACATAGTAACCTCTTGCCTAAAAATTTTGGCCCGTATAATTGTGATGGTGCCCAGTATATGTCCTTGCAATATGGATACTGATTTTCCCTTTGATGAACCCTACAATTTAGGGCACCGCATATTTTAGATGAAATGCGCTTTAACGTATTTGTCGCGCTGTTATGCAATAAGCTTGCGGACCCCATCCAAGACTTCTTTGCCGGCACAATACAGGAGAAAGAAGTCAGTTTGCAGTCCAATTATCTTTACGCCGTGATCATGTAAGTGCTTTATCCGTTGGATATTGGCCTCCATAGTAGTAAATGGGTAGCTCGTGTTGGCCCTAATTGCTTTATTTCTCTTGTCGGCCATTTTAACCGCATCGTCGATTATCTTCCATACATCCGGATGATCTGGATCAAATGGGTGGCCCAACTGTTTGGCCAGATCGGTACAGGCAATACTTGGAGCTACGACGCCTGGAATATCCAAAATTTTTTCAAGGTC
>CP070672.1:2593730-2603737 GCA_020351895.1 Thermoplasmata archaeon
TCAAGAGTGACAAAAAGGACATGAGCATGGATCTTCTGAGGTACAATTTTCCTCCTAGGGATTCTGCCAAGGGAACCGATATTAGTGCAGATAGATAGGTAGGGACTGCGAGAATCAATATTCCGTTGATAATGAATGTTTGGAATGGATCATTAATATCCAGACCGATAAAGAGACCGAAAAATAGAGAAATAAGGAGAATTGGCCCAATAAGGGTCACGGGTTTTGGCGCCCTGAAAAGATGTTCCATCACACTTGCCGTCTGTTCTACGCTCTTCTGGGCATCTAAAACGGTTTTCTGCCTATTTTTGGGCATACAGGTGTCCTCACGCCAAGGGATTTTTGGTGTTAAGAAGTGGTTGTATATATAGGTTTTCTTACCTCTAATCAAAGTGGACAATAATATTAATAATATCATATTACCTGTACAAAAGGCATGGAATATTACGACATTCTCGCCAAAGGTTACAATGAACTTCATAGAAATGAGCAGGTTTCAAAGTTACATCTCATAGGAGAGAATTTAAAAATCAATAAGAATGACATGATGTTAGATGTGGGTTGCGGAATTGGACTTACATCCGAAGTATTTCACTGTCGAATAACAGGTTTAGAACCATCTGTTGGCATGATTGGGGAGGCAAAGAAAACCCAAAAGAACAGGAATCTTGTCCAGGGCAGGGCGGAATATCTCCCATTCAAGAACCATGTTTTCGATTGCGTTATTTGCGTCACAGCACTACATAATTTCCAGGATCCTAAAAAGGCATTAGAGGAAATGAAAAGAGTAAATAAGGGGAAAGGTGCCATTTCGATTCTCAAGAAAGCCAAGCGCGCCATAAAGCTGCAGGCTCTTGTTGAGGAAATGTTTGAAATAAAAAAGTTGGTGCACGAGGACAAGGACATGATTTATATTTTTAGCCCGAAGTCACCTTGACATCTTGTCTATATAACCCTCAATCTCGGGATTGAAATTGTCGGATAACCATAGTAAACTAAATAAATAAGAAGTTCATTAAGGGGTAGGACAAATACACGAAATGGAGGATTGGAAATGGCTGAAAAACCACATATGAATCTCGTGTTTATAGGACATGTAGATCACGGTAAATCAACATTAGTGGGAAGAATGCTCCTGGAAACAGGTCATATCGAAAAGCATATAATCGACAAGTATAGAGAAGAGGCCGAGGCAAAAGGAAAAGGTTCATTTGAATTTGCCTGGGTTATGGATGCTCTCAAAGAGGAGAGGGAGAGAGGATTGACAATCGATGTTGCCCACAAGAGGTTCAACACCGATAAGTATTACTTCACGATTATCGATGCTCCTGGCCATAGGGACTTCGTCAAGAACATGATAACAGGAACAAGCCAAGCAGATGCAGCTGTCTTGGTAGTTGCCGCTCCAGAAGGAGTCATGGCTCAAACAAAAGAGCATGTTTTTTTGGCAAGAACACTGGGTGTCGGGCAGCTTATCGTAGCAATAAATAAAATGGATGCTACAAAACCACCCTATGCCGAGGAGAGATACAATGAGGTAAAGGAGGAGGTAACCAGCCTCTTACAGACAGTGGGATATAAGATGGACAATGTTCAATTCTTACCTGTTTCCGCTTTCAAGGGAGACAACTCCGTGGCATCCTCCGAAAATATGGGCTGGTGGAAAGGGGACACCATGCTTGTGGCATTGGACAAGTTCACAGTACCTGAAAAACCAAGTGGAAAACCCCTACGCCTGCCAGTTCAGGATGTTTATACCATAACGGGTGTGGGTACAGTTCCCGTTGGAAGAATAGAAACCGGCATACTCAAACCAGATACAAAGATATTGTTCATGCCATCAAACAAGGTCGGCGAGGTCAAGACAATTGAGATGCATCATGAGCAGATACCACAGGCAGAGCCAGGTGACAATGTTGGATTCAATGTAAGGGGTGTGGCAAGAAACGATATCAGAAGAGGTGACGTTGCTGGGCCAGTGGATAATCCCCCCACGGTGGTTAAGTCTTTCACAGCCCAGATTATGGTGCTGAATCATCCAAGTGTGATCACTGCAGGATACACACCGGTTTTCCACTGTCATACAGCGCAGGTTGCCTGTACAATCGAGGCAATTCAGAAGAAGCTGGATCCAAAGACAGGGGAGACGAAAGAGGAGAATCCGGATTTCATAAAAACTGGTGATGCTGCAGTTGTGAAGGTTAGACCCACAAGACCCATGGTCATTGAGAGAGCAAAGGACTTCCCACAGCTGGGCAGATTCGCAATCAGGGATATGGGGCAGACCGTGGCAGCAGGCATGTGCATAGATGTCGAGCAAAAATGATCTTTTTTTAAATGATGAGGAAAGAGAGAAATGGCACAGAAAGCAAGGATTTCATTGACAGGAACAAATCCCAAAAAAGTGGACAGTGTCTGCGAACAGATAAAGGCCATTTCTCAGAGAGTTGGAGTGGAGATGCGTGGCCCCATCCCATTACCAACAAAGAAACTTGTCGTGCCCATAAGAAAAAGTCCAGACGGAGAAGGTACTGAGACTTGGGAACGATGGGCCATGCATGTCCACAAGAGACTAATCGACTTGGATGCAGATGAGAGAGCTTTAAGGCAGCTTATGCGAATCGAAGTTCCTGATGGTGTCAATATAGAGATCGTTTTAAGAGGCTAAGAGTTAAACGTAGCCTTTATTTTTCCTTTTTTTCTTTATTCCCATCACTTCCTATATTCAATTTATTTTATCACATTAACTAATGAAGCCCTTGCCTATAACGAAATTTTTTTTTATGCCATTAAATGAATTTTCTATTTCAATTATCGAGGTGATTTAACACGGTGAAAAGAAGTAACAGGATTCTGTTACGTTTGTAAAACAAAAGTATATTATAGCATCATCAGTATTCCGCTAACTCATATGTCCATTATGTCAGGCCTCGGAACAAAGGTCTCAAATAATCCAAAAATAACAATTGCAATAATTCTAGTTCTCACCTTGATATTTACTTACTTCGGATCGACTTTTTCAGGTGATGTAGATCCCGAGTCTTTCAATCCGGATCACGAACTAATAAGGGCTTCAGAGGACGCTAGTGACACTTTTGGCACGCAAGAGTACAATCTTTTGGTGATTGTAAAACCCCATGATAAGAACATCCTTGAGATGGAAGACATGCGGACCCTAATCGAGTTTGAAGACACTGTGAGATCCGATTCTGAGGTGGCATCATCAATTGTACCATCTCAGAATAATCCAACTGGTTTTGCTTCGCTTGCAGACATGCTGGTTTTCTCATATGGTCTTTTTCAGGGCAGGGCAGGAATAGATTTTATGTTGATGGGATTTGACCAAGGTATGAGCGGGCTTGTTACTATACTTGAGAACACCACGGAATCGAATATGACCAAAGCTTTTGCCCTCGATGGCCTTCTCATCTCTTTAAACGAGAATTTAACCCTCATGCAGGGCGGAAACAATGGAATGATACCAGATTTCAATAAAACTCAATCCCTTGCCACACTGGATGCAATTTCTTCCGAGTATGGAGCAAATCCAGTTCCCAACTATCTTGATGGTCTTAAGAATTACGATATCGAGAGTACCAGTGCACAGACCTCGCAGTTTGTCAGTTCAATAGATTCTTCGATTGATGTGATTATGGACTACCTATGGTTGCTGAATGGGACGAGAATAGACCAAGCAACAGGTGAAGGGATTCTCACTGGATTGGATTTTGCACTACCGACCATGGAGGCACAAGCACAATCCTTGGATAGCGAAATTATGGGGTTGTATTACGGAGCAGAGGCTACATTGACCCGGAACTTCAAGGAAAGCGATGGAACCGCAGCCAAAGGAACCATAATCAATATCAATTTCAATGTGGAGTTGGACAGGGATCAAAGGTCCTCTGTGGAGAACAGGGTGCACGACATAGCCTTCAATCAACAGGGAGATTTGGAGTATGGAGTCCTCGGAAATCAGTTGATCAACGATGAGATCCAGGAAACGATGGATTTTTCTCAGATGTTCCTATTAGTGCTGGTATTCATCCTCATTGTACTTATCCTATTTGGCACCTTCAGAAGTGGATTCGATACTGTTCTCACCCTCTTGAGCCTGGGAATGGCAATCATCTGGTCCTATGGTATCGCAGTTTTATTGGGCCTAGAAGGTTCAATAATCTCCACTGTGGTTCCCATATTATTGGTGGGTCTTGGCGTGGATTATGGTATACATATGACAATGAGGTTCAGGGAGGAGAAGGGGAGGGGAAGGAAGAACAATAAAGCCATAGCCATAGCCATCGGCACAGTTGGTATGGCCCTCCTTTTAGCCACCATAACCACCGGAATAGGCTTTATGTCCAACACAGTATCGAGCCTAACAGTTCTTCGTGAGTTCGCAATCATGGTCACAGCCGGTATTGTTGCCTCCTTTATTATCATGACCACATTCCTACCCGCTGTAAGGCTTGTGGTAAGTGAAAGACGGGAGCGTAAAGGAAAGGTTAAATCCGTAAACAATAAAACCAATAATATGAAGAACAACACAAAAAGGCATGCCACATCAGTTGTCACCATAGGTGCCAAAGCAGGGGATCGGGCTCCATGGGCCGTTTTACTAATCTTGGTGATAATTTCCGGTATTGCCGGATACGGGGCAAGCCAACTTGACACTGTATTTGATTTCAGGGAGTTTATTCCGAGGGATACAGAAGCCTACGACAATTACGTATTTTTAATCGATGAGTTTGAATTTGGGGATACTGAATACGGGGAATTTTACATAACCGGGGATGTGGCAAATCCCCAGGTTCTTTTGGCTATGGATGAAACCATAAAAAACACCCAAGATGATGAGCTGGTTTTTAAGGGAAATACTTCTAGATCTATTTTGTCTGTGATGCAAAGGTATGCAAATCCCATAGAAGCAGCCGATTATAATCAATCCTTTATCGAGAATTGGACAATATCAAATACAGACTCGGATGGTATACCGGACACCAATATCGAGATCCTGTTCGATATCCTTTATGATTTTGAACCCTCAAGCTCAGAAGTCATGTCAGTTATACACAAAAATGGGGATGGTAACTACGATGCAGCACTTATCCAGTTGAGGGTAACATCGGAGAATCTACAAAAGGCAGATGTTCTGGTAGAGGAACTCGATGAAGATGCTGCTCCATTGGAGGAATTGGAGAAGGATGGAACCCTAGAGAATGTATATATCATTGGTGAGCCCGTCGTAATCAATGTGGTGGTAACCGAGATGAACGAGGGTCAGATCAGGTCCATTATTATTACAATAGCAGCCTCGTTTATTGTTCTTACCATAGTATTCTACCTTCTGGAGCGCTCTTTTATTTTGGGTGCGATTACAATGATCCCTGTTCTTCTGGTTATACTCTGGATTCTGGGAACCATGATCATCTTCGGGTACAATTTAAATGTAATGACCATCACCTTGGCCTCACTCACAGTGGGTATGGGAATCACTTATTCCATTCACGTGTCAGAGAGATTTACCGAGGATTTAAAGAGATTTAAAACACCGGGTGCGGCCTGCGAGAACACCTTGACACATACTGGAATGGCACTTGCAGGAGCCTTTTTAACGACCTCGGGTGGATTCGGGGTTCTCTTCTTCCACAAGCTGCCTCCCCTTCAACAATTCGGGGTGATGATAGCATTGTCAATTGCCTATTCGTTTTTAGCCTCAGCCTATGTGCTTCCAACGTTCCTCATTTTGTGGGCCAAGTGGAGGAAGAATTACAGGGCAAAAAGAGGAATAGAAGAAGAAATAGAGGAGTAGAAAGAAGAGGAAGATGACGAAATTGAAGAAATCGAAGGTAAAGAAAATGGAATAGATTCGGAAGGAGGGGGAGAGAAAGAGGAAGAAAACGAGGTGGAAAAAGAGAAGGATGGCGGGGGGAGAGCAGGAAGTAGAAGACAAGGAAGAAGAGTAAGAGTATGAAGAGGAGTAAGGATTTTTTTTTAAAAAAAGGAAGTCGTAATTAACGATTTTTACGTTTTGATGATATTGCCAATAACCTCTCATTAATTAATTCCTTAATTACAATATTTTTTGGAATATATAAGAGAAAATAATTCTATCTCTCTTTTGGTATTATTAAACTATGAAGTTGGCATGGTTTGCATAATGGCCCTAATGGAATACCGTAATTATCGGTTAGCTCTTTTGCCTTTTTATAAACATAAATAAGTAACTCAGGACTCGGAGTAGGATGTTTTTCCAAAAGAGATCCAGTTAAAGGCCGGAAAATACTTAACTTTGGAATAACTCCTATTGAAGATAATAAATCAACACCCTTGATTGAAGAGTCTGGTTCTTCAAGGCCTACCACCAAACAAGAACTTACGTTTCTTTCACCGAAAACATTTACAGCATACTCAAGCATTTTGATACAATTAATTGGGGAAATATTACTATATTTACCGGGGATAATATATTTGGATATTTTTTGATCGAATATCTCTAGGTTGAAACTTACCTCATCTAATCCCTTATTATAAAGAATATCAATATATTTTGTCAATTTAGGTGGGCATGGGTTTAGGTGAATATTAACGTTAAAATTATTTTTTATTTCTTCAACTACATTTGCAAGCATTTTTATTCCTTGATCTAATCCTCCTAATGCACCAGCGTTTAAATATACATGTTTTGATGGTAAAATTGGATCCTTCATTGATTTTTCGATAACCTCAATGATTTGAGCAGTAGTTTTTATAGATAATTCTTCTCTTGTATTATGACCGATAGCACAGAACTTGCATCTTAGTTTCTCATTATTCCAGAAAATACAATTATTATTAACACCAATACTAATCCTATCTGCTCGAGTTGAACCAATATTTTTCATAAGAGTGCCATCAGAGGTGTATTGTTCATAATATGCTGGTCTGTTAATAATTTCTATAATCGCTACCTTTTCATTATTTTTCTTAATAATATATTTCTCCTCTTCTATATCAAGGAGAAATGGAGAGCTTTTTGTAAACCATTCATCGATCGGTGCATTTACCCAAACTTCGTTTGGGAGTATAATATCTAATCCGCTTGAAAGTCCTGATCGTACAGTTAATGGTTCTTTAATATTTCTACCGAGGTCCATCCTTACAAGTTCACTTATTCTTAAACCTTTTGAAAGAATCTCGAACTTTAGGAATTTTTCTGCCAATATACCACAAACCATAAATCTACATTTTAAGTTTATTTTAATTCATTATTTATTAAAAGATTAGTAGTATTATAGATATTTAAGACTTTTTAGGATTAGTTGTTACCCCCTAACCCGAAGAAGAGCTATATCATTTGGAAGTTCTTGATTGACGGTCTTTTACAGACTCCAGAATTACCCAAGTTACAAATCCGGAAAAGCTACCGATTGTAGCTGCACCGACTATTTTAGTTGAAGGTGCCCCTGGGATAATAAAGAAAACAACAACAAATGCTAAGACACTTGTTCCGAAAATAAATAATCCATTTATTTGGGTGTTTTTATGGTCGAAATAGCTAATCAATATTATGTGAACTTCAGGCTCAATTTCCATTTTCTTCAATAAATCAATGGTAGATATTAATCCAGAGAGTTGTTCGTAAGGTTTTGTAGGTTTTTTTTCTATTTTTAATTTATTATAGGCAATAGCAATGTCGTCATGAATTTTAATCATGTTATCATTAGAGGATCGTCTGACAGCCTCCATTATATATTTATGTGCCTCTTCCTTATGGGCTGCTCCCATTGCAGACCTGAGAAAGGAGATTACTTCTAAACGCGCTGCATAAGATACTAATCCAGCTCTTTTAAAAGTTTCACTCATCTTTAACCATCGCTCATCCGAAAATTGATAAACATCCTCCATGATTATAAGAGATCTAGCCTTATCAGAAGCTGACCAAGACGGATACCTCACTTTTTCCTTCTCTATCAGATCTTTATAGAACTTTTTAATGATATAGCGACTTAAAGCCCAAATATCTTTCTTTAAAAGTTTTTTATACTTTTTTCTTTCTCTTTTAGTGAAGTATACCTTACTTAAAACCATACTTAAAGATGCAAGAAAATATTCTCTAGCCTCAAGTTCATATCCCCATCGTAAACATAGATGAACTGCCCAAAGAAAGTTTGCTATACCCTGGTCTAGATCCATATCCTTTGACTTATTGAGATATTTCGAGGTGTCTTCTAGTTTTTCTATAGGAATATAGTTCCAGGCTGTCCTGCCGTATGCTCTTGAGGCTTTTTCTGATTCTCCAATTTCTTCGAATAGCGTTGCAGATCTTAAGAATTGATTTGCAGACTTATCCCAATTGCCATTATTTGCGTATTCTTTTCCCAGTCTATAAAATTCTTCTGCTTCGTTCTTTAACTCATCTTTGTTTGAGTTCAAATTATATCACTTCCTCATGAAACCAAAAGGCTTTAATGGAAATAGGCATGTTGATTTTTAAATCTTTTCTAGGAATAAAGTTTAAAAAAGTAATTTATAAACGAATTTATAATATTATTATCGAAAATATTGTCTAGAATCTGGGTAGCGGCCTTAGTTTTCATATAGATTTTATTTATCTTTATACCATGGCAATCTATGGCAATTTTTTTGGTTAAGACTATCAAGTAAGGTCGAAATATTTAATAATTGGCAAAGCTGTAAACCTTCTTTGCTTTATCATTCAATATTATAAAATAAAAATTGAGCGAAAAAATATTTAGCTAATTCCTCTTACTAATGATGTCTCCATGATGAAGATAATATGTTTGTGATAAAATTTAGAGCTTGATGACAATAAAAATGGGGTGTATATAATGAAAAAGAACGATGGTATTGGCCATGAGAGGTTTTCTTTTTCCTATAGCGAAAGAGCCAAACTCACCAAAAATATCGCTTCAAAAAGTTTGTTTGAGTTAATGGATAAGAAAAAGACCAATTTAGTGTTAGCAGCGGATGTTACAGAATCTAGCGAACTAATCGAACTTGCGGATAATATTGGGAAAAAATTAGCCCTCTTAAAAACTCATATAGATACGATTAAAGATTACACAAATGATCTTCCTATTGAGCTTGAAAGAATCGCCAAAAGAAGGAACTTTATGATTTTTGAGGATAGAAAATTTGCTGATATTGGAAAAATAGTACAAAATCAATATAAAAATGGGATTTTTAAGATTGCTGATTGGGCAAATTTTGTTACAGCCCATATCGTATCTGGACCTGGAATCATTGATAGTATTTATTCTATAGCCATAGAAAAGAGTCAGGGAGATAAAAAACCAAGAGGTATAATTATACTAGCACAGATGTCTTCAAAAGGGACTTTAGTTACAGGTAATTATACAAAAAAAGCAACGAATTTAGGTAATGAAAGAGAATATGAAGTATCCGGGTTAATCGGTGCTGGGAATATACCTCATGACTTAAAGAATCTTGCTTTAACGACAAGAAGTGGGTTAATTATGATAACTCCAGGTGTTCATATTCATAAGAAGAAAGGTGTAATCGATCAGCAATACGGGAGCCCAAATGATGCAATCAAAGCAGGTTCTGATGCTATTATTGTAGGTTCAGGAATTTATAGAGCCCCCGATCCAGAGGAGGAAGCGGAAAAATATAGAGAAATTGCATGGAATGCATATGAGGATAGGTTAAAGAATAACAATTAGTTGGTGGTTTAAAGATTTTATAGATCTGGGGGATGGACTTAAGAAATATATACCGGGTAAAAGGAAGATTCTAGAATTATTACTTATTAATCGTCGGAAGAAGCATTTACAATGCCGAGAATCCCAAAGCTGTAGCCCAGGGCATTGCAGAGGAAATTCAAAGTGTCGTATCCTGAGAATCGAGGGAGTTATACAGATAAACGGCGCCTATGAATGTCATAATTAAACATATTGGTAAAAGCATTGGTAAAAGATATACAAGCATTGTCACGAATTCTTTATAACCTCTAAATTGCATACCCTGATTTGAGATGAGGAGAA
>CP070672.1:2603837-2610006 GCA_020351895.1 Thermoplasmata archaeon
AAAAGATGGAGATAAAATCATTAAACACAGAATGGGAGACGACCCAAAAGGAAGTAATTGACGATTGTGTGAGGCTTTGGCAAAAGAAGGCCAGAGCCCTGAGAAAATTGGGCAGGCCCAAAGAAGCCTTAAAATGCCTAAACAACGCCTTGAGTTATAATCCTGATGATACCATGCTTACCATTGAAAAGGCTGACATTTTCTACGAAACAGGAAAGTATATGCAGGCGGCAGCACTCTACTCAAATCTCTTACAATCGGAACCTGATGACGTAATCCTTTTGAACAAGATGGGCAATGCCCTGTTCAGAATGGGACTTCAAGAGGAAAGTTTACTGTGTTTTGACAAGGCTTTAACCCTGAATGCGGATCACAGAGAGAGCCTGGTCAACAAAGGATACCTTCTCATGAAGCAGGAGAGATACGATGAGGCTGTGGAATGTGCAGATAAGATCGCAGTTATCTGCGCATGATTCGTGCCGTAAAAACAACTTGATTTTTTGGGGACCCTTAAAATAATTTTATAGTCTTAGAAAATAGAAATTTTAAAGGTCTAAATCTATCGTATTGTCAGGGGTTTGTGTTTCTTTGCCATGCTAACCCACTTTTCTACCTCATCCAACGAAGGCCTGCGCTGGGATATCTTTAGAAAGACATCCTCGATGTCCCGCCTTGAAACCACCCCAACAAGTTCTTCTGAGTCCACAACAGGAAGTACAGGAAGCCCCACGTCAATTAGCATCTCAGCGGCTAACTCAATAGGTGTTTCTGGCTCTATTATCGGGATATTTCGAACGATCACATCCTGCACCTTCACATGATCCACATTCTTTTTTTCGGCCACGGCTCTGACTATTCCTCTGAAGGTAAGTATCCCCACGGGTTTTTTGTTTTTTATCACAACAAGGTCAGGAAGATTATCTTGAACCATGATCTTCGCAGCCTTTCTAAGTTTGGCGTTACCGTCCACTATGTCGAATTCATCATCTATCTTCAGATTTTCAACGGGAAGGCTTCCAGGATTCTGCAGGGGATCGATTATGTGTTTTGGATCGCTTCCCGCCAACGTTTTTAGTGAGTCCACGCCTACGAAGACCAGAAGCTCTGCAAACTGCTGGCCTATCCCTTCTATGCGCATGAGATCCGCCATCCTCGTCCATTTCAAAAGCAGGTATGGGTCCAGGTCCATCTCCTTTGCATAGGCATTTCTTGCAGAAGGATTTCGGCATCTCTTTAGAAGGTCCTTTGTGGTGACAAGTCCTGCCCTTCTGAGTTTCCTATCATACGGTCCTTTGATGCCCTTTACCTCTGAGAGAAGGTAATCTGCATCGAGGCTGTATGTATCTTCAAATCTTCTGCCGGCTTCTTTCGAATATTTTATTGTCGTCGGGCTTGAAGTTATATGTTTTGGCATGATGATCCCCTTTTGTTCTGGATAAAGGATTTGGAATTTAAAAAGGTTGTCTTTTGACTTGGAAAGAATTGGCATCCCCCTATTCTCCCATATATCAGGAAAATATCGCAGAAGACGATAATAAAATGGTATTTTTAAGTTTTTCAACTCTTTTTTAAGTAGAGTAAGTAGGGTTATCGTCCGAATTTAAACTGAACTGAGGTAATAATTTTATTAATTATTTAAATAAATAAATTAACAAAAATAAAAAGAATAGAATAAATTCACAACATTTTAATAATATTATAAAGTTTATCACGCAAAGTTTAAGTATTTCAAAGTTCATTATATTCCTCAGCGGATAGTCTAGGGAGGCGATTAAACGATAGGTGATTGGGAGAGAATTGAGTATTTATCAAAACCTTTTAGAATTACTACTTTTAACATTTTAAATGAGGGAAAAAGTGCCGAGGCGGGGCACATTGAAAATACCGATAGTCTCTCTGTCTCAGGGAGAGGAGGTGATGTGGAATGAGAAGATTTATCGCAATATTCGGACCATTGCTAATTATGGTGATTCTTATATGTGGATCAGCAGTGGCCCAGTCTTGGCACTATGCTTTAGATTATTCTGAAACGAACTGTACGAATCCCGAGGAAGCACTCTATGCACCAGATAGTTCTTATGCAACCATTGGGGAAAATCCCAGTACACTTGGATCGATAACACTCGATTTAGGTGCAGCCAATGAGATGGGCCCCAGTCAAAATTTCACTGTGTATGGCTATTTAGCGGGTATTACAGAGAAATATACGGTGTGGGTAATCGAAGGATCATCAGAAGGAGGAACCGTTGGAATAGTAGGCCATGGCCAAGATACGAATGATGAGGAATTTTATACACCCGCGACTTTGGGAAAAACATGGCGCTATATCATGATTAATGGAACATCAGGAAGTACCGGCGTTGGTGATACAATCTATGGACCCGAAATAGATGCTGTCGGTTGGTACGGATAGTAGAGACATAACAAATAACTGAACCTATCTTAGAGTTGCTGGGAGAAAGTAGAATTTCTCAGTATCTCATTTTTTTAAGAAGAGGTTCTATAAAAGATAACCCCATAAAGTAAGCATGAAATATGTTAATGACAGTGTTTATCATGCACTTGTATCATATTAAAATATTAGAAGGTGGTTTATATTGACATTTTCTTTGGGAGTAAATCGGAAGATATTTAAGGCACATGCAACATACATTTTATTGATGAATAGGAAGATAGCTGTGCTCTGGCTGAGTTTAATGATAACATTTGGCTTCGTTGTGATCATTATCGAGATAACTCCGACTGCGAAGGCCAATACAATCTATGTCCCTACCGATTATACCACAATTCAAGAAGCGATAAATATGGCTATTGATGGGGATACTGTCTTTGTCTATAGTGGCACATATTTTGAGAGTGTGAATGTTGACAAGGCTATCAATTTGACTGGGGAAAATAGGGACACGACAATAATCGATGGTAGCGGAGGCGGGGTTGGTATCTATTTGAGTGAAAATTGGGTGAATATCACGGATCTCACAGTCAAGAATTGTGGAATCAATCCTGTTGATTCCGGAATAAAGCTAGATAATGTTCAGAATTGTAGAATCGTTAACAACAACATCTTATCGAATGATCATGAGGGCATCTATCTTTATTCATCATCATACAATATTATCGTTGACAATAATGTTTCCTCGAATATTGATGGCATCTTCCTTGATATTAATAGTAACTATAACTCTATCGCTAACAATACCGTTTCGAATAACGTTGGTGTTGGCATCTATATTGTTTCCTCCAGTAACTATAATACGATAATTAATAATGTTGCCTCCCACAACAAGTATGGTATCCACCTCATTGATTCCAGCAGCAACACCCTCGTCAACAACCAGATGATCAAAGATGGAATCCGTATATCGGGTCAGTTCATTAATGAATGGAATACACATAACATCGACACTACGAACACAGTCAACGGAAAACCCGTATACTATTGGAAGAACCAAAATGGAGGCACAATACCATCAGGTGCAGGAGAGGTGATTTTGGCTAACTCCCAAAATATCAAGATAGAGAACCAGGATGTTAGTGGGGGTTCTGTAGGTATCGAGCTGGGCTTCTCAAACAATAACTATATCGCAAACAACACTGCCTCATCGAACACCAATTACGGCATCGCTCTCTATTTCTCGGATCTCAATATTCTCATCAATAACGTAGCCTCCCAGAACGGTGGTAATGGCTTCTATTTATATTATTCCACCAATAATATCCTTTTAAAAAATAATATGTCTTACAATCTCAATGGCATCGTGTTTAAGTGGAGTAATTCTAATATCATCACTGACAATGATGTTACCTCGAACACCCAGATTGGTATCAGCATCAGTTATTCTGGTGGGAACTCCATCGAAGATAACACCTTCTCTAACAACGGGATTGGCATCAGTCTCACTTCTTCCAGCTCGAACAACAACAACATCACAAATAACAACATATCTAGCATCTGGTATGGCATCTTTCTCTCTTCTTCAGGCGAGAACAACAATATCATTAACAATAATATCTTGGACAGCGATTATGGTATCTATCTCAGAATTTCTTCCGACAACAACAACATCATAAGAAACTATATCTCGAACAACGATTATGGTATCTATCTCTCCTCTTCCGTCCAGAATGACATCATAAATAACAAAGTCTTGGAGAATGTGCAGGGTATCTATCTCTCTTTATCCAACCAGAACAACATCATAAACAACAACGTCTCGAACAACTTTTATGGCATCTATCTCGAAGGTTCTTTTAACAATAACATTTACCACAATAACATTATTGTCAATACTGCTCAAGGTTATGATAATACAAATAATGGTAACCAATGGGATGACGGCTATCCCTCTGGAGGTAATTATTGGTCTGATTTTGACGAGCCGGATGAAGATGCATACGACGATTATAATGGACCTGACCAAAATATACTAGGAGGCGACGGTATAGTTGATAAAGGGTTTACCTTAGGTGGAGGTAAGAATCCATATGAGATCGACCCGGATTCACAAGACACTTATCCACTTATAGAACCATACAATAATTATTTGATTTTAAAACAAGGTTGGAACCTGATATCCATCCCTCTCATCCAAGAAGAACAGGACCTAAAAAAAGTGCTCAGTTCCATCGATGGCTTGTACGATGCAGTGCAATGGTATGATATTACAGACACGGATGATCACTGGAAGCACCACAAAGTGGGCAAGCCTTTCGGGAATGATTTAACTCAGATTAATGAGACAATGGGTTTCTGGGTTCACATCACCCAACCAGGAGATACCGTTTTCTATATCAACGGTACCCGAATCGTGCAAAACCAAACAATCACCCTTCACGAAGGATGGAATCTCGTGGGCTACCCCTCCAGAACAAATAAAAATAGGACAACAGCCTTGAACAACCTCACGTTCGGCGATGATGTAAAGGCCATATGGACCTACAATGCATCCACACACAAATGGATCGAGCTGAAGGAGAATGATTATTTTGAGGTCGGGCGGGGTTATTGGATATACTCGAATGATGAAAGAACCTGGGAAGTTCCGATTTAGAAGATGTAAACGACTGGATTAAACCAATCACCAGCTGTTATCACCTAAAATATCAGGAGGTAGCTTATGTTAATAATCCCTCAGATGCAAAATCAGAAGGTATTTAAGCCATTATTATCATATGTTTCATTGATGAATAAGAAGAAGATAGCCGTGCTCTTGCTGAGTCTAACGATAATATTAGGCTTTATCGTGATCATCGTCGAGATAGCTCCGCATGCAAAGGCCAATACAATCTATGTCCCTACCGACTACACCACAATTCAAGCAGCGATAGATGCTGCTGACCCGGGAGATACCGTTTATGTTTACAACGGGACATATTATGAGAATGTGAACGTTTATAAGACTATTAATTTGACAGGGGAAAATAGGAACACAACGATAATCGATGGAGGGGGTTGGAACACGGTTGAGATTACAGCTGATTGGGTGAATATCACAGGTTTCACCGTGACCAATGGGGACGAAGGCATCTATTTTGAGTCATCATCAAACAACATTATCGCTGACAACAATGTTATCTCGAACGATCACCAAGGCATCTTCCTCACTATCAATAGTAACTATAACACTATCGCTGACAACACCGCTTCGAACAACAGCGATAGTGGCATCTATATCTCCTTTAGCAACTATAATACTATAATCAATAACATTGCCTCTAACAACAGGTATGGTATCCAGTTTCATGATTCTAGCAGCAATACCCTCGTCAACAACCAGATGATCGGAAACGGAATCCATATATGGGGTCCGTTCCTCAATGGGTGGAACACACATAACATCGACACTTCGAACACAGTCAACGGAAAGCCTGTGTACTACTGGAAGAACCAAAATGGAGGCACAATACCATCAGGTGCAGGACAGGTGATCCTGGCCAACTGCCAAAACATCTTGATAGAGAACCAGGACGTTAGTGGCGGCTCTGTGGGCATCGAGCTCGGCTTCTCAAACAATAACAACATCGTTAACAACACTGCATCCTCGAACAATATGTACGGCATCCATCTCTGTTTCTCGGACTTCAATACCCTCACGATTAACAACGCCTCCAATAACGGTGCCAATGGCTTCTACTTCTACTGCTCTGGCAACAATATCCTTACCAATAA
>CP070672.1:2610106-2613391 GCA_020351895.1 Thermoplasmata archaeon
CTATATATATTGCACAGAAAAATATAATGGTAGTGTAAATCAGATAATTTGAAAAGGAGCTCCGAAAATGAGTAAAGGATTTTTAGCAAAACTAATCGTAATGTTTTTTATCTTTGTACTATTGCTTATAGGGTCTAATGATACTGCCATCGCACAGGAAGTCCCGAAAGCTTTAGAAACCGTTACTGGTAAAGATGGGTCAAAATGGGAAAGGGTTAATGTACCCGGGTTTGGCAGCGATGATAATATGTCGGTGGTAGCGATGGCAGAATACCAGGAGCGTTTGTATACCATGACCAGAGATGAGACTTCAGGTGCTGAGGTATGGAGGACTACAGGGACTACCTGGGAACAGGTGCTATTTCCCGATGGTAAAACCAATGGTATCTATGGCAACTCCTGGATCAATAATGTGTGGGGAGCTATGATTGTATTTAAGAATAAACTGTATTTCGGTTTCTCTTCTGGTTTACAGGGATCGGTACTTAAATCGACGGGCTGTGAGATCTGGAGATATGATGGAACAAAATGGGAAGCGGTTATCTCTGATAAGAAGGATACGGAAGAATCAGGAACTATTACAGCGTTTTCAGATTGTGAAAAGGATGATGAGGGTATTACTGCCAAGATTACTGATGATACAAAGTCTTGGACTGAGGATGAGTGGGCTGGTGGAGTGTTGCAGATCACCTCAGGTGATGGAAAATACAGACGGTTCGATATCAAAAGCAATACCGCAGATACCCTCACCGTTCAGCAAAATGAAAAGGCTGGTGATGGAGGGACCGAATATACCATCTGTGCGAGTCAACATTTCAAAAATGTATATCCGGCCTATGAATATGATCTGGGTGCAGTTGAGGTTAATGATAGTTATGAGATTGGTACCGGCAGTGACGAGAATGGTTTTGGTGATTATTGGAATAAGACTGTTACCAACATGAGCATAATTAACAATAAGCTATACGTCAGTACTGGACTTAACTATGAGTACGGAGGCCAGGTGTGGTACACAGACGATGGAGATAACTGGATGGTAACAGAGCCTACCAACAGTTTTGGTAATTATCATACCGATCCTAATTACCCTAACTCTCAAAAACCTGTGAGTACCAGCATTGCCAGCTTATGTTCGTCATCGGTATCAGATACTGAGGTACTCTATGCAGGTGGTACTGGTTCGACAGGAAATATGGGACTGTGTTCCCGTGTGGCAAAACTTACAGATGATGGATGGGAGCTTATCGTTGATGTAAATGTAGATGATAATGATACCGGAACCAATGAGAACGGTTTTGGTGATGGGATGGATTGCACTATGGAGACCGGAAATTTCATGCCCTGGAACCTTGTCTCCTTTAACGACAAGCTCGTTGCGGGCATACAATCATTGGGAGGAGCACGAGTGCTCTACAGTTTAGATGGCAGTTCAGAGGACGGTAGCTGGTTTTACAGTGTCGGTGGTGATGGTGAGCTACCTGAAGGTTTTGACGGGAAGATGAATGGTGGAATGACTACCATTTACCAGAATATAGCGGTAAACCTTTTCCCATTTGGAGACTATCTCTATGGTGGCATAGTGTGTACCTTTGTACCTACGATGGGGGCGACGGAGGAGTACCTTACCGGTTCTCATATCTGGAAGACCAGTGACGGCATAACCTGGCAGCAGGTTACCGGTGACGGCTTTGGTGATGATTATATCGTAGGTTTTGAAGGGTTTACAACCTTTGCTGATGCACTCTATGTTTCCGGCAGCAAGGGTGCCAGTTCTTCCACCGAGGGACTGGGGGGTGCAAAGATATTTAGATTGGCTACTACTACTGAAGGTTGTTTTATAAATACAGCATCCGATGGCAGTTATCTGGCAGATGATGTAGCAGCGTTGCGAGAATTCAGAGACCATGGTCTATTGACAAACAGTGTGGGCAGGGCATTTGTAAAGATGTATTACAGGGTTTCCCCACCTATAGCAAACTATATCGCAAAACATAAGGTGCTGAGGACAGCTACCAGGATTGCAATAATCCCCATAGTTTATACAGTAAAGTATCCGTTAGTTGGAGTGCTGCCATTTATGATAGGTGGACTTTTTGTGCTAAGGAGAAGAATATATAGTGCGACCGATAACTAGTAGAACATTTCTTATATAAACATAGGAACAGAATCATCATTGCGGTGAGCTGAAACCCCGAGTGCAACGAAGGGAGTTAGCGAAGCAATCTCTAAATGCTTGGAATTAGGAAGATAAAGAAAGCTATTAATAGTGGAGAAGTTTTTGAACAGTATGGAATCACAATCAGTGAATAATTAGTGTGTTCAAATGAGAGTAGTAAAAGGCAGAGGTGGAATATAACCATTAATCGTATGCAGGAGGAGATTTTATGAAGATTCAAAAGATAACAGTTACCTTATTAACATTATTAATCATGTCCTTTTGTGGTAGTGGGAATATAATGGCGGATGATCCACCAGATACTTGTCCAACCCTGCCGGAGGCATTAGAGGCATTGGAATCAGATAGTGCTGTTACTGTGAAAACGGTGCAAGTAGAAGAGTGGGAAGAAGGTTCAGACTTTTACTTTGCCTTTGAGCCAAAAAATACATCCCCATCGGTAGGTTTTATAATATATCCCGGAGCTTATGTTGATCCAAGAGCATATGCACCCCCTGCTCATACAATTGCAGCAAAAGGATATTTAACTGTGATTGTTAAGATGAGGAATAATCTTGCAATTGGTAAAACCGCTCAAAGAGCAAGTAAAATAATAAGCGACTATGGTGAAATCAAAAAATGGGTAATAGGAGGCCATTCCATGGGAGGTGCAGCATCATGCTATTATGCCAAAAATTTTACTGATAACGTTGATGGTGTAATTTTATGGGCGGCCTATCCAACTGACATCTGGAGGATTGATGATAAAGATCTAAAAGCCATCTCGATTTACGGAACAAAAAATCCAAACCTTGAGGAGTTTGAAGCATCAGAAGAACATCTCCCCCCAAATACGCTGTTTGTAATAATCGAAGGAGGTAATCATTCCCAGTTTGGCTGGTATGATGCTTCTTTGTGTCCTGAAGAAATGGATAATACTCCCGCTGACATAACAATAGAAGAGCAGCAGGGTCAAATTATACGGGCTACAGTAGATTTTCTTAAGCAGTTCGATGAAATCATACCACCAGCACTTTGCACAGCAAAAGACATCTACGGCGAACATTCAGAAGAAACAGAACTCCTAAGACACTTACGTGATAGTGTATTAAAGCATACCCCAGAAGGTC
>CP070672.1:2613491-2616071 GCA_020351895.1 Thermoplasmata archaeon
GAATAAGTGGTGCCACACCCGAAGCCACTACAGGTTGAATAAGTGGTTCCGCATCCCAAGCCGCAGGTAGAATAAGTGGTGCCACACCCGAAGCCACTACAGGTTGAATAAGTGGTTCCGCATCCCAAGCCACAGGTAGAATAAGTGGTGCCACACCCGAAGCCACTACATGTTGACTAAGTGGTTCCACATCCCAAACCGCAAGTGGAATAAGTGGTGCCGCACCCGAAGCCACTACAGGTGGAATAAGTAGTTCCGCATCCGTAGCCACTACAGGTGGAATAGGTAGTGCCTCCACAGCTCTCTTGACACTTGTTTAAACTCGAAAAGTTGTTTTGATTGCCGCCACAGCCTCCGTAGATGAACTTCTCACATTTTCCAGTCTCTTTATTATAGCCATATCGAGGAATATAGCCATAGCATGGCCCTGGATCTATAGGCAACTCGCAAACATTTATGGGAGTTGTGGTGATTTTTATTTTACCCACATGTCCATTACATGAAGAAACAATTAATTTATCAACTGTACTAATACCACTAATAGTCCGATCGAATATAAAATATCCAGGTTCATTGATCGGCCCTAAATCGGATTGACTAGTTTTAATGGCTATTCGTGAATCACCATCATAAATTGAAGCAGATGAGCAGCCGGTTAGGGGGCAATAGTCCTCGAGAATTACTTCAATTTTGGTGATTGGATCATTTATAGAATCGAGATCTACCATAAGCCGACCTGGAGAGAGCAATACTCCTTTATCAAATATTGGAGGAAATATATTATTGCCATGCTCCCATACACAGCCATTCGGTGTACAGCTATTACTGGTAGTAACATGCATAACAATATTAGATTCAACCCAATTTTGGTCACATAGACACTTTGTATCACAGTCGAGATCAGTTGGTACAGAATCTAAATTTATAGTAATGACAGCAGCAGTGGCAAAGGTTGAAAAAATAAGGCAACATATTGATATAATTATAAACTTTTTCATAGTCTTCCTCCTGCTATTGACATTGATAAGATCTTATTGATTGATAAAAAATTGATCTCTATAAGAGATGGTATTCAGGAGTTAAGTGTTTTTTCAGTTAGGATAATGAGGGTTCATTTTTTGGGATAATGCAGTTGGAGAATCCTGAATCACATAAGGGTATTTGAAGCGGATCTTCCATAGGCAAAATCAACATAGAATGTTAATTCTCAACCGATAAATCACTATATAATTATTAACTTAAATGATATACGAATGACTAGTAAAAAGCAAGGATTAAAATCGTGCTGGGCGTGATTGTGGATCTGGAATGTGGGGAAGTATTAATATGCTCTTTTCAATTATTTTATGCATCAGGAGTCTCCACTCCCTAATGTTTTTTGCATATCTCAATCAAATATCCATAAAAAACGTACCTTTTTCGATTGATCCCGGGTAGTCTCTACTCCAAACAGCCCACCTAAAATAGCAAAATATGACCCTTTCCCCTTTTCCGATTCATAGTAGTAGAGAGGGTTAAACTCAAAGGTATATGATTTGTCTGTCTTTTTGTTGCGGATTAATCTCCAAAGAAATCTAAATTCACTACTTTCCTTACCTCTTTGCTCATACGAGATTACCTTCCATAGAAGGCTGGTCTGCTGGAAAAATTCTTCCCCGCTGCTGTAAGAGAATAAGGGCCATAAGAGGGTCCAATGGAGGGCATTCTTTATTTGGTCATATTGGTAACTGTAAAGAGGAAATACTGTATGTCTCAGATGTGCCGGCCCTTGTTGATACTTAACAAGGCTGATCTCGGGTGGGAAAAGCCAAAGGAAAGTTAAATCCTTTCTTCCCTTTGCCTTGTCATTATCATACCAATGAAGGAGCACAGAAGCATCGTTAGTTGTCCGAGGTGTCTCCTGGTGCCACCATAAAGGAAAAATAGAGGTAAGTGATTTCTCTTTTTCAGCCTTGTGATAGTAAAATAACACGTGGTCTAGCCGGGTACGGTTCTTGGGATCACTCCCAAAACGAAAGAGTGGCCAAAGAGTAGAGTATTCGGTATATGATCCCTTCTGTAATTTGCCATAAAGCGGCCATATATGGAATAACTTATCATCTTTCTTCCCAAGGTGAATATAATAAGGCGGTAACAGGGCAAGAGAACCTAAGGTTAGCCACTCATGGGGATGACGCTGGTAATAGTAAAAAGGCAACAACCATGAGCGTTTCCTCTCCTTCTCTTGTATTTTACTGTATAGTGGAAAAAGGATATCCCGCCTGGATAATCCATTTCGACTATCACGAGTATCGATAAATGTCGGGCCGAGAATAAAGCGTTTTTTGTACCATTCTCCTTTAGTGTGGACTCCATAGAAAGGAAAAAGGTGTGTATAACCGGCCTCTTGATGAGTGAAGGACCAGTATAGGGGAAAGCCTATGGTTAATCCATAATCTTCTGCCCGAGTATACCAGTAGAATGGTAATAGCCGGACAGAGCGGACAGTTGGTGACCTCTCATAATGGAAAAGTGGCCAGGCCACATCCCAGGCTTTTAGCTGCAGTCCCTCATCTTGCAATTTCGAATAAATAGGGAAAA
>CP070672.1:2616171-2624536 GCA_020351895.1 Thermoplasmata archaeon
CCTTTAGCCTTTTTTACGGGTTGTGCAGGTGGAGCATCAAGGGAAAAGGATACTGGCTGTTCAGTTTCCTTGGGTTCATCAACAACGAATTGAGCCGGCTCTTCGGTTTCCTTGGGTTGATCCACTATGAACTGGGCAGGCTCTTGTTGCTGGTTTATTTGAAATGTTACAGGTTCCTGTTTTTCCTTGGATTTCTTAGCCATGTGTTTCTCCTGAATATTTTTTGCACTTATAAACTTGTCCCTATATAGGGTAACGAGAAAGAAGATATATAATATTCAAGCTAAAAATTATCATACATGAATGTCTGGCTATACCCTCTAAAAACCTTTAATAAGCAGAATATCAATCCACCCAAAGTTGCTCCCAGCATCCCAGGAAATGGCATTAAAAAGGAGGCGTTTGGATAAGATTGAAAATCTCTGCTGAAGATGTCAAAAGCGATTTTATTTCCGAGGTAGAGGAGCTTTCGCAGCAAAAGGTTCTTAAGTGCTATCAATGCGGAAAATGCTCTGCAGGGTGCCCCATGGTGGATGCCATGGACATTCTCCCCAACCAGATTATCAGGCTTTTGCAATTGGGTCAAGAGGAAGAGGTTCTTAAATCTAAAACGATCTGGATCTGCGCGTCCTGCTTTACATGTGATGCTAGATGTCCCAAGGGAGTGGATCTCTCCAAGCTAATGGAGGCTCTGAGGGTTCTACTACTCAGAAAGGGTAAGGACAATATAGATGTCTCGAAGCTGACAGAAGAGGAGCTTGCGGAGGCTCCGCAACAACTTCTTGTATGCAGCTCTCGAAAAAACACATCCTAGGTTGTATTTGGTGAAAAGATGAAGGTGACATATTATCCTGGTTGCACATTATACACAAAGGCCAAGAATCTTGGAGAGCTTGCCAAGGCCTCGGCCAAGGTACTTGGAATCGAGTTAGAGGAGCTCGAGAACTGGACCTGCTGTCAGGCTGCCTTTCCCTTGGTTTCCGACAACCTCATGGGTATAGTATCACCTGCAAGAATCATCATGAATTCCGAAAAAGAAGGAAAAAAACTCACGACATTATGTTCATTCTGCTATAATGTCCTAAAACGAACAAACGATGTACTGAAAAATGATACAGAAAAGAGGATCAAAATATGCGAATTTATAGAGGAGGAATACAAAGGGGAAATCGAGGTTTTGCACTTTCTGGAAATCATAAGGGATGAGATAGGCTTCGAAAGATTGAAGAAGAAGGTGAAGAAAAACCTAAAAGATTTGAAGGTTGCACCATATTACGGATGCCAGATTCTAAGACCTGCATCAGTGCTCAAGTTTGATGATCCAGAAAATCCGAAAATCCTGGATGATTTCCTATCGAGCATTGGATGCGATGTTGTTGACTTCCCTTTTAAAGTGGAATGCTGTGGTTCATACCAGATAATCAATAAAGAGGTAAAAGATACTGCTTTGAGATGCTCATACAATATTCTCAATTCAGCCATACAAAGCGGTGCCGAGGCAATTGCCCTAACATGCCCTGTTTGCTACTTCAATCTCGATAAAAAACAGGAAGAGATAGCAGAAAATTTCGGTGATTTTACGAAGATACCGATTCTTTATTTCACGGAATTACTTGGACTGGCTTTGGATGTGGATCAGACGCTGTTCGATTTTGAAAAGCATTTCATAGACCCAAGACCATTGCTTGTGGAAAAGGGTATGATCGAAAAACAGGCTATGGAAAAGAAAGAGGAGGTAGAATGCGGCGCATAGGAATCTTTGTGTGCCACTGCGGCAAGAACATTGCAGGCACTGTGGATGTGAAAAGGGTGGTGGAGGAGGCCTCAAAACATCCAGATGTGGTCTATGCAGTGGATTACACGTACATGTGCTCCGATCCAGGCCAGGATATGATAAAAGATGCAATAAAAAATGAAAAACTTGACGGTGTCATCGTTGCATCCTGCACCCCGAGCCTTCACGAAAACACGTTCAGGAAGGCTATTTCCAAGGCCGATCTCAATCAGTACCAATTCGAATGTGCAAACATCAGGGAGCAATGCAGCTGGGTGCATCAGGACATGGATAAGGCCACAAAGAAGGCCATAACCATCATAAACAGCATGGTTGAGAAGCTCAGGGAAAACAGCTCCCTTTCCCCAACCATAATTCCTATAACGAAAAAAGCCCTGGTCATAGGGGCTGGTATTGCAGGAATGCAGGCTGCAATAGACATAGCAAATTCCGGCTACGATGTCACACTCCTTGAAAAGAACCCGAGCATAGGGGGAAGAATGTCCCAGCTGGCTGAAACATTTCCTACCTTGGACTGCGCCTCATGTATTCTTACACCAAAGATGGTTGAGGTTGGTCAGCATCCTAAGATCAAGTTAATGACTTATTCCGAAGTGGATGATGTATCGGGTTACGTAGGCAATTTCAAGGTTAAGATTAGACGAAAAGCTGCTTGCGTGGATTGGGACAAATGCAATGGTTGCGGCACGTGTTTTGCCAAGTGCCCCACCAAGATTTCCTCTGAACACGACAGGGGTATGGGTAAGAGGAAGGCCATATATACTCCATTCCCCCAGGCTGTTCCAAACAAGCCTGTAATAGACAGGGAGCACTGTCAATGGTTCCTGAAAGAGAAGTGCGGTAATTGTAAAAAGGTCTGTCCTTTGGATGCAGTGGATTATGAACAGGAGGACTCGTTTATAGAAGATACCTATGGAGCAATAGTGGTTGCAACCGGATTTGACCTCATGCCAATTGGCGATATTGGTGAATACGGCTATGGAAAGGTAAAAGATGTCATAGATTCGCTTCAATTCGAAAGGCTTCTTTCTGCATCTGGGCCCACCCAAGGGGAGATAAAACGACCTTCTGATGGAAAGATACCAAAAGAGGTCGTATTCATTCAATGCGCAGGCTCAAGGGACCCGGAGCATGGTGTGGCGTACTGCTCGAAGATATGCTGTATGTACACTGCAAAGCACGCATTTTTATATAAACACGCGGTTTCCGACGGTCAGGCTTACATATTTTACATAGACATAAGATCAGCAGGAAAGAACTATGAGGAATTTGTTCAAAGGGGTATAGAGGAGGAGGATCTCCTTTACCTAAGGGGCAAGGTTTCAAAGGTATTTCAAGAGGGAGACAAGGTCGTGGTATGGGGTGCCGATACCCTTACAGGGAAGAAGATCGAGATAAAAGCCGATATGGTTGTTCTGGCAATGGCTGCGGTTCCGAGTATAGGAACAAAAGAGCTTGCAAAGAAGCTTCGCATATCCACTGATGAATACGGTTGGCTTTCAGAGGCCCACCCAAAGCTGAGACCCTTGGAAACCCTTACAGCCGGGATATTTCTTGCAGGGGCCGCACAGGCACCCAAGGACATTCCTGAGACAGTCGCCACATCCAGTGGAGCTGCAAGCAAGGTGGTTTCACTCTTTACAGGAGAGGGATTATCCCACGACCCCATGATAGCCTTCGTGGATGAGGAGGTGTGTGTTGGCTGTGGAAACTGTGTTTCAATCTGTGCGTACAATGCAGCCGAATTGGATGAGAGAAAGGGTGTGTCCAAGATAAACGAGGGGCTTTGTGAGGGATGCGGTGCCTGCGCCGCAGGCTGTCCCTCAGGAGCCTTAACCCATAAGAACTATTCTAAAAAACAGATATTTGACATGTTATCTGCTGTCACAGAGGATTGATGTTAAGATCGAGGATGATGGAAAGAATGATGGGACAAAAAAAGGAACCAGATACCGGAAATTCGGCTTTGGTCATTGGAGCTGGAATAGGCGGAATCAAGGCTGCAATTGACCTTGCAGAGTCGGGTTTTTACGTTCACATGATAGATGATGCTCCCTATATTGGTGGAGCATTATCCAAGCTTGACCGCCAATTTCCCACAAACGACTGTGGCATGTGCCAAATGTTGCCTTCATTTGTTTCCGAATATTGTTCTGAGATATGCCTCAGGCGAGGACTGGATCATCCGAATATAGATATCATGACGGGCACCGAGATAAAGGGCCTTTCTGGAAAGGCCGGTAAATTCAAACCCCGGATCACCAAGAAGGCCAGGCTCGTTGATTCCGGAAAATGCATTGCATGCAATCTGTGTGTGGATGTTTGCCCCATTGATGTAAAAGATGAGTTCAATCAAGAGTTGGGAAATAGGAAAGCGATTCACATCCAGTTTCCCTCTGCAGTGCCAAAGGTGTATACGATCGATACAAAGAATTGCAATCAATGCGGTGAGTGTGTTGAAATCTGCCCTACAAGGGCAATCAACCTTTCAAATGAGGATGAGGACGTTGAATTGAAAGTCGGGGCAATAATCCTTGCCATGGGTTTTACACCTTTTGATCCCTCAGAAATAGGTGCCCTGCATTACAGTGAATTTCAAAATGTGGTTACGGCCCTGGAATTTGAGCGTGTGTTTTCTGGGACCGGGCCGAATTCAGAAAGGCAACTTTCACGGATCTCAGATGACAGAATCCCTGAAAGCATTGCATTCATACAGTGCGTGGGTTCTAGGGACGAGAAAAGACCATATTGCTCATTTGCCTGCTGCATGCATTCCCTAAAAGAGGCCATGCTTGTAAAGGAATTGTACCCAGATACTGAAGTTACGATTTTCTTTATGGATGTGAGGGCATTTGGCAAGGGCTATCACAGATACTATGAAAAAGCAAGAAAAATGGGAATAAAATTCGTAAGAAGCAGGATCGCCGATATATGGGAAGTGGAAAGCAATAATCTTCAGGTGAATTATTCCGATGAATTCGACGCGCCAAAGAGGGAGACCTTTGAGATGGTTGTTCTGGCTACAGGACAGGATCCTCCCAAAAGAGCAGAGGATTTGAGTAAAATTCTCGGTATAGATCTTGATGAGAACCTGTTCTGTTCCCATAATAAGTTTTCTGCAGTCGAGACTTCGAAAGAGGGTGTGTTCTCATGTGGCTCTTTCTCAGGACCCAAGGACATCCCAGATACAATAATAGAAGCAAGTGCGGCAGCCTGCCTGGCAGGCTCCATTCTAAGGAAAGGCATGGATAAGAAAGAGGATCTTCATGAAAAAGAAACAGAAAGCGAATCTGACACATCAGAGGACTCTCAGAACAAGATCAATGAAAGTGAGAGCATAGGTATATTCATCTGCAGATGCGGAACAAGTATTGCCGATTCACTTCAGATGGATGAAATTCTCGAATTTTCCAAAAACCTCTTGGATGTCGAATATGCCAGGAACATCGATTTTCTTTGCCTAGAACTGGAAGAGATTAAGAAGAGAATTACAGATGCAAATGTGGGAAAGGTGATATTTGCGGCTTGCTCGCCCTATCCTTTTATTGCCAGATTCAAAAAAGCGGTAGCTGAAGCTGGAATAGATCCGAGTCTTTTAGAAATAGTGGATATAAGGGAAGGATGCGCCTGGATTCACAAAGACAAACAGAAAGCAACCGAAAAAGCAAAGGCACTGATTGCCATGGATATTCAAAAATTAAGGATCCAGGACACCCTTCAAATAAAAACGAGATCAGTGATTCCCAGGGCCCTGGTAATTGGCGGCGGGATATCGGGTATGATCTCGGCACTTCAAATTGCAAATAATGGCATTAATGTTGATATACTTGAGAAGAGCTCAACATTGGGGGGAAATGCAGGCCATCTCTACCGCACCCCCCACGGACTCAATGTGGAGGAGTTTCTTGTTAAGATCATTGGTGATGTGGAGAATAACGATCTAATTAGGATCCTTAAAAACTCGGAAGTGGTGAAGGTCTCAGGCAAGGTAGGCGATTTTAAAGTGGAAATAACCCCCCCTTCAGGGGATAAGAAAGAGGAATACGGTGCAGTAATCGTGGCAACTGGTGCAAATGAACTTGAAACCGAGGAGTACCTGTATGGTAAACAGGAAACCGTGATTTCGCAAAGGGAGCTCGAAAAACGCATTATAGAAGAGGACCTTAGGGCTAAAAGCCTGGTTATGATTCAATGCGTGGGTCTTAGAGATGATAATAGGCATTACTGCGGTAGGGTATGCTGCCTCGGGGCAATCAAGAACGCTTTGAGAATAAAGGAAATCGAACCCGATACAGATGTCTATATTCTTTACAGAGACATCATGACCTATGGACTTAATGAGGAGTATTACTTAAAAGCCAAGGAAAAAGGAGTGAACTTCATAAGATATGAATTGGAAAATAAACCGAAAGTGAACATGAAAAAACGTGAATTGGAGATAGGTGTCAGGGACCCTGTATTAAATGAAGATATCATGATAAAACCAGATTTGCTCGTATTAAGCCTTGGTCCTTATCCCGGTAATAATATGGCCATATTGGATAGCTTTGAGGATAAACTGAGATTGGATGAGGACGGATTTATCAGCCAGATGAATTTGAAATTCAGGCCAATTGATTTTCTAAGCGAAGGCATCTTTGTTTGTGGCCTGGCACATGCCCCGAGAAATCTAATAGAGAGCATTGCCCAGGCCCAGGCAGCTGCAGGCAGGGCACTTTCGATATTGTCGAGAAATGAGATTCCATCAAGAGCCGCAATCTCGGAAGTGAATGAAAGATGGTGTGTGGGCTGCGAAGCCTGTATCGTAGCCTGTCCCTACGAAGCCAGGATTCTGGATACAGATAAAAAGGTGGCAAAGGTTGTGGATGTGCTTTGCAAGGGATGTGGTATTTGTGCAGTTGTATGTCCCAGCAATGCGGCATCCCTTAAAGGGCACAAGGAGAAGCAGATAATGGCCATGATAGACGAGGCTATAGTATAATGATTAAATGAAGAAATTTGGAGTTGATACTGTGACTGAGGATAAGAAGAAAAACGAGAAAAAAGATTTCGAACCTAAAATTGTCGGTTTCCTATGCACTTGGTGCTCATCCAGTGCAGCCGATCTTGCAGGCACTGCAAGGATTCAATATCCTCCAAATATCAGGATAATTAAGCTCATGTGCTCTGGCTCCGTGGATTCTGTTTACATAATCAAGGCCCTAATGGAAGGCGCAGATGGTGTATTAATTGCAGGGTGTCATCCTGGTGATTGTCATTATATAGAGGGCAATTATAAGGCAAGAAGGAGGGTGGCCCTTGCAAAGGACATATTAAACACTCTTGGTCTGGAAAGCCAAAGGATATGGATAAAGTGGATCGGGGCCGATGAAGGAAAGAAGTTTGCCGAGACTGTATCGGATATGACCGAGGAGCTGAAGAAAATGGGGCCAAATCCAATGCAGAAGTATTGGAACGTATGATAAAAAGAGGGTGGATATCATGGCAAAACGTGAAGAAGAGCTCACAAAGAATATCAATAACCTTTTGAAAAAAATGCTGAATAAGGACTGTGTTGATGCCATTTTGGTTCCCCAGAAGCAGCCCTTTGGAGAAGGCGTTGTTCAGAGTCTTGTTGCAGATGAGAACAAGCTCGATTCTGCGCAGCCTCTTGCCTTTGTCATGCCGGTCAACTCCGGGACTCTGATTTCTGATCTCACCAAAGTAACACCTAGTAAAAAGAGAATTGCAGCGGTTGTTAAATCCTGCGAGATAAGGGCCTTAATCGAGCTTGTTAAGCTCAAGCAGGCTTCACTCGATAATATCGTTATAATTGGCGTGGACTGCCCAGGCACTTATTCTGTTATCGAATACAGCGAGATGATGGAGGAAGGCAAATCTCCTATGACCGAATTTCCCAAGAACATAAAGAAGATAAATGAAGACGAAAACCTAAGGACTGCCTGTAAGGTATGTGAATATCCCATACCAGAGAACACGGATATCATCATTGGAATCTACGGATCCGATGGAAAGACCCCTATTATCATGGCCAAATCCGAGGAAGGTAAGGATATACTGGAGATTTTAGGAGTAGCCTCGCAAGAGGAATCAGAAGAAAGGAAAGAGTACATTTCAGGGCTTGAAAAAAGAAGGCTTGAAAAATGGACTAAGCTTATTGAAGACACCCAAAAAAATGTCTCTGGTATAGAGAATCTGTTGAAGTTCTTTGACTCCTGTATAAACTGTCATAACTGTATGGATGTTTGTCCTGTATGTTACTGCAGGGAGTGCTTCTTCGATTCTCCAACTTTTGAATACGAATCAGGGAAGTACCTTTCCTGGGCAGACAGAAAAGGAGTAATAAAAATACCCAAAGATACACTCCTTTTCCATTTGACCAGGATGAACCACATGGCAACATCTTGCGTTGGATGCGGAATGTGCGAGCAGGCCTGTCCCAGTAAAATCGAGCTTCTTAGAATCTACAAGACTGTTGGGCATAATGCACAAAAGGTCTTCGATTATGTTCCTGGACGAAGTCTGGATGAGGATCTGCCTCTGCTAACGTTCAGGGAGGATGAACTTGAA
>CP070672.1:2624636-2627240 GCA_020351895.1 Thermoplasmata archaeon
AGGGTAGAGGGGGAACGAGCCATTCTCGGATTCCGAAGGAATTTGAGAATTAAGAGGGAGGAGCGTAGCGAGTTCCTCGCAAGAGGAGAAGCGGAAAGGGGGTGAAGGGTGGGGTTCAGAGGATGTGCCCCTCCAAAAAACCCTAATAGCTAGTAAACAATATTATTCCAGAAAATAATAATTCAAATAATGTATCAAAGGCGTAGGTGAAGGTGATCCAATAGGAAAATCCAACGATATCGAAAACAACACAATAGGATGGAACAAACAGCGTGCTGGTATTTTATGCACTAGTGGTAGTACCGCCACTATCACCTACAACGATATTCTGAGTAATAGGGTGTATGGAGTCTGGAGTGGAAGTGGGAGTAACCCGGTAATTAACTATAATAATATTTGTAATAATGGAGGCGGGGCATCCGGACCTGGGTATGGAGTATATAATGATGATTCGGGGATTACTATAGATTCTATAAATAATTGGTGGGGACATGAGAGTGGTCCATACCATCCAACTGAGAATCCCCTCGGTCAGGGTGATAAAGTTTCAGACGATGTAGATTTCAAGCCCTTCTCAGGAGACCGATTTTAATGGAGTTTCATCTCAATATGACTAGAATTTATATACACAAAAAGAGATATATAAACAAGATGGTCCAAATGAGGAGACTGCTTTCTATCGTAACAACAGTATTACTTTTAACTGTTGTGTTTGAATCCAGCAACCTAAGACTATGCGTTAGCGCTGAGATTCTTACTTCTAATCTAGTTGTGGAAGATAATCTTTCTCATCAAGCTCAGCCCTCAATCGTGTTGGACACATTGGGAAATATCTCTATTGTATGGCATGACTATAGAAACGACAAGGGAGACATCTATTTTGCTAGGTCAATAAATAGAGGTTTGTCTTTTACTACGGCTCAAAAAGTAAGTGATGACTCAGGGATAGCAGAGCAGAATGTACCTTCTGTCGCTATTGACTCAAAAAATATAATCCATGTGGTGTGGGAAGATTGGCGGAGCGATGCAGATGGAGAATGGATGGGTTCTGGTGGTGGTGATGATGGTGTTAACAATGCTGATGTACATTACTCAAATTCTACCGATGGCGGGATTACGTGGTCTCCTAGTAAGAAAATAAATGATGATGGTGGTACAACAGAACAAGGGAGACCAGACATCGCTATAGACAGTAATGACATGATACACATAATATGGAACGATAACAGGCTAGACGGTGATCCGATGAATCCCCCAAATTATTTTGACATCTACTACGCAAACTCTACCGATGGTGGTGTGACCTTCAATGTTAATAAGAGGATAACTGATGTGATGCCTGTTACCGCCAGAAGCCCAACTATTGCTGTAGATAATGAGAATAACATCCATGTTGCATGGTGTGATTATAGAAACACAGGAACCACAGGTCCCGATATTTATTATGCTAATTCAACTGACGGAGGTATAACCTTTAGCTCTAACAAAAGAATATCCGATGATACAGGGGACGCTTATCAATTCTGGCCTGATATTGCAGTAGGTGGTGGTATTATCGGCATTATATGGGAAGATCAAAGAGAAACTAGCGTATATTTTGCAAATTCTACTGATGGGGGTATTACTTTCAGTCCAAATAAGAGGGTGAACGATGTTACAGGAGCATCTAACTGGGATGCAGCCATTGCAATAAATGGCGATGGATATATGTGTGTAGCTTGGGAGGGTTCGGGGATTGATATCTATTTCGCTATTTCTACCGATGGAGGTGCCATATTTAGTCCTAGTCAAAGAGTGAATGACGACTCAGGTTCTGACTATCAACGATTACCTTCTCTCGCTCTTAGAAATAAAACCATCTACATAGCTTGGCAAGACAACCGGAACGGCAACTATGACATCTACTTTTCCCGCTCGAATTTCATTCCACCGATGACTATACCGATTTCTCCAGCAAATAATTCCACTCTAATTAATAATCCACCAACATTAGTGGTCACCCCTGTAACCGACTTAGACAACGATACAGTTTACTACAACTTCACCATTTCAGACCATCCTGACGCAGAAAGCGGCACTGTTTACTACAGCGGCTGGATAACATCTACATCCTGGAAACCCCCTCCACTCTCTAACGGCAAGTGGTATTGGCATGTATATACATCTGATATGTGGAATACAACTGCTCCAAATTGGGTTTGGAATTTCACGATTAATTCAACCATAGAAAGTTTTGATATCCAACTCTATGAAGGTTGGAACTTGATATCAATCCCGTTTATTCAGATTGATACGAATTTAAAAAGTGTCCTAGATTCTATAAATGATTCATACGATGCTGTGCAATGGTATAATGTGGACGACAGTTCTGATCATTGGGAACATTACCAAATCTCAAAACCATCGGATTTCAGTGATTTGATGAATATCGAACATACAATGGGCTTTTGGGTACATATTACAGAGCCTGGTGGGGTTCTATTCCAATGTTCTGGTATAGAACCCACTGAAAACCAAAGTGTAACCCTGTATCCTGGCTGGAACCTTGTAGGTTACCCATCATTAAGTAATAATAGTGTAAGTACAGCCTTGAACAACCTCACC
>CP070672.1:2627340-2643891 GCA_020351895.1 Thermoplasmata archaeon
ATGTAATTAAAGTCTCTAGAATTAAGGGCAGAAATTTAGAATTTATGGCAAATATTGGAGGCGAAGATATAGGCATCCAATTATCTAAAGGCCCTACAACTGACCAAGCAATTGGAAAAGAAGGCGCAAGAGGCCACGCATAACCGTAAATTGGCGGATGAGGAGATAGTATCCGCGGAAAAAATGATCGAGTTGGCCAAAAAGATGGATGCCAATGTGGCGAAAGCCGAGGCGAAACTCACGGAGGCTACGGCTGCTTTTTCTAAAAAGGAATTCAAATCGGCATTGGAGCTTGCGCAAGAAAGCAAGAAGATAGCAATAAAAGCCCAAGAAGATCACGTTAACCTCGTCATTGAATCCACAAAAAACCTCGTTAAATTGGCGCAAGACATGGGTGTTGATACCCCTGATTTGGATGAGGTCCTGGCAAATGCAGAATCGGATCTTAAGGAGGGAAAATACGAGGAGGCACTGAAACTTGCCGAAAAGGGTTGGGAGGACATGGATAAGCTCCTTAATGAGCAGGTTTCTAAGGCCTTCACAAAGGTTCAATCCATGATCGTTTTGGCCAAGAAAGTGGGACAGGACATCTCCGAGGTAGAAGGTCTTTTGGATAAAGCAAGGGAATTCACAGATAAGAATGACTATGAAAAGTCATTGAAATTCATTAACGAGAGCATGCGCTTAACAGGGAAAATCGCCAAAGAGGAGGTATCAAAGCTCATTGAGAATGCAATGGTTCTATTGGAGCTAGGGAAGGGAATGGAGGCCGATGTAACAACAGCCGAGGGATTCTACAATGATGCAAAAGGTGCCCTTGATGAGAATAACTTTGAGAAGGCTATAGAGCTTGCCAATAAGAGTACGAAAGAGATGGAGAAGATCCTTGAGAAACAGGGAAAAGACCTCATTCGACAATGCGAAGAGACTGTAAAGGAAGCCAAGAATATCAATGCCGAGGTGGAGAAAGGAGCCCTTCTGCTCAATAAGGCCAAAGAATCCCTTAAATCAAAGAATTTTGAGGAGGTTTTCGATTATTCGACCCAGGTTAAAGAGGAAGTGGAGAATGCCCAGTTCCAGTGTGTCTTAAAGACGATATCCCTTTCACGTCCAAAATTCATTACCGCAAAAAATATCGGGGCGGATCTGTCCGAACCAATGAAATATTTGGATATGTCAAGAGGCGCCCTGAAAGAGAAGAAGTTCGCAGAGGCCCTGGAACTTGCAAGAAAGGGTGAGCACAGTGTAAACAAGCTAATAAGCAATTACGAGGGGGCCAAGGAGGAGTTGCAGCTCATCACTCAATCATTGGCACGCGCCTCAAAACTGGGTGTGGACACGACTTCATTGAGTGACATGATGAAGGGCGCAAAGGCGGCTTTCGATTCAAAGGACTATAAAAGAGCAATGAATTTGATATCTCAATGCAGGGAAACTGTGGAGCAGGCAATGAGGGACAAGACCGTTGAGATAGTAAAAGGTCTGGAAGGTTTCCTATCAATAGGAGAAAAGACAGGTTCAGATATTAAATCGGCAAAGGTATTCCTTGACCAAGCTTCAGCTGCAATTAATGAGAATGATTATGAGAGGGCAATGGATCTGGCCAATAGAAGTAGGGAGGCGGCAGGAGAAGCCCTAAAAATGGGTATCACCAAGGAGATAAAAGTATTTGGAGATATCATCAATGCCATTGAAGAGGGGGAGGAGAAGAGCAAGTTCGTAAAAGCACTTACAAGTGCGAAAAGAGGATTAGAAAACAGGAATTACCAAGAGGCTTATGAATTTATCATCGAAGGAAAGAACATTGTTGAGGGATATATCAAGGCCTCCATAGAAGACGCTGAAGTCTCCATTACCTCATTACAGGAAATGCAGGGTGACACCACAAAATATGAAGAGATGCATAGCAAGGTTAAGACTCTTTATGAGGAAAAAGAATACTCTGAGGCCCTTATCTTTTCTAGGAAAATAATGCAAGATGTAAATGCCCAACAAAAGAAGATAGTCACAGATTTGGCCTCTTCCATCAATGAAAACATAAAGCAGGTGAAAAATGTTGGAATGGATATATCAGAGCAGAATACCAGGCTCGCTGCGGCAAAAGAGGCCATTGAAAAGAAGTTATTCAAGAAAGCCTACCTGATAATGACCCAAAGTAAGGAGGAGACCATCTCCTATCTTGAGGAGCACCAGGGGCTTTCCAAGGCAATAAACGAGGTAAAAGCCCGAATAGATGAGGCCATGGGCTCCGGAGTGGACATGTCAGAGCCCATGAAAAAGCTTGATATGGCTGAAAAAGCCCTAAAGGCCGGTAACTTCAACGTCGTTTCGGGCATGATAGAGGAATGTAAGATAGGAATCGAGAAGCTCACAACAGCGCATTCCATAAAGGAAAAGATATCTCTTTCCAAGGAATGTATTGATATCGCAAAGAGCCTGGATATTGACACATCTGATGCGGAATTGCAGCTTAAAAAGACGGTTATATACCTCAACAACGGGCAGTTTGATAATGCCCTTTCTTCCGCACAAAAAACCGCAGAGAAGGCAGAGGGATTGTGTAATACAAAGATATCAGATATGCTCACCACTGCCTATTCAATGATAATAGAGGCTAAGAAGATCGGTTTAGATGTATTGACCGTGGAGGTTTTATACCAAAAGGCCGAAGAAGCCTTGGAACTTAAAAGGTTCGAGAAGGCAGCAAGATACGCAGCCCAAAGTTTGGATGAGATCGAGGAGATAAGGGATGAGAGCCAAAGAACAGCCAACATCATACATCTTGCAGGTAACTACATTCAAGAGGCAGAGAATATAAAAGCCGATGTAACAGAGGCCAAAAAACTACTTGAGAAAGCGTTCTCAGAGCTTAAGAATAATGAATATATATCCTCCATAGAACTCGGTAAAAAATGTATTAGACTGGCAAAGAAGGCGAAGGAGCAGAAGGTGACAGAGTCTATTTCCCTTTTCCAATCTATAATCGATAAATCCAAAAGCGAGGGAATGGAAGTTTCCAAGGCCGAAAGGGTACTGGATGAGGCTAAGATTGCCCTTGAAGATGAGGATTACAAGGAAGCATTAAGGCTTGCCATGCTCAGTGAAAGCGAGGTTGAGAAGGTAGACCTCCAAAAGAAGATGGCAGCAGAAATAATAGCAGTTACCGCAGCAAAGCTCAAAGAGGCCGAGAAGAAGGGTATTCACGCCGAGAGCGTCAGAACACTTCTGATAAATGCGGCAACGGCCCTTAAGAATAACGAATATATAAAGGCCCTTGAGTATGCCATGGAGAGCGGTTTGGAGTTATCAGAGAATACCGAGGAGTACGAAAGAGCAACTACAACGCTTCATGCTGCCTCAGCGAGAATCAACGAGAGCGCCGATATAGGCGTTGACATAAAGAAGGCCAAGGAACACCTTGAGACTGCAAGGGAAGCCTTCAGCCAGAAGAAATACGCAACAGCCACGAAATTCGCCAAAGAGACTATCAGAGAGGCGAAACGGTCATATGTGGAACATCTTTCCAAGCCCCTTTCAAGCTGTGAGACCTTGATAAAAACTGCCACAGGATTGGGAGTCAATGTAACCAGGGCGAATAACATGTTGAGCGAGGCAAGGGCCGCATTGGAGGAAGAATCCTATTCCCAGGTGGCGTTCTTCACCGAGAATTGTAAGAGACAGGTAGAAAGGGAGATTGCAAGAAACCTGTTTGAGAAGCTTTCAAAAGCAAGGGCACAATTGGCAAAGGCACAGAAGAAGGGCAAGGATGTTACCGAGGTTATGGTGCTTTTGGAAAGTGGGGAAACATCCCTTGAGAGCAAAAATTATCTCGATGCCGCAGGCTACTTCCAAAAATTCATGGACAATGTAGGGAGCTTGGGAATTGAAGTGCCCAAGATAGAGGTGGAACCCAGTGAGGAAGAGCTCGAGGAAGATCTAAAGGAAGATAAAGAAGCAGTGGAAGAGGAATTATTCGAAGAAGAGATAATCGAAGAGGAGATAGAGCTCGAGGATTTCATATCTGATTTGGAAAATAGAATAAAAAGAGTGGGTAAAAGCGGAATAAATACCAAAGCCGCCGAAAAGTTGCTGAAAGAGGCTAAGAAGTTCATGGAAAATGATCCAGATAAGGCCATTGAATTCGGAAGGCAGGCGGATGAGGAATTAGAAGCCGAATTGGAATCCCTAAGTCCTGCAATCACTCTTAAGATCGATTTAAGCAATGTGAAGGAGAAGAACAAATGGTACGAGATTCCCCTTATTCTCACAAATGACGGTAAATCTGTGGCAAAGGATGTTTCTTTATCGGGTAAAGGTAAGGATTTTGAATTTGAAGGTCTTGAACCCATTAAGATCCTCAAGGCAAAGGAGAAAAAGGAGATACCTCTTAAGATTAGGGCAACCAATGAGGGCGAACTGAAGTTCGACATCGAAGTGACTTTCTCAAGGATATTCAACGGGAAAACGGGTGCAGCTCAGATATCTGAGGAAATCAAGATAGGAAAGAAAGCGGGCAAGAAATCCACATTTAAGAAGTATAAGACCGAGGCCACTGTAAAATGTTATGCCTGTAATGGAAAGATAAAACCTGGTCTCATGGTGATCGAATGTGGGTGCGGTAATACATATCACGAGGCCTGCGGTGATCGATTGGGCAAGTGTCCTATGTGTGGAACAGATTTCAAGAAAAAATCCTCGAAGAAGAAGTTGGCTTTAAAAGTCGGAACCTGAAATTCATTTTTTCTTCTTTTTTATTCTTTTACGATATACTAATGCAAATGTAATTATTCCACAGATAGGAACAAAGATGTCCGAGAATTCTGGTATGTAATCCACTTCCCAGTCAGCAGGCTGGTCAGTGTCTGTATCTGGGTTCGTTCTAAATATATATTCCCAACCCGCTGGATTCACGGTATCCACATAGTCTCCGGCATCCCATATCCCGGCGTTTACAGCATCGTCATCATCAGCCAGTTGATCCGCAGAAAGGGAGCCGTCGGAATCCCAGGCAACAAAATCCGTGGGCAGGCTTTCATCGTCTCTGAGATAACATTGATCTCCTTCATCATCGAACCATGTGGCAGCTCCAATGTATATATGGGCTTCGTTGTCGCCAGTAAAATCGAGGTCATCCGTCCCTAGCGTGAAATGGATGTACAAGGTTCCATCATCGGGTATGTCCGCCAGGCCTACCGGAATGGTAAACGAGTTACCGTCATTGTCACTTATCTCCCAGCCATCTATATTGACTGCACCCCCACCATCATTTTTATTATGGATATGTACAGCTTCGTTTGGCTCGGGAAATCCTGTGGGATTGATTATTGTGGCATTGATGACGACAGGGAGAGTGTATGTGACTGTGATGTATTCCATAAATGAAGGAAGTTCATAGTTGAATATCTCTCCAAATCCCTCTGTTCCGCTCTCAAGTGTTCTTTTTATTCCGACACCCCATGAATTGTCCACAGCCAATTCAGCTTCTAGGTCTGAATCAGCATCTGTACCCAGATCGCGGGTTTTCCAACCTACTGACATAAGAGCATTATCAGTTCCAACGAAAGTCGTTCCATCTCCAATATCATCGAATAGAGGCTGGGCCGTTTGCGATGCCTCTCCTTCAAGGCTGTTTATGTCGATACTTGCTGCATGGGCAGTAACAATGTAAAATGTAAAATCAACGTCTGTAATTGTTGCCGAATCTGGAATTGTAGAAATGTCAAAATAGAAAAATGAGCGCCGTGTATAGTCCTTTCCGCTCACCTTTTCCCAGCCAACATCCCCGTCAATAGGGTTAGTATATTTTGTGTATGTTCCCAATTGCTCATACCATCTCACCCAACCATCATCAGTCCCCGTACCTGGATTGAAATCCCTAATAGGATCTATAACCACTGGGTATGTTCGTCCATCTTCAGTTAACCAATTCCAATCTGTTAGAACATTCAAAACTGCCTGGTTGTCTCCCTTTGGGATCCATTCATATTGAGAGGATTGTACATCCCCTTCTGAATCAAAAGCATAGGGTTTTGGATGCTCGGCAATGAATTCATTTGATTCGGCATTTCTTACCTCCAATGAGGATCCTGTGATGAAATGCTCATTTGTAATGTCCCTTCCTTCGCTCCAAACAGATATAGGCTCCTCCCAAGAAACAAGGGTTGAGACGATGAAGAAGGCTGCATCTTGATTTTCCACAGGAGGATTCAAAAGGACAATTTCCTCCTTTACCATATCTGCAAATAGAATATAGTTAAAGGTAACATTAAGACCATTTGTGAGAGCAACATTATAGACAACCATATTTTCATCGATATTTACTGTGACAACCGAGGGCTCAAAATCCATGAGATCATCGATACTGAACCTTTGGAATTTGTCTGTGAAGATGTTGTTGTTGAATGAGAAAATCTGTTCAATACTTGTATCTTTAAAGAATCCGTTGTACACAGCTTCATCCACCTCATATGAAAATCCATCAGTCGAAAAAGGGTCTTCGGGGTCGATAACTGAAACATCCGCAGGTTCATTCAAGGTCTTTGAAGGTATGATAATTTTCGTGAACTTATCATTCCCAATCGTTCTTCTCAATAGGGTTTCGAAGTCATTTTCTTGCTCTCCTTGTGAATCGCTTCCACTTATTGAGTAATATCCATGCGAGCCCAATCCACTTTCATCGCCACCATCATGACCCCTTGTGGGGCCCAATATGGCTCCTTCACCGTTAGAATAATCTGACTCTCGCATCTCCCAATCTGTGGCCAAGAAATAGACAGAAAATGTGTCGCTTTCAGGATCGATTTCGATGTTTTCCCACCGTATGTCCACCTCCATCTCGGCTAAACCGAGATACGCATTAACAGGGCCCCTTTCCATCCATTTCCAATCCAAAACAGAGGTTCCTATCCATTCATAATAGGCTCTGCTTAAGATCTTGTTGTGTCTTCCCCTCACCTCTATCATATAATCTGCACCCATTGGAAGGCCATCACTGTAACCTATTGCGGGAATCGTGTCAAGGAAGATGTAAACAAAATCCTCCCCAGTCTTGGGTGGAATCTCTGGAGACGGTCCCTCCCCACCGCTTGGTTCTCCACCTGGTGGTTTTAATTCAGATTTCTTTTCTTTGTTCTGATATGGCACATCTATTCCATCGGCGATCTCCCCATCCACCTTCAAATAGAAAGCCGAACCGTAATCTGTGGTTGAAACTCCATATTGCATTATATCTATGTCTTTTCGATTTACATCCCCTCTGGTATCGTTCCGTCTGGTCTTACCTTCCCAATCTGCAAATGCTCCGTCGATTGTAACATTCTCAGGAACCCTGCTTATATAGCTAATTTCATGTTTATTAATCGGTGGACTTGTACGCTCCAATGAAACTGTGCCTGAGCTGGTTTTTACATCGTGGTTCTTCATGATTCTAAGACCAACGCTGTTCTCTGCTTGGGCACCGGATCTAACATCGGCTTCCACATATAGAGTTCTCGAATCTCCATCCCTGAGTGATATGCTAGTTTGCAGTTCTACAGCATCATTTGAGAGGGTGCCTTCGCCAATGGAATTTTCACCCTCCATGAGGTTTACAGTGCTTGTGTCGTTGTCACTTCCCTTTCCCATGCGTGTAAGTTTTATCTCTCCCACAGTTATATCGGCATTTAAACAGTTCAGTTCCAACCTCAGTAACTGATTTGAAACACCACTTATAGAATCCTCTCCAAAACCCTGCTGATTTACTATCAAAACGCCTTTTTCATTACTAATAATCTTATCAGAAAAATCCTCCAAGCTATCGAAACTCTGCATATGAAACAAAACATCCACTGTGTCTCCGTTTTGGAGGAACAATGAATTGTATAACAATTTTGTTTCCAGCTCAGAACCGGAAACCGCGGATCTTACATTTCCTGCAAATTCCCAAAGATTCCAATCCTGCTTCGAATCCGTGTAGCCGTAAAGACCGCTGCTAATTACCTCGCCGTTCCAACCACTTATTTTGATCATATAGTCTGCTCCGATGCCGGAAATGAAATATCCGGAATCTGACTCTTGATCAGAGTCCACAAAGATATGCGCAGTATCGGCCTGCTTCCCACCGTTTGGTAAATCAGGCTCACCGCCCAGCATAATACCATCGACCCTCAAATAAAAAGAAAGCTCCAACTGCCTACTATCAACCCTGTAGTCGATTATGTCGATATTTTCTGGGAAAGGCGAGACTGAGGGAGCTGTGCTGTGGGTTACCACCTCACTCCAATCTCCAAATGTACCATCGATATCGATTTTCTCTTCTGCTTCCATCACATTTACCAAAGCATATGGTGAAAAAATCAGGATGAAAATCACAATGGGTACTACGATTAACTTTATCTTCTTACTTTTCGTATCGATGATATGGCGTTTTGGACCCAGACCATTTGTTATACCGTTGCCATTTGTTATACCGTTTGTTATTCCAACCTTCAGGGCCCGAAGACCATTGGTGAGACCATTTGTTATGCCATTTGTTAGGCCGTTTGTGACTCCATTGGTCAAACCCAGCTTTGCTCTTCTAAGTCCATTTGTAAGACCGTTTGTCAGGCCGTTTGTAAGACCGTTGGTCAAACCGCGCATCTCTTTTTTAAGGCCATTTGTCAATCCATTTGTTATACCGCCAACTGGCGCTGCCTTTTCAGGTTTTTCGCGTTTTGGAACTATGAGACCTTCTGGAGGCTCCTCTTTTATGATTTCATCCAATGCGGTCTCTAATTCATCAATCTCTGAGACGAACTCTGAACCGCATTTAGGACATGCTTCTGCTTGGGATTCAACGACTTCACCACAGGAGGGACATGCGAACATTTCTTCTTCCTCTTCCACTAGAACAGTTCCGCATATTGGGCATTTTAAGGTACCAGCATCCAATATGGCTCCACATGTAGGGCATTTGTATTGTGGTGCTTCTTCCTCCTTACGAAGGGCATCTGGTATTTCCTCCATCTCAATGAATTCCACGCCGCATTTTGGACATACTGTATCCTCAGCATCTAGCTCGGTTCCGCATTCTGGACATCGAAAGACCTCCTCTTCTGCCTCCTCCGGCTCGCCTATAATCATGTCCAGCTCTTCTGAAAGTGCCTCGAGCTCGTCTGTGAGCTCGGTTTTTGACAATTCAGTCTTTATTTCCTCAACATCGAGCTTCTCCAATTCCCGTTCGATTCTTGAAATCTCGTCTTCTGGTTCACCTTTTATGAGAGGCAGGGTGACAGCTTTTAGCCTAATTTTTTTAGATTCGATGTCATTAACAATATCATCACTGTTTTTGTAATCGCCCAATGAGCCTGTTTTCTCCATCACTTTATTAAATGATTCCTTTGCCTCCTCAGGTCTGCCGAGCTTGGTAAGAATAAAGCCAATAACACCCCATAGATACGATTTTTTAGGCTCAACCTTTGCAGTGATGGTCAAAGCCGCCAAAGCCAAATCATAACTTTTTTCCTGTAAAAGGGCCGATCCCAACTTAAACCATGATTCAGAGTTGTATAGATTCTCTCGTAATCTACTCGTGGTTTCTCTGATGAATTCCTCTTGATCCAATCCCTCGATTTCCTTGTCTATCTTCTTTAAAATCTCCTTTTGTTCCTCTGGGAGATCGAGTTCTTTCCATCTTTCATGTAGATCTTTAAATATTTTCTTTTCGGGCATATGGTCCCCTTTCATTCGATTTGAAATTAAAGTTAGATATTTTTACGAAATTATTCTACGCCCCATAGCTCATCCAGCTTAATTTTACCGCCAATTGGGGTAATGCATTTACCCCCTTATATAGTTTCTATAGAAAGATTACATCTATCTAGTTCATAAATACATTAATTTTATTTGATTTTAGAAAATAACGAATGTAGGTGCCGGGATTCGCTCCTTGCGAGGAAAAGAAAATTGTATATGCTTTAATATCTGCTTTCCTCTAAGGTTCGAATCCCTTAGATATTGAGATAATAATCACAAAACAATGAATGCAGGTGCCGGGATTCGAACCCGAGTTGTTGGCTTTCTTTGAAATCCTTTATAGAACAAAGGGAAGATCATGGAAGGCCAAAGTCCTAAACCAGACTAGACTACACCTGCATTATGAGATCATATCATAGATTCCAGTCGAGTGAAAGCGAATAGGTGTATATATAAATTCTTGAACTCATAGATATACCATTAAATTCTTTTTTTATTTGTCCTTTTTTACGCTGAAAATATGACGAAAATAGAATGGAAGTAAACAGGCCTATAATCTCCTTTAGTGTAAAAAAACCATTAATACTTATACAATAAGGGTAACAAAATATCTTAATAGGGGAAATATTTATTTACCTGGGTGAATATCACATAATTGGTGTTTCTAATGAAGAAACTCGCAAAACGTAGAATCATCACCCTTTTGGGTGTTGTAGCAATCTCTGCAACCCTGCTTTTAGCCGGGTGCATTGAAGAAGACAAAGAGAAATCCATCAAGGTAGTTACACTAGCTCCCATTGACATGCAAACAAGCCTTGAAACCGGGGACATTGCAGGTTATGTAGCCTGGGAGCCATACTGTTCAGATTCTGTTGTGAACCAAAAAGGTAAGGCATTATACCGATCAGAAGACATATGGCCTGACCATCCATGTTGCGTTTTGGTAGCTGAAAAGGATTATTTGAATTCTAATCCAGAAATCGTAAAACACTTTTTAAAGGCCCATATCGATGCAAATATCTGGATGGCCAATGCCTTGGCTGATAATACCTCTGCCAATTACACGCTATTGGTGAATATAGCCGTGGATTTTACACTAAGAAGTGAAGCAGTTGTAAAGGAAGCTTTGAAGCATATAACATTTAGGTATGAGGTGGACACTGCATTTTTGGATGGCCTTGAAACATACACAAATAAGCTCATCGATTTCGATGTTATCGAAGAGGACAAAATTTCAGAACGGGGATACGACAATTCAGAGGACTTCGTGAATACCTATGTAGACGAATCATATCTGAGCGAGGCACAATCTATTTCACCACCGTCAAGTTCACTTGGTACAGTTCGGGTGGGATATCTTTTGGGAGATCTTCACCAATTGGCATATCCTGTGGCCAAGAACACTGAAGTGGGAGGAGGAGAAAGCCTGTTTGGAAAGTACGGTATCACGGTGACTGATGCCACTGGTGCTCCTTACGCAAATGGTGGATCGGAAATGGACCACTTTGCGGCTGGCGATGTAGATATAGGATATCTTGGTGGAGCTCCCGCTGTATTAAAACATCTGAATGCCGCAGTCAACACCCAAATACTGGCTCAGGTGAACAACGAGGGTTCCGCAATAATCGTGGCCAATGATATTGACTCACTTGATGATTTGAAGGGAAAGAAGTTCGGAATACCCGGATTCCCAACTGTTCAGTACTTCCTCCTAAGAATGATAGCCGAGGCAGAGGATGTTAAAGTCACCACATAAGAGCAACTATAGCCACATTATCATCAATCCGAGGGGATAAGAGTCATATAATGGATCACTCATTATCGCCAAGGAGATCGAGCAATGAATAAAAATGGGTCGGAGGAGAAGAAAAAAGGCTCTTTCTTATCCATACTTTCTCAAAAGAAGAACAGGGATAGGTTAATTCATTTGGGGATAAACATCCTTGCGGTCATTCTTTTTTTGGTCATATGGGATTTATACTCTCAATCACTGAATAATCCTTACCTTCCAAAACCATATAATGTGTTTAAAGCGCTTTACCACTCATTTTTTGATAGGGATTTTCTTGGATACTATATGGGAGAGCACATACTTGCCTCAATGTATAGAATATTGCTCGGATTTATAATTGCATTGATCTTCGCAGTTCCCATTGGATTAATGATGGGCTGGTCAAAATACGTTTTAAGCGCAGCAAATCCTATTGTAGAGCTCATTCGCCCTATTCCACCTATTGCTTGGATTCCATTTGCCATAGTATTTTTTAATGCTCCTTGGGACACCACATTTATAATATTTTTAGGTGTGTTTTTTCCGGTGCTAATCAACACGATTTTCGGTGTGAAAAGATTGGATCCTATTATTATAGATGCCGCAAGGACATTGGGAGTAACAAGAAAGAATATGTTGCAAAAGGTGATTTTCCCTGCGATCATTCCAACCATCATGACAGGTATCAGGATAGGTTTGGGCATCGGTTGGATGTGCTTAGTAGCAGCTGAATTGGTGGGGGTGGAGGGAGGCGGTGTTGGACACTACATTTGGGCCATGGGTTACGTTGGAAGATTCGAAGAAGTGTTCGCTGGAATGATCGTAATTGGCATTCTGGGTTTCATCACGGTTGGTGGTGCAAGCTACATTGAAAGGAGAGTTTCCAAATGGATGGGATTGCGTTAATTCGATTAGAACACCTTTCCAAGGAATTTGACACCAACGGAAAGAGTGTCAAAGCAATCGAAGATATGAATCTTAGCATAAACGAAGGTGAGTTAGTTTCGTTTATTGGGCCTTCCGGCTGCGGAAAGACAACGATCCTGAGGTTGATTGCTGGCCTTGAATCTCCAACAGAAGGTAAGGTATTTGAAAGAGGAGAAAAGGTGGAGGGACCGGGCCCAAATCGCGGCATGGTATTTCAGGAATTTGCCCTTTTTCCATGGCGTACTGTTATAAAGAATATCGAGTTCGGTTTGGAGATAAAAGGGATACCAAAAGCAGAAAGAAGAAAGATAGCCCTTCAATACATTGATTTGGTAAATTTGGAAGGTTTTGAAGATGCACATCCAAACGAATTGTCAGGCGGTATGAAACAGAGAGTTGGGATTGCGAGGGCCTTGGCAAACGATCCCGATGTTCTTCTCATGGACGAGCCCTTCGGTTCTTTGGATGCCCAAACAAGGAATATAATGCAGAGGGAGCTTCTGAATATCTGGCAAAAAACCAACAAGACCATAATTTTCGTAACCCATTCTGTTGATGAGGCGTTGTTCCTGTCTGATAGGGTGGTAATTCTCACTGCAAGACCAGCCACCAATAAGAAAGACTTTAAAATCGATCTTCCTAGGCCCAGGGACAGGGCAGGCAAGGAATTCGCAAGAATCAGACACGAGATATTGGCCGAGGTGGAGGAGGAGGTCACAAAGGCAATGGATTCCGAGAGAAAGGGGGAGTAATCCTAGATTCCAGTCTTCTTTGCCGCGAGTTTCAAGGCATCCGTCATTCCTTCTTTCGGAATGATGGTTGCAACAGGTATTCTGAGAATCTTCTCGATGGTGGTGCTTACAATGGGTGCGCAAACCACGGCCCTGGCTCCGTCCCTCTCAGCCTTAACTGCCGAAATAATGGTTTCCTCCATGGAGTTTGCGGGGTATTCGCGTATGATTATCTCTTTACCCGCGATCTTCATCTTTCTTTCCTCGATCTTGTTCAGAACAGACCTTGCCACTATTACAGCGATGAACGGCTCCCTCTTTAGGCCCTCGATCTTTCTTATTGCCGTGATGATCTGTCTTAGAGTTCTTAAGTTCGGCTCCCTGTCCTCCGATAGAATCTTATAGATTGTACTTTGGGATATCCCAGATTTTTTGGAAAATTCCGGTATGCTCATACCCAGGTCGCTTTTCAGGATTCTTCTTAATGTTTCTCGAAACTCATCGTCAGAAACCAATATACTATCCATCAATTCATTTACTACCGTCATGTTGGGTAACCATCCCTATCATATACATTTGTATAAGCGGACACATATTATTTATACTTTTAGGTTTATTTGTTGCCATTTTATATAATCAGGTTTCCGCATCCAAAGTTTCAAGTTTTACAAATTCGACTTTCATAATCATGCTTTACATAACAATCTTTTTAAATTTGTAATTCATACACCTCTCGACGTGATACCATGGCAGAAGACTGGTTTGCAGCTCTCGATAAGGAACTGGAAAAAAGAACTGAGGAAATCCTCATGGATGTTGATGAGCAGAACGCACAAAAAGAGGATATAAACAAGACTTTGATTGAGGATTTCTGGAAGATTTGGATTCGATTCAACAAGGAGGGTGTGCATTTCACAATGGAGCCTTCCCACAGCGCCTTTGCTCAATTCGAAGATTTCCCTGAGCCATGGGCGTTCAAACCAAATTTCAATTTCGCCAGTGTCAATACAGTTCAACTGATAGACAGAACACAGGATCAGGGCAGGGTAGGGGATTCCTTGAAAGCCTGGTATTACAATACAGCCAAAGCCACTCATCTTAGGTTGGTATTCGAATACTGTGAAGGAGAGCACTATTATAAGTACTCGGGATGGAAAAGAATTTTCACTCAGAGAGTTCTTTACGATGCAACGCTGAATTCACTATCATTCGAGAAAATGCATAAGACAATGGCTGATATTGTCAAGGTTTGGTATGAATCCCATATCAGGCGGAACAGGGAAAACCTGATAAAGCATCTTAAGGACAACTATGAGAAGGGTGAAACATTCACCCAGTAAGCGATAATTTGGCTTTGATGCTCAATTGCTCAGATAAAAGTTCCTTTTTAGACTTCCAAATTCAATGAGCATGTTTATTTACCTTTATACCTTTCCAGCTCACTGAAGATGCATCCGCAATATTTTTGCCTGTACAGTTCTAGGTCGTTTGATAGATTGATGGATTCCTTCCAACCAGATCGAAAATCCTCATAATGGAATTTTATTTGGTATTTTTTTGCGAGATCCTCACCAATTTTTTTAATCAAATCATGAGGTTGATATTTAGACTCCAAAAGGGTGGTTGTGAAGGCATCGAAACCTTTTTCTTTGGCAGTTTTTGCCGATTCATCCATTCTCTTTCCTATACAGAACTCGCATCGATTTTTTCCATTGTTTATGATTTGTAGTTGTCCCTCCAAGAACTCTTTTAGCGGATATTCGTCCTTGTATATGATCTTAACAGGTTTTAAAGAGGAATATCGCTGCAATGAATGAAGTCTGGCCCTGTATTCTGTGAAGGGATGTATATTTGGATTGTAGAAAAAGCCAACTACCTCATGACCCTCTTCGATTAGGCGTTTATGGGGGTATGTGAAACAGGGAGCACAGCACACATGTACAAGGATTTTCAATTGTATGACCACCTTCCGGTTCTAATTTTTGCATTATCATTTCTATGTTTATAGAGTTTATGATTGAAGGGTAATTGCTTCACATCCCCTTCAAAATACGAATAATCATCACGTATTACAGCATAAGATTACAAATAGGGATCGACCGTATCTAGCTTGGGATTCTCACGTACTTTCACTTTTCAGTCTTTGCTTGTAAAAAACTATTTGTAGGCGAATTCTGGTTAGGGAACAGTTCAAGCTAAGAGGTAGGATTTAGAGGTAAGAATTCAAACATAGCTTGGATTGTATCTATGGGGTGTATAACATGAGCAAAATAAAAGAACCCACGAACTACTTCTTTAGTGAATCACTATCAGAAGTCGATCCTGAGGCAAAAAATCTGATAAACCTCGAAGAGGAGAGGCAGGCAAGGAAGATCATGCTGATTGCATCGGAGAGCATCTGCCCAAAACCTGTAAAGGAAGCCCTGGCCTCGGTTTTTACCAACCTTTATGCCGAGGGATATCCGCATATGAGGTATATCAGGGACGAAAGAGACGAGCTTCTGGATTTTGAAAGACAGCTTACGTTTCACAGGAGGTACTCGGACAGGCGTTATTACAAGGGTGTTGATTATGTCAATTTCATAGAAGCCCTGGCCCAAAAAAGATGTGCAGAGCTTTTTACATCTGAGGATGTTCCTGCTGAAAGGATATTTGTTAATGTTCAACCACTGTCAGGTGCAGCGGCAAACAATGCCATATACGAAGCTTTTTTGGAGCCAGGGGATACGGTCATGGGTATGGCCTTGGACTGTGGAGGCCATCTCACCCACGGAAGCGAGGCAAACCGCTCAGGCAAGTTCTACAATATCGTATCATATGGGGTGGATCCAGAAAAGGGAAGGCTGAATTACGAGGAAATAAGAAAATTCGCTAGAGAGTATCAACCGAAGATGATCATAGCAGGTTACTCTGCCTATCCATGGGACATTGATTGGAACAAGCTCAGAGAGATTGCAGATGAAATCAAAGGAGGCTGCATACTTCATGCCGACATCTCTCATACCGCTGGTCTGGCAGTTGGGGGTGTGTTCTCAAACCCAGTTGGAATAGCAGATGTTACCATGTTCACAACCCATAAAACAATGTGTGGACCCAGAGGAGCCGTGATCATTACAACTGATGAGGAAAAGTCAAGGACCATTGAAACCGCGGTATTTCCAGGTGAGCAGGGGGGACCCCATATCTGCAACATCGCTGCAAAGGCTGTGTGCTTCAAAATTGCTCAGACCAACGAATTTAAGAACCTTCAAAAGAAGATTATAGAAAACGCAAAGCATCTTGCCAAGGCACTGGAAGATACAGGACTGAAACTCGCCTACGGCGGCACGAACTCGCACATGGTTCTAATCGATCTTAAGGGAATAGCCACAAAAACCGGTTTTCGGATGAGCGGGGAAACAGTTTCCCGGA
>CP070672.1:2643991-2654978 GCA_020351895.1 Thermoplasmata archaeon
ACAACTGGCGGACGTCGATCTGGAACCCGGTTAAATTATCCACCGCTCGCTTTATGATACGCGGAATGAACAGTTGAAGGATATCAACCGTAATCAAACAGAGCAGTCCGATCAGGATCCTGACGCGATTTTCGATGAAATAGGGTTTGATTAATTCGGCGGCTTTCATTTTTTCTGGATGCTCGGCTACAAATGAACAATACGGTCTTTGGTTTGATATAACTTCTAACCATAACTTAATCACTTATAATAATTTCACATCAAATAACATGTCGGGTATATTTCTCCGAAACTCAAAACACAATTCAATAATCAACAACTCATTCAACTCAAACACACAAAATGGCATCCTTCTCTATATTTCTGAAAGCAACTCTATTTACAATAATACATTGGTTAATAGTAGTTATAGTGCAATTAATTTGAATTATTCATGCAATAATGTCTTAGCACAAAACACTATCATAGAAAATAATTTCGGCATTATATTGACTGAAGACATGGATTACATTTTCACTGGAGAAGCTGCGGGTGATGAATTTGGCTGGTCAGTTTCTGGTGCTGGTGATGTAAACAATGATGGTTTCGATGATATCATTGTGGGTGCCCGCAGCAATGGTGCGGGAGGATCAAATGCCGGAAGAGCTTATGTTTACTCGGGTTTGAGTGGAGAGATCTTACATACTTTTACAGGTGAGCCCGGAGGTAAAATGGGTCAATCAGTTTCTTGGATTGGAGACATCAATAAGGTCGGTTACGACGATGTTATTGTGGGGGCTCATGGAACAAATGGATGGAGGGGAAGAGCATATGTTTATTCAGGCCAGACCGGTGAGACCCTTTATACTTTTGATGGTGAGTTTTTAGGCGATAACCTTGGAATATATGTTTCAGGTGCAGGAGATGTGGATAAGGATGGATATGTGGATGTAATTGTGGGAGCAAGTGACAATGATGCCGGTGGTTCAAGTGCTGGGCGAGCTTATGTGTATTCCGGTAAAACCGGGAATATTCTTTATACATTTACAGGTGAAGCAGCAGAAGATAAATTCGGTTTTTCTGTTTCAGATGCAGGGGATTTGAATAACGATGGATTCGATGATGTTATCGTTGGAGCACATCTTAACGATGCCGGTGGTAATAATGCCGGGAGAGCCTACGTCTTCTCAGGTTTCAATGGCAGTCTCCTTTATAACTTTACAGGTGAATCTTCGGACGATTATTTTGGCAGTCGAGTATCAAGTGCTGGTGATGTAAATAACGATGGGTTCGATGATATTATTGTGGGTGCGCATGGAGTGAACTCGTGGTCTGGAAAAGCGTATATTTACTCTGGATATAATGGGGAACTAATCCATAATTTTACAGGCGAAGAGAACGTGGATTGGTTGGGCTTCGGAATCTCGGGATGTGAGGATCTAGATAGTGATGGATTTGATGATGTGATTATAGGGGCACACTTCTACAGTATGATCGATGCGAATGTTGGACGAGTATATGTTCATTCTGGCCTTGATGGTAGTCTCCAATACCTCTTTGATGGTGAGGCTTATAATGACCGTTTCGGCTGTTCTGTTTCGGGGGTAAGCGATGTAAATAACGATGGATTTAATGACTTTATAATTGGAGCGTATTTTAATGATGCTGGTGGAGAAGACGCAGGGCGAGCATATGTGTTCTCAAGTCGTTCCCAAGGTTCAAATGATAATATTATTACCGATAATAACATAATCAATAACACAGAATATGGCATATACATTATCAATTCAACTGGTAATTCAATATATCATAATAAAATAATAAACAATACTAATCAAGCTTTTGATAACACGAATGATCAAAACTTATGGGATGCTGGATATCCCATGGGGGGGAACTACTGGTCGGATTATAGTGGTGTTGACAATTTCAAAGGTCCAGATCAAGACCAGCCTGGAAGTGATGGAATTGGAGATATCAATTATTCGATTGACCCTAATTCGAGAGATAATTATCCTCTTATGGATCCTTCCGAATATGTTCCTTATGAAAATTATACTATATTGACTCAGGGCTGGAATTTAATCTCAATCCCTTTAATACAGCAGGAACAAGGTATTACAAAAGTAATTCAATCCATTGACGGTTATTATAATGCCCTTCAGTGGTATAATGTTACGGATAATCTCGATCCATGGACAGATTACACAACAATCAAATCGTTTGGTAATGATCTTTATAAATTAAATGAAACCATGGGATTCTGGATTTATATAACCAAACCAGGGGAAACTATTTTCCTTTACAACGGAACTCAACCAAACTCAAACCAAACCATCCAATTTCATCCAGGTTGGAACATGGTCGGCTATCCATCCCTTACAAACCACAACAGAACTGCAGGATTGAACAACCTCACATTCGGCATGGAGGTGGATGCCATCCAGTGGTATGACGCTTCTACTAAAACCTGGCATGACATGAATGAGAATGATTATTTTGAACCTGGAAAAGGATATTGGGTGCATTCGAAGGTTGAGTGTAAGTGGGAAGTTCCTTTGTGAGATTTTTTAGAGAAACCACCAGTTCCCACCCCCATGTTTTCCGCTCTCCACTCAAACCCTGCCCTTCAAGCCTTTGCTTAAGCCAAAGACAGGTGCGTGTGGTTTTTGCACTCAGAGAGGAGATGGGGGAACTCTGAAGGTTGGTTACGAGTGTGGTTGGCTTGTTGTTGAGTTTGAATGTCCAGTTCCCACACTTGTGTTATCCGCTCTCCACCCAAATCTTACCCCCTCAAGCCTTCGCTTAAGCCAAAGACAGGTGGGTGTGGTTTTTGCATTCAGAGAGGGGATTAGGGGAACCGGTGTTTCTTTTTTACGGGATGTGCTATTTTGGGAGGTGGGGGTTGAGGGGAGGGGAAATTTAAGATAGAATTTCGGTTACCTTTTCTACAAATTTCAGACCTTTGCTTAATGCATCCTCAGCCTCTTCCTTTGAAACATCTATTATATCAAGTCCATAGAGTGTTTCATGTCTCTCAACTCGTAGAGAATCCAACCAATTCACATAATTTATATCTAGAATATGTTTCTTGGTATAATTTACCCTGAGATATTCCACAACACATGCATGACTCCTTTCAAAAACACCATCTATGAATAACAGTGCCCTTGCAGCCTGAAACATTCCTGTATAACTCAATAACCTGGATTCCATGTAAAACTCACTTTCCATTAATCTTGCTGCTCTGTCTAAATCAGATTTAGCCAGTTCAATTGCCCGTTTGGACTTGAGGGAATCAGGGCGCCTTTTACGCAGAAGACCTTTTTCATAGCAGTCCTTAAGTCTCACTCTATCACCGGTCTTGTTCCATAAAGAACTATACCCTCGGTAATGATATCTAGATAAAAAGCTCTGTTGGTCTTTGCCTGTTTGGTCCACTGCGAACTTGTGAAATTTATTATATTTACTTCTCTACCTAATCTCTTTTCCAATTTATATGGATCTACCTTTTTAGTTGTGCAAATTATAAGAAGATCCAAATCACTGTGCCTATCGTTCTCTCCCTTGGCATAACTTCCATAAAGGATAATAGAACTGATTCCTGGAACTTTCTCTAAAAGATATTTAGCTACTTCATTTTCTTCGAGCCAGGCAAGGTTATATGAAATCTTTGCAAACTTAAAAGCATGACTTTCCATGTTTGCGCGATATAGTATTTGATTCTTTTTTTCCTCCTTTATGATGAGCATATCATCCACAAGATCATCAAGGGCCCGTTTCACGGTCATAGGGCTGATCTTTAGTAGGCGCCCAAGCTCCCTTAGGTAAAACTCTTCGGTGGGATTGTCAAAGAAATGCGAGAGAACTTTGAGCTGTGTAACTTTCTGATACAACTGTATCATATGTTGGACATCTGTATCAAAATATTTAACATTTATGGTTGATGGTCTGGCCCTGGGTGTGTAAAGAGGTCGTGATGGTCAAAAGGTTGAATGCCCAGTCCCCACCCCCGTGTTTATAGCTCTCCACCCAAACCTTGCCCCATCAAGCCTTTGCTTAAGCCAAAGACAGGTGGGTGTGGTTTTTTACACTCAGAGAGGGAAGGGGGGAACTCGAAAGGTTGGTTACGAATGTGGTTGACGTGTGGTTGAGATTGAATGTCCAGTTCCCACTCTTGTGTTTAACACTCTCCAAAAAAATCTCGCTCCATCATCCCTTTGCTTAAGCCAAAGACAGGTGGGTGTGGTTTTTGCACCTAGAAAGGGGATGGGGGGAACTCTATAAGTTGGTTACGAGATTGGTTGACGTGTGATTGTGATTGAATGCCCAGTCCCCACCACCATGTTCTCCGCTCTCCACCCAAATCTTGCTCTATCAAGCCTTTGCAAAAGCCAAAGGCAGGTGGGTGTGGTTTTTGGTGATTGGAAAAGGGATGGGGGAACTGCGGAGGTGGGGGCTGACAGATCAAAAATAGTGGGGATTTTAGAGGTTTGTAAGATGATGTTAATAATATTGAATTTCATTTCAAGGATTTATTGAGCCACGGGATTCTCAGAAATATAATACCTTCTTTCTCTACCCATGACTTCTTTCTCAACCACCCCCCATCGTTCCATCTTGGTTAAGTGGTAGCTGGCCACTTGGTGACTGACACCAATACTGGATGCAATTTTTTTCTGACTGACGCCTGAATTATTCTTTATCACACCCAGTATCTTCTTTTGAATATTACTTAGATGATACATTCCGTCTTTAGGTTTGGAGAAATTCATAGGGTAGAAACGTTTCTTCCTGCCATCTTGCCTTGAGTATATCAAATGGGCTTGCGCTAATTGCTTGAGATGATACACCAGTTGCCCATTACCCAAATCCAATTCCTGTTTGATCAATCCAAAGTTAGCACCCGGGTTACCCATTATGTATCCGTAGATTTCGTGTCTCGTGGGATGATCGAGCATATGCCTTTTCTTCAGTCTCGTAGCGAGGGGAAGGAACATTGTGAGTAGCGCCCATTTTGAAATTTCTGTGGAAAATATTCCAAGCCCAAGGGTAAAAACGAAACCAAAAACCATTAACATTAAAATTGGTGACAATGGTTCATTAACAGGGTTGTTTGAAAGGAGCAATTCAACTTCATCACCTGTAAGGTCTGTTTGGAGATCAACACTCTTTTCAATATTTCCATCGCTGTCTTCGTCAAGCGAGAAAGTTACTGGTTTCCCAGAACTCAAGTCATCCCAATTACCTATTTCATAGTAATGAGCGGCGGCTTTGGTCAATGCCATATTCGTCAATTGAAAACGATCTTCTCGATATTCGTCAGAAAAAAGAAATTCCAATGAATAGTATATATCGTCCTCGCTGGTAGTGATTGAAAACCTCTCATTTTTAAAATCGAAATTATATATATCTATGCTGTTCTTAGAACATGGAACATCATATATGCTGTATATCTTAGCAATACCATTGTTCATACTAATTATACTTAGACCATACAAACCACTTCCTGTCCCCATCACTTCGAAAGTATAGGTATCAAGCTCTGGGACATAGTAAACCTCGATGTCGCTGAATAACATAGCGACGAAGGCACCTTCGATAGTATTTATTTGAGAGTCATCGAAAAAACCGATTTGCTGATTCTGTTGATTTGTAATCAGAAGGTTGGCAGGACACTGCAGTATGACGGCATAATAACCGCTTTGGTTCATATATTCCTTGTTTTGTCCAAAGGCGGCATTACACTGATCATTGTTGTCGATTGTGTCGATATTAATAGTAATGGTAATGCTGTCTATCCCTCCCTCATCATCTGTTACTGTAAGGGTTACGGTATAGACGCCGTTCTCTTCATACGAATGAGCAAGTGTTTCTCCAGTTGTTGTGGTACCATCGCCAAAATCCCAATAATAATCTACTAAATAACCCTCGAAATCTGTTGACCTAAATCCATCAAAGAAAATCACACCTACCCTCTGCACAATATCGTTGAAATCGATGCTTGCTGTTTGCTCCTCCCCATGTTGGGAGTTAAGGAGCAGATGCACTGAGTATGTGCTTCCTAAAAATTCGAAGGTAACAATTACTGGGTTCGAACCTCCATTATGCCCATTGTAGTTTAATATCACTTCGTATGCTTTGTTTGCGTCAATCTCATAGGAGAGAGTTTTAGTATCTGGTTGATCGGAATGCCTTGTAACAGTAATATCTTCAACCACCACACCCTCCTCCTCCAATTCCATGGTTATGACATTTTCCTTCCGCCCAGTAACTCTCAAAGTAATGTCTGTTATAAATGAGTAATCGCCACCAGAATAACCAGTCTTATTATGATATTCGGCTCTTGCTGTGGGTAATTGGTTGACATTGATTACATATAACTGCCCTGTATGATTTTTAAGTGTACCGTATATAGCTGTCACCTTGCAATATCCACCTCTCCACCCTGCTATGAATAGGGTGTATTCCTCAGGTCCATAAGTAACCTTTCCTACTATTGTATTGTTACTTTCCCAAGCGGCTTTTACATCCTTGACATAATCTGCAGTATAATTAAATCCGGCAGTCCAGAAGATATCGTTTTCCCCCTCGTTATAGGTTCTGTTTGCGACCCATTGCCCAGTTCCATGGTGAGAATCGACAATGGTTATGAAGTCTATTTTTGGTTCCAAAACCGTTAAAGGACCTGTAGAATTCGTTATACCATTATAATCGGCTGTAACATTGCAGGTGCTGTTAATATCCACTTTCTGAGCCGTGAAGTTGGTCCAATAGCCAGGGGAAGTCACTGTTCCAACCCTGATATCATCACTTGTCCATTCAACCACAACATCTTTCAGATATCCAGCTGTATTGTTGTAGCCAGCCGCATAGAACAGATCTGTTTCCCATACAATATAGGTTCTGATCGTTACAATATTTCCCAATCCGTTGATTCCATCCCTGATTTGAATATAATCTTCAGTTGGTTCGAGAACCGTAACCTCGGTGGTGTTCGAATGTCCACTGCCATCATCCAAAGTTATCATCACAGTTCCCCAATTTGTACGGTTGCATGTTACTGTTGTTGAGCTGCCAGGTGATGTGACGTCCACAATCCCAATATCGCTGCTGTTCCAAGTCGAAGTTCCAGGTACCTCTCCTAAGTAACCAGCCGTGTTGTTATATTCGGCACCATAGAAATCATCCGAGGCTCCAACTGGGTAGCTTTTATAATTGGCTGGGTCGCATAGGTTGAGGCCTACTCCACCCAAACGATCTCGAATCAATAGATAATCGGTTGTCGGTTCCATAACCGAAACCTGTGTATTATTCGTGTGACCGTCACCATCATCCAATGTTATTGTTACCGTTCCCCAATGTGTGTTGCTGCAGGTGATGGTTGAGGAGCTTCCTGGCGATGTCACATCTACTACAGTTGTGTTGGAACTAATCCAGGTCGAGGTTACCGGAACATCCCCCATATAACCGCTGGAATGATTGTATGCGGCTCCGTAAAATGTGGCGATATGTCCCACAGGATAGGTTCTGTAGTTAGCTGGATCGGAAAGGTTATCGCCGCCGCCACCTGGGGCATCTCTTATCTGGATGTAATCAACATTATCAGGTAAAACCGTTACCTGGGTGGTATTCATATGGCCTTCACCATCATCCAATGTGATAGTGACTGTACCGCTGTTCGTTTTATTGCAGGATATGGTTGAAACACTACCGGGAGAGGTAACGGTTACGATATTTATATCAGTACTGTTCCATGTTGATGATACAGGCACGTCCCCTAGGTAATCATGAGTGTGGTTGTATGCGGCACCGTAGAAAATGGTAGTATGACCCTTATAATAATTCGGATAATTCGCGGGATCGCATAGATTGATTCCACCCCCTTTAGGCTCATCCCTGATAAGAATGTAATCCACGTTTTCCAATCCTTCTGTGGTAAATTTCCAAGTAGGAGATTCCGTGCTCTCCCATCCATCATCAGCAATAACATGCCAGTAATAGGTTTGTCCAGGCGAGGTTGAAAATAGGTTACTGATGGTTAATTCGGTGCAATTTGAGGCCACTATTACGCTAAAAGACGGATCCTCGGCCACTTCCCAATAATAATAGACACGATCACCCTCGAAATCGTCTCCACCTGAGGACCAACTCACAGTTGTGTTGGGACCATAGGGAACACCGGTAGCGTTATCAGGTGGATTTGGAGAGGTAGGTTCAGGTGGAGGCGTATTCATATGGAACATGGTTTCGTTCCACGGCCCCCAACCTGCGGTAGGATCTGATATCCTGACCCTGACATAGTAATCGTTGCTGTCGAGCAATGGTAAGGCGGTTCCATTATCGTTATAGGTTACATTTGTAGCATTACCCATTCTCATTCCTGTATCCCACATCAATGTTCCAGTGCCATTGGGAGATGTCCAGACCTCAAGTTCGTAAGCATCTTGATAGGGACCACCAATATCCTCATAGGTCCAGGAGAAGACGGGCTCATGGTTGATGATGTGCATAATTTCTGGTGTGCCTTCCGCATATCCTTCCACTCGAAGATCTAGAACCTCAAGAGTTGCTCTTACATTCTGAAAAAAGATGGTAATAATCAACATCATCAGACAAAACGCAATCATACCCAACATTCGATTCCTTTTCATTGGATGACCTCCCTCAACATCTCATATTTTCAATTCCTATTATCAATGGAATTAATGCTATAAATGACATTTGGAGCATTTTTTTGCGTATTATTTGAGGTTTTTGGAGCATTTTTTTGCACAATTTTTTCAGTAGAATGATAGAAAAATACCTACTAAGGTAAAAACGAATATGGTTTATCTATGGATGAGATTGAATGTCCAGTTCCCACCCCGTGTTCATCGCTCTCCACCCAAATCTTACCCCATCAAGCCTTTACTTAAGCCAAAGACAGGTGGGTGTGGTTTTTGCACTCAGAGAGGGAAGGGGGGAACTCGAAAGGTTGGTTACGAGAGTGGTTGACGTTCTATTGAAATTGAATGTCCAGTTCCCACACTTGTGCTTAAAGCTCTCCAAAAAAATCTTTTACCATCAACCCTTTGCTTAAGCCAAAGACAGGTGGGTGTGGTTTTTGCACTCAGGGAGGGAATTGGGGGAACCCTAAAGGTTGGTTACGAGTGTGGTTGACGTGTGCTTGAGATTAAAGGTGCAGTTCCCACTCTCGTGTTTAACGTTCTCCACCCAAACCTTGCCCCATCAAGCCTATGCTTAAGCCAAAGACAGGTGGGAGTGGTTTTTGGTGGTGGTAAAAGGGATGGGGGAACTGTGGAGGTGGGGGTTGGAGTGGAGGTGAGGGAGGGAGAAAATCGAAAATATTAAATCTGGTCATAGGAATTACAAATACAATGAATAGGAAGATAGTCGCAATTTGGTTGAGTTTAATGATGTTATTTAGCTTTGTTCTAATCATGGATATTACAGTGGATCTTACCATGAGAGTAGAAGGAAGTACCCTGTATGTGAATGAAACAGGTAGTGGTGGGGCGTACACGAGTATACAGGATGCGATAAACGCAAGTAATGATGGGGACACGGTTTATGTTTATAATGGTACATATTATGAGAATGTGATTGTGAATAAGACGATTAATTTAATTGGGGAGGATAGGAATAATACTATTATTGACGGTGATGGAAGCGGTGATGTTGTCTATATCAGTTCAAATTGGGTGAATGTTAGTAGATTTAAAATAATTAATAGTGATTTCCAAGCTCCACCAAATTATGTTGCTGGAGTTAAACTGAATCTTGTTAAGAACATAACGATTAGTAACAACGACTGCTCAAATAATCAGATTGCTATTTATCTCAATTCATCAAGAGGGAATTATATTATGCACAACAACGTCTCGAACAACTGGCGAGGAATCTATCTCGATTCTTCCGCCGAGAATAACATTACTGGTAATATTGTTTCTTCTCTCGGGGAGAGGGGCATTTCTTTCAGCTCATCAACAAAGAATGATATTATTGGAAACATAATACTGTCAAATGGTCTGGTTGGAATAAATCTTTTACATTCACATAACAATAACGTCGCATATAACGATATATCATCAAACAAAAACCACGGCATCTTTACTAGCTTATCGTCAAACAACAGCATAATAGGCAATAATATATCATCAAATGATTATGATGGGATTATTCTTTCTAGCTCCGATGGGAACAACTTAATCAACAATACTTTTTTTAATAACAGAAATGGCATCACTTTGTCGGGTAGCAAATGGAACACCATAACAAACAATACAATGATAGAGAATGGTATCAAGATTACTGGCAGTTCTCTTGAACATTGGAACACACATCACATTGACACTTTAAATACCCTTAATAACAAGAAAGTATACTACATAAAAAATCAAACAGGAGGAATAATTCCATTGGATGCAGGCCAATTAATTCTCGCCAATTGCACAAACTTTAAAATAGAGAACCTGGAGCTCACAAATGGTTCAGTTGGCATTGAGCTGGGTTTTTCTTCAAACAACAACATCACTGGCACCACTGTATCCTCAAACAACTGGCGAGGTATCTTTCTCTATAATTCTAACGGAAATAATATCACGGGCAACAATGTCTTATTGAATAATATGATTGGCATCAACCTTCTTTCATCAAACAACAACATGATAAGGGGCAACAATGTTTCATTGAATGATGGAGATTGTATTGATCTTTCTTCATCATCAAATAACAACATAATAACAGGCAACAATGTCTCATCGAATAATGGAGTTGGTATTTCTTTTTATTCATCATCAAACAATTATATAAATAACAATAATGTTTCGAAAAATGCATTCGGCCTTTATCTCAGTTCTTCTTCAAACAATCGAATTTATCATAACAATATTGTTGATAATAATAATCAAGCATTCGATGATATGAACGACAATTTATGGAACGACACTTATCCTTCTGGTGGCAACTATTGGTCTGATTATGACGGAGTTGATATATTTAAGGG
>CP070672.1:2655078-2659318 GCA_020351895.1 Thermoplasmata archaeon
ATTTTTTACGTTGGTTGTACATATAGGAAGAACTCACAAAGTCTTCCACTTTTTTAACCCCCACATCCCATGTGGGCCACCCAAATCACCCCCACCTCACGAATCTGGCAAAAATCCCCAGATTCCTACCACACATACCCCCTCTGCTCGGCTGGAAAACAGTAAATTTTCGGGATTATTCAGGGCGGAGCCAGTATACCAAACTCACCCTTTGTTCAATGATTCCCCATATCACGAAAATGGCATGCCAAATCCGTGAGATAGATTGAAATATATCGCAATTTATACCCTCCCTGATGGTAAAGGGAAAGACATTGGCTACTATTTTCGAGGACTTTAAATTCGAGCCTCCTTTGTGTCCAAACTGTAAATCCACTCAAGCCGTGGTAAAAAGCGGAACAAGAACCTTGAAAGAGGACACCATCCAGATGTATTTGTGCAAAACCTGCAAAAAGCGTTTTTCTGACCGCAAGTTCAGCCATACATCCTACTCACCAAAACTCATTCTCTCGGCACTGACCTATTACAATATGGGCCACACCCTGGACATGACAATACGAACCATGCGCAGAAAATATAAAACAAAAATACCCCTAACGACTCTCAGAAATTGGATCAAACGTTATGGAGACGAACTCCCATTCACAAAGCTCAGAAAAAAGTACGACCTCAACCCCAACCAAACCATAAAAACAAGAAAGCTCTTTCACCCTCAACCCCACCTCTTCAAGGTCCACACATTAAAGCTAAACATAAAAGGGAAGCAGTTCCCACAGCTCAAGAGATACACAACTACATGCTGAACAATCCCATGGACCATATATTCCAGTCAAAGAAAGTCCTGAGGGTTTCCGAGTTAGCAAACACGATAAACCTACCGAAGCCATCAATCAAGACGGTTAAAAACAGCCCAGCATCCAGAATGACGGACCTGGCACTGGAACTTGCTAAAACAAAATCTGAGCGACACATCAAGGTTGAGGAGTTCTTTTTGGTAAATGATTCGGCCACTGTGGCAGTAGAAGTTCCAGTATACCTAACAGAAAAGGAATCGGGATTTAAAAAGCCCCTCACTGGCCACATAGACCTGATCCAAGTAAGATCCAACCGCATACACATCATGGATTACAAGCCGGATGAAAGCGGAAATGTTGTAAACCAACTATTGTTATACGCAAAATGCCTGAAAAAGCGAACCGGACTGACAAACTTTACTTGCGCGTATTTCGACGAGAATGAGCATTTTCAGTTCACATCCGCCTAATAAAGGGTCCCGCAAATGATAACGGTAGATTTATAAAGCAAGAAAGGAATAGACATAGTTGGCATCATCATGAAGATCAAGACAATAATGGAAAATCATAAGGACAGATGGCTGGCTATAAGAGTGAGCCGGTTCGGCAAGAACAACATTCCTTTGGAAGGGGAATTAATCGCCGAGGACAAAGATCGGGAAAAACTGTGGAAAAAGGTGCCCCAGGACAAGAAAAAAGCGATCTATATTCTGTTTTCAGGGGATTATCTCGAGGAAGGATACGCAGCAGCATTTTAAAGTGGAATTTTTATGAGATTCAATATCGATAGTAGCGAGCCTTTTATTGTTTTACCTGTGGGTTTAGTTGGCAAATCCGCCAAGTATATCGTGAACATGGCCTTGGACACGGGTGCCACATTCGTAATGATTCCATGGGATGTGGCTGAACATTTGGGGTACGATCCTGCAATTAGCGAGGAAAGGATATCTATAACAACCGCATCCACGGTAGAAAAGGTTCCTCTAATTACCATAAAAGAAATGGAAGTGCTTGGGCGATCCAAGAAAAATGTTAAGGTCGCGGTTCATGATCTGCCTCCTAAGAGCCGTTTAGATGGTCTCTTGGGTCTAAGCTTCCTTAATGATTTTAATCTAAAATTGATGTTCAAAAGGGGATATCTTGAACTGGAGGAATGAAACATACTTATTATATTCAATCTAAATTTAAATTCAAACTTCTCACAAAGAGCTCCGACCTTTTAATCCCAAAAATAGGTGCCAACTGCGAGCGTTGGATGGCATACCAAATACGGGCGTTAACTCCCGCAGATGGTATACCAAATATGAGCGTTGACCCCCAGATCCTTTACCAACTACGGGAGTTGAATTGTATACAAGATATGAGCGTTAACTCGCACAGATTGTATACGAAATACGAGCGTTATCGTTAAAAATCCGATCTCCAATTCTTAACCATCTCAAGTATCACTTTTTTCAAATGTTATTAGATTCTCGAATTCCTCTTTCTGGGTTTGAATAAGGTAAAAAGAACTATAAACAGGATAATTGGAATGGCAATATTGGTATATTCGGGTATGAGGGTTAGAACATAGGCCTTCCCGGCATCCACTGCCACACTGTTATCGTAATGCGGTGCACCAACTATGATTTCTCCGTAATTGTCACTATTGACATCTCTAGCATCATAAACCGACCACCCGAAGTGATCGAATGCGTTCTCGCCGTATCGCGTTAAATTCCCGGCTTCTATTATACTTGACATTACTAAAGACCCATTGAATACATAAACCGCACCTGCATTGGGTTTGGTTCCATTCAATGTATCATTATAAGGCGCTCCAACCAAAATGTCTGAATAATTATCAAAATTCAAGTCGGTGTTCCCAACAGAGTAACCGAATTTATCCCCCACATTGGCACCATAAAGTGTAACGTTGGCGCCGGATGCAGGGATATTTCGTGCCATGACATCTGCACCGTAAAATGAATAGGCCCTTCCCAAATCAGTACCGTAATTGGGTGCACCCACCACTACATCATCATAAGAGTCCCCATTCACGTTACCAGCAGAGCTTACTGACCAGCCAAAGTAATCGTTTGGATTTTCTCCTGATAGTGTTACATTTGCCAAAGCGGATCCTGGCATAGTGCTCCCTGTTACGTTGACATCGTCCACCCAAAAGGCATTTGCAGGTGACTGGGCCATGCCTCCAAAGGTGCCCGAGAATCTAATCATGAAATCTGGATTGTCGTTAACGGCTTGTATACTGGATAGGTCCCAATTCTTGGAAATATATATATTGTTGGTGTTGGTTATCGAGCCTTCGAAATCAACCCAAATTGAACCACCATCCGTTGAATACGATGCAACAAAACTGATTGTACCTGGTCCCCCATCCTCAACTGCAACATAATAGGCTACCTGTATATTTTCATAAGTTGTAGTATCTATTGTTTTTTCAAAGGTATAGGTATTTGAATTTGCACCGAAAATTGCTACACTTCCACCTGCTGCATAGCTGCCTGTTCTGGGATGATCTGTTGTTACCACGGGAGGAGGGGAGCTTAATATCCATCCCCCTAGAATGAAATCACCGCTCTCGAACCCATCATTAAACAGTACCACGATTTCTCCGCCTACACCGATATCCTGCCAGCCCTGATAGATATAGGCTTTGGACTCTCCAGCTGCACCTACGATGAAATCATTATATGAATCATTATTGATATTACCTGCAGAAGAAACTGAGAACCCGAAATAATCATCCTGGGATCCCCCACTGAGATTTAAATCAGCATAGGAGGTATCAATACTTCCGTTTAAATCCGGAGTGCTGAAAAATAGATATGCCATACCTGCATCTGATATCGTACCGTCCTTAGAGTCGTTAAGAGGTGCACCAATTAGAACTTCTTCATTATCAGCGTCGTTTACATTACCGGCACCTGATACAGAATTACCAAATCGGTCCCCTAAACTTCCACCGGTTATGTTGACATCAGCTGTGGAGTCTAAAAGTCCAGATGGACTGCTGTGATAGATATAAACCTTACCTTGATCATTGGAATATGATGGGGCACCCACAATGACGTCGTCATAACCGTCACCTGTAATATCTGAGACTCCCACTGACCATCCAAACATGCTATTTGGATCGGGACCCGTTAGTATCACATCAGCATCTGCGGCATTTAAATTACCGCTGATCGTTGAGCTCCCATAGAAGATATAGGCGGTATTTGCCCCTGGTGCACCCACTACTATGTCCTGATAATTATCATTATTCAATTGTCCAGAGGTAACATTGAATCCGAAAAGATCGTTTGAATTTGTACCTGTCATGGTCACAAGCCTATTCATTATTACAGGTACCATCATGTTCTTTGTTGATGCATTATTATCATCGAAATCATCGGAACTTAGCTCTGTTCTCACGGTAATCGTGTATTGACCGTAAAGTGCCG
>CP070672.1:2659418-2696551 GCA_020351895.1 Thermoplasmata archaeon
CACCGTGCTCATCCATGGCCACCCGTGCTGTGATGAAGTTCCCCAGGGAATTTGCCATTTTCTGCCCAATGATTCTCAAAAATCTCGTGTGTAGCCAGTATTTGACAAAAGGTATTTTTCCTGTGTAAGCGTGGGCCTGTGCGATCTCGGCTTCATGATGGGGAAATATCAGGTCCTCGCCCCCTCCATGAATGTCGTACTGTGCTCCAAGATTCGATATGGTAATGGCTGTGTCTTCTATATGCCAGCCCGGTCTTCCCTCTCCCCATGGTGACTCCCAAAAAGGTTCGTTGGGTTTCTTCTTTTTCCAAAGGGAGAAGTCTATTTCGTTCATCTTTTGGGGATTGGGCTCTATCCTTGAAACCCTCTCATCATCCATGATGTCCTCGAAAGTGCGGTGAACGAGCTTGCCGTACTCCTCGAATCTCGAAACGTCGTAATATACACCGTCGTTGATTTCGTAGGCATAGCCCTTTTCTGCCAGACCTTGAATCTGCTCGATTATCTGGGGGATATGTTCAGTGGCTCTTGCGTACTTATCCACGGAACTGATGCTCAATTCTTCCATATCTTGGTAGTATTTTTCTGTGAATTCATCTGCCAATTCTTTTTCTGATGTGCCTCTTTCTTTTGCACGGTTTATGATCCTATCATCGATATCTGTGATGTTCTGTAGATAAAAAACATCATATCCTCTATACCGAAGGTATTTGGCTATGACGTCGAATGCGATGTAAGTTTTGGTGTGTCCCAAATGGGTGTGATCATAAACTGTGGGACCGCACACGAACATCTTGACCTTCTTACCCTCCATGGGAACGAATTCTTCCTTCTTTCTAGTTAGCGTATTGTAGACCTTCAACACAGGAGAACCCCAAAAGGTAATTCTAATGGAGCCGGGGGGGAGATTTTCACGCTCGCACAGTAGGAGTAACCTAATGAGCGTAACATTTGAACTCCCGTCTGCGGATCTGCAGTCCGCCACATGGCCTCTCTGTCACCCCGGCATTCTGACGTGTGGCTTACCTAAATTCCTTTCAAAGATTTAAATGTTGGGGTAAATGGCCAAAAGAACCCAAAAGAACCATAATATATCCTAAAATGCATTTGCCCTATTGCGAGATTTACTTTGGTGAATCAAAATGCAGAAAACAAATACAGGCTCTATAAAATCCACAAAACCCTCTGAGGTTACCATGCACTTAAACCTTTTTAAAAATGTTCAGTTCATCTATGAGCTGGCCTTGGCAGAGCTTGAGTTGGAATCATTGGGAGTAAAATTCAAGGTTGCAGACAATCTCAGAACATTTGATTGTGAACCTATAGATGATATTGATTACCTAAAAAAGAGAATGGCTTACTTCCACGATGTTCATGGAGAAACAACGGATTATGCCCGAATAGTAAAAAATAACATAACCCGCTCGCCCAACCAGTACCTTACCCATTGGATCTACCCCTATAAAGGAAAGTTCCATCCTCAGATGATCAGGGCCCTCTTGAATGTGATTGGGGCAAAAAGAAAAGATGTCGTACTGGACCCGTTTCTTGGAAGTGGTACAACCGCCTTGGAATGCCAGCTTTTGGGGATAGATACCATTGGATTAGATGTATCCCAGGTATGCGTATTGGTTTCCAAGGTGAAGACCGAATCCCTGACATCCATCCGAGAAATCGAAGAGATGAAGAGCACACTTTTTGAGGGTGGAAAGGAGCCCACACTTTACAGTTTCGAAGATTATGCAAAATCAAAAACAAAGAACCTGGGCAAATCCATAGATGAAATCAAAGATGAAAACGTAAGGAATTTCTTCAGAGTTGCTGAGCTCATTGCAGAAAGCGACAAAAGCAGAAGGAGAAGAAAGGATTTTTTTGGCTCCTTTAAAAAAAATGCCGAGAAGATGATAACCTCTACCCGAGATTTTAAAAATGTAGTTGAAGAACTTTCCCTCCCCCTTGGAAAAGTGAATATTGACTATGGTGATGCTCGAGACCTTCCAATGAGAGACGAGAGCATAGATGGAATAATCACATCCCCCCCATATTCAATAGCCCTTGATTACGTAAAAAACGATGCACATGCCCTATCAGCACTTGGCTATGACCTAGGAAAGGTAAAGGAAGATTTCATTGGTGTTCGAGGTACTGGGAAAAAAAAAGTTGAATTGTACAACAAGGATATGGAAAAATGCTATAGCGAGATGTATAGAGTCTTAAAGCCGGGTAAATATTGTGTTATAGTCATAGGCAACGCAACCATCCAAGGTCAAGAGATAAAGACAGTGGATATGACAGTTGACTTTTGCACACAAATGGGATTCAACCTGAAAAAGAGTATGGATAAAATAATCTTTGGACTCTACAATGTGATCCAAAAGGAGAATATTTTAATTTTTAGAAAGTAAACAATGGAGCCCCACTACTGAAATGATAATAGCAAAAGAATTTAAACGACAGATGTCATATATTCAGAACGTGAAGGGCAAGTTCTGGGGTTGAGATGAATAGATTAGCACATTTACTGCTGGTTCTCGCCATTACAATAAGCGGTTTTATTGGATTATTGATATTAACACCATCTGAGGTTCTCGGCCAATACACACCTCATGATCCCATCCGAATCGTAGGAGATGAGGAATTTGCATTCCATGCAACAAACGAAAGCTGGCCTGGAGATGGGACTGAGGGCAATCCATATATTATTGAGGGTTATGATATCAACGCCTCTTTAAATGATGGCATCTACATTGAATCCACGACAGTACATTTTATAATAAAGGATTCTCAAATCAGAGATGGGAATGATAGACGGTACTTTGGAATTTATCTCAGAGATGTTCAAAATAGTACAATAAATAGTTGCTATATTACCAATAATAACGTCGGTATCTACATCTTGAGGTCAAGAGACATCACAATCACAAACAATTGGATAAATATGAGCGCTAGGACAGATATTTTAATTTCAACATCAACTGAAAATATTATATCAAAAAACATCATGGAAAACGGAATAACAGTATATGGAATGCAAATCGAAAATTGGAACTCACATGTTATAAGCACAGACAATACCATAAATGGAAAACCAGTTTACTATTGGAAGAACAAATCCTGGGGAGAGATTCCCAAAGGAGCCGGGCAGGTTATCCTGGTAAACTGCACTAATATCACTGTTAAAGAACAGGAGTATATAAACACCTCAGGGGGTATAAATTTGGCCTTTTCCTCGAATAATACCGTCAGGAATAACAACATCATTTTGAAACGAGGTTACGCAATCTATCTCCTCAATTCAAGTGGAAACGACATCATTTCAAATCAGCTTCAATCGAATGGTTGGGGAGGTATCGGGCTCGAATTTTCCAATAAAAATAATATCACAGTAAACGAAATCTCTGAGGGATGGTACGGTGTTGGAATGCTTTATTCAAAGGAAAACACCGTGGATAGCAATACCATGAGGAATGAAGGAATCTATATGAATGGCTACATACGAGAACATTGGGACTCCCATATCATCGATTCCTCGAATACCGTCAATGGAAAACCAGTATACTATTGGAAAAATAGAGAAAGTGGAATAATTCCTTTGGATGCAGGCCAGGTGATACTTGCCAATTGTACCGACGTGATAATAGAAAACCTCGATATCACAAATACCTCAACAGCCCTGGAAGTTGCCTACTCGTCGAATATTTCCATTAAAAACAACACTGCACATTCAAACAAATATACAGGTATATCTTTGGTCAATTCAAACCACAGTGTATTGATGAATAACTTTGTTGGTGATAATATAAACGGGATAATCCTTGCATATTCCAGTTGGAACGATATAATATCCAACATTGCCATGGATAATCAAGATGGTATTGATTTATGGTTTTCGGATGGCAACATTCTTAATAATAACACCATCACTGACAGTCATCAGGGCTTAAGAGTTCATGGTTCAACTGGTAATATTATCGTAGCAAACAATATTTCAGAAACTTATCACTCAGGTATCCGTCTTGATGAATCTACGAGAAACGACATAATTAACAACAGTTTTTTTTACAACGGGAGAGGAATTACTTTTATTGGCTCCTATGAAAATAACATCACGGGCAACAACATCTCATCAACAGATAATCGTTTTACAGGTATAGAGTTTGAGGATTCTCAAAACAACACCATCACGTTTAATACCGTTTCAGGACTAATTAGAGGATTTGAACTTTTTAATTCAAATGGAACTAATATCCTTAACAACAATGTCTCAAACAATAGATATGGCCTCAATATCAGAACATCATCAAAAATCAACATTTGCAATAACACCCTCGATTCAAACAATGGGACCTGTATCTATGTTTATTCCTCCGAAGACCTTGAGATTATTGGTAACTCAATCACTTACAATAGAGATCGTGGCATAAAAATATTTAATTCCACTAAAAATAACATCTCTCAAAACACAATCGATCACAATTTTGTTGGTATCGAAGTGGATAGTTCCAGTGAAAATGCAATTTGGAGCAACACTGTTACCTATAACATAGGCAACGGTATCTTTTTAGAGCGTTCTACTGATAATAATGTATCAGATAATGTTGCCACGAATAATGGTGTAGGAATCGACCTTTTTACTGTAAATGAGAGTGTTCTAATGAACAACTACATCGCAAATAATGAACATGAGGGTATAGATATAGAAAATTCCACCGGCAACATCATAATTTGGAACAACATATCAGACAATCAGCTTGGTATTCGCCTGGAGGATACGGAAAATAATGTCTTTCACCATAACCAATTCATCAACAATGTCCGGCAGATAATTAGAAGGGGCGATAACAACAATATTTGGGATGACGGCCATGCCGAGGGCAACTTTTGGGATGATTATCCCGGTTTCGATACCGATGGGGATGGCGTGGGAGACACAGAGCTTCCACACAATGGAGTTGATCATCATCCTTTAACTGAAAGAAAGGACAGTGACCTTGATGATACATTGTACTTCTTCATAATTTATATCATTGCGTTGATCATCACAATTGTCCTGGTTATCTTGTTTTTAAGGAAAAGGAAGGCAAAAGGAAATTCATTCGAAGATCTCGAGGGAATTCCTCCCCGGGAATTATAAAATGACTTTTTTCTCCGAAAAAAGAACGTGTAAACCGTCAAAAATCCAACCAAAAAGTAGAAATACAATGTGATGGGTTAAATCGAATGAGTGTAATCTATGGGGCAATCAAGATCAAAGTTGGATACCACGAAGCATGTTGGAGGTAAACGAATATCCATATGTATAATCTGTTTTTTTACATTCATAATAATACTGTCTATGATCTTGCCTAGTTTCCATCAAACCGAAGCTTCGGATGTAAAAGATAAAGAGAATTTTGGCTTGTTTGAGACCCAAGAAAACGATATCGTACTCCCAACCCCCTTTGTAATCCCACTCTACTACAAGACACCACAGAACCTATTTTTGAATGAAACAAGGGCCAATATCTTTGATGTTGTCTCAATAAATCCAGGAATTACCTTCGGAGCAATCACACGGGAGCTGGGTTTAGCACCAGGAGAATGTCAATATCACTTGAGAGTTCTTGAGCGGGAAGGACACATAAAATCAAAAAGGGCAGGAAAATACACAAGATATTACCTGACAGGTCAGAGGGCTTCTGAACATTCAGAAATACAGGAACAAATCTTGCTTACAATCAAAGAGAAAGAGGGGCTCTCCCAATCGGAAATCGCTTCAGAGCTTGGTATAAGTCGACAGGTCGCAAACTACAATATAAAATCCCTTTTACAAAATGGTGCAATAATCGAGGTTCGCGAGAACAGTAGATGTTATTATTATATGGTATAGCTGTCAAAAATCCAACCAGACTTTATTTATAGCGATTTTTTCATTTATATTAATGTGATGTAATGAATCGTAAAATTGGATTATCTTCTTGTGTACTCCTCGCGCTTTTTTTGGCCGCCGCAGTTGCTTCTGCCCTTCTTACGGCATCGGATGTAACTTCATCAGATATTTCCCTTGTGGATGTGAACAATGACGGCCTTGTAGATGTAATAAATTCCAATGGTGAGATATTCTGGAACCAAGGAGATAATCAGTTTTCCAGCAACGAGATGATAATAACCGATCATAACCTTACAAAGGGGGGTATGAGCTCGTATTATGCCCACCAGGATCCCATAAATGCCACATCCTTGGATTATAAACCCTCATTTTTCATCTTCTACCAAATTCATATCGAGGAGGAAAAGTGCCATATCACGAACATCTACAATATCAGCAGGATTTTCTATGAGAAAAACGTTGAGGGGACGTATCTTCCCAAATCCACAATAAATCCAAACAATGATTTCGCTCTGTTCCTCCATATGCATGCCGATTTGGAAGTTCAGAGATTGGAGGAATGAACGAATTTCTAACCTGGTTATTTCTCAATCTCAGATAAAAAAGGCAGTCTGTCGTCGTCCTTTTTAACATCAAATACTGCGAATGATTCTATTCCCGTAATACCAGGTATGATTGCAACCCTATCCTCTATATATTTCCCGCATATCCTTTGATCCGATCCTATCACCTTAACCAGGATATCGAACCTGCCATGAAGTGCATAAATAATTTGAATAGCAGCTATGTCCTCGCCGTACTCTTTGGGAGTCAAGGAAGCGAAGACATCCAAGACGAATTCCCAGGGATTGGCCTTCAATTTGGTTTCTGAATCGACTATGAAGTAGAACTTGGGTTCTATTTGATACCGGTTTCTTATCTCCTCTTCAGTAAAGTTTTCGATGTATCCTCCTTCATCCTTGACAAAACCTGTAGCCACCTTGATCAATGAGAAAAGGGTTACATATCCAAGATACTCCTTGTCAAGAAGGGCACGATAGCCCTTTATTATTCCCTTTTCAGTGAGATTTGCTACCCTGCGTTGAACTGTTGAGGCAGGCATCCGTAATTTCTTACCCAACTGTCTTATGGATAGGTTACACTCTTCCTGAAGCTTAGACATGATTTTAATGTCCATTTCATCGGGTTTATACCCCTTTTTCTGCATTTCTCTCACCATCCTCTGTGACATATAGGTGATAATATGTTGATTATGGTTTGTACCAGCTTGAGGTGTTATTAAAGGGCTTAATGATTTATATAACCCACAATATCCTTATTACTATTTAAAATGTACCACAAATATTTATAAAACAAAAAATATCAACCGTGTATATTAATATAATTATACAAAAATATTTATACTGGATTCAATATATTACTTCAGACCATCGAAGGTCTTGAATGGGGAGGTAACAGTGGATATCATTATTCCAGAAGAGGGGGAGCCATCAAAAGAGGGATTAGAAAAAGCGGTAGATGAAAGTGAAATCGAATTGGTAAAGAAGGCCTCTAGAGCCTTTGCTGTAAGTTATATGAACGAAATATACAAGACTGTGAAATCCCTCGATCCAAAAGTTGTTGAAAAGATCAAGCTCACAAGGCACTATCCCTATTATCTTTACCTTTTTATCCATCAGGACAGGTGCGGAAAAATAAAAGAATTGGATATCTATTCAAGACAAAAATTGAGTGACGATGGTCTATGTGAGGTCAAGGAAATCTACCACGATTGTGAATGCGGGAACTTCTTGATTGAAAAGAAAAAGAAAAGGCTTGGAGAGGAATCTTTGGACTGGCGTTGGTCGAAGCTGTAGATTTCCAAAATGTATATGATGGCCCGTAACGGAGGAAAGAGGGTTGGTAAATCCTTATACAGTTATTCTAAGATCTCCTGTGCCATTCCATCCTAATCAAATTACACACAGAATTTTTTCTTCGAGTAATATGCTGAGTTTGTACTCTTAACCCTAAACACTATTAACCCGAAGTAACATTCCAATCCCGATACCTTGAACATAGAAATGGCAGTATCCAGTGTGATAGGTTTCGTACCGGCAATCCTTCTATTATACATTCTCCTTCGGCGATACGAGGGTCTTTTTAATGAGAAGTTCATCTTCTTCAGCTTTGGCGGAGGGATGGTGGTGGGCATGATTATAACTGTTCTTCACATGTTCACGGAGTACACACTTCTGATATTCGTTGTATTATTTCCACTTTTCGAGGAATTGGCCAAGCTCGTTATATTGAATTGGCCCAAGTTGAAGTTGAAGCATGAGACAGTTTATTATGGAGCGGCCTTGGGTTTGGGCATCGGCTCAATGGCTATTATCGCCATAGCCTTCAAGGTGTTCATCGATTTCCCGGAATCCCTGGGTAATCCTCAGACCTATCTCGACCTTGTGATTCTTTCCTTCAATTTCTGCCTTCTAAACAGTGCAACAGGGGTTATCATCGGATTTGCCTGTTCCAAGGGTGAAGTCTCAGGCTTTTTCTTTAGAGCCTTTATCGTGCATGCGGTTTACAACCTATTCTTCTTCATATATATGCTGTCAGGAGAGGTTCTGAAATACGCCCCACTTGCAGTTGCCACCATATTTGCATTTGGCCTGTTCTGGTACGTGCTTCACGGCCTTTTACCAGAGGCTGTACCTCCAGAGATGCAGCAAAAAAGAAGAAGGGAAAAAAGAAGAAAGGTAAGGGAGGAAAGAAAAAAATAGATTCAGGGGTTACTCAGATCCTTTCCCTCAAATCCTCTGCATCCTTTTTGGCTCCCAGGCTCAAAAAGATGTCGTAGGCCTTTCTAAGGTATTTTCTGCCCATCTCGCCCTCATAGAGCGTACCCATGTTTTTGTAGACCTCTGCTATCTGCCACCTGAATCCCAGCTTTTCAGAGAGCTCTAAACTCTTTTTATAGTATGAAAGGGCTTTTTCCGAATCACCTGCCATTCTGAAAACCTCGCCAAGATTGTCGTACAGTATGGCAACTGTTTGCCTATCCCCAAGATCCTTGGCGATCTCAAGGCTTCGTTTGTAGAACTCGATTGCCTCTCCCAACTTGCCCTTTTCCCAATGAATGATCCCGAGATTGTTTAGGGCCCTTGCAACTCCCCTTCCATCCCCCAGGCTCTCTGCAATCTCAAGGCTCTTGTTGTAGCTCTCTATTGCCTGGTCCATTTCTCCCCTCTTCCAGTAGATCACACCTATATTGTTGTACAACTTTTCCATTTCAGATGGATCATTTGCCCTCTTTAAAAGCTCAAGGCTCTTGTTGTTCAAAGAAAGCGCCAAATCCAATGCTCCTTTTCGATAGTGGATGGCCCCGATCTTGTAGATGGCCTGCGCTATTCCAATCATATCCTCTTTTTCCTTGGCTGCCTCTTGGGCTTTTTCATAGAGGGACAAGGCTCTATCCCATTCTCCAAGGGTGGTAAGAATATCGCCTTCTGATGTCAGCAGAATCATGAGTTTTTCTGGGGGAATATCCTCTTTGGAAATGGACGTTAGAATCTCCAGGAACTCCTCCATATATCCCCTGTTGATCAGATACTCCCCATGACTCAATGCCAGTTTGATGGCCCTGTCTTTATTCTGGGCCTTAAGGTGATGATATTGGGCCTCTATCAATGCCAGATCATCGGCCTCGTCCTCGAAGTACTCAGCGACCTTCAGATGATAGCTCTTTTTTATCTCGGGACCCAATCTCGAATAAAAGAAATCCCTTATGACATCGTGGATATCATACAAAGGACCTGATGCGATCAAAAGAGATCGTTTTACCAGATCATCGATCACCTCATGAGTAATTTCCTCCTTGGATTCATCCATTGGAATTGACAGATAGGCTTCAGGCTGTACAGGGTACCTGAATACCGATGCGAATCGCAGCAATCTCTTCTCCTTCTCGCTCAATCTTTGCAGCACTTCCTCCTGCAAAAACTGCTGTATATCCCTTTGATTTATCCCTTCACCGTTGAGCTCAACCAGCTCAAGGCTCAATGGATGTCCCATGGTGCTCTCATAGAGCCCGTCGAGATGTTCCTCCGAAATTTCCCTTGCCCTTAAAAGTTTTAGGCTCGATTCCCTGTCCAAACCCTCAAGGGAAAGTTCGTATACCCGTTTGCTTAACAAAACATCTCTTCTATCATAGAATCTCGGTATTTCACGGCCCAGAAGCACGATTTTAATGCCTTTAAGATCATGAAGAACCTCGGTTGTTGCCTCGAGAAGCTGCAGAATCTGTCTATTTGCCCTGTGAAAGTCGTCAAAGACAAGGAGTGCATTCACATCCTCGAGCTTCGACCAAAGCAGGGCCTGAATATCGCCTATATTTATGACTTTGTTTGCCTCAACATAAAGCTTCAGGGTCTCTATGCCCTCCTGGTTGAGGAACTCTGAAAGATGGGTCAACAGGTTTCTAAGTGTGCTCCATTCATGGAACCTGTACCAGAATATCCTACGGCTTTCTTTTTCTTGGCTCACCACCTTGGCAATAAGGGTGGTCTTGCCTATGCCTGCAATCCCAGATATTGCTAGTATCCTCATCTCCTCGGACTGCAGCCACTGGTCTATTTCCTTAAGTTCCCTCTCCCTTCCAAAAAAGTACTTGGGCGTGGGGTATCTTTCCCAGTAATCGATGCGACCAGGGGGTTTTGAGGCTCCTTTCATTCTTAAGTCGAAAATACCATTCTCTGAGATGTTATCAAGGATATTAAGCTGGTTCAAGTTTACATCAAGCTCCGAATTTATGTCCCCTATCCTGACCTCTTTCTCATTTTCCCCATCCTTTAGCACAACCATCATTTCATTGATATCATTTCTCAACTTCTCTGCCTGGGTCTTACCATCCATTGTAAGGAAATAGACCTTCCTCCTTCTGGCCTCGCCCTTAATATGCCATAGCTTTTCAACCACAATTCGCCTACCCATGAGCTCCTTGGTTGCCTGGGAAACATAGCTTCTTCTCGTGGAAACTGCCTTGGCTATTCCATCCTGGGTCAGTGAATTCGGTACCTCGAACTTATCTTCGAATCTTCGGTTCCCAAGCAGGTGAAGAAGTATCTTCTCTTGGGCGGTAAGATGCGGTTTTGTAGGCATTTCCAACCCCGGACAAATTCTATATAAGAACCTGATGGGGTTTCCCATTAAAAAATATGTGCATTCAACTTGTGAGACAGTCGTATTTCTTCAAAGTTTTTCGACATGTCAATTACATGTCAAAATAACGTTTATATCACGTACCATTCATGCTAATATCTAGGATAGTGAAATCATGGATTCGAAGGTGGCGTTTACACTGATTTTGATTGGCGCAATAGTTGGATCCGGTATGATCGCCTACAATGCAGACAACCTCTATCTGTCCAACAGGGACAACGTGGTTGCGGCACTGCCAGCTAGGATGGTGGGGGGATATGAGACCTCCATCATCGCATCGGCAACAGATTCCAGCGGTGAGCCCGCAGCTTTCGAAGATGTCAAGGTCATACTAGAGACCGAGAATGAGACATACGAGCTCTATAAGGGCAAGACAGACAAAACCGGAACCGCCCAGCCCTCGTTTAAGGTTCCAGATTACAAAGGTAATGCCAAATTGGTTGTGAAAGTGGGTAAGGAAAAACTCTCTCAAAACGTAAAGGTTCTGGACAGCGAATCAGGGGACTTTCTAACAAAGATTCTCATCACCACCGACAAGCCCATCTACCAGCCCGATCAAACAGTTCATATAAGAACCCTGGCCTATGAAGGTGTGGAGCTTGAAGCCTCAGATAGGCATGTGGAGATAGAAATCCAGGATTCTGAGGGAAACAAGATCTTCAGAAAGAGCTTCGAGCCCAACGATTTCGGCATCGCAAGTCTGGATTTTAAACTATCTGATCAGCTTCCTCTTGGAACCTATAAGATAAATGTCAAGGTGGGCGACAAGACCGCTGAAAAATCCATTCTTGTAAAAAAATATGTTTTACCCAAGTTCAAAATAGATCTTTTGGACACCAAGACCTGGTACACAGTGGATGAGGATATCTCAGGAAGGGTTTCTGCCCAGTATTTCTTTGGAAAGAATGTCGAAGGAAATGCTAGGGTCAAGGCCTTTGTGTACAGAGGTGTTTGGGATCAAGTGGGATACTTATACGAGCAACTTGAAAATGGTGAAGCCTCCTTCTCCTTCTCCCCTGCCCAGTACGCTGTTGGACTGGACCTGAACCAAGGCAATGGTCTCCTCGAGTTGAATATTACTGTCACAGACACAGGGGGGCATTCTGAATACGAATCCCACTTCATAACCCTGGCTTCAGAGCCCATTCAAATAACCACACTTTCTGATACCAATCTAGTGGACACCCAATCCACATATTATATAATAGCCAGGTATCCAAATGGAGTGCCCGTGGATGATGCATCGGTGACCGTAAAAATCCATGATGAGACCTACCAGGAAACTACTGATTCGCGGGGTATAGCATCTGTGCAGTTCATGTATGAAGGGCAGGACAGCATGAAAATTGGTGTTGCCAAAGGACACGAATCTGCAACAAAAGAGATCTATATCACCGAATCCTTTGGAATCAAGGTTATATCAGACAAGAGCCTGTATGATATGGGTGATGTCGCGGAATTTGACATTTTTTACACTGGTGAGGGTTCCACGGACCTCGTTTACTATGAAGCCATATCAGAGGGATTCGTGATCACAACTGGAAGGGAAAAACTGAAGGACGGCCAGGCCAGCTTCGAGATTCCAATTACACCCGACATGGCTCCTTCCACCACGATTCGGGTTTACAAGATCGAAAAGGACATGGATGTTGTTCGGGACAGCCTTGTTCTTTTGATCACTTCACCAGAGCAGCTGGATGTGAACATAACCACGGACAAGGATATCTACAGACCCAATGAGGATGTGATGCTTGAATTTTACATTTCCAATGTCGATGGGCCTGTTTACTCTGCAATAGGAATTGCTGGTGTCGATATGTCGGTATTCGAGGTCTCGGAACGTTTTTCCGGTTTCGAGGAGGTATTCTGGGGTCTTGAGGAGGAATTTTTGACTCCCCAGTACCAAATAATTAGCTATGTATTCGACCCAATGCCAGCACCATTGCCAGTGGATGGAGAAGATGAGATACCCAAGGGTGGAGAGGAGAATGAAATAGGTATACTGAGTTCATGGCCAAAGGCGGAAGACGATGCCAAGAATGTGAAAAATAATTGGATCGACAATTACTGGGGCGCACTTGCCGTCCTGGCCATACTGGGCTTCTTCGGGCTATTCGCGTTTGCCATCAAGTACAAGGCTGCGGCGGTTGTTGCCATCTTCATTGCCATGCTGTTGCTTTTGGCCATAGTTGCGGTTTTGTATGCAGGAACCACATCCATGATATCCTCAACTGACTCTCCTGGAGTGCCTTTCGGGGGAGATCAGGGAAAGATGGCGGATGAAGGTGGAATTGGAGACGGTGATGGCATCTGGGTGGATCTGGAAGAGGATTGGGACGGTGAACTCTTTTTTGATAATAGGGTTCCGGCAGGGATGAAAATTGTACCGGGGTCACCGTTAGCGCCCAACGGTTCAGGCTACAAACCAACCCATGTGCGGACCTATTTCCCTGAAACTTGGTACTGGAACCCGGCACTAATCACGGATGAAAACGGCTATGCCTTTGTTACTCTCACAACTCCTGATTCAATAACCACATGGGGTATCGATGCCATTGCATCCACGAAAGATGCTCAGCTTGGCACAGGAAATGCCGAGGTCACGGTATTTCAGGAATTCTTCGTGGAACCTGACATACCTGTATCCGTGATCAGAGGTGACGAGTTCCCACTCAGGGTCTTGGTTTATAATTACGAGAATGTTACAAGCAGTATTACAGTGGAGCTTCAGCAAGATCTATGGTTCGAGCTTTTATCCGAGAAAATCCAATACGTGGATGTTGAGGCGAACAGCGTATCCAGTGTCGATTTCGTCATCAAGGCAAACTCTGTTGGAGAGCATGACATAACCATAAACGCATCCTCCATCTCCCTTGAGGACAAGATAGTGAAGGAGATGAGGGTGGATCCCGATGGAAAGCGCCTTGACAGTGTGGCAAACGGTCAGCTTGACAACAACCAGAGCGTGACCGTTGACATCGAACTGGATTCCCAGAGGGTTGAAAACAGCGAAAATGCGTATGTCAAATTGCAGGGTGGAATGGAAGCCGTTACCCTGGACGGTGCAGAAACATATATAAGATTCGTCTCAGGCTGCGGAGAGCAGTCAATGTCCACGCTTTCAATCGATATTCTGGCCTTCGATACCGTGCAGAATATGGAGGGTACTGACGAGCAGCTCTTTGAGTTCGAGACAATTGTCAATCAAGGCATACAGCACGAGCTGACTTTCCTTCTGCCTGCACAAAATGGAATAGGAAGGGGAATAGTTTGGTTCCCAAGCGACCAGGATGTACATCCCTGGTTGACGTCCTGGGGATTGATCACATTCCAGGATGCAAAAAATGCTGGCTTTAATCTTGACGATGCCATAATAACAGATATGCAGGATTGGCTCACATCCCAGCAGGAGGACGATGGCTCCTATAAATTCCCTGATTGGGGAATTTACGAGACCAACAACCCGATATTGAAGGCGAAGAAGGTTGCCACAACCGCCTATATAACCAGGGCTTTACTTTATTCAGGCTACACCCCCACCGGCGCGGCAATAACAAAATCTTTGGGGTACATAAAGGACAATATAAACGAGCATTGGGATGATCCATACACATTGGCCATCTCACTTATAGCTCTTGAAGATGCGAATGGCGATTCAACCCTAAGAAGTGACATCGCCTCGCGCCTCGAAGACCTCAAAGAGGAGGAGAACTCCACGGTGTACTGGACCTCTGACACCAATATGATCTCGGATGGTGATGATTTCATTGGTTGGAGGTATTCTTACAATAGCCACACCATCGAGACCACGGGCTATGCCATAATGGCACTTGCAAAGCATGGAGGTCACAGTACTACCGTGAACAAGGCCATAAATTACCTTCTTGGACATAGAAGCGGCCTTGGTGGGTTCTTCTCCACCCAGGATACGGTGGTGGCTTTCCAGGCCCTGGCCTCCATAGGAGAGATCAATATTGAGGAGATGACAATAACAGTGGAGGCCAATTCCGAAGAGATAGACAGCATCGTCTTCACTGAGGAGAACAAGGATATCACCTTCCTTCTGGACCTAAGACCTTATCTTGCGGAGACCACAACCGTTACAATCACCAGCTCCGGTGTAGGTTCTGTCCTTTATCAGGTCTACTCCTCCCAGTATATACCCTGGAATGTTATAGGTCCCAACGAGCCTTCGGAGATGAGCCTGGATGTGGCCTACAGCACCCAGAACATCACTGTAAACGATATGATCGGGGCAACTCTGAGGCTGGAGTACTTGGGTAGTGCCACCAAGCTGAAGATGGTGCTTGTGGATTTAAGAGCCCCCGTGGGCTTCTCATTCGTTGAGTCCGACTTCAGTAATTTGGTGGCTTTGGGCAAAGTAAGCAACTATGAGATCAATGATAGGGAGCTTATGGTCTATATACAGGATGTATATCCAAATCAACCTTTGACATTCACATATCCTCTTCTTGCCAAAAAACCGGTTAAGAGTGTCGTTGCGGGCATACATGCCTTCGACATGTACAATCCCGATTTGGATGTGGAGCTTTTGCCTATCGAGATAGTGGCCACATAAAAGGAGATGATGATGTGATAGGTGGGGGTAATCAAAAAATCCTCGGTAAATTGCCCACACTCCCCACCTTCTTTTTATTTTTCCTGTTGGTGGGTATCCTGCTTATCCCGATTTTAGCCGGGGCTGCTGACATCGTTCCTTTACAGGGACAAGATGAGGAATCATGCGACTCAATACCTCTAGAAGGTCAGGATAAAGAAGGGATGACATTGCTTGAATATTCATTGAATATATTGCTTATCATAGGTGTAATTCTAATATGGATGGCCAGTGTTCATGTCTTTAATAAATATGTAATCTAGGTTCTCCGCATATCAATATCATTTCTTCCTGACGCGTGCCATCATTCGCCCCCGAGGCTGGGTTAGTAAAAGTAAACACAGCAAAACCAATTTATATTGTACAAGTATTGGTGAGTCGAGATGGCAGACAAGGTCAGATATACAGTCAAGGAGAAAATTTTGGTTCATCTCCTTTCCTTTTCGAAATTCAAGGACGAGGTCGAGGTGCCTGCCCAGACATCCCAGGAGGGGATGGCAAAGGCCGTTGGAGTTAGAAGAAGCCATATCGCCTCTGCGTTAAAAGACCTAAAAGGTGCAGAGCTTGTGGAGGAGAAAAAAGCGAGGATCCAAGGACAGGAGAGGCGAAAGAACGCCTATTTTCTGAGCCATTTAGGACAGGACGAGGCACTGAGGTTGAAGGAGGCGGTTTTAGAAAAAAAAATCACATTAAAAAAAGAGGATGGGACTCATTTAGAAATAAAGATATCAGAGCTAAAGGACCACATCCCACAAAAGCTGAGTGTCTTGGAGGTTCTAAACCGACTTTCTGAGGACGGAACCTTTCATGAAAAACAGGAAATAGAGCCAGGAATAGGAGCAAGGGAATTGGAGAGAAAAGTTGTTTGCCCGTTCTGCGGCCAGGCAAATAAGAACTTCGAGCTCAACCTCGTACCCCTGCAAAACGGTACACCCGGTTTTATGGTGCCATGCTTTTTCTGTGGAAAAGAATTTATTGCTGTGGAGGTTTTCTCGGAAGATGGCGGTGTAAAAAACTATATCCCCACATTTCTACCCTTGGATGCCCCCCAGCAGCAGTTCTTCCCGCAGCCGTTTAAAGCTGCAAATTCCTTGTTCGTGAGCCTGGGACTGTTTTTCATGATGGCCTCCTTCTCTTTGGGTTTGATAGTTGCCCTTGGATACCTGTCAACCGGTTTTTATGCCTTCGTTCCTGTTGGTCTTGTAATCAGCCTTCTTCTCTTATTCATGGGTTTGAAGGACGTGAGGCATCTGGACGCAATTTCCAGGAGGATCGTGATAATAATCGGGGCTGTTTTCATAGGCTTTGTTTCCGTCTTTGTTGGCCTTTTAGCAGGTGTGGAATATGAAGGGGAGCAGGCATGGATTTTAGCCTCGGTCGTGCTTCCAGCCTTCGCAGTCTTCATTTTCGGAAAACCCTTGGCAAGGAGTCTGAGAAGCGAATTATCCATGTCCCTTGGCGTTTTTCTGGTTCTCTTTGGATTTTTCACAATCGCCTTTTACGACCTATTCTCCTGGTCCTCATGGTTTTCCCCATTTTGGGTGATATCAGGGGCTTTGATGGTCTTCACATCATATGAAATCGAAAGGCTGAATAGGGAAAAGATCCTGTGGGCAATTTGCATGGGCGGAGGGGCCTTCGTCGCCGTTTTCTGCCTGGTCGTTATTATGTCCCAAGGAACCGATCTTTGGCCATATAAAGCCATAAGTGCCCTTCTATGGCTGCTTATGGGGGTCTTTCTCGTGCTCTTGAGATTCCTTGATTTTGAGTCTTTCGAAAAAAGCCTTTCAGCCTTAAGAAGCTCTCTGGTCTCGGGTATAGGGGTACTTTTTATCCTGACAGGAATCCTGCTTGCTTTAAACAGTAGAGTCATGGAATCTGTGGTGGAGTTCTTTATCGGTATTCCCATAATCTGGTTGGGCCTCGGAAATGTCAAGGAATTCACTCCATCCCAATTGAGCATAATCGCCTTCGTCATAGCATCCGAGGTCTTCACAGTGTTCTCCTTTGTTTTTTTCTAAATGTCACCTACATGTGTACGAAGCGTTTAATATATACATTGTACATATTTTATCATGGAGCCATGAAGAGGATGAATGCAAAAAGTAATATGATTTCCCAAGAGGTAGGTGCCAAAAAGCTCACCTTTGACGAGCAGCTGTTGAAGGCTCTCTCATCACCCACCCGTATCGAGATTTTAAAAAACCTTCACCATAGGCAGATGACTTTAACTGATTTATCGAGAATCATGAAGTTCGCCAAGTCAACGGTCCACGAGCATCTCATGAGATTACTTGCCGCCGGGTTGATTCACAGGATCACAGGCAGGAAGTGGATTTATTACAGGCTATCCAGGAAAGGAAACTGTGTTGTTGGGATCATGGGGTGAGTTGTGATTATGGATTTTGAATAGGTACCATTTAATACATGATTTCCTGCACCTTATGATATTCACTGCGTAAAATTTAATTACCAAAAATACTGGTCATCCATTAAACCTTTATACAACCCTAAAGATAACTTTTAAATACACTAAAACAGAGGAAGAATAAATGGTGACAAAATCCAGAAATTATGGGCCTCGAAATGAGAGGATATTTCCTCTGATTGTGACCCTCATTTTACTGCTCAGCATTGTGATGTTTGTCGTCCCAATGTTCTCTCCCTCAGCATCTGGAACCACCCATGGATTGACAGGGGCAACCAGTACCGAAGAGGAGGACAACGGGCCAAACGATGCCAATCCTGCCTTCTTCCAAGTAAGATGGGATTCCTCATCAAATCACTGCATAGAGGGTAATTACACGGTGAGTTCCGGATATCCTCTTACCATTGATCCGGGTTGCAACATTTACTTCAATGGGTCCTACAGTATAATCGTGCAAGGGACCCTCTATGCCCAGGGAACCCCCGCCAGTAGAATCACTTTCACATCCAACAGCACCTCACCCGGAATTGGTAATTGGAGCTCCATAGATTTCGCAGGTGGGGGAGGCAGTATTGAATACTGTAATATAGAATATGCAACTGAAGGAATCCATCTGGATTCAACCAATCCCATCATAATCAGCGATAATACCATTACGAACTGCGAATTTGGAATTAACGGCACCCATCCCTCTCCTGCATTCACAAATAACGATATTTCTTACAACAATCGGTCGGGAATTAAAATCGAATCTCCAGTCTCAGGAGTGAATTTCCAGGCCACGGGCAATACAATCGTGGGTAACATGGGAGGTGATGGAGGAATTGAAGTATATTCTACCACCGGTACAATCACTGCTGCAATCACTGGGAACGAGGTGAATGATAACTCTGCAAACGGTGTCTATCTGTGGTCCAGCCTAGCGGACATCACGGCAACCATAAATGGAAACACTTTCGACAATAACGGTCACGGTCCAACATCTGGTGATGGGATATTCATTGTGGCAGAAGGTCCAACTGCCATACTGGATGCCACAATACAAAACAACAATATTACCCGAAATTTCTGGGGCATTTGGCTCACCAATGATTGGATGACGGCTGGAACCGATATTGTATGTAACATTTCCAGCAACAAGATTTTGGATAATGGCGACGGCATTTATTTGGATTGTTGGGGATCGATTTCTGCAGATATCTGGAACAACAACCTCACCAACAACAGCGGAGCAGGGGCAATATATAGTGACACCATGGATGGTGATGGCCAATACCGCATAATAGACAACGTAATCTGGAAAAACAACGATGGCATCTATCTCGATTACTTCTATTTTACCCCGGCAAACCGCAAGCTCTACGCAGAAATCACCCACAATAGGGTGGAAAACAACATGGGTTCCAGTATAGACCTTTTTTCCGACGAGGAACTGGAATTAATTGCAGTGAGAAATGAGATATACGATAATGATGATGGGATATTTGCATTCTCGTGGGATGGACCTTTAACCGCTTCCATACACCACAATTCTATCCAAAACAACGATGGTATAGGATTGGGTGTTGACACCTTAGACATCCTTTCCCTGAACATGACAGGCAACCAGGTTACTGATAATTGGTATGATAATTTATATTTATATACTGATAGTAATGGGTTTTTTGACGTCAGGAACAACGATTTCTCAGGCAGCCTGAATGGGAATGGTGTATTTTTCGAAAATTTCCACGAGCCTGGTATTTTCAAAGACAATATCGTAAACGGCAACGCTCAAAGCGGTCTTGAGTTTTGGGATTGCATTAATATCACTATCCTCAACACGACCTTAAATAACAATCTTTTTGGAGTGACCTGCTATAACTCCTCTGTGAACATAACAAACTCTTCGATTCTATCCACGTCATACGATTTCAATCTGTCAAGTGATTCCCATGTAACGGCCCTCAACACAACCTTCGACAACTCCTCAGCCAATTTCGAGGATCCAGAATCTGACCTTTCTGTTCGCTGGTTTTTGGATGTGGAGGTTGTGGACGGTAATGGAATGGGGGTGGACAGTGCAGACGTCTTAGTGAACGACTCCCTTGGAAGCAACGAATGGAGCGGAAATACAGGCTTAGGTAACAATGGATGGGTATACTTTATTCCAGCAACAGAATATATTCAGAACACCTCAGGCAAAACCTTCACCACACCTCATAACGTCAGCGCGAAAAGGGCTCCTGAGCATGGATTTTCCCTTCCCCGGATTTGGAAAAGCCGAAATGTCACGGTCATGATCAATTCCAAACCGGATTCCGAAGACCTTTCTCCGGCTGGCGGATTTCCGGGAATCGTTTTTCGCAACAGTACCCTTTTCATACATTCGAATGCCAGTGATTTTAAGGATCCCGAGGATCAACTGATCCCCTATTTCGATTACAGGGATCCCAACTCCGCACTCTGGAATACCTCCTTTTTTTCTGATCCTGCCACATACATCGGAACCGTTCCTTCAGGTTACTGGTCAATACCTTTTTCTCCCCCTGTTTCTGCACCTTTGGGATGGTACGATTTCAGGGTGAGATTCGAGGACAGCATAGGGGAATACAGCGATTACATCTATGCCAACGACATCGTCGTAGTTAAAAACAACCCACCAGTCGCTTTGGATCTTACAAGTGAAAGCCAAAGGGTTTTCAGAACCCAGTCCATAAGCATCTATGCAAATGGTACTGACGTTGAAGATCCTGAGGATTTACTTACGGCATATTTCGAATACTACGATCCAGGCTCGTCAAGCTGGACAACGGACTATCTCCTGGGGCCAACCTACAACGGTGAGGCATGGATGGTCTCGTTTTCTCCTCCTTCCGATGCCGAGCCAGGCATGTACGATTTTCACGTCAGTTTCGGCGATTCGGAGGGAGATTTGAGCAATCTGATATTCATCCCCTTCTTCGTTGAGGTCCTAAACAACGTTCCCACTTCAACTGACATCATCATTTCCTCATCAAGTGTGTTTCGGACAGATACCCTGGTCATATATGCCAACGGTTTTGATGTTGAGGATAACGAAGGTGATCTGACACCACACTTCGAGTACCTGGAGCCTGGAGAGACTTCATGGAAAACGGAGCATCTATTCGATCCCGTCTATATTGGCGGTCAGTGGAGGATCAATTTCACTCCTTCCTCTGAGGCCCTCTTGGGAATCTACGATTTCAGGGTACATTTCAATGATTCTTCACTTGCCTTTAGTCCTTGGATATATGAAAACCAAAGCGTGTCTGTGAACAATAATCTGCCGATGGCCGAGGACATATCCTCATCTGCGAATGAGGTTTATCGAGGTGAGCTTGTATACATCTTCGCCAATGGGTCCGATACAGAGGATGAGGAAGAGGACTTTAGCCCAGAATTCTCTTATAGATTAATAGGCAGTTTGAATTGGGATAACATCTATTTTTCCGGCATGACAACCACGGCTTCTGGCTGGAGGATTGAATTTGCTCCAGCTCTTGATATGATCCTGGGTGATTACGAGATAAGAATGGGATTTTATGATTCCGCCGGCGACTTCAGCGATTGGCTTCCTCTCATCGGGTCTATATCTGTTCTTAACAACAAGCCGAAAGTTGGGAGCATCGATACCACCGACTCCCAGATATACAGGACCGAATCCACTGTTGTCTATGCTTCCGTTTCAGATACCGAAAATCTACCTGCTGATTTGATGTGTTCATTTGAGTACAAACACTCAGGTTCCATCACATGGACCGATCTTCCAGGTGAGAGTTACAGTTCAAGTAATGATCGTTTCGAGGTCAGCTTCACCCCCTCTGCCACGGCGGAAGTGGGGGATTACGATTTCAGGGTTGAGGTTTTGGATTCTGACGGAGCTAGTAGTGGTTGGAAATACCTCAACGAAAGCCTTGAGGTTCAAAACAATCTCCCAAGCGTGTTGGACTTCACTTTGTCTGCCTCTGAGGTTTTTCGAGGGGAAGAAATCCACATTTACGCCAATGCCCAGGATGACGATAAAGATGAACGCGATCTTATTGTAACCTTTGAATACTCATTACAAGGAGGAGTCTGGGAAAACCTCCATCTCGGAACACCAGAATATACCAACTCCAAATGGCAGGTTCTGTTTTTAGCTTCCAAAGATGCCGATTTCGGGGATTACAGCTTCCGGGTGAGGGTTGATGATGGAGAGGAGCTCAGCAACTGGATGTACAACTATAATGCCGTGGAAGTAAAAAACAACCTTCCCATCGTACAAATCCATACACCAGGTGTTCAAGAAAGTGGCACAGTTTCCTTCACGGCCACGGTATCCGATTCCGAGGATTCGCTGTCATCTTTGATCTTCCAATGGAATTTCGGGGATGGCCAAATCTCAAGCGAGCAGAATCCAGTGCATACTTTCAGTGAATCAGGATCCTACACAGTATCCCTGACTGTAACAGACGATGATGGGGGAGTGAGTGTTGACACAGTACAAATAGAGATCGAAGAAGAAACAACACCGGGATCTGATGACGATACCATAGCCGGTATACCGCTATGGTTATTACTCGTTTTGATTCTTTGCATAGTTGTTGTGTTGATTTCGGTAATCGTCTTACTTAAAAGGAAAAAGCCTGAAGAGGAAATCGAAGTCTGGCAACCCGAAGCCACAGCAGCAACAACACCTTCCCCGCCTCCTTCTGTGACACCTCCAGTGGCGGCAGCGCCGGCTCCTACCCCAGAACCTACACTCGCTCGTCCTCTTCCTCCTCCACCCAAACAGGCCAAACCCAAACCGAAAGTGGCTCCCGTGGCACCTCCACCACCCACCGCTGCTGTTAAGCCCGAGCCAACCAGTATGAAGAACCTCAAATGCCCCAAATGCCAAAAGACCTTCAGAATACCCCTTAAGAAGGGACCTCAAAGCATAACTTGTCCACATTGTGGAACTTCAGGTAAGATAATTTTATAATGGAGTAGGGCCTTTGATATTGGATCACGCTTTATTTATTCTCCTTTTACCCTCCTTAAAATCCGCAAGAAGTTTCCCCCCAATATCCCCTCTATCTCGCTTTCAGAAAGTCCTCTATATAGAAGAAGCTGAGTTAATTTCGGGAAGTCGGCAACATCCCTGAGACCATTGGGGGTAGGTACCAAACCATCTAGATCGGACCCTATGGATGCATGCCTTGCACCCACAAGCTCCACCACATGCATTATATGGTCCACAACCAACGAAAGCGGTGCACAATAATTCTTGGCTGTAAATCTCGGCGAGACCATGATACCGATTATGCCATCTCGCTCGGAAACGGCTTTTATCTCGGAATCCTTGACGTTACGCCATAATGGAAAGAGCCCGTGGCAGTTTGTATGGGATACCATCACAGGTTCCTTTACATAATCCACGGTCTCCATGAAAGTGGGAGTTGCTGTGTGTGCCAAATCGATTACCAAACACAGCCTACGCATTTTTTCCAGTACCTCTTTTCCGAAGCCTGAAAGACCTGTGAACTTCGGTTTTTTATCGAAATTTGAGATTGCAGCCTCATTGCTTTCAAAGTGAGCCAACGTTACATAGCATAGACCGCGCTTTTGCAATGCATCAAGAACCTCTATTTTTCCCTCAATCAAATGCAAACCCTCCAGGCCAGGAAAAAGTGCGATTCTATCCTCCTTTTTTGCGCTGATAAAATCTCCCGCGGATCTTACCAGAGTAAGGCTGCCTTTAGAATCCAAAATAACTCTATCCATGGTGTTCATAAAGCCATTCAACCATCCTATCTTAGAGCCTCTGCGGCTTAAAATTGGTATTTTGGCAATCCCGCATCCAAGGGCAGAAATCCCTCCCTCTTTCAATCGCGGTATGTCGGTGAGCGGCCGCAGGGGATTGAAATACCTTGGCGCGCCGTGTCGCTTGTTCAAGTTGAACTTGAATGATGCGCAGTACATCAGAATATCGTTATGCAAATCCACAACCAAAGATCTGTTGTGGAGCTCTTTTGCATGATCACCAACCACAATTTCTGGATGATTCCGCATCCCTTCAATAAAACCACCTAAGGCCATACCAATACTCATGGGCAAACCAGCTAACCCATAATTGTTCAATATAGAAAAAGATGATGCCCTGAATCTGATTATCTTCTATCCAAAGGCTGAACCTCCTCCTCGAAATAACTGTGGAATTTTCGAGGGAGCTTTTTATAATCCACTTTTTCGATAGTCTTCGAGAAATCCACCGAGTTGTATGTGTTCCAAAAAAGTATCACCTTGTCTTTCATATTTTCTTCTCTTGAGTCCTTAATAAGTGCAGCCAAGGTTTTTCCTGTATACGTCCCATCCAATTTGATTCCTTCGGTTTCCTTCATGAGTTTAATTGCCGAAATCCCTTCTTTCGTGAAAAGTGAATATCGTTCCCCAAATTGATCATGTTTGATTTCGAAATCTCTTTCCGAAAATATCAGCTTCGGAAACCGTGGGTCCGCTTTTCTTAAGAGGGAATTTGTTTTGCGTAGGAGCATGAGCATATTCTTGGCGCTGCCATACTTCGTAGGTGTGACCCTGACTGAAACGACCTTGGTTTTTCTGCCCATGGCCTTCATCCCCAGAATGAAGCCAGATGCTGTTCCAACGGTACCTAGGGGGAAATAGACGAAATCAGGCTCAGAAATCAAACCGGATTTGATCTGCTCATCAAGCTCGAAGGCTGCATTAACGAATCCCAGTGTACCTTCCGGTGTCGAGCCCCCTGGAGGGATTAGCTTTGGAAATCTTCCATCACGGAGTCCATTTCGCAGAACCTGGTATGCGGTTCCCATGTAAAGTGCAGGAATATTGGGGTAATGATGGAGCTCAGCCCCGAAGTAGTGGTTTAAAAGAAGATTTTGCCTGACATAGTGAGCATTGGGCTGGGGGAGGAGCATTGATATGCTCCTAATACCGAGCTTTTTTGCATAGAGGGATGTAGCCAGGGCGTGATTGGAGCCTGCGTAGCCGTAGGTCAGAATGGCCTTGGCCTTTGATCTCGATACGCCCGCCAGGATGAACTCCAGCTTTCGCACCTTGTTCCCCCCATAAATCTCCCCTGAGAGGTCGTCACGTTTGATGTAGAGATTATTCAGAACCAGTTTTTTTCCCAAGGTATCCATCCTTTCGATTGCTGTGGGGAACCTTCCCAAGGATACATGTGGAATGCTCCCTCTCAAATTCGGATACCGCTTGAATAATGGGATCATCCTTCTGGTAATCTTCATGGCTGAACTTTAAGTTTTTCTCATTCTATCACACCTACCGTATTCGAATTGCGCTATTGAAAAAGTATCATCCCTGTTAAGTTGGCCATTATCGTCTATATCAAGGAGTTTTTCATGACAACACTTAAGTACAAGGAGTGCTTAGGTTTCTGTCAATACCCAGATAAAAGAGAATGAGATATCGTATCTTGATACGATATGTATGTTTAATAGAATGGAGAGTTCGATTTGGCAAATAGACGGTTTGGAAACTCCAAAGCCCGAATAAAGAACAGGAGTAGGCCGGATTATCAGAAGGAGGCAAAGCTCAATTTAAGGTACCTTCCTCGCTTCAAAAACCTTCTTAGACAGATTATGGAAGAATCGTCAATGAATGAGGATTTCACAAACTCGTTTATCGCCAACCTCATAACAAAGGCCTCACGAGGTTCACTGGAGGAGGCGAAAGACTATGTTGGATCCCTTGTGGACCAGGGTATCCTGGATGAAAGAACAGCGGATGATATCTGCCATCTATTAGACAGGAACAGAAAATACCGATGAATACCATAATATTGTATATTTCCCGTCAATTTGCCTGTTTTGACTGAATATTTTTCATATCGGAATGGATAAGAGTGACAATGGATGAAGATCAAACGGTCTTCCTGGGAAGTTGAATGCCCTTCCAGAATTCCTTTCTCGTAAGAAGTATGATTATCAATATAACAAGCACAATGTCTACTATGATAAAGACTGGGATCGCCATGGGATAGGCCTCATATATCTTGTCGAAATCGCCGCCGTGATCACCGAAAATGTCGTATATGGTGTAGTTCACGAAATCCAAAAGAAACATGACAATTCCCCATACCAGGCTCAGGGCCTCTATGAATGGATGACCCTTGTACCTCCAAACATGGAAAATCAAGGCGGCCCCTACGATCATGTTAGCCAAGACCCCAGAGAGGTGTACCAAAAAAAGGGCCCGGGCACTCTCCAAGCCGTTGTATGTGACGGATCCCGAGAACCAGGAGATGTGAAAGCCAGTGACCTCACCTCCCAGAAGTAAAATGGCGATCACATGGCCCATCTCGTGTATGAATATCATGACCGGGGAAAGGACGAGTAAAAGGAGGGCGGCCAGTATGAAATAGAGGAAGGTCTTCTTCATGTCCACTGGTTTTTTATCCGCCTGCGGGCTCATGAATACTGAAAAGAGTCCACAGATTATAAGGATTTTGTGGGGGATTGAATAAAGATAATTTTCGTTTCTATTTTTTCAATCGCTTTTTTATTTTCCCAAATAATGTACTTTTCTTACTTTTCAATAGTATAGTTTTCCGGGGTTTACCTGAAGGAGGTGGTGGAAGAGAGCGCTCCCTTTTCCTTTTGAATCGCTCAGTATCTTCGGATTTTTGGGATTCTGAGGAATCAGGGATGCCTTCGGGTGACTCTTGCTCCGAGGTTGCATCATCCTCTTCGGATTCTAAAATATCCTCTGACTCTGGTTCAGCCCTCCTTATGGTCTCCTTCTCGATATATACCATGCCGCCTTCAGTTTCCTTGATTTCGAAATTCTCGGGAGTGACAACTCTAAAACTCAACATATCTGGTACAATGGTTATGGGATATCCCTCCACCCCCAGGGTGTACTCCCCTTTTTCCTCAAGGACCTTTTTGATTAATTCCGGAGGTTGTAGCCTTAAAAGCATTTGGATTTTAGCTGCCTGCGTGGTATATGTGGCTGTGATGTTCTCCTTGTCCATATCCATCTGCAATTTGATGCCTTCCCACTCCTTATCCGGCTCAACAACCTCCAGACTATCTGCCTTCACCTTGGTGAGAAATGACAATTTTAGATTGTTTAAAATTTCGGCAGTTTTGTCATTCTTGGGTTTTATTGCCACGGATTTAAGGATTTCATCCGATTCTAATCCCAGCTCTTCTCTTACCTCCAAAATGGTTCTTATAAATCCATTAAGATCGTTCATATGCTCCTGAAAGTGATCACCCAGTTCCAAGGATAGATGCTTATACATATCTCCCAGTACAGCCAATGCCAACTTGTCCGTGCTTTCCAGTCTAAATTCATGTTCCATGCCGATTTTTAGGGTTTTATCATCCATCTCTTGATTGCTTGCGTACTCAAGCAGTCTCTTTCTGAGCTCCTCTTTCTTCCCGCTCTTTGGCAAATTGGCCTCCTCGCACAGCGCAAGCAGCTCATCTTTGGTTTTGATGCCTTCAATGTGCTCTTTTGTGAATCTCTGTCCCTTTATTTTCTCTTTCTGGGCCTCCAATTCCTTACTTTCAACATATTCAAGGAGCCTCTTTCTGATCTCCTCCTTCCTTCCGCTCTTCTTTAAATTTGCCTCCACGCACAGGGCCACCAGTTCCGCCTTGGTTTGTATGTTTTCGATGTTCTCTTTTGTGAATCTCGGATCCTCTTCACCTTGCTCTTCGGACTCCTCTTCTATTCCCTCCACATATCCAAGCAGCCTTTCTTTTAGTTCAGGTAACGATCCACTGCTTTCCAATCCCACCTCCACGGCCAGGGCTCTAAGCTCCCCTACATCATCGATATTTTGGATATAATCTGCCGTAAATGTCCTGACATCCATCTCGTCTTTTAACTCCTCCATCTTTTCCTCGGCACCTTGGATCTTGGTCTCCATTTCCGCCATCTTAGATTCCATTCCCTTGAGCGCGTCTTCCATTTCGGTCTTGGCTTCTTCGCTGTCCTTCTTCTCGTCCAACTCCAATATCTTTTTCTCGATTCCATCCATCTTGCGTTTCAATTCGGTTTCCTCGGCCTCAGCGCCAATCTGGGAGATCTCAAGATCCGTGATCTTGTCCTCCATCCCAGCAATCATGCCCTCCATTTCCGCCTTGTCCAGTTCGGTATCCATTTTCTCCATTTTCAGGTCATTCATTTTATCTTCAACGGCCCTCACCATATCCATGAGTTCGATCTTGTCTTCCTCTGTTCCTTTGAAGTCTTTGCCAAAATCACCCCTCTTCTCCTGGATTTCATTCACCATCTCTCTCAGTTTGGCCCTCTCCTCTTCTGTTCCCTTCTTCTCGTTTTCAAGCTCGTCCATCAATTCCAGGATACCGTCTATGGTGTCTTCCAATTCGGGTTCATCTTCTGATTTTGCTGTCCCTTCCACTTCTATATCCTGGGGCTCTGTTACTTCCACATTCTGGGGCTCTGCCACCTCCATATCCTGTGGACCTACTACTTCCTCATCCTGAGGCTCTACTACCTCCATATCATGGGATCCCGCTACTTCCTCACCATGTGGCTCTACCACTTCCACATCCTGTGGTCCTGCCACATCCATATCCTGGGGCCCTTCTACCTCCACATCTAATTCCACTTTGCTTTCTGAAGCTTCATCCAATGAAACATCCTCTGCAACGGGAATATCCTCGGGTTGGGACATTGGTGATGGCATTTTTGTGTCTTGCTCCAAAGCTACCTCGGGTTCATCCACTGGTTTCGGCTTTTCTTCCTCTTGGATTTCCTTAGGCTTGGCTTTTGGTGTCCAAAAACCTGTCCTTTGAAGGTGATCTTCATCCAGTAAAACCCCTGAGGTGTAGCCTGTCTCTATTATCTTCTTTTCCAGTTCCATTGAAAATTCATCTAGGATATCGTCCATTGAAGAATCGGGTCCTTCCATGTCCTGGGTTTCCGCGGGCGTTTCATAGGCCCCAATATCCTCATATGAGGGCTCGATCTTTCTGTCCTCACCATTGCATCCAAACACCATTTTAGGACAACAGACCTTAACCTCGCTCACTGACCATGCTGCTTTCTTGGTGTCTGTATCGGCTTCAATGGAGGGTTTTCTACTTCCTAGATCGATGCAGACTGACTCCATACCATTTATGGCCGATCCTACGTTTAGAAGGTTGGTGGGTAGATCCATGAATCCACATAGGTATTTCTTTATTACAGCGGGATCGTTCTCCTCCAGGAAATTAATTGGCTCCATGGACAAGCCTGGTTTGTGGAATTCCCTTTGCTGCATTTCCCCCTCTAGATATATTAAGGGAACAGTTGTTATTTCGCCAAGAAAAAAGGATTCTGATACAGTACCACCGTTTTTGACCCTCCTTTCGGCCCCAATTTCCTGTTGTTCGCTGGTTTCGCTTTCTTTGTCTTTTATCGAAGATGTAGTCTCCATTACTCTCGTCGCCATAGTCTATCCCTCCTCTCCTCTAGATAGTAGGTGAATTATTTACCTTACCCCTGTATCGCAGAAGGAGTATACGCCTGAAGGTTTACTACTACCATACACATGGATTCCGGAAAATATAAGCTTTGCGGAAAATAACGGATATTTTGGCCTTAATCAGCCATTTGAGGCCAGCCTGAGGAAACGGTTTGTGAATATTCACATAAAATCTCCCGGAAAATATCCATCCTACCCAGATTCCTTGAATATGAACAGATTTCCTGAGATTGGAAGGTCCTTTTGATTGAAGAGCTGGAAACTCTGCCTCAGCATCAACTCGCTGTGGGTGGTCACCAATATCCGTGCACCCTCCTTGGACAGGCTGAAAAAGAATTCCGCCAATTCCAGCTGTGTTTTTGGCTGAAGATGGGATTCCGGTTCTTCAATTATTAAAATATCATTTGGCCTCAGTTTTTCTGCCACCACCATGAATAAGGGGGCCAGCTCCTTTACCATGGACGATGCCTTGGTGATATCCATGACAGTCTCATGGTTCTCAGGGGTTTTTAAGCGGTATTTCATCACTGAGAAAGGGTATTCATCGCTGTCCATCTCCACGATACCTTCCATTGTCTTGGACAGTAGGTCTTTGGCGATATCGTTGTAGTGACCCTTCTTACCCTCAAAACTCATCAAAAGAGAGTAATAATCGGCCACAACACCGGTAATGGAAGGGGACTTTGTGTCGGATATGGAGGCAAAAGGTGCTGCTCTGTAAAATGCATTGGAGACTATCCTGTACCCCTCAAGCAATCCAGCCCTGCCTGCTGGAATAAAGTATATTCTCCAGGGATGGTAGGTCTTGGAGGGAAGGGTATATATATCCTCAGATGTGGAACGGTATGGAAACCGAACAATTAATTTGCCTTTTTCCCACTTATATTTGATGGTCTTGCCCTTTAGATGCTTGATTGGCAGCTTAAACATGTCATCTATGTATCTGTTAAGAAAATCGTTGTCTACCTTCAAACCGCATTCCGTTCTTATGGACTTGGATTTCCTGTAGATTCCCATTGTATATATACAACTGTACATGTTATCATTGTACTCGAAGAGTATTTTCGCGATATCCTCGCCCAGTCTGATGTAATCGTATATGGAAGATGAGAAGACATATGTCATCTCAGATCTAACACCTTCCTTTAATCTTTCATGACATAAGGAAGACAACTCGGAATTGATGCGATTTCTTATTTTTTCCCTGTTCTTTCTGGACAGGCTCTTGATGGTTTGAAGGTCCCTCTGACTCACCTTCCAGGTCCCCTCGTTTTTTGGAACCGACTTTCGGGAAGATTTCCCCTTGGATTTTTTCGTGGACTTTTGGGGTTGCGACTTGGTCTTTGGGGATTTTGACACGACTTCCTCCACCAATCTAATGAACTCGTTTTCAACGAGCTCTGGAAGATAGTCTGACACTTCCTCCATGGTAGGACTTATCACCTTCAATATGCTGTACATCAGCTGAGCCATTACAGATTTGCCAACGTTATTCTTACCCGCGAAGAAAGAGCAATTCGTCATCTGGATATTGGCTTTGTCTATGGGCCCAAAGTTTGTGACCTGCATCTTTATTTGTGGTACCTTTTGTTCAACGGACTCGATTTCAATCCCCCCGCTGGATCATCTGATTTTAACTTCGATATCCTTATTCAAACTCACAACCTGATTTTAGTTCATATTAATTAAGTTTGTTATCATATTATCCTATTTAGAAAGATTCACGTTCCCTTTGAGATTCTGATTCTTGATGGAAGTCATAATCAAGTGGCTGATGGCCTATCTGGGTAAATCATCGATTATAAGCAGTTCGCCAGGATCTTACAGACCTTAAGTTTACTGGCTTTGGTACAAAGGGGGAGAGATGGAGGTTCTGAGGGGTGAAAAACCTCAAGGAAATCAATTTAAACTCCGATGTAATTCCGAGAATTGCATATCTTCGATATAATAAATCCATGGTGGTCATAAATTGAGCCTCGCACCTAAAGCAAAGGGAGTAAAATATACAACACTTCTTTTGATAGTCGTAGGGGTCTTTTTTTTAATACCCGGTATTCTGTATATTCTCGAAGGCGGACCCTTAATCGCGCTGTTGCCCTTGTTTTTAACTTTAGTGTCCATGATCACCTCTATTGGCCTTTACCTTCTAAAGAAATGGGCCTGGATTGCCGCCATTATCATTGGATTCGTTGGAACCATCATTTTTGTTGCAGATTGGGTGAATATAAACATAGAAAGCTACCTCGGTGGAATTTTTTGCATAATACTTTTAATCGCTCTCGTGATGAATCGTAGATATTATATCTGAAAAATACAAATATAGTATAAATGTATAAATAGAGCCTTTCTGATTTATGTGTCATGAATGCCTCTTATCGATTTCTTTTGATTTTTCTGGGCATTATCCTGCTATTTCTCGGTTTGATATTCCTCATGGGTAGCTCCGGGGAATCCATGAATATAGCAATCGGAATCATAATGATCATAATAGGCTCCGTGTTCTTCCTGATAATCTACAGGGTCGATTACGCAAAGGCCGTGCAACCGAAATTGGTCAGTCAAACCGTAAAAGTCGATCTCCCAGGTGAAAAAATTATCAAGGACCTTAAATGCAAAGGTTGCGGTGCCAAGCTGTCTGATAGAGATCTTGGGATGATTTCGGGGGGAGTAATTGTAAAATGTAGTTATTGCAATCTAGTTTACGAATTGGAGGAAAAGCCAAAATGGTAGCTCATAAAAGAATTGCAATATTGACCCTGTCAATCATCTTCATTATTCTTTTGATTAGTCCGCCATTAATTTCGGCACCTTCGGTGAGCACCAACGCCAAAGCCCAAAGCTATCAATTCCAAACATTAAAGGAATATTGTCATGTATATATCGAAAAGGATGGCTCTATCCACATAAAATATGAGTTCGAGTTTGTAGATATCCTGGGTACCCTGGATGGTGTTGATATCGGGATGCCCAATTCTTTTTATTCATTGGACTCAGCTTCTGCTTTGGTTAACATCGATGGCTACACAACAACACACACGATCCGCGATTCACCGTATATACCCATGGGTATAGCCGTTGAGTTCAGCCCTCGGCGAAGTGGCTCAGTTATACAGGTGTTCTTTGAGGCCGATAATCCGCATATGGTCTATGACGATGTTAGAAACTCCAACTTTGTTGGTATCAGGTTCCGACCCACATGGTTTTCCAGTGATTTTCAAGTAGGCAATACACAAGACCTTCAGGTTTGGGTGTATCTGCCATGGAACTTACAGGACTCAACAAAAGTCAAATATCTAAAGGATCACCCCTATACTTCCATTGAATGGGATGAAAGCAAAAACAGACTTGCGGCGCACTGGGACTATGGCTCTAAATCTCCCGAGCAGATCGAATCTGGTGATTGCGATGTGGGTGTTTCCTTCCCGGAAAGGTATGTGGATAAACATTTTAGATACAGGGTGTGGCAGGGTATTTATGAGGGCGCATTGATGGCAGGACCTGCTATTTTTGTCTGCTGTCCTGTGATCATTATTGTGGGTGTTTTCGGGGCCATGGCGTATTCCAGTCACAAAAGGCGCCTCGATTATTTCGAACCCAAGTTATCTGTTAAGGGTGCAGGGCCACGGGTGGGATTGACTGCTGTGGAAGCAGCAATCGTACTGGAAAAACCATTGAACATGGTTGCTACGATGATCATCTTTGGGATGTCAAAAAAAGGGGCTGTGAGGCTTTTTGCCGGCGAACCTCTGCGGATCGTGGTGATCTATAAAGAGAAATTAACACGGTCTTACGAGCTCGTGTTCGTTGAAAAAGCACTTAAACCAAGGGGATTCTTAGATGCCGACGGATTGAAAACAACTCTTGAGGGACTAATCGAATCCGTCAAAACAAAGATTTCTGGCTTCGATTATGTAGCCACCAAGAAATACTACAGGGACATAGTGGAGCGTGCATGGGCTGAAGTAGAAAGAAGCGGGACTCCCGAGTTAGCCTTATCAAATGCATCCAAAAATGATGAGTGGTTATTGCTGGACCCCAATTATAATCATAGATTCATATTGTTACAGGAAAGGCCCTGGTATATCTATACATCAACTGGTGGAGCCGCCGAAGTCCACGGACCGAATCCGTTCGTGACTTGGTCGGAAGGATTTGTGAAGAGCACCAGAAGCATCAGCAAGTCCATTGTATCCAACCTAACTTCATTCACTCAAAGCATAGTGGAAGTCACAAATCCACTTCCCGCAGGTGGATCTGGTGGTGGATTCTCTGGTGGGGGCTGTGCCTGTGCATGTGCGTGTGCCTGTGCCTGTGCAGGGGGTGGAAGGTAGTGAAAGAGAGCACTTCAAGTTTTTTCAAAGGGCTTTTCACTCCAAAAACCTTGATGGCCCCTGGAATCTACAAGTTCGATGGCGAAGGTAAATTCAAAGGACATAGGTTCCATCTCAGGGTTGACGAATCCAATGATGGTGTCTTGATAATCGATGCTTCAAAGATGATATATCTCAACGGCACGGCACTGGAGTTTGCCAAACATTCCATAGAAGGTAAGAGCTCAGATGATGTTGTCAGAGACTTTCGAAAACGCTACAGAAAGGTTGACAAGGATAAGATCGAAGGCGACTATAAAATGATCCGTTCGAAACTTCTGGGACTTCTTAGGGGAAAACACGAAATCGAACTTAACATCGAGTTTGTGCCCTATGACAGTCGGGACCTTGCACTCCCTGCACCTTATCGAATGGATATCGCATTAACGTACAAATGTCAGAATGAGTGCATACACTGCTACAATGAGGAGAGGATTGTTAAGGAATTGAAAACCGAGGAGTGGATGATGGCCATTGATAAAATGTGGGAGTATGGCATACCTCACATCGTTTTTACTGGCGGTGAGCCAACGCTCAGAAAGGACCTTCCAAAGCTCATTGCAAAGTCCGAGGAAAACGGTCAGATAACAGGTCTCATCACAAACGGAAGGAAACTCTCTGAGCCAGGCTATCTGAAGGAACTCACAAAATTAGGCCTGGACCATGTACAAATCACAGTGGAATCGCATAATGCGAAAACCCATGATAAAATAGTAAAGGACGAGGGCGCATGGGAAGAGACCATTGCCGGGCTAAAAACCGCCATAAAAGAAGATGTGTATGTGTCTACTAACACTACGATTTTGGAGGATAACTTCGATGAAATTCTGGATACCGTAAAATTCCTTCATGAAATAGGAGTTAAAAAAATATCCTGCAACTCACTCATTCGCGCAGGCTCGGGAAAAAGGGCCAAGACAGTTACGTTCGAGGAATTGAAATCCCTTTTATTGGAAGTGAAGGGATTCACGGATGCAAATGATATAGATTTCGTTTGGTACACGCCAACACCTTACTGCGAACTCAATCCAATCAACCTGGATCTTGGTATCAGAAATTGCACAGCATGTTCAATTAATCTGGCATGCGAGCCCAACGGAGATGTCCTGCCCTGTCAATCCTATTATGAGCCATTGGGCAACATCCTATCCGACCCTTGGGATGCGATATGGCAGGCTCCTTTATGTGTTGAAATCAGATCCCGCGGACATCTACCTGGAAAATGCGAAGATTGTGAATTACTGGGGTTATGCGGCGGCGGCTGTCCCCTGAGCATAAAAGCCGGTGATTATCTCTGCACCGAGGGTTTCTCAAGCACCTAGGTTTTTTTTTTTTCTGTCTTTTTCGAGAGCGCATAGAATACAGGAGTGAATAAAAAACGGTTCTTTCCCTGGATAGAATTCAGCTCCCTTTTTTTCAGAATGTTCAGCTCTTTGGAATCCATATCTGTAAATTCCTGAATGAAGCTCCATTCACTTTCGAATCCGGCAAGCATCTGCTCATGATCCATTACATGACAGTACGCACCTACCTCTGCTTTCAGTCCAGCTTCATTAAAATATTCATAGAGTTTTCTACCGACATAGGGATCTCCACCGTCCGATATGATACCATCGGCAAGCTTATCTCGAATATATTCAAATTCTAAAGGGTAATCCAGCCTGGCACCCAGGTCGTATTCTGCCATACAACATATCCAACTTTTGGCGACCCTGGCCATCTCCTTAATCACAATAACAGGTTCGAAAAACCACAAAAGGGAAAAATGACAGTACACCATATCAAAGGAGCTGTCGCGAAATGGCAGAAAATGCCCATCCCCCAATATTCCATCCACTTTCAGCTCCTTTAAATACTTCAAATTGATATCCAATCCCACAGTGTATCCATCTCCGCGAACTTCATGCAGTACATCACCGCAGCCGCAACCAACCTCCAATACACTTGAAAGGGGGGTGCCTATTTTTGTTTGGATTAACCAGTCTCTTGCGGATTTGGTCCACTTTGCCTGGCGCGAAAAAAGCTTCCTCAGCTCATTATTTTGTGTTGATTCACCCATATGATATCACTTTATTCATGAATATCATATGAGCTTAAGTAATGTTCCCAATAAGAAATGGTGATTGATAGAAGGGGTTTGATTTTATACTACAAATTGAAATGGATTCGGGTCAAGAGTCCTTTTACTCTACCTTGCCAATTTGGGAAACGTTTCACCCTTTTCATCCCTTGGAATCAATGCTCAACCTGCCATTATGGACGGGTTAGATCAAATCTTAAGCTATTCTTATCCGGTTTGTCGGGTTTTAGGCCATTTCTATGAGTTTATCTTTTCCCTGAGAGTCTTCATATCAACAGATTCGGCATAGATGACCCATTTTTCGGCCTCTTCCCGTCCCCATTTGGTCTCCTTCATCAGCTTCTTTATCTTCTTTTCTCTGGTTTTCATCTGCTTCTTTTTTTCCTTTTCCTTATTCTTCATTTAGACAACCCCCTTTCTATACAAACAATGTTAATTAGAAGAGGCTAATATTAACCTTCTTTGGGACATCCCGGGGACGTCCCATAAAATATGCAATGCGGTCTTTGTTTTTGAGGTTCTTCTTGTTCAGGATTTTTCGGTTATTTGAAAAGCATTCTCTACTCGATTTCTTCCAGGATCCTATTACTCATTTGAATGCCAATTCTTCATATGTTCAGCATGGGTTTTCAAATAGGCTCCTGGCTTGTAGAACTCGTCATAGAAATCCAGATCAATATGATGGGCCTGTAGGTCCATGATAAGGAACATGGGGGGGGACAGTACCAGGAAATTTGCCAAAACTGTCATAAACGTATTGTGCTTGTAATGCTATGCACTCCTGAAACCGCTCATCATGTATCTGAGCGGCAGAACGAACCTTCGAATTGTCTTTCAACGGGCCCGGTGTATCAACATTAAAGGGTCCTTTAGGTCCAAATTTCCTTTCGCACAATGCATCCACTGCCCCTCTCATGTCCTTGTGATGTGGCGGACAGTATCCTTCCATAGCTCCTTCAAGGCCAGTTGGGTTCGGATACGGCCAGCCCTCGTTTTCATCGTACCTAAATTTCAATCCAGGAATCTCTGGGTCTCTGCTTGCGCCCATTATGGCGAAGGGATCTACACCATTTAGCATCCATCCTCCCAGTCCCATGGCCTG
>CP070672.1:2696651-2702451 GCA_020351895.1 Thermoplasmata archaeon
GGTAACCATGGGATTGAGATACGTTAAGATTTGGATAAAGGTTTTGGCTTTGATTCAGGAAAAATCGTTTAAAATCCTAATTTTGTACAAATGAGCTTATATATAATTTTAGGCATATGGAAATTCATGGGTTTAGGTGAGTGATAATGAAGGTATATCAGAAGATAGGATTGATTTGTGCTATCATGATATTCCTTCTCGGTCTCTTTGGCATTCCACAGGCTAGGATAAATGCATCTGGAGATGGCAAGGAGGCACCAAAGAACCCTTTCAACACCTATTATTCCAACCCTTGTTATATTACAGATATGGTGTTGGATTCGGAGAATAACAAGTTCTATATCGGTTGTGAATATGGCCTTATCGTGAAAAATCTCGATAGTAGGGATTTCAAAGTCATAAATTATTTTGACGGTATTGATAGTAATCATGTTTTGGCTTTGGAGGCCGATTTTGAGAATTCTCGAATTTTCATCCTTGTGAAGGATTCCAATCATATTTTCATTCTAAATACCGATGTATTGCAGATTACTGAGAAGTTGAATATCGGACCTTCAAGATTTTGGGAATATGATTACAGATTCGAACATATCCTCTATGAATCAGAAAAGAATAGGATATTTTTGGGAGGAAAAAATGGCCTTTGTGTGGTGGATGTATCATCCAATGGTTTCGAATTTTATGGTGTGACTTTTTTTGATTTGAACAATTCATATCATTTTTCCATATTTGGAATCAATTATAATGAGAATACAAAGGAATTATATTTGGCCACTTCTGAGGGATTGACTGTATTTAACACCATCTCAAGGGAATTTATTAACCACAGGAACGAATCTGATCTTGCAGGAATGGCCTATGATGTCATATATGTAAGTAAATTAGACACAATATTCTTAGGATGTAAGGAAGGATTCAAAGAATACAATTTGGATGAAGATTTGGTCAGTTCTTATCCCCTAATATACAATCCGGAGCTTGATTGGGGCTATACCAAGGTCTGCTCTTTTGGAGCCCTATTCTATGATTCAAACCTCAATACATTATATGCATTCGGATTTCATGAAAAGGGCAGCTTCGGTCGGTTATTAAGATTCAATCTAGCAGAATCTGAAAGACCTTATGAATGGATCCACGATTACACCGGGGATAATCAATCCACACTCACGGTTTTTGAATACGATCAAACGAAAGAAATCATGTATGTAGGATTAGGATACAATCCAACTGGACGCAGGCTTGGTGGAGCATTGGGTGCCATTGTATTTTCGTATGATCCTAGATCAGATACATTCACCCCGATTAATGTAACAAATCATATTGAAATTGATGACCAGCTTAACGAAATCGAGGTTCACCAAAAAACAGGGGACGTATATATTGTTGACAGAGGAAGTCATCAATTAATCTGTGCATATCCAAATGGTACGGTTATAGAAACTACTTATCCCTTTATTATATATGATATTGAAATTAAGGGTGATTCATTATATTTACTGAGTAAAGATCAATTGAAGGAAATGGATCTTATTTCTGGTGAGATAACAAATATGACGGATTATAACATCACTTCATATCCAATATTGGATATTAGTAGGGATTCCAATTCTTTCTATATAGGAACTGAATACGGTATTATTGTATACGAAATTGATACGGATAACAGCACACTTTATCCCCTGTCGGCACCATTTAATCCGCCTAATGTTTTTGGCATTGCTGTAGATGAGAAAAGGGAGGTTGTTTATTTTGCCCATAGAAGAGAATTATATCTATTACACCTTGAAAATGGAACCTTTGAAATGACTGAAGATAGAAACAGTACCCTTTACAATCATTTCGGTGAAATAGAAATTCATTATAACTCGAATTCGGTCATAATAAATCAAGAAACAATTACGGCCCAATTTCAGGATATTGAGGGATTTCCCAAGACCGGGACCTTCAGCTCCATGCATCTTGATCAGGATTCAAATCGACTTTATGCAGTAAATGGAATGCATTCCACGGGTTATGGTTCCATTGCAGACTCCCCCCCCGATGGTCTTCATATTTACGATTTCGAACTCAAAACAATCCAGAGTTATTACATGGAAAACGGTCTTCCCTCTGGAGAACTTACAGGGGTAGCTGTTGATTCTGTAAAACACAGGATTCATATTACAGGTGAGAGGTTCTATACGGTGGTAGACGAAGATGAGCTTGCGAGAAATATTACAAGAAGAGAGATACCTGCGGTGTCTTTTGCCGAAGCTCCTGAGTCACGGTTCATCAGGACGGAAACATGCTTCATACTTGCAGGTATTGGGGGATTACTTAGTTTTTTTACGATTCTATCCGAGCCATCAAAGTTCAGACTCATTTCCATCTTCGCAATTCCACTCTTTACACGATTAAAAAAAGACGAGGTTATGGACAATGAAACCCGGGGAAGAATCCGGGGTCATATCGAATCCGATCCTGGAATCCACTACAATGAGCTGAAAAAGAAACTGAAATTGAAAAATGGATCACTCTCATACCATCTACAGGTCCTAGAAAGAGAGGGATTCATAAAATCGAAGAATAACGGAATCTACAAGCACTTTTTCCCGGCTGAAATAAAGCTCCCTCCAAAGATTATAAGAATGACCGATGTTCAGAAAATCATCCTGAAAAAGATTCGGGAGAATCCAGGGATTTCCCAGAACAAGATCGCGGAATCCATGGGTGGCAGTTCCTCCACCGTGAATTACAATATCAATATTTTGGCGAAAAAGGGAATCGTCGACCTGAAAAGGGTGGGTAAAAAGACAGAATGCTACGTTATAGAAGGGGAATAATGGTGTTTTTCGTAATGAGGATTCAGAAACCTTAATTAAGCCAAAACGTAATGCAGCCAACGAACCCCATAGATACGATGTGACATGGTATTATAGGGGGGAGATGCATGGGGAAAACAATGGTTGAAAAGATTCTCGGAGCCCACGCGGGAAGAGATGTTAAAGTGGGAGAGAATGTGGATGTTTTTATAGATGCTAGATTGGCAAGAGACTTTGGCGGGGCCAATGTGGTCAAGAATATCAGGGACAATGGATTGGGAATAGACGATCCATCCAAGACGTTTTTTACCTTGGACTGCAACCCCGGGGGAAGCGATCAGAAATACGCAGCCAACCAGCAGATTTGCAGGACATTTGCAAGGGAATACGGAATAAAGATGTTCGATATCAACAAGGGAATCGGAACCCATGTGGCAATTGAGGAGGGCCTGGTTGGACCCGGGGGAACCCTGGTTTCAACTGATTCCCATGCCAATATTCTAGGATCAATAGGGGCCTTTGGCCAGGGTATGGGTGATTTGGATGTTTCCCACGCATTTGCATACGGAAAGGTATGGTTCAAGGTTCCTTCCAGCATGAAGATCGTTTTAAAAGGAAAACCAAGTGAATATGCCACTGCAAAAGATATTGTTCTTGCCATGGCAGCCAAGCTGGGGGCAAACGGCCTTCTTGGCTATTCTGCGGAAATCACCGGAGACATCGTGGATTCCCTGGGCCTGGCAGAGAGAATCACAATTTCTTCCATGGTAACAGAGATGGGGGGTATAATCGGACTCTTCGAACCCAATAAGAAAGTGATTGATTACTTTGAATCAAGGGGTGTTACTGCTGTAGATGTTACACCTGATTCAGACGCGATTTATGAAAAGGAGATGGAAATTGATGTTGAGGGACTTGGACCCATGATCTCTCGGCCGGGTCATCCCGATGATGCTGTTCCTGTTTCTGAAGTTGAGGGTCAGAAGATAGATTCTGTATTCATCGGTTCCTGTACCGATGGAAGATACGAGGACATGCTGGCTGCGGCAAATATCTTGAAGGGTAAGAATGTGGCCCCGGGTATTGTTCTTAAAATAGTTCCCGCAACAGAGAGGGTTTGGAAGAAATGCTTGGATGAGGGTATAATCAAGATTTTCAATGATGCAGGTGGTCTGGTTGGAAATCCAGGCTGTGCAGGTTGTGCCGCGGGACAGATAGGCCAAAACGGTCCTGGAGAGGTTGCGGTAAGCACGGGTAACAGAAACTACCCAGGAAAACAGGGGAAGGGAAGCGTATATCTAGCCTCCCCTGAAACTGCTGCCGCCTCTGCAATAGCAGGAATAATTACCACTGCCCAGAAAATACCGCAAGAGCCCGTGTTATTCGAAAAGGGGGAGCCCAAAAAGCAAGAAATGGTGGAAGGTGAGGGAAAAGGAGAATGCCCAACAAAGGTGGAGGGTAGGGTCTGGATCATTGATCGGGATAACATTGATACAGACATGATCTACCACAATCGCTACCTGACAATCACCGACATAAAACAAATGGGACAGTACACGTTCGACAATCTAGAAGGTTATACAGACTTCGCAAAACAGGCCAAGCCCGGCGACATAGTGATCATAGGTAAGAACTTTGGGTGCGGAAGCTCCAGGCAACAGGCAGTGGACTGTTTCAAGAACCTTGGCATAAGTGCCCTAATCGCAGAATCATTTGGAGCCATATACGAAAGAAATGCAATAAATGCGGCTTTTCCCATTCTCACCGGTGAACTGGTTAAAGAAGGAGTGGAGAATGGAGATATAATAAGTGTTGATTTTAAAACAGGGGATGTGGAGAACAAGACCAAGAACAAGAAATTCAAAATCAATCCCTTCTCAGAGGTTCAGTTGGAGATATACAAACGAGGTGGCCTTCTAGGAGGTGGATGTTGATGGCGGCAACATTTGCAGAGAATGTACTTGCCAAAAGATCAGGGAATGAAAGTGTGGTTCCCGGGCAGATTGTCACTGTAAAACCCGATCATCTGCTCATGCATGATAACGCGGCTCCGATTACTTCCAAAATAACCTCAGAGCTGGATGAATACGGTGTTGTTAATCCTGACTTACCCATTATTATATTGGACCATGTCATTCCAGCAGCAAACGAGAAGACAGCAACAAATCATCAGAAGATAAGGGAATTCGTAGATAAATTCAAAATCACCAACTTTTTCGATATAGGGATTGGTATTTGCCATCAGGTTGTTGTTGAAAAGGGCCTTGCACTTCCTGGCAAGGTCATCCTGGGAAGTGATTCCCACACATGCTCTTATGGTGCAGTTGGATGCTTCTCAACTGGTATCGATAGAACCGAGGCAGCAGCATTGCTTCTGATGGGCGAGACATGGCTTAAGGTGCCCCAGAGCATCAAGATGACATTAAAGGGAAAATTGAATCCACCGGTTTCGGCAAAGGATCTAATATTGCATATCATCGGAGACATGAGGGCAGATGGAGCCACATACTGCTCAGTTGAATACCATGGCGATGTGGATTCACTGAATGTCGAAGAGAGGTTCACGATCTCCAATATGGGTGTTGAGATGGGGGCCAAGCTATCTGTATTTCCTGTTGATGATGTAACAATGGATTATTTCAATTTCATTGGCGTGGCGAATACATCATACGAGTCGATTTGGGCCGATAAAGGGGTAAAGTACATGCTCGAAAAGGAGTACGATTTATCGAAGGTAGAACCTGTTGTGGCCTTTCCCCATACAGTGGATAACATAAAGACAATATCGGAAGCCAAGGGCATCCCAGTGAACCAGTGTTTAATTGGTACCTGCACAAATGGTAGGCTCTCAGATTTGGAAGCCGCCGCGAAAATACTGGAAGGTAAAAAGGTACATCCAGAAACACGTCTTTTGGTACTGCCCGCCTCGAAAACCATATATGCGCAAGCCATAGATAAAGGTATAATAACAACCCTTCTCGATGCTGGGGCCGTGATAC
>CP070672.1:2702551-2707233 GCA_020351895.1 Thermoplasmata archaeon
CATGACAATAATATCATGAATAATTCTATCAGCTCAATCAATGGCGGGAGTGGAGGTGGCCACTTTCCTGGTAGCACTGGAGGCAATGCATTAGCAATACAACTTCAAAACTCCATAAGCAACACTCTTGTAAACAATTCTATCAATTCGATCAATGGCGGAAATGGCGGACCTGGAGGCCAAGCAATAGGGATATATTCACAAACGACCTTAAACAACAATATTATAAATAATAAAATCAACTCAGTCAATGGTGGAACCGGGGGAGAGTCAGAAACCACTGCAAATCCAGGAGGTCTAGGGGCGGGGATATACTTGCACACGTCCACGAACAACAAAATTATGAATAGTATAATTGGAGCGATTAATGGCGGAAATGGAGGAGGTCAATGGGGTTCAGGTGGTTCAGGTGGCACGGGTGTAGCAATATATCTTCATTCGTGCACGGTTAACACTATTATTTACAATTCTATTAAAACAATCAATGCTGGCAACGGAGGATGGGTATGGTACTATGGTTCGGGAGGTTCAGGTGGTACGGGTGCAGGAATATATCTTCAATCGTCCACGGATAATAATATTATTTACAATTCTATTGAAACAATCAATGCTGGCAGTGTAGGACTTAGTTGGGGTGGTTGGAAAAGTCCAGGTGGTACGGGTGCTGGAATATATCTTCAATCGTCCACGAATAATGATATTATCTACAATTCTATTAAAACAATCAATGCTGGCAGTGGAGGAGATGATTTGGGTGGTTGGGGAGGTCCAGGTGGTACGGGTGCAGGAATATATCTTCAATCGTCCACTAGCAGCACGATTATAAACAATACAATAAATACAATCATTGGTGGAAATGGAGGTATTGGAAATTGGGGATATCCTGGTGGTGAAGGAGGCTTAGCAACGGGAATATATCTTCAAATATCCCCAATAAACATAGTAAAAAACAATTGTATTGATATAATAAACGGTGGAGTGGGAGGAGACGCAGGGAGCGGGGCTGAGGGGGGCTCAGGGGGCATTGGTGCGGGATTATACCTTTTTACTTCCACGGATAATATTATTGGTAACAATACTATAAATGCAAGTGATGGAGGAGCTGGAGGCCAGGGAGATGGCAGTTATCCTGATGGTGAAGAAGGACTTGGGACGGGTATATATCTCAATGCCTCTTCAGGCAATTCAATAGTAAACGTAACCGTTTCCATGAACAATGGGAACGGCATTACTCTAGTGGCGTCCGAGAACAACATAATAAAACAGTCCAATATCTCCCAAAACAATGGAACAGGTATATTTGTATCAGGCAATTCAAATTCCAATACTATTACCCACAATGATATTATTAACAACTCGGCGGTGGGAATTAACATTATAAATTCCATCGGTAACACCATCTCCAACAACACCGTTTACTCGAACAACGACTACGGCATCAGCCTCTACTCCTCAACCGGCAACATGATTTATCACAACAACATCATTGACAACACCGTCTCGGCATTTGACACGAACCCTACAAACAACGATTGGCACTATCCCATACTTTTAGAAGGAAATTACTGGTCCGATTATGAGGGAGTAGATAGTGGTGGTATTTCTTACCCATGGGATCCTACTGGGAAGCACTTGATATGGGGGGACATTATTGGAGACACAGAGTTACACCATCCGGATGCTTGGTACGATGGATATCCATTTACGATATCTGATGGTTGGCTAATGGAACCACCTGTACCCATCGCGAACATCACCCCTGCAGGTGAGGGTGTTAAACTGGTAAATGTAAAATTCTCGTACACTAAGCACTCAGTAACCTGCACTATCCTTGAAGATAGCAACCCAATTCTAGTCCTCGAAGACGAGGAAGAAGGTCAGTTTATTTATTTTAGCGATCGGAATTATGAGGCTTATTATGTATTCGATAAGACAGATAAAGGCAGGGCCCCTTCAGTTACTTCCCTAAGTTTTCGTGCTGAGGGTGGTTCAAACATAGTGGTCCATACGGAGATATTCACCCCACCACCTAATCACCAGGAGCGTATAGTTGGCATCAATAACGAGCTTGAATCTCTCGACTATCCAGCCAATAATAGAATTTATATATTCGATGGTACAGAGAGCTACGACCCTGATGGAGGAGACATAGTAAACTGGACATGGGAAGTATATGATAGCGGAATACTTATTCATATTTTATGTGGTGAGGTTGTAGACTACACATTCCCAGTTGAAGGTGATTATCTTGTCCGCCTGATAGTGATAGACGATGAGGGCCAAGCTGCAAACGTGGATACAAGTGTGATAGTGTAACAGGTAATGCCCTTGATTAGTGTTAATAGATAAGAGCCAACAATAATACTATGAAGGTATAGACATTTAATCCTAAAAATAATCCTTAAATCCTTCACTAACTTAAAAATCTTTAACTTTTCAAACAACAAAAAGAAAGAAGAAGCTTTTGAAAGGAGTAATTTGCGGTATAAAAGTTAAGTGATCGTATACCATAAGATATTTTAGCCTAACTCCCTGTTTTTAATTCTTCCCATCGCCCTTCCCCAGGCACCATTTTGTGCCGTGTGTCGGAAGGGCTGACAACCCCTGAGGGGTTTATAGAATGCCCAATCCCCCCACCTGCTCAACCCCCACCTCCGCGCTCACCACACAGCCAAGCTGCACCTACCGCCCAAATCCATCCAGGCTAGAGTTACCACAGATAAACTGGAATAAGGGAGGGTGAGCGGTAAGCTCGTAGAGTTGCGGAATGTATTTATCTTGTCAAAACAATGACATTTATTGATGAACAAAAAGATAATCGCAGTTTGGGTCAGTTTGGCGATGGTGTTTGGCTTAATTGTGATTGTGGATGTAACCTTGGACTTTTCAATTAGAGTAGGGGGATCCACTTTATATGTCAATATAACTGGTAGTGGTGGAGCATACACCAGCATTCAGGATGCGATTAATGATTCGAAAGATGGAGATACTGTTTTTGTTTATAATGGGACATACTATGAGAATGTGGTGGTGAATAGGACAATCAACCTTATAGGTGAAAATAAGAACAATACAATAATTGATAGCAATGGAAGTGACGATGTTATCCTAATCATGTCAGGATGGGTGAATGTGAGTGGTTTTTCTGTAAGGAACAGTGGAAGAAAAGGAGAAATCGAAATCGATTCAGGATTTGAATTAAACTCAGGAAATAACACCATTTCGGATAATTTGATCTATAATAACTATTATGGTTTATATCTTTATTTTTCCAATGATAACCATATCCTAAAAAATATTATCAATTCTAGTTACGGAAGCATGTATATTATGGTATCATCAAACAACAATATTGAAGAAAATATAATCTCTAACACTACCGCTGGTATTGGCCTTTACTGGTCATCTAACAATACTATAATAAGGAATAATATGACAAATAACTCTGGTGGGATAGGAATACGAGGCGGTTCCATTTATTCAAATAAAATAATTCTTAATGAAATTTCAGGAAATGGCAGTGGCGCAGGTATTTCGATTTATGATGGTTCAATGCTACCGAGTGCTGGTACTTTGGATCATGTTATATCTGATAATATTATCTGTAATAACAAAATTGGGATAGACCTACTCGCTTTTGATGCTGGTTATATTGAAGTTGATATAATATCATCAATTATTTATGATAATGAAATAGGGATCAGTTTATATGATACTGGCGGAGTGGAACAAAGTACTATCTCAAATTGCACTATTGAAGATAATGATATCGGCATACTAATATATAGGGTCAATAACATAAACAAAATATTCAACAATAATCTCAGTTATAATAGGGAATACGCAATATATCTAAATAATTCCAGTAATATCCAAATATATCACAATAACTTTATTAAAAATGGTCAAGGAAATACCCAGGTTTACGACAACTCCGATGCAAATTTTTGGGATGATTCCTACCCCTCAGGTGGTAACTTCTGGTCTGATTATTCCGGTGTTGATCGATATCATGGTCCCAACCAAAATATTCTGGGTAACGATGGGATAGGAGATACTCCTTATATTATTGATTTAGATTCACAGGACAACTACCCATTGAAATCCCCAATAGGTAATTGCATATACTTATATGAGGGTTGGAATCTTGTTTCGATTCCTTTTATGCAATCAGAAACGAGTTTTAAAACAGTTTTAAGCCCGATTTCAGGTTCACATGATGCATTTCAATGGTTTAACACTACTGATATATTCGACTATTGGAAACATAATCATGAATCAAAATCCTCATTATTGAACGATCTACACGAAATTGATCATACCATAGGATTTTGGATACATATAATAGAATCTGGTGGAGTTCTATTTGAATACTCCGGAACACAACCAACCTCCAACCAAACCATCCAACTTCATCCAGACTGGAACATGGTAGGCTACCCCTCCTTGACAAGCTACAACAGAACAGAAGGACTGAATAATCTCACCTTCGGCCAAGAGATAGATCTCATCCAATGGTATGATGCCTCAACCAATACCTGGCATGATATGGGTGAAGACGATTATTTTATCCCAGAAAAAGTATACTGGATCCACGACAAAACTGAATGCGTGTGGAAAGTTCCATTTTAAAGGGTTGAAGCATCACCCCATCTCAACCCCCACCTCTTCGCTCACCAAAC
>CP070672.1:2707333-2715761 GCA_020351895.1 Thermoplasmata archaeon
GGCGAGATGCTGGATGTGGCGTCCATCACCAAGGGGAAGGGCTTTCAGGGACATATCAAGCGATGGGGTGTCAAGCTTCTAACCCACAAGAACCGCAAGCACAGAAGAATGATCGGAACCCTTGGACCCTGGCATCCCTCATATGTGAGGTCCACTGTTCCCCAGGCAGGTCAGACCGGATACCATCAGAGAACCGAGTACAACAAGCGTGTTCTCAAAATCGGAGATAAAGGGGAGGAGATCTCGCCAAACGGGGGTTTTGTGAGGTATGGTGTCGTTAAAAATGAATATGTGGTCATACACGGCTCAATACCCGGTCCCACAAAGAGACTAGTACGATTTCGCGATCCTGTTAGATTTCACGGAGTCAAGGTGGAGAAACCCGAGATAACATACATTTCATTAGAATCGAATCAAGGTGCCTAACGGAAGGTAGAAGAAATGGCAGAAGAGAAAAAAGAAACCAAAAAAACCGAGAAGCCCAAGGGCGACAAAGGAAAGCCCAAGAAGGCCACCAAAAAGAAAAAGGAAGTAAAAAAGACGGCAAAACCAAAGGCCGAGAAAAAGAAGGGCAAAGCGAGGCCAAAGCGGCCAACCAAGGTGAACCTTTACTCAACCACAGGTAAAGCTAAAAAGAAAATCGATCTTCCAAAGGTATTTTTCGTAGAAGTTAGAACCGATTTGATTAGAAGGGCAGTCAAGGCCTCCCAAGCCAACAGGCGGCAGCCATACGGGCCGAACCCTAATTCGGGGATGAGGCATGCAGTTGTCACGTGGGGGAAAGGAAGGGGTGTTGCAAGGGTGCAGAGGCTCACCCAGGGGCGGACCGCAGCTGAATCGCCCAATGTGGTTGGTGGCAGAAGGGCGCACCCGCCAAGAACTGAGCGTAACTGGCATCAGAAGATTAACATCAAGGAGAAGAGAAAGGCCAGAAACTCGGCATTGAGCGCCACAAAAGACAAGAAATTGATTGCTCAACGAGGTCATAAATTCGATGATTCTTTCACAATGCCCATCGTTGTCGACGATTCAATAGAGAAGATAGAAACCGCAAAGGAGGCCGTAAATACACTAATAAAGCTCGGGGTCGAAGACGACCTTACAAGGGCAAAATCCGGAATCCATGTAAGGGCAGGAAAGGGCAAGATGAGGGGGAGAAGGTACAAAAAACCAAAGAGCATCCTTATCGTGGTCAATGATCACAAGAAAGCCCAAAGGGGCTTTGGAAACCTACCAGGTATCGATGTTACGACACCTGAACATTTGAACATAGAATTATTGGCACCGGGAGGAATGCCTGGTCGCCTCACCCTCTTCACTGAGGGTGCCTTAAAACGGCTGGAGGGATGGTGAGATGCGCTATAAAACACCATACAACGTGCTCATTCATCCGTATGTTACCGAAAAGACCATGTTCCAGATGGAGGACGAGAACAAACTGGAATTCGTGGTGAGAAGGGATGCCAAAAAGGAGGATATCAAGAGGGCATTCGAGGAGCTGTTCGAGGCCAAGGTGGAAAGCGTCAATACCAAGGTCACGAGGCACGGAAAAAGGGCAGTCATTAAGCTCACGGCTGATTACTCGGCAGAGGATGTGGGTATGAGGATAGGGATATTCTAATTCATGATTCGAAGGGATGATCCATGGGAAAAAGAATAAGAGCACAAAGAAAAGGCAAGGGAGGAATATACTCCTCTCCCAGCCATAGATACAAAGGAAAAGTATCGCATCCAAAAATAAAGGAAGGGAGTGGGAACGTGAAATCCATATCCCATGATCCCGGAAGATCAGCTCCAGTTGCCGAGGTAAATTACAAGAACCACGAAAAGGGATTGATCATAGCCCCGGTGGATCTCGCACAAGATCAGAAGATCGAAGTGGGAGAGGGGGCGGCACTTTCGGTGGGTAACATACTGCCAATCGGGCACATTCCAGAGGGCACAATGATCCACAATATAGAGCTGAAACCAGGGGATGGAGGAAAACTGGTTAGGGCTGCAGGGACCAGTGCAATGGTTGTGAGCCACGGAACCAAGACAGTGATCCAACTCCCCTCGGGCAGGTTCAAGACCCTGGATCCTGGATGCAGGGCCGCAATAGGTGTAGTTGCAGGAGGGGGACACAAGGAAAAGCCCTTGGCAAAGGCCGGGACGAAATATCATATATACAGGAGCAAGCCTAAGCGTTTTCCAATAACAAAAGGTGTATCAATGAATCCTGTTAATCATCCTCATGGCGGAGGAGGCCACCCTCATGTGGGAAGACCAAGCACGGTATCCAAAAATGCCCCGCCAGGAAAAAAGGTGGGGAGATTATCATCCAGAAAAGGTAAGAAGAAAAAGAGGTGAGAATCATGGTGAAGGCTCAAGCTGGAACAAAAGCTGCAAGAAGGAAGGCAAGGAAGAAGGCAGGGAAAATCGGGGCAAGAAGAAAAAGAGAGTTCACATACAGGGGGTACACCCTGGAAGAACTTCGGGGCATGACCCTAACAGAGCTTATGCCTCTACTACCAGCCAGGGCCAGACGCTCATTTAAAAGGGGCCTCAACAAGGAGCAGCAGAGATTCGTTGATAGGTTGAAGAAGGGCGATAAAGAGATTCTAAAGACCCATAGAAGGGAAATAATCGTATTGCCCGATTTTGTGGGAAAAAAGGTGGCAATTTACAATGGAAAGGAATACAAGATCGTGGAGATCGTCCCTGAGATGATAGGACATTATTTAGGTGAATTTGCCATAACAAGAAGATTCGAAAAACATTCTGGACCTGGAGTGGGGGCCACCCGTTCCTCCAAATACATGCCACTGAAGTGATATTGAACTCTATGAGGTGAATGAAAAATTCGGAGCCACTTGGAATGAAAAAAATCGGATACACGAATTTAGGAGACCCTGAGATCACGGCAAGGGCCATAGGTAGGGAATTGGACATATCCCCCAAGGCCTCTGTGGAGGTTTGCAGAGAGATAAGAGGCATGATGGTTGAGGATGCCGTAAAATTTCTGGAGGATGTCATCTCCCAGAAAAGGCCGGTTTCTTACCGCAGATACAACAAGCAAATTGGCCACAGAAAAGGCAAGAAATTCGGTGCAGGAAGGTACCCAAAAAAGACAGCTTCCGCCATCATCGATGTGATCAGACATGCACAGCACAATGCAGAATACAAGGGTTTGGACTCTGAGAATATGAGAATCGTGCATATATCCTCCAGTAAGGGAATGAAGGTGGAGGGCTTCATGCCAAGGGCCCACGGCAGATCTTCACCCTTCAATCACGAAAGGGCCAATATCGAGGTTGTATTAGAGGTGGTAGGAGAATGACCTCCGAGCGAAAGTTCGTCATGGAAAATATCAGAAGATACCTTCTGAAAGAATATCTGATGCGGGAGACAAAGAGAGCAGGATTCGGCGGCCTGGATATACAGCGCACTCCAATGGGGACGAGGGTCACACTCACCATTGAGCGCCCAGGTCTTGTAATAGGGCGAAGAGGCGGATCAATAAAGTTCTTGGAGAGGTCGGTGGAGGAGGACTTCAATTTCGACAATCCGAAAATCGAGGTTCAGGAGGTTGGCAACCCGAGTTTAAATGCACAAATTATGGCTGAAAAGCTCGCCTCGGCTTTGGAGAGGGGATGGCATTTCAGAAGGGCAGGACATTCCACGGTAAGAAGGATCATGGATGCAGGAGCCAAGGGTTGCCAGGTTGTGATATCAGGAAAGCTCACGGGTCAAAGACACAGGGTTGAGAAGTTCAAGGAAGGTCATATTAAATTCTGCGGGGAGCCTGCCACACAGTGGATGGAGGAAGGCTTTGCCGTGGCAAAGAGAAAATTGGGAGTAATTGGTGTTAAGGTTCAAATCATGGATCCAGATTCGAAACTCCCCGATGATGTGGAGATCTTTGTTGAGAAGGAAGAAGAGGAGAAACCTGAGGAGAAAGAGGAAAAGCCCACTGAAGAACCTAAAAAAGAGCTAAAAAAGGTGGAGAAGAAGCCGAAAATCGACAAGAAGAAGCTGGAGAAGAAACTGAAGAAGGAGAAACTAAAACATAAGCTACCGGAAGAAGAACTGGAGAAACTGGAAGAGCTGGAGGAGGAAATATCCATAGAACCCGAAGGGGAAGTTTCAGTTGAAGATAAAGAAGAAGGCGGTAAGGAAGCGAAAGAGGAAGTGAAATCCGATGAGCCTGATAAGAAACAAGGAAATTAGGGAAATGAGCAAGGAAGAAAGGGAGACGAAGCTTACGGAGCTTAGAAACGAGCTCATGCACGAGAGAGGCGTTGCAGCCATGGGAGGTGCTCCCCCAAATCCAGGAAAGATCAGGGCATTGAGAACCTCGGTGGCGAGAATTTTAACCATAATAAAGGAGGAAGAAGAATAATGGCCGGAATATGTCCAGTTTGCGGATTGCCAGAAGAATTGTGCATGTGTGAGGAGATAGCAAGGGAGCAGCAGCAGATCAAGATATACTCCATGAAAAGAAGGTACGGTAAGATCGTAACAATAATAGAGGGAATAGACAGCGCCGATATTGACCTTGATGATTTAGCGAGAAAGCTCAAGACAAGATGTGCTGCCGGAGGAACCGTGAAAGACGGGAAGATCGAGCTGCAGGGAGAGCATAAGAAGAAAGTGGAGCAGGTACTCGGAGAGATGGGATTTCTGGTGGAGATGAGATGAGTATAACAAGACAGAACATTCACAAACATGAGCTTCTCGGATTAAGCGCACAAATAATCAGTTCCACTGATAAAAGGTGGATTGGATTGAAGGGAAAAATTGTAGACGAGACAAAAAATACATTCAAGATAGAGACCTCCAAAAGAGAAAAAATCATCCCGAAAAAGGGTACAGTATTGGCTCTCGAAATCGGAGGCGATGAGGTTAGAATAGATGCATCATATATGCGATTCCGACCGGAGGACAGGATCAAGAAGGCAAAAAAGAGGGCGGTGACATAAATGATCGAGGAGAAGGGCATCAAAAAAAGAACAGTTAAAAGGCCAAAGAGGGTCAAGGCCCCGAAGAAGGTACCCAAGACAAAGGAGAGAAAACAAGGGTCCCGTGATATCGGTGTTAACGTCATTCCCCCCAAAGGTCAATGCACCGATAAGAACTGTCCATTTCACGGCACGTTGCCTGTGAGAGGCCAGATAATAGAGGGTGTTGTGGTTTCAGATAAAATGGATAATACCGTGGTTGTAAAAAAGGATTACAGGAGGTACATCCCAAAATACGAAAGATACGAATTACGCACTGGAAAATACAAGGCACATAATCCGCCCTGCATAGATGCCAAGGTCGGAACCAAGGTTAAGATCATGGAGTGCAGAGCTTTGAGCAAGACAAAATCCTTTGTCGTGATAGAGCAGAGAGCAAAATGATATTGGGGAGAGAGAGATGAAGGGATTACCAGGAAGACAGATAAGAGGACTGCCTGTGGGCACTAAGTTGAAGTGCATAGATAACACAGGTGCAAAGATCGTTCAAATCGTGAGCGTGATGAAGTATCACGGCACACATCGAAGGCTGCCTTTTGCTGGGATAGGCGACATCGTGGTTGTCTCAGTTAAAAAAGGCACTCCCGAGATGAGAAAACAGCTTCTTCCTGCGGTAATAGTCAGACAGAGAAGACCTTACAGAAGGTCCAATGGTGTCATGGTTGAGTTCGAAGACAACGCAGCCGTGATCACCACTCCCACCGGGGAAACGAAAGGCTCTGATATAAAAGGTCCCGTGGCCCGTGAAGCAGCTGAGAGGTGGCCCAGGATAGCAGCCATTGCGTCCATTATAGTATGATGTAAGAGGTATTAACATGGCAAAATCCAAAAAACCCAGGAAACAAAGGGGAAGAGTGCATCAAGCACCGCTGCATAAAAGAAGGAAAATGATAGCCTCACATCTTTCTTCCAAATATCTCGAGGACGTAAAACATTACTACCCCAGATCGGCGATTGTGAGAAAGGGGGATACCATCAAGATAGTCCGCGGTTCATTCGGTGGCCATATCGGAAAGGTGGAATCCGTGGATACGAGAAGCATGCGGATCAAAGTAGATGGAGCAACCATCGCAAAGGCAGACGGAACGCAGATAGCTGCAAAGATCCATCCATCAAATGTCATCATTACGAAACTCGATTTATCAGATCCGAAAAGAAAGAGAAAGTTCGAGGAGATCTCAGAGGAGTGATTATCAATGAGCAAGCATATGAAAAGACTGGCTTCACCAAGGGTTTGGTCCATTCAAAAAAAGAGTCATAATTGGGCGGTTAAACAATCACCAGGCCCCCATTCCTTGGAAAATAGTGTCCCACTCCTCATCATGATCCGCGACATGCTCGGGTACTGCGATACTGCAAGGGAAGGAAGAAGGATAATCGGTTCAAGAAACATACTCATAGATGGCAGGATAGTCACCAATTACAAGATGCCTGTTGGATTCATGGATGTGCTGACAATACCAAAGGCCAAGGAGAACTACAGGGCACTTCTGGACACCAGGGGTAAAATCAGGCCGATTCGGATTTCAAAGGATAGGGCAAAATGGAAGCTCGTAAGAATCGAGAACATTACCACCATAAAAGGAGGAAAAGCACAGCTGAACCTCCATGACGGTAGAAATATTTTGGTAGATTCTAAAAATTACAAGACCCAGGATGTATTAAAAATCGAGCTCCCCTCCCAGAAAATCCTGGCCTCATATGCCTTGGAGAAGGGAAATGTGGCCATAATAATCGGAGGAAAGCATTCTGGACAAATCGGAACAATTGAGAATTATAAGGTAATCAGGGGTCCAAAACAAAATATCGTGGAGTTTTCAGAAGGATTCTCCACCATAAAGGATCATGTCTTTGTGGTTGGAAAGAAGACTCCAGAGATCACTGTTCCCGAGGTGAGCATCGTATGAACTCCATTTTCGTGAAATCGATCCCACGGGAGGAGGATTAGGTTGAACAGCATGCGGGAAATTCATATTGACAAGGTCGTTGTCAACATCGGAGTGGGTGAGGCTGGAGAGAAGCTCATAAAGGCGGAAAAGGTCCTTGAGCTTCTAACCCATCGAAAATCTGTTCGGACCCTTGCAAAAACAACCAATAAGGATTTGGGGATAAGAAAGGGCATGCCCATAGGATGTAAGGTAACCTTGCGGAACGAGGCTACACTTGATTTCCTTAAGGAAGCTTTTTGGGTTAAGAATAACAAAATTGCTGATTATTCCTTTGATGTTGAGGGCAACTTTTCTTTTGGTATTGCCGATTATACCGATTTCAAGGAAATGAAATACGACCCAGACATTGGAATCTTTGGATTGGACATATCTGTAACCTTGGCAAGAAATGGATTGAGGGTAAAAAATAGAAAAAGAGCCAAAGGAAAGATCCCGAGAAATCACAAGATAACACCGGAGGAAGCCAAGAAATTCGTGAGGACAAAGCTTTCAGTGGAAGTGGTGGGCTAATGAAACCAAAAAAAATGTATGGAAGAAAAAAAGGATGCATGCGCTGCGGAAGGAAGAGAGGCATAATCAGAAGATACGGTATGCATCTGTGCAGGCAGTGCTTTAGAGAGATGGCCCCAGAGCTTGGATTCAAGAGGTATTCATAGAGGTGATAGATTTGCAGCATGATCCATTAAATGATGCCATGTCAACTATCAAGAACGCCGAGATGGTTGGAAAGATGGTCTGTATATTAAAGCCATCTTCAAAACTCATCGGGAGAATATTGAAGGTCATGCAGGATAACAATTACATCAAGCAATTCGAGTATTTAGAGGACGGGAAAGCCGGTATGTTCAGGGTTGAACTCAATGGAAATATAAACAATTGCGGAGTTATTAAACCAAGATATGCAGTAAAAATGAGAGATGTTGGAAAGTTCGAGGCCAGATACCTTCCTGCCCAGGATTACGGAGTACTCATTCTCACCACCACAAAGGGTGTGGTTTCACATGCTGAAGCAAAGAAGTTAGGTGTTGGCGGAAAGCTGTTGGCCTATGTTTACTGACGGAGGATTTGAAAATGCCTGTGGCACCAAAAGTGACAAGAATCGTTGACATACCTTCCGATGTCAAAGTCAAGTTGAAGGGGAACACCCTCACGATCAATGGACCCAAAGGCACCCTATCCAGAGATTTCTCTCATCCAAGAATCTCGATTCAAGTTTCCAAAAGTAAGGTAACTATCGAAAGCATCATGCCAAAGAAGAAGGAAGGTGCCCTCGTGGGTACCTGGGAGGCTCACATTTCTAATATGATAAATGGTGTGACAAAGGGATTCATTTACACCATGAAGGTAGTATACTCCCATTTTCCTGTAAAGACCGTATTAAAGGGAGACGAGTTCATCATCGAAAACTTCCTGGGAGAATCTCATCCCAGAAAGGCCAAGATAATAGGGGAGACCAAGGTGGAGATAAAGGGAGATACC
>CP070672.1:2715861-2723591 GCA_020351895.1 Thermoplasmata archaeon
CTTCTTATCTGACTTCACATTCGAGAGGCTGAGAAGGTATTTCAGGAATGAATAGGTGGAAATCCCGTCATTTAATCCAAATTCTCCGGGTAGATAACCTGTTCGCCTCCTTATTTCAATGGAATCTTTGTGGGAGTCCAAACCCAGAATCTTGATATCTCCCTTGGTCTTTGAAAGGAGCCCCAGACAAACCCTTATGGTTGTGCTCTTTCCAGCACCATTTGGCCCCAAAAGCCCGAATATCTCCCCTTTTTCCACCTCCAAAGATAGGTCTTTGACAGCCGTAAAGTCCCCATACTTCTTTGTCAGATTATCGATGACTACAGCAGGTTCCATATTATCACTCCCGTGTCGAATTTGTCATCAAATCCGCATCCTATTAATTGTGGAATATCCATGGGATATCATAAAAATATATCGGTAATGGTCTGAATATTTATTGATTATTCATACGATCAAGAAGGTCATCATAAATGCTTCATCCAGTATTTATAGAAGAAGTAAGCCACAATAATGATCATCGCTGCCGCCATTTCTTCACCTTCTTGATATATAAACATTAATTTGGCGCTTTATATACGCTCTCAGGGATATCCGTGGGATATCCCATGTCAGAGGGTATTACGATTGATAATCACAGGCGATACTGAACAGTTCAATTAGATGAAATTTAGTTATATAAATGCTTCAACACGAAATACGAAACAATTATGAACACAACTGCCGCCATATCTTCACCTTCTAATTCTATGATTCACTTCATTTAATATAAACCATCTTCGGGATATCCATGGGAAGTCCCAAGTTTACCCAAAATTCAACCACAAAAATATCGCATAAATGGCCACAAAAACAATACCTTCCCATCTTTGTAATTTTCGACCTGTGAACATGAATATTAAAAGAAGACCAGCGCCAAGGATCATAATCGGTATATTGATATAAAATAGCAAAGAATCAACGGCAAGGCTGGAGACGAGGGCTGCGGCGCCGATCACCCATAATATATTGAATATATTGCTTCCGATTATATTACCTATTGAAATATCCTCATGCTTCTTCAGAATCGCAACCAAGGAGACGGTCAACTCTGGAACCGATGTTCCAAAAGCGACCAGAGTTGAGCCTATGACAGCCTTAGATATGCCAAATTCAAAGGAGATGTCTACTGCTGAATCCACAAGAAGCTTTGAACCCAAAAAAACACCTATACAGCCTATAACCAGCAATGCCACGGCTCTTGCCAAACCTTTTTTGTCTTTTTTAATGGCCACATCATTATTGTTATTATTGTTATTTCTTTTCTCGATCTTATTCTGCCTGTATAAAAAGAACATATAGATAACAAAGAGTATCATTAACAAGAGTCCTTCCCATCTTGCTATCCCATTGAACACAAATAGTATGAAGAGAAGGGAGACACCCAACATGACAAGGCCATCCCTTCGCACGTTTTTCACAGAAATCTGCCTAAATATCAGGCATATACCGAGAACCAGTGCGATATTTGTTATGTTGCTTCCAACCACATTCCCAACTGCAATTCCTCCTTCACCTGTATATGATGCATAAACCGAAGCCCCTAATTCTGGCAGGGATGTGCCCATGGATACTAAAGTGAGTCCAATAATCAGCTTGCTGACCCCAAAATGTCTAGCAATAAATGCCGCACTGTCTACAAAAAAATCGCTACCTTTTATGAGGATGGCTAAACCAAGTACGAAGAGAAAAATGCTTAGGATTATTTCCATGCTTTACCAACCGAATTTCAGCAACCTGATTCGTCTGGGAGTTCTTCTACCGAAACAGCGAAAGGAAATTGTGCGAAGACGTCTCCAATTGCGTATTCTTTTTTTGGTATTCCTCTCATCTTTTGAAGCCTTCATTTGGATTCCCCTGGAAATTTAGAATACACCTCCTAAATTTGATACTGTCATTAGACCGCAGCTGGACTCTTTGAAAATTCTGTTTATATTGCATATCTTGTATCGCATTGTTCTAACCCAAATCTAAAAATTCGTTTACCTCAATAAAAATAATGCGGGGGATATCCATGGGATATCCCAGGAACAATGTTTACTCGACCTGAAGTAGCTTTCTTCCAATTGCCGATATCGAAAAAGGGTTTTTAAAAATAATATAATGTACCCGTTACTTTCTTATAGGTCAAATAAGATTTCCAAACATGAACAAGGCCCAAGGGAAGTTCCGTTTCACAATAGAGGATAGGATTCTTTTACATCTTTTGGATTATACGAAATACAGGGATGAGGTGGAGGTCCCTCAGAACATTACCCAGCAGGGAATCTCTGAGGGAGTAGGAATCAAGAAAAAACACATTCCCAGGGCCATGAAGACCATGGCCGATAAGGATCTTATAGCTGAGAGGACGGCTCATGTTTCAGGCAAGACCCAAAGAATGAAAACCTACCATCTGACTATTAAAGGCGAGGAAAGGGCCAGAAGATTAAGGAGTCATGTAAAAGACCTCATCATAAATGTTAAGAATGGGGCAGGGAAAATTAAGGAGATGGTGATAACAGATTTGGGTACCGCTCTTAAAGATTCTTATTCCCTGGCCCAGGTTCTTTCTTACGTATCATCAGAGGGCATATTCGATCTTGAGCGGGTCAAGGAGACTAGAGAGGAGGAGAAGAAGGAGGAGAAGAGGGACGATCTTGAGATATACAAAAAGGCCCTTGAGCAGGTTTGGAAGGATGGAAGGATGACCAGCGATGAGAGGGACATTTTGCACATTCTGAGAGAGCGGCTCAATGTTACTGATAAGGAGCATTTGATTTTAGAAGAGGAGATACTTGAGAGTGCAGAGAAAGGCGCGGACAGGCAGGTGAAAGCCGTTTACAAGGTAGCATTGGAGCAGGCACTGGCTGATGGCAAGATCACACAGGATGAGCGAGATATTCTTGAAAAGATAAAAAAGCGATTTCATATAGAAGATGTTTAATTCTTTTTTTAAATATTGGAACCCGCTCCAGTATGTAAGCTTAAAAACTTGGTGCATATTAGCATAACTTGAACTCGTGTAAGGACCATGGAATTTAAGAGGAATAAGTCTCCAATATTCATAATCACTAATAACTACGAAAAATCTTTATAAAGCATTACATATGAGGAGATATCATACGCTCAAATCCCCACTTAGCTTAGACTGGCTAGAGCGACGGACTGTAGTTTGTGTTTCGGTGCAACCGAATGCCGAAGCTTTGGCCGATATCCGTAGATCCCCGGTTCAAATCCGGGAGTGGGGACCACTTCTCCTTTTTTATCAAACCAAGCAATGTATAGGGTTTGAACCCTTGGGTTCATTGACGAATTTGATGAAGAGAAATATAGCTAAATTCGTCAAGAAGATGAAGAGGAACAATGAGTAGGTTCTTCATCTGAAAATCCGGGAGCGGGGACCATTTATATTTTTTATTATATTAGGACAAGTAAAAGATGGGTGGAGAGGGATAGGTGGAGGGAAATGAGCAGGAACCAGGGAGGTTTTTCCTTTGAGGTGACCCTCACCTCAGTAACATCGTAAAGAATAAGAACGAAAAATGCATTTCAACTTTAAAGTTCATGCATTAAAAAGGGGAGGTAACGAATTTACGAATATTATACAGATGTAGAATAACAAGGGTTATCGATTATTATATGATGAATCGAATGATCGATTATGATAGGAGGTAGAAACATGAGTGGTGAAAAAATTCTATATGTCCAAACAAGCGGAACAAATACGCCCGAGAGGCTTTACTCACCTTTTGTTTTGGCCCAGACAGCCAAAGCAATGGATATGAACCCAGCAATCTATTTTTTGGGAATGGGTTTGACGGTTCTTCGGAAAGGAGAGGCAGAGAAAATCCAAATGGGGACCTTTCCATCCCTAAAAGAGGTGATGGATCAAGCCTTGAAGGCAGGAATTACATTCTATGTTTGCGAGGCAAGTAAACAGATGCTCGGCTGGGATGAAACCAACCTTATTGAAGAAGCAAAGATCGTTGGGGCGGCAACATTAAACGATCTCGTTCTGGAATACGATGCCGTGATGTGGTTCTAAAGTGCATATCTATCAGGGGATGATGTAACTGAATAGAATATATCTTGACCATGGTGCATCCAAGCCCATTGATTCTCGGGTGCTAGAAGCGTTAAAAAGGCATATGACCGAGGACTTTGGTAATCCTTCCTCCCTTCATTCAGAGGGAAGAACCGCAAAGAAACTGGTTGAGGAGGCAAGAGAACAGGTTGCTAATCTAATAGGAGCAGAAGATAAATCAACTATAATATTCACGGCAAGTGGAACCGAATCCAATAACATGGCCCTAAGAGGTATTGCACATAGAAATAAGAAAAAAGGGAACCACATAATAACCTCTGCCATTGAGCACATGTCTGTGATAAATCCTTGCAAGGATCTGCAAAAGGAGGGATTCGAGGTTACATTCGTTTCCGTGGATAAGGAGGGCCTTTTGGATCCAGAGAAAATAAAGGATGCATTAAAGGATAATACTATTCTTATATCAATCATGTATGCCAATGGTGAGATAGGTACAATAGAACCAATAAGAGAAATAGGTGAGATTGCCAAGGATAAGGACATTTATTTCCACGCCGATTGTGTTGCAGCCGAAGGCATTGTTCCCTTGGATGTTGAGAAGGATAATCTGGATTTGATCTCCATCTCCTCAAATGACCTTTACGGTCCTCGAGGGGCTGGGGCTTTATACATAAAAAAAGGAACTAAAATACAGTCCATAATGTATGGAGGAGGGCAGGAGCGCGGTCTTAGATCTGGTACTGAAAATCTGTATTCAATAATCGGAATGGGAAAGGCTGCTGAGATAGCCAAGAAGGATATGAAAAACGACGCAGAAAAATTGACAGAACTTCGGGATAATCTCATAGATGGCATATTAAATAATATTGAAGAGTCTTACCTTACAGGCCATAGAACAAAGAGATTGCCCCATCATGCCAGCTTCAGGTTCAGTTTCATTGAAGGAGAAAGCATAATCTTAAATCTTGATATGGAAGGAATCTCGGCATCAACAGGATCTGCCTGCACATCCAAGACCCTTGAGCCCTCCCATGTTCTGCTTGCAATGGGTCTGAAACATGAAGAGGCCCATGGCTCCCTTATGCTCACACTGGGTCGTGGTAATTCCCAAGATGATATCGATAGAGTTATAGATGTCGTCCCCAATGTCGTTTTAAGGCTGAGGGAGATGTCACCATTGTATAACAAGTAGTTGAGAGGAGACTGAAAAGAAAAATTCCCTGATATTAAATATAATCGAAAAAGAAAAGAATATTTGGAGGTAAAACCATGAAAGAGGAGATTATAGAAATACTTCATAGGGCGATAGAAATCGAGGTTTTCGGCAACTATTACTACAACAAGATAAACAGTGGGCTGGAGGATAGGGAAGGAAAGGCCCTTTTCAAGAATCTGGCCAATGCTGAAGAAGAGCATATAGAAACACTAAGTAAGATGCTCAATCAGTACGGTGGAGAGACCAGAAAAACAGAAATCGACAACGTCATAGCCACAATCCTCATGGAAGAGGGTATCGAGAACATTTTCAAGGGTCTAATGGAGAAAGACATATTGGAAAAAGTTGATGCCTTAGAGGCCATGAAACTCGGAATGGAGGTCGAGGCGAGATCCATTGCATTCTACAGTAAGAATGCAGAAAAATCCCCGAAGGCAGATGTCGCAGCCCTATTCACAAAACTTTCGAATTGGGAAAAGGAGCACCTGGATCTTCTTAAAGAAAACCATCGGATGTTAAAGGACGAGGGAGTTTGGTACGGGTACGTTCCCATTCTTGAAGGATAATGTTGATCATCAATATTGGAAGAATAAGTCTACCGATAAATAATGGATTAGAGGAGGTGTTGACTTGGCTAAAGAAGATATACTACGCAAAGAACCTAAAAAAGCATTCATGATGTGCAATGAGGCCATTGTAAGAGGGGCGTTGGAAGCGGATGTTAAGCTCGCTTCGTTTTACCCAGGTTCCCCCACAAGCGAGATTTTGGACACATTCAACAATCTAAAGGAGCATTTCGATTACAAGTTCACAATTGCCACAAACGAAAAGGTAGCCCTTGAGACGGTGGCAGGAGCTTCAATGGGAGGATTCAGAAGTTTCACATCCATGAAATCCGTTGGCCTCAACGTTGCCTCCGATGCATTCTTTTCATTGGGTTACACAGGATTAAATGGCGGAGTGGTAATGGTTGTTGCAGATGATCCCCATTGTCATTCTTCCCAAAATGAGGAAGACGGTAGGTTCTTTGGACCCAATGCGTACATACCCATACTTGAGCCATCTAATCCCCAGGAGGCAAAGGAGATAGTCAAGGAGGCCTTTGATATCTCGGAGAGACATAAAAGTGTGGTGGTAATAAGAACAACCACCCGTGTGAACCATCAGAGCGGTATCGTTAACACAGGGCCCCTTAATAGAAAGCCTTTTAACAAGAACAAATGGGCCGATGTAGGTGCGAACTATTTCACTGTGGGAGACACAGCCAGGGAGAACAAGCACAAGCTGCTGGAGAAGGTAAAGGGATTGAGATCCGAATTTGAGAAATCACCCTATAACATCATATCCGATGGAGAAGGTGATTTTGGAATCCTGACATCAGGTGTTGGTTATACCTATGCAGTTGATGCTTTAAAGAGATTGAATCTAAATTCACCTGTCTTTAAAGTCGGGACTACATTTCCACTTCCCGATAAAAAAGTCGCTAAGTTCATGGAAAACCTGAAAATGCTCGTTGTAGTTGAGGAGCTCTATCCATATCTGGAGTACAATGCAAAAAGAATAGCCCACGACTTTGGATTGGACATTAAAATCATGGGAAAGAATACCGGTCATTTCAGTGAGGCTTTGGAATACAATGTCCCCATAGTGGTTAATGGCATAGCCAATGCCACGGGAACCTCGAATCCTAAAGATTATGACTCTATTTTAAAAAAGGCAAATGAGCTGAAGGCAATACTTCCCGATAGATTGCCTTGCTTCTGCGCAGGGTGCCCGCACAGGGCCACGTTCTGGTCCGTTAAACAGGCTATTAGAGGAAGAAATGTCGTGTTCAACAATGATATCGGCTGCTATTCAATGGCGTTCTTTCCTCCTCTTAATATGACAGTTTCATTACTATGCATGGGCTCTTCTTTAGGCCTTTCTGCAGGCATGTCCCAGGTTCTGGAAGATGATATCATGTGCGTTGTGGGTGATTCAACTTTCTTCCATGCGGCTCTGCCCGGTATTGTAAATGCAGTCTATCATAATCTGAATATTACATTATTGGTACTTGACAATGAGGTCACTGCAATGACGGGTCAGCAGACTCATCCCGGGACTCCAGAGAAGCGCGGAAAACCGGAGAACACGAGAAGGATCATGATAGAGAATGTTGTGAAAGGAATAGGTGTGGAACATGTTGCCATAATGGATTCCTATGATGTAAAGAACAACGTCAACATCATTAAGGAAGCCCTGGATTTCAAGGGACCTTCAGTGGTAATATCCCATCGATCATGTGCACTTCATGGAGATCGGATAAAGCGAAGAACCGGGGTGCCCATAATTCAAAACGAGGTAAATAAAGACACCTGTAAGAAACCCCATACATGTATCCGCGACTTCTACTGCCCTTCATTCACCTTCGATACCGATGACAGAGCGGCTCGGATCCTGCCTGAGATC
>CP070672.1:2723691-2729030 GCA_020351895.1 Thermoplasmata archaeon
CAAACAAGAGACTGGTGCTGTAATCGATTATAAGCCAGCTAGCAAGGATTGCTGCGAAAATATACTCGATGTAAATGCCGATATCCTAATAACCGCTGCAGTTCCAGATCTAATAAAGCCGGGCGATGTTGACAGGCTTAGATTCAAGCTAATAGTTGAAGGTAGCAATATACCTATGTCACTTGACGTGGAAAATCTTTGCTTCATGAAAGGTATTATTGTAGTTCCAGATTTTGTTGCTAATGCCGGCGGTGTAATAAGTTCATACGTTGAGTACATTGAAGGCGATAAAAGTAGTGCATTTAAAATGATCGAAGAGAAAGTTAGTATTAACACCAAATTTACTTTGGAAGAAGCAAAGAATAGACAATGCCTACCAAGAGAATGTGCTCTGGAAATCGCAAAGGATAGGATAAGAAAAAAGTGCGGGGTATGCGATTTTTTAGATGAATATAAAACCAAAAAAATAATGGTTACTTAGATTTATCGCTAAATCAAGTAGAAATTATATAGTTGTAGAAGGCAAGGTGAATCCAGAGTTGGAAAGGCACCGCGAGTTTGTACTGTTGACAAGTCCGTTTTTAGAGCCTCAAATTAAATTTCCCTAATATGGAATACTGATCAATATGATATTGATATAACATCACGGGAAAATCCCACGATGCATAATAGCATCTGCCACTCTTTGAACAGCCAACATATAAGCCGCTGTTCTCATGTCAACCTTTTCCTTTAGGCTGATATCCAAGACTTCATGGAAGGCCTTTGTCATGATTTCCCTCAGCTGGATGTTCACATCTCTTTCAGACCAGAAGAATTGCTGGAGACCCTGCACCCACTCGAAATAGGAGACCGTGACTCCACCTGCATTTGCGAGAATATCTGGTATTAGAAAGATATTCTTTTCAATAAGAATCTTATCCGCTTCTGGCGTGGTTGGGCCGTTTGCCGCCTCGGCCACTATTTTTGCCTTTATATTATCTGCATTTTCATCTGTAATCTGGTTCTCCAAGGCAGCGGGGACCAACACATCGCAGTCCAATTCCAAAACCTCTTTTGGACCGAGATCATCGTTTGCACCTTCAAATCCGATTACACTGCCGGTTTTACTCTTATGTTCTATGAGCTTGGGAATGTTCAATCCCTCTTTGTTCGCAATTCCTCCTTTGCTGTCACTTACTGCAATGATTTTTGCACCTTTGGCCGATAGAAGTGCAGCAGAAATTGAGCCTGCATTTCCAAATCCTTGAATAGCCACACTAGCATTGTCGATTTTATATCCTGTTCCCTCATCACCGTCACAAAGATCCCCTTCCATTTCACCTATTTCACACTCTTTCTGCCACTTTTCTGGTGGCATAACCTTGTGATCAAAATGCTTAAGGGCTTCTCTTATTGTGAACATGCATCCCCTTGCTGTCGCTTCGTTTCTTCCTAAGGAACCCCCAATATGAATAGGTTTTCCTGTAACCACCCCTGGAACTGAATAACCTTTAATTGAACTGTATGTATCCATAATCCAGGCCATTGTTTGGGCATTTGTGTATACATCAGGCGCTGGTATGTCCCTCTCAGGGCCGATTATTATTGATATTTCTGTGGTAAATCTCCTTGTCAATCGCTCCAATTCCCTTTGTGACATCTCTTTTGGATTGCAGATCACACCACCCTTTGCACCGCCGTATGGTATATTCACCACGGCACTCTTCCAAGTCATCCACATGGCTAAAGCTCTAACCTCATCCAACGAAACATTCCAGTGATATCTGATACCACCTTTGCAAGGTCCTCGGGCCATGTTATGTTGAACCCGATATCCGGTAAAACATTTGATTTCACCCGAGTCCAATCTAACAGGGAAATTAACTGAAAGCTCCCTCCTTGGATTTCTTAGAAATTCGTGAATTCCCTTCTTTATTTTCAATCTCTCTGCTACCATATCGAGCTGATGTTGTGCTATTTTAAACGGATTTGTTTCTGACTCACTCATTCTATTACCTCCAAATTTTACTTACCAAAATGTTAGCTCTTAGCTTTTAGTTCTTTTCCTGTTATCATTTTTTTCCATTTTGCTCCGGTATTTTTGCCATTTTTGTCATATTATTAGTTGTAAATGTCCCTTGGCATTTTGGGGAATAATATCATGGTATTTAAAAGTTATCAAAAATAGGCGGTCCAGAGATGGTTTAAATTGAATATTTTTTAACTCTCAAATAACCATTTAAAATTTTTATAAAAACTACTTGTTTGAGCACCTAAGAAACAGATAATTTTCTAGCTAACTGCCTCAATAATACCCTTTCTTTTGGCCATATGCTCTATATGGTTGATTGCGGTCCAGTATAGGGGGAACATGAAGGGACCATACCACAGGCCTTTTAAGTATTCCTTAGAGAATCGTTTCATCCAATAGATATCGTGTGCCAGGCATCTTTTAAGAAGCTCCATCTGAAGCTCTGTCACCTGTTCTAATTTATACCAGCCGTCACCCTTTAGTTTGGCCCAGGGGACGAAGAACAAGGGTACTATTACACACCGAAGATTCTTCATCTCCTTAACTACCTGGATGGTTTCGATTGTATCCTCCTCTTTCTCCTCTGGAAGTCCTACAATAAGTGTGTATATAGGCACAACTCTATTATCATGGAGCAGTGCCGTGGTCTCTTTGACTAGATCGGGCCAGTCCTCGGGTTTGAATGGGCTCGCCTTGGCTGGCATAATCTTCTTTGCAAGCCTGGAAGAACATGTTTCGATGCCGATTTCACATCCCACGAAATCCTGGTTTTGAAGGGTGATTTCGGCTCCCTTTTCAATGAGTTTTGGATCCGAGGCAGCGGCAGCCAAGGAAATATGGCTCCATCCAAATATTTTGTAGTACTTCGAAGTTATATTGAATAATTTTAGAACCTTCTTCCTGTTCGGCTTCACTCCTTTCACACCATATAAAAGCACATCTTCTCCATGAAGAATCCCATCAAATATTCCAGCTTCTGAATTGACTTTCATCTCCTTTTCAATGGTCTCGTAGGGATACCACCTCAAAGGCCGATTCGTTACTGTGCAGAACTTGCAGCCCCTGGGACATCCCCTTCCTATCTCTGTCAGTCCATTTACAGTTGGAGCCTTTATTGTGGATATATCCTCAAGTTCCGGTATCTCATCCTTCTTTGTCTCGTAGAATTTCGGAAGCTCTTCCCCATTTAGGGCCATCTGGAAGAGCCTTGTCAGGATTTTCTCGCTTTCACCATAAACTGCGCAGTCAATTCCATATTCATTTAGAAATTCCGGCTTGTGTTTAAACTGCCAGGTTCCTCCTCCAACTATGATCTTTAAGCCATTATTTTTCCTGGCCATCACGCTGGGGTCTGTAAGGAGTCTCTTGAAGTGAACAGCTACATAGGGATCGCCGGTCCTGAGAACCTTGGCCCATGTAATGGATGAAGGCCCCCAGCCCAAGGGATCCATCACATGTATTCCCAGAACCCTTGCCTTGGGTAGAAATTTGTGCAGATGGGAAGGGGCCACAGTCACAACATCGAATCCTTCATCTATGAGCTTTGCCTCCACCTTTCTCAGGCTGTAGGGTGCCAGCTGCGCCACGCCATTTTTATGTTTAATATTGGGACAGAAAAGAAGATGGTAGAACCACTCTGGGAAAAAACCTTCAGGGGCCGATGTGCCGAAACCCAAAATCTCTTTATCATGATGAGTGGTCATTAGAGTCCTATCTGCAGTCAGAACTATATCTGACACAACATCCAAGCCTCCCTTAAATTCGCCCTTATGCTGAAATGTACTTACGGGATTTATAATAAATTTATCGGTTGCTCATTACCCTCGAAATTGGCTTACAAAAGAATACCTTTTAACCTTTATTCCAAGGTTTATTTCCCGATTTATTGGATTTTTTAAAAGGTTTTAATCAAGGGAAAATACAGGGTCAAGAGAAAGAAATATAAGGTGCGAATCCAATTGTACAATCCCCAACTCCCTACCTACCCTTCCTCGCAAAAATTTATCGTGGCTATCTGACCCGAAAATTTTTCTTCTAAGGTTGGGAGTTGGGGGAACTTTCTTTGTAGCCATATTATTATCAGAATTGATAATAACATGTTATTGACCACAAAACCCGCTTTCCTCTTCCTTATGATTCACGTTACCGCTTCGCCATACCCTCCGCTAGAGTCTCTACATCCATCAGAATTCCCAATTAACACCCCACCCTCTCTCCGAATAAAATTCTCCACTTTCCCCCTCCGGCGCGCATTGCGCAGGCGCTTGGAGAACCGCGGGTTTTTTGGTATATTTGTGAATAGAATCTTTTCATAAAATTTTCATTATGCTCGATTCCACAACGGATTTATCTATATCGATTATTTCTGAAACCATCCTTATTTCTTCTTTATTTTGTTTCCTTTTAAATTGTTCCATAGTTTCAGGTTCGATCAATTCCATCAACGCATCCCTGTCAATCTCTTCTGAATGGAATAATAAAAGTACTGCAATATCACATGCATCCTTGATTCTTTTATGATCTTTATCTCTATTTGGATACGATTTTAACTTTGTTGCTAGCAATAGTAATGGATTAGGAACAAATATATTCTTTTCAAACTCTCTTATTTCCTTTCGATAATTATCGTCCTTGAAAACATAATCAAGTAGCGGTTCATCGATTGGGGTGAAGCCAAATTTATCCTGAAATCCCTTAGGTATCTTATTTACAATTAAATCCACGTATATCTGGATAATTTGATACATGGGAATGTCCTTTGCGGAATTGCCATTCAGCACTTCACCTGTCTCGGCATGGATTTGTTTGAACAGTCTGAATGATTGAGGAGTAAATCCAAGATCATTAATCAATATTTTATAAGATTTGGCAAAGGCTGTTTTGTCAAGGTCTGCTTCTTCCATTTTAAATCCCAAATCGATATCCCTCGAACCTATATATTCGCGACCAGTTGTTTCTCTGTATTTATCGCTCACGAGAAAGTATCCTGCCCAGCCGCCCAAAACGACAAAAGGTTCATAAATGGACTCTATGACTTCTTTAAGGTAATTTTTCGACAACTCAATCTCTTTTAGCTCGTACATATTTATTCACCATTATTTCATAAGCTTCCTTACAAACCCCACCTTCTTTTTTAAGGTCCAACAGAACCTGTGGAATTGAAGCGACCCACAATCCCTTGATTTTCCTTTTTTTATAGAGAACATGGGGATCATAAACAAGTAGCCTGAGATTACCCTTACCAACCAGGCCTTTTTTCACAATTTTATCTTTCCATTTAGGAAGATCCTCCTTGATCACGTATAAATCCGCTCTTGAGGGAAAG
>CP070672.1:2729130-2732067 GCA_020351895.1 Thermoplasmata archaeon
GATAACAATATAAATGAAAATATCATCAACTCATATCCTGGTTATGGTATTACACTCTGGTATTGTTCCAGGTACAATATTAAAGGTAATATAATGACTGAAAGTGGAATATGGATCTCCAGTACCATGATAGAACACTGGAATACGCATAATATTGACACCCTCAATACGGTTAATGGTAAACCTGTATATTACTGGAAGAATCAAGTTGGAGGAACAGTCCCGTTAGGTTCTGGAGAGATAATCCTCGCAAACTGCTCAAAAGTCACAATAGAAAACCAGAAATTAACAAATGGTTCGGTTGGTATTTTACTTGGTTTTTCATCGTATAATTTCATAAACGGAAACAATGTTTCGAGTCAACGAATTGGCATTTATCTTTTACGTTCAAATGAAAATCTCATCGTTAATAATACATCTTTCTTCAATTCCCAAGATGGTATTGGAATCGGTACTTCAGATGGGAACATGGTTGTTGACAATATTGCCTCAGACAACGACTTTGGTGTTTCGATTTATGTTTCAACCAAGAATAATGTATTTAAGAACAACATATCCAACAATAATTTCGACGGAATGTTTCTCTATAACTCTGATGAGAATAACATAAGATATAACGACTTCTATTCAAATGAACGATATGGCGTTTGGCCTCGTCAATCTGATGCTAATAATATAACAGCTAATAATTTCTATCAGAACAATGAATATGGTGTCTATTTGCTAGATTCCTCTTATAATTATATTTACCATAATAACATGATAGAAAATATAGATCAGGCATACGATAATAGGGATAATAATTATTTTGACAACGGTTATCCCTCGGGCGGAAATTATTGGAGTGATTACTTCGGCATGGATCTCTACCATGGTGTCAATCAGAATATTCCCGGGAGTGATGGGATTGGTGATTTTCCCTATACAATAGATTCAGATACCCAGGACAATTACCCTCTATTTAAACCATATAGATTCTATGTTAACTACGTTATTTTAAAGGAGGGCTGGAATCTAATTTCTACACAACTAATAATCGAGGACCAAAACCCAATGAAAGTCCTTAATATGATCCATGGTCATTATGATGCAGTTCAATGGTACGATCCAACAAACATTATCGATCCTTGGAAACATTATAAGACACGCAAACCCAACGGAAACGATCTATCCCATTTAAACGAAACCATGGGATTTTGGATTCACATCACCCAGCCAGGAGGCATGATTTTACTTTACAACGGTACTGAATTCACCATTAACAAAACAGTCACCCTTCATCCAGGCTGGAACATGGTAGGCTATCCCTCCTTAACAAGCTACAACAGAACAGTAGGACTGAACAACCTTACCTTTGGTCAACAAGTTGACATTATCCAATGGTATGATGCCTCAACACAAACCTGGTATGATATGGATGAGAATGATTATTTTGTTCCAGGAAGAGGATATTGGATACACGCCAATATTGAATGCGAGTGGGAAGTTCCATTGTAAAGGGCTGGCGCATCCCCACCCGGCTCAACCCCCACCTCCGCGCTCATCACACAGCTAGGCTGCACCTTCCGCCCAAATCCGTCCAGCCCAGAGTGGCCACAGATTTTCAGACATGAGGGAGGGTGAGCGGAAAGCCCATTATCTCTGCTTAAAATTATACCCACAATATTGACAGGCTATTGCATTAAAATCGATTTCTCTGCCACAGGAAGGACACCATCGTCTTGGTTGTGCATATTGTGGTGGGGGTGGAGGTTGTGGGGGATATTGTTGTGGGTATTGACCAGGATACTGCGGATAGGAAGGTGTTTCACCCTGGGCTAATCCCACAACTATTAATATAAAGCCAATGAATAATAAAAGAAGGCCCAATAGACAAACAACACCAAAAAAAGGTATAACCATACCTGCAAAAATCATGATAGCTCCAATACCTAAAAATGTGACCCCGGTTCGCCCTATATCATTCATATTCTTCCTCCACGAGTAAACTAGAGACTTTTTTCAACCCTTAATATTATTTCTATGGGATAAACGAGATCTAAGCTCATTTCTTTACTCCGCCCCCTCAACCCCCACCTATGTGCTCACCGCGTAGTTAAGCTCTACCTTTCACCCAAATCCATTCACGCCAGGATTGGCACGGACCAACAGGAATAAGGGAGGGTGAGCGGAAGGCTAGTTTATGTGGAGCAGGATTTGGTAAGGCGAGGAGCGGAAGACCATAACAAGGAAAACTCTCTCAACCTATACCTTACTGAAAGAGGAAATTAAGAAATTCTAGGGTCGAGACCAATTCTATTAATTCTTACTAAATGATCTCACTAACAGGTACGTTCTTAGTCTTGAGACTTACGCTTTGAGGACTTACGAAAGTCCTTGAGCTTCAGAAAAGGATACGAGTTCTTTAATAACTGAAGCTGCGCCTTCCGCAAATGTTCTCCAAATGTGGAGCGGGAAATCCCTTCCTTCAGTGCCACACGATCCATTTTATTTCGAGCAGGGACATCAAAAAGACCGTTTTCGTATGCGACTACAAGGGCATGAATCTGACGGTTTGTCATACCCTCAAAGAAATGTACTGGAACCACACCAAGGTCTCGTATGACTTCGAGCTGATCACGAGGTCGTTTGGATAGTAACTTGACTTTTCCTGATTTCTTGATCTCCTCAATGAGTTTACGAATAGAATCGTTGTCAGATGAGATAACTCTGTGAGTCTCCCAACCACCATGATACGTAACAGGCGGCACGAGCCAGCAGCTAAGCTCATCAGCGATAGCGGTAATCGACCTCGTCTCCAAGCATTTGCAATCTTTGACCATTGTCAGGGCAGACTGACCATCGCTGAATATCTCACGCGCACCAAGGTATTCACTTGCAGTTTGCAGTATTCTCTTGAGCTGAGACGCATCTGTAGTGGTAATCTGCAGTATCTCA
>CP070672.1:2732167-2737231 GCA_020351895.1 Thermoplasmata archaeon
AGACCCTCTTCTATGACTTGCTGGAAGTACATTAAGATCTCATCTAATGGAGAAACTTCGACATCGTTTCCAGGAGGCGTATTAGGTTCACAGGCATCTCCCACTCCATTACCATCCGAATCTGCCTGGTCAGGGTTGGGAATGGAAGGACAGTTATCGTTGCAGTCGGGATAGCTATCGCTATCCGAGTCTGTATCGACTACTCCACAGCCGCAGACTCCGGGCATTGTTTTGTCGGGGTCGTTTGGACAACCATCATTACAATCGGGAGTGCCGTCGCTATCGGAATCAGTATCGGCTGCACCGCAGCCACATGCACCAGGTTCTATTTTGTCGGGATCGTTTGGGCAATCATCATTACAGTTAGGAGTGCCATCGCCATCAGAATCTGCATCTGTTACACCACATCCACATACTCCCGGTGATGTTTTATCGGGATCATTGGCACATGCATCATTGCAGTCGGGAGTGCCGTCGCTATCGGAATCTGTATCGGGAAGACCACAGCCACATGCTCCTGATTCAATCTTATCTGGGTCATCGGGGCACTCATCACAGTAATCGGGAACGGTATCGCCGTCTGTATCTACCGCATCATCACCACCCTCACAGACATCAAGGTAATCAGGGACACCATCATAGTCTGAGTCCGGAGCTGCAGGTCCAGTGCAAGTACCAGATTGACAGGTATCGGGGTATGTCATTGGATCACCATCGGTGCATGGTGTGTCATCTTGTACCGGTATGAGATAGTCACAGTTCCCTTCTGCCCCCTCTAGATCGCACATTGCATTGTTACATTGATCCCCCGCACCTGAACAGTCTGGTGGACTACCACCAGTACAAACGCCGGCTTGACACGTTTCACCTACAATACATGGATTGTTATCATTACACTCGATACCATCTGGTTTTGGAGTGGATAATTCACAACTATCTGTATCCTCATTACAAGTTGCATAATTACATTGCTCATCTGCCCACGAGCAGTCCACTTGCGTTCCAGCCTGGCAAACACCCGCGATACAGGTTTCGACACCGTTACAGTAGAGGCCGTCATCACAATCACCGTCATAATAACAGTCCTCAGTATCACAGGCATCTCCTATTCCATCGGAATCAGTATCTGTTTGATCCGGATTGGGATTATTCGGGCAGTTATCTTCATCATCGTTAAACCCGTCGCCATCCGAATCGGGAACTTCCTCAGTACATGTTGCAGAGCACCCGTCACCGGAGACGGTGTTACCATCATCGCACTCTTCACCGGACTCTAATATACCATTCCCGCATTCTTCAACACAGTACAATAATGATGGGGCTATACAAGCGGAATCATCGTAATAGCAGTTTAGATGTTTATATAAATCACCACCAACATAAACGCACACCTCGCTATCCATATCGCAGGCATCACCAATGGCATCATTGTCAGTATCTGTTTGGTCAGTATTGGGAATATTTGGGCAGTTATCACAGGCATCTGGAAAGGAGTCACTATCCGTATCCACTTCATCATCACCGCCTTCGCAGACATCGAGGTAATCAGGAACACCATCGCCGTCCGAATCCGGAGCAGCAGGTCCAGTGCAGGCTCCATATTGGCAGGTATCGGGGTATGTCATTGGATCAGCATCATCACAGGGTGTCCCTTCATCGGCAAAGCCTTGATCCACGCAGGTACCACTTCCATCACATATATCTTGATTATAACATGGCCCTGAATCACCACAAGCTGTTCCAGCTGCAGAAGGAGTATTCAAGCATTCTCCCATTTGACAGATGTCGTCAGTACATTCAATGTTATCATTGCAGTCAGCATTCACGGTACATTCTTCCAAAGTACAAGAGGCAGAACAACCATCACCTGAGACAGTGTTACCATCATCGCACTCTTCACCGGACTCTACGATACCATTGCCGCAAATTGCACCACAACCCGCATCTTCATCCACAAGGCCATCACAATCGTTGTCAACACCATCACAAATTTCATCCGCTCCAGGGTTTACAGCTGGATCGGTGTCGTCACAATCGTCATCGTCCGTAAAACCGTCACCATCGAGATCCACGGGATCAGGACCTTCTTCAGTACATGTTGCGGAGCACCCGTCACCGGAGGCTGTGTTGCCATCATCACACTCTTCACCAGACTCTACGACACCATTACCGCACACTGCAGTACATGCCCCGTCTTCATCCACATCGCCATCACAATCGTTGTCAACACCATCACAAATTTCATCCGCTCCAGGGTATGCAGCTGGATCGGTGTCGTCACAATCCACATCGTCCGTAAAACCGTCACCATCAAGATCTACGCTTTCTGCAACAACAATCGCGGGCATAGCCACCGCAAATACTGCAATCAATAACATAATGCCAAGAAGGCCACCCAACATTCTTGTCACATTTTTCTTTTTACGTTGATCTTCAGTGTTAGCTCCCACCTTTTTAATTGAAATCAAAGCTCTGGTAATTATTAGGGCTATTATTCCCATAATTGCTAAAACAAGAATTGCTGCATTTTCGTTTTTCGAACTGGTTTCTTCAGTCAAAATAGTTAATACAGTATCTTGATCGGTATCGTCTGCAATTTGATCATTCCCGTTATATTCCATTTTTTCTGTTGAAGGTTCTGTTACCTCAAATCCTGCAAACACCCAAGCATCAATTCCCCCGAGCATGTTATACACTGATTCAAACTCATATTGAGCCAAAATCTTGCAGGCTTCCTCGCTCCTGCTACCACCTTTGCAGTAGACTAATACAACATCATCCTTGTTTAACTCGTCGATTCTTTGTTTCAGATTTAAAAGTGGTATCGATATGGCATCAGGAATATGTCCAGATTCATATTCTAGGGGAGTTCTTACATCAAGAATTACGATCTCTTCATTGGTATCAATTATATCTCTTGACTCCTCAACATTAAGGTTGATATAATCTGGTTTACTAACAGGAATCTCTGATGGATCTTTATTATCAATTAACTTCTCGATTATGGTTCTGAATTCATATTCCTCTGCCACAAGATCATTTTTTCTTTCGTATCCATTACCTATACGCCAGTATTTCTCTCCGAATACATATGTCGGGATACTTCCTCTTGGATTGAATGTTTTAAAAATCACAAGTTCAGATTGCGGAACATCGGTTTCTACCTTAGTGGTCAATGAATTATCACCAGTATCCACTTCCCAGTGATAGGCTATGATTTCCCCGCTCTGGACGTACTCATTTACCACCTTGTCGAAGGTATCTTTTATCCATTTACAGTGCGGACACCAGGTGGTTGTAAAAAGCCTGATCACAGGTTTGCCTTCCTCATATTGTATCTCCCCTTGGTTAACGTAGAATGTTCCTTCTTTTACATCAGTCTGAGGCCCGCTCTCTATTCCGCTATTACTTGACCCGCAGGTTCCTTTGGCACTCACATTCATCGACAGTGCCACTGCAAAAACGGCAGTCACTATCACAAAACACAAAAGTATGCTTAATATGTTTCTTCGCATCTTACCTACCCTCCTTATAATTGTTTTTCAGGAATGCCCTTCCGAAGCACTCCCTTCCGAGGCACAATGGGAATAAACTCCTGGCTATAAAATCCTTTCTATATTGTCATATTATTTTGTTATAATTATTTATATTTTTTAACTTTTTATTATATGTCATTGGATTAATAAAAACCCTGGCATATCTTATTTTCACAAGGAGTCATACCCTTTTATAGTGAAGGTCGCATTGTCAAGTTTGGTAATTTTGTTCCATAGTAATTACTAATTTTCCTTTGGCGCGTCCTTCTTCAAGATACCGATAAGCTTCAGGTACCTCACTTAAAGGGTAACGTCTATCTATAACAGGTTTTACTTTGCCGGATTCATAAAGCTCTATCAAGAATTTCATATCTTCATTTTTATCTGAATCCCACGAATTGAGCCCCATTTTCTTGTTACTTTTCCTTGTGATCAATGGACCCAGGAATATAACTTTGAAGATCGTGGCCCTGGAACCTCCCACTACGACAAAATTTCCATTATCACTTAAAGCACGCTCGTAATCTTTAACGGATCGATGCGCCACAACATCAAGGATCAGGTCGTAGGTCTTCCCTGTCTTGGTGTAATCTTCTTTTGTGTAATCCATGACATGGTCTGCACCGATTGAGTGGAGCATGTCCAATTTACTGGTGTGATCCACCGCGGTCACCTCGGCCCCAAAGTGCTTGGCGATTTGAACCGCAAATGTGCCCATTCCACCGCCTGCACCATTGATCAGAACCTTTTGTCCTGGGAGGACCGGGTGTTTATTTCGAAGACCCTGGAGGGCGATCAAACCTGATTGAGGATAGCATGCTGCCTGTTCAAAGGTCATACTTGCGGGTTTGGGATCCAGTACATTTTCAGAGGCACATTTGTATTCTGCAAAAGCACCAAAACCGGACATGAACATGTCCCCGAAAACCTCATCCCCTGGCTTGAACTTTTTAACATTCTTGCCAACCGCTTCAACCACTCCAGCTATGTCAGATCCAGGTATCTTGCTTCTTGGTCTTAAAGGCCCCTGCATTCGCATGCTCCAGGCACCTCTTAGGATCTCCACATCGGCAGCATTTAAAGAGGCTGCATGGATCTTCATCAGGACCTCGTTGTCCCTGGGAGTGGGTTTGGGGACCTCTTTGAGCGAAAGAGTATCTGGTGAACCATATTTTGCGCTTATGATGGCTTTCATGAGTTTTCTTCCCACTTTATTTCGATTAAAAGATTGTTATGTACCCTATATCTTCTTTGCTGCAACAAAATAGCTAGTCATCCTATGAAATATATTTTCAGTTTCAATGATTTGAAAATTTCCACGGGTTATCAGCTCTTCCAATTCAGGGATTTTGAACCTTGTCAAAATATTTGGAAACGCTCTTATTATGATCAGCAGACGGTAGAAAGATAATTGAAATCTATTTATGATGGCCATTTTCTCCTTCAGACACGGTGTTACAGAAATAAATAAACCGCCCGGCTTTAAAAGTTCGTTTATTCTTTGCAGTACCTGCTTGTGGTCTTCCAA
>CP070672.1:2737331-2766357 GCA_020351895.1 Thermoplasmata archaeon
AGCCGACGTTCTCGTACTGAATTTTACAGTGGATCCAGGGGGAATATCGTCGGCCCACATTATTCTACCCCATGATGCAGGTCTTCCCACATCGAGAGGCTCGGAAAGTAGGTAGCCTGAGGTGTCTGTGTATGTGAGGTCGAAACGCTGGGCATCGTCTCGATTAGATATTTCTGTGACATTTCTTGGACTTTCCCAATCTTCACCAGTCCAAAGTTCAACCCCAATATCATCTTGAGCACCGGGACCATCATTAACAATATATATCATCATTATTTCTTTAGATTGAGGATCATTCTTTAATCTAATCCAATTAGGAAGCCCTGGACCATTCGGATTCGCATCTAATGATGGTTCCGGAGTATTATTGATTTGTGTATAATTTATTCTCCTAAATAAGGGGGCCTCATTACTCTCTCCGTATACAACTAATCCCTCCTTATCACTTTTAGATTCCCAAGCTACATCAAAGCATCTCTGATTAGTAACTGAAGGATTTGTTGTAAGCCGCTCATGAGATCCCCAGATAATACCATCCCATACTGTTGCATTTATCCCAGGAAGATCATTAAGTTCTGCCGCAAGAATATAATCTGATTTTGGATCAGAAGCTAGCTTTACAAAATGAACAATTCCTTCAGCTGTCCCCCAAGTTCCTTCAGGCTCGGTCCATCCACCTTTCCATTTAATATATCTAAGATTATCAAAAATAGTATCATTCGCCCAGGCAATCATTCCATTTCCGCTTTGTGACTCGTATACTACATCGAAACATTGTGAATCTGTGACTGCTACAGAGGATTCCAATAACATGGAATCTCCCCATACAGAATCGTTCCAAACCTGTGCATACAGTTCGCCATTCATATTCAAAGTCACCATGAGTATCTCATTTGAATTGGGATTGGAAGCCAATTCTATCCAATGAATATCCACACCGCCTACATCCTCAGCAACCTCTTCGGGGCCCCATGTGAAGCCGTTCCAAATTCTCGATTTTGGAATTTTGCTTCCGCTTGATTGATTAAAATAAGCAATCATGGCCTCCCCTGATATAGACTCATAAGCCACATCGAAACTGCGATATTTTGCATCTTTCAAAGCACCAGTAATTTCCAATTCATTATCCCAGACGATGCCATCTGAGATCTGAACATTGATATCGAGATCAATGTCCGATACAGCCAGTATTTTCTCGTTCTTCCTTACGGTACCAGGCTCCATGACAAACCAGTATTTTTCACCGGCACTCTGAATGGCATTTTTCTCGGGACTCCAGTCGATTTGGTTCCAAGTTCTCTCAATTGGTGTCTCTGGGAAGCTATTATCATAATAAGCCATGGTGGCCTTTATATCAAAAAAGTCCCTGAGTCTCACTTCCCCATCGATCCCACCTGTGATATCCAAATGAACCTTCTCATAAGCTGTATTGAAATCATCTTCAGTTGATTGGACCCAGGCATTCATGTTCTGGCTTCCGTAGAATATATACGCCTTATCTGCACCTGGAGCGCCTATTATCACATCGTCAAAATCATCATTATTCACATCCCCTGCATTCGAGACAGAGAATCCGAATTTGTCATCGAAATTCTCACCGAACATACTCACATTGGCATATTTTGCGTTATAATTGTCACTTAGAATCTGGGCACCAAGGAAGATATGAGCAACCCCTGTATTGCTATCATTACCTGGTGCGCCAATTATAACATCATCGAAATTGTCATTATTCAAATCCATGGCACCCGATACAGATGTGCCGAACTCATCTCCGATGCTGCTGCCCGAAATCGTAACATTGGCTTTTAAGGCATCCATTAGTAAGGGCATGGAATCATTGCCGAAAAAGACATAGGCTGCTCCACTTTTGATATTAGTTCCAGGGGCACCGATCACAACATCATAAAAAGTATCATTGTTCATGTCCCCAGCACATGAAACATCCCAGCCAAATCCGTCACCGATTGTATTACCCTCTATTATCACATCAGCATTATCTGCAATTAAATCTCCTGTAAACCATGGACCTCCAAAGAAAATGTATGCTCTACCTTTTGCTGATCCATAACCCGGAGCTCCGACGATTACGTCGTCATAACCATCCCAGTTAACATCCCCTGCCCCTGAAACGTTCCAGCCAAAGTAATCGTAATCGTTTTCTCCAACCATAGTTACAAGGGTCTTTTCGGTTCCTGTACCAACTGGTGTGAAAAGAATCATGGCTATCTGCATTACAAGCAAAAGAATTAGAATTGAAGCGAAAATGATGTGGATATCATCCCTTGATTTCAATTCCGTCATCCCCTACTCCTACAGCTTATCACAATCATTTGGAGCCATTGCCATCCAACGGACTTTGATATTCAAAGTACATTGGTCTAAATATACTTTTCGTAAAATGCCTTGTTTTTTCATGGTTTTCCTCTTATTTTCCATGATTTGGAATATTTCCCCTTAAAAACATTTATTTAAAAAACCATTATTCCCTTTGTTTTAAAAGCTGCTTCAATATTGGGATCTGATCTATTTTCTCCTGGATTAATTCTTTCCAGTAAATGCCTTTAGGTTTCTCCCTTGCGGGTGCCTTGAATATTGCTTTTGGCGTTATCGCATAGTCCATGGGCACATCGTAGGCAGTCATTGGTATTTTTTCATTAACCACCTGATATTCATGAACAGTTGAGACAACCGGAGTTTCGGCATTCACAACCTTGAATTCCCTTGCCACTGCAAACTCCAAATCAGAGAATCCCCCTCCCTTACCCACCCTTCCCCCCTCCTTATCCACAGCCACTGAGCCTGCTACAACCAAATCAACTGCCTTCATATGTTCAAGACCAACCTTCTTACCGTATCGAAAGGCACCCTTTATTGTGGCACCTCTTGTCGGATTACCGATTATGCGGTTTTTATGAAGCTCAATGAAGCATCGTTCTTCTTTTAGGCGGGGAACAGCCATGTAAAGAGTTTTTCCTTCGGCAAGGGCATACTCTCTAACAGGTCTTTGAGGACTGTCTGGATTGCATTTGATCACATCAGCTTTCTGCCATAACTCAGAATCCCGCAATTTTTTGGCGGCCCCCTCTGCTCCATCAAAATTTGGAATCCTGCCATGAGGGGGAAGGGGAAAACGTGCTACTTTCTCCTTTTCAAGAAGATACCAGATTCTCTTTCTTAGTGTATCTTTATCCATGGATACAGGATCGCGGGCCATGCATATTAAATGATGTCCATTGTATAAACATTTTCACCATCTTTAATACATAATAAAGTAGGGAAAGAAAGAGCGGGGTAAACCTTAAATTCCTTTTTCAATATCTCATATCATTATGTCGAATCTTGCCATTCAAGTGCGTAACCTCGTCAAGGTGTACGGTGATCTGCATGCAGTGGACGACATCTCCTTCGAGATTAAAAAAGGCGATGTTTTTGCATTCTTAGGTCCAAACGGCGCTGGAAAGACAACCACTGTTGAGATCATAGAATCCATCCGCACACCCACATCAGGAGAGGTGGACATACTCGGCCTTGACATTAAGAAGCATAGGAAGGAGATACTCCAAAGAATAGGTGTTCTGCCCCAGGAGTTCAGCTCCTTTGACCGCATAACAGTAAGGGAAACGCTGCAGTATTATCAAAGACTCTTCGGTGGAGGCAGGGATATAGACGAGCTTTTAAAAATGGTGAATCTGGAGGGGGAGAGGGACAAACTCTATATGAATCTCTCAGGTGGACTAAAACAGCGTGTGGGAATTGCGGTTGCGCTGGTAAATGATCCTGAGGTTGTTTTTTTAGATGAACCGACAACTGGCCTGGATCCGAGGGCCAGAAGGGACACCTGGGAGGTGATAAAAAGCCTGAAGGCAGAGGACAAGACCATTTTCCTTACCACCCATTACATGGAGGAGGCCGAGGCCCTGGCTGACCAGGTAGCCATAATTGCCCAAGGTAAGATTATTGCACAGGGCTCTCCTTCTGAGCTCATCGACGAGTACTGCAAAACGATTCATGTCACTGTGAGGGGAGGTGGTATCAGAGCCCGGGAAGTGGCAAAGGAAATGGGACTTTCTTCAGAGGCTCAGGATAATGGAAACATTGTAATAGATGCCCACAACAGTGATCAGGTGCTACCAATACTCAATAGACTCAAGGAGAAGGGAGTAAAATATCAAGGATTGGATGTTAGGAAGGCCAACTTGGAGGAGGTGTTCTTGGCTTTAACCGGTGAGCACCTCCGTGAGGGGGAGGAGGTGGAGGAAGAGTGAAACTGAGCAGGGTTTTTGCCAACTTGTCAGTCGATATTAAGGAATTTGTAAGAAACAAGGCTGCGGTATTCTGGACTCTGCTTTTTCCTGTTCTATTGATCCTGCTTTTTGGTTTCATTTTCTCAGGTGAAGGGGACACCACTTACGATCTGCCCATCCAAGATAATGACGGTGGTTTTTGGTCTACAAACCTCACCGAGACCCTGAATAATACGGATCTTTTCGATGTACGAATGGTTGATCCCTCCGAAAATCCTGATGACTATGTCTTGGATAACGATGCCAATATAATTCTGATAATTCCCAAGGGTTACTCAGACGATATAAATCAAATCATGTTGATAAGATCATTGGGTGGTGAGGCGAACATGACTGCGAACCTAACAATAAAATACGATCCAGCAGTTTCCTCCACTGCCCAAAAAATTGGTATATTGGATTCCGTAATCCAGGGATTCAATAAAGGCATTTCCGGGGCCCAAGACACCATATCTTTCGAGACTGAAACCACGATATCAGACCAATTCGAATTCATAGATTTCTTTGCTCCAGGAATCATTGCCATGGCTGTTATGAGCACGAGTTTATTCGGTACTGTCATGGTCAATACAGAACTCAGGCAAAAAGGAGTTCTAAGAAAGCTCGCAACCACCCCATTGGCGAGAAGCGAGTGGCTTTTGTCAAATATTTTGTACCAGTTGGTAATGTCACTTTTTGCCACGGTAGCCATCCTATTGGTCGGTGTAATTGTTTTCGATTTGCATTTCTCCCTGAACTTCTTTCTGGCTCTCTTTATCATACTGGATGTTTTTGCATTCTCTGGGGTGGGGATGCTCATAACTCGTTTCGTTAAAGAGGCCCAAAGCGCTGAGGCTGCGGCAAATGCCGTGATGTTTCCAATGATGTTTCTTGCAGGAACCTTCTTCCCCCTTGAAATGATGCCTGAGTTTCTCCAGCAGATGGCCAGGATTTTTCCCCTCTATTATGTGAACGAAGGTCTTAGAAGCTCCATGATAACTTTGGATTTCAACCAGGCCTGGTTTCATGCCGCTGTAATAGGAGTATTCGGTGTTGTGGTGTTCATAATGGGAATGTTCCTCACATCTTGGAAGGAGGAGTAAGATTTTTAAAAATTAATTTTTTCAGGCATTTCCACGCCAGATCGGGTGTGAGTCCATCAACTTCTGTTTTTGCACATCCCATGAATATTTTGTTTCAAACTTTATCCTGCCGTTTTTGCCTTTTTCCTTGGCCATCTTTGGATCCTCATGAAAATGTAAAACCGCCTTCATAATTTCTTGAATGTCCATTGGCTGAACAGCGATACCGCAGTCGCTTTCCTCAACCACAACCTTCCTCATGTTGGGAAAATCGCTCACTATCATTGGAACTTTCATGGCCATATAATCAAAGAGCTTGTTGGGAACCCTTGCAACCTGGTTTTCACTCACAGGCATAAACAAGGCGGTTCCAACATCAAAAGCCGCCGAATATCTCAGAAGATCCTGGCTTTTGACCCTACCTGTGAATATGACTCTGTCTAAAACTCCCTTTTTTACGGCATATTTCTTAACATTTTCAAGATCCTCTTCTCGCCCACTCCCCCCTACGACTAGGAATTTGAAGTTATCAGGAAGATTCTTTAGGGAATCCATTACCTGCTGTGTCCCGTTTTCCAAATTAACACTCCCTGCAAAGCCAATTATAAAATCTTTTTTTTCAAGGCCCAGTTTTGTCTTCATTTCCCCTATTTCGGTCTCACCGACATTGGGAATCACATTCATGCTTTTAGAATTATAAAGAGTAATGGCCAAATGACCCATATCATTGAACTTCTTGGTCAGGTCATCACCGTATGTATAACTGTGGGTAACATGCTTTAAGAGCCTTTTTTCAAGCATCGCGGATAATCTTGCCTCGAATCTGCTGTTCTGGGCCACCATTGCGGGCCAGTTCTCATGTGCATCATAGAACAAGGGCACCTTCAATTTTTTTATTGCCTTAACGCCTGCATTCAGTATTTCCAGATCGTGGCAGACAACGGCATCAGGGTTCAGTTCTTGGACTTTATCGATAATTTGCCTAGTGATCTGCCTGTACACGAGAAAACGCCCTAAAAAGCCTCTTTTTGGGGGCGCCAAAAAGAACCTGTACACTTTTATTTCATCTCTTTCTTCAAATGCAGGAAGGGCGAGGTCTCCCTTTATCCATGATACAACAGAAATCTTAAAACCGTGCTCCTTTAAGACGGCTATCTCCTTCATTGCCCGGACAATGGGCCAGGGAGTGAATAGATCTGCATGAAGGACAAAGCAAACATGTCTCATTTATCACTACCTCTTGTCATTCACAGAGGAGATAAAGAACTTTTACCAAATGAATCTCCTTTTCCTTTATTACACTTTCCCTTTGATCCCGTAATTCAATCCCCTCTCTATGATTCTCTAATCGCAAAACTTAAAACGAACCTGCTCTTTTACCAAAAAGCATGACTAACTTGGATTTCTTCTTCAATCCAAAATCTATTGCTGTTCTGGGAGCCTCATCAAAGCTTGGAAAGATCGGATACGAGGTTCTAAAGAGCATAATAGATGGTGGTTATGAAGGTGAGGTTTATCCAGTCAATTTAAAAGGGGGAGAAATCCTGGGCCTTTCTGTCCAAAAAAGTGTTTTGGATATCCCATCCGATGTTGATTTAGCTGTATTTACACTTCCTGCCAAGTACACCCCCCAAGTTATGGAGGAATGTGGAAAGAAGAGGGTAAAAGGCGCTGTTATTATCTCGGGCGGATTCAAGGAGCTCAACGGAGAGGGTGCAGAGCTTGAGAAGGAGACAGTGGAAATAGCCAAAAGGTATGGTATCAGAATCATTGGCCCCAACTGCGTGGGAATCCTCAGCCTTAACTCAAGGTTCGATACTTTCTTTCAACCGCGATATGCCATGTCAAGGCCCGAGCCTGGGAACATCAGCGTTCTTACCCAGTCCGGTACCTTCGGATTGAGCATTTTAGAGTGTTTTACAGAGGATCACCTGGGAGTGAGCAAGTTCGTTTCATACGGTAACAAAGCCGATGTGGATGAGCTGGAAATGCTCAGATACCTGGCCTCCGATCCCAAGACAGAGATCATTGTCTTCTATGTGGAGGGTCTGAATAAAGGAAAGGAATTTATGGAAATAGCAAGGGATATCGGGAAAAAGAAACCCATAGTCATGCTAAAAGCCGGTCGTACCTCTTCTGGTGCTGCCGCAGCGAAAAGTCATACTGGCTCCCTTTCTGGAAACGATGCCGTATTCTCAGGAGCCATGAGGCAGAGCGGCGTAATACTTGTGTGCGACATTGACGAGATCGTTGATGTTGTCAAGATCCTTTCCATGCAGCCCCTTCCTAAAGGGTGCAATGTGGCCATGCTCACAAACGGTGTGGGCCCCAGTGTGGTTGCTGCAGATGAAATCGAGTATGCAAAAAATGTTTCTCTTTCTAAACTCTCGAAGGAGATAATAGTGAAATTGAAGGAGCATCTCCCAGATTACTGTGTGTTTTCAAATCCTTTGGATATTACAGGTTCCGCAACAGCCGAATGGTTCAAGCATTCCATAAGTATACTTAAACAGGATGAAGGTGTGGATATTCTCATGCCTTTTTTCGTGTTTCAGGATGCCCCCTTATCCGAAACAATTGAAGATTTCCATGATTTTATGAACCAGTTGAATGGAAACGATAAACCCATGCTATGTGTCTCCTTGGGCGGAGAGTTCACCCAGAAACAGATTGCAAGGCTGCAGAAGAACGGGATTCCATGCGTTCCAACCCCGAGAAGGGCGGTGTTTGCATTGGACAGGATTGCATGGTACTCAAAATTTCAAAGGCAGAGCTAACATTTATCCTTAAGCACAAACCGCCTTACCATGACATCGCTTTGGGCTAACACCTCTTTTGCCAGCTCGTCTATGTATTCATCTTCGTAGATGATCTCCTCTATTGAGGCATTGATAAGGAGTTTTGCGCATACTACACAGGGGTGATTGGTTGTGTATATCTTCCCACCCTTTATGCTGGTTCCGAAAACAGCAGCCTGTATGATGGCATTCTGTTCGGCATGAACTCCCCTGCAGAGCTCATGCCGCTCCCCAGTTGGGATGTCCTTGTTCTCACGAATGCATCCCACCTCCTCACAATGGGGCAGTCCCTTGGGTGCACCGTTGTACCCTGTTGAAAGCACCCTTTTATCCTTGACTATTACGGCCCCCACCTGCCTTCTAAGACATGTTGACCTGGAGGCTGCCAGATGGGCCATCTTCATGAAGTACTCATCAATTGTGGGCCGCTTGCTGTCTGTCATATGTTCACCAAAATTTATCCCAATATGGTGTTATTGGTTTATGTGCCTTTTGAATCTCGATTATGGAAAATGGGATTTCCTATTCCATCTCCTTTTTCAGGGTGGCTCCCAGGCGTTTTATGCCTTCAGTTATCAAATCATCCGAGGAGTGGGAGAAATTGAGCCGCATGTGATTGCTTCCGGTGCCGTCGAAATAGAAGGCCCCACCGATGACAAAGGCCACGTTATACTCTTTTATGGCCCTCATGAGAATCAGCCTTGAATCCATGTGCTCTGGCAAGGTGACCCATGTGAACATTCCCCCTTCCGGTTTTGTCCATGTCAAACCCTCTGGGAAATACTCGCCCATTGCCTCCATCATGATGTCCTTCTTCCTTTTGTACATGGTCTTTATCTTCTCTATATGGGGCATGAGAAGGCCCCTGTCCATGAACTCGTAGGCAATGTATTGTGAAAACGTGGTGGAGCATAAATCTGCAGATTGCTTGGCAATTGCGAACTTCCGGGCAAGGTCCTTTGGAGCATGTATCCAGGCAACCCTAAGACCAGGTGAAAGGAGTTTTGACATGGTCCCCAAAAAGATCACCCTGCTTTCGTAATCAAAATATTTTACGGGTCTCACATCCTCTCCCTCGAATCTCAGTCTGCTGTACGGATCATCCTCGAGAATCAGCACATCATACTCGATTGCAAGCTCCAGCATATCCTCCCTCCGCTTCTCACTCATTGTGACACCAGCTGGATTCTGGAATGTGGGAACAACATAGATCATTTTTGGCTTTCTACCCTCTGCTTTCAGGGATGCGAGCTTCTCGCTTAAGGAATCCACTACTAGGCCACCATCATCCTGGTCCACTGCTTCCATTTCGGCCTGAAACATTCTGAAGGCCCCAAGACCGCCAACATATGAAGGGGCTGTTGTTAGAATAAGATCCCCTGGGTTCAGAAGCACGCTACTGATTAAGGACAATGCCTGCTGTGAACCTGTTGTGACAATGACATTATTGACTTCTCCTCCAACGTGAAGTTGATCCTTCATGTAATCCAAAAGTGCCATGCGAAGGGGTCTGATTCCCTCTGTTGCACAGTATTGGAGGCATTTGTGGGAGTCGTTCTTTAGTATCTCGGTACAAATCTCCGATATCTCGTCTGCCGGGAAAGCTGCTGGATTGGGAAGGCCCCCTGCCAGTGAAATTATCTCTGGCTTTTGGGTCAGCTCTAGAAGTTCCCTTATGTCTGATGCTTTCATGCCTCTTGCTCTGTCGGAGAAGAATCTACTCATGTCTTCTTCCACCTAAATCACCAAAGGGTTATAGGTGAAGGGATATTTATTGTTATTTTAGAAAATATCAAATAACTGAAAAGCCATAGGGAAGCACTGTTTATACTTTTACCCCTATTTGCTACAAAAAAGATTGTAGGTTAACGTTTAATGAAAACTGTGATAGACAAAAAGGGGAAAGAGAAAAAGGTAGGGAGAGACATGGAAAAGAAGCTAATGAAAAAAGGCAAGGTGAAAGAGGTCTATGATGTGGGGGGAGACGAACTCGAATTCATGTTCACTGATCAAATTTCTGTCTTTGACAAGGTGATCCCCACAGAAGTTCCTGATAAAGGCGAGACCCTCTGCAGGACGAGCGCTCACTGGTTCGAGGTTGCAAAGTCCATGGGAATTCACACACATTTTGAGGGGCTTGCAGGGCCGAATTTGATGCGAGTGAAAAAAGTGAATGTTATTAAAGACTATGCCAAGCTCACGCCCAAGACCACTAATTACCTTATACCGCTTGAATTCATATGCAGGCATTATGTTGCAGGTTCTCTTTTGGACAGGCTGAAGAGCGGGGAGGTCAAACCCGAATCGGTTGGATTCGAAAAGGACCATGTTCCTGTTTATGGAGAGAAATTGCCAGAACCCTTCTTCGAGACCACGACAAAGCTGGAAGAGTTCGACAGGAAATTAACAATCCAGGAGGCAATTGACATGGCGGGATTGACGGAGGAGGAGTTTCAGAATATCAAAGAAACTGTACTAAAATTAGATGATAAAATCGGTGAGGAGGTACGAAAAAGAGGACTCATTCATGTGGATGGGAAAAAGGAATTTGCCATCGATTCCCAAAGAAATCTCATGCTGATAGATACTTTCGGCACTGCTGATGAGGACAGGTTCTGGGATGCAGAAAAATACGAGGAAGGAAAGTTCGTTGAGATGAGCAAGGAGTTTGTGAGGCAACATTACAGGAGCACCAGTTACCTGGAGCAGCTGGAAGATGCGAGAAAAAAGGGTGAAGGAGAACCCGATATCCCGCCTCTACCCAATGAATTGACTCCACAGGTGAGCAAGCTTTATGTTGATCTGTTTGAAAGAATAACAGGGGGGAAGTTCAGGTAAAAATGGCAATGTGAATTCCCATAAATTATGATGATTTTTTGGGACTAAACCACCCAGAATTCCAAAGTTACAGTCTCTGTGTTCCCACGCCAGACCTCGGAAAAGGGGTAAGAATCATACATGATGTTCACTGTGTACTTGCCCAACGTATCGAATTCATAATTCGTGACACTCCTGTCTTCAGTGGCAAAGTTCCACCCAGAATCCCTGAGATCAAACGTGTAATTGTAATAATCATAGGATTCTGTATATTCAGAAGGAGGCATTGTTAGAATTAGATTTATCTGTGTTAATTCATAACCTTCTGGTGTCTCTACAGTGATATCAATGGTCGTAAAAAGAAGGCTCATCATGCTGAAATTGATCGGTAAAGATCCATTGTTGTGAAGGGATGTTGTGATGGGAATCTGCTCTTCCGGAAGAAAAAGTAATTTGTCGATCTCAGCTTGGAAAATCACTTCCTCACTTATCACGGTGATCACACAGACATCTTCATTTGACTTGCCGTGTTCATCGGTGATCCTCAGGGTTACGTTTACCTCCTGAGGTTCATAATATGTATGTGTTTTATTGTAATTGTGGGTAACATGAATATTCGATATATTTACCTCAAATAGCCCATCGCCATCAAAATCCCATTCAAAAACAGCCCTGCTGATATCACCGTCCGGATCATGGACTTCGGGTTCGATAAGAAAACTGCAATTTGTATAGACAGTTAAATATTCCTCCAAGTCCACCTCTGGAGGCTGGTTCTCCTCAACCTCATCAATTCCAAATCTAACAATCAGAAATAGGATGATGAAGATACAAATCACAGCCGTGGTAATACCAACTAGAACGTTTTTGCGGCTCATAATCCCATTTATATAAACATTTCTTGTAGGAAATAAATGTTTTGATTCTATTTATTTACTCGAGGATTTTGGAATTTAAATTATTTAATTTAACTCAATCTTCTTTTTACCTTCTCATCCTCACAAGAATGATAACAACGACGATTAAAATTATTACTATCAAGGCTATTAAAAGATAAGGAAAATCCCCCTCTTCCTCCTCTCCAAATCCGAGTGGGATGAGCACACAGCAGTAAGGACCTTCAAGTCTGTAAGCACTGAGATCACCTTAGTAGGAACTGTCATTGAAAGTGATGGCAGCGGTTCTGTGACTGATACATATTCCTTCAGAAGCGCTGGTGCAGGCATATACAGTGTAAGCCTGACTATCTCGGACGCTGGTGGCCTGGAGGCCACTGACAATAAAGTAGGTGAACTTCCTGCTGTTGTGGTTATATATAATCCGAATGGTGGATTTGTAACTGGAGGTGGGTGGTTCGATTCGCCTGCAGGTGCATACATCCCCGATCCTACCCTGACAGGAAAGGCCACCTTTGGTTTTGTAGCCAAATTCAAGAAAGGCACGAACGAACCAATTGGTAACACAGAGTTCCAATTTCAGGTGGCTGATTTGAATTTCCATTCAAGCAACTATGAATGGCTGGTGATAGCAGGCGCAAGGGCACAGTTCAAAGGCACAGGAACCGTTAATGGCTGTGAAGAGGAATACAAGTTCATGCTCACTGCAATCGACGGGGAAGTAAACGACGGCGGTGGTGTTGACAAGTTCAGAATCAAGATTTGGACAGAAGATGAATTTGCCGTTGAAACAATCCTTTATGACAACGATATATACACAGATAGCGAAACACCTGAGGGAGAATCCGAGCATCTAACAGAGCTCGGCGGTGGAGCCGTGGTAATACACAAACCAAAAAATAAGTGATAGAGACAAAGACTGATACACAACAAATCTTATCTTTCACCCTATCTTCTTTTACTCTGGAGGAGGGATCCCAACATGAAGTAGATTCATTTCATTAAAATTTCCTGGAGGTATAATCCAATACACTCTCGAATACAGCTTTACCGTCACCCTCCCAATCCTTTTTATCACCCCTCATCCAGTCCGGATGAGCATACCTGTAAAAAACCCTCTCGGGATGCGGCATCATCCCAAATACGTTTCCGTTTTCGTTGCAGATTCCTGCTATGTTATAAAGAGATCCATTGGGATTCCATGGATAGTCTGCATATTCACCCGCATCATCCACATATCGAAAGACTATCTGGTCGTTTTCTATCAATTGTTTTAGGCCTTCCTCCTCTTTTCCGGATGGAAACAGGAACTTTCCCTCTGCATGGGCGCAGGGTGCCACTATGATCTTGCCTTTCGGTATCTTCGAGGTGAATACGCAATTGCTCTTGCTCTCATGCTTCAAATAAGCTGGTCTGCATTCGAACCTGTCTGATTCGTTTGTGGCAAGCACAGCCTCAGGAAGCCTGCTCATGGTCTTTCCGAAGGCAGGTAACAATCCTGATTCGACAAGGACCTGAAAACCATTGCATATTCCCCCAATGGAATAACCGTTTTCCACGAACTCCTTCAACTGATAGCTCAACTTGCTCTTCATCCTTGCCGCAAAGATGGCACCTGCCCGAATGTAATCTCCTGACGAGAAACCACCTGGAATCATCACTATCTGATAGTCTGATAGTTTTCTCTTCTCGTTTTCATGAACATCCTTTGAAGTCAATTGTTTTAGATGGACAAATTCAGGATTGGCACCCAACCTCCTGAAGGAATCGAAGGTCTCCTGCTCGCAGTTGGTGCCTTCTATTCGCAGTATGCATACCTTGATTTCCTCAATCCTCAATAGATCATCTCCAAATAAGCTACCCCATGATACTCCATAAAGTGTCGTTCCATGCACGTCTTATTTCACTTACATCGAAATCTATCAATTTATTGATTTTATCTGTTACAATCAATCTGGATCCTCCGACCTTTCCGATATTAAAAATTGGCACATCCATTGCTACCTCAAATTCAGATTGATCTTCTTTTTTGACCTCCACAATCCATCGTGTATTAGACTCCGAGAACAGTTTGAAATCTCCCCTGATGTCCCCTATAGTTGTTATGTCTATATCTGCCCCGAAATCTCCACCTATGCACATCTCTGCCAGGCTCACAGCCAAACCCCCATCCGAAAGATCATGGCATGAGGCCACGAAGCCCTTTTCATCGACCCTCAGCATGGAATCAATACTTTTTTTCAATAAATCGAAATCAACTTTTGGCACGACGGCACTTTTGCCTCCCAACAACTTGAAATATGCTGAGCCTCCAAGTTCAGGTTTTGTTTCCCCAATTAGATAAATTGGATTGCCTTCCTTTTTGAAATCCACTGTTACGCAGGATCTGATATCATTGACAATACCCACACCTAAAATCGTGGGTGTTGGAGGAACTGCACTGGTTCCAGCCTCATTATAGAAACTCACATTTCCGCTCACATAGGGTATTCCGAGGGCCTTGGCGGTGTCTCCAAGACCGCGGACAGCCTCGTAGAAGTCCCCCAGCTGGGTAGGTTTCTCGGGATTGCCGAAGTTAAGGCAGTCTGCAAATGAGTGGGGCCTTGCACCTACAGCAACCAGGTTCCTGCAGTTCTCGTCTATAATGGAGCATGCTCCCCAGTAAGGGTCGATTTCAAGAAAAGAAGGATTCACATCCGAGGATAATGCCATGCCCCGAAACGAATGCTCCAAGGGTTTCATTACAGCCGCATCGCCGTGGCTTTGTCTTCCTATCTTTCCCTGCAAGGGTTTTAGGATGGTGTTACCCCTAACTGTGTGATCGTAAACTCTGATCACCCATTCCTTGTTTGCGATATTCTGGGAGGAAAGGAGTCTGAGAAGAACATCCTCAACATCATCAGGTTCCTGGGGAATGGATTCTTCGATTTTTTCCTTTGCTTTCTTTATCTCATAGGGTCGGCAGTAGACAGGGCCGCCTGTCAAAAACTCCAAATCCATCTCAAATATCTTCTTATCACCCCAGAAGACCCTCAAGGTCTTCTCAGGGATGACTTTACCTCTGTCATTAGCCTCAACATCCCATTTCTTACAGATGTAAAGAACCTCCTCTAGATTCTTTGGATTTACAGCGAACATCATCCTCTCCTGGGATTCAGAGACCCAGATCTCCCAGGGTGACATGTCCTCCTCTTTTAATGGGACCTTTTCAAGCTGTACCTCTGCACCAAAACCGGCAGCCAGTGCCATCTCACCAACCACACATGATAAACCTCCACCGCCCAAGTCCTTCATTCCATCAAGAAGTCCTTTTTCATTGGCCTCAAGACAAACATGGATTGTGGGCTCCTTTGTTATTGGATCACCCAACTGAACCGCCCCTCTTGACTCCATCTCAGAAGCGGCTGTAAGTTCGGCAGAGGCAAACGTCACTCCATGAATCCCGTCCCTTCCTGTTCTTCCTCCCAAAAGGACATAGACGTTTCCAGGCTCCTTGACCCTGCTTCTAATGATATGGTCCTTTTTGGCTATTCCCACACAACCAACATTGACTATGCAGTTACCCACGTAGCCTTCATGGAAGTACACCATGCCAGTTGTGGTTGGAATGCCGATCCTGTTCCCATAATCCCGAATCCCAGCCACAACACCAGAGAAAAGATATTTTGGATGCTTCACTCCCTTTGCAAGCTTCTCGTACGGATAATCCAGAGGGCCGAAGAACAATGGATCTATGAATGCCACGGGTTGAGCCCCCATGCATACGACATCCCGCACAATGCCTCCTATTCCTGTTGCAGCACCCCCGTAGGGCTCGATTGCCGAGGGGTGGTTGTGACTCTCAAGTGCCACAACATATGCATGCTCATCATCGAACTCCACTACTCCAGCATCCTCGGAAATAACGAGAATGTTCTGCGATGCTTCTATGCCGAACACATGCTCCTTCAGTATTACCTTAGAGGATTTATAGCAGCAGTGCTCGGACCAGGCCTGACCCAGGGCTTCCAGTTCAATGTCAGTTGGATTTCTCTCCTTTTCTTTGAAATGATCCCTCACCCTCTGCATCTCTTCAAGGGAGAGGCCGATTCCGCTTTCTTGGCTGAGCTGCTCTAATTCGGAATCGCTTGCATTCTCAAGATCGATATCATACACAGGCACATCCAAATCCACTTTCGTAAACAATCTTCTATATCCTTCATCACCCATTGCATCCACTCTCATGAAAACGTGATGGAATATTCGTGAATCACGGGGTTGGCAAGGAGCTTCTCGCACATCTCCTCCACCTTCTGTTTCGCCTCATCCTTGTTATCAGTTCCGAGATGAATCTCAAAAACCTTTACGGATTTTACATCTGCCACATCGAAACCCAGAAGCTCTAGGGTCTTTTTCGTGTTTGCCCCTTCGGGGTCTGCAACACCTTTTTTTAACTTGATCTTAACCTCAGCCACTACCATTGGCACTCCCTCCGTGCTTTGATTTTAAATCCAGACTACAATCGACATCAAATACCCCACCCCAGATCAAAACGTGCAAGGGCTTTCTACGAAACCGGGAATGGAATATGAATACTTAAGGTATTTGGAGGGAATGCATACAGTAGTAATCATGAATCTGATGCCCTTACTGCGGAATCGAGGGTGTAATGGAAAAATGAATTCACTTTAACGAATTTGCCAGATATCATGAAGAAATCAATAAAAAATCTTAGTACAATTAATTTGAGATCACAAATTCGCCCATAGTCCTTCCACACGTTTTACTATCTCCTCCCCGAATCCCTTTTGGTATATAAGGATTAATCTCAGTATTTTCTCGGGCTCATTTACCTTATAAATTACCTCTCTTCCTGTTTTATTTTTTTCGATCATCCCAAACTTCAAAAGCTTGTCAATATAAAACGAGGCAGTTGATTTCACAAGTCTAAACTCCTTGGCAATATCACCATGACCAGGATTTTTTTCCTGGATTATAAACAATAAAATTTCCCTTAACATCTTCTGTCTTAATAATGACATGATTTTCTTGTCCCTAACACCCAGTTCATATGCAGGATAATATCTTGTGTAATAAGTGTTGGTTATCTTAGATACGATCTCATTCTTTTCGAGTACATGAAGATGGTATTCGAGCTCTCCCATTGCAATATCAGCCTCCCTGAGAATTTCCCTGAAGTGAATACCAGGTTTGTTTCTAATGATATCCAATATTCGCTTTCGAACTTCAAGTTTTTCTGCGAGGTCTTTTTCCATGCTCCCAATGCCTTCCCTTACTATGACGATTTTACTGTTGCTAGGTAGATTATCATAACTACCAGCAGGTCGATGAATAACAGAATCCTTGCCTCTTTTATGAATTCAAAAGAATTCCATAATTCCGAAAGAAATACAAGAAATGCCTGGACGAAAAATAAGACAAATACTCCGCTTACTATGAGTACCTTCTTGTTTTTTGTCGTTTTATAGGTATAGATATTCAATATCAAGAGAATCAGGCATATTCCTAAAAGCAGTATCACGGAGAGCAGGAGTAAATTATCCAATCTATCACCATAACCGATTCAGATTGCCACTATAAATCATTTTGTATCAATTCAGGTAAAATTTCCCGTATGCAACGAAAATTTTTCATATGAAGGATTATGATTTAGAATAGTTCAGAGTATGCACCAAATTTGATTTATATACTCTGCGGCATTTCTTATTCGAGGTGAAAAAAATGATGAAAAACAAAGGACTTAAAAAATCTCCAAAAGCCAAGAAATTCCAAATAGTATTGATATTTTTGATCTTTACACTCCTGATAAATGGTGCAATATTCGTGGCAATTGGTGAGGGACCAGGAGGTGATCCTGGTGGAGATCCCAGTCAGGGAGAAGGTGGAAATGGAGAGCAAAACCAGAATAGCACAGGTAATCAAACCCAGCAACAACAGCAGAACGGCAACCAAACCCAACAACAGCAGCAGAACGGCAACCAAACCCAACAACAGCAGCAGAATGGAAACCAAACCCAGAACCAAGAACAGAATGGAAACCAAACCCAGAACCAAGAACAGAATGGAAATTGTACACAGAATCAAGAGCAAAATGGAAATTGTACACAGAACCAGGAACAGAATGGAAATTTTACACAGAACCAGGAACAGAATGGAAATTGTACACAGAATCAAGAACAGAATGGTGAAGGTAACAGATTATGCAACTGCTCCTGTGGATGTAACATGTATCAATACAATTGGTATGGCGAAAATGGTATCTGCTTCTCCAAACAGGGTGGTGAAGGTAATGGCAATAAAAGCCAATGGAGACACAGATACCAGAATCAGATAGAAGAGGGAGTCGAGAATGGAACCCTAATAATGGAGGCGACATTTACTCACAAGGAACGTTTCATGTTGCAGGAAAACAACCATTACCATTATGGAATGGAGCTGGAGCTTCTGAAGGTCACAAAAAACAGAGTCAAGGTAAGGGTACGGGCAGAATTTCACGAAGGAAAGGTAGTGGCGATTAACATAGAAGAAAATGTTCTTAAGTTCGGTGATTCAAAGAATGTAAGGGTCAGGTTCGATGGAAAAGAGATTCAGCGGGGGACAGTTGAACAGGTGATGGCAGCTTCTGGAGAACAGGCAAGGTACATCGAGGCAGTAGGCGAAGGTGGCTCACAATTTCTCGTGTACATTCCCCATTTTTCCGAGCATATAATAGAATTGGAATCCCTTTTAGAAGAGGAGTTGTTTACCGGCTCAAACTATGTAGTAATGGGTATAAGCATCATTGCATTGATCGGACTTTCCGGTTATATCTACAAGATCGGAAGGGCTAGGATGTAAGGTATATTACCTCCCTTTACTTTTTTCCTTTTTATTAATTTCCTTGATCCTGAGCTGATGATAGGTCCTTTTGACCTCCTCAAGTTTCTTTATCTCCTCTTTTAATTTTTCATTTTTAGAAAAGGCATAAATTTTACAGAATCTTGATTTTCAAGCCCCGAAACCTATTTAAATCGCCAATATTATAAAGTTATAGTTTCCTATGGGTGAGGAATATAATGAGGGAGAAAATTGTGGGAATGGTCCTATTTACATTTCTCTCAATCATAATTTTACTGATCATAGTCTCTTATGAGGCTACTGCAGGCAAAGTTTGGGTCCCGGAAATAGTTGATTTAGGTTCAGATAATTCTAATGGTGTTCCCTCCATGGCATTGGATTCAAATAATTATCCTCATCTCGCCCACAATAATTATGGTCATCTCGAGTACATTCATTGGAATGGTTCAAATTGGATTGTTGAAACAGTTGATACAGAAGCAATGGGGATACGGGACGCTTCAATAGCAATAGATTCCTATAACCATCCACATATTGCTTACTGCGACGGTTGGGACAACGAATTAACATATGCACATTGGGATGGGATCAGTTGGAACATCGAGGTTGTGGATACCGATGGAGAGACTAGTGGATATTGCGAAATAGCCCTGGATTCCTTGGATCGTCCTCACATTCTGTTTTCGAGAAGTTGGGGACATCCCGGTTTGTACTGGGTACGTTGGACAGGAGCAGAATGGAATTTTACTTATGCTGGAAGAGGATTAAAACCTTCGTTTACCCTTAATTCTTCAGATTATCCGCATTATTCCTTCTATGACTCTCAGGGTGATGATTTGAACTATAGAAAATGGACAGGGTCAGAATGGGAATTCAGAATTGTGGATTCTGATGGGGACGTGGGTTTATATTCATCAATTGCATTAGATTCATCCGGCCTACCACATATTGCCTATCATGAAAGTGACAATAGCGATTTGAGATATGCTCGATTTGATGGAAGGTATTTTCAAATCGAAACCGTTGATTGGATAGATGATGTCGGCGATTATTGCTCCATTACCTTGGACTCCATGAATCGACCCCATATCAGCTATCTCGATTTTACCAACCATAATCTGAAATACACAAGATGGGATGGTTTGAAATGGAACAACGAAACTGCTGATGATGGATATAATGTCGGATATTATACCTCAATTCATTTGGATTCATCTGATAATCCACATGTCAGTTATTATGCCAGTATTGATAAACTACTGAAACATGCGAATTGGACGGGAACCCAATGGAATGTCCAATTCGTAGATACTGGAGGTTACACAGGCCAGTATACTTCCTTGGCACTGGACTCCTCGGATCTTCCGCATATTAGTTATTACGATAAAACGCACAATGCATTGAAGTATTCCAATTGGACAGGAACGCTTTGGAACATAGAGACTGTGGATTCAGGGGAGGACTTCGGGCAATACTCGTCCATTGCCCTGGATTCCTCAGATAATCCACATATAAGTTATTTTGATGCAGAGAATTTTGACCTGAAATATGCCAAATGGACGGGATCTAACTGGTCAACCGAAATTGTTGATCTTATTGGGGAGGTGGGATTGTACACCTCGATAGCCCTAGATTCATTTGATCATCCACATATCAGTTATTATTCTATCTCGGAAGGTGATTTGAAATACGCTAGGTGGACTGGCATATCCTGGTTTATTGAAACCGTTGATTTTACAGGCGATGTGGGTCTGTACACCTCAATAGCCATTGATTCTAATGAGTTTCCTCGAATATGTTATTATGATAACACGAAAGGTGACCTGAAATACGCAAATTGGACAGGATTGGGTTGGAATATCGAAACAATCGATTCAGAAGGTGATGTAGGAAGGTCTGCGTCCATTACCCTAGATTCCTCTGATAATCCCCATATAAGTTATTATAACGCAACAAAATGGAGTCTAAAATATGCGAATTGGACATCATCAGGTTGGACTATCCAAACTATTACGAAATGGAACGAAAACGGAATAAATACTACAATCGCATTGGACTCCAATGACTATCCGCATATTGGATTATTCAGTCGGATTGGTACAGAGGGAGAAGGATTGAGATACATATATTGGAATGGTTCTGATTGGAACCTGGAGAATGTGGATTTTGATTGGGATAGAGAGGTTGGGTATTTTCCTTCGATTGCCCTGGGATCCGATGATTATGTTCATATCAGCTATTTTAACAATTGCAGTTACGATTTGATGTATGCGAGACAGAGATTCAACTTTTTTCCTTCAATCAATATCATCAATCCCCCTGCAGGTGATTTAAAAGTCGATTTGTGTTACAATATATCCTGGGATGATGAAGATATAGATGATAATGCAAGGATTACGCTTTATTTCGACGAATACGGAGGATTTTTGGATGCGAATCAGGTGGTTTCATCTGCAATACAGATACAAACAGGATACATATTCGAGGATCTTGACGGACCGGGACACGATAATTTCATATGGAATACCGTTGGTGTGCCAGACGGATCCTATTATATTTATACCATAATAGATGATGGATATAATGTAAAAATAATTAACCGGAGTTTAGGTACCTTGACAATCGACCACAGGCCACAAGTGATAATTACCTCACCTTTGAATGGATTCTTTTCACATGATATCGAAATTTGCTTTAACCTCACTGATAAAAATTTCAGCCCAACTGATGTATTCATTAACTGGAGTGTAAACGGCATAGAGTGGTTCGAGTGTACTGAAGGAAACGGCGGAGATGGTAAATCAGGATTGTCCTCATCGTATCCTGAGGGTGTTCCCCATTTATTTATATGGAACTCGGATGCGGATTTACCGGAAACGAATATAACTGTATTCATAAATGTCACCCCTTACGATCCTGATATCGGGACATTTGACATTACATCCTTCTTGGTCGATAACGATAATCCTATTCCGATCATTATTACACCAAATAATGATGAGCATATCAAAGGAATATTCAATATTACAGTTACAACTGATCAGAAAGCATTGTCAATGGAGTTTTATTATTATTACGGAAATTGGTATTTCATAGGATTCGGGATATACGCTTCAGAAAATGATATTTGGTACTACAATTGGAATACAACGCTTTTAAATTTGATGGATGTAAAAATATTCGCTAATGCCACAGATGGCGTTGGGTTCAGGAGCTCAAATAAAACTGGAATAGAAATAGATAACACTGCTCCAACACCATCGGTAAATACTCCGATGGACGATGAGCACATTTTGGGTACCTATAATCTGACGGTTATGAGCGACTCCGATACAGTATCTGTGGAACTCTTCTACTTTAATGGCATCTTGAAATTAATTGGAACAAGTTCATATAATCCAGCAGATGATATATGGTACTTCAATTGGGACACCACTGATCTGAATCTGGAAAATGTGGCAGTATTGGTAAGTGCTACAGACGAAGTAGGGCTATTTGGGAATGCGTCAAAAATCGGTATCGAGATCGATAATACCGCCCCAACCCCCACTTTGCTATCACCTTTGGAAAACGAGCATATCACAGGTATCCCTAATCTTACATGCATTTCCGATTCAGATACTGTCTTTTTGGAATTCTTCTATTGTGACACAAGTTGGCAATCAATTGGAATAGGGATATTTGATGACATAACCGGACAATGGTACTTGAATTGGAACACAACAGGTATGGATATGGTGGATGTATTAATTTCAGCAAATGCAACTGATGAAGTGGGGCTTTTAGGTAACACATCAAGCTCTGGAATAGAAATCGATAATACAGCACCTTCTCCGATTATACTTTCACCATCAAGCAACGAGCATATCTCAGGAATATACAATCTGACAGCAACAAGTGATGTTGACACGATTTTCGTGAAATTTCAATATTTCGATGGTATTTTGCATTTAATAGGAACAGGTGTGTATAATCCAACAGATGATAAATGGTACATACAATGGAATACCTCAGGACTAGACTTGTACAATGTGATAGTGTACATCAATGCCACTGATGAAGTAGGAATCTCAGGTGTTGCGTCAAGTTTCGGCATCGAGATCGATAACACGCCCCCCTCACCCATGTTGGTAGCACCTACAAATAACGAACACATTAAAGGAATATACAATATCTCAGCAACAAGCGATTCAGATACAGTTACTGTGGAGTTTAATTATTATGATGGAAAGTGGAATTCTATAGGGGTGGGAATATACGATCCATTAGGTGGTATATGGTATTTTGAATGGGATACAAACGAACTGAATTTAATGAATATTATAATATCTGCAAATGCTACGGATGAGGTAGGATTAATAATGAGCACAGAATGCACAGGAGTAGAGGTAGATAATTTATTCCCGACACCGCAACTGGTTTCACCAGTTAATTATGAACACATTACTGGAATATACAACCTGAGTGTTATATGTGACCCTGATACCGGTTCCGTGGAATTCTCGTTTTATGATGGAAGTTGGCATCAACTGGGTTTTGGGACATATAATTTGGAAGATGATAAATGGTTCCTACAATGGGATACCACAGATTTAAACTTAGTTGATGTGTTCATATCTGTCAATGTGACAGACGAAGTCGGGCACTCTGGTAACACATACAACATAGGTATAGAAATCGATAACACACCCCCTGTTCCAATCTTAATCACACCTGTTGATAACGAACATATCAATGGAATCTATAATCTCACAGCAACAAGTGATGTTGATACGCAACTAGTGGAGTTTTCCTATTATGATGGAAATTGGAGTTTAATTGGATTTGGCACTTATGATTCAGGTTATGGTAAATGGTACCATAATTGGAATACTACAACCTTGGATTTGGTGAATGTAATTATTTCTGTTATTGCAACAGATGAGGTGGAACTCTTTAATAATGCATCGAGTGTGGGAATAGAAATCGATAATACAGCCCCCTCTCCGAATATATTAACACCAATAAGTAATGAACATATAACTGGTGTTCACAACCTTATCGTTAAAAGCGATGCAGATACTGTCTCAATAAATTTATCCTATTATAATGGAACTTGGCAATCAATTGGCACCGCAAATTATGACTCAGATGCTGATGTATGGTACATTATGTGGGACACCGTGGGATTAAATCAGAAAGATATAATAATATCAGTTAGTGCCATTGATGAAGTGGCTCAATTGGGCACAAGCACAATAACTGGTTTAGAAATCGACAACATTCCCCCGACCCCTTTACTACTTTCACCAATAGGAAGTGAACATATCAAAGAAATTTACAATATCACTGCAACTTGTGATTTAGATACAATTTCATTACAATTCTATTACTACGATGGAAATTGGTTTCTGATAGGAAATGGAACGTATGACTCAATTTATGATAAATGGTTCTACAATTGGAATACAACCGATTTAAATCTAGAAAATATCACCTTAACCGTAAATGCAACCGATGAAATGGGACATTTAGGAACTGATTTAAATACAGATATTGAAATTGATAACACACCCCCAACCCCGACTTTGCTGACACCATCTAACAATCAACAAATCTCGAAAGTATACCGTATTACTGCAGAAAGTGATGCTGATACCGTTACCTTGGATTTCAATTACTATAATTTGGCTTGGTATTTCATAGGAAATGCGATATATGATCCTGATAACGAAAAGTGGTATTATGATTGGGATACCTCTGGATTGGATCTAACAGGTGTGATTTTATCTGCCAATTCAACTGATGAAATAGGATTTTGGGGGAATGTTTCAAATATAGGAATAATTATCGATAATACCGGCCCCATAATAACTTCTTTAACACCCTCAAATACTTCAATCAATATTGCTTTAGACACAGAAATCTTAATAGAATTCAGCGAGCCGATAACTATCAATAATTTTGAAGATTTCATTTCTTTTTATCCCACAATTGATATCTTCGATTATGAGTGGAACTCAAGAAATACTATCCTCACTATGGAGCTTTCGTCCAAACTCATCCAAAATACCACCTATACAATATCAATTAATACGGATGTAACAGATCTTTTGGAAAACTCGATGAACTCGATTTTTATCTCCACCTTTACAACCGGGATTGATACTGATTGCGATGACATTTTTGATCATCTTGATGAAGACGATGATAACGACGGCGTTCCAGATTCAGACGATGATTTTCCATTGGATTCTTCGGAAAGTGTGGATACGGATGGCGATGGGATAGGAAATAATGCCGATGTCGATGACGATAACGACGGTTACAACGATGACAACGATGCCCACCCCCTCGATCCGAATTTATGGAAAAGTACTAAAAAAACACAAGCATCCATATGGTACTGGCTTTCATATTTATTGCTTGCATTAGTCATTGTTTGTATCATTATCTTTTTACTTTATCTTAGAAGAAAAAGAGAGCCACATGGGATTACCGGTGAGGTTATTGTAGTGGAACCTCTAGAAGATGATGAGGATTTATCGTATGATTTAATCAGTTTTGAAGTAATGAAAGATGAGTAAAAAACCTATAGGAATGTGGGATATATCTCAATTTCAAACATTTATTTACGTTTCGATAAAACAATATTTATTTCGAATTTATATTGTTATTGAAAAATAGTATTCAAATTAAAAAAGACTGATCTAGGGCTGACTCCTAGTTAATTGGGTTTCTTTGAATTGATATAATGAATGAAAGGGGTCTCATGGTTTAATACCCATTTTACTCCCTTAATTTTTTTTTCATTTTTATATTTTTTATAAAAATAGCCAAATGCAATTTCTGTGGCTATGTCTATGTTTACATTATTTTCCTTTAGAACCTTGAAAAATTTTACAGGGGAATATATTAGTTGCTTTGATATGTATAGCGGTGCGTATTCCTTTGATGAATCTTTTTGGTAAAAAGTAATAAGAAATTCTTCTTTATCCAGGGGGTTCCAAAAAATATTTTCAATATCTTTTAAATGAACAGTAATGAATTCTGGGGAAAATATCGCTTTCGTTCTATCAGATGGTAAATATATATTCTCTTTGGATACTTTTACATCATACGTATTATATTTCATTTTTAAATATATTATTCGTAGATTTATATATATTCCTAAACCGATAGCAATGAATATTGGAATCGAGAAAAAGTACACGGCAAAAACATCGCCAATAACATCTTGATAATAGATAACAGCAATAGGAGGTATAGGTCCGAGAAAACATATAAAAATTAAGTTAATTATATTTGACCTAGCCTTTTTTTTACTATCTTTTTTCGCATTCATTGCTTTTTCGGAATCTGATTCATCATATATTATATCCTCATTCAAGAATCTCTGCCTCCATTAATTTATGTATTAGCATAATATGCAGATGTTACAGTAGATCACGTCCATAAACACATTCATCATATATCATATCCCCATTCAAGAATGCAAGCCTCATAAATATATGTGTCAGCATAACATGTTGATGTTATAGCGGATCACGTCCATAAACATATTCATCAAGATCAGCAGAAAATGTTAAGGCGGTATATCCAACAACGGCCCAACCGAATAATTCATCTGCAATTCCTAACGTTCCTCCTAATCTATCTGTCCATGTGTTATCATCGAGTTGCGCTTTTATTGTACAGTAGGCTGTAAATACAAGAGAACAAAAAGCAACAAACAGAGCCCATTCTGGCTGTCCGAGTGTATTAAGTAAATTTGCTAAACCAAGAAATGCAAATGATATGATAATATTTATAATCATTGCTTTCATATCCGTGTCAAACGCTTTTCCTAAACTGCCATGTTGTTGTTTATATGACCATGCTTGAACACAAAGAATGATGAAGCCTCCAATTGATACTAAGCCATTGAGTAAATAATCCTGTGCTGTAGTGTATGTAGGTAACATTTCTGTCATTATTCCGATTGCTACACCAATAAAATACATTCCTATAATATTTCTTAACTCGGTTGATAAAGAGTTCACTGCACCAGCTACGATTGCACTTACAATAAAACTAGTAAATTGAGTAGCACCTCCTGAAATTACCGTTAAAAATATTCCAATAATGGTTGTTGTAGCTTGAAAAGCAATAGCTATCCCCATTGACATAAATATTAAATTATGTGTGTTGAAAAATAGGTCAGTAAAATCTTCAGATATTTTATTTGCGTCGGTCATTCCAGTAAAGAGGTTTGCAACACAATGTTGAAAAGCATTAACAGCATCAAATATTGGCCTTAATACAGCATTTATAATCGATTCCATAGCGCCCCAAATCCAATCCACTAAGGCTGCAATCGCATCCATAATGATCTCCACAACAGCTGCGATGGTATCCCAGAGTGCCTGAAGCATAGAAGCCAGGAACTTAGCCACCTTTTCGAATGTTCCCTCGTAATGTGCTTTCTTCTCCACGGCATTGTCGGCACAATCGATGGCTTCTACCTTCACATCATAGCTGAAACATGAACCTATAGGATTCCAGCCAAGTCCGAAATCTGTTTTATAATAATCTCCCTTGTCCTTTGCTGTATGAGTTTTCCCATCATATCTTACCTTTATCTCTTTAACTGCGGCATTATCTGAGGCCCAGATCTTTACAACAAGTTTGGCGTTGCCTAGCCAATCGACCTCGACACTCAATCTTATTTCCTCTATTTCGGGAGGCGTAGATTCCTGAACGTTCGGATCATAGTCCTCTTCACCGGCATCACGTTGTTCTACCTCTTCTCTGTCGCTAATGCCATCGCCATCTGTATCTATATATCGGGGATTTAGACTGTTCTGATATTTGCCTAAGTCATCCAGATCAAACTGTCCAAAAAATCCAAGTATTCCTCCTACCAATGTGCTCGTCTTCACAAGGGTAGGATCGGATACTACATGATATGTGACCTTGTCGCCTTCGGTATCAACTTTAAATACATCCCATCCTGAGAATTCTACACCATCGTTTAAACTGTCACCATCTGTATCAACATTCACGGGATCTGTTACCCTCTTGTTAATTTCAACCCAATCGATATTCATTGTCCCTTGGAGATTTCTAAATCTAAGTCTATTATCACCGGTAAGCATTGGTGTTATGAACTTATAAGTAGTATAGGTTGTATCTATCTCGCCGTTATATAATTGAATTGGATCTTCATACAACCGGGTGTCCCTGATTGATACGCCCATTCTCGGGGGAAAGAAAAGGAAAGGAATTCCTTGTACATGAACTGAGACTTCATATGAACCCTCAAATGGAACAGTGAACATATATTCGCAGACATTTGCTTTATCAGTATTATCTCGGTGCGAATGTTGTCCTGGCTCCCAACCATCCCAGAATCCATCGCCATCTGTATCGAATGATATTGGATCGGTTCCAAATTGGCTTTCACCTATTTCGGTTGGGTCAAGGATACCGTTTGGGATTGTATCTTCCCAGCCATCATAAAGTCCATCACCATCAGTATCAGAATCCGTTGGATTAGTTCCGACATCCTTTTCTCCAGTATGTGAACCATCACCGTATCCATCCCAAAGTCCATCGCCATCTGTATCCTTTATTCTTGGATCGGTCTCAAGATCATCTAAATCCACAAAAGCATCGCCATTTTTGTCCTCTTCTCCATCAATGAGTCCATCTCCATCAGTATCACTATCATATCCCTTGGTTTCGTCATCCCTATTGCTAGGTGTCCCGTCATCACCATCAGGTTCGTACACACCGTCATGATCCCAATCCTCTATTCCATCCAAAATACCATCGAAATCGCTATCTATAAATGTGGGATCGGTTTCTTGCCATGTCGGATCCGCCACTTGGAGATCCACATCGACCCTTCCATTGCCGTTTTTATCCTCACCACCTTGCTCTGAATCAGGAACCCATACACCGTCAGGCGTTGTATCATGCCACCCATCCCATATACCGTCTCCATCGCTGTCTCTAACATCTGGATGTGTAGTTTTATCCGGATCCTCATCCGGGACGAATCGGGACGTATCTGTTCCAAAGTATTCTGCTGTATCAGGAATGGGTGTAGATAAGCCCATTTCTGTGCCGTCCTGTATGCCGTCTCCATCCGTATCAATGTATAATAGATTCGGATGCCCCTCAAAACTACCACCTTCGAAGATATGGTAATCCTCGAGACCGTCGTCGTCCGAATCGATATCGACAGGAGAGGATTCTGCCCATGTTTCACCGGAATCCCACACGAAATTATTATCGGTATCACCATCGATCCAGCCATTCTCATCTTCATCCTCAACATTGTCATC
>CP070672.1:2766457-2771160 GCA_020351895.1 Thermoplasmata archaeon
AAGGCTCGTTAACTTTTTAGGCGGTATTTTAACTCATCATACAAATATCACAAAGAGCATTAAGACGTTCAGGAGAGGATTTCCTATATGGGGGAGAAGCGGTTAAAGGGAAAGTAGTTTCACTCTACTCTACCTTTAATATATATATGTAATAACGTACAAAACATTGAATTCGATAAGATGCTTGTTTGGGAAGATCACGTACATCATATCATGATTCTTCATGAAAACAGAAGGCGTCTTATTCGGAAAAAACGGGGGGAGCAACATAGTTTCCGAGATGAAAGATGAAGACTTGTCAGCGAAATGGGAGGAATTTTTCACAGATTCCAAGTATAGGTATCGAATTACCGAAATCGCAGATATGTATCCTGAAAAAAAGAGTTTGGAAATTAGTTATTCCGAGATAGAAACCTTTGATTTTGAATTGGCCGAGCATTTTCTCAACAGGTCGTATAAAGCGGGTTTTTTAGCTGAAAGGGTTTTAGAAAAACTCACTCCGCCGGAAAAGAAAGTGAAAATTCATTTGAGGATAAAGAACCTTCCAAAAGACTCAAGAATCGAGATAAGGGATTTGAGAAGCAAGCATCTGGGAAAATTCATTGCAATTGAAGGTTTGGTTAGGAAGGCCACAGAGGTTAGACCAAAAATGGTGGATGCGAGGTTTCAGTGCATGCGCTGCGGGGCGATAATCAAGGAGCCTCAAGACGGTCTTGTTTTCAAAGAGCCCTTGGAATGTTATAAGGAACAAAATGGTTGTGTCAGAACAGCAGCTTCTACAAAATTCAAGCTATTAAATGAACTCTCCAAATATGTAGACACGCAGAAGATCGAGATTCAAGAATCACCAGAAGGATTGAGGGGTGGGGCCCAACCCCAGAGGCTCGTGGCGTACACTGAGGATGATCTAACCGGTAGGATTTCACCAGGAGATAGAATAATCATAAACGGCACGTTACGAAGTGCCCAGAAGAAGAGTTATCCAATAAAATCCACATTATTTGAGATTTTTTTGGACATAAACAGCATCGAACTTGAAGAGCATGAGTTCGAGGAGGTACCCATCTCCCCTGAAGACGAGCTGAAAATAATCGAGTTGAGCAAAGACCCTGATATCTATCGGAAAATTACTGCCTCCATCTCCCCGACGATCTATGGAATGACAGTGGAGAAGGAAGCCTTGGCATTGCAGCTTTTCGGGGGTGTGCCAAAGATCATGCCCGATGGCACACATATCAGAGGTGACATACACATCTTTCTTGTTGGGGACCCGGGTACAGCCAAATCCCAATTGTTGCGTTATATTTCTGAGCTTGCACCCAGAGGAATATACGCATCCGGGAAGGCATCCAGTGCAGCTGGACTTACCGCGGCTGCTGTTAAGGACGAATTCGGAGAGGGAAGATGGACCTTGGAAGCGGGAGCCTTAGTTCTGGCAGATAAGGGGGTGGCATGTGTTGATGAATTGGACAAGATGACCCCTCAGGATAGAAGCAGTATGCATGAGGCCATGGAGCAGCAAAGAATCAGCATAGCCAAGGCAGGCATAACAGCAACATTGCAATCAAGATGTGCAGTTCTCGGCGCTGCAAATCCAAAATATGGTAGGTTCGATACGACACAATATTTGGCTCAACAGATAAACATTCCTGTTGCTCTGCTTTCAAGATTTGATTTAATATTTACAATAACGGACGTACCTGATTCTGAGAAGGATTTACTTATTGCCGAGCATATTCTCAGAAGCCATACACTGGGAGGTATCGAAAGGCATAAGCTAGAAACAGGAGAGGATGTAAGCGAGGAGGAAATCCCAAGTTACACGGATCCTCATCTTGACAGAGAACTTTTTAGAAAGTATGTGGCTTTTGCGAAAAGAATATTTCCCGTGATGACGAAGGAAGCAAGTGCCGTTCTGAGGGATTACTATACCAGCATAAGAAGGCAAGGGGAGCCTGAGGGCTCATCTGTTCCCATCACAGCAAGACAATTAGAGGCATTCATAAGGGTTTCTGAAGCCAGTGCAAGGGTAAGATTGAGCGATAGGGTAACAGAGGATGATGCAAGAAGAGCCATTAGGATAGTGGAATACTATCTTAAAAAAGTGGCAGGTGAGGAAGGCAGGTTCGATATAGACATAGTGGTAACCGGTACAAGCCAATCACAAAGAGAGCGAATAAAAACCGTAATGAGTATCATAAGGGATCTCGCTGAAAGCGGTGCACCTGTGGAATATGAGGATATTATTACTGAATCTGAATCACTCGGTATAGAACGGAGTAAGGCGGAAAGTATTATAAAGCGGTTGAGCACTGATGGAACCATATATGAAGTAAGACTAGGGAAATACCGAGTGGCATAGTGTTTGACATGATATGGATCAAGGTTTATTCCACACAAGGAGAGGTCCTTTTAGCAGCTTGTGATGATGATCTACTTGGAAAAACTTTCGAGGAAGATGAGCTTCAGTTGGTTGTCTCAGAATCTTTCTATGGCGGTGAGCGGGTTTCCCACGAATTTTTTATCAGACAATTGAAAACCGCAACCATTGTTAATCTAGTAGGAAGAGAGGTTGTTAGGATTGCCTCAGAGATAGGTATGGTGAATGAAGATTGTGTTTTGAAGATATCAGGTGTACCCCATGCTCAGATAGCCAAAATGATTTGAGGGTCGAAAATGTTCTGTGTTGAATGCGGGAAGGAGGGGAAATTGTATCAGGGACTATGTGATGAATGCTATCTAGCAAAGAATGTTTTCATTTCTTTCCCTGATCAAATCGATGTCGAGGTTTGCAACTATTGTGGAGCTAGAAGGAAAAAGAGAGGGTGGATTTCCACTGAAGATCAAAACCTGATTGAGGAGATTGTATTGGAAAGTGCGATACACAAAGAGGATGTAGACGATTTTGATGTCCATATCAAACCAAAATTCGAAGATGAGGGTAATATTAGTGTGAGTGTAATAACACATGCTAATGTATTAGGATTGAAAGTCCAGGAGGAGCATAAAAGCAGTATTCGAATCAAGAAATCGATATGTGAGGAATGCAGCAAGCAGCAAGGTGGTTATTGGGAGGTAAAAGTTCAGTTCCGTGGATCAGAAAGAGGACTTACCGAGGAAGATCTAGATAAAGCTCTTGAGATTGTTGATTTGATGGTGGGTGAGAAAGAAAAAAAGGACAGGGGTGCCTTCATTACTAAGATCGAAAAAATACATTCTGGTCTTGACTTCTTTCTTGGTTCAAAGAACCTTGGCAAGGCCATTTCAAAGAAACTGGCATCTGAATTCAGTGGAGAAATAAAGGAATCTCATAAATTGATTGGGAGGAAAGATGGCAAGGATGTTCATAGGACAACCTATTCTGTACGAATACCAAGTTACAGGGCCGGGGATTTTGTTTTGTTTCAAGGAAAATTGTTCAAGGTGTTGAAGGTTTCAATGGAAAAGGCTTTCCTTCGCACCTTGGATTCCGGTGAGAATACTTTTTTGTCCCATAAGGACCTCAAAGAATCAAAAATTGTGGGGGGCTCAGAGATCATATATGACATGGTGGTTGTTTCACAGTCTGAAAAGGAAATCCAAGTCTTAGATCCAGATACATTAAAAACTGTTGACATCCTCAAACCCAGGGATTTTTATGTCAAGAGTGAGTCAGTTAAGGTCGTAAAATCGGAGGCAGGATATTTTTTGGATGGAGAGGATTGAAACAGTTCATTAAATGTCATTAATATATTTTATTAAGCTGATTAAGTTTTTTGGTCTATTAATTAATGTTTCAACTTAATTTAAATTCCTACACTTAATTATCGTCCGACAAAATCGACATTTTTATATAGGATGAATTACATATAGTGTCGGACACTCAGTCCGACAAATTGGGATGGGATTTCTTGTGAAAGTTGCCATTTACCTTAGAGTATCCACGACGGAACAGGCCAAGGAAGGTTACTCCTTGCAGGCTCAGTTAGAGAGACTCAGAAGTTTCTGTAAGGCGAGGGAGTGGGAGGTGGCAAAGGAGTACATCGATGACGGTCATTCGGGAAGGAGCATAAAGAGACCTGCATATAGACTGATGATGGAAGAAAAAGATGATTGGGATATGATCCTCGTTGTGAAGATGGACAGGATCCACAGAAACAGCAAGAATTTCATGGAGATGATGGACAACTTAAGAAAATGGGGAAAGGAATTCTCAAGTATGCAGGAAAGCCTGGACACAAGCACTGCCATGGGACGTTTTGTTGTTGACATAATTCAGAGGATTGCGCAGCTTGAGAGCGAACAGATCGGAGAAAGGGTATATGTGGGCATGAAGCAGAAGGCGGCAACCGAGGGTGGAATTTTGGGTTTTGCCCATCCTTATGGTTACGATTATGAAGATGGTGAATTGATAGTAAATGATTATGAAGCTAATGTAGTAAAATTGATGTTTAATATGTACTTGCATGGAGATGGAACCCTAAAAATTGCAGAAGAACTTGATAGACTTGAATACAAAACTAAACGGAACGGAGTTTGGTCTTCAAGGACAATAGGGAAGATCTTGAAGAATCCGATCTATTGCGGATACATGAGATGGGAAGAGGTCATCTATAAAGGGACCCACGAACCTTTAATAACTGTTGAAGATTATAATGAAGTGCAAAGGATGATTTCGAAAAATACAAAAAATTCCAAACTGAAGAAGAAGATCCTTGCAATTA
>CP070672.1:2771260-2774645 GCA_020351895.1 Thermoplasmata archaeon
AGATAAATACCTCCACCGGGATTGAATAATGCGGTATTGTTTCTGATTTTAATATTTGTTGAGTAAAAAAGAAAAACACCAATTTGGTTGTATGATAGATTATTATCAAAAACATTGAAATTTTTTGAATCATCGATGTATAAACCACGCGCATTATTATTTGATAGGATTATATTATTTGAGAGATTGGTCCTATCCGACCGATGTATTTGGATTCCCCCTTCAAATGGATTCCAGGATGCATTATTACCTATGAGCTGAGTGGAGTTTGAATCCCAAAGAGAAATTCCACAATTGCTGTTTGAGGATGCGTTATTATTAATCATTATATTATAGTGAGAATGGATAATCCAAATTCCATACATATTATTAATAACCTGGTTTTTTGACAGATTATTCTCATTAGAATAATTCAGAAATATACCGAACGTATTGTTTGAAACATTATTGTTACTAATTGTGTTATAATCTGAATCGACACTAATACCTGCATCCTTATAATTACTGCCGGCTCCCGTGAGTGTTAATTGTGTAACATTCACAAAATCTATCGTTATATGAATAACTTTACCTATTCCCCCACCGTCAACTATTGTATAATCCCGATTCTCCCCCGTCAGATTTATGGTTTTATTAACCACCACGTTCTCATAATAAGTCCCATTATAGACAAATACCGTGTCCCCAATTTTAGAATCATTTATCGCATCCTGTATGCTCGTATACGCACCATCACTGCCAGTCGTATTAACATAAAGCGTAGTCCCTCCAACATTGAGAGTGAGATCCATACTAACATCCACAAAAACAACAACGCTCATCATCAAGATCAAACTTAGCCAAATCGCAATTACCTTCCTACCCATGGTGAAAGTTATTACTGAGGTCAGTTAAATACCTTCCGCTCACCTCTCTTATTCCCGTTGATCTGTGGACACTCTGGGCTGGTTGGATTTGGGCGGTAGGTGCAGCTTGGCTTGGTGGTGAGCGCGGAGGTGGGGGTTGAGCGGTGGGGATGCGGCAGCCCTTTACAATGGAACCTCCCATTCGCATTCAACTTTGGCGTGAATCCAGTAGCCTCTTCCTGGGACAAAATAATCGTTCTCATTAAGATCATGCCAGGTTTTTGTTTGGGCGTCATACCACTGGATGAGGTCTATCTCTTGGTCGAAAGTAAGATTGTACAAGCCTTCTGTTCTGTTGTAGCTTGTAAGCGAAGGATAGCCTACCATGTTCCAACCTAAATCGAGGTTGATGGTCTGATTTTGTGTAGGTTGTAGACCGTAATATTGGAAAGGAATTCCCTCAAGCTCCGTTATATGTATCCAAAAGCCACTTGTGTGATGGATTGATCCTAAATCGTTTAGATGAGAGGGTTTCGAGCTGCAATTATGCTTCCAGGGACCATTGGTGTCCGAAGCGTTATACCGCTGTATTGCGTCGTATGAACCTGAAATAGAGGAAAGGACGGTACTCAAATCAGTATCCGGTTGAATGTATGGAATCGAGATTAGATTCCAACCACTGTACAGAAAGATGGTTTGTGCTGAGCTAATATTTTCGTCTATACCGATATCAAATTCTTTAATTTTATCACCGTCTCCATCAAACGGCCGAGTATCTCCATCCATATCAATTACGGGTGCATATTTTGAAGTTCCATTATCGATTGCAGGTGAATCCAAACCGATATGGTACGAAAAGTCTGTGAAATTTGGGTCAGCAAATGTATCATTCTCTCCTGGTGGCGTACCGTAATAATCCTCTGAGTTGTTCCAAAAGAGATTGTATCCATAATATGTTTTAGAATGGGTCGTATGCCCTATTCCATAATTACATTCCACGAAAACATTGTTCACTATCCTTTGTATTCCTGAGGGGCCGTAGATTGCATAGCTGTAACAGAAATCAAATACATTGTTGGCAATGGTATCATTTGAGGGTTTTGAACCCCCACTACCCTGAACTGAATAAACTGCATAAGAAATCTTGTAAAAGACATTGTTTGTAATAATCGATGATGCCCCATCCCAATTATGTATTCCCGACCAGCTGATATCTCTAAATATATTACGAGATACAGTAACATTCTTGCATCCTCTATTCATGATACCCCGATTGGCGTTATGAATGTTAAATCCTTCAATTCTTGTGTCATTTGCAGGGTAGAATATGACCTTACCATCGGGTCCAGCAATAATGTTAGTTCCGTCAAGAGTCGGTCTTTGAGGCATTTCCCCAATTAGAGAAATACCATCCTTTAATGTAAGATTTTCCTCATAGAATCCATAATAAACAAAAACCGTGTCTCCATAATTTGCGTTATCGATTGCCCATTGGATTTTAGAATAGTTACCGTCCCCTCCTCCACCAACAAATAAAGTGGTAGGGGCCTCCACATTAAATGAGATCTCATTGACAAGCATGATAAAACTGAAGAGCATAGTCAAGCTCAGCCAAATCGCAATTACCTTCCTACCCATGAATGCAAGTTATTACTGAGGTAAGTTAAATACCTTCCGCTCTGTTCGAACCTTCCGCTCACCCTCCCTTGTTCCAGTTGATCTGTGGTCACTCTGGGCTTGATGGATTTGGGGGGCAGGTGCCGCTAGCTGTGTGGTGAGCGCGGAGGTGGGGGTCGCCGGATGGGGGGGATGCGCTTCAGCAAACCAAAGCTCACAGGGGTTGTCAGCGTTCATCCACACGGCACATAATGGTGCTTGGGGAAGGGCGATTGTGTGAATTAAACGATAATAATTTATGTGAATAAAGCGATAAACGAGTTAGACAAGACTGCGATTTAGTACGAGGATTGACTTGTTGAAAAAGAATGTAGGAATAACATGTTAGAAGAAAGACTAACTAATTTAAAAGTAATGACGTATGCAATATTATTTGTATTTATTTTTATTCTCGTAGCTATATTAGTCCTGATGTTTTTTAGAATAATTCGATATACCCCTGGTGTTTGTTTTATGGGTGGGATATTGATCTTATGTTTATTAATTTGGGGTCATTATAGAAGGGCTTATAGATTAGTAGATGATAAACTAGAAATCCAAAGGAGAAAACAAAGCGAACTTAAAACACTCCCAAAAGTTTATAACTTTTATTGTCCTCATTGTCTTCATCAGACTAACAAAATTGTTGAAGTGTGTCCAAATTGTGGAGTAGGTAAACTAACCCCAACAGAAAAATACTTGCAAGAGCAGAAAAGGTCACAATAAGAATTTGAACTTTGATGAGATGATCAAGGTAAAGAAAGAAGATTGGTTTTTCTTGACTAAGATATCTCGCTATGAGCGCGAGCAAATCTCTCTCCACACAAAATGTATGTTGGGATTGATTTTTCTAGCCTTCCGCTCACCCTCCCTTATTCCAGTTG
>CP070672.1:2774745-2783995 GCA_020351895.1 Thermoplasmata archaeon
CCAATCATTTTGAAAAAATAAATTGTCACTTATTAGATTGTCGTTTGAATAATCATAAGTCGTAAAGCCATATCCGTTATTGAAAAATATGTTATTTTTGAATGTTGAATTTGATACGGAATGCGAATATATACCACGATTTGGATTGTTTGAAAAATCACAGTTTATTATATTACAATGGTTGGAATAAGAGATTTTTAATGCCATCATATTCCATTCAGGCCCGGCACCAGTAATTGAAATATCCATAATATTAAACCAATCTGCAGAAACCTCGATAACTATGCCAGCACCACCGCCGTCGATAAAGGTGACATCCCTACCCTCCCCTTGCAAAGTTAATGCTTTGTTTATTGTCAATTGCTCGTAATAGGTTCCTGCCTTGACATTTATGGTATCCCCGGGATTAGCCGCATCTATGGCATCCTGAATCGTGGGATAATCGAAAGGAACTGTGATGCTTGCGGCACTAGCATTCATTGGTACCGCTGCAAAGACAGCGACAACCATGACAAGACACAGAAATAGGCCTAACTTCCTCTTCATCTCCACTCTCTCCCCCCTATACTTTTCTGGGATGTTTATCCATGTTAGCATCACAAGAAGTTCAAAACCCCCAATGTTCTCTTTTTCTTCTTGCACCTACTCAGAATAAACAAATGTGAATGGCATCCAGCATATAAATAATTTGTTACAAATCCAGGTATGGCTATGGTTTATGTTAAGTTATGAAAGGTGAATTTTGGGTTATTACCTCCCTCCATTGCCTTCTCCACTCTTCCTAGGGCTTGATGCTTCAAGAATACATAGTAATTTTAATACTTATAATTTCTGGACAGATTCTACAATAAAATATTCAAAATCGGTACATGATCCATATTAGACATAATTTCGTTTCGATATAATTCAGAATCTAGAATTATACATCCTCGAGAATCTCTTTAGGGGCTCCAGCAAATTCAACCAGCGATTCGGCCTCTGCAAAATGCAGCTTTCCAGGAATTATTAGACAATGCAAGCCCTCCCCAAAGTCCTCTTGGAGTAAGTCTTTCACAAGGCCGGCTCTAACCATGGGTCTTTCTGAGCCCACACTTCCTAATACGCACACCAAGGTTCTTTGGGAAATCACAGCTTCCTTCCTATCTTCTTCCATGTCCAGAAGTAGGCTGAGGCCTTCATTTGCCCGCATATATTTCTCAGTATGATCGTCTATATCAAGGAGAATGAGGGTGTGCATGCCATTTTCAAGATTTTTCTTGACAATATCATAAGGACTGGTTGGGAAATATCCCTCTTGTGGAAATGGTAAACTCGCTGTTTTTCCGAATTTGTAGATGTGGAGTCCCAAGAGTCCGGGAGCAGAGGTTATTATGGAAGCACCGGGAATGATCCTGGACTCTATTCCTTCACCTTTTGCCCTCATTCTTAGGGATACATGGGTTGTGGCTGTCATGGGATCACCTGTCACAAGTACTCCCACCTTCTTTTCCCTGGCTGCTTCGATAATCACATCTCCCTTTTCGAACACTTTCCTATCAAGAACTTCAATCCTTTTTCCAATCAGTTTCTCTATCTTGGAAACCGAGGTCCCGGTGAGCCTGGCCGTGTAAAACTCGGCAAAGAGGACATCACATTCTTTTGCGGTCTCAAGGCCTCTTATGGAGATGTCCCTCTCATCATAAAGTCCAAGACCTATGAATACAAGTTCACCCATGTTTTTTAGTAATATGGAATCTGATAGATATCTTTTCCCTTTGTGTTTTTAATTCATTTATGTTATTCAATCATTGTTCCCCTCCACTCACCATTCAATCTTACGGGATGACATGCCATGATATTCCATGTTTTTTCCCACCACATTGCCCTCTTCACCCACCCTTCATTCCCATGTAAATCATTGCCTCCTGGCTTTAGCAATCATAGATGATTTACATAAAAGGATTATCGATATCGAACAATCACCCAGATAGATGAGCCTTGTCATGTAAATCATTGCCTCCTGGCTTTTGTAATCATAAATGATTTACATAAAAGGATTATCGATATTGAGCAATTACCCAGATAGATGAGCCTTGTCATGATAATAAGATATTAAAGGGTAGGATGATCCACCACAAAAGCCACAATATTTAAACCGAACTTAATCGATATACCCATGGTGTGACCATGATTCCAGGCGGTCGAGGTATGAATCCCAAACATATGAAGGCCATGATGAAGAGACATGGGATAAATATAGAAGAGATGGAGGATGTTCAAGAGGTGATAATCAAGACATCCGATAGGACTCTCATCTTCAAGGATGCTGCAGTTACGTGCATGGATGTACAAGGTCAAAGAACATATCAAGTGGTGGGCACACCCGAGGAGGTTTCATCCGATACTGGGATTCCCAAGGAGGATATAATACTCGTTGCCGAGCAGGCCGGGGTTTCTGAGGAGGAGGCCAAGAAAGCCCTTGAGGATTGTGGTGGGGAGCCTGCAGAGGCAATCATTAAACTCATGGGAGATAAAAGCTGATACCCTCTTCTTGCCGTTAAAATCAAATTTAAAGGCAATATTCTGGGATTAAACCGTAATATAATTTTTCGAAAGATTAATAAAGTGCAATTGGTATGAGAGCAGAAGTGATAAAATGGCCAAGCAGAAGAAGGTGAAGGTGAAGGAAGAAAAACCAAAATCATCAGGCAAAGGTGGTTTAGGTGGAAATAAAAAATTGATTATTATTGCAGTTATCGTGGTTGTTGTTATTGTAGCTGTTGCCCTTTATTTCGTATTTGGTGGGGAGGATGGAGATAACGGGAATGGGGATGAAAATCATGATCCAGTTGCGGAATTCACCTATTCTCCATTAGTGATTTATACCAATCAAACAGTGGATTTCGATGCTTCGAACTCCACAGATCCAGATCTTGATGATGTGCTTGAATACAGCTGGAATTTCGGCGATGATTATGCCACATCTGAGTACCCAAATGAAGCTACAGGGGTAGAACCGTCACATGTGTATACTGTACCTGGGACATACAACGTCACTCTAACAGTTGAGGATGGTAGAGATGGGATCGACGATCAGGTACATGAATTAATTGTATTGCCTGAGGAGACTCCAACTGTGGGTATAACCCAAACAAAACCTCCTGGCTCACCTGCTAATATCGTATGGACCTTGACAGTTGATGCGACTGATGGAACAAATGAACAACTTGCTTTTAAAAACATACGTTTTACTGTCTATAATGGCTCAGACACGAATTCAGTGAAACTATCTGACCTCGTTTCCAATCTAGGCCCAACAGATAAAACTTTTCCATTTGATAATCCGGACGGTATATATTTTGATGATAATGGCGACTCAATCCTTACGGTAGGGGATACACTATCCATAGCAGGAGATGGAGGAGCATCAATACAAGCAGGTGATTACTTTCAATTCATTTACGAAGAAAACCAAGGAGAAATGATGGATCCAGAGCCTCTAGATTGAGGTATTAAACATTACTCAACTGTTTTTTTACCAGCTTTTCAGCACAAGCTAAGAATTCCTCCTCCTTGCCTTTCGGAATAGTGGCTCCCGCGGCTATATTATGTCCTCCTCCAACACCACCAACCTTCTTTGAGGATTTGTTCATTACAACAGATAAATCCAGTCCTCTATTTACTAGAGACCTTGTTGCCCTTGCAGAAACCTTGATGTCCCCTTCGGAAGTCAGGGCAAAAGCAAGCATAGGCAGATCGTTTCTCACCTCCTCTCCACCCAAAAGCATTCCCGCCAGGGTCCCGATAATGTTCTCAGGGACCTTATCATGGCCATGGAAATACTGAAGATGGTTCATTTCCGTTATCCCATTTTCTTTTATCAACTGCAATGTTTCAACCAAGGTCCTTCTATGGCCGCGAAGTAGAACCCTTGCTCTCTCCAGCCATTCTTCCCTATCCCCGAGGCATACGTTGTAACCGACTTCTGCCTTATCGTATCTACCGCAGGAGTTAAGGAGGGTCGCAAATTCCTTGGCATCTCTAAGCTCGGTTCCTTCCTCCTCTTTACTGAGGATGTAAATCTCGCCTATAAGCCTCTTTGCAATCTTGTGGCCAAAGCCCTTTGAGAGCAGAAGTTTCACGATTTCAGATGAGATTAGACGCTTTTCTTCCAATGTCAGGTGAATCCATCGTCGCCAATTTTCTTCTTTTTTTAGAGGTATTCCGAGTTCCAAAAGAAAGGTAATACACGCATCCTCCTTCCCGGTAAGGCCCGGAATTATTGGATCATTTGCATATTGAAGCAGTTTGAATATCGGCCTTGTTTCCCTTCCAAAGTATCTGATGTCCTTTTTCCATGTGATAACTCCAGCGTCTTTTGCATCCGCAAGGACATCTCTGTTGGTACCAACGAGTCTCAGATTCTTTGAGTCCTGTAAATCACCCACAGCACCAACAATTGCCAAGGAAGCCAAATCCATATTTCTCTTTTCCATCATCTTTGCAACCAAATAGGCGGCACCTGCACCACTCAAATCATAGGCTCCGTCCAATCCCAAATGATGTGGATTGAGGTGGAACCTTTGTTCACTTACTGGGTTGTTTACATAACTCAATATATTGGTTCTATCCTCACGCTTTATCTCGGTCTTCGTTGGAACGTGATGATCTGTGATAGCGACATTCAGGCCATTGAGCATAGGCAACGAGCCGCTCCCCAAATCTGTGAACCATACCAATTGTCGATTGTCGTCTTTTATCCTGTTTATTTCGATATCATCCAGTTTCTTCACGAACCTAACATCATGCTCAATATCTATTCTTGAAAGGGCCTTTGATGCTATGCTTCCTGCTGCTATTCCATCTGCATCGATGTGTGTTACAACAAGGATATTATCCTGTTTTTTTAGAAAATCTCCGATATCCTTAGCCCTTTGCGTTAGTTGATTCATAATGAAGGGGTATATGGCTAATACAATGATAAATATTTGTGGAACGAAAAGCGAAGGGATAATAAGTGATTAAAATCATTACCGAGTAAGGGGATATGAAAATGAAATCTGAAATAGAACTAAAAGAGGCAAGACGTGAGTTCCCAGCATTTCCTGTAACTCTCGTTACAGTGGGCGAGAATATAATTGCAATAGGTCTCATTCATGCATTTTCCTTTACTCCGCCCATGATAGGTATAGGAGTCCATCCCAAAAGATATTCATATCAACTTTTAGAGGAGGTTGGGGATTTTGGTGTGAATATCCCAACAGTGGATCTTGCAGAAAAGGTGGATTTATGCGGTAACATATCAGGAAGAAGTGTGAACAAATTCAAAAAATTCGGATTAACCCCCATGAAATCTAATAACATTAAATCGGTCCTCATCGAGGAATTCCCGGTTAATATGGAATGCAAGGTCGTTAAAAAACTCAGTTTCGGAGGCTCCCATGACTGGTTCATTGGGGAGGTTGTGGCAGCCTATAAGGAGGAGAACTACCACAGGGAAAACGCCTTGAGCTACTGGAATAAGGAGTACAGAGGAATGGGTGAATTAATTTTACAAAGATAGTTACTTATCCTTTCCTTCTTTATCTCTCTCCCTTAGGCAGGAACAAAAATAAAAAGATTCGATTTGGATCTCGTTTTAAAACCATAACCACTCAATTTTCCTTTGTTGTCAAAAACCTGGACGATGTTGTATTGAAGATTCAAATCTAAAGAGGGGAAAACAACGTTTTCAACCCCGAAAATCATCCTAATGTATGAACCGTTCTCATAATAATAGTTGACCAAGACCCATGGGCTTGTGGGCTCATTGTAGTTCACAAGTGTAAAATATGCCTCCATATTGTAAGCCAAATCCGAATTGACTGGAGCCTCGAACTTCTTTTGTGGATTCTCAGGAGTAGCCAACACACTGGGCACCACAAAGCTCAGAAGAATCGTCATAAGCATCAAAAGCAAGGGCACCTTGAACCTTTTTAAAAGAGACTTTCTTAGAAACATGACTTTTTCACCATAGAATTAATGTTGTCTTTAGGATATATTCCTTTCGATTTTTATAGGAAGTCATTTACTTTTCACCATTATGGATATAAAGACATATAAAAAAGAAATTTCCCTATCCTATCTTCCCCACCACTTCCTCCAATGTTTCACCGAATACCTTGGCCTCATCTTCAGTGTTATACAGGTAGACCGAGGCCCTTGCCGAACCATTTATCCCTCTTGATTGGAACCAGCTGTGCACGCAATGCATCCCCGATCTTATCATAATATTTGCCGCTTCATCCAATATCAGGGCTATATCGTGGGGGTCCATATCATCAACAGTAAAAGACACTATACCCGCTCTTTTTTCCGGTTCCTGGGGTCCGAGGATCTGAACCTGTGGTATGCCTTTTAGCTTCGAAGTAATGATCTTGTTGAGCTTCATCTCATGCTTTTGTATATTGTCCATTCCAATCTTAAAAAGATACTGGGTTGCAGCTCCGCTTCCCATTATACCGGAATAATTTTGCAGTCCTGCTTCAAATCGTTGTGGGGGATCAAGAAACTCCGAGGAGTCGTAGGTGGTTTTATGAATGGTATCGCCACCTACAATAAAGGGCGACAGATCTTTTAAATCATCATACTTACCGTATAATATGCCCATTCCAGTCGGTCCGCACATTTTGTGGATGGAAAAGGTAAAGAAATCAACATCCAGATTTTGGACATCTATCTTACTATGGGCTGCGCTTTGGGATCCGTCAAGCATGACCTTGGCCCCGTGATCATGGGCGATTTTTATGATATCCTTAGCAGGAATCGTATAGCCTTCAAGATTTGAAGTATGGACCATGCTCACCATCCTGACATCTTTTCCCATTCGCTCCTCAAAGGCTTCTAAATTGAAAGTGTTGTCATCATTTGATGGTATCACCTCATGCTTGATTCCCTTTAGTTGTTTGATGATATGCCATGGTGCCAGGTTGGAATTATGCTCCCTGTCCGTTGTGAGTACAACATCCCCTTTTTTAAAATCGAAACATCTGGCAACTAGATTTATCCCTTCTGTTGTGTTTCTCGTGAAAACAATCTCCTTCGATTCTTCAGCGGAAAGAAATTCCCTTATTCTTTCCCTTGCCGAGTCACATCTAATCGTAACCTTTGTTCCCAACTTGTGAACGCTTCTTCCCCCGCATGCAGGGTGGTCATGGTAATATTCGTTCATAACTGAGATAACCTGCTTGGGCTTTAGGGACATACAGGCACTGTCAAGATAGATTAAAGGCTTACCATAAAGCTCTTGTGATAGAATAGGAAAATCCTCTCTTATCTTTTTTATATCCAAAGGTGAACCCCCACAATCTGCCTTTGATCTTAAGATTCTTCTTTCTTTTTACGATAATCCTCAATTGCTGCGTGCAATGCATCTGCAGCCAGGTTCGAGCAGTGCATTTTAATTGGCGGTAGACCTTCCAGCTCTTCGGCCACATCCTGTCTTGTGATCTCTAAAGCCTCGTCCAAGGTCTTGCCTTTCGCCATCTCTGTTATCATGCTGCTTGTGGCAATTGCAGCTGCACAGCCAAAGGTCTTGAATTTCACATCCGTTATAATGTCATTTTCCACCTTTATGTACAATTCCATCAGATCTCCACATTTTGGATTCCCTACCCTACCTACACCATCAGGATTCTCTATCTCACCCATGTTCTTTGGGTTTCTGAACATCTCCATGACCTTTTCACTATACATTCAACCACCTTTCCAGAATTATGAGCCCTTTTATCTTTTCACCCCTATGATATCGGGTACAGGGATTCCTAATATCCTCGATATATAAAAACCATTTGTAGCTATCTTTGCAACTTGGGCGAAGGAAGGATTTGTGTTTGAACTCGCAATAAATTCGCGGTATTTTATCCCCACTTCCTGGGAGCCATCTTTGTCTTTTCTCTCGAACGCATCGTAAGCCTCGAAGAAAAGTTTTGCAGCCTGCTCATATGACTTCATCTCACCTTTCAAATCGAAATTTAGAAAGCCATCTCTCACCCGAATTAGGTTTCTTACCAGGCCGTACTGTGATAATGCGATTATGGTCTCAATCCCCTCCCCGTTCTCAAGTATGGTCTTGACGCAGTTTTTCTGGACGGAAAAGGCCATTTCATCGATCTTCTCTTTTTTGCCTAGTCTATATTCTTCCTCTTTCATTCTCTCCTCATTGTGTATTTCTCGAATTTCGTTTACCATATCATTTAAAACATTGAAGTTGTCTTTTAAATTTCCATGGGAATTGATGTCCATATCCTTCAATAGATCTAACATCGTGATACAAGTTGCTTTTTCCCCATCCTTAATCTCCAAGATATCGAATAGATCGGAACATACATTTTCCTGACATGCCCCACAACCGCCTCCTAGACAATCTGTCAACATGTTCCCGCATGAACATATCCTCGAAGGTAGCAGAACAGAGGAGATCTTCGAAAACGTGGAAAGGGCATCCTCTTTATTGTCTGCTCTTCTCATGATAATCTTTCCTGTTTTGAAGATATGAGTCCTTTTTCCCCCGATCTCCACCAGTGCATAGCCCATCTTGGGAGAGCAATTTATCTTGCTGAACATGGAAACCTCTGAAAGGGATGTACACATCTGAATTTGGTCGAAGAAATCGCTGTAAAAATCGATACTGGGGATTTTGGACTTCAATTGGGTCTCGAGTGTGACCTTCCCATCCTCTGTGCAGGGGTGTATTTCTATTATGTCCTTATCAACGTTGGGATGGGGATGTTTTCTCTCTATCTCTTTTTCTGGAATAATATCCTTGATCTTTCTCAGGTAATCCTGGGATAAGAATACGCAATCTTCAGGCTTTTGTACTTTCGAAAGGATATTCCTAGCCAGGGCCATGCATACAGGATTTCCGCATAGACCGCAATCGAATTTTGGAAGTAGTTCCATTACCTCATATGTGTCTACCCGTGCCAGGATTATACCCCCGATTCCATATTCTATTTGAGTTATTCCTTCCCGCTAGAGGAGGATGAACGACAAATCCCACAGGTTTCCAGCTCCAGAAGATTTCTATGATAACTGCAGAATTTCTCCTCCTCCCTCATCTTGGAGCATGCCTCGCATAGGAGCGCCACCTGAACCTCTGTACCCTCCCCGGAAGCTATCCTATCAGCTATGGTCTTGGCATATTCTCCAATCTCGGGAAACATGTTTTCCAACTCACTGTCTCCACCCCTTGTCGAGGACAGATACTGTGAAACTGATGCCTGTGTGATGC
>CP070672.1:2784095-2786723 GCA_020351895.1 Thermoplasmata archaeon
CTCATGACCTCGCAAAAAGTAGGGAGTTGGAGAAACCGAGTGATGAAATATATCAAGAAGTGATCGAAGAAATGGGTTCCCCAAGTGATGTTGTGGTTGACTATCTTAAAATTTTACCCAAAGAAATTGGACTTGGGATTAAACTCTTCCTCATTTTACAGATATTAATTGGTATAATTTCTATCTTGATAGGTTTAGATCAGATAGGATTTTCATATGATATATATAGTTCTGGTTTTTATGAAAGTTCTTTTCTTTTTTCAATGATTTTAGTGGGAATCATCCTACTGTTTCTGGGAATTATCACCGTGATAGGAGCTGTGATTCAATTTAGAAATCCTCAGTACATCCTGCATTATGGTATCGGTTCGGCAATACTCTCTCTTGGATTGGCAGCAGGTATCTTATTGATAATGTCGAAACCCATTATTTGGAGATATACTGATATGAATGTATATGACGAGACAATATATGGCATTTTTGCTCCATTATATTTAATTCTGATATTTGTATACATTGTAGGACTTAGATCCTGCGAGGATTTTAAGAGAAGATTTATCCTCGAAGAGATGGACAATCAGGAATTTTTTCAAAGAAGAAAAAAAAGCAGGAATGTTGTAATAGCCATTGCCGTGATATCAATTATCCTTATCTCTTCTATAGGCATTGGGATGTATTACTATACCGCAGAAATCACGAAAAAAGATGAGTTATTGAATACTGAAGAGATTGGAGGGAATTACAATGCGAGATTGGAACATTGGCAAGGGTATTATGACGGCCAGTGGTATGACACATACAAGATTCATTACAATAAAGATGGAAAGGATCACATGGGGATCTTCTTCCCTGAGATGAGACCAGGATTCAATTGGATCAAAGAAAATACGGAACAAAACGATACCATCCTATGTTGGTGGGATTACGGTCATGCGATCAGAGGCTACACAGGTAGAAATGTTGTGATTGATAACCCTTCGAAATCAATAGAAAATACCATTGTTGATTCATCTACAATAGAAAACTGGGAGGATGAAGAAAAGGTAAAAAGAGTCGCCCAAGCATTAGTTGCCACAAATTCATCCGAGACCATCGATATAATGAAGCAATATAATTCGAAGTACCTTATCACCTCTAACAGAGATTCATCTGGAATAACTTATGCATTTTTCCAAGCAGCGGATCTTAAGATTGGTGATTATATGGAGGTCACAAAAGAAATGTCTTTTCGTGAATTCACGGAAAAGGGACGCCAGACATTAATTTATCGGATCTGGGCTGGGGAGAATATACAAGGTTTGGAACTAGTCTACTCGGACATAGGCACAAGAATCTATGCAATATCTTGAAATATAAGATATTATTTGATAATTGAGGTAATTATAAAAACAGTTCCACTATAATATCATCATGGTATTTACCATCGAATTTAACCTGCTTTGACCATCTTCCAACAGGATTAAAACCTAGACTTGTATAATAATTAATTGCATTTGTATTATCTTCCATTATATATGTTGATATTTTTTCGTAGCCATTTTGTCTGGCAAACTCTAAAGTTCTTTCAGCTAACAACTTCCCAATTCCCAGATTTCTATATTCTTTTAGTATGAGGGTGAGTATATTTCCAACATGATTCATTGATTTGGACCACTTTGCAAATAAACTAATGTCTTGAAAACCTACAATTTTTCCATTCTTAATTGCTACAAAAATGGCTTCTCTTTCATTTAATGAATTAAGGTAGTCTCTTTCCTCTTCCACGCTAAATTTTCTGAGAGATGTAAACTTTCTCTCATCTACTACGCTGTTAATGATTTTTGAAATGATTTCAGCATCATTAATATTTGCTTTTCGGATTATTATCGACATCTATACCACCTTAATAGAATCATTTGTTATAATTAACATCCATAAGCTATATTCTTTTATATTCGGGATTTTGGTTCTCGAGATTGCTATATTCACATATATTTTTATTGTCGATAACTGCCTTCAATGTCACTTTATTCTCTTAGAATATATAAAGAGCCCAATTATATTTGCATCAATTCTATCATAAAATCCATACCTGTTCTTGCCCCCTATCCAAATCACCCACCCTCATAATCTTCCTCCTGGGGTTCCCTGGCCTCTCAATCTGAGCGCTATTACACTCCAAGCCAAACTATTGGCTTGAAAAGAGCTGATTGGTCCGTGCCGACCCTGGGTTGGAAGGATTTGGGCGGAAGGTGCAACTTAGCTGTGCGGTGAGCGCGGAGGTGGGGGTTGAGGGGGATTGGGGAGTGCGCATACCTTTTACAATGGAACTTCCCACTCGCATTCAACCTTAGCGTGGATCCAATACCCTCTTCCTGGGACAAAATAATCTTCCTCACCCATATCATGCCAGGTTTGTGTTGGGGCATCATACCATTGGATGAGGTCAACCTCTTGGTTAAATGTAAGGTTGTTCAATCCCGCTGTTCTATTATAGTTTGTGAGGGAAGGATAGCCGACCATGTTCCAACCGGGATTGAGAGTTATTGTCTGGTTTGAGGTTGGTACAACACCAAAATATTCAAACAGAACACCACCGGGTTTTGTTATGTATATCCAAAATCCCATTAAATGATCGATATCATTAAA
>CP070672.1:2786823-2789850 GCA_020351895.1 Thermoplasmata archaeon
GATAACAATATAACTGATAATATATATGGTTTGGAACTTCGTATGTCTTCTTATAATAACGTAAAAAACAATAACGTTTCATCGAACAGAGAATCTGGAATTGGTATTGCGATACCATCTCATACAAATGTGACAGGCAACAATTTATATTTCAATCAACATGGCATGGATCTTTATGGATATTCAACCAACACCGATATTAGAAATAATAATTTATCAGGTAATAGATTGGGTATTTATCTCACATCTGCAGATTATTATAACGTAATAACTAACAATATATCGTACTGTGACACTTATGGTATCAGTTTATATTTCGCATCAAATAATAGGATATCTGGAAACACCATTCTTCATAATTCATGGAACGGAATAATATTCGGAGGAGATTTTAATATTATTGAGAACAATAACATTTCCAACAGTTCGGAAGGTATCCAATTTGGATCCGATAATAATATAATAGCGAACAACACTTTGTCGAATAATTTTAAAGGCATTTTTTCGGGTGTAGAGAATAATGTAATTGTAAACAACAGTTTGAAGAACAATCAATATGGCATGCAATTTAAAGTTCAGTCATCAAACAATTTAATCTATCATAACAACATCATCAACAATACAAATCAGGCAATCGATGAAACAAATATGCTGAATCAATGGGATTTCGGCTATCCCTCAGGTGGAAATTACTGGTCAGATTTTGATGAAATTGGCGATGGGGCATATGACGATTATCATGGACCGAATCAGGATGTGGCGGGGGGGGATGGTATAGTTGATTTAGGTCCTCCGATTGGTGGAAAGAATCCCTATGTTATTGATGGCGATTCTCAGGATAACTACCCACTTATGGAACCCTACAGTCCCGATAATTTCATTCATTTAAGTAAAGGCTGGAATCTTATCTCAATACCTTTTATTCAAGAAGAACAAAACCTCACAAGGGTACTTGAGGGAATAGACGGATGGTACGATGCAGTTCAGTGGTATGATCCCATGAGCATCGGCAATTCATGGAAACATCACAAGGTGGGCAAACCCTATGGTAATGATCTATCTCAGATAAATGAAACCATGGGAATTTGGATTCATATCACTCAACCGGGAAACACTATCTTCTTCTACAATGGAACTAGGCCAATTATAAATCACACTGTCACACTCCATCCCGGATGGAACATGGTAGGTTATCCCTCCCTGACAATCCACAACAGAACAAGAGGATTAAATAACCTCACCTTTGGCCAGGATGTGAATCTCATTCAATGGTTTGATTCCTCATCACAGACATGGTTTGATATGGGTGAGGAGGACTATTTTGTTCCTGGAAGGGGATACTGGGTTCATGCAAATGTAAAATGCACATGGGAGGTTCCATTGTAAAGTACTGTTCCATCTTTCTATTTAATCAATAAAAAAACTAAACCTTACTCACACGACCAGAGAGCTTGGAGATCAAATGGGTTATGACAACCCCGAGATCGTAGATGTCCAAAACTCCGTCCATGTTGGGGTCCCTCGAATCGAGAGTTCTCTGACCGTCATGCAAGTTGTATGAGAGCTTTAGAAATTTCGAAAGTACCAGGTTTGGGATCTTGTCCGAGTGTTCCTTGTCGTACCATTCAAAGATGTCGCGGTCCTTTTTATCGCTGTGGCAGTCCTTGCACGCCCAGACGCAGTTGTCGGGGGAATCCAAAAGTTCCTTTATCCATGGGTCGATTCCTGCCCTGGACATTGGGATGATGTGATCAACTGAAAGGTTATCGGTTTCACCGCAGTAGGCGCAAACTTGACCCCTTTGCCATTTCTTCAGATAGTCCGAAATAGAGGATGACCACTGAATTTCTCCTGATATTAGCTTTTGGTACTGCGATTCCACGAGATTAAGATTCCCTTGAGGTTCAGAATCTCTGGATAACAGGTCTGCATAAAGCCAGTATATAAGGTCTCGCACTGTTTCTACATATCCCGGAGGTTTTAGCGCCATAGAGTTCCCCCCTGAGTTCACATATTTATATCAATAACCGGTTTACAACCTTATCATATTTTCGCTTCCATTAAGCAGATTTTGTGAATTTGTATCAAAAGATTTTTTTTCTACTCCTTTTTATATGCCTGGCTTGCCCCTTTTTTCCGAAAGAAATATATGTGATTAAAAACAATTGTACAATCCCTGGCTCTCGGTATCTTAAAGGGACAAAAAAAGTTCCAGATATCTTATCTGGAATTCATCCTCCTCCCCAAAGAGCGGGAGCCGGGGTACTCCTTCTATCATATCAAATCATTTTCCTTGAGGTTGTTTTAAGATTCATTTATAAATTTATATAAGACATAAACTGTACGGGGTCTGCCCACATAAACTGAAATACAGATGAACGCAGCTTGTGGACACGATTTAAAGGTATTGTATGGTGATTCACATGGACGAAGCACTAAAAGGTTTGGAGCCGGAATTGGTTTGGAGCTACTTCGATGCGATCAGACAGATTCCAAGGTGCTCGAAAAACGAAACTGAGATTGTGAAGTTCGTAGAGAACACGGCCAAAGAGCTCGGCCTTAATGTCAAAAAGGACGACGTGGGGAATATCATGATAGAAAAACCAGCTTCCCCCGGTTATGAGGACCATGCTGCCGTGTGCCTTCAGGGGCACCTTGACATGGTCTGCGAGAAGAACGCGGACGTGGATTTCGATTTCTCAAAGGACCCAATTCAATTGAGAAGGGAGGGAGAATTCCTCATGGCCCAGGGGACCACACTGGGAGCCGATAACGGAATAGGTGTGGCATTCTGCCTGGCCCTTGCTGGATCTTCTGATCTGAAGCACCCGCCTTTGGAGTTTTTATTCACAGTGGACGAGGAGACAGGCCTAACAGGTGCTTCTAAGATCACAGATGATTTCTTAACAGCAAGAAAGCTCATCAATGCAGACAGCGAGGATCTGGACACCATAACCATTGGCTGCGCCGGAGGGGGGGACACCACACTCAAACTCCCCTTGGGCCAAAAGACGCAGTTTATGGGCA
>CP070672.1:2789950-2794351 GCA_020351895.1 Thermoplasmata archaeon
CATGGATGACAATTTGTTATTAAAATGTGAAAATAAGGATTTCAGTACGGTTTTATGGCATTTAAGGTGTGGCTGGGCCACATTAAAACACAGAAAAGCTTTTATTTGAAGGTAGTGTATATATCAGGGGGGTAGAAATATCCATATGAGGGGAGGTAAGTTAAAAATCATCTATAATATCACACTGATTACAATTATTTCGATATGCATCCTGATACCCCGTCAAATACCAGGGGATTTCGAGTATCGGAAAGATTTTATCACAGGAAACGGTCCTCATTCAGCAGGTCTTGCGGATCTTGATAACGATGGAGATCTGGACATTGTAACTGCCGATTATTATGGGGATACGATCTCAATATTGACAAACGACGGAGAAGGCATATATTCGAAGACAGGTGAATACGAAACAGGTGATGGGCCTCGTTTTCTTTTTGTTGCGGACTTAGATTCTGATTTGGATATGGATATAGCCACAGCCAATTACGGCGATGACTCTGCATCCGTATTTAAGAATCATGGGAACGGCTCCTTTGCAACGAGAGTGGACTACGATGTCGGTTCAGGACCATATTCGATTTTTTTGGCGGATGTGGGTGAGGATGCAAATGGCGATTTGGACCTGATAACCGCGGATGAGCAGGCCTTCAAGGTCTCAGTTTTGGAAAATGACGGCAATGGAGCCTTCAGCAACAAAATGACATACCGGGTAGGCACCAAGCCAAAGGGCCTATATGTTGAGGATCTTAATGGTGATGGATTTTCCGATATAGCCACTGCGAATTGGGCCGACGATTCAATCTCGGTTCTGACAAACAAGGGTGACGGCACCTTCGAAGACCATGTCGAATACGATACAGGTGACGGCCCGCGCTTCATTTCAATCTCTGATTTAAACGGTGATGACGATCCCGATATTGTCTGCGCAAATCAGCATGGGGACAGCATCTCTCTCCTTTTTAACCAGGGGGACGGAACCTTTGCATCCAAAATCGATTATCCTGTGGATGACAATCCAATATCGGTTCTCTGCATTGATATGGATTTGGACGAAGACAGCGACATCTTAACCACCAATTTGGCAAATGCTACTATATCTGTACTGAAAAACGACGGTCTTGGGAGTTTTAGCCAGAGAATCGATTATGGGACAGATTCAGGGCCCTACTGCGTTCTTTTGGGAGATATAAATTCCGATGGCGAGCCTGACATGATCACTGCCAACAACTACGCAGATACGGTTTCTATACACTACTCGAATTTCCCGCCTTCAATTTTCATTTTACAGCCAGATGGGGAATTTGACATTGCAAACACCTCCTACACGATTTCATGGGAAGATTTCGCCCCTTATACGGATGCAATAATTGACCTTTTTTGGGATGATGATAACGTGGATTTTGATGGAACCTCCATAGTTTCAGGTCTAAGTGAGGACGATGACAGCATCGGAGGCTCTTTCGCATGGAACATAACAGATATGCCTGAAGGGGATTTTTGGATATACGCTAAGATCGATGATGGAACTTACGAACCAAGATACAGTTACAGCCCTGGTGCCCTGACCATCAACCATTCAATAATACCAAACTCGCCCCCTACATTTCAATTCATAGAGCCGGACGGAAACAAAGATTTTGCGGACACTGTATTCACAATCATGTGGATAGATTCTGATCCTGATGACGATGCCTCCATCTCTTTGTACTACGGTGTGGATGATTCTGGTTCTGCTGGGAATTTAATCGCCAATGGTTTGAGCGAGGATGCCCATGGCAACTCCGGCATATATGTCTGGAACACAACCCATCTATTAGAGGGTGAATACTATATCTTTTCCCTCAGTGACGATGGTCACAATGAGCCAGTGGAACAGTACAGCACTTATCCTGTGATTGTGAATCATTCCCTACCCACAAATCATACTCCCTCGACGAATGTTACACCCCCAAATAACAATCCTCCCATGATACAGATCATAGAACCCGACGGCCAAGAGGATCATGCAAACACTGAATACATGATAACATGGATTGATTCGGATGTCGATTCTTCAGCACTTATTTCTCTTTATTATGATACAGATATCTCGGGCTATGACGGAGTCTTAATCGCAAGCGGTATTTCTGAGGATGAGCACGGGAACTCAGGGATATTCATCTGGGACACATCCTCCATTCCTGAGGGCCAATACTTCATCCATGCAATCATAGACGATGGATTCGAGCACTCAAGGGATTACAGTCCAGGTTCCATAACAATTGATCACTCGGGATTCTTCAACACAGCCCCGAAAATTCTGATCCTCACTCCCGAAAAAAGTATCGAGGAGGCCCATGAGAGTTTTATCATAAGATGGGGTGACAGTGACCCCGATGAAAATGCCCAAATATCACTTTTTTATGACACGGATCAAAGCGGTCATGATGGAGTGCTTATTGTCTCGGAATTGAGCGAAGATGACGAGAATGACTTCTTCTTGTGGAACACATCCGAACTTCCAGAGGGCGAGTATTACGTCTACGGCATGATAACTGACAACGTAAATATCCCCTACTTCGATTACAGCCAAGGAAAATTGAGAATCTCACATGATGAGAACGGGGAGGATGATGGGGAGAAGGAGGAATCAACACCCACAAACTATGTGATATTCTTGGTTTTAATCCTGTTGCTCTTCCTCATATTGATGTTTATGATTCTAAGAAAAAGCAAACAAGGTGAAGGCGAAGACAAACTGGATGACATTACATTTGAGGATCATGAATCAGAGGAGCCCTCAATCCCTCTCCAAGACCTTGAAGAGGATGAAGTGGATGAAGAACTATTACCGCAAGAGGAACCTCACAAAGAGAAAGTTGATGAAGAACATTTACAAAAACAGGAGGAACAACAAGAAGGGAAGGTTGATGAAGACCATTTACCACATCAAGATGAACCTCAGGAAGAAAAAACTGATGAAGAACTTCAAAAAGAAAACGTTGATGAGGAACATTTATAACAACTGGAGGAACCTTAAGAGGAAAAGGGTGATGAGGAACATTTACCACAACAGGATGAGCCTAAAGAAGAGAAGATAGATGAGGAACATTTACCACATGAAGAAGAACCATAAGAGGGAAAGGTTGATGAGGAATTCCCACTGGATTATTTAGAATAATCAGTATATCGTTAAAAAATAAAAAAAAGAACAGAGGGGACCTTAGGCCCTCTCTATTAATTCGGTCTGTATCACTATTACCTCCATTGCCACATCGCTTGGGTTCGATTCCAAAGGCTCTATGTAGTAATCGCTTGGCCAGCATTCATGTGCATTGTATCGTGCCTTCTCGTTGTGCCCATGATCCATGAACACGATGGACATGGATTTTCTTTCCGTGGGATTCTCGAGATTGCCCTTGTACCAGTCCCAAAGCTCGGTGTTTTCCGTCAATCCACGCCTTAGGGTGATTGGACCGTACCTTGTCAAACCCGGAAGAAGCATCACCCTGTTTGGGTCGCTTCCATCCCTGTATTCTACAACTTCGGTTCCGCATGTTACTCCCTCAACAGAAGCGTAGGAAGCGATTGTTATACCGTCTATCTCCACAATGAAGTTGGAGCTAGGAAGCGGCTCGGGTTTGCCTCCGGATGGTGCCAGGGCTACGGCACTGGATCCGATGATAAAGACCAGGACTCCCAACAATGCGAACAATATTTTCCTATCCATGAATTCACCTCCTCCCTTTCAAGGGATATTGGGTATTTATTATGCGCCCCTCCTCGGCGCAATTAAATTCAGGGGTAAACTTAAAAGAGCAAGTTTGTTACTTATTATGAAGACAATATAAATAGAAACAATTTTCATGACTTCGTATTTTCAACTTTCACTCTTTCCGTCTTTCCCCCAGAGACTTTGAACAGGATACGATTTTGGAGTATTTAGAGTTTGTGAGGCCAGATGTGCAAAAATGCGAAAAATCAAAAGATTTATTACCTGAAAGGAGCTTATTATATCCAGGTATTATATCCAGGTTCCAGGCGATGAGAATGAGATTAAGGTCCTTTGCATTGTCTTTGATTATGGTGTTCTCGGCAATCAACCTTGCCATCCTACCAAACTCCCAATCCGATCCCACGCCTTTGGATTTGGAGCAGGTAACGTTCACGAACGTCACCTATGAAGCCGGACTTTCTGGAGTGGGTGGGCAGTTTCTTGCATGGGGAGATTACAACAACGATGACTACCAGGACCTTTTGATCAACGGTCGCTGGCTCCTTAAGAATAACGGCCCCCCGAATTGGGATTTTACTGATGTAAGCAATGAGGTGGGTATCTCAGGAGGGAGTTACGGAACATGGGCAGATTGGAACAATGACGGTTTTTTAGATTTCTTCTGCGCCGGCTCCGACACACTCTGG
>CP070672.1:2794451-2819043 GCA_020351895.1 Thermoplasmata archaeon
CATTCCTTCACATCATCCCGCTCCTATGTTGCGATTCTCACGGTAACAGACACTGCAGGAAATATGGACTCCGACACTGTGAATATTTTTGTAAACAATGTCCCACCCACGGCAGATGCAGGCAATGATAAATCGGGTGACGAAGGCGTACAAATATACTTTGATGGGAGTAATTCATTTGATTCTGCCTCTGATATTGACTCCCTGATATACACCTGGGATTTCGGCGATGGAAAGGTAGGAAGCGGAAAGACAATCAACCATATTTACGATGACAATGGAACTTACACGGTCACGCTCTGGGTTACAGATGACGACGGTGCTACAAGTTCGGATTCGATAACAGTAACAATAAACAACACCTCACCAAAAATTACACCGATTCCCTCCCAATTTTTACTGGAGGACGAGCCCTTTACTCTACAAATCATAGTGGGCGATGTCAAGGGGGATACATTGACTTTTTCTGACAATGCTTCGATGTTCGATATAAATCCTATAACAGGAGTCATTCACTTTACTCCTACAAATATCGATGTGGGGGTGCATCTGGTAAATATCACGGTTGTAGATGATGACGGCGGAGAGAGTTATCTCATGCTCCAGATAAATATCCAAAATACGAATGATCCCCCCATTATAACATCCTCACCAGTAACCATGGCTTTCGAGAATTTAACATATTACTATAATGTATTAGCTGCGGATGATGATATTGATACCCTAAATTTCACCCTTGATCTAAAACCTGAGGGAATGATTATTGATTCAAATGGGATAATCACCTGGACTCCCACCTATCAGCAGGCCTCTTTGTCCTTCTTGATCATAGTTAATGTCTCGGATGGAATCGATTTTGATATACAATCATTTACCATTACGGTTATAAATGTAAATGATAAACCCTCCATCATCTCAATCCCAATTTTCATTGCCACCGAGGATATTCATTATTCATACGATGTCGAGGCAGCGGATGTGGATATCGGAGATTGGTTGTCATATGGCTTCGATGCAGCACCTGAGGGGATGAGTATGGACAGCTCATCTGGGCTTATAACCTGGATCCCCTCCAATAATCAAGTCGGAGGAAATAATGTAATCGTGAATGTGACAGATTCTTATGGTGCTTTTGTTATTCAGGAGTTTATCATCATCGTGATAAATAGTAATGATGCACCGGTTTTGGAGGATATCGGACCTTTGGTTGGTACAGAGGGTGAGACCTTTTCCTATACGGTAACCGCCCTCGATATCGATCACAGTGATACCTTAATATTTTCAGACGACAGCCATATATTTGACATTAACTCAAGTACCGGAATTATTTCATTCACTCCATCAAATGATGATGTTGGTGTTCATATTATTAACATAACAGTTGCTGATTACGAGGGGGCCATTGATTTTCAAAGGGTGTTATTTACAGTGAATAATGTGAACGATCCTCCTTCTATTGCGGTTATTGATCCTCAAACACTAAATGAGGATGTTCCCTATACCTTGATTGTATCTGCCATGGACATAGACCTAGGAGAAACATTGGTCTTATCGGACAATACAACTCTATTTGATATCGATTCTTACAGCGGGATCATATCATTCACCCCAAAAAACGAGGATGTGGGAACCTATCTTGTTAATATCAGTGTGAAGGACAAAAGAGGAAGTTCTGCATATCAAATCGTTACCTTCACTGTAAACAATGTAAATGACCCACCCATTATCGAGCCTATTGGAGGATTAACAGCCAATGTAGGAAAGGATTTCACATTTACAGTGACATTTACTGAATTGGATCGCGGGGATATATTGACCTTCTCAGATGACAGCGAAATATTTGATATCAATCTTAACACAGGTGAAATTTCATTTACCCCTAAGAACAAAGATGCAGGAGTTCATTATGTTACTATTACTATAACAGATATAGAAGGGGAATCCGATCAAACCACATTCACGTTCAATATCCTTGGGGAAAAGGAAGAGGAGCCCTTTGATTTCACCTGGATTCTGTTGCTAGTTATCGTGGGTTTGATTGCTTTCTTGATAGGTTATATGATAAACAGGGAAGGGAAAATCTTACTTCCTGAAGAAAAGGGGGAAGAACAGGAGGCGGATCAAGAACCTAAGGAAATAGAGATGGAATTATTTGAGGAAGAGAAACCTCCAGAAGAAGAAAAGGTTGAGGAATCGGAAAAGATGCCACTTTCTTACGAAGAGGAAGAATCTGTGGAGTTCGAGCCAATAGAGGAGGAAGCTTTTGAGCCTGAAAGTGAAGAAAACGAATTTGAGGAGGTAAGTCACTCATAAGCATTATAATGTATGAAAGGAGAAGATGCAATGTCCAAATACACCATAATTATATTCATCCTTGCATTATATGTTCTCTGTATAGGCGTATTTGCATCACCACCACCGGATATAGAAGGACAAACAAATTATGGGACGGAATGGACAATAGCAGGTGCTGAGTATCGTGGCAATCAAACGATAATTTTGGATGGCAACCTGACAATTGAAAGTGGAGGAAGTTTAATCCTTTATAATGTAACCTTGATGATGAACAACACTAATAATGACGGACAATATAATATCGAAGTAAAAAATGGCGGGACATTAATAATTATAAATGGCAGTAATATTACAGACTCATTAAACGATATTGATGATAATTCGGCATCTGATCATGAATTTATGTTTTGGGTAAGGGAAGGAGCCAATTTTACAATGAGAGATAGTGAATTGCATGAGTGTGGTTTTGATCTTCTAAACCACGGGCTTACAATAGAAGCTGACGGTGTGGAAATAAAAAATTCCATATTAAGTGACAACCTATATGCTCTTCGTCTTGAATCTTCAAACAGTAGCAATATTTTGGGTAATAACGCTTCCAACAACGAATATGGAATTAATCTCATTTATTCATACGATAATAATGTCATTGGTAATAATGTCACCTCAAACATCGATTGTGGCATCCTACTTGATAATTCCAATGGTAACAACGTAACAGGTAATATAGCCTCGAACAACAGTCATAGTATCTATCTTTATTGTTCGGAGGGTAACAACATCATAGGCAATATAGCCTCAAATAGTCGGAAATACGGCATTTATCTTAACAATTCTAATGAAAACAACATTACTAATAACAACGTCTTAAAAAATATTAATGGCATTGTTCTCAATGATTCTCATGGAAATTACATAACAAGTAATAACGTATCCTTGAATGGTAATATTGGCATCTATCTCCCTCATTCTAGCGGGAATAACATTATAAGCAACGATGCATTGAACAACAACTATGGTATTCTTCTCCATTATTCTGATATGAACAATATCACTGGCAACAACCTCTCTTCTAACAACGAAGGCGGTATCACCCTCTATTATACTAGTGGGAACAACATCACAAATAACACTGCCTCAAACAATCGTGATGGCATCCATATCTACCGTTCTTTCAGGAATAAAATCTCAGGTAATGCTCTCCTCACAAACATGAGATATGGCATATCTCTCGAATCCTCCGGAGGGATCAACATTATAAATAATAACATCTCCAACAACATAGATGGCATCCTCTTTATTTTTTCCGATAATAACAACATCACAGGAAACGATGTTCACTGGAACAACGGGCATGGCATCCATCTTGCTTCTTCGAATAGAAACAACATCACTGGTAACAATCTTTCGAACAATGATAATGGTGTCAATCTCTACTCATCCAGTTGGAACAATATAGCAGGCAATAACGCCTCCTCAAACATCAATTCCGGCATTAATCTCGATCTTTCCAGCAGGAATAATATAACCCTTAATAACGCTTCGAGTAATATAAATGGCATATATCTCTACGAATCAAATAAAAACAATATTACAGATAATTATGCTACAAACAATGAATGGGGTCTTTCTATCTCTTCTTCCAACGGGAATAATATCACGGGCAACAACCACAGCTCGAACAATGCAGGTGGTATCACGCTCATTCAGTCTTCACAAGGAAACAAAATCACAGGAAACACTGTTACCTTAAACACCTTGGTCGGTATCTCCGTGGAATATTCCAACGGTAACAATGTCACAGATAATCAGGCTTCTTCGAATTTCGGAATTGGCATCTATATATATTATTCCAATGGGACCAAAATCAGAGCTAATATTGTCTCAAATAATGGAAATGGCATCGTTGTAGGGGAGTCTTATGGTAATAACATAACCGATAACAACGCCTCATCCAATAATTTTTTTGGCATCCGTATATATTCTTCAGATGAGAATAACATCACGAACAATACCGCCATGTTAAACGGTGGGAGCGGTATCAAGCTCCAATCTTCAACAAAAAATAATATCACTAATAATCTAGTTTATGATAATGATCTTGGTATCTCTCTTTCAAATTCGAAGGAGAACACTGTTGCTGAGAACGACCTTTTGCGGAACTTCTGGGAAAACATAGCCATTTCCTCTTCTAGTGATAATAACAATGTATTTAATAATACTATTTCAACCTCTAATAAAGGAATTTATATCTATCAGTCAAGTTACAATAACATTACGAGCAATAATATTTTAAATAACGGTTGGGGCATACATCTCGAATCTTCAAGTAAAAACAACATTACCGGTAACAACGTGACATCCAATGTTATATCCGGTATCTATCTTGAATCTTCCGATGACAATAGAATCAGTAATAATAATGGAACGAACAACGATTATGCCTTCTATATTGAATCTTCTCACATGAACAACATTGAAAATAACTATGCCTCGGGAAACTTATTCGGATTATATCTCGATTCTTCGGATTGGAACAACATTACTAACAATACGATGTATTTGAATACTATTATGGGTACATATCTTGGCAATTCCGATTGGAATAACATCACCGGTAATTTATTTTCGGAAAATGATGATATAGGTATAAGGTTATGGTCTTCCACCGGAAATACTCTCCAGGAGAATACTGCTTCAGATCAGTTAGATACTGGCATCTCCCTCATGGATTCTAACGGAAACAATATCATTAATAACTTACTCTTCAAAAATGTGAAGGGGATAAATTTAAGGGATTCTATGGGAAACAATATTACCAGCAATTCTCTCTTAAACAATTATTACGGGATCCGCCTCCGTACTTCGAGAGGGAACAATATTACAAACAACAATGTTTTCTCAGTTAATGATTATGGCATTATGCTTAGCTCATCCCACAGAAATAACATTAAAGGTAATAATGCATCGAATAACCACTATTGTATCTATCTCGATTCTTCCAATGGAAATAACATAATCGAAAATAACGTCTCCAATAATCAATGGAGTTATGGCGTCTATCTCGATTCTTCCAGCGGTAACAACCTGACTGCCAACACATTTTTAATTAATGGATATGGTGTCTTCCTTTCAATGTCTTCTAACAATATCATAGAAAACTGTAATATTTCTTCAAGTTATTTCTACGGAGTACAAGCAGAAGCAAACTCACACAACAATCTAATAGTCAATTCTTCATTTTCTAATTCCAGGTTAAACAACATATATCTTGATGATAACAGTAGCATTACAGCAATCAATACAACCTTTAATGAATCTAAGATATATTTTGATGACACAAAATCTACGCTCACGGTTAAATGGTTTATGCATGTTTATGTGAGATCGACAGATGATTTACCGATTTCAAATGTCACAGTGTTCGTATCTAATATTACAAATGACCAGGTTGAGGGATCCCCTTTCACAACCGGGGTTGATGGTTATGTTGGGTGGATAATTGTTACAGAGAGGGTTCAGAATTCCACTACCAATGTCTCTCACACTCCCAATAATGTTAGTGTCACGTTAAACGGAATTAATGGATATGCAGAACCTGACCCTGTAATGAATCTGTCCAAAGTTATAATCATCATATTAGACACAGAAAAACCTGTGCCAGATGCAGGTATGGATACCTCAGTTGATGAAGACGAGCAATACATTTTTGATGGGAGTGGTTCAATTGATAATGTGGGAATACTAAATTTGACCTGGAACTTTGGAGAGGGTGTTTTAGGTTATGGAATGTCACCTGCATACACTTTCACATCCTCTGGTGTCTATGTTGTGGTTCTCAATGTTACAGACACATCGGGTAATTGGAATACAGATACAGTAAATGTATTTGTTAACAATGTCCATCCAACTGCCAATGCAGGTAGTGATGTGGTAGGTATCGAAGGAGAGCAAATAAATTTCGATGGGGGTAATTCCGTTGATTCTGACTCGGATATCGATCTATTAATTTATACATGGGATTTTGGGGACGGAGCAGGTGGCAGTGGAAAGGTTATTAACCACACTTACGAAGATAACGGAATTTACACCGTTACTCTTAGGGTTACAGATGATGATGGAGCCACGAGTTTGGATTCGATCATTGCCACAGTAAACAATGCGGAACCTATTATAGAGCCCGTACCACCTCAGTTTTTACAGGAGGACCAGGCTTATTCTCTTTTGGTGATTGCATCCGATGTAAACGAGGATACAATCACCTTTTCCGACAACACAACTTTGTTTGAAATCAATTCCGTAACCGGTCTTATCTCATTCACTCCTACGAATTCGGATGTGGGGATGCATCTAGTTAATATCACTGCATTGGATGATGATGGAGCCGAAAGTTATATGGAAATTCTGGTGAATATTCTCAATACAAATGATGCTCCGATCATCATTTCTTCACCGATACCCACTGCTACTGAGAACTCCACATATTTTTACAATATCTCGGCCATGGATGATGATATGGATACTTTTACGTACACATTAGAATTAAATCCGGCGGGCATGAGCATAGATGCAAATGGAAAGATCTTATGGATACCTACCAATCAGCAGACCTCTCAAACATTCCTGGTTACGGTTAATGTCTCGGACGGGACAGATTCTGATATTCAGACATTTAGTATTGTAGTGAAAAACATAAACGATATACCAACTATAATATCCACACCAATTTTGAATGCCACAGAGGATATTCAATATAACTATAATGTGGAAGGGATTGATGTTGATTTTGGTGACTGGCTGACATACGATCTAACGACTGCTCCTTTGGGGATGAGTATAGACAGCTCATCCGGTCTCATTAACTGGGTCCCCACCAACGAACAAGTAGGTGATCACGACGTCATAGTGAATTTGACTGACTCTCAAGGTGCCTTTGTTATTCAAGAATATATAATTCACGTGATTAATTCAAACGATGCACCTGTTCTTGAACCAATAGGTCCCATGGTTGCATACGAAGATCAATTATTTTATTATAATGTGGTTGCTTACGATTCTGATTCATCCGATACACTGAGCTTTTATGAGGATTCCGATTTATTCCAGATCGAAGAAGACACCGGGATAATCTCTTTTACACCTTCCAATGAAAATGTAGGATTGTATACAATAAAAATCACGGTTTTAGATTTCATGGGTGCTTCCCATAACGAAACATTGATACTCACCGTAATAAATACAAACGATCCCCCGATTTTGGATCCCATCGGTGATATGCAATTAAATGAGGATTCAGCCTTTTCCTTAACAGTCACGGCATCTGATATGGATTTGGTCGATTATATCATCTTTTTGGATAACACTACATTATTCGATATCAATCCCTCAAATGGCGCAATTGCTTTTACCCCGACAAATGAAGATGTAGGTGTATATAATGTCAATATATCGGCTGTTGACCAAAATGGTGGTTTTGATCATCAGGATGTCACTTTTATCATCGAGAATACCAATGATCCTCCAATGATTGAGCCTATGGGAGCAATGGTTTTAGAGGTGGGGAAGTCTTTCAGTTACGAAGTTACTGCCCAAGATCCTGATTCAGGAGATTCACTGACCTTCTCGGATGACACATGGCTTTTTAATATAGACCCAAGCACAGGTAAGATATCACTTACTCCATCCGATGATTCAGCCGGATTACATTATGTGACAGTCACAGTCACAGATGAAAATGGAGAATCCGATCAAATCACATTCTCATTCAATATTCTCGGGGAAGAGGAGGAGGAGCCCTTTGATTTCACCTGGATTCTTCTTCTAGTCATTGTGGGCTTGCTTGCCTTTATATTGGGTTACATGATGAACAGGAAAATGGCAAAGGGACTTTTGGAAGAAAAGGAGGAACAAAAGGAGGATATAGAGCCAGAGGAAATTGAAATGGAATTATTAGATGAGGAGCCAAATGAAGAGGATGAAGGGGAAGAAATAGAAAAGGAATTTCCACCACCTCCGCCGCAAGAAGAGAAAGATTTGGAAAAGGAAATTGTTAAACCACCCTCTGTAGATGAGGATTTTTTCGAGTTCGAAGCAATAGATGAGGATGGTGAAAGGGATTTAGATGAATCAACAGATTTTGAGGAGAAGGGACAATCGAAAAACGGTGAAAATACAGAGTCAAAGGTAGAGGAGGATTTAAAAGAGGAATACACATCAGAGGATAAAAATAGTGAGGAATCTGAGGAGTAGTCATGAGAAATTCCATTGTATCTATCTTGATTGTTTGGGTATTCGTATGTTCATCCTTAATTGGCATAATCACTTTCATCCCAGATGATACAGCGAATGCTGGAACCATCATTACAGTTGATGATAGTGGAGGAGCAGATCATTTTAAGATCCAGGATGCAATCAATGCAAGTAGCAACGGTGATACTGTCTTTGTCTTTTCAGGGACTTACTATGAACATGTGGTTGTAACCAAGTCCATAAATCTCACCGGGGAGGATAAGCCAACCACGATTATCGATGGTACTGGAAGCGGTGTAGTTGTAAAAGTCACAGCAAATAAAGTGAATATCTCGGGATTCACAATCACAAATTCCGGATTTACCGAGGATGATGCAGGTCTGAGATTGGAATCCGATAACAATACTGTCTTTAACAACGATATCACTTCCACCGACAGACATGCAATCTACCTCCATTTCTCGGATGAAAATAAAATCCTGAATAACACCCTTTCCTCGAATGATTGGGATGGAATAGTACTTTATTCTTCCGACCATAACGAGATTAAGGGAAACAAAGTGCTCTCAAATATGGAGGTGGGGATCCATCTCCAGTATTCCAAGGAAAATATAATTGCGGAAAACAATGCTTCAGATAATTATTGGGGTATAGTCGCCTTTGAATCCATTAATAATGTAATCACAAATAATACTGCATATTCAAATGAATACAATGGTGTTGTCCTCAGGTCCTCCGCCAACTACAACACTGTTTCCTATAACAATCTATGGGAGAATGGAGATCCCATGTTCATAGGAAATGGGGGTCTCGATATCGATACAGCATCTAACAATGAAGTTTTTGGTAACAATATTTCGAATAATAACGGTGAAGGCATATATGTCGAGAGATCCAACTTGAATAGTATATATAACAACACTGTTTGGAATAATATCGATAAGTGGGGGATCTTTCTAAAGAACTCGGATTGGAATTTTATAATAAACAACACTGCCACGGACCAGGAGATCGGCATATATCTGCAGTCTTCCATCCAGAATTATGTAAAGGACAATTATGCCGCATTCAATACCAAACACGGGATCTACCTTTGGTTTTCAGATAGTAACAATATTATCGATAACACGGTCTATTCCAATGGAATGGGCGGATTCTTTATTCATGAGTCGAGCCAGAACACATTCAGAAGAAACAACATTTCCCAAAGCGGTGAATACGGTGTCTACCTAATTGGAAATTCATTGGATAATCTTATCATTAACTGCTCTGTAACATCGTCCACCGATTATGATTTCTATTTGGATGAATTCTTCGGGATTCCCCACGGATCCATAATCAACACGACCTTTGATAAATCAAAGGTCTTTTTCGACACCCCAAACTCAACGTTCACAGTTAAATGGTACATGCATGTAAAAGTTGAATCAACAGATGGAAATCCGATTCCCGGTGCAGTAGTAGAGATTGTGAATATCACGGATGACCCGGTAGTTGGCTCTCCTTTTATCACTGATAGTGCTGGCTACATCGGGTGGATCGTGGTCTCAGAATACACCCAAAATGACACCAATGGTGATGATCCAGGTGGAGATCACAAGGTATATTTCACGCCCCACAATATCAAGGCAACCCTAAACGAGATTGTAGGATACGCAGCCCCCGATCCTTACATGGACATAAGTAAGGTCGTGACGGTAGTCTTAGACATCCAAAAACCCACTGCAGATGCGGGAATGGATGTGTCCTTGGACGAAGATGAGTCCTACACATTTGATGGTGGCAACTCAATTGATAACATTGGTGTAATAAACTGGTCCTGGGATTTCGGTGACGGGAAGTTTGGGTATGGTAAGACACACACGCATTATTACACCTCATCCGGTTATTATGTAGGAGAGCTGAATGCCACGGATTACGCAGGTAACTGGGATACCGATACTATAAACATATTTGTTAACAATGTCCCTCCAACTGCCGATGCTGGAGATGATCGAGCAGGTTATGAAGGGTCACAGTTTATTTTTGATGGGAGTAATTCCACTGACACGCCCTCTGATCTCGATTCACTGATATACATCTGGGATTTCGGCGATGGAACCGTTGGGAGCGGAAAAATAGTGAATCACAGTTATGATGAGAACGGGACATACATTGTCACACTTCAGGTTACAGACGATGATGGAGCCACAAGCATTGATTCGAATACTGTCACTGCAAACAACGCAGCCCCTGTAATCACACCCATTCCCCTTCAGTTTTTACAGGAAGATGAGGTATATTCACTCCAGGTTGTGGCAAATGATGTTAAAGGAGATTCCTTCACGTTTTCAGACAATACTGCCTTATTCGATATAGATCCTGTTTTAGGCATCATTTCGTTTACACCCACACACGCAGATTTGGGAACCCATCTGGTAAATATTACCGTCATGGATGATGATGGGGCCGAAAGCTATATTGAAATCAATATGAGAATCGAAAATACCAATGATCCTCCAATCATCATTTCCTACCCCATAACAACTGCTGAGGAGGAGTCTATGTACTACTACGATGTATTGGTTTCTGATGAGGACCAGGACCCGCTCTTTTACTATCTGGATTTAAAGCCGGAGGGCATGAACATAGATTCCAATGGTAGGATTACTTGGGTTCCCACAAATCAACAGGCTCATCAGACTTTTACGGTCTCAGTGAACGTCTCTGACTGGTATGACTTTGATATTCAAACATTTAGTGTTTCTGTAATGAATGTAAATGATATACCTGTGATCACCTCTCAAGCGAATTTGAGTGCCACAGAGGATGTCCTTTATTCCTATGATGTTATGGCGATTGATGAGGATATTGGGGATAGATTGGTTTTTAGCCTGGATACAGCCCCTATGGGGATGAACATAGATGGCTTGACAGGACTTATTACCTGGATACCCACAAATGATCAGGTTGGAAATAACGAAGTCGTTGTGAAAGTTACAGACTCATTGGGTGCCTCTGATACCCAGGAATTTAACATCCATGTGGCCAATACCAATGACGCTCCAGCACTTGGGCCTATTGGACCTTTGATGGCCACAGAAGATATCCCTTTCTATCACAGAGTCCAAGCAACAGATATTGATTCATCCGACACATTCAATTTTTACGATGATTCCGAGCTTTTCCAAATAGAGGAAGAAACAGGAGTAATCTCCTTTACACCACGAAATGATGATGTGGGATTGTATATAATCAAAATCAGTGTCCAAGATTCCAAAGGTGCCTTGGATAGCGAAACTGTGATTTTCACGGTTATAAACCAAAATGATCCCCCGATTTTAGATTATATCGGCAATTGGCAGGCAACAGAGGATCAGCCCTTCTCACTCACTGTCACGGCCTCAGACGCAGATTCAGAGGATTCAATCATATTCCTGGATGACACCCATTTATTTGATATCAATCCATTAAATGGCGAAATATCCTTTACCCCGAAAAATGAAGATGTGGGTGTTTTCATAATCAACATATCAGTCGTGGATGAAAATGGTGGTTTAGATCATCAGGATGTCACTTTCATAATCGAGAATACCAATGATCCACCCATAATGGAACAGGTTGGAGGGATGTCAGTTGAGGTGGGTAGGGCTTTCAGTTACACACTATCTGCATCCGATCCTGATTTAGGTGATTCCCTGACATTCTCGGATGACAGCTGGTTTTTTGATATAGATCCCATTTCAGGGGTGATTTCATTCACCCCCTCAGAGAAATACGCTGGTGTGCATTATGTGACAGTTACAGTTACAGATGATGATGGGCAAGAAGACCAAATCACACTCACCTTCAATATCCTCGATAAAGAAGGGGAGGAACCCTATGATTATTCCTGGATTCTGCTCCTTATAATTGTTGGTTTGATCGCCTTCTTCATTGGTTATCTCATGAGTGATAGAAAGGAGAAGGGACTTCCAGATAAAAATGAGAAAGAAGGGGAGGAGAAGGAAGATCAGGAAAAGGAGGAGGAAAAGGAGATAGACAAGGAGCATGAAATAGATAAGAAGGGGGAAGAGGATCGAAAACCAGAGGAGATTGAAATGGAATTATTGGAGGAGGAACCTCCTGAAGGAGAGGAGGAACAGAGACTCGAAAAGGGACTCATACCACCACTTGATAATGATGGGGAATTAGAAAAGGAAATTCCCCAGCCACACCATGAAGATGAGCCGACCTGGGAATTTGAGCCTTTTGAGGAAGAACAGGGATAGTAAGGGATTGTAAATCATTTTATTAAATAAACAGTGAGATTTCAAATTATATTATATGCTGGTTTCTTAGAAGCATATTCTTTTATACCATTCAATTCCGGTGATTATCAAGTCTCACTGCTTCCTACTTCTGAGTCCCTAGCAGGAACGTTCTTCGGTAATAAAGCCATGACATCGGCAAGAGATGACTTGGGGTAGGTAAGTATGAGATAGAGTCCCAGGATGAAGAAGATACCTGCACCCACCAGTATTAGGATGACATCGAAGCCGAAAACCTCCTGTGTCTCTTGAACCAGCACATCATATACCACAACGAGCCAAAGCAGGACAAAGAGTACGAGTCCCAGACCCAAAAGGATCGTTCCAAAGAGGTATCTTTTTCTTCGCCTAGCGCCGTAATCGGCAAGGGCACCTGAAATCTGTGCATCAGTGTCTGATACTGTTGCACTCTTTTCATGGATTATTGGGGTTCCTTCTTCTGGTGGGGGGCCAGACACCTGTGTTTCTTCTGAGGGTAATTGTTCTTCCTGGGCTTCTGGTTCTGGGGCCATCTGCTCGATCCTTGTATCTAAGGATGGTGTCTGCCCTTCTGCCTCAAAAACCACACCACAGTTTGCGCACATTAAGGTATCGGCATCCACACTGGCTCCACAGTTAGGACAGGCGAAAATCTCGGACTGCTCATCTGTTTCAGAAGGAACTGGCGGTCTTCCCTCATCAATACCTTCGGGATTTTCTTCGTTTTCTTCCATCATATCACCTTTCTTCTTTGATCTCGATTTTTAGCTTTTGATGAATTTCTTAATGATTTGCAGATTCTCATAAACATCATTTTGTGTTGTTTCATTTATTTGAAGAGCACTATCAGATCTCAGGATTGCATTCATATATTCTTCCGGAGGAATACCGGTTTTAAGGGAAATGAAGATTGTATCCTCCGCCTTTTTTGCATCATCCAAAAGATATTCAGGATGCGTGGCATAGAAGTCAGTTAATTCTGAGGATATCATATGAATATCCCTTATAAACCTGTTGCCAAAGGCGTATTTACGCACCAGAACAACTGTAAAAAGGATCAAAAGGATGGGCCAGTAAAAGAAAAACAGCATCATGTAAAGTGCTTTTGGCATATCTATTGAGAAATCCTCTGGTTCCGTATTGTTCCAATTACCGCTTGTATCATTGGCCCAAATCGTGTAAGTGTATTCTCCGGTCTTTGAATATTTCTTGTTGTAGAACCATTGATCATCAATACCCTTTTTCATGGTGTCATTGATCCAGGTCCCGTCAGGAAATGTAATATTGATCCACACCTCATCCACGCCGATATCGTCTGTGACATCAACTGATATGTTTACTTTTTTTCCTTTTTCTTGGGGATCAGGTGTATCCTTTATGTTATCGAAACTCGGACCATCAGTGTCCTCTATGGTGATGGCCCCTGTTCCTGTTTTGCTGACCCAATTGTTGCTTGTATCGTTTGTCCAAATTGTATAGGTGTAAGAACCCAGGCCAGGGTAGGATGTATTGAAATACCACTCATCTCCTGATCCCTTGTCCATTGTGACATTGGTCCAACTGCCGTCTGGGTATGTGATGTTGACCCAGACCGTGTCAATTCCGATATCGTCTATTATATCCACTGTTATGTTCACATTGTCACCGTTCTCCTGGGGATCTGGTGTATGTGTTAGGTTATCGATTGTTGGACCGTCCGTATCAACAATCGTGAAGGTCCCAGGGATCGAGGCGTTCCAGTTGTTGCTGGTGTCGTTTGCCCTAATCGTATAGGTGTAGATGCCAAGGTCATCGAAATTTATGGATATGTACCATTCATCACCAGAGCCCTTGTCCATGCTTTGGTTGATGGATGAATCATCTGGGAATATGATTTCTATCCAGACCCCATCAATGTCTATGTCATCAACAATATCAACTGAGATGTCCACAAAATCCCCGTTTTCCTGGGGATCGGGAGTATCTAAAGGATCACCGAAGTCTGGACCATCGGTGTCCTGGATCGAAAAAGTCCCGGTAATGCTGTCCCAATTATCGCTGGTGTCACTTGCCCAGATCGTGTAGGGATGGGGTCCAAGATCATCAAAGTTAGATGCAAAATACCACTGATCTCCGGCCCCTGGATTCATGGAAACATTTGTCCAACTGCCATCAGGATAGGAAATGTTGATCCAAACCGTATCCAGCGCAATATCATCTCTAACATCGACTGAAATGTCTACTTGGCCACCGTTCTCCTGGGGATCAGGTGCATCAATCAGATTATCGAAGAAGGGACCGTCAGTATCTTGTATTGTGAATGTCTCAGTAATGCTGTCCCAATTGTCGCTGATGTCATTAGCCCAAATTGTGTAGGTGTAAACCCCAAGATCGGTATAATTTGAAGTGAAATACCACTCGTCTCCGGTTCCGGGATTCATTGAAACATTCGACCAGGTGCTATCAGGATAAGTGATGTTGATCCATACAGTACCAACTGCAATATCGTCTGTAACATCGAGCCTAATGTCCACCAGACCTCCGTTTTCCTGGGGATCAGGTGTGTCTGTCAGATTATTGAAGAAGGGGCCGTCGGTATCTTGGATCGTGAAGGTTCCGGGCCCAGTACTGTTCCAGTTATGGGTATCATTTGCCCAGACGAAATAGGTGTAGATACCAAGATCCTGGTATATTATATCAAAAAACCACTGGTTACCTGTTCCGTTGTTCATTGAAAGATTTATCCAACTATTATCAGGATAAGTGATGTTCACCCAAACAGTTACAATCTCCAGATCGTCTGTTATATCCACTGTTATATTCACATTTCCTCCGTTTTCCTGGGGATCCGGTGTGTCGTTTAAGTTATTGAGCCCAGGTGGATTATGATCTATGGTAAGAATTATATAACCTGTATCTGGCACCCGATCTTTTACTACTGATTCCACTGATGTGGATGGATGGGACCTGAATTGGCCGAAAATCACACCTGTGGGTATTCCAAGTTGTGCAAGGGGAAAGCGTGCTTCTACAGAAAGATTATCAGGTGGAAGACCTGGTGTTGGATCAAAATAAATGGATCCATCCTCAATCATATTTCCGTCATCAGAAGCATTCCAAATATGATTATCTACTCTATCACGGATCGAGATGTTTACGAGAACAGGTATTCCTCCAATCCTATCCGTCTCTGCTGATACATAAATATCCCAATCATTATCAGTACCTGTGAGATTCCCTGTAAGATTTATTCCCATATCGTATAGTACTTGGGGGCTGTAACTTAGGTTGTCAAATACATCCCAACGCACATAAAGCCATATATCGTCATAATCAAATGAAACATAAGCAAGATCAGTTTGAGCAACGTTAGTTTCACCATGGCCATCATATAATTGCACAGGGGCATCAACCCAATCCAACAAAGAACCATCATCTACATCAATTGCCATAGAATTATACATGATTCCTGTGGGCCCTAGAATTAATATATTAACCATTAGAAGTGGTAATACAACCATTAATACGTGGTTTTTATGCACGATTCTTCCCCATTTATTGTGTCTTCCTAACAGAAAGTATGAATTTAGTTTACATAATTCATAAAACATCATGTTTTTATAATTTACGTACTCGTTATCAAAATTAGAATAGTAAATAAAGGCCGAAATTAGGCCATTTTAGAGGAAATAAATAGATGTACACCTTTTATTGCAGAGATAAATGATAAATCGCGACTTTTCCAAAAAATTAAGAATAAGAATTCTTTAAATGAGGGGCATTCTCATGTTTTCCCGATAAAATCCAATATTTCGTTTATGTCAGGCAGTTGCATTATCTCGTAAATCTTTACAAAGACCACTTTCTGCTCTTCGTTTACTATTATATTAGCCCTTGATGAAATACCTCTATCATCCAAGAAAATTCCGTATTCATCTGCCACCGCACCATGGGGCCAGAAGTCGGAAAGAAGCGGGGTATTTTTTACTCCTAAACTTTCGGCCCAGGCCTTTTTACAGGGAACTGAATCCACACTCAATCCCAGGGCAATGGTGTTCTGTGAATCAAAGACTTCCTTGTTATCCTCAAGGGATTTCATCTGTTTGGCACAGATCTCGGTCCATGCCAATGGATGAAAGGAGAGCAGTACCCTTTTGCCTTTGTACTGGGACAGTGTATGTTCGTTTCCGTTCTGATCCTTCAATTGGAAATCCTTTGCTGAATCGCCTACCTTTATATTATCCATTTTAATACATCCTATTATTGTATCACTCCAATTTACGAAGTGAAGCCGAGATGAAAGCAGGAAGATCCCCTGGATGCCGACTGGAAATCAGATTACCGTCCTCAACAACTTCCTGATCCAGAAATCCGGCACCAGCGTTTTTGATATCCTGGATAATGGATTTGTATCCAGTTAGCCTGCGCCCCTCTAATACCTGTGCCGTTATTAGAAGCTGCGGTGCATGGCATATTGCAAATACAGGCTTTCCACTATTCACGAAATCTCTTGCGAATTTGACTGCATGCTCGTTCACCCTGAGTTTATCTGGGGAATATCCCCCTGGGATCAGGAGTGCATCGAAGTCTTCAACAGAGACATCCGAAACTACCTTATCGATTTTTACTGGTGTTCCTTTCTTTTTTCCTTTTACAGTCTTACCTTCTTCGAATTCGATATGAACAAGCTCATGTCCTGCATCTTTGAAAGCCTGGGCAGGTTCCGTGTACTCCGAATCCTCGAACATATCTGTTAATATTACCGCGATTTTGCTCATTTTCTCACCTTTAGCATCAATTTCCTGATTTCTATATGTATTTTAGATAATTCCAACAAGTGAAAGACCAAATATGATGTTAAGAAGCATCAGGACCAAGGTGATCCTTCCACTCCATCTATGAATCATACGGATCTTTTTCCTGTTTTTCTTTACCTTGAATTGTGCAAATCCCAGACCAAGTGTCAAAACGGCAAATATTATTGCCAAAAATCCGACATAGGCATGGGGCACCCTGAAATGCTCACCTGATGATAGCTGTACCATGATAAAGCCCATTATAAGACCGAGTATCGATAGTATCGCACCCACGATACCAAGCATCTTGTGCGTTTTTAACCACCATTTCCTCTTTTTGAAGGCCTTGGCGATAATTACACCTGTTAACATTAAAAGGAAACCGACTGTCAAAAGTGCGGCATGAATTAGCCAATAGGATGGTGGTTCGATCTCAGAAAATTCCCCGGTTGCTATATTGAGTTTTCCGTAACCTCTGACTGAGTGTTTCACATCGAAATTATCATTTGGACCATAGGCCCATATTATTGTTACCTCTCCATTCGAAGGGATATCCTTATCTTTGGAATCCCCTGTTGAGAGAAGTCGTTTGAGCTCTATAATCGTGGTGTCGCTGCTCTCGGAACCACCGAAACATAAAATATCTGAGGTCCCCTGCTGCTGGGTATCAGGTGGATGATCTCCTGTTGGATCTGTTCCAAAGGCATCCACGATTTTGACTTCGCCGGAATCCTCAACCCAACCGAATATCATGTCTGCCCCTTTCATGCGATTTTCGGGATCGATTCCTATGGCCACCCATCCTTTGGTTTTTCCTTCCATTGCCAAAAGGATAGCTTCATCTACAACCTTCCAGTGGAGCTTCAGGTTGCCATCATCAAATGAAGCCGTAAAATCGTACTCATCGGATTCTATTATCCCATCCAAGGTCGGAGGGCAATCCCCTCCAGTATCTACAACCTCATTCACAGTGAATTCCAATCTGACACTGCCGTCTTTAAATTCATCCTTTTCACCCTTTATGTCCATGGTTTCATCCAGATTATCGTTGACATCAGGCGATGTATATGTAAAATTGTACAGTCCTGAGGATACCATATGTGCGGGGGATGCAGAGCCAAGCTTTACATCTATATCGAGCAGAACCCCTTCAAGGGATTCTCCAGAAGCCTTGGCTGAAACTGTGAAAGTTTGTTGGGTGTTCTCATCCAAAGAAGTTATTTCTGGACTTATATCAAGTACAATTTCATCTGCATCTGGCTCTTGGATAGTTATTGACTCCGTTATTCCTCCTGATATGCTGCATGTCGCGGTAACCTCTATATCGTCACCATCTTGCGCCTCTACACTGTAAACATAGGTAAATGTGGTGAGGGAGGGTTGGCTGGTGTAATTCTCGATTAAATACAGGTTATCGTTCTTAAATATCTCAATGCTCTCTATAAAATGTTCGTTTGGACTGGCCACATTATGGGTTATTGTCACACTCAGCTCCTGGTTGAAAAAATTGTATTCAAGCTCCATGTTTGATGGACTATGAGCAAAGGCAAGTCCTGGTATGATAAAAGATACAAATAAAAGTATAATTATAATTTTTGTTGCTGATCTGCTCCCCCAGTAAGAGTTTCCAATATCCTCAGACATCTACCTCATCTCCTCTATTGGGTATCATCCCCTCTTTTTAAGTGCAAATATCTTTTGAGTTCTTATATCTTACTGTATTGGCCTTAGATATAGTAGAATCTGGATGTTCTTGGGGAATTACCCTTTTTTATCATCGAAATGATAATTTTAAACTTTTACGATGAATAAAGAAAAGAAAGGATTTATTTTACCTTTACAGAGTGCACTTTTTCCCTTGGTGTGGATTTCTTCTTCGGGATTTTTATGTGTAGGATTCCGTCCTCTAAAGTGGCATCGGCTTTGCCTGGAATGGCCTCTCCAGGCAATGGTACCTGTCTAAAACAGGTTGTGTAGCTTCTCTCCTGCCTGTAGTATCCCTCATCTTCTTCCTTTTCTTTTGTTTTTAACTCTCCGCATATCTCGATTGAGTTTCCTGTGAGCTGGATGTCGATATTTTCTTTTGGGATTCTAGGCATCTCGGCTTCGATTATCAGTTCCCGCCCGGTATCTTTAATATCCATTAAAGGAGATTTTATATCTGTCCATTCGAGTTTTGGCCAATAATATTCAGGCCAGGCCAACAATGTGGAGCCTATTCTTGATTGCGGCCACCACAAAGAGCGCTCTAGGTTACGTCGGAACGTTTCAATTTCCTCATCAAAGCTTCGGAGCATGTCCTGGGTCCTCAATTTCGGGGATTCCCGCACAGCCAATTTTTCGGGCTCTGTCTTCTTTTTAGATCCTTTATTTGTTTTTCCTTTCTTCTTTGCCATTTCAAATCCTCCTTAATTTTCTCTTATAATTGAAAAATGGAGGTGCCTTTTCAGACACCTCCGTCGCTGCCCTTTCTATTTCACCCATACCTTTGTCGCCCCTTCATAGGGCTTTTTTAAGGGCACATGGATCGTAAGTAGGCCATTGTCGTATTCAGCTTCTGTTTTTTCGGGATTTACTGGACAGCAAAAGGCATAGTCACCCATATATTCGATTTCACCCTTGGGTGCCTTCACCATGAATCCTCCAGAAAGCATTTTTATATCTATGTCGGTTTTTTTCACACCTGGCAGTTCTATCTCTATGTGATATAGATTCTTTTCATCATCGTAGGCAGCCCAAAGATTTGGTCGAATTTTTGTCCTTTCCATTTTTCATTTCTCCTCTTTTATATGTGGGAAAAATGGCTATACTATGCTTAAAACGTTTTTCAAATTCTTTTAAAAAATATACATACAAAATTTATAATTTAGATACAAATTATATGCAATTTAATGCCATAGTTATATAAATATATATATCAGTGAAAAGATGGTTTTACTTGCCTACCGGAATCAGCCTCTGAGCCGAGATAGAAGATACAACATTACCATCTGGATCATAGATTGTGTTCACATTCAGTTCAACATCAATTATTTTCCCATCTTTTGTCACAATCTTGAGCTTTTTGTTGCGTAATTTGCCTGTTTTCTGCCATTCTTTGAAGTATTCTTTTGCATTTGCCTTGGATTCCTCGGCATAGATACTGAACAGGGGTTTACCTATCAGTTCAGATCCCGTATAGCCAAGGATTTTTGTTGCAGTGTCATTGCAATCCAATATATTACCCTCAGGACCAACCCTATATAATAGGTCAGGCGAGGTGTTAAAAGCAACCCTGTATTTTTCTTCGCTTGCTTTGAGCAATTCCTCTGCCTTCTTACGTTGTGTGATATCACGACACGTGTAGAGGATTGTTCCTCCTTTAATAGAAACATTTTTCGCATTCATCAGTAAATCGTGCTTCGTTCCAGCTTTGTCTTCCACCTCTATCTCGATATTCTTTATTTCCCCCATTTTTTTCAATTTTTCTTTGTCTATGAGATCACCAGGTAATAATTTATTGATGTGGCCCAGAGCCTCTACTTCTTGTTTTGTATAACCAAAGATAACATTTATGTTAGGACAAATAAAAGTAAAAGCTCCTTCATCATCTGTAATGAGGACAGTATCAGAGATGGAGTCTAGTGTAATCCGGTGTAATTCTTCTGAATCTCTCAGCGCTTCTTCAGTAATGTTCTTCGCTCGTGCAAAGGACAAATCCTCAGTGAGCTCTTCAAGTAGGTTTATTTCCTCATCATCGATTTCATGCTTCGCATCAGAGCATACGATGGTGATGCCCACAACCTTATCCTGATACTTCATCGGTATAAGAATGGTTTGATGGTCCTCTTCATGTTTACAATACTTGCAATCCGTACAATGACCCTCACTTCGGGACATAATTTTATTAGAGCCTGACTTTAAAACTTCTTTTATGCAATCAGGAGCATCGCCCTCCCCATTTGGTGCAATTTTCCATGTATCCCTTTCATGCCTACCGCTATGACCTAGAGGAACAATCTTACCTTTTGATTCATCGAGAACTGCAATGGATATATCCAGATAATCTCTTGTTTCAAGAAGTTTTTCGCAGGATCCCTGAATAAGGGCTGTCATATCGGATTCGTAACTTATGATCTGCCCTATGTCCTTTATGGCTGTGAGCAAATTATTCAAATATCTGATTCTATCCTCCACGTGTTTGTTTAAAGTAATATCCTGCACAATACCTAGCATTCTAATGGCTTTCCCTTTTTCGCCTCTAATAACATCCCCGGTCTCTGAAACCCATCGAACTGTTCCATCGGGCCAGACTATTCTATGCTCGATTGAGTATTCTTTACCATCTTCAACACAGGCATTTACAGAATCTTGTACAAATTGTCTATCGTCGGGATGAACGCTCTCCAAAAATGCCTCATATGTGGCTCCGAATTCCCCCTTGGCAAATCCAAACAAGGGCTCGATTGTGTCAGACCAGTGCAGGTCACCTGTTATGATATTCCAATCCCAGCTTCCGATATTGGCTGCTTTCTGAGCAAGTGCGTATCGTTCTTCACTTCGCGCAAGAGATACCTCTGCATGCTTGCGATCCGTGATATCCCTTGATAATAAAGAAAATCCGATCAAATTATCTTTTTCATCCTTAATTCCATCCATGGTGAGATTAACATCGATCAATTTTCTGGATTTAGGCATCAATTGCATTTCAATAGCAGCGAGCTGTTTTCCTTCCGAAATCTTCTTTATCATTTCTTCCTGTGTCTTCGAGTCCAGGAAAATCTGGAGTGTGTCTCCTAAAATCTCCTCCTCGTTGTATCCGTATAATTCCTCTGCACTCTTATTCCAGAAAAACACCTGTCCTTCCTTATTGATTATGGTAACTGCATCATTTGTCTGCTCCATCACACTCTGGAAGAATTTCGGTGAAGATGTAAAGTCAGTGAGTTTCTTGGACTTTTCGAATTTCTTTAAGATATCATTGAAGATATCCATATTTCCTTCCATATCCGGGGTCAAGAAATAAACTTCCCCGTATCCGCCTGTCTTGGATGTGCTGACAAGTTCGTTTTTCAAAAGTACATCCACATGATGTTTTACTGTCCTATAATTTAGATTAAGAAGTTCAGCCAGTTGATTGAGATTATATGGCCTATCGTTTAGCAATTCGATGATTTGAATTCTGTTGTATCCGCCTTTCTGGCCGAGAATCAGATGCGAGAGTGTTTTTTTCAGAGCACGCACTTCGATCAGCCTCCCCCGATTGATATATATTTTTTAGTAATGGGTACCACTAATGGATTTCTCAGTTTTGTATGAATAATTTTATATTTAAGGATTTCTCATGACAATTGTAAAAGAATTGTATCAAAAGTTTGTTAGATTTATAATCAATCTTTAAAAGATTTTGAAATTCTATAAAATATAAATGACATTATTGGGGTAAGAGAGGTGAAAAATATGACAATGAGTTTGGCATGTAAGGATACGGGGACACAGTGCCCCTACATAGCCCGTGGAGAAACAGAGAATGAGGTTCTAATGGATGCTGGGAAGCATGCAAAGGCGATCCATGGCTATACAGATGAGCAGTTGAACGATCCAAAGTTGATCGCGGATTTCACGAGGCTCATTAAAAGAGAATAGACCCTAAGAAAGATTTTGCACCGTATTTTAGAAACGGTGCTGAATTTTTTTTATCAATATGTTTGCTCTTGAATTTATTTAGACTTCTTATTCTTTGCACAATTTTTTTTAAAAAAACTCATTAATAAAAATGATAAAATGGCTATGAATTTGTAACGTATTTGTATGTAATCTGGAATAGATTTTGAAATTTCAATATATATGGTCCAATGTAATAGAGTATCTTGGATAATTTAAGAGGCATCAATGAACAATAAAATTTGAGTAAAATGAATAGAAGGTATAAAAGATGAAAAATTCAGATGGAGCACAAGGTCCCAAAAAGATCAGGGTTTTAAACGGTGATTTCACCCAGTCAGTTGACATTTTTGATCTCAAGGAATCCCAGGTTTTCAAGGTCGTAAAAAAGGTTCCGATACTAACTGATCAGCTCATGGCCACGGTCCTGATGATCCCCCCCAATACGAAAATCCCTGCCCATGTACACTCTGAAAGTGACGAAATCCATTACATTGTTTCAGGATCAGGAAAAATATCCATTGGCAAACATAACAGGAGTATAAAAGAGGGAATGTTGATTCTGGTTCCCAAGGCCGAGACACATTACTTTACCACTGAGAAAAAACCCATGGTGGTTTTGTCAAACAGTCCTGTTTGCGAGCCCATAAAATATCAAGCAGATAAGAATGATGAAAAGAAAAAATAGAATATGGAGGTCGAAGAAATGACAGATGAGAAATTTATATTGTATGTGCAGACTAGTGATGAACCTGAAAGGCAGTATTCCCCACTGGTTCTGGCCCAGACTGCTAAGCATATGGACCTAAAGCCCGTGGTTTACTATCTGGGCAAGGGATTGAGAATCCTAAGACCTGGCGAAGCAGAGAAGATCAAACTCGGAACTTTCCCAAGTGTAGGAGAAATGATCGACAAGACCCTGGAAATGGGTGTGGAGATCCTGGTATGCGAAGCATCCAAGCAGATGTTGGGCTGGGAAAAGGTGGACCTAAGACCCGGAGTAAAAATAGTCGGTGCTGCCACGTTAAACGACCTGACACTGGATGCAGATGCTACACAATGGTTTTAGGGTTGTCATAAATAGAATCCTGACATTTTGAAATCAACCCTTAACCTTTTTTTTCAACCATCATAGTAAAAGCAGTTAATTTCTATTTTATTAATGAATAATCTGAAATTGTAAATAATTTGTATATAATCAATGAAACAACTGTATCTATTTTATAACAGATTTTGAAATTTTGATATATATAAATGATGTCATTGAGGGTATCAAGATAGAACAGAAAAGTAGGTGAGAAAAAATGTCAGAAAATGAAAATAAGGCCATTGTTTCTCGGATGTCCGAGTCGATCTGGAGGA
>CP070672.1:2819143-2824555 GCA_020351895.1 Thermoplasmata archaeon
AGTAATAATAATTCCTTCATTATTCAAGGAGATAAAGTTTCCTTGTATTATGCTATCGCTTGATAACGGATCTAGGGATATGCCTCTCAAGCCGTTTGATACAATATCGTTCCCAAAGATGTTGTTTTTGGTTGATAACCTAATATCAATTCCTGATTCATCATTATAGGAGATATTGTTTCCAATTAGAGTGTTATTGTTCGAATTAGAATCAAGTACAAATCCGTTAAAGGTGTTTGAGTAAATATCATTGTCTGTTATGTTGTTGTGTGATGATGAATCAAGAATTATGCCATCCCAGAGATTAAAGGCAATATTGTTGTTGTGCAAAACGCAGTAAGAGGAATGAAAAAGACGAATACCAGTATCACCAAGGGTAATGGTGAGCCCTGTAATATTAACCCCATTCACGCCAATGTACACCACCTCTCCTGATCCCGAGCCATTGATTATTGTTGATTCCCTGTCTTCCCCAGTAAGATTTATTCTTACGTTGACCATTACACTCTCATCATATGTCCCGCTATAAATAAAAACAGTATCACCATCCAAAGAATCATCTATTGCCGCTTGTATAGATGTATAGGCCCCTCCTGATCCTGTTTTATTTACGTAAAGCGTGTTACCTGCTGCTGCTATGTCTATGATGTTAATGGGCACGTCAAATACGCATAACGCACCCAGCCCAGTCATGCATAGTAATATGCAGAGCCAGACTGAAACCAACCTTTTAAACATACCCTTCGCGCTTTTTTAGTTATAAAGTACTTATTAATTATATTGTTATTTTTATCAATAGTGAATAAAAATAAGAGTCTGAGGATGTTCATACACTGGCATATTTATGACCCTCAAAGAATATGTTACTAACTTCTTCACGAAACTAACATATATTTCCATGTCTTTACAGGGCTTGATGCTCATACTCGTTATGTTCATCATGTTCAGTAAAATATCTAATAATAGGGAGAGGGAGTTGATTTCATGGAATTCTTACAAAATGCCTCTGGAAGAAAGGTTCCATCAGAGCAAGCCGGGAGAAAAATCAGGCCCTACGAAGGAAAGTTAGCCCAACCTATTTATCCAAGCCTTCAAAAGAAGGTCCACATGTCTTCCGGACCAAAGGTGTCGGGCTCTTTGGAGGAGGCCATTAAATCTGTTGGCCTTTCTGACGGCATGACTGTATCATTTCATCATTGTCTCAGAAACGGTGACGATGTAATGAACATGGTTATAGAAACCATAGCTAGGATGGGTATCAGAAACATACGAATGGCCCAATCTGCGCTTTTTCCGAAGCAAGAACCCCTAATCGAGCACATTAATAACGGAGTCATCACTAGAATCGAAGGGAGCATGAACGGACCTGTGGGGGCAGAGGTATCAAAGGGTGTACTTAAAGCACCAGCTGTTCTCAGGACCCACGGAGGAAGAGCCAGGGCCATAGAAACCGGGGAGTTGAAAATCGATGTGGCATTTCTTGCAGCCTCACAGGCCGATGAATACGGTAATTTTACAGGTATTGTAGGAAAATCCGCATTCGGGCCCATGGGATTCGCCTTTGCAGACGCATGGTATGCGGATAATGTGGTTGTAATAACCGATAATCTGGTAACTTATCCGTCACTGCCCATTAGCATCCAGGAATGCTATGTGGATTATGTGGTCAAGGTTGACAGTATAGGCTCACCAGAAGGTATTGCATCTGGAACCACGAAAGTGACCACAGATCCTGATAGGTTGAGAATCGCGGAGCAAGTGGTGGACATAATCGAGCTTTCAGGCCTTTTAAAGGATGATTTCTCCTTCCAGGCTGGTGCAGGAGGGACATCCCTTGCTGTGGTGAAGTTCCTTCATGAAAGAATGAAGGACAAGGGTATTGTGGGGAGCTTTGCTGTAGGTGGTGTAACAGAGCTTGTAACCGACATGCTGCATGATGGAACAATAAAGGCCATAATCGATGCCCAGGCCTTTGATTTGGCTGCAGTGGAATCCCTAAGAGATGATACGAATCATGTTGAGGTTTCCCATTATCACCTAATGAATCCACATACAAGAGGCTGCGTTGTGAGCCATCAGGATGTATGCTTCTTGGGAGCAACAGAGGTTGATGTGAACTTCAATGTGAACGTGAATACACATTCAAACGGTATTCTGCTTCACGGTACTGGGGGTCATTCTGATGCCGCATCGGGCTCTAGGATTTGCTTTATCGTCGCCCCGGTTTACAGGAAGACGAATCCAATTGTAAGGGATAGTGTCACCACCATTACCACTCCGGGTTCAGACGTTGATGTTATTGTTACTGATTCTGGAATTGCGATCAATCCCATAAGAAAGGATTTGATGGAGAAGGTGGAAGATTCGAAATTACCCATAACAACTATAGAGGAATTGAGGGACATGGCCTATGAGGCCACAGGGGGTCCTCAAGACCTCGAACTTATGGAAGATATCATAGCATTGATCGAATACCGGGATGGCACAATACTGGATACTATATGGAAGGTAAAAGAATAAGCAGAGGATGAGAACATGGCAAAATACAAGATCGCTTGGCTTGAAGGAGACGGAGTGGGAAAGGAAGTGATGGAGGCTGCAAAACTGGTTCTGGATGCAGTGGGTTTGGACGCCGAATATATAAAGGGAGACGTTGGCTGGGAATTCTGGAAATCCGAGGGTACCCCTCTTCCAGAAAGAACAATCGAGCTATTAAAATCAACGAATTGCTGCCTTTTCGGGGCAATAACCTCAAAACCGAAGGACGAGGCTGCAAAGGAGCTTGCACCTGAACTCAGAGATAAGGGATATGTCTATTCCAGTCCCATTGTGGGAATCAGACACCTGCTCAATCTGCACACGAATATGAGACCCTGCAAGGCCTTCAAGGGCAATCCCTTGAATTACAGGGACGACATAGATCTTGTTGTTTTCAGGGAGAACACGGAGGGGCTATATGCAGGAGTTGAGTTTCATCCAGTCCCGACCGATGTGATGAATGTACTTTTAAGCAACCACAAGAAGATGCAGAAGTTCAAAGATACCCCCTTAGAGGATCTAGCCCTATCATGTAGAGTTTTTACCAGAAAAGCATGCCAGACAATTGTTAGGGATGCCTTTGAGTACGCCAAGATATTCAAAAGAAAGAGCGTGACAGTTGTTGAAAAACCCAATGTGATTCGAGAAACAAGCGGTCTTATGATAAGAGAAGCGAGGAAGATAGCCAAGGAATACCCTGGAATCGAACTATGGGAAACCAATGTTGATGCAATGTGCATGTGGCTTGTGAAGAATCCGCAGGATTACGATGTGTTAGTGGCATCGAATATGTTCGGTGATATAATCTCTGACCTGGCTGCCCAACTTGTAGGAGGTCTGGGTTTTGCCTCCAGCGCAAATATCGGTGATGATTACGCACTTTTCGAACCAACTCATGGCTCTGCCCCAAAATATGCAGGCCAGTATAAGGTTAATCCAACGGCCATGATTCTAGCTTCAAAGTTAATGCTTGAATGGTTGGGAGAGATAGAATCTGCCAAGAAAATAGAAAAAGGAGTTGCAACGGTAATCGAGGAGGGAAAGGCCCGTACCTATGACATGGGAGGAACAAGCTCTACTCTGGATGTGGCCAATGAGATAGTGAATAAGATGGGGTGAGCTAAGATATAGAGAACCTTTCCTTATAAAATGTGATGGTTCATTGTGGTTTCACTCTCCTCTCTACAAAGTTTTTATAATCATAGATTGTATAATGTGCAAAGTGAAAGAAGATATACTAGGGAGACTTCAGATGGAATTAAAAATACAGGATCAAAAGATTATATTCAACAAGGAGCTCAACAATCTAGACAAGATGGCACTTAATTTTTCTGAGGTTCTTTCTCAAATGGGTATAAAACACGTTTTCCTTTCTGGTTACTTGGCTATATTATTCGGCCGGAACAGAACCAGTGAGGATATAGATGTGGTATGCGAGAAAGTGTCTTTCAAAACCTTTACAAAACTCTGGGAGAGCATTCACAAAGAGCTTGAATGTATCATTACATCGGACGTTCATACGGCATATAACGAATATTTGCAGAAGAGCACAGCAATACGATTTGCATATAAAGGTGAGTTCATTCCAAATGTGGAGATGAAGTTTGAAACCACTAAAATGCACAGAGAGGCTTTATCCTCCCCACTTTTAGTTGTTGTCAATGGACGTGATTTACCTATTTCTCCCTTAGAACAGCAGATCGCATACAAACTGTTTATGGGTTCAGAGAAGGATATTGAAGACGCCAGATTCTTATTTAAACTATTCGAAGAAAACATTGATAAAACAAAGCTCAGTACGTTCTTAGAAGCCTTGAAAATTTCATTACCTCTGGCTGAGCGATATCTGGGGTGGTTAAACTGAAATTTGACTTAAAAGAACTTGAAGATGACAAAAAAAGAAATTTCGAGGAGCGCTTAAAGTTTATCGACCTTTATGTCCAATGGCTGAAAAAAACACCGAATAGGGTGTGGAGTAAGCAGCAGAAAGAAATGATAGAAAAAGCAAACAAAAAAGGGAAGAAGAGTTAAAAAATTATATATTTGATGCCTATAGGTCATGATAAGAGCTTTTTATACACTACAACTCATCGATCATAGCGCCTGTTAGCTTGCAGTAATCTTCCACAGAAAGGTCGTAGTCGTAGAGGTAGTGCTTTTTGAGTTCCTTTGAAACCCAGGGAGGAATATGAAGAAGGCTTCTTTGCAATCTTCTCCAGGTCTCCCCGCTGGCCAGATGCTCTGACTTTTCAATTGGGTATATTGTAGACTCTGTTACACCCTTGATTTTGCCAAGGGTTTCGTTTACGAAAGCTTCAACAGAATCGATTCCCTCCGCCAGCATTGAAATGACAATGTCGAAATCTCCAAGGGAATAGGCGATGTATGTCGGGAAGATATTAGTTTTAAACCTGTGATTGAGGAGTTCATTGTATACATCGTGATAATATCTGGGCTCCACCTTAACATGTATCGTGTATCTGTAGAGGCAATCTGGTCTTTCTTTTGGACTGGGGAGGAACACAGGCTTCATTAATGTGAGTGTCTGGGTATCTATTATATCCTCACATGCTCCGATCTGCTGAACCACGAACTTGACTATGTAATCGATCTTCTCAACATCGAATATGACACCGATATAATTCTTACCGTGAAGTTGGGATATGTAGAGTGGTTTTACTTTTTTAGTTTCCTTTCCTTTCAGATTCTTTATCAGGTATTTCCAGACCTGCTCGGGATGTTCCTTGTAAATCAAACGTACTATCAACATCATGATATCACCTTCTTTTACACCCTCTCCTTTATCAATCTGTCCACCACAGTAGGATCCGCAAGAGTGGTTGTATCACCAACATCATCTTTTCCACTTGCCAC
>CP070672.1:2824655-2848113 GCA_020351895.1 Thermoplasmata archaeon
ACACTGGCCAACCGCATTGTGAGAGACTGGACAGGGGAGGTCATGGGGGCAACTTCGGAGATACCCCATGAAACAAGAAGGGCCAGGGTCAGTTCAGATATAGTGATTCAAAGCGACGGCTCCTCCTTGACATTGGATGTGGTGGACACACCGGGTATTGCAACCAAGATAGATTTTCATGAGTTTGTGGAGAACTATGGAATGACAGAGGAGGAGGGAAGAAGAAGGGCTAAGGAGGCCACAGAGGGAGTGATCGAGGCCATAAAGTGGTTGGATGATGTGGACGGTGTGCTTCTTGTTATGGATTCGGCTGTGGATCCCTTCAACCAGATAAACATCACCATCCTTGGGAATCTCGAGGCAAGAAAATTACCGGTTTTGATTGCTGCCAACAAGATAGACAGGAAAGAATCGTCCCCGGCCACAATAAAGAATGCCTTCCCTCAGCATCCTGTGGTTCCAATAAGCGCCCTAAACGGCCATAATATAGAGAAATTGTACAAGAGAATGGTAAAGCATTTCAGGTGAAGACATGGCACAGAATGCAGGCATAAGCATCAATCTGATATCCATCGAACGTCTTGCTCAGATGGGCAGCAGGGACAAGATTAGGTTCATTTTGAATGAGGTCAGGCGGGGTAATGTCCTGGTCTTGGAGCGCGGCCTAACCGCAAACGAAGAGGCAGAGCTCATCAAAACAACGATGGCCAACATAGATCATAAAACCTTTATTGGAATCGAGATGCAGAGCTATTCCCATGAAGATGTTAAGAAAGGCAGTTGGCTCAGCAAATTACTGGGAAGAAAACAGCCCCCCAGAATGAGCGTGATAGGGCCCGCTGATCTCCTAAAAACCGTACATAAGGACGGAAACATGATTCAGGCCATGATTCTAACCCGGGAATCCATAGTAGGAGAGGGCAAGGGGCAGAAGAAACCCCTCCCGGCACCACCGCAAGGGAAAAAGATGCCCCAAGAAGCCGCAAACAAGGTAACACCGAATACAGGTGCGCAGCCACAAAGTTCAAACTCAACTTCATCGGAATCGAAAGATGAAGAATCTGACACAAAAGAAAACAAAGGCTCAGAGGGGGATTGATGCCGCATCAATGCTTAAAATGCGGTTCGGTTTTTGCTGATGGTTCCCCAGAGATTCTGAGAGGGTGTCCAGGTTGTGGAGGCTCCAGGTTTTTTTATACAGATGAAGCCATGTCAGACGATGAAAGAAACAAGCTCAAGGAGCAGGCCAACAAAGACATAAAACATCTTATCCAGGAGATGCTCACCAGCGATTCGGTACCAATAAAGATAGATGAAGGGTCCCTGGAAAAAGATGAATGGGTACCATTGGGCATACCAAGCGATGCCAAGGCAGAAGAAATGGCCCCCCAAAGCAAAAAAGAACTCGAGAAAAAGATCGTTAAAAGCATCGAAGATCTCAAGTTTCCAAAGGAAAAGGGATTGAAAAGGTTGAAGTTCTCTTCCAAGGCCAAAATTAAAAAAGAGGCAAAGAAAGCCGCGCAGATAGAGGAACCACCACCTCCAAAAGCAGAGAAGCAAAAGAAGGAGGAGAATGTGGCGGTCATAACCATAAGCGATGGCATTTATGAGATAGACGTTGAGAAGCTAATGGAGAATAGCCCAATAATCGTTTCCAAGGACGGCTCCTACATGGTGCACCTCCCCTCTGTTTTTAAAAAGGCCAGAAAAAAAGGCAGTACGACCTGAACATGTTTTTTTTAAAGAACAATGCTTATATATCCAATAGGCATATTTGCTCCGCATGGCCGGGGTGGGGTAGCCTGGTATCCTATGGGACTGTGGCGGCCCTTTGAGAAAGCGCCGGCGGTAACCCTTTGAGAAAGGGTTAACCGAAACCTGGGGCATAAAGCCCCTTGCACCTTCGGTGCTGGTTTACTTCGCATCCTTCGGATGCTCAGCTCCATGATAATATTCACGATCAATTGGTTGCAGACATCCCTCGACCCGAGTTCAAATCTCGGTCCCGGCCCTCTCAGTTTTTATTTATTCACATTCGAGGACCGGGACCTTGATGTCCGAGTAATGTTGGAAGTTCAAAAATGTCTTAAGCTCGAACATCTCGGTAACCGGTCCCATAATTCTTTTAAACCAAAAGTTTTACAAACCCAATCTCATTTAGGCTGCGGTGCTTAGCATGAAGAGAGACTTACTTTCCATAATGGATGTCAAAGACGATATCAATGAAATCCTGAATCTTGCTACCGACTTGAAGTTGAGGTGGGAGAAAAAAGAGGAGTACCTGCCCTTAAAAAACAAGAGTCTGGCCATGATCTTTGAAAAACCAAGCACACGAACAAGGATCAGCTTCGAAGTCGCCATGACACAACTCGGAGGTCATGCACTCTATCTGAGCCCAAAGGATTTACAGATGGGGAGAGGAGAGACCATAGCTGACACTGCAAAGGTGCTCAGCAGATATGTGGCCGTCATAATGTACAGGGCATTCAAGCATGATATGATGGTGGAGCTGGCAAAAAACGCCTCGGTTCCAGTGATAAATGCATTGGATGATCTTGAGCACCCCTGTCAGATTCTTGCAGACCTCCTCACCATAAAGGAGCATAAAGGTGATCTAAAAGGCTTGAATCTGGCTTATGTTGGAGATGGAAACAATGTATGCAACTCTCTATTACTAGGCTGTGCCCTGGTTGGTTTAAACATGAACGTGAGCTGTCCAGCAGGTTACCTTCCAAACAATGCAATTTTTGAAAAAGCATCCCAGATTGCACAGAAAAATGGAGTACATCTCCATATGATCCCCAATCCCATGGAAGCGGTTCGAAATACGGATGTAATTTACACCGATGTTTGGGTATCCATGGGCGATGAGGACGAGAAGGAGAAGAGGTTTGAGGCATTCAATCCCTATCAGGTCAATTCTCAGTTGGTGAGCCACGGAAAGCCTGATTGCGTTGTAATGCACTGTCTTCCAGCCCATCGGGGGCAGGAAATCACTGACGACGTCATGGATGGTGACCATTCAATTGTATTTGATCAGGCTGAGAATCGCTTACATGCCCAAAAGGCACTGCTTGTGAAATTGTTGGGGGAAGGATAGGATTTAAATATTTGCTACGAAATAAATGAAGAGATACCATGGACATTATAGGAAATTGAGTATATGACTTCTGAAGGGGATACGGAAAACAAAACCGAGGAGCAAAAAGAAGAAACTCCTCAAAAAGGGCTTATTTCTCGGATGTTTGCATTGATTGAAAGCAGGAATCCGAAACTCGCCTTGAAGTTGAGGGACCTTCGTATTCAGGCTTTTATATTGTTCATACTGTTGTCGATTTTCTATCTCAATCTCATTATATGGGATTTTTACTTCAGTGCCGACTCCATGTGGTATGGCATATTGCTTAAGAACTGGTTCGAAACCGGTGAGATGGATAATTTCGATTTATTTCATCCAGCCCACCCATTGATAATGCCAATTGCCATCATGTTCACCCACCTGATGATTCCTCTAATCGGCAAGAACTATCTTCTTAGTTATGCAATAATGGATGCGATTTTAGGAGGGCTAGCAGTTTCGTTATTTTACCTGGTATGTAATAAGTTCATCAACAATAGAAAGTATTCTCTTATCTGCTCCTTGGCATTGGCTTTTTCCTTTACTTTCTGGGAGAACTGTGAGATGGCTGAGGACAGAGTCCTTGGTTATATTTTTCTGATCCTGTATATACCAGTTATGTTTTCATTTGTAGGTGAAATAAAGCCTTTTAAGCGGTTAGAATCCCTCAAGACCTGGCAGATGGGGCTGTTTACCGGGATCTTCATGGGACTAACAATTGCGGTGCATTTCTCCTTGGTGCTATTGTTTTTGTTCACATTGATACTTGGATGGAGATATTATGGTCTCAAATTCTTTATCAGCCAAAAGTTCATTTGGTATATAATTGGCACAGCAATAGTTTGTGGGATCGTTTTTGGTTTGGTGGCGTGGGCCTTAGGGGTGAGCAATCTCAGTGAGTTTATGGGCATGTTCACGGGATACCATACCGGTAATAGGGGTTCACAATATTTTGCGCTTTCAGATCCCGGGAGCATCGTATGGACCGCGCAAATTCGAGGCATGGTAGGAGGAGTATTTACGGCATTTTTTATGTTCGTTTCAGATAACCCAATATATAATGCAGCGATAATTGGGATATGTGCGGTTTTACTCTTGCTTATGGCCTTTATCATGATAAATGCAAGAAAAAACAAGGTGGTGAGTTCCTTTTACATATTGATAATAATCTGGTTTGCGCACTTTATCTTCTTTGCTCCAGATGACAGAAATTCCTGGGCTTTTTTATTGGTGCCTGTATGGCTATCTGTTGGAATCAGCTTGGATATCGTTTCAAAGGAAGGCGCAAGTTTAATGCTTCTAAAACGCAGGTTGCCTGATAAGATCGCCAAGGCCATTACACCCATTGTATCCATATTGATAGTCGCGATGTTCATAAACAACACCATTGTATTTGCAGATGCACATTTCAATCATGATGACAGAGAAAAGTTCGTGCAATTCGTAGATGAAAATATTCAGGATGACGACTCAATAATTATAATGGACACCACCCTGGGTGTGTTTTTTGGCTATTTCTCAGATAGGGAGACCATAGCATTTGTGTCTGTGGTAACGGATCCCGAGGTCTCTTTATACATAAACGAGTCCTTCAACAGTTCACAATCGATTTATTTGGGCGAGTTTTTTCTCTTGGATTCTTATGTACAAGTTGGTAGTGGAAGACATGAACATACATACGAGGCGAGATTGGAGTTTCACAGAGAGTATGTAGAAAGATTCAATAGCATGTACATTATCGAGCGGGCATACGAATACGAATGGAGTGACATATATATTATTACGGCTTTAAATGAAACCGGCTAAGAGCCAGTGTTTAAAAAGGAGCGGCCAGGTAATGAAAGTATCCATCGTTCTCCCAACATACAACGAAAGAGAAAACATCGTAAACTTGATACAGGCTGTGTTCGAACAGGTGAAGGATGATTGTGAGGTGGTGGTGGTAGATGACAACTCACCAGACGGCACCTGGAAATTGGTTGAGGAGATTGACGACTTCCGGGTAAAATTAATACGCAGGATGGACGAGAAGGGATTGGCATCGGCCATTAAAAGGGGAATAGAGGCCTCGGAGGGGGATGTCGTTGTGGTCATGGACACCGATTTCTCTCATCCAACTGAGACCATCCCTGAATTGATTGCTACGACTCGTGATTTCCATATAGCCAGAGGCTCAAGATATGTTGAGGGTGGTGGTATGGAGTCCACGAGGGAAAGAGTCCTTCTTAGTAAGTTGACCAACCTTTTCGCAAAGTTGTTATTGGGTTTGGACATAAAGGATTCCACAAGTAGTTTCTTTGCCGCAAGACGCGAAGTTTTTAGGGATATTGAGATATTGGATGAATGGGGCACCCACGGTAATTACAGTATAGGATTTTTATTTACCGCCAGGAAGAAAGGCCTCAAGATCAAGGAGGTGCCTTTTCTATATAAGGATAGAATTGCAGGTACAACGAAGACTTCTCCCGATAAGGGTAGACTTTTAAAATGGGGTGTGAGGTATTGCCTCACAGTGCTAAGATTGCGATTCAAGAGTCCATGAGTACGAGGCTCAAGGCGAATCAATAAAAAAGGGAAATATTTGCACCATTCCTCGGAGATTTTTAGTTCCTTAAAGTAAAACTCAAAAACCGCCTTCGATACCCTTGCCGCTTTGAAGTTTCATTCATCTCTGAAAAATATTACTTCTTACGATCAGTTATTTCCAAATTAGGCAAAGGGAATATAAGCTTTCCACCTGATGCAAGAAAATCAGTCTCTCTTTCTATAAACTCATGTCGAAAATGCCATGGGAGAACCAAGAAATAATCCGGCTTCGCTTTCCTGGCCTCTTCCTCTGAGATTATTGGGATATTGGTACTAGGTGTTCGACGTCCCCATTTCTCGGGATTCCTATCGGCTGAAGCGGTTATTAAGGTATGATCAATGTTGAAAAATTGTAAGAGGACATTTCCTTTAGTCGATGCGCCATATGCATATATTGATTTTCCGTTCGATTTTTCGGTGGTTAGAAAGTCATTCAACTCATTCTTTATACGTAATACACGTTCCTTGAAATCTTTATAGGGTTGCTCAGAATCAAGTTCTAACTTCTCCTCGTTAGAAAATATCTGATCGATTTTCTTTTGATTGGATTTAAGTTCCGATTCATTATGACATACATAAACCCTAAAACTTCCGCCGTTTATGTCATTGAGTTCTACGTCGAAAATTCTTAAATCATTCCTCCTTAACATCCAATCTATTTGCTTAAGTGAATAGTACTCCAGATGTTCATGGCATATGGTATCAAATGCATTCATTTTCAACATTGTAGGCATATAACTCTGCTCCAATATCCAGATTCCAGCTGGATGTAAAGTTTTCTTGATATCTTCTACAAAGTCCATGGGTATTTCTAAATCATAAAACATTGCGATAGATGTGATCGCTTTTGCTTGTTTATCCGGAGAAACCGCAAAATAATTTGATGAATTGAAGTAGTCACTAACCAGTTCGGTGTCTTCAGAATAGAATTCCGAAAACTGCTTACCTGCCAGGTCGATCCCAATTTTCCGCAAGCCTGACGTGTGGTAACTATTTAATAAAGTTGCATCATTACTTCCGATATCAAGAACCACATCGCCAACGGTTAAATCCACTATTTCTTGCACCCTATGAACGATACTTTTTAGGTGCTCACTCATAGTTCTGTTTATTCCCGATCTATAACCATAGTTATTTAAATACAATTCTTCATAAGGAACTGAATGTTTAAGTTGCAGTAACCCACAGGCTTCGGAATTTTTATCATTACATTTTACCATTTCTAATGGGGCATTTGGTGGGTCTGGTTCCCCTTCATATGGAAATCTTCCGGATAGTGCTTGAACGCCCAAATCGAAAACAGGTATTAGATCAGGGTTTCCACAAATACGGCACTTTTTTATTTCTTTGATTTCCATGGAAATTCCAGCTTTATATCTTCGAAGGTTTTGTTAGAAAATTTGTTTCGCTTGGATGTTTGAGTGGATATAATATAAAATCACTCGCCATTTTACCATCGTTCCCTTGTAAACTAAATCCTTCTCTCATATTAAACTTGGCTAACTTCATAAATTACAATTTCGTCTCATTCCTGGTTCCCTGTTCTGCTTTTAAATATTATTCAACCAATTTTTGTTATCATATATTCAACAATGAAGTTGTTTGTAGTCATTTTTATACCTATTTATAAACTTTTTGATGTGCCAATGCGACAGTCCACTCAAGAAATTTTCCTTTCGTATTATGTGCATATTCGAATATTAATTTCTTTTGGTACCAAAGGTGTATGCAGCCGCATCGTAAGATCCTTTCGGACAGGGTGTAAACCCTCCGATCTAATTCATTCCACCCAATTCTGAATAAGCATTTAAGAAAGAACAACACTTATATACCCCAGAGACCTTGAACGAAACACCGTTGGATATGGTTATGAAAAGGGGTGAGCCTAATTAATGAAAGTATCGATTGTATTGCCAACTTACAATGAAAAAGAGAACATCGTCCCTTTGATCCAAGAAGTGCTAAACCATGTCAAGGGTGAAGTCGAGGTGATCGTGGTAGATGACAATTCGCCAGATGGAACCTGGAAAATCGTCGAAGAAATAGCAGATGAGAGAGTTAGGCTGATTCGTAGGATGAATGAGAGAGGTTTGGCATCAGCCATCAGAAAGGGTATAGAGTCCACAAATGGTGATGTTGTTGTAATAATGGACACCGATTTTTCCCATCCACCTGAAACGGTCCCAGATTTAATAGCCGCAACTTTGGATTTCCATATAGCCCGAGGATCAAGGTATGTGGATGGAGGCCGTATGGAATCCTCGAAGAAAAGGGTCCTTCTCAGCAAGATGACCAATATGTTCGCAAGGTTATTATTGGGCTTCGATATAAAGGATTATACAACAAATTTCTTCGCCGCAAGAAGTGAAGTCTTTGATGATATCAAGATATTAGACCGATGGGGGATGCATGGTAATTATAGTATAGGTTTATTATATGTGGCTAAAAAGAAGGGTTACGAGATCAAGGAAGTGCCTTTTATATGCAGGGACAGAACTGCAGGAACAACGAAAGTTTCTATTGATAATGATACACTTTTTAGATGGGGCATGAGGTACTGTCTCACCGTTCTAAGATTGCGATTCAAGAATCTATGAAAAAAAGTGGTGGAAATAACAGACATACCTATTGTTATTCTTTTATGTAGTCTTACACCTCAATTTCGTTGCTCTTGCGCCCCCAACCACTTATTAACATGCCTGCACATGTGTAGAGTACCTTGATGCCCACATCGTCAAGTTCTTTTAGTTCGTTCTTCAATTTCTTCTTTGTGAAAATATTCTCCTCACCGGCTACTTTTAGGTATGCCAAGATGTCGAAAATGTATGGAACAATGATACATACGGTCCCTCCAGGCCTACAAACCCTGATCATCTCCCTTATCATTGGTTGAGGATCAGGAAAATGCTCCAGCACCCCTGCGTTCCAGACCAGATCAAAAGAATCCGATTTGAAAGGAATATGAAATCCATCTGCTATGAAAAAGTTCGCACTTTCTCTATCCCAAAAAATCGTGGCTCGTGGTGAATAATCCAGTGCAAAGGAGGTATAACCCATGTCACCGAGTTTGTGTGTACCGTACCCAGTCCCGCATCCTACCTCTAAAATCTTTGCATCATTAGAGGGTGTAAGAGAAGTGATAAGTTTCACATACTCGTTATCAAAATGTTTTCTGAATTTACTAATGACCTTCTGGATACTTGATCCTCCCCCCTTGTCAGCTTCCCAGTATTGATCCCAATCACTGCTATTAAAAAACTCTGTCATACATTCATCTCTTTACTCTTAATAAATCAACGCATATTTTCTGGTTGATGGTTATTTAGTATATAAAATTATCGAAAAAGTTATTTTAATGAAGTTCTAAGACATGGCTTTCTATATTCACTTTTGTTATAGTTTTTAAAATAATTTTTATATAATTAAATAAATGCTTTCATTGATCTAAAAAGAATAAAGAAATGAAAAGGAACAAGGAGGGGCGTATTATGAAGGATTTCGCATTAATAATTTTATGTATTTTACTTACTACAAGCACCGTTTTATTCATTCCAGATTCTTCAGTTACCGCTAACCTATTACCGATAGCAGATGCAGGATTAAATCAAACCATTAATGAGGGCGAGGAGGCGCTATTCAATGTCTCTGGCTCATTTGATTCTGATGGTTATTTAGTGAGATTTGAGTTCGATTTCGGTGACGGGACCAACTATACATGGGAGCCAACAATCCAATTTAATAATGGGACGGACATCCTTGTTTATGTTACCCGGGCTCACGGTGCATACAATCGGAGTGATTTCTCCACCGATCTTCCACAGATTCTTGCAAATGAAGGCTTCAATGTCGTGGTAACTGGTTCAGATCAGATAAGTGAAATAACATCTGGTGTTCTAGATCCTTACGATCAACTCTGGATAATGTCCTCAAATTTTTCTTTTACCGGAGTATTCAGCCTAGCAGAAATCGATGCAATAATTGATTTCCAACAGGATGGTGGTGGAATTCTTATCATGGCTGATCATGAGGACGGAAGTGGAAGTTGTGCCGTAGATGCAAATCAAATATCAAATAATTATAATGTTACTTTTTTCGGTTTTGTAAACCATGGTCATACTGAGATAGATCCATTCATACTATATCATCCTTTAAATGAAAATGTGAATACGATTTGGGGTCATTGGTCTGAAGCCGATTTGTCGATAGCAAATCCTGATGTGGAGATTATTGCGGTTCATGCGAGCCATAACATGATAGCTGTTCTGGATAGAGTAGATGAAGGGAGGATGGTCTTTGACACAAGCTGCACCAGGATGTTGGATGGGGACGATCCCAACGGCCATCACATTCTTAAAGCCGATAATGCCCAGTATGCAAAGAATATCGCCAAGTGGCTTGGGGAAAGGGTTGTCTCAGAATTACCTCCCATAATCCACCATACCTATGGTGATGATGGTTTGGGGACAGATGGTGTATATACAATGACCCTAACTGTCACAGATGATGAGGGTGCAACTGACACAGATACTTGTATTGTTACCGTGAACAATGTCGAACCATCCATCGAACCTTTTGGACCTTTTACAACTGAAGTGGGATATCCATTGTCTATTACTGGGATTGCCAATGATCCAGGAAGTGATGATTTATTTTTTACCTGGGATTGGGGGGATGGAACATCAGATACAACATCTACATACTACAACGATGGTGTCAGTCCTGATCCATATCCAAGCCCATTTGGAACCTTCCCCTTTTCTGCGACTGATACTGTACCACATTCCTATAATGAAAATGGTATTTACATATTAAATCTCACAGTGGAAGATGATGATGGTGGGAAAACTGTGTATACAACCACAGTGACAGTAATCGGTGTTACTCCACCCACTCTTTATATAAATATAAGTCTAAATGGAGAAGATGTAATACTTTTTTGGGATCCACCATCAATCCCGGGCATCGACCATTATTTGATATATCGTTCAGAAAATCAGACTAATTTCGATTTCAATAATGTATGGGTGAACACCTCGAAAGATAAGGAAACTGGGGAATTGGAACCTATACCCCTTCGAACCATGTGGAATGATACCAAAGCTGCATACCCAGGTAACGAGACAAATTATAAGGAGCAGTATTATTATATAATAAGAGCTGTAAATATTTTCGGACAGGTGAGTAGAACCAGCAGAACCGTTGGAAAATGGACAAAAATGTTCTTAAAGGGGATATCCACTTTCTCTCTCCCTCTTGAACCTATAGATATTCTATGTATAGATAATTACACCCCGAGTATGAAAGCTGACTATATCAAATATATGAACACCACGAAACATATCTGGGAGAGACACAATTTCGATGGTGGTAATACAAACAATACCCAAGTGAACTTGGGGGAAGGTTACGAAGTGAAATTTGAAAGTCAGACTAACCATACGTTTACGGGCATGCCAGGCGCTATGATAAACTACGATAACGATATCGGGTTTGTGGGTTTTGATCATAGTGACGAGGCGACGAGCCTATCAGTTACCATAATACCAAATGGGGATGTTAACATTACTTGGCAAGAACCGTCGTGTATGGAGATTGAAGGTTGGTACAAGATTTACCACTCAAATACAAGGGATGGCTTCTTTGGGACCTTTGGTATTGATTATTACCCAACAAGTCTGGCTATCGATTTTGGAATAAACTTTTTCATCCACAACGGATCAATGGCCAACAACCCAGGTACCAGGTTGTATTATATGGTGATTCCTTTCAATTCCACAGGTTTCATGGGTTCAGGCACCTATAGCATTGGGATATGGACCGAGGAATACCTATCTGAGTACGACACATTTGGAATACCATTGAAATTGAGTAACAACTATACAGCAGATTGGTACTGCGACCAAATTCCTAATTCGGTGGGAATCAACTATCATAATTACTTGGCTCAGCGTTGGGATTGGCATTCTGCGAGGATGCCTAAAGGGGCATATGATCCTGTATTGGTGATGACCGAAGGTTATCAAATATCTACTTCAAAAGGCACCAAATATATATTCATAGGTCTATAGCTATAATTGGGTTATGGACATGATTTTGCTAAATAAAAGAAGTTTTTCTTCATAAAAATCTACTATATTCAATAAGAAACTTTTATATATTATTTAATTATCTTCCACGGGATATCATCTTCGGTTGGAGGAGAATAAGTTGATAAAAATTAAAAAAAATAATCTTCTTATGATTATATCGTTTCTATTTATTTCGATTTTATTTACACTACCGATGATGCTATCGGACCATGGACTGGTGGCATACGGAGATATCCAATACACCGGCACTCCCGATAATGTTATGGCATTTAAAACCATAGATGAATACGGACAATATCCGTTTTGGAATAATTATCTATCTATGGGAATGCCGTTGTACCCCCAGCCTGATGGTTTTTTATATTATCCTTTTATCACGCCTTTTTTTGCCTTGTTTGGATTGCTAAACGGAATGTTCGCTATAATTATATTACATATATTTTTAGCCGGAGTAGGTTTTTGGTATTTTTCAAAATATCTTACCAACAATGAGTTGTCAAGATGTTTTGGCTCTATATTGTATATGTTTGCAGGTGCTTTTATAATAAGAATCTCTTGGGGGCATATGACTTTATATTGCCCTTATTCTTGGATACCAATATCGTTTTACTTTATACACACGGCAATTTTGACGAACAAATTAAAACATATTATTTTAGCATCATTATCCATCACTATGTTTTTCCTGATAGGAGTGTATATGTTTTTTTATTTTTTTATGTTATTTGTATCCTATGCATTTTTCATTGTTGTAAAGATTCATAAAATATGTGTTGTAAAGATTCATAAAATATGGAAACCAAAAATTACCATTGATAAACATAAATTATTATTATTATGCTCCATATTTTTTATGGCTATTGGACTTTCAGGTTATAAACTGATACCTTTGTTCTATTATAACTCTTTGGCAAGCAGGCAGGTATTTGGATTATATGCTTCGTTAAGTGGTGGTAATCTACTCACATATTTTATAAGCAAACAAGGTGCTTTGCCCGCAAGTGGTGGGTATGATCTAGCACAGCTCCCGTATGGCTTTCTTGGTATCATCCCCATATTCTTCATCCCTTTCTCCATCTTCAATAAGAATAGCCAGAGGAATTTTTTATATCTTTCTTCAGCATTATTTTTCTTGTGGGGAATGGGTTTTTACAGTATTGCTGGTGTCATGCACTTACTTCCCATAGCCTCGGCGATTAGGGCACCGGAGAGGGTTTTGATTCCTTTGTCATTTACGTTGATCGCCCTATCTGTGTTGGGATTTGACCACGTTTACAATAATCATAAGAAGTATTCAAAATTCCTCTTTCTCCTTTTAGTGTTCGTTATTGGATTGGAATTGATCACACCATTTTTAATGTATGTCTTAATACCTGCAAATTACGAGGGGTATTCTAACTTCACATCGAATTTTTTGGACTTGGCCATAATGACATTGGCACTTTTAACGATATTTACAATAGTATTCGTGTTTTGGTATATCCATAGACCGAAATTAAAGATCCTTGATTTGATCAATCCCGATAAAGCCATGATTTATCTCGCATTGTTCGCCATATTCAATGTTTTTGTGGTCAATATAAGTGTATTGGAGGGGGATGATTTCAGGGATCAAAGCGATATTAGCAGGGAAACCATAGATATTATTAAAAGGGATAATCCCACCTATATCCCCTGGGTGAATTTTAGCGAACCAATTTATCCGATTAGGTACAATCAACCGTATTTTATTGAAAAAGATGTTCACATAGCAAGTGGACTGAGAGGAACCAGTAAGGCATGGTACAGGATATTTAAACCAGAATGGAAGGTTACTATCGGCAACAGATCGTATTTTGTGTATCAATACGAGGTTTCCCATGTAGAATTGAATACCAGTGACTACGAATTGGTGGATCATTTTAATCTTTCTATAAAAAACGAAACCTATGGCGGAGATGTAGAGCCGACTTCATTCGGTGAGATGGGTGAATCTCAATTTGTAAAAAGTATTGAATACTTGAATCTAACCATTTATGTCTATAAAACCCTTGAACACCTGCCCGATGTTTTTATAGTGAGAAACGACACCATAATCCCCCAAAATATGACCTATTATTCACCCAATAAGATGAAAATAAGAGTCAATGGGCAGAAAGGCGAAAGGGTTGTGATTAAAACATCCTATTACCCTGGTTGGAAATATGGTAGAGATAATGAATTTAAGGACACTAAAGGGTACAAAAGAATGATCAGTTTTATACTGGAAGAAGATGGTGAATCCGAATATACCATAGTTTTTGATCCCCAAGAATTCTATATCGGGGCGGGTGTAAGTATCGCCACAATCATTTTTATTTGCATATATGTTATCTATAAGAAATCCATGATCCAGAAGTTACTTGAGACCATAAAAAAGCCTAAAAAAACCGATGATGAGGAAGATTAGAGATTCATATAGTGATTTTATGGAGAAGAAAAGGGTGAGAAATTTAGTTATCAATGTCGTGATGTTCTCGATTGGCATCATCGTAATAGGAATCATGCTTTATGTCATTGGGGCAGAGAATGTCAGAGATGTACTTTTAAAAGCAGACCTGACCCTGGTTTTGCTGGCGTTAATACCCATGTTTTGTATTATTGCCTCAAAACTCATAAGATGGTGGCTATTGTTCAGAGAAACGAGTTTTCTGAACGCATCCAGGGTTTATCTCATTGGCCAGGCCATGAACCTGTTCGCACCCATTGGAACTGGAGAGGTCACCCGGGCTGCAATTGCAAAAGCCAAGCTGGGTATCAAGGCAAGAGACACAATGGCCGCAGTTGTGATCGAAAGGATATCAGATATGACATTCCTTGTGGCCATGGCAGGTGTGTGCATAATACTGTTTGTTCCAGGATACGAGAATATGTTTTTCATGTTCATTCTTATCTTCGTACTGGCCATAGCTTATTTTCTGCTCTTTCGGCCTGAGTTTTTTGATAGGATAGCTGTATTCATTGAAAGGCTTTTTGAAAAACGCGGTAAGTTTCTTACGAGGTTGTCTTTAAAAATTTCTGTTTCCATTTCCAAATTCAAGGGAGCAATAATAAAATACCACGAAAGGAAGGCCGTCCTGGGCATCAATATCGTGCTTACGATATCTGGATGGTTACTGGAGGCTGTGCTGACATACACACTGCTTTTGGCTTTTGGCGTGACAGATCCACCATTCATATTGTTTATCTTGGTCATAAACGCCATGTCTTGGATCGCGAGAACCTTCTTGTTCTTACCCGTGGGACCCAAGGAGGTCACGTTTACCTTTTTAATGGAGAGTCTATTCGATATACCCACAGATGTCGGCAGCGCAGTAGCAATAGTGATTCTGGCAATAAACTGGGTTGTCCTGGGTTCGGGAGCGTTCATATCGATTATAACATTTAAATCAAAACCCGTGGCCAAGGAAAAATTAGAGAAGACGGAAGAAGGGAAGGAGGAAGGAACTGAGGAGGATGAAGAGGCGAAGTAGGCAAGGCTCAGAAAATATGTAACCGCCTGAGGTTAATCCAAGTCGAAACTTTTTATACCCTACAAATTCATAACTTGTTTGCATGGATCTATTGCAGATGGCGCACTACCCGTTTCTAAGAGAATCGGCATCGTATCTGAAAGAAAAAGGCTTCAGTTTAGACGAACTACTTTCTGATATTGCGTACGAGCGAACCAGGGTGCAGGGGAAGGAGAGGATCATGGAGGCCCTTGAAGTGGGTAAAATCCAAGAACACAGCCTTTTGACAGATGCTGACCGTTTAGCGGAATTACTCTCTTATGTTGCGGCTAGGATCCTGGTTTCATGTGTTAATGATCCCTATTTAACAAAGCGTTATGCCCTTGCTGAGGCAAAAACAGCCAATATTAGACTAGAGGCCGAGGATTTTGGTTTTGTTGTGGAAGTAGCAAGAGAGCTTGAGCTGGATGTTAGATTGGAAGACGGCATCTGCAAAATCCACTTTATCCATTTTCTGAGGAACACCTCCCAGATGCGGAGCAAGCCATGGAAAATCGCGAACCAAAATCTGCAAGACGGCTATATTACTTTGGATAAATCTCACCTTGCAAGGGTCATTCAGCAGGCACTCCAAACACGGATTGAGAGCGAATTACCTACCGACGTAAACGATGAAATTCTGAAGCATTTAAAAGATCATATAACGGATATCAGCAAGGTATTAGAGGAGAGAAAGGGCACATACAAGGCCGAGGATTTTGGAAAGATCAGGGTGACAAAATTGCCTCCATGTATGAGACAGCTTCTTGCAAAGGTTCAGGCAGGTGAAAATCTCCCACACAGCGGCAGGTTCGCCTTAACAGCTTTCTTTCATGCATTGGGAATGTCTTCCGAAGAAGTTTTACAGTTGTTCAGCTCCTCACCTGATTTTGATGAGAGTAAAACCAGATATCAGATAGAGCATATCACAGGTAAGATCTCAGGTACTGAGTACACACCCCCAGAATGCAGCACAATGAAGAGTTACGGAATTTGCCAGGGAGAGGATGCCCTGTGTAAAAAAGAATGGATGACACATCCCTTGAAGTACTATCGGGTAAAAGATAAAGGCTCGAGGAGGGGAAGAAAAAAGAAGGTAGAAGAGCCAAAAGAAAGTATGGACTAAATCCCCCTATAATGGGTAATTTGGTTCTAAAATGGTGCTTACCGACCAATATTTATATAGTGAAAACATATGTGCTATATAATTATATACAATCTCCTTGAAGACTGTATTGTGCCTGGCAAGGGAAACCTTTGAAGGGAATAAAATGAGGGGAGAAGAAGAACGAAGCGGGGCTAAAATGCCCCAAAGGAAAATAATTACCTTAGCACTGCTCTTATTTTTCATTTTGGGTTCATTTTCAAATACCTTAGCCTTTTCAGTACATCGAGAATCCAATGAAGATAAAGTTTCCGGGCATTTGGAAGTCAAAAATCTCTTGGATGAGGACCCTCTTCTTGATGGTTCCATAAAAAAGGAAGGGAAAGCCCATCAATTTCCAGAGAACCTCATTTGGCCCGGTGTGGGACAGAAAGATACGGTTTGCGTTAATCAAATACCCAATTCCTACTCACCCTTGTTCGTACATTTGAAGAAGGCTACGTTCGATCCTTTAATTGAAGAACCCAAACTACCTTTGGAATGGGCATATAGATCGGAAAATTGGTATTACATGGCCCAATGTTTTGGACCCATACAATCCCATTGGATAGAGGAAATCAAAGGAACCGGAGCTTTCATCCACGGTTACATCCCAGATTACACCTATTTACTAAGTATGGGAGGGGAAACTAGAAAGAAGATCGAAGACCTTTCATTCATCAGATGGGTCGGAAGCTACCAACCAGGATATAAAATTGAAAGTGGACTAATTGATAAGCTTGGAGAAATCGAACTGAATGTCGTGGTCTTTTCTGATCGTGAAGAAAACCTCCTTAGTGTAAGGGATAGGTTGAGTTCACTAGGCGGTGTAATAACCCACAATGGGGAAGATAATCATATCATCAGAGTATTGATTGATTCTTCAAAGATAAAAAATATAGCGCTTATCCCAGAAGTTGAGTGGATCGATGAATATACGCCTCCAATAACCTTAATGGATAATATCAGGGTCTTTACAGGTGCAGAATCACCCCTTCATTTAAATGGATTCAATGGGACAGGTATTGTGGGGGAGATTAAAGACAATGGTATCGATGAGGATCATACTGAGTTTGATGGACAATTAATAGCTACGGATGGAGATGTGTATGAGGAATCTCACGGGACTTCCACATTTGGAATTGTGTTTGCAAGGGGTGCAAATGATATGGCTTTGGGGATGCTCCCAGGTGGAAAAGGGGTGTTCGCAAGCTGGGGTGTGGGTCGCAAACAATCCATTGCAAATCTGGTGAACAATTGGGGGGGCTTATTCCAAAGCAACAGCTGGCACCAAGGTTCGACTGATGGAACGTATGTCTCACAAACTCAAGAAAATGATGAAGCCGTTTTTGAATACGATGTGACGATGTTATATGCCGCAGGAAATGGTGGATATGAGGGGGCAATAACCCGGGAGGCCACGGCGAAGAACGTCATAGGAGTAGGCGCTCTTGATCATTATGATAACCAGGACAGAACAGACGATCAGCACACCGGAAATCAGGGAAATAAAGGTCCCACAGCGGATGGCCGTATCAAACCCGATATCGTGGGGCCATATGATTATATTTACACTACCACATCCGGAGGCGGATATACCCCAACATTCGGGGGAACCAGCGGTGCAACTCCTGTCACGGCGGGGGCGGTGGGATTAATCTACGAGATATACAGAGAGAATCACTTTGGCAATAATCATGGGGGAACAATCCCACATGCCGCAACAGTAAAGGCAATCCTCATTGCGGATGCTTACCAATACGAATTCTCCCAGGGGGATAGATATGCCCAAGGCTGGGGATTGGTTGATGTTGGAAATGTGTATGACATAGGCAAAAGACATTTCATTGTTGATGAGGAAATAAACCTTCAGACGGGGGAGTCTATTACGTATTTCGTAGAGCCCACAGGTGTTCATCCCTTGAAGATATCATTGGTATGGACCGATGTACCAGGGACAACTTCTTCATCGCAGCACCTTGTTAATGATCTCAATTTGAAGGTCACTGATCCAAATGGAGAGGATTACCTGGGGAATGTGGGTCTTTTGAACTCGAAGTGGTCCTCTACTGGAGGCGATGTAGACACACTGAACAATGTTGAGAACGTTTTCATTGAAAACCCAGTGTCAGGGGAGTGGATAATCGAGATTTCGGCCCAAAACATAGCCATGGATGGTGATCCCGATACTCCAGAGGTGGATCAACCATTCGCACTTGTGGCAAGTGGGGTTTCAATGGCTCAGCATGATCTTGGTGTATCAGAAATTCAGGTTCCAACCTATTTGGCACCCAATCAGTTCGCCACCATAAATGCCACAATAGTCAACAACGGGCTCTCGGATGAGACAGATATTCTGGTGAACTTTACAGTGGATGGTGAGATACAGGATACCCAGATCATCCCCAGTCTGGAAAGCGAGGAGTTGACTTACGTTAACTTCGATTGGGTTCCTCAAACCGGAATTTTCATGGTGGGGGTTGGAGTGGAAATATTACCCGATGAAACTCATATCACCAACAATTTCAAGGAAAAAGAGGTTATCGTGGAGCCGGATCTCTCGGTTACGAACATCAGTTCCGATAGATACTTAAATGTGAATGAAAACGAAATGTTCAATGCAACCATCAATAACCTCGGAAAGATGGATTTGACCAATGTTCAAGTTCAATTGTTTATCAACGACAGCTTCGAGGAAAGCACGGCCATTTCTTCCTTGCCTGCCGAAGCGTCTCAAATAATTTCACTATACTGGACACCGGTTTTCAAAGGCTGGTACAAAATCGAAATATTTGTCGTGCCAGTGACAAATGAGGAGATCGATTCAAATAATAGGGCCACCGTAAGCCTTTTTGCCACATCAAAGGACCTAATTTATGTGGCAATTTTAGATTCGTGGGGGACAGATTATCCTGAAGAAACCCCTTGGGATTTTATAAACGATAACTGGATGTATTATGGAACAACTCCGGTTGAAATCGATTACACCACACTGAATAAAGATGATATCTCCTACAATGACCTTGTCAATCTAGATGCCGATGTGATCATGATATCAATGGCAATTTGGTGGGAGTTTACGGATAGCGAAATAGATGCCATCACAAATTATGTTCTCCGAGGCCATGGTTTTATCGCCACCTCTGCCACTTTCTTTTCGTGGGTTCCCAACAACAACAAATTGGCTCCACTCTTTGGCATGCGTGATGATATTACCTACGATATGGGGTTTGTGCAACCCTTGGATTTGATTGAACCTGAGCATTCATTGTTCTTCAATGTTTCAGATCCGTATTCACCTGGCTCCTACGGGTCTCAAATACCTCCCGATGGTTCATGGGATGCCGATGATTTGACGACTGGAAGATATATTGCCAAATCATCTAATAATTCGAGCGCTATAATCGTAAACAGAGGAGTCGTGTACATATCTAATGGGTTAGAGGATAATTCTAATTCCGATGATGTCCAGCTCCTTTACAATGCCATGATATGGTCAAAATGGGAGCAGTATTTGCATGACATTGTTGTGTCGGATATTGAGGCCCCTTCCTATTTGGGCTCTAATCAACAGACCCTTGTGAATGCCACTGTGGAGAACTTGGGACTGGAAACCGAAATTAATGTTATTGTGAACCTCACAGTTGATGGAAACGTTGAAGACTCAACCATGATATCAATCATGGAAAGCGGTGCCTCCACCTCAGTGAGCTTTTCCTGGACATCTCCTTCTTTGGAAGGAGCCTATCTGATTGGGATCGAAACATATAACCTGCCAAACGAAAACATCACAGAGAATAATAGGCTAAACACCTCGGTAATAGTCACAAATGGTCCGAAGAGGGGCAGAATCGCCCTTATATCTGACGGTACCCAATTACAGGCAATAACTTCGTTACTAGATGATTTGGGAAAAGGTTACGATATATTGGATGATAATGCTGTAAATCTCTTTACCAGGGATCTCCTCCTACTTCTTGAGTATCAATCGGTAATATTTTACAACAGTGACAGGGCAATAGAAAATAAAGAGGGGCAGATATTAAACGACTACATTACCCTTGGTGGTACCCTCCTTGTTACGGGCTTCGACTCCCTGGGGGCACCGAATGATGCGAATTTGGCTGATGTGGTTCGCTCAACACTAACCGGCGATAATATGGGATGGAGCAGCTTTGCAATCACAAACGGCTCACACCCCATAACAGATGGTATATATGGTCAGTATCCCTCTGGCAGTGAGTTCTTTGTAGGAGAGACAGATCATGATTTTGCTGAGGCAGACATAACTAGGGGTGCTCAAACCATTGCCGAGCTTGGCGATGGTTCGGATAAAATAATCGCGACAGTTCTTCCTTCAGGCGGGAAGGTCATTTACTGGAATGGAAACGGAAACTGTGATGATTGGACTCTGACGGATCTAGAGGGGATGTTCAAGAACATAATAATATGGATAATGCCTGTTTACAACGATGCTGGCGTTCATTCCCTAGGCAATCCATCCGTGATCTATGTTGGTGAGACAGCTTCCGTTTCGGCCATGGTAAAGAATTATGGAATAAATGATCAAAGCTATTTAGACGTCGAATTCACGGTTAAGAATCCAAACGGATTCACAATATTCACCGATACAAAAAACATTATATCCATTAACAGTGGAGAAGAAACTCAACTCGATTGGTTATGGTATCCATCAATGAGCGATATCTATGAAATCGAAATAAGGACATTACTTGAAGATGATGAGTTTTCAGACAATGATATGATCGTCGGCCAAATCACAGTATACGTAAGATTCTTTTTCGATGATATGGAAAATGGAATTGGGGATTGGGAAGTATCAGACACATCTCCTGTGGGAACTGAATTATGGCATCTCACCACAACGGACAGTTACAGTCCCACTACTTCGTGGTGGTGCGGTGACGAGGCTACTGGGCAGTACACAGTTTTAGCAGATCAGTTTTTAACATCACCTTTTGTGAATTTAACAGAAGCAACGTCTGCATCCCTAAGATTTTATCATAAATACGGCATAGATGATTCCTCTTCCTCTCCAGATTGGGGACAGGTGCAGATAAGTATCGATGGAAGCGATTGGGAAACCCTGCAGGAATACACAGGATCATTGTTGCCGTGGACCCAGGTGGTTTTGGATATTTCCTCTTATATTGGAAATCAAATCCAAATCAGGTTCGCCCTGCACTCAGGGATTCTTCTCACAGATAACGGTTGGTGGGTTGATGATGTGGAGATATTTGGGATGGGTAACCAATATAAATTAGAGTTGAGTGCTGTTATGGACACCATAGCCGTTGGAAAAAACGAGCCAGCAGTATTTGGAATTTATGTGAAAAACACCGGTAATGTCGATGGCTTGGTTGAGATGAGTCTGGATACCACCAATATCGAAGACTGGATGATAACATTCAGTCAAGATGTATTCTATCTGCAATATGGAGATACGAATTTTATTACCTTAACAATAACCCCAATCTCTGCTTTGGCAGGGGATTATTCAACAACAGCAACCGGTGTATTGAAGGAAAGTGGGGTAATAAAAACCTCTGATGATTTGCCCCTTACTATCATATTGAATCAATGGTACGGAGTAGGCCTTGCGGTTGACAATGATATGTTGTATCTCATTCCTTCTGAATCAGGTTCATACAACATCACGATTGTAAATGAAGGGAACGGGCCGGACTCCATCTTGCTCAGCACTGAGGTTATAGTTACAGGAATTTCAAATGCATGGCAGTATGAATTCAGCAAAACCGCAGTTTCACTGGGTGCATATCAACAGGAAGAAGTGGTACTCACAGTGATAGCCCCTTATAATGGGTATCCAGACGACATCATCCTGATAAACGTCATTGGCACATCGCAAAGTGATTCGGATGAACTGGTATCAGTTTCCACCACAGCGCTCATCTTGGCGTATTACTCCATGGTGCTTTCTTCCTCTCCATCTTCCCAGGAAACAGAGCCAGGGGTTCCAATTAACTTCGTCTTGGAGATTATGAATCATGGAAATACGGAGGTGGATGTTAATTTAGATGTGACAACATCATCTGGTGGTTGGGATGATTGGCTGGCTGTTCTTGAAATAAAGAACTTCAAGCAAAGTGCTTTCACCTTGCGAAATGTTATTTTGAGTATCACTCCACCCGAGGATGCAGTTGCATTCGAATTCAAAGAATTTGATGTTAAGGCCATATCAATTGATGGATCGTCCATGATAACTTTGAAGACGACCATAAAATTAACAGGGGACTTGAAAGTTGAGGTTGATGATGAAGAAAAGGAGGCCGAGAATGGAGATATGGTCCATTATTCTATCACCTTGACAAATATGCAGAACCACCCGGACACCATCGACATCGCAACCACCTCGGAGAATGGATGGTCCTTGAATCTTTTTACATCGGATGGTATCACCATGTTGTCAGTTACAGATTCCGATGGAAAGCCTGATACAGATTTAATGGATCCAATAACCGGCTCAGTTGATGTGATTGTGGCAGTTTCTGTTCCAGAGGATGCCATTGCCTTCACGGATGATGATGTGACCGTGATTTTCGCTTCATCCCTTCCAAATGGGATCTCCAAGACAATTTCATTGAAAACCAATGTTGAACTTTCAGGTGGTTTTCTCCTTGATTCTGAATCTTATTCAAAGAGTGATATTCCTGGGAAAAAGATCACCTATTCCGTACACATAGAAAATCACTTCAATCACATCTCCGCCATCGATTTAACTGTGAAGTCAGAAAAGGGATGGGAAGTTGAGCTTCTAAAAGGTGATGGTGTTTCTTTCCTCTCTGATACCAATAACAACGGGATTCCCGATACTGGCATGCTGAATGCGCTGGGAGATAGCGCTGATATCTTTGTGGAGGTAAGGATTCCTGAGGATACAAGGGCATATACCATGGACATGATTACTTTAACCGGGACAGCCACTCAATCAGGAGAATCACGCTCCATTAAGCTGAACGCCAGTGTAATG
>CP070672.1:2848213-2851867 GCA_020351895.1 Thermoplasmata archaeon
ATTGGAGTTAAAAAGAAAAAAGCACGGAGATTGACAATCGAAGAGATGCAAGACATTGCTAAATCAAGAGGCGGTAAATGTTTATCAAAGAAATATATCAATTCTCTAACAAAATTGAAATGGATGTGTGGGGAGGGCCATGTATGGGAAGCAATACCTAGCAGTATTAAACAAGGCACATGGTGTCCTGTATGTAATAATGCTAAAAAGGGAGAAGTACTGAAATCAACCATTGAAGAGATGCAAGACATTGCAAAGTCAAGAGGTGGCAAATGTTTATCAAAGAATTATATGAACTCCTGGACCAAGTTGAAATGGAGATGTAAGGAGGGTCATATATGGGAAGCTACGCCTAATAGTATAAAACGTGGCTCCTGGTGTTCACTATGTAAATATAATAAAATTAGAGATATCAGGAGATTGACCATTAAAGAAGTGCAAAAGATCGCTAAAAAAAGAGGCGGAAAATGCCTATCAAATGAATATGTAAATATAAGAACAAAGTTGAAGTGGAAGTGTAAAGAGGGCCATATATGGGAAGCTCCAACTATCAATGTTAAACGTGGCTCCTGGTGTCCAATATGCAGAAGTATTAAAGCAGCTAACGCCCCCTAGAACAACCATCAAGGAGATGCAAAGAAGGACATGAATGGGAAGCTAAACAAATCAGCATAGAACACTATGGTACTTGGTAATCTATTTATTCAGGAAATAAAAGAATAGGTGTACCAAGCAAATAAGTGCTAACTTTCGAAGGAATACAACTATTAAAAAATAGTGAAAATACATCTATCGCCCAATCCCAAACCGCTCAAGCCCGCTCACTACTCATGTCAGAAAGGATATTCCGCAGCACGCCCGCAGTTCTCTTTTTTTCGGTTCGACTCACCCCCTTTCTGGGGCCGCCCAACCGCCCCCTTTTTGGGGTCACCACACCCTTTCTGATAGACCAAAACCCACCCCATATCACGAATCTGGGAAATTCCCACCCGCAAATAGACCCACACCCCCCCTCTGAGAAGGAAAAAACCCCCAGATCCCGAGATTACCAGAGGCAGAGCCAGCAATGCAAATCCCACCCACCTGCCGAATCTTGGAATCCCCCCTCACCACACAACCCAAATCCCTGTCCAAAATCCGGCACTCCAACACATAAATCCATCCAATTTGCGGCACCCCGCATCATTACAATCCCCGGCACCTGCATGCCGATGATTGGAGCCAAAAACACCGCCCTCGCAGCGGGCACTCCCTCCAGTCAGGTATCACTTCAAGGTCGTTATAGTATCCCTCTTTCAGGTACTTTCACCAACCTCCCGCAATCCTCTTTATAAATGAAAACCACCAATATAGGACTTACAATGAAGAATACAGTGCCGATCTGCGGCAAACCAAAGGGAGAATGATATGGAAAAGATAATAAGAACCCAAAATGAAAGCTCCCGCAAATCTGCCCGCCCAACAAAAACATCGGCATCTTTATATGGCACAAAGAAAATATATTCAATGGGACAGAAAATGAAAATCGAAGCCATTATGGAACAATACAAAGACGAGTGGCTGGCAATCAAGGTAAGCAAACTCAGTGAGAACCACATTCCCGAGGAAGGAGAACTCATAGCCCATTCAGAAAACCGCGAAGAACTGTGGAACCAGGTTCCCAGAAATTCAAAGGATACCATCTACATAACATATTCCGGAGATCTTATTGAAGAAGGATACGCCACAGCTTATTAAGATGGATTTTTTTATGAAATACATTATCGATAATAGACAAACAGTGGTAATTCTACCCGTGGAACTGAGTGGTGATTCCACCAAATATTTTGTCAATATGGTGGTTGACACTGGGGCAATATTGGTCATGATTCCATGGAAAGTGGCCGAGTTTCTGGGTTACGATCCGGCAACCTCAAAAGAATGGGTAACAATGACCACTGCAAGCACCGTTGAGAAGGTCCCTCTGATTACAATGAAGGAGATGACCGTTCTCGGCCATTCATTAAGGGATATTAAAGTGGCAATTCACAATATGCCTCCCATGGGCAGGGTGGACGGTCTTCTGGGCCTGAGTTTTCTCTCAAGGTTCAACCTGAAAATGATGTTCAAAGAAGGTTATATAGAACTGGATTGATAATGACAATTTTGCCCAGGTGAATAGATATGAATAAAAAAGAACAACCACCTAACTCTCCAATTTCCGAACCGAGGCCACCATGTCCGAGATGCAGATTTACAAAGCAGGTAAGAAAAGCCGGTTTCAGACGTGCTAAAAAAGGTCCCACCCAGCGGTACAAATGCAGGGAATGCAGAAGGTATTTCACCCCAGAGACGCTCCCCCACACCTCGTATTCCCCAAGAGTCATCCTAAGTGTCATCTCAACCTACAACATGGGTTTTACGGGGGAACAGACTAGAAGAATCATCAACAGAAGGTTCAGGATCCAGTTACCCAATAGCACACTGTACTCCTGGATAGACGGGTACAAAGACATCTGCACATTCCTACCCCTGCGAAGAAAATACAAGATAGACCCAACAGACATCATCCAGTCAAAACGATTCCTTCACCAACAGGTCTATGAATTCAAGTTTCACTATCTGAAACTGAACATCGCGGGAAAGCAGTTCCACAACTAAAAACCTATCTTATATCCCTCATGTCGAACAACGGATTAAACAACAGCATGTTTTGGGAAGGTCCCAGATGCTCAAGCTTTCCAGGGAGATTAAATCTACCAAATCCAATAATCAAGAATATTAAGAATAACAATGCCACAAACATCGCAAAGTATGGTCTTGAACTGGCAAATTCAAATCACGAGCGGCACCAGGTAATCGAGGATTTCTTCTTGGTAAACGATTCTGCCACAATTGCAACCGAGATTCCTGTTTACCTCACACCAAAGGAAGCAAGATCATTTAATATCTCCATACCAAGGACCCTCACGGGACACATAGACATCCTCCAGGTGAGGAGCAACAAAGTATATATCATGGACTACAAACCCGATGCAGAATCAGATAAATCGGCATTAGAGCAACTTACCCTGTACGCATTTGCGCTCTGCACAAGGACCGATACCCCCCTAAACAAAATCACCTGCGCGTACTTCGACGAGAACGGGTATTTCCAGTTTAATCAAAAAATTTAAAATCCCTATGATTAGATCAGCAGTAAGTTTTTAATATAAAAAGTATATTAGCATTCATGGTTCGAAAAAGTGAACATATGTTCGAAAAAGTGAACCTAAGCTCACTGGCTATTTCTGTACTGGCATATCTAGCACGCTCTCCGGACAATAGATACTATGTAAGGGAGATATCAGCCAATACAGGAGGTAGCGTGGGTGGTTGTTACAAGGCTTTGAAAAAGTTATACGATATGAACTTGGTCGAGAAAGAAAAGAGCGGTCGAAATTTATATTTTAACATAAACAATGAAAATCCTTCAATAAAATATTTTAAAATCTTTATAAATATCCAGGGATTGAATGAGATAGTCAAATCCATTGCCAGTAAATGTAACAAGATCATCCTTTACGGAAGCTGCTCCACAGGTGAAGATACAATTAAAAGTGATATTGACCTTCTAATAATCACCGAAAATGTTAAGGAAATAAAACAAAACCTCAAAAATACGATTATTGGAAA
>CP070672.1:2851967-2855113 GCA_020351895.1 Thermoplasmata archaeon
AAAAATCTAGTTCTCAACAAGCTGATCTAATAAGCTCGGGACTCACAGGAGTCAAAGACATTATAGCTGAGATGGTGCATAGTCAGCAGGTTTTAAAAGTTGTCGATCATCAAGATATTAAGATATTATTTGAATACGGGACCTATTCAACTATAGCCTTAATTGCCTATGAAAATCTCCATATTTTTCATTCAAAATTAGCTTCACTAACTAAGCAATTTGAAAATCTCTTCCAAGACGTCCTTTCACAGTGGAAAGGAGAAATAGATGTCTTCCGTCCTACAAAACGCTTAATTGAGGATATATTTTGTTAGACAATTCACATGATAAAGTTGGAAATATTATTAGAATTTTGGGAAGAATTCCCATTGTTGGGCTTGGTAAGATTTGATGTCCCGTTACCTCACTTTTAGTAAAAAAATTAATGTAATAGTTATAAAATATTTATAGTTAAATTAAAAAAAAGAAATTTTGAGTGATGGTTTAATGCAGCGGAAAAATAATAAACGGGTTCTCTTGATTTTTTTAGTTTCCTTGATTTCATTGTGGGTAGTTGCGGGAAGCATCAGTTCAGTAAATAAAAATATACCAATAAACGCTAATGATACTTCTGGAGCAGTATCGGTCAATCTTGGACCCCCAGCTTCAACATATCTCTGGCCTATCCAACCAAATCCAAGCATTACTGGCATTATTTTCTTGAATTGGAGCCCTGTAGTAGGTGCAGAAGAATATTACATTTATAGAGACACACAGAACATTGTTTCTGTTGCTGGATTAACTCCTATTGGAAAAACAGATTCTCAGGATCATACTAATTTCACAGATACAGTTACCAAAAATAGAGAATATTATTACTTTATTACGCCGGGAAATACCTTTGGCAATAGCACTTCGAATTGTCAAAATGTTACTGTAAAAATACCCTTAAATAAGCCATATCTCCAACCTATTTCACCAAGTCCAGATACAGATGGAATTATTGAGTTAAGTTGGACAAGTGTTCAAAATGCAGAGTATTATTATATTTTTAGACACCCATTAAACATTTCTTCAATATCTGGATTGATACCAATTGGTGTTTCACCAACCTGCAATTATACTGATACTATCTCAATCATTGGAATGTATTTCTACGTTATTGTTGCGAGTGATGGATGGGTAAATAGCTCAATTTCAAATTGTGAAAAGGTTTCTGTAGAATCTAGTACCGATATCCCAGGGTTTGAATTAATTACTGCAATGACCGGTTTAGTTGGAGTGATAATATTTTATCTACGAAGGAAAAAGTTACAAAAATTACTCTAATTTTCACTTTTTTTATTAAAGATTTAGAATACTAATCAATGAATTACGCTCATCTTGATGAAGGGACTAAAAATGGAATTAACTGCAGAAGAAACAAGGATCCTGGAAGGAGAATATGGTGAAGTAGAACAGGAAGCCTTAAAATTACTTGTAAAGTATGGAGAGGCGCTTAATGCTGGGAGATTGGTAGATGTCCAAAGCGTGCATACTGCCATGGCGGTTCCTGGGCAATTTGCCAAAATAGTCACGGGCAATTATCCCTTGCTGAATCAAATACTGCTTTGTAGCAAAAAACGGATCAAAATCGATAAGTTAAAAGTATATACAACCACCCATGTCTGCGATATTGAGCCATACCACTACAAAGAGTTCGGGGTATCTGAAGAGGTTATGCAAGCCAATCGAGCCGTTCGGGAGCATTATGCAAGAAAAGGAATAATTTTCACCTCAACCTGTACTCCTTATTTGGTAGGAAATATTCCTGTTAAGGGGAATCATATTGCATGGATGGAAAGTTCTGCAGTTGTATATGCCAACTCGGTTATCGGGGCAATGGGAAATATAGAAGGAATTGAAAGCACACTTGCCGCTGCAATTGTGGGAAAAATTCCCTATGCAGGATTTCATGTTCCTGAAAATCGGAAGGCAAAGGTGATATTTCACATAGATGCAACGCTCAAATATCAAGCAGATTTTGATGCGTTGGGCTATTATATTGGTGAAGAGCTCGAAAATATGGGACTGAGCCTAGATGTTCCTGTACTAACGGGACTTAAACCGGGACAGGCAACACAAGATAATTTAAAAGGTATGGGAGCAGCGATGGCTACTTCTGGGGCTGTTCAACTTTATCATATTGATGGAATTACTCCCGAAGCCTGTGGAGGGCTTGAAACCGTATTATTGGATCCAGGAAAAACGGAAAGAGTTGGGGTTACAGATGGTGATATTAAGAAAACTTACGATACTTTGAGTACAGCCACAGATACAAGGGTAGACTTAATCATTATGGGTTGTCCGCACTTCTCACTAAACCAATTAAAAGAGGTGGCGCTTCTCTTGGAGGGAAAATATATCAAAGAGGATGTTTTCTTGTGGATTTTCCTTCCTGCAGGATTAAAGGAATTAGTTATGGCACGCGGGTTCGGAAAGATCATTGAACAAGCTGGTGGACTTTTAATGGTTGATACCTGTCCTGCCTTAACTCAGTTCAAACCTGTGGGTGTCAAAATCGTAGCTAGCAATAGTGCAAAGCAGATTCATTACTATTCCGCCGAATTTCCTGAAATTACAACGTGGTTTGGTTCAGTAGAAAAGTGCATTCAGGCTGCAATTTCTGGCAGATGGGGGTCAGGCTATCTGAATAAGTAGGAGACGGTGAGATGGGGACTGATAAAATAGATAAAGAAGAGATCAGTCACATTCTGATTCTGAAAGGAAGGTCTGTTGTGCCAGGTGTTAAAGAAGGGAAGGCACTTGTATTATCACGATCATTTAGTGCTTTCGGTGGAATAAATCCTTTTACAGGAAAGATTATTGAACCAAGGCACCCGCAAAAAGGAGAGAATGTGAGAAAAACGGTGTTAATATTCCCAAACGGGAAGGGGTCCTCAGGTTTTTCACTATATTTCCACATATTAAATTTAAGAGGAAGGGCACCAAGAGCAATGATCATTAATAAGGTGAATTCACTTACTGCTCTTGCAGCGGTGGTTGGAAACATTCCAACTATCGGTGGGCCGTTTGAATTGGATAAAGACCCGCCTGAAATTCTTAAAACAGGAGATAAATTAGTGGTTGATGCTACAAAGGGATTAGTATTCAAGGTAAGTGATTAA
>CP070672.1:2855213-2864791 GCA_020351895.1 Thermoplasmata archaeon
CCATTATGCATGAGTGCATTTTCTACCCATTGTAGCATATAGCCATCCCTTCTCTCTTTGCCAGAGATTATGGGGATGGCTTTGCTACAACTTTAGAATTTTCTTAACTTGACATCCACAAACATGTTTAGAAATATTTTATATATCAGAAGATAAGCCAGATGATAGAAAAATTTATATACTCTATTTTGAAGATTTTTAATCGTCTTTTTTTTACAAGCCCTTTTTGTTTAAAAAAAACACCAATAAAATTATCCTTCAGTACCAAAATTATAAATATAAATAAAATCCATTATTATTATCGATATCTTAAAAGGAGACACTAGGAGGGGTGGTTCTAACAAGAGTTGACAATAGGAGGGATTATTAAACGAAATCCAAGATATTTACTATTTGCTTTTGTTTATCGATGGTAATGAATATTTTTGCACCAATCGTTCAAAATGCTAGTCAACCGAGTCAAAGTTTAAGTTCGAGCAACTCAGGAGGTCTCGCAGACTCTCCGTGGCCGATGTTCCGTCAAAATCTCAACCATACAGGTGTCAGTCCGTATAATACGAGCGCGAATCCTGGGTGGTTGAAGTGGAGTTTCACCATGGATGACCTTGTTTTTTCATCAGCAGCTATTGGTTCCGATGGAACTATTTATGTCGGTTCATGGGATAATAAGCTATATGCTATCAACCAAGATGGCACTGAGAAATGGTCCTTTACCACCGGAGATCATATTCAGTGGTCATCACCAGCAATCGACTTTCAAGGAACGATCTATATCGGCTCTGAAGATAATAAATTATATGCAATTAATCCAGATGGTTCTGAGAAATGGAGTTTCACGAGTGGTCACGATGTAGAATCACCACCAACAATCGGTTCTGATGGTACGATTTATATTGGCTTGTCTGGTTACCTGTGTGCAATCTATCCTAATGGAACTGAAAAATGGAGTGCTAGAATAAATCATCATACAACCTCAGCAGCAGCAATTAGCCCTGATGGTACAATTTATGTCGGTTCTTCTGATTATAAATTATATGCAATTAACTCTAATGGTTCTGAGAAATGGAACTTCACAACTGGTAACGAAGTGCACTCATCACCTGCAATCGGTTCCGATGGAACGATTTATATAGGTTCTCTCGACAGTAAATTCTATGCAATCAATCCAGATGGCAACGAGAAATGGAACTTCACAACAGGAAGTAATATACACTCTTCTCCAGCAATCGGTTCCGACGGAACGATTTATTTTGGATCTCGTGACTTTAAACTGTATGCACTCAACCCTGATGGTACCGAGAAATGGAACTTTACAACCGGTGATTTTATATTTCACTCATCGCCCGCAATCAGCTCCGATGGGACTATTTATATCGGCTCTTGTGACAATAAATTATATGCAGTTGATCCTGATGGATTTGAAAAATGGAATTTTAAGATGGGGAGCATAGTGGCATCATCGCCGGCAATCGGCTCAGATGGGACAGTGTATGTTAGCTCTTATAATGGTATCCTTTTTGCCATTGGTTCTCTTCCTGTGGCAGATGCAGGCTCTGACCAAACTGGAAATGAAGGTGATATTATTGATTTTGATGGCTCAGGTTCTTACGATCCTGATGGAACTATCATATCCTATGAATGGGATTTTGATACAAGTGATGGATTCTGGTGGGATACAGGTGCAGCACCCGATGCCACAGGTCCAACAGCAACTCATTTTTATGGAGATAATGGATTTTACGTGGTGACTTTGAGAGTAATGGAGGATAAAGGCGGGAAAGATGCCGACAGTTGCTACATCAGAGTTAACAATGTTGCCCCATCTATTGACTCAATTTCAGCGCCTTCGGGTCAGGAAGGCTCCTCAATCACATTCACTTCTGATGCATCCGACCCTGGAAGTGATGACCTGATCTTTATCTGGAATTGGAGTGATGGCAGCTCGGATACGAAAGTTGTATATTACAACAATGGCTTTGGTCAGGATCCCTATTCAAGCCCATCAGGTGTTTTCCCATTCTTGGCTACAGATACTGTTCAACATACTTATGGGGATAACGGAGAATACATGATAACATTAACAGTTAAAGATGATGATGGAGGATCAACTACAATCAACTCATCTGTGACAATTAATAATGTGGCACCAATAATTTCATTGGTGAATGTGCCATCTGGAGAAGAGGGATCATCACTCACATTTGAAGTTGAGGCAACCGATTTCGGCAGCGATGATTTGACATTTTCATGGGAGCTTGAATGCGGACCCACATTCGAGAACATCTATTACAACAATAATGTCACTCCTGATACTCACCCGAGTCCATTAGGTGTATATCCCTTTAGTATATCAGACACTATATCTCATATTTATGGGGATAATGGTATTTATTCGGTAAATATTAGTGTTGAGGATGATGATGGCGGGAAAGCTTATTACAACACTACTGTAGAGATCAACAATGTCGCACCAATAATTGGATTGGTGATTATACCCTCTGACGACGAGGGCTCTTCACTCTCCTTTGAAGCTGAGGCATTTGATCCTGGAAGCGACGATTTAACATTCGAATGGGAGTTCGAATATGGCCCTATAATCGAGAACACATATTACAATGATGGGATTGACCCTGAGCCTGATTACGATCCAAATACAAATGATATTAAAAGTCCAGATGGTTTATATCCATTCAATGCTTCAGATGCAGTGAATCATATCTATGGAGATGATTATAATTACACTCTGATTCTGAGGGTGACAGATGATGATGGGGGAATGAGCACATATACAACCACTGTTTCTATAAATAATATGGCTCCTTCAATAATCTTGTTTGCCATTCCATTTGCAGTGTTCGAGGGCTCCCCTTCGACTTTTATTGCCAGTGCCAAAGATCACGGAAGCGATGACTTGACTTTTGAATGGGACTTTGGTGACTCCACCCCACTTATCACGAGTACATACTACAATGATGGTATTGCACCAGATCCTGACCCAAGTCCAGATGGAATCTTTCCATTTGTTGCCACAGTTACTTTAAATCACACTTATGGTGATGATTACAACTACCCATTGACTTTGAAGGTAAAGGACGATGATGGTGGAATCACCACATTCACTACAACTGTATGGGTGCAAAATGTTGCCCCCACAATCGAGGCTTTCGGGCCCTTCACTATAAATGAAGGCCTACCCTTGGACATCAATGCAATCTCCACAGATCAAGGAAGCGATGATCTGACCTTCACCTGGGAATTCGAGTTTGGGCCAACGATAATGAATGTTCATTATAATAATGGTGTGAATCCTGACCCTTATCCGAGTCCAAGAGGGTTATATCCATTTTTAGTTTCAGATTTGGTGAGTCATACCTATGGCGATAACGGTGTGTTCATGGTTACGCTGACTGTGGAGGACGATGACGGAGGCTCAGCCACCTATGTCGCAAACATCACGGTGAACAATGTGGTTCCAAAAATCGAGAGTATAGAATCGTACATGCATGTTAACTTTACATTACGGGTTGCGGGAGAAAAATATCATTCAGTCAACATAACTCTGTATGAGGATGATGCTGAGATATGGAGTGCGCAGGTAACGAGGCATCCTGGGAGCCCTGATGAGCAGGCAGCCACTTTTTCAGGCTACAGAATAAATTTTGGATGCACCTACAGAGCAATTGTGGACTATCTTCCCAATGACCCAAGAATGAACGGAAACGTATGGGGTGGAAATCCTGTTTGGGTTATTTTGGAGTCTCAGGATGGAACCTCTGAAAGACTACACCACACTTTTAATGTGAGGCAGTCAGATTGGGATTCCGATCATTGGAATCATATCGATCCCTGGGAGGTTGGTTTGAATTCCCATTTCTTGGGACATGCTTTTGAAATAACATCTCATATCTCAGATCCTGGGAGTGACGATGAAACACTAACATACACTTATGGCTCTCAAATTGTAACTGTTGAATACCTTAACAATCCTCCAAATCCTGACCCATTTCCATCTCCAGAAGTGAGCCCAGTTGATATAATGGACACAATAACATTGATTTATGAAGGCCCGGGAACAATAACATTAATTATAAAAGATGATGACAATATCAGGTTTGGGATAGGTCAAGATACTGATTCTATTGATTTAGTATAAGGTATTCTCCACTAAAAACCGCAGTTTTCTTGTAAACATTCAATTGCCGGCAATCATATAGTAAAAAATTTTACGAGTTGATAAACCCCTGAGGCGTGGCCAAACCAAGTGATTTTACAAAATTGATGGTCTTTCATGACCGAAACTTATTAATTCTAAAAAACAATAGGGCGGTTCTGGAGAATATGAAAATAAGGGCTGTTTTGAGGATAAAAGGCGATGTTCAGGAAGCAGGATATCGAGTTATAATTCAGAGAACCGCACTTAAAATGGGATTTACGGGAAATGCAGAAAACCTAAAAAATGGAGATGTCAAAGTGGTCTGTGAATGTGAGGAAAATGAATTGGATAAATTTATTGAGGCTATTACTATAAAAAATGACTTCATTTCTGTAGAGAATATCGAAAAAAAGGTTGAAAAAGCCACTGGGGAGTTCGAAAGCTTCGAAATTGAGATCGGAGATTTAGCTTTCGAGATGTTTCAAGGATACGCTACAGCAGGTAAATACTTTAATTGGTTAGGGAAGAAAGTTGATGATGTGGGGCAAGAAGTTAAGACTGTAGGTAAAAAAGTTGAGACTGTGGGTCAAAAAGTTGACACCCTCACAGTTCATACCGATAGCCACTTCAATAAATTAGATGAAAAATATGGCATTGTCTCAGAGACTTTGATTTCCATGAATAAGGAACAGGCAAGAACAAGGGAAGAATTGACAAGGGCTGTGGATAGTCTCAACACTTTGGTTAGCTCAGTGAATCCATAACAATCAGGTAGCTTTAATACCAATCAATGCTATTTATGACACGTATGGCGTTTAGGATCGATTGGAAAAGGTCTTTGATTTTTTCGGCAATTTTAATACTCATTCTCTATGCACTGCGATATGTTCTTGGTCCTGGAGAGACCTATTGTTTGGCTGCAATTTTAATTTTCGCTGTATTCTTTTTGGTGGTTAACTTGGTTGGTCGAAGATGATGAGCAAAAAAAGAGGTTTGTCATGAAAGAAATCAGGATGAAGGTCATAGTGGCAGGAGAGCCCGGCTCTGGGAAGTCCGTGATCAGCGAGGTGAGCGATGCCTGCATTTCACTGAAGCAATTCGGAGTTTCCTTGGGAGTGAAAACCATGGATTTAGAAGACACAAAATGCAAAATGGCCTTCACCACCTGGACCTTAACAGAGGGCAGGCCTAGGGATACATCCTATTATAAGGGAACTAAGGCCGCAGTAATTGTATGCGATCTTACTAAAGGAAATACTGTTATAAAAATAAAAACCTGGGCCGATTCCATAATAAAACGAGTGGGCAGTATTCCCTTGGTTTTCGTGGGTAACAATGTGGATTCCGCTAAGGGAAACAACGTTGATATAATGCTTAAAATCGCCGAATCATACCGTTCTCCAGTGGTGTTTACGCGCCTTGGGGATAGAAAATCCGTGGAGGAGATATTTGATCAGATAGTAAAAGCAGTAGGACCTGGTATATTGGATGAAGAGTGCTTTCCTGATGACAAAATCACATCTGTCTCAAATAATAAATAAATTAATTGTACTTTGGTATATTCATGTTGAGGACCTTGTGGTCCGAAAGAGAGAGATGCAAAGGTTCATCCATACATGAAATCAACGTTGCCAGGAGATACTAAAAAGCGATGATATGTATGCCGTTAAAGATTCTACTCTTGCAGCCTACAAATGATGTCCAAAGCGGAGATCGTCTGGTACCACCCTTATGGGCAAGTGTCCTGTCATCCATTACCCCCAAGCAGCATGATGTTGATTTTTTTCATTGTGGCTTCGAGAAGCCCACTGAGAAGATACTCGCAAATTATGACATCGTAGGAATCTCGGTTCTCACCACCATGGCAAACGATGCCTACAGGGTGGGGGATATGTGTAAGAAGCTTGGTGTGACCTGTATTATGGGCGGTATTCACGTTTATCTTTTTCCAGAAGAAGCCAAGCAGCATTGCGAGGTTGTTATGCTAGGGGAGGCCGAATATATATGGGAAAAAATCCTAAATGATGCCGAGAAAAAGACCCTTTTACCCCAATATAAAGGTTCAATCACGGATCCCAAGGATTTTCCCATCCCGGACCTTTCTATTTATAAAAAATACAAATTCTTCACAACCAAGCTCGCGGAAATCGTCAGGGGTTGTCCACATAATTGTAGGTTCTGTGGAGCAACAATGTACAGCGGGAGAAAATACAGATACAAAAAGGTTGAAAACCTGGTTAAGGAAATCGAGAATTGGGAGGGCGGCAGGAGAATAGCACACTTTACAAATACGAATTTGATTGCTAGCCCCAAGAAAACAGGGGAGATCATGGATCAGATCAAGGACTTCAACCTGAGATGGTGGAGTCCCTGCAGTGTCGATATTCTCGATCATGAAGACCTGATTGGGAAAGTTGCTGAGGCTGGATGCATGGTTCTTCAGTTCGGCTTTGACAGTATCTCCAAAGAGACTCTAAAGAGCATGAACAAGCAACTCAACATAAAAAGGGACTACAGAAAGCTCATCAAAAAGTGCCATGATTACGGAATCGAGATCAGCGGATCTTTCATATTTGGCTGGGATACCGATACAAAGGATGTTTTTAGAAACACAGTGGAATTTGCCAAGGATGCCGATATCGACTTTCCGGTATATTTTCCCCTGACTCCTTTTCCGGGAACAGATATTTACGATACCTACAAGTCCCAGGGAAGGATCCTGACCAATGACTGGTCCAAGTACAATTGGAACACATGCGTATACATTCCAAAGAACATGACCCAGGCAGAGCTTCTATCCGGATGCCACTATGCATTCGAGGAGAGCTACAGTACGAGGAACATCCTACAAAGATTGTTCTCAAGACCCAGAGGGTTGAGAGAGATAATGCTTCTGCTCTTCATCTCAGCATCAGGTAGATTCGTGACCTGGTTCAGTAAGCCCTACTGGGCAGAGGGAAAAGGAGTTGCCGCATCATTTTAAATTCATTTTTAATTAAACGTCAGGCATGAGTTTTCCGTAAATAATGTAAAGGAAAAATGCAAGCCATAGAATGGGAAAGAAGATCAGAAAAATAGAGTTTTTAATTCCAATGACTCCTACAATCAAGACAGATACAATGGGATAAGTGACTACTTCTTGCATCCCTAATATTCTCATTAATCTTAATCTGTTAAATACACGTAAATTGATTGCTTTAAAGGAAGTCACCCACATTAAATAAAGGAGGAGCAGTATGATTACTAATTGTAAAACCACAGCATCGTGCAACTTAAATAGAGCTATTGAAAAAGGGAGGAGCACAACTATTGTATGTAGGACTTTTATTCCACCTACATATCTTCTAAAATTCTTAGTCACGATTAATTCATTACCCAAAACCCTGCAACCAAGATAAACAGGGGTTGTTTTGGCCCCAGCAAGGGAATCTGATGGTATGTCCTTCATACCTCCTGTAACTCCGGTTTGAAATGTAAGCTGTATGAAAAATAAAAAGGCCACTATAATAACCACAGGGGTGAGGTTTACAGATACAGAATATGCTCCAAAGAGGCAAAAGAAGAATATGCTCGCCCCAAGGACAAAATCGGCGCCAAAGAACTTTTTTCCGTATACGTCGTAAATTCCACCTAATAAGATGGCTACAAGGAAGGCCCCTGTTGCATAGATGCTTCTAAAGAAAAATATCACCATTCCCAATGCAATAAAAATTGCGATTACTGCTGCATACAGGGCATCATTTCTATTTATCGTCCCTTTTATTAAGGGTTTTTGGGAAAGTTCCATTGCGTGCTTATCGATTTCAATATCAGAGTATTCATTCAGTACGAATCCGTAAAAATGGTAAAGCAATCCTATTATGAACAGCAAAATCAGATGAGATACATCGATATTATCCCTGGGCATCAAAAGAAGGCCGCCAAAAACGGCGGTAATTGCGGTTGCGGCTCCTGATTGCAATCTAGCCAGTTTAAGCCATTGTTTCATGGTACCAGGCATTATTTTACCATGGACATAAAAGAATCTCGATTAATAAAAGTTGGGGTATGGATAAGAAAATGGAGTCAGCCAAATCCAATCAAGTTCACTTCTGTTTCCAAGCCCCAAATGGCCTCACGTGCTTGAAGTATAGATTCCGCAATATGATGTACTCTCGTCTGCCGTCCTCAGTCAAGCTGAACGCCTCCTGGAAATACGAGGGTAAAGGGCCTATATAAGCCCCAACCCCCCATTTTCAAGTGCTATGCTTCTGCTTTTTCTTCCTCCGCTCTGACGAACTCCAGGAGGTCGTAATCTGCCTTGCTCTTTATCACAATTCCCAAGTTCTCAGCAACGGTCTTCAGATCATCAATGACCTGTCTTATCCCATCAACGCTTTCTCCTTGGTACTCCAGCATATCTGCAATCTCTTCAAGATCAGAAATACTGTGGGTTTTCAACCACCTTCGCTGTTCAGGGGTTGCACCGCGGAGATACGGATTCATGGATTCTTGTGCTCTTCTTACTTTCCTCTTCTTTTTTATATTCATGTGCATCCCATCCTGTTGGACTTGTGAATGCTTGCGATGCATGTTTCCCAACATTCTGTCAGACATTTTGTCTGCTATATGCCTATATGTAACTTATAGTATATATAGGTTTTGGTTAACTCATTGGCTTAAATAGATTCTATGCCAAAAAATGGGTTATTATATGACAATATCACTTAAATTGTCTGACAAATTACTTGAAGAAAAATGAATTAGCTCCTTTTTTAAATTATCTTTTTAGGTTTTTATGAATATCGCCAACAAAAAAAATACCGAAGGCTTTAAACCTTACTAAATATTATTATATTCATAATATGGTGCGAGTTTATGAAGAAGAAGAGGATTTCAACCGGTCCAAATACAGAGAATTTCAACCCTGAGAAACCTAAAAACCTCATTGAAACGGGCAATCAGTGTTATACAGAAGGAAAAGAATCTGAGGCTATTGCATACTATAACATGGCAATAGACTATTTAGACTCGCATAAGGATAATCAGCCCTCCCATAGGGTCTATATCTCTGGATTGTATAATGATATTGGTCAGGCTCTCATTATAGTCAATAGGGAGAAGGATGCCTTAAGAATAATCGACAAAGCCCTTCATCTCGATCCAAGGAATGCTGACATATGGGTGAACAGGGGAAAATTGTTAATACTTTTGACCTCAAAGATGCACGATGAGGCATTAAAATCCTTTGATGCTGCCCTGAAAATCGAGCCAAAAGAAAAGAATGCCCTTGGCTTCAAAGGAGAGGCATATGAGAAAATTAACAGGCCTGATTTGGCCAAGGAATGCTGACATATGGGTGAACAGGGGAAAATTGTTAATACTTTTGACCTCAAAGATGCACGATGAGGCATTAAAATCCTTTGATGCTGCCCTGAAAATCGAG
>CP070672.1:2864891-2869062 GCA_020351895.1 Thermoplasmata archaeon
AAAGAGGAAATGGCTCTTTACAAAACCTCTAAGTACACACCATCCCACGAGGAAATAGAGCTCATAGTAAAAAACTGTCCAATATTCATAGATGGAGAAGGTACAGAGGATTAGGAGGTTAGTGGAAACCGCAATCTAAAACGTGTTACAACGAACAGGGTGAGGGGCGGGGCTTGCCTTGTTCTGGCAGAGGGTCTCTGTCTCAAGGCCTCGAAGATCCAAAAGCATGTTAAAAAGCTGAATATAGACGGCTGGGAGTTCATCGACGAACTCGTAAGTCTGAAGGCAAGGGACATAAAGAAGAAAGAAAACGAGAACAATAAGATCGAAGCCAATTACAAGTTCATAAAGGATATTGTGGCTGGAAGACCTGTTCTGTGCCATCCCAGCAGAATAGGCGGTTTCAGGTTGAGATACGGAAGGAGCAGGACAAGTGGATTGGCCGCGATTTCCATACATCCAGCAGCCATGACGATATTGGATGATTTTATCTCAGTTGGAACCCAGATCAAGATCGAAAGGCCTGGGAAAGCAGGGGCTGTGACACCCTGCGACTCAATCGAAGGCCCAGTTGTTTTGCTTGATAATGGCGATCTGGTTGAGGTGAATGACGTAGATAGTGCCATGAAGCTCAGGCGAAACGTGAAAAAAATAGTGGATCTGGGCGAGGTTCTGATACCTTATGGCGAATTCATTGAAAACAATCACATACTGATCCCGGGTGCGTACAGCAAGGAATGGTGGCTTGCCGAGTACGAAAAAAGCGGTGGAAATACCCAGGAATTGTCCTCTATGTTGAATGCGGAAGAGGCCTTCAAAATATCGGATGCCTATTCCATTCCCCTTCATCCAGATTTTAACCTGCTCTGGCATGACACCTCCATTGAGGATTTATTGATTCTCAGGGAACATATCCTTAACTATGGAAGATATGACGAGGGTCAATTGATTATACCTATGAACGAGAAGGTCAAGGAAGTCATGATTTCACTTGGTGCACTGCATATACAAAAGGACGAAGAGCTGATAATAGATAGGTATGCATATCCCCTAATCAGATGCTTGGGTTTGGAGGTTGATGGTGATTCTCTTAAGGAGAGAATCGATGCACAAAGCCTTGCAAACCAAAAAACACCTGATAACATCTCCTTCGTATCCGGCCTTGCTGAGGTGAGGATAAGAGAGAGGGCACCCACCAGAATCGGGGCGAGAATGGCAAGGCCTGAAAAGGCCAAGGAGAGAAAGATGAGGCCGCCACCCCATATTCTGTTTCCCTTGGGGGAAAGTGGAGGCTCCCAGAGGTTGGTTGCCGAGGCTTTGAAAAAAAGGGAGATAATTATAGAGGTTGGCATCAGGCGATGTCCAAGATGCAAAAAAAGAAACTTCACATCGCAGTGCAGATGTGGTGGACATACCGTACTTGTGGATTCCCCCACATCCCAGAAAATCGATTTCGAAAACGAGTTCAAAAGAGCCGTGGCAAACCTGAAAGAGGGCAACGGCCTCGAGATAAAAGGCGTAAAGGGCATGATATCGAGGCATAAGACTCCAGAGCCAATGGAGAAGGGGATATTGAGGGCAAAGCATGATGTCACGGTTTTCAAGGATGGTACGATACGCTTTGATATGACCGATGTTCCGGTAACCCATGTCAGGCTTTCTGAGATAGGCCTTACAGTAGAGAAGGCAAAAGAGTTGGGATACACCAAGGATTTTAGGGGCGAATCCCTTACAAACACAGAACAGTTGATCGAGCTGAAACCCCAGGACTTCATCCCTTCTATTAAATGCGGTGAGTATCTGGTAAGGGTATCCAAGTTCATAGACGATCTTCTCGTGAAATTTTACGGACTAAAATCCTTTTACAATGCTTTCATTCCAGAAAACCTCATAGGCCATCTCGTTGTAGGCCTTGCACCCCACACTTCCGGGGGTGTCTTGGCCAGGATCATCGGGTACACCAAGGCCAAGGTCGGTTATGCCCATCCATTCTTCCACGCCGCAAAACGACGTAATTGTGATGGGGATGAGGACTGTGTGATGCTGCTTCTGGATGGTTTGATCGACTTTTCCAGGTCATATCTGCCTGAGTCCAGGGGAGGCCTCATGGACGCGCCACTGGTTTTAACCACCAGGATAAATCCCGATGAGATCGATAAGGAAGCACATAACCTTGATGTACTTTCTACCTATCCTCTTGAGTTCTACGAAGCAACCATGCGGTATTGCAATCCGAAGGAGGTAGAAGGCATCATGGACCTGGTTGGGGGAAGGATAGGGAAGAACAGTCAATACGAGGGTTTCGGGTTCACGCATGACACGAAGAACATAGGGGAAGGCCCCGATCAATCAGCCTATAAAACCCTGAAGACCATGATGGACAAGATGGAGGGCCAGCTCAGTCTTGCAGCAAAGATTCGTGCTGTGGATACTGATGATGTTGTGGCAAGGGTGATTAACAATCATTTTCTTCCCGACATGATAGGCAATCTGAGGAGGTTCTCTACCCAGCAGGTGCGATGCACGAAGTGCAACAGGAAGTTCAGGCGCATGCCCTTATCAGGCAAGTGCACCCACTGCGATGGAAATCTCACATTGACTGTGCACGAGGGCAGTGTGAAGAAGTACCTAGAGGTGAGCAAGGAGATAGTGGAGTCCTACGACATCTCCAACTACACGAAGCAGAGGATCAGGCTGGTGGATGGGGCAATAAACTCCCTTTTCGAGAACGAGAAGGTTAAGGAATGCAGGCTCGAGGATTTTCTTTAGTGGAATTTTCCATGATCATGTCTGGCGAGATGGTTAACATTTGAACGGTTTTTTTAATGTTTAAGGTCTTGGCTTAAGATAAAGAAATAATAATAAATATTACTGAAACCTATTACTTACATCTTGGTATTAACATAAACCTGAACCTTAATTCGGTTCATGAAATACTCCAAGGGGGAGGATAATATGAAAAAGAATAGAATGGGAGTTAGAGTATTATCTATATTCGTAATATGGATATTGGTGATTGCAGTTTTTGTGGGAATGCTGAGCGTTGTGGAGAATGTTGAGGCAACTGGGAATGAGGTGAGGATAACCTGGGATGATGGGGATCAACAGTACCCGGATATTTATGGGGATAGGATTGTTTGGACAGATTATAGAAACGGTGATGCGGACATTTACATGTACGATTTGAGTATGGAGGTGGAAATACCAATCTGCATGGCTCCCGGGAATCAATATAATCCAACCATCTATGGGGACAAGATTGTGTGGTCTGATGATAGAAATGGCAACACAGACATCTATATATACAATTTTCACAATGGTACGGAAATGCCTATAAGCACGGATCCATCAGTGCAGTCGTTACCAGATATCTACGGTGAAAAGGTTGTATGGACGGACGATAGAAATGGTAACGATGATATCTATATGTTTTACATAAACAACGGAACTGAAATTCAAGTCACTTTGAACATGTCGGATCAGTGGTGGCCAACTATTTATGGTGACAAGATTGTATGGACAGATGATAGAAATGGTAACATTGACTTATATATGCACGATTTAAGCACAGGCATAGAGACACAGATCACAACAAATATTTCAACTCAATGGTTGCAAGATATTTACGGTGATAAGATCGTGTGGCATGATGATAGAAACGGTAACCAGGATATCTATATGTTTGATCTGGATACAAGCACAGAAATACAGATCACTACTGATACTTCAAATCAGAAGTTACCTGCAATTTATCGTGATAAAATCGTATGGTGGGACGATAGAAACAATAATGAAAACATCTACATGTACGATTTGAGTTCAGGCACAGAGATGTCAATCAACACGAATGTATCGACTCAATGGTGGCCTATTATCTACGATGGTAAGATCGTGTGGGCGGACGAAAGAAACGGGAATTGGGACATCTACATGACTTATATTGATGGAGACGATGATGGTATTTATGAATGGGATGACGAATTCCCAAACAATCCAACTGAGTACATGGATACAGACCGTGACGGCATAGGCGATAATCTCGATCTTGATGCGGATAATGATGGATGGACCGATGACATTGAGAATCAATGTGGAAGCAACCCATTGGATAATTCATCATTTCCAGCTGACCGGGATGGAGATCTTAATCCCGATGTTTTAGATACAGATG
>CP070672.1:2869162-2874956 GCA_020351895.1 Thermoplasmata archaeon
AAAAAAGAAGATAAGAAACAAACTGATTCTGAAGAAATGATTAGTAATTTATTGATTGAGCTCGACCCAGATTTAAAAGATGAAATAAATCCAGATAATAAGGACACTCTGAAATGTAGGATAAGATTCTATTCAAAAGAAGGAACTCATACGATTACAAAAATATATCAACATATCGGTGGTGAGTACGGTAATACACGGATGAAAATATTAGATTTTGAAACAAAGGAAGAAATTGATGGGGGATGGGACCAACCTACAATTTTAACTATTAATAAAGATGAAGTAAAAGGTCTTATGCTTGTTTTTTACAGAATTGGGGATAGTGAAAAAAGCCATGTAGGTGTTCGGATAGAAACTTCTGAAGATATATATACTATGGATTTTTATATCCGATGGGATATATATTAGACCAAAGATTGAAATAAATGAAAAGAATCATAGCCAGATAAAAAAAAATGAAGAAAATTTTCACCGATATTTTGCCACATCTTCATGAAATAAGGGGGCTTATGTCCGCAACACGACATCTTCATTTTGTTGCCAAACACACCTCAAACCCCCATATCGGAAGTTATTTATTTTCAAATAGCATTAGTAATTACAGATGATCAGGAGGATAGTCGTAATCTGGGTAAGTTTAGCGATGCTGTTTGGATTTGCGGTGATCGTGGATGTTGTTACTGATATAATACCCCCAGTGAAGGCTTCTTCTACACTTTATGTAGGGGGGATAGGCCCTGGGAATTATTCAAATATCCAATGGGCCATTGATAATGCAACTGATGGAGATACTGTTTTTGTTTACAACGGGACTTATTACGAGGATATAGTGGTGAATAAGACCATAAACTTGACAGGTGAAAATCAAGAGACCACAATAATAGATGGTAGAGGATTTGGAAATGTTGTTGAAATTACTGTAGATTGGGTGAATATTACAAGTTTAACAGTTTTCAACGGAACTTATGGTTTCCGCTTAGATTCATCATCAAACAATAACATCACCGGTAATAAATTGTATGATAACAGGTATGGATTTGGTCTTGTTTCATCTCCTGACAACAATATCACAAACAACAACCTGATAGATAACTGGGACCTAGCCTTTTATATTCAATCATCAAACTTTAACTTTATTACTAATAATAACATAACAAACTGCTGGGACGGCATTTCCCTCGGTTCTTCGTCAAATAACAATATTTCATATAACAATGTCTCAGAAGGTAGACATGGTATCTATCTTCATAATTCATATGACAATAAGTTGTATTTCAACGAGTTTCATTCGAACGAGAGGCATGGCATCTATCTTAACTGGTTTTCACAAAACAACATAATATCCGAGAACACTGTTATTTCCAACGAGCAGCGTGGTATCTATCTTCTTGACAGATCGAACAACAATAAGGTGTATAATAATAAAATCTGCTCGAACATTGGGTATGGTATCGAAGTTTCCTCGTGCTCAAACAACGATATAAAAGGCAATATTATTACGAATAATTCATACGGCTTTTTTATGGATGGTTTTGACGGTAATATCATAAGAGATAACAATATCTCATCAAATAGAGCGTACGGTATGTACATCCGACGGTCATGGTACACCGATATAATCAATAACAACGTATCGAACAACCGTTATGGAATCCATTTTCTTTGGTCATATGACAACGACGTGATTAACAACAACTTTATCAATAATGGGGTTTTTTTGGAGGGGAATCAGGGAAAACATTTCAATACCTATAACATGCCTCCCAACAATATTGTGAATGGCAAGCCTTTATACTACTACAAATTTTCTAATGACTTAAATATTGATGGAAGTGTGATTCCTATTGGGCAACTCATCCTAACTAACTGTGACAATGTGGATGTTACAAATTTACAAATAAACCACACCGATGTTGGGATACAAGTTGTATTCTCTTCTAACATCGACATAATAGGCAATAATCTTTCCTCTAACAACCGACATGGCATCCAGTCCTTCTATCCGAGTCGGAATAATATTATAGATAACGATATTTTTTCTAACGGCCAATACGGTATCGATCTTGGCTGTACAACATCATATAGAGACAACGTGGTAGCTGACAATACCGTTTTAAACAATTATAACGGAATCCGATTATTGACCTCATTTGCCAACCTTTTAAAAAATAACAGTGTTTATTCAAACCAAAGGTATGGCGTCGAATGTTCTGGCAATTGGAATGAGATCACTGAGAATCATATTTATTTGAACGGTAACCATGGTCTTTATCTTGTTTCGGCCGATGAAAATAAAATAATAAACAATAATATATCCTCGAATGTTGGGCGTGGAATGCATCTTCACTTCTCACGAAAGAACACAATTACAAACAACAATGTTTCGAACAATAATTACGGTATCTCTCTTGGTAATGACATGGATATTAGAAACAGAATATATCACAACAACATAATAGGTAACACAAATCAAGCTGTTGATATTTCCTCCGAAATAAATTATTGGGATAATAGCTACCCATTAGGTGGAAATTATTGGTCAGATTATAGTGGTTTTGATAATTTCAAAGGTCCATATCAGAATATCCCTGGAAGCGATGGAATAGGAGATACCCCCTATGTAATTGATGCGGATTCCCAGGACAATTACCCACTTATGAATCCATATGTCTATAAATCTCTCGAAAATTACACAATATTAAAACAAGGTTGGAATCTTATTTCCATTCCATTTATTCAAGACAATCAGGATATAACAAAGGCTCTTGAGATGATCGATGGGTGGTATGATGCAGTCCAGTGGCATGATATTTCAGATACGGGTGATCCCTGGAAACATCACAAACCTGGTAAGCCCTTCGGAAACGACCTATTCGAGCTCAACGAATCTATGGGATTCTGGATTCACATAACCAATCCTGGAGACACCATTTTCCTTTACAACGGCACACAACCAACCACCAACCAATCCATCACCCTCCATCCAGGTTGGAACATGGTGGGCTACCCATCCCTTTCCAACAGAAACCGGACCGCAGCCTTGAACAACATCAATTATGACAGTGATGTCGATGCCATCTGGACCTTCAACGCTGCAATCCAGACATGGCAGGAGATCGGCCCTACAGATTATTTCGAGCTTGGAAGAGGCTACTGGATTCACTCGAAGGTTACGAAAACCTGGGATGTTCCTCTGTGAAAATCGAGCCCGGTATAAAAATAAAAAAAAAGAAAAGGAAGATTAAGAAATATCCTGCCGAATCGCACACATTTTTTCGCAGTAAGGGGGCTTATGTCCGCAATCCGACACTTTGATAATTATTTTTTTGATTGTGATCCTGTGGTTGGGTGTATTCATGTTGGGATTTTGGACTTTCATTATGGTGGTCAATCCTGAGCTGAAGGATTATGGGGAATTAAGAAGGAAAAAAGAAATAGCATAATTTGGATTTCTTAGGGATATACCTAACTGGTCTATTTTAGAGCAGAGTTTATAAGCTGATATAAGCTTATATACGATGTTATATTTACATGACATAACGGAGGCGAATGGTGTTTGTTACGATCTCAGATGAAGGGGTTTCTTGGTTTTGCACTCTTTATTGGCATTATGATTGGTGTAATTTCTATTATTGCAGGTTTTATTTCAGATATTGATTTGACAATACGTTATTATTTAATTGCTTTTGGAGTGTTGGTATTGATTGGAGTTGGAAAAGGAATTAAAAGTCTCAAAGATTTTAAATGGGGATAAACACCCAAACCTCCAGCCATGAACAGGAAGGATTATTAAAATAAAAAAAGAAATGAGAGATTTTCTACCCAAATTCTAACACTTTTGAGAGGAAAGGGGGCTTATGTCCGCAACACGACACCTTGAATTTTATGCCTAAACACCCCTCAAACCCCAATATCGGAAGTTATTTATTTTTAAATGATATTGGCTTTTATCGATGTTCAGAAAGATTGTCACAGTCTGGGTAAGTTTGGCGATAGTGTTTGGGTTTGTGGTGATTGTGGATATTGTCACAGATTTTACACCCACAGTTAAAGCAGCCACGCTATATGTCAATGAAACAGGCAGTGATGGGGCTTACACGAGTATCCAGGATGCGATAAATGCCTCTAATGATGGAGATACTGTTTTTGTGTATAATGGGACTTATTATGAGCATGTGGTGGTGAACAAGACGATAAATCTAACAGGAGAGAATAGAAATATCACTATAATTGATGGTGGTGGGATCGGGGAAGTTATCAATGTGAGTCAGGATGGGGTGAACATTACGGGATTTAGTGTCATTGGTGGTGGCTCTGACTTTATATTTCCTCAAGATGCAGGGATAGTGCTATATGATGTAAACAACTGTAAAATATCAGATAATAATGTTTCTTCCAACGACTATTGCGGTATTCGAATTTATTCTTCAAATATGAATAATATCAGTGGCAATATCGTCACCTTAAATTACTATAATGGCATTGTATTACACTCTTCTGATTGGAACAATGTCAATAATAACATTGTTACAATGAATAGCTACACAGGTATCCAATTATATGATTCTACAGGAAATGAAATTACTAATAATATGGCCTCGGAAAATGATATCGGGATCTATCTTAAGGAATGCGGAGGTAACATTCTAACTGGTAATACAATGGTAGAAACCGGATTATTTATTTATGGATGGTCCATAAATTACTGGAACTTTCATGATATAGATACTACAAATACCATAAATGGCAAACCAGTGTACTATTGGAAGAACCAAAATGGAGGTACAATTCCACTAGGAGCTGGACAAATAATTCTTTCAAACAGTAACAACATTAACATTGAGGACCAAAACCTTACTAATGGTACCGTTGGCATTCAACTCGCTTTCTCTTCAGACATCTATGTCAATGACAACAATGTTTCTTCGAACAAAAAAAATGGCATCTATCTTAGGGTTTCCGATGGTAACACTATCATCGACAATACAATTTCTTCAAACAGTGAAGAAGGCATATATTTAAGCGCGTCAAGTGCAAACAGCATTACAAATAATACCGTCCTTAATAATGACAAAGGAATCAATATAAGAGTATCATCAAATGATAACATAATAATAGGCAACAATGTTTCGAATAATGATTATTGTTTATATATTTCCTCTTCATCAAACAACAAAATATATCACAACAACCTCGTAGACAATACTTTTCAAGCTTTTGATGGAACAAATAACGGTAATTACTGGGATAACGGATATCCCTTAGGTGGCAATTACTGGTATGATTACGGCGGCGTTGACGACTACAAGGGTCCCAACCAAGACATTCCAGGCAGAGATGGTATCGGAGATACCAATTACTCGATAGATTCTGATTCAATAGACAACTATCCCCTGATGGGACCATACCCATACTTTCCCACGGAAAATTACACTATTTTACAACAAGGTTGGAACTTGATTTCCATTCCACCAATTCAAGACAATCAAGATTTATCAAAGGTCCTTGAAATGATTGACGGTTATTACGATGCAGTCCAATGGCATGACATTTCCGAGACAAGTGATCCCTGGAAACATCACAGACTAGGCAAACCCTTCGGAAACGATTTATTTCACCTGAACGAAACAATGGGCTTCTGGATTCATATCACCCAGCCAGGAGACACCATTTTCCTTTACAACGGCACACAACCAACCACCAACCAATCCATCACCCTCCATCCAGGTTGGAACATGGTGGGCTACCCATCCCTTTCCAACAGAAACCGGACCGCAGCCTTGAACAACAT
>CP070672.1:2875056-2878883 GCA_020351895.1 Thermoplasmata archaeon
ATCGTGTTTTCGATGAAGTTATTGAGATAGATCTTGTTTCTGGTAGCATATTGACCCTCTAGTCCTCCTGGATAACCAATAAATGCACCGTATTGATTGTAAGCGAAAGTGTTGAATCTCATTATATTGTCGATTGCTGGCTTGTGTGAATAATACGCAAAAATCTGAAATCCACGATAATTGTTTGATATATTGTTGTTAATTATGTGATTATCTCTTGAGGGACAATCATATCCTCCCAACTGGATACCACGATTACTATTGTTTATAATTTGGTTACTATCGAGGGTATTATTTGATCCCTCCAGTCGTATACCATCGCGATTATCAACTATACTATTATTTTTTATCTCGAAATACGATACATACCTAAGTACAATTCCGTAATCACCATTATCCGTGATCGTATTATCGCATATGGAACTATTTGCAGGGTCATTAATCCATCCGTCAATGCGGATACCAAAATCACCATTTGAAGTTATTACATTGTTGGTTATCGTGTTGTTGAGAATACCAAAATAGTTGGGTTGTATCCGGATACCTCCATAATTATTTAATTCTATGATGTTATTGCTTATGATCAGATCAATTGCATCCACAAGAGCTATTCCATTTCTATTGTTTGATTTTACGATATTGTCGGTTATAACCAGGTTGTTATATTCAGGGGGCGGCCATGAGCTAGGTGTGTAAACACCATAGCTTCCATTTGTAATCGTGAATCCTTGGATTGTTACTTCACTTGATTCTATCGTTACAGTTATCCCTTCGTCACCATACAAACCCCAACCATCTATAATCGTGGTGTTCTTGTCCGCACCAATCAGCGTCAACGGTTTATCGATTATTATACGCTCCCAATACAAATCCGCCGGAACATTTACTGTATCTCCGGGGTTTGCAGCATCTATCAAATCCTGTATCGAGTTGGAGATGTACATTATCGTGGTATCGGTTCCAGTTAATCCATCATTATCAGTCACTGTGAGAGTGACTGTGTAAATCGCATTGGGATTATAAACGTGACTTGTGGTTTCTCCACTGCTAAGGGGTGACCCATCTCCAAAGTCCCATTCATACGATACTATATCACCATCGACATCGTGGGAAGCACTACCATCGAAATATATGGTGTCATTTACATATCCTATTTGATCTGGTCCTGCATCCGCAACAGGTTCATAAAGTGCAACAAACGTTGGATCAATAACCAAAGGATAATTTCTAGCGATATCGCTTAACCACTCATAGGGTGTTGATATATGGAACATGATTCTCCCATTCGTTAACTTAACTTCATACTGGCAATCTATTCTTTCTTCTTCATTATCTTTTTCGTATGCATAGGGTGCAGGTATATGGAACAGCTCGATACCATTTTCATCTACAAATCCAATACTTGATGAAGTAATGAAATCACCTTTTTGTTTGATACCATCAACGTACATTGATAACTCATAAGATAATTCTAGAATCCCTATATAACTCAAATATTCAATGTTACCAAAATTAGAAGATGTATAGTGAAATTGGCTTAGAATAATTTCATGTTTAAGTTTGTTCTCAAATACACTAAACACCTCAGTTGTAAAAGGATATGTTCCTTCATAAGTCATCGTGTTATCCTCTATTATCCCTTCAACACTGCTTACCGTTTTTATAGTTTTGATCTCATTCATATCATCTATAAAACTCATCTCTTTCCATCTCCAAACTGCCCAATGATCTCCTACGCCAACTTTCACTCCTTCCCCAACACTACTTTCATCTAAATACACTTTTAGTTTAGATTCTTCGTTTGCATATTCATATCCATCTTTTTCATATGGTATTATTGATTCCTCTGTTTTTGTTATTCCATTCGTATCCGGTTGCCCAGCATTTTGTAACAACACCGTAAAAATATTCGCAACCATCAGTGCACAAATAAATGTGCTTACTAACTTGGAATTCATTTTAATCCCTTCTATCGCCAGCGTTATCAGAAACGCTCTTTCTAGGATTCGCCCCCTCCCTCAATTTCATCCATAGGGCCTTCCTCTTCCAGTTTTTCTTCTGGTTCTGGTTTCTCTTCTTCGAGTACCTCCTCAGGTTTCTCTTCTTCGAGTTCCTCTTCAGGTTTTTCTTCTTCTATTTCAGTTTCAGGTTTTTTCCTCATCTTCGTGGCCCAAAACCATGCAATAAGTGCTATGATTACTACGATTATTATCAATATAAACAATCCCCAGAGCCAGCCTTCCTCTAGGATAGATTTTTTAGGCGCAGAAACAGGGTTATCAACTTGTACGCTGATACTGACCTCTTCCGAATAATTCTCACCATCAAACGATCTTGCGTAAATTGTATGCTCTCCATTGGAAACAATGATCGTGGACCAATTGTAGCTCCAAACTATCGTTCCGGTGACTTGGAACCATTCGCCATAGTCTATCTTGATTTCTACCTTTTGGACTGTTCCATCTGGATCCGAGGCTGTCCCAGTAATCTCAAATTTATCGGATATTGTAACTCCTGGTGAAGGAGAAGTTATTGAGCATATCGGGAGTTGGTTCACAGGCGATGGATTATTTATATCTACGATGATGCTCTTCTCGGATGAATAATTCTCACCATCGTATGCTCTTATTGAGATTACATGTTGGCCATTGGAAAGTGTTTTTGTATCCAGGCTGTAATTCCAGGATAATGTTCCAACGACCTCAATCCAACCAAAATCATCTATTTTAATCTCAACTTTTTGTACTGTTCCATCCGAATCGGATGCTGTCCCCGATATCTCATATATGCCAAAAATTGTTTCCCAAGGTGATGGTGAATTAATCAAGCATGTTGGGGGTTGATTTATAAGTGAAGATGGAGTGGCACTGACATCATCCCCATCAGATAATGGACCTTCACCAATAACATTAATGGCACTGACCTTGTAATAGTAAGTGATCCCATTATTCACCCCTGTGTCATTGAAATATAAGACATCTCCTACCTCAATAAGCAAATTGAGAGAATCTGAAGAGGTACCCCTATAGATCCTGTAAATTGTGATGGGAGAGCCACCATCTGAGGCAGGAGCATTCCATGTCAAATTCACATAAGAATCCCCTGCAGTTGCTGTTAAATCCATTGGTGCTTCAGGAGGAAGGGCACCAGGGGCAGTGGTTTTGTCTGGACTGTTTGAAATGTCACCATAATTTGGTGTCTCATCGTAAGCTTTTATGGCAAACCAGTATGTGGTATCGGGATCAAGACCAGTGATAACGTGGGTCTCCGTACTACCGGCACTCAACGGCATCCAAGATTGGCTGTAGGTCGTTGCAGAAGTCCAGTTCGCATCTATTATCGGTCCTGATGTGGAGTACTTCACTATGTATCCTGTGGCAGAACCTGTACTTCCATTGTCTCCTGTGGCAGTCCATATGAGTGTAATAGAACCGGCTGTGGGATCGCTTGCAGTTAAATCGGTGATCGCAGCCGGTGGTGTCGTATCAATGGGTGTTTCTGTTGTCTCATTCGGACTATTTGAGATCTCTCCATAATTCGGCACTTCATCGAAGGCTTTAATGGCGAACCAATATGTCTTGGCGAAATCGAGACCAGTAACAACCTGAGTCTCTGTGTTGCCTGCACTCTTCGGGGTCCATGATTGGGTATAAGTCATTGCAAATGTCCAGTTTGCCTCTATTACTGGTCCTAACATTGAATATTTCACCACATATCCTGCTGCAGTCCCTGAGTTACCATCATCACCAGGAGCAGTCCATGTGAGTGTAATAGAATTTGTCGTGGGATTGCCTGCTGCTAAATCGTTAATTGTTTCAGGCGGAGTG
>CP070672.1:2878983-2883457 GCA_020351895.1 Thermoplasmata archaeon
AATGACATATTGAATCCTGACCGTATAGTAATTGGTGAACATGATAAAAAAAGCGGTGATACCTTAGAGAAAATATATCAAAGTTTTAAATGTCAAAAAATAAGATGCGACATAAAAGCAGCAGAGATAATAAAATATGCATCAAATTCCCTATTAGCTACAAAGATTTCATTCGCGAACGAATTTTCAAGAATATGTGAAAAACTTAATGTAGATGTATATGAAGTAATGGAAGGAGTAGGTTTAGATTTTAGGATTAACCCACAATTTTTAAGAGCAGGAGTGGGATTTGGTGGTTCATGTTTTCCAAAAGATCTAAAAGCCATTATCGCTCTCTCTGAAAAAATGGGCGTAAATACTCCAATATTAAAATCAGTAATGAAAACCAACGAAATTCAGCCAGAACATTTCATAGATTTGATTATAGAAGCTATCGGACAAATAAAAAATAAAAAAATAGCTTTCCTAGGTTTATCATTTAAACCAGACACAGACGATGTGAGAGAAACAAGAGCCCTGCCTATTATTAATCATTTATATAATAAGGGAGCTAAAATCAAAGCATATGATCCCCAAGCTATTAAAAATTTTCAACAAATAACAGATATACCAATAGAATATTACGATAGTTGGGAACAAGCCCTACAGGACTCGGATTGTGCAGTTATTCAAACGGAATGGAAAGAAGTGAAGGAAATAAAAGCGGAAGATTTCGAGAGACTTTTAAAAACACCTATTGTTATAGATGGGAGACGTACCTATGATGCAAACCTATTCATTTCAAAAGGGATTGAGTATTATGGTATAGGTTGGAAAAATATAAATTTAGTTAAAAAGAATATACTTCAGAAATAAACTTTCTTATAATCTTATATGTACTATCCCCAATAAACGGTATTGAACATGAAGCTAATCAAAAAAGTGCTGCCAGCAATATTCATAGCAATCCTCAGTACATCGATACTCGCAATTCCAGTATATGCATGCGACTATGGTATGACGCCTGGCTTCTGGAAAAATCATCCAGAATATTGGCCTGATAATTATTACCCTTCAACACCATTCTCAGATGTCTTTGGATGTGATGTAGAAGGTGCCACACTATTGGAGGCTCTGAGTTTTGGTGGTGGCCCTGGTATCGCAGGTGCAAAAAGAATACTAGCGCGCGCGGCAGTTGCATTGTGGCTAAATGAAATGACCTTTCCAGGTGGCAGTCCGAATTGGGTGATACAACAGACATGTAATGCGATGTCATCAGGTGATAGAGATACTATACTTTCACTAGCAGCCCAATTCGATATTTGGAATAACCAAGGTCCCCCACCTGGATGGGTTTGGCCTTAATCCCCACTTTTTTTTTATATCATAAAGGATTTATTAATTAACACAAACGGCTATTATTAAATAAATTATCAATATTAAACGTGCTAATGCAAGAGGATTCACATGACCTTTTTATATCTAACCTCACGCTTTCGTAGGTTTATCCATAGTGTTCGTCATAATTTTTTATTTGTTGGCTTTGTCAGCCTCATTTGGTATCTACTTAGAACAGGGACAAAACCCTCCAGAGCTACCTACCCTTGCCAGCAAACAGCGGCTTTAAACATCCACATTTGGACCGCCATATATATCCTCCCAGTTGTACGCTATCTTAAAAGAAAAGTCATCAAACCCCTTACTATCACCCTCGCAACCATCCTCATTGTCGCCATAATAAATCCCAACATCCTCCAATCAATCAAACTAGCCAAAGCCAACGAAGTAATAAACTTGAACGTAAATGGTAAAACAGCCACTGAGGAACCTGCCTCAGACATATACGTAATAGATAACACTACTGGATATGACGATGGATTTACTCGGCTCATAGACCTAATGGGAGAACACAGCCTTCTCTTCTACAAAACCGACACTACAGGCGAAAACATGGGGCCAGAGGGATTGATAGCCGCAGACGATGTTGTAATAATCAAGGTGAACTCTCAGTGGAATGAGAGGGGAGGAACGAACAACGATCTCTTGAAAGGCATAATTCAGGCTATAGTGGATCATCCGGATGGCTTTCTTGGGGAGGTTGTGGTGGTTGAAAACGGTCAGGGCGACGGTTTTGGCTCGTTTCCGTATGAAGGTGCAAATCTAAACTGGACCAACAGTAATGCGGAGGATCACAGTCAGTCGATCCAAGACGTCGTTGACATGTTCTCTGGCTCCTATAACATATCCACGTATCTGTGGGATGATATTACAAACATCAGCGTGACCGAGTATATAGATGGAAATATGGACGACGGGTATGTAGTAAATGAGACGGCGAACGCTGTAACAGGTGTCAAGGTTTCCTATCCGAAGTTCAATACCAGCTATGGGACTCTCATAAGCTTCAAGGAGGGCATCTGGGATCCTGATGTGGGGAATTATGTTGATGGGGGATTGAAGTTATTGAATGTGCCTATTTTGAAGAGTCATCAGGTATATGGAGTTACAGCTTCTGTGAAACATTATATGGGAGTGGTTTCGAACAGGTTGTATCAACATAACCCTCATGACAGCGTTGACGATGGGGGTATGGGGACAGTGATGGCTGAGACCAGGATGCCAGATCTCAACATCCTCGACGCGATCTGGATCAATGCGAAGCCAGAGGATGGGCCTATTACTCGATACAATGGGGCAACTCGGGTGAACATTGTTGTGGCAAGTGTTGATCCTGTGGCTTTGGATTATTGGGCTGCTAAGTATATTTTGAAGCAGGCAGCTTCTATTGTGTATCCTAGTCTTAATCGTTCTTCGATGGATCCAGATAGCACGGTTTCGGGTTCATTTGGAGATTGGTTGAATATATCTAAACAAGAGATCCAAAGAAAGGGATACCAAGTCACCAACAATGAAAATCAGATGAATGTATACACAACAACTCTGAATCAATACTTCATAACTGCCGAATCAGGAATGGGTGGCTCAATATCTCCTTCTGGAACTGTAACGGTGGTTCAAGGTGGGAATCAAACTTTCACTATCTCTGCTGACATAGGCTATCACATAGAAAACGTATTAGTGGACGGTTTCTCAGTGGGCGCTGTTAGTTATTACGACTTTATTAACGTGAACGATAATCATACCATAGCCGCCACCTTCATAATTCAATATGAGATAGAACTTTACAATGGATGGAACCTAATAGGAATCCCTGTAACTCCCCGAAACACCTCCGTCCAAGATATCTTCCAGGAAAACCTGACCAAGGTCGATTACATCTATGGCTTCGACAACCAGACCAAGGAATACTCCTATTGGTTTCAAGGCCTTCCACCCCAGCTCCAGACTCTGACCCAGCTGGAGTGCGGAAAGGGTTACTGGATACACATCTCGGAGGACTTCAACGAAACGCTTACTGGTTCACTAGGCGAGAAATCATCTCTGTACATGATGTGGAACCTGATCGGCGTTAATGGTTCTGCCCCTATCACCATCGAGGACTACTTCGCAGCCGAGTTATCAACAGTCAATTCAATCCACTCCTACAACGACGTGGCGAAGACATACTCCACCTGGGTCAGAGATGTGGACCTCCCAACGGAGTTACTTTACCCTGGAGAAGGATACTGGATCAAAATCGAATCCCCGTGATTCGATAATTTCATAGAAATTGTGTTTACAGTTTGAAGGTGAAAATATGAAGCGTATTGCATCTTTTCTGGTGTTAATTGTAACACTCTTCCTCTTCGCGTCACTGCCCCACGTAGAGGCGGGCACGGTTAGCGCTCTAACAGAACCACCTTCAGACTTAGGGGTGATACCCATCGGAGGCAACGCCACACTTGAGTTCGCAGCCGAATATCCCTCGGACTCGAACCAATCCATGGCTATAATCCTCATAAATTATTCTAATGTAGGCTTCACTTTCAACAGATACACTATGGAAATGGACAGCATCAATGTCACAGATCAGTTTGATGTAAATGACAACACCGGTGTCTTGATGCTGAACTGCAGCTCGATCATACCAGTAAATGGAACGTTAAACATAGAATTATTTTTTAAGTCAGAGTCCGTTGAGGGTTATTATACATTTTCGTGGAGGTATATTTATGTCGCATATATGGCGCCTCCATATTTTCCTTCAACTGTGGATATAGATGGCGAAACGTCGGCTAGTGTCGTGTCAATAGAGTACATCCTCACGGTGAACACAGTCGGCAGTGGCTCTGTGGCCCTGGTTCCCGATCAGCCGACGTACATCTATGATGACGAGGTCCAGCTGACGGCCACGGCGGACCCTGGCTGGACCTTCACGGGATGGAGCGGAGACCTGACGGGGAGTGTCAACCCCGACAACGTCACCATGGACGGTGACAAGACCGTCACCGCCACCTTCACCCAGGACGAGTACATCCTCACGGTGAACACAGTCGGCAGTGGCTCTGTGGCCCTGGTTCCCGATCAGCCGACGTACATCTATGATGACGAGGTC
>CP070672.1:2883557-2893059 GCA_020351895.1 Thermoplasmata archaeon
ATCCATACCCCACCTACTCCCACATCGTCAAACACATTTACCGAGATATTCACATACTCACGATTCTCCTGGGGATCTGGTGTGTCCATGATATTCTCGAACCATGGAGGGGTAATATCCAGAATAGTGAAGGTCCCAGGATTTGTTGTATTCCAGTTATCTCCTGTATCCCTTGCCCAAACCACATAGGAATATATGCCAAGGTTCGAATATGTATCTATATAAAACCAAATATAACCTGTACCTGGCATCATGCTTTCGTTTATCCAATTACCATTCGGATAAGTGAGGTTCAGGAATACCTCCTCCACACCGAAATCATCCATTACTTTCACGGAAATATTCACAAAACCGCCAAATACTCGCAGGCTCGGGGAAGCGTTTAAGTCCCAAAGAATCGGAGGAGTATCATAGATGGAAATCTCGAAAGTTTCAGGGATTGTTGAGTTCCAGTTATCGCTGGTATCACTTGCATATATGATGTAAGTGTAGATTCCTGGGTTAGGATAAATTAGATCGAGATACCACTTATCTAATGGTCCTTTGTCCATAGTATTGTTCTGCCAGCTTCCATCGGGATAGGTGATATTCACCCATACGCTCCCAACACCAATATCATCCGTTGCATCCACTGATATGTTCACAGATCCACCTATGGATTGTATGTTAGGTGTACAATTCAGATTATCTAAATAGGGGCCGTCCGTATCCTGTATAAAGAAGGTTCCAGGACCAGAACTATTCCAATTATCACTTGTGTCCTTCACCCAAACTGTGTATGAGTGGATTCCCAGTTCAGGATATGGATTGTTGCAGAACCATGTGTTCCCACTTCCTCCAATCATACTGACATTTATCCAACTACTATCAGGATATATTATATTCACCCATACATCTTGAACCCCCACATTGTCTATTATTTCCGAGGTGATGTTAACGAGGCCCCCATTTTCCTGGGGATCCGGAGAGTCATTGGTAGTGAGGATCTGGGGTTTTTCCAGATCCAATATAGTGAATGCCTTAGAGGAAGTACTGTTCCAGTTGTCGCTTGTATCATTGGCCCATATAACATAGGTGTAAACTCCAAGATCAACATAAGATGCCTGGTAATACCAGCTATCACCGCTTCCTTTGATCATGGTGATATTTGCCCAACTCCCATCTGGATACGTGATATTAACCCATACAACGGAAACTGCAACATCATCGGTTACATCCACGGAAATATTCACAAATCCAGTTACAACCTGGGGATCTGGGATGTCCTGAATGTTATTAAATTCGGGTGCTTGTATGTCCACTATCACGAAAGTCCCAGGAGCAGTGGCATTTCTATTGTCACTTGTATCGTTTGCCCAGATAATATAAGAGTAGAGGCCAGGAATGGAATATGTTGTGTTGTAATACCACTTATTTCCCAATCCCAGAATCATTGACACATTGATTGAATTTCCTCCGGGATTTGTAATATTCAACAAAACCACACCAAGGGCAGTGTCATCCACTGCCTCCACTGTTATGTTTACATACCCTCCGGTAATCTGGGGATCAGGAAAGTCACTTGCATTCAGAAGAAGTGGAGGAATTATATCAATCTTAATATCAAATGTTCTTGGACCAGTTGCGTTCCAATTGTTACTAGTGTCATTGGCAAAGATCGTATAGAAATAGGTACCTAAATCCGTGTAGTTCGCTTCATAGAACCATTCATCTCCCAGTCCCTGGAACATGCTGACATTGATCCAAGAGCCATTTGGATAAATGATATTGATCCAGACCTCGTCTACGGCAACATCATCCCATATATCAGTCGTTATATTTACAAAACCATCCACCTCTTGAGGATCAGGAAAATCATTGACAATCAAAAACACAGGCCCGTCGACATCCTGGATCGTGAAGGTGTTTGCACCCGTTTTATTCCAGTTACTGCTGGTATCATTCGCCCAAATGATATACTGATAGATCCCTAATTCTGTAAAAGGCGTATCAAAGAACCATTCATCTCCGAGCCCTGGGTTCATGGTTACATTAATCCAGGATCCATTGGGAGACGTTATGTTAATCCAGACTTCATCAACAGCCACATCATCAGCCACATCCACCGTGATATTGACGTTACCTCCATTCTCTTGTGGATCAGGAGTATCATTTGGATTGGAAAGAACGGGGCCATCAGTATCTATGATAGTGAATATCTCAGTAATTGTTGAATTCCAATTTCCACTTGTATCGTTTGCCCAGATAATGTAGGAATAATCACCCAATGCATCATAGGTCATGTTGTAGAACCATGTATCTCCTGCACCCTTTTCCATTCTCGTGTTTATCCAGGTACCGTTGGGGTATGTGATGTTAAGCCATATCTCGTCAACAGCCATATCATCTATTACATCCACAGAGATATTCACATAACCGCCATTTTCCTGGGGATCTGGTATATCATTAAGATTTGAAAGTAGAGGGCCATCAGTATCCTGGATAAAGAAGGTTCCAGGACCAGTGAAATTCCAGTTGTTGCTCGTGTCATTTGCCCAAACCGTGTAGGAGTAGGTGCCCAGTTCAGCATATGAGGTATTGTAATACCAACCATCACCATTCCCCTTCAACATTGAGACGTTAGTCCATGAACCATCGGGAAATGTGATGTTCACCCATACATCATCCACGGCCACGTCATCCATTACATCACACGTGATATTCACATAGCCGTCGTTCTCTTGGGGATCAGGTGTATCATCAAGATTGCCAAATTCGGGTCCATCTGTGTCTTGAATAGTGAAGGTTCCCGGGCCTGTAGAGTTCATATTATTACTGGTATCGTTTGCCCATACAAAATAAAAATAAATTCCAGAATCAAAGTAGGTGGTATTGTAGAACCATTCGGTTCCCGAACCTGGATTCATACTAACATTAACCCAACTTGCATCGGGATAAGTCACATTGACCCAGACCTCATCCAAAGCCGTTTCATCAGTAACATCCACTGTTATGTTAACAAATTCCCCCGGTTTCTGAGGATCAGGAAAATCATTCAGGTTCCAAAGCTCAGGTGGAATTACATCTCCTTTTATTTCAAAGGTACCAGATGCAGACCTGTTCCAGTTATTGTTCGTATCATTGGCCCAGACAGTGTATGAATATGTCCCAATATCGTTGAATGTATCGTTGTAAAACCAACCATCTCCGATATCATCCTGCATACTTGTATTGATCCAACTGCCATTCGGAAATGTGATATTAACCCATACCTCATCCACACCCAAATCATCTGTAACATTCACTGAAATATTGACATAACCTCCCATGCTCTGGGGATCGGGAGAATCAAGAAGATTGTAAAATTCAGGTCCGTCCGTGTCTTGAATCGTGAATGTCCCAGGACTTGTTGAGTTCCAGTTATTACTCGTGTCGTTAGCCCAAATCGTATACGAATGCGATCCCAAATCTGGATAGGTATTGTTGTAGAACCATTCGTCTCCTGTCCCTTTCCCCAGACTCACGTTCATCCAGCTGCCATTCGGATATGTGATGTTGATCCAAACTTCGTCAACTGTAACATCATCTGTTACGTCCACTGTTATATTTACATAACCATCATTTTCTTGAGGATCAGGTGCATCATTTACGTTTTGGAACTGTGGAGCATCGGTATCCTTTATTGTGAAGGTGCCAGGACTTGTCGAATTCCAGTTATTGCTTGTGTCATTTGCCCATATTGTATAAGAATGAACACCTAAGTCAGAATAAGTTGCATTGTAATACCATTGATCTGCTGGTCCCTTATCTATGGTAATGTTGGTCCATTTACTATCTGGATATGTTATATTTATCCAAACCTCATCCACCGCTATATCATCAGTTACATCCAAAGTTATGTTTACATAATCTCCATTTTCTTGTGGATCTGGTGCATCATTTACATTTTGTAGCTCTGGACTGTCTGTATCCTGTATCGTGAAGGTTTCAGGGCCTGTGAAATTCCAATTGTTGCTCGTGTCATTTGCCCAAATAGTGTATGAATGCACACCGAGATCTGAATAGGTATCATTGTAGAACCATTCATTTCCCATCCCCTTTCCCATACCAACGTTCACCCAACTTCCATTTGGATATGTGATATTGATCCAAACCTCGTCAACAGCGATATCATCTGTTGCGTCCACAGTAATATTTACAAAACCGTCATTCTCTTGAGGATCGGGTGCATCATTCACATTTTGCAGCTCTGGACCCTCTATATCCTGAATTGTGAACGTTTCAGGGCCACTTGAGTTATAGTTATCGCTCGTGTCATTTGCCCATACCGTATATGAATATGTTCCTGGGTCAGTATATGAGTCATTGTAATACCAATTATCCCCTGATCCTTTTACCATGGACACATTATTCCAGGTACCGTTAGGAAATGTGATATTAACCCATACAAGACCCACCCCCATATTATCTGTAACATCAACTGTTATATTGACATTTCCTCCGGGATTTTGCGGATCAGGAAAATCAAGAAGGTTCGAAAACTCGGGAAGAACTCCATCACCTGTTATGTTGAAGGTCCCTGGTCCTGTACTATTCCAGTTATCGCTTGAATCGTTTGCCCAAACTGTATATGAATAGATACCCAGGTCAATGTAGGAAGTGTTGTAGAACCATCCATCACCGCTTCCCGGAAGCATGCTTGCATTGATCCAAGAGCTATTAGGATACGTGATGTTCACCCACACAGACTCAACATTGTAATCATCTGTCACATCCACAGTGATGTTGACATTTCCACCACTGCCCTGGGGATCGGGCGTATCTGTTAAATTGGAAAGTTCAGGGGGATTATCATCCACACTCAAGATAATATACCCGCTATCAGGAACAAAGTCCTTCACGTTGGATGTCACCTGAATGGAGGAATGGGACCGAAATTGACTGAAGATCAGACCTGTAGACGAGGTAATATAGGAAAGAGGGAAACGCGCTTCTACGGAAATGGTTCCCGGTGTTCCACCTGGAGGAGGATCAAAATAAAGGGTTCCGTCCTCGGTGAGGTTTCCATCATCAGAGGCATTCCATATATGTGCATCAGCAGAATCCCTAATCGAGATGTTTGTAAGGACAGGTGTACCGCTTATCCTCTCTATCTGGGCTGCGACGAAGATATCCCAGGTTATGCCACTTGCCGTGATATTGATGCCCATGTCGTACAACACTGCAGGCTTGGTACCATCATTGTCTATATCCCACCGCACATAGAGCCATGTATCATCAAAATCGAATGCAACAAAGACAAGATCGGTCATGTCAATGGGTGAATCTCCCAATGGATCATTGAAGGCCACTGTAACATTTACCCAATCTGATAGAGTACCATCATCTACATCCACTGCCATAGAAATCCTTCCGACCCCCGCAGGATCCAAGAGAAATGATATCATAAGGAGGATAATCACTGCAATTATACGCTTAGTGTTATCAACCATGAGATTAACCTTCTATATCTTTAGAAGTGCTCAGATTAACTTGAGAAATCCCATATTTATAGAATATATACTCTATATGTAGAATAATTAAATTTTTACAAGATTATCAATTCCTATTATCATTTTCAATTATCATAAAATGAAATAATGATATCCATCCTATGCCCCCTTGAATATCCTGAGCCGCCATATCGGGATTCTAAAAAAAACCAAAAATCACATCAATTCCCTCAGACTCTCCTCATCATAGCCAAAAGGCGAGAGCATGTTTTCCCCTACCCTAAGTAAAAGCTCGATGTACTTTCCTGCATCGTACCTCTCGCTCCCTTCTATGAATTCGGCTATCTTCACCCTCTTTGTGGGCTCCTTTGTGGAGCTGTCGCAGATTACGAACCTCACCTTCTCGCCGGGGTGAATCTCGAAACCGAGGCTCCGATACTGCCTTAGAGCCGCAACCTGGTCATTGAATTGACTGTAGTCCTCCAAGGTCCTTGAGATTCTTTTCGTGATGATCAAATCCTCAAGATCGCATTTTCCATCTCTAATCATATCATGGTACCTCTTCAAGGCACCGATGCACTCAGAGAGCCTATCCTTAAACTCAACTGAATTATTAGCCTTGGACATGACCTCAAGCATCTTTAGCTGGACCTTTCTCATCAATTCCGGCGTGTCTCTTTTTCTGAGATGGATTCCCCTCACCTTCAGCTCGCCGTTTTCGAACAAACCGTAGTACCTGTTCAGGGCCCCCACGCCTGTTGTTTTGTTGGGCAAGAACACGATCCACTTGTACACCCCCTCCAGATCCAGGGGAATGTCGATGTACTTCGACACATAACTGCAGAAGTCCCCATGATCCTCGTAACCATTGGGTTTGAGCCAAAGACAGTCCACGATGCCGTGTAAGACCTCGTAACCGTACCGCTCTGCAATCTCCATGGTTTTTACGAGTATGTCTCTGCCGTATGCGTTTATGGATTCATGGCATTCGATTCTTCCGAATCTTGCGTTTCTATAACCTGTGTAACCAAAGCAGTTGTGGGTGAATATATTCCCCTCTACAATGAAGCCAGGTAATCCCTGGTCGATCTCAAAACAATAGACATAGAGGGTTCTCGGGCTAACCTCTTCGATGGAGGTAATTTGTGAGAAAGTCAAACTCGAGCTCAGCAGTACCTTCAAACGCTCCAAATATGAAATCTCATTTTGGTCAAACTGAGCCCGTTTGTCGTATAATTGGCCAAGTTTGAGAATTGCTGTTTTTCTGGAGACAGACTGTCTCATTGTCACTCTTGGATTTCTTGTGCTCCTCACCTTCTTTGCTAAATGAAGTAGACCACTTTCTACCACGGGAATCTGTGGCTCTCTTGGCGGAAGACCAGGTTTCAATTTTTCTTCAACCCGCTTGCGGTGTTTTGCTTTCAACCAACCCTTATCATACCATTTTTCTATTTGATGCAGATTTCTCAGTTGGATTTCATGGATTCTCTCACCGAAGGCTAATCGGTATTCTAGACCTAACATCGATAGCAATAACCCGATTTTTTTGATTAAAGCATGATCATGGCTCACTATATCAATGAAATTACGCTTTTCGCTTACACTACCATCACTGGCAACGAGCCCACTTAAAAATCCAAATTTTACATCAGCTGGTCCGTTAAGAATAATGGGAGGGATACTCAGTTTTCCATTTTTTGCCGAATTAGGTACTTCCAGTGCCACCTCAAGAACCCGTTTTAAGGCGATACTATTCACTTGAAGCGCATACATGTTGGCATGATTCTCTTTTCTTAGTTTAGAGGGTAAACCGAATTTTTCACGTACGATACGACGAAGCACCTCGACAATATCTTTATCCTCCGAGTTGATAGCGAATCTTACCATATTGTTCTTAGCATTTCCATCTCCAACGAAAAATCCCAGAAGAAAACCTAGATCAAAGTCTATTTTGATATTCGCAGGAATCTTCTGGATTTCTCCACCGCCACGTCTTCCTCGACCAAATGTTTCTAAAGATAATTGCTCCCTATCTTTTCGTAGATGCGACAGGAATTGGAAGGGGAGATACCCATATTCGCGCCAATTCCAGATGCTTTTCTCAGTATATTTTCCCAATGCAGATGCCCTAATTGAATAATAACTCTGGGTGATAGCCCGAGGAATATCCCCACCAAAAGCACGCCATAGGGGTAATTCTGCAGGCGGCAAATTTTCTTCAAGAGCACTCACAAGATCAAAATGCGAATCGTTTCCCTCTTCATGCTCAATCCTAGTAACTATCGGGAGATAATCTCTCTTTTTCAATTCATCTGCACGCTTGACCTTCAATCTCCCCTCCTCAAGTATATAACATGGATGATCTCTCGTAACCAACAGCTCACGGCCTTGTCGAAGGCGGAAGCGGAGCATTTTCTTAGGTGATCGAAATTTGAAGACCCTCTTGACCGGCACTTTTGCAGACTTCATATCTTTTGTCAACCCGAAAACCCGAAACTCGTTATCAACTTCCAGTATTCCCTCACCCTCGGGCAGATACTTGTCAACTATCTCAGATATCGACTGAAACTTTACCTCACCTTCTTTGTCATAAGGAACTATCGTTTCGCCATCCAGGCATGTCACAAGCAACCACTTGAGAATATCGGCTTTCTGCTTGTACATCTCCTTACTTTCAGGCTGTGTCTTCATGAGTTTTTTGAAGGCTATCCTCCTCTGAACAATGGGCCCCACAACCCTGGGAATCAGACCTCGTCTCTTCTCGCAGACATGATAAAGAAGCTCGGGCACCCTCATTTTGGAGTCGGGGCAGCAATCGCACATCACAGTCTCAGGGGAGAGATTGTACCTAGCCATGATGTTGGGGTACAGCGATGTGAAGTCCACCTCCACGACACCCTCGTGGACACCCACCACAGGCTCGAACAGCAGGCCTCCTCTGTCCGCAACTATAAGCTCCTTTGCGGTCTTGAAGTCCTCTGGCACGTTCTTCTTCCATAGAATGAGATAGCCATCTTTTTGCGCACAGTTCACCTGCATTGCAGATATTGCGCTTCCTGGAGACAGCCTTGACATATCTTGAACAGGTATACATGATAGTCTTGCAAGGTCGATTAACCCGGACAATCCACCCTCGCCGAATATGAAGGAGCTTTTACCGTCTATATGGAGCCTTCCTCTCAGGGTATAGGACGGAGGCTTGTAGAGGATACTACCGTAGCTGAAGTAGGATTTCCCCCTTCTTTTTTTGCTCCTTTTCTGAGGCTCCCTGCCCAGCACGAACTCGTCCTTGATACCGTTAATTCCGGCACGGCAGTACAGGTAAGGCAGAACAAAGCCATCCCCGTTTTTCGTATAGATCACATCAGGGTCCTCCTCCTTGAGCGCCTTGATCAAACCCAATAATATCTCCTCCTCAGAGCCCTCCAACACAATATCCTCGAGCTCGATCCCTGTTAAGGTGTCATGATAGGTGGGGATCCTAGCATTGGTGTGGATCTTCAAATTAGCGCCTTTCAAATCGGGCGTGGCATATCTCAGCCGAAACTGCCCGTCCTTTAATTCGATGCTGTTGGATACATCCACCATGGCCATGGGAAAAAGCCCTCTTTCGGCAAGATATCTCTGGCTCAGCCTCAGATCCACATTGAAAAGCTTGTAATCGTAGTACCCTCCCCTGCTGTCGATTATACTGGCGCATCTTTTTAAATCTGAATAGTTCCTTGGTGTGATCTCCAAGACGTTTTCAGGCTCGGTTGACCTGATATCGATCTTCTTCCTCACCATTTCCGTTCTTGCCACCGAATCCAGTATCTTTAGGTCCCTTGCCAGACTGCGCATTTCCTCCAAGGAAGGATGATGCACATAGAACTTTGGATTAAAGCTGTTATCCACGATCTTGCTTACGCCGCTTTTGTTCTTGAGCCACAAAACCATGTAATTCTTCTTGTAGTCTGGTTGAACATCGAAAATCCAGCCTCTCATTTATCAACCTCTTTTTTTCCCTTCAGGCGGGCGATCTCCTTCTCCTG
>CP070672.1:2893159-2912578 GCA_020351895.1 Thermoplasmata archaeon
GTGCGATGTTTCTATTATGCTGATAAAATTATCGGTAAAATGGACGTGGGTGATATCTCCTGGCATGATATCCCAGTGATCTCCTCCTTGATCGCAGCCATGAATCTCAAGCAACCCACCGTTGGTAACATAACTTTCAAACCAAGCCTTGTTGGCCTCTACATAACTATAGAAAGTCGGATAATCTTGAACACTAGATATTATTACCTTGTCATATCCTGATAAATCAACAGACCCTATATCTGATGCTGAGTACATTGTGTATGATATTCCATTTGTATTCAAAATATCCTGATTGCTTGTATGTCCCCACGGATTTGTATTTTGAAAGAGAGCTATATTGGATATTTCGCCAAAACCGGTACTTCCTTGCATTGTGATACTATACCAATCGATGTTATTATAAGAGAACCATAACGTGGCATTCGTAACATTCAGGTTGTCGGTAATCGAAACCGTTACATTCACATCAATTGTGGCATTCGGGTATTGTGGGTCTATCTGTGGTGTTTCAAAGTCAGGCTTTTCAGCATCAACATAGTAGGTGAATATAAAAGGGGAATTTGATATGTTATTGTTATCTGTAGCAATTATATAATAGTAAACTGTGGTGGTGGAGCCTGTGGCTGGAATTGTGCAGTTATATATATCATTGCCGAAAAAATTCATAAGGATGGGTATATAGACAGCTCCATCTGTTGAGTAATATAGCGTTACAGAACTTATGCCGTCACTATCTGAGATGTTTGCGTAAACTGTGACCGAGAATGTACCGTTTGGATACTGGGGGATATGGATTACATTCGTGATTATCGGAGGGAAATTTGTGGAGCAATTTTCAACAATGGAGTCATTTGAATTGGATGCTTTATCAAAAACCTCGATATAATAGGAAACTGTAGTTTCAGATCCACAAGGGGGGATATCTCCTTGATATGTTGCATTTGTAAAGTTGCCGGAAACGAGGTTCATCATTATGCTCGACCAACCACTTCCGTTATCGTACCATAACAGAACATGGTCCAAATAATGGTCATCTTTGACATTAGTAAAAATGGTGATATTTTCCTCGGAGCTTATTGGGCCAGGATCTGATGTCCAATTCACAACAACCGGGGGAGTACCATCCGCATAATAGCTGTAAATTGTTGACTCACTCGTTTCCCCGATTTGGTTTGTTGCGTTGACATAATAATAAACCCAGGTGGAATATCCTGGGCCTGGGATGGTGCCGTTTGCTTCCCCCAACGAAAATAACTTTATATCATCCACAAAGAAATCATCTGTATTCGAACCAGAGCCTGTGCTTCTAAATCTAAACCTGAAACCTGAATGGTATGCATCAGAAGGTAGTGCCAACTCCACCTGCTCGAAGGTATCGTGCCAATTGCCATCACCATTCTGGGACCATAGGGTTATCCAACTACCAAAATCATTCCAATAATAAAGATAAAGCCAATCTCCAGGATCTGGCCTCTCACCTCCTCCTCCTGCCGCTCCGCCCATCTCATATGAAAACGTGATATTTACGTTTGTGTAGCTTGAAATGTCTATCACATTAGAGTAGACGTAATCACCAGAACCATCCAAATCCAGCGAATATGGGGGAGAAGGCTCATTAGAGCCGTCGGTATTTATTTGCGGTGAGCCTGATGTGCTGGCCCAATTCGACCAATTAAATGAGGTGGTTGGGAAAGTTTCATTAAAAAATATATTACCGCCCCCTCCATCCAATGTCATGGTGGTATTATACCATGTTATCCCGTCATATGAATAATAAAGTGTCGCGTTTGTTATTTCTTGGACATCATTGATTTCAATTGTAACATCAACTGGTTCTGTTGCATTTGGGTATTCTGGTGATATCTCGGGTGTGCCAAAACTTGGACTTGCACTGACTTCACTTGAAACTAATACTAAAAAAGATGCACTCACAAGAATACCTATCAGAATCAATGATTGTAGCCTTTTGCTGACTCGTCCGGACATTCCCTCACCTCAGTTTCATTACAATGTTAACGGGTTTTGAGTAGTTTAGTGATTGTACCTTTCACCATCTAAACCTCATAGTTGTACAAGAACATGAATTAAAGATTATATAAAATTTTGTAGTAAATAGTTGAAATTCCGTCTCATTTTCGTTTCTTGTGCGATAAAACAATGTAATCCTTCTTGTTTAATTCCATAAGTTATATATTTTTTAACCAAAACAATTCGGACTCTGAATCATTGTGTTTAAATCCTTTTTTTCCTCTTCATACCATTAGATCCGCCTTTCTTCTTCATTCTTTTTCCTTTTCTTACTCTTTTCAAGATCGAACTCAACCTGCTCAGTTCCCTCATCCTTATCTTCCAGCTCAAACTGCGCTTCCTTTCCCTATGACCACTGTACTTCTTCCTCAGGCTCGAACTCAACTTCCTCATTAGGGGGAGGTGGTGGTAACTCCTCTTTGGGCGGAGGCGGAGGCGGTAACTTTTCCTCTTCAGTCCAATCAACTTCTTCTTCAGGCTCAAATGTGGTTTCATCTCCCCCAGACCATTGAGCTTGCTCCTTTTGGGATTCAAAATATGTTTCTTTTTCATCAGCCCATTCCACTTTTGCTTCCTTATTTTTCTTCTGTCTTTGGATAACGAAAAAGAAGAGGATAAGAGTGATCACGATCACAAGTAGGATAACAAGAAGAATTATAGCGAGATTAATATCCTCCCCCCCCTCGCTCTTCTTTAGCGGATGAAGATCGACTCCATCTTTCAATCCATCTCCATCAGTATCTGGATTTAGGGGATCTGTCTCATCAGGATCCACGATGCCGTTTTGGTTTTTATCCTCCTGGGAATCCAAGAGTCCATCATTGTCATCGTCGTCATCCCCTAGATCATAAATACCATCGCCATCGCTGTCTTGATTATCCACAGTTACATAAAAGGTATATTCCGTGGCCTGATTGCCCATAATATCTTCACCCCAGTAAGTAATTGCTGTGGTCTCGGGTGTGACTGTAAAGGGTGAGCCATATGCGTAATAGGTCGTGCCCCAATCAAAACTATAGTAAATTATTGAATTATTCACACCATCATCCACCAAATTCAGTGTGATTGGTGTCGATGAAGTTATATAGGTTAGATCATCTGAAATACGATTTGGTAGACCGATATCGAAGGTGATTGAAGGTGGTGTATCATCGAGGTATACTGTAATAGTGTGTTCGGATTCATTGTGACCGAGGTTGTCCTTGCTGCCCCATACAATTGTTTGCTCTCCGTCATCAAGTCCTGATAACGCAAAACTCGTCCCTTCATAGTACTCATCATCTATTACATACCATGTAAAAGACACACCCGAATAGTTATCCTTGGATTGAAGTGTAAAAGGTGTGGTTCTTTTTACAGACCAATGATCCTCGATATCAGCACGGTACTTTGGAGCATCTATTTCTATTTCCGTTTCTGGGGAGGAAGTATCCAGAAATACGAAAATAGTATTTCCTGTCTCATTTAGGCCCAGCATATCCTCACTACCCCAGGTTATCACATGCAGGCCTTCGTCAAAGCCTTCAAGATTAAACGAATTCGATTTCGGATTCAATTTAAAATATTCTCCATCAATGGTATACCATGTAAAATTTATCCCCGGATTGATTGGTGCAGTAGATATCATAAATTGCGTTTCTTCAGTAATATTCCAATAATGCTCAATGGATTCTCGGTATTTTTCTCCTTGTAGATCTAAGGTGGTAATGGGGGGGGTTTTATGCAGATACACTGTCATATTTCCGGTATTAGTATTTCCTAGTTTATCTATACTACCCCAGGTTATGGTAAGATAACCTTCATCAAAATCTGAAAGGTTAAAGGATGTTCCTTCAAAATAATGGCCATCAATTGTATACCAAACGATATCTATCCCGGCTGCGGAATCCTCTGTAATTATTGTGAAAGTAGTAGATGAGGTTACATTCCAATAATTATTGATCCTTTTTCTGGTTTTAGGGTGTCCCACATTTAGGGTAGCTGTAGGTTCCGTATCATCCACTAAGATCGTCAATGATGTCTCATTTTCCTTATTTCCAAGTTGATCCTCACTTCCATAGGTTAGGGTGTAGATACCCTCTCCATAATTGGAAAAATTAAAGGACCCATTATAAACATAATAATCGGTCTCTATAGTATACCAAGTAAAATCAACACCTGCTGAAAGGGCAGGATAGTCAATTGCGTTCAGCGTCAATGAAGTAGAGCTCGTTACATTGATGTCATTCACCTCATCACCAGATTTTGGAGTACCTATATTCAAAGTGGTCATTGGTTTGCTGTCATCTACGATAACTTCTAATGATGACGGAGTTGTATCATTGTTTCCAAGCAGGTCGAGGCCACCGTAGTACAGTGTATGTGAACCCTCCCCAAAACCGGTAAAATCGAATGTGGTAGTCTCTGAGTAGTTACCAATTTCGTTCACATACCACCAGGTGGCTAGGTTTCCCACTGCCCCATCCGTAGCACTTACTGTGAACTGGGTAGAGCTGGTTACATTGATGTCCTCGACCTCATCCCCATGTTTTGGAAAACCGATGGTCAAAGTGCTTATAGGTTCTGACTCGTCAACTGTAACAATCAATGACGATCCTGCCTCGCTGTTTCCGAGGTGATCATCACTACCATAGGTCAGAGTATAGGTTCCTTCACCATAGCTGGTAAAATCAAACGGGCTACTGTAGATATAATAGTCGCCTTCTATGCTGTACCATATGAAATTCACACCCACAGAGGTTGAAGGATTGTCTGTTGCATTTAGAGTGAATAACGTGTCTGTGGTGACATTAACATCAGCCATTTCTCCACCGTATTTAGGGATGCTGATGGATAGGTTAGTAGTGGGCCCTGAATCATCCACAACTATTGTTATGAAATTCAGGGTTAGACTCGATTCGTTATTGCCAAGAATATCTGTTGAGCCGTAATAGAGGGTGTATGTTCCCTCACCATAGCTGCTGAGGTTAAAAGGAGCGGTGTACACTCCATAATTTTGTACATCATTTATATAGAACCAACTAAAGTCCACCCCTGCCAAATTATCAGAAGCATCGAGGGAGAACATGGTATGAGAGGTAACATTTATCAGATCATCCTCATCACCATGCTTGGGTACCCCAATTGTCAAAGTTGTTGTTGGGGGTGTGTTATCCACAATAACATTTACCAACTCCACACCTGAATATGCTGTGCCGTTGTATCCCCTCACATAAATAGTATGGGTTCCGTCTGAGTAAGAATTGGTGTTCCAATCGTAGAACCAATCTGTTGTCCCTGTTGCAGGAACCCAGGAGCCATCATCGATTTTTACCTGTATTTGAATTACATCGGTTGTGGATGTGCCGTTGACCGTAACTATGTCATTCACCTTCTCATTGGAATTCGGATAAGTGATGTCTGCGTAGAGGATTGGAGCAGCATTGGCTGCAACCAGTGCAAAGCCTTGATCATTTTTCCCAGGAGTTGTGGGATCACCGTCTAGGTTTATGCGTTCTCCAATTATCTCCAAAGTCCAAACACCATCGGTAGGATTCTGAATAAATACATTCTCTACATTGTTTAAGGAGTCCGCACTTCCACCGGCGGATGACCACTTTGAGGTCTCTAAACCATTATTTCCCCAATATACATTGTCATTTGGATCCGTAACTTTCAGATTCAGATCGTTTACTAGATGCTGTGAAGAGGATGTCGTACTCGGTACATCTGTCCAAACCAAAGAAATCTTTAGGGGCCCTCCAGTTGGTTCAATGATATATCTCGCGGTTTCAGACTCTTGTATGGATTTTGATTCATCCACAATAAAATGATTTTCCCCTATATTGTACACATTTTCCACATTCACTCCGCCCCAACCTTGCTGGTACCTATTTGCCTTGGAGAACTCGTACTGGTAGGCATCGGCTATCAATATCGCTTTGACGGTGGCTGCATGTGGCTGAAGGCCCGTTGGATTGTTACCGAAGTGGTTCTCTTGGTACATCTGATACACCAAACCCACAGCTCCCGCAACAACCGGTGTGGCGGCACTGGTCCCACCAAATTCGTAATAATCGCCCACAACATAACCGTCATGAGCGTCACCGTCAGTGCTATCTGTGGTGTAGATGGAATCGAATGGACCTACCAGGTCAGGTTTGATTCTTCCGTCAGATGCTGGACCCTGGCTAGGTGTTGAGCCAGGACCAAAAAAATCGGTCCACTCATCATTGGCTGGGTTTAAATCATCCCAATGATAAACGGCCCCCACACCTATCACGTTCTTGGCAACAGAATCCTGACTGCATGATTGGGGGTATATCCCATCACCGCTGTTTCCCACTGAGTGTAGCAGTACAACTTCATAATCGTCAACAGCCTGATCGTTTTCAAGGGAGGAAGTGGTGTATTGGCTATCGAGATCCCCTGTGCTCCAGCTATTACTTTGAAAGACACCACCCCAGTTAAAGACGAGATTAGATATGGAGGTAAGGCGCGGTTCTGACCAATCACAAAAAACACCTTCTCCTCCTGGAAGCATGCCTGTGGCATCTGAATCGTTCTTTCCCGAGGAAAAAACTATGCCAAATGCACAATTTCCGTGGGGAAGATCCGGTGGATCACCAACTGTCCCGATTAGCCGTCCCTCAAAATCAGGATGATTTTGATCTATTCCGTCATCCTTTACCTCACCCACTATACCTGAGCCATTAAAACCTCCTGGATTCAAGACGGTATTGGCTCCGGTGAACACCCGAACCTTGTTCATAAAAGCTCTCGGGGGTGAGTATTCATCTATCCATTCGACTTCCGGAATAAGTACAATATCTCTTATTTTTTGGGCATCTATTTTAACTCTTATGATATGATTGCCTTCCCCATCGTATGTGATTGTTCCACCCAATGCCATCAATTCATTTCTCACGTTTTGAAGGTTATCTTCCTCATCTTTAAAAACCAGCACGTTGAGCTCAATTCCCCCTTCCCTGTCCAATAAACCCTGCTGGATCTTGTATATGGGTTGGTATGATCCAATCCATCTTATGAATGGCAGATTTTCGACGGATTCTATTCTTTCGCTTTTAATGTGAATTAAGTAGGTATTATCAGGTATATATCTCAGTATTTTAGCCCCTTTTGACTCGATTTCATGGAACCAAGAACTTTGAATTGGACCCATACATTGAGCCAGAAAGTAATTATTTTCCTGGATATAGTTCCAATCCTTGGATAATCTTGGCTCTTCTTTTAATGGATCGAACAAAGCTGCTTTGAAACGGATTACGTGGGATGAGGTCAAATCGAGAACTTCGCCTTGTGTTATATCTTCTTGTCTCTTATTAGCGGCATCGTTATTTATATAAGAAAATTTAGCCCCCGTAAACGAGCTAAAAATCAGTACCGTGATAATAAACAAGATGATAATTCTCTGCAAAGATCTAGCAGTCTGTAATCTCACTTTTTCTCCTCTCATTCACGTCACTTGTATTTTTTCATGTTGCAGGAATCATGCATAAAGCAGATAGCCCTCTTAACATTATCGATTGTAACATGTATTCCATTTATATATAAACATTGGCTGGTAACCACCATTTAGATACCAGATTACCGAATTTAGTGGCTTTCTTCCTCTTGATCTGACCTACGTTCTTCTATGCTTTCTCTGACAGAAAGATTTAGATCCATAAATTCTCCTTGCCTATCCTTTAATATCTTGAAACATCATTACTTAAACAATATGAAACAATACCCTCGAATTCTAACGAAAGATTCCGAGCCCTTCGATCCCTTGGAATTGGCAAGGGAAACCGAAAAAATTGTATGTAAGGGCGATGCCAGGAAGTACACTGCCTTCTACGCCACTGGTGTATATGGTGGTATAGCCACTGGCTATACAGTTGGCTGTTGTCTTCGGTGCTTTTATTGCTGGGTGGATTGGTCCAGGGATTTTCCAGAAAGACTTGGGGAGTTTTATTCTGCAGAGCAGACATTTGGGAACCTCAAAAAAACTGCCCATAAGTTCGGTGTTAGGAAGCTTAGAATATCGGGTGCGGAGCCCACCCTGGGAAGGGAGCATCTTCTTGCCCTGCTTAAATTAGTGGAAGAATCAGAATTCGGTACCTTCATATTGGAAACCAACGGAATCCTTTTTGGAGCAGATGAAAAATATGTTAAAGAATTGAAAAGATTAACAAAACCCCATATAAGGGTCTCGTTAAAGGCAGGCACCCCTGAGGGATTCGAAAGGAGAACCGGTGCTACAAAAGCCAGTTTTGAATTGCCATATCGTGCCATTAAGTTCCTTCTGGATGCCGATGTTAGCTTTCACGTGGCTGCGATGACAGACAGAAGAGTAATGAGCAACGAGGAAAGGAAGGCCATGATAAGAAAACTCTCTGAAATCGATTACAATCTGGCTTCTAGCTTGGAGGAGGAGCATATCGATCCCTATGACACCACCTTGGAGAGACTCAAGTATGCAGGTGTGGAATTGGAATGGAGAGGAAGAAGTAATTGATCGAGTAAATTTTTCGTTTTTAAAATCATTATTACCCAAGATAATTTAGGCTATATCACATTTTTATCCCGCCCACCGCCCTCTTCCACCACCCGGAATCGCTAAATGATCACGAAAATAAATTCCTACTCCTCTTTTTCACTCAGTCTTCCATCAATAAAGAATAGAGCAATAAAAACACGGAAAAGGAGGTCAATGCAGTTAAAACCATTATCAAAAGGCCGTCGAAGGCCTCTTCAACAATTTCTGTGAAAGTGATGATTATAAGCAGGAATATGACTGCAAAAAGCATGCCTGCCACTAGGTTGGAGTTCCTATCGGTTATAAAAGCAGGGCAGAACTTGAGCTTGTCGAAGAGATAAAAAAGTATCATCAGAGTCGAGAGGATTATGGCTAAAATCGCTATTGCAATTATCACTCCTGATTTGTCCCGCATGAAAAGATAGAAGAAACCTACAATGGCCACGAGCCCGAAACCCGCAAGCAGGGCAAGAAAGCTCTTTTCAAAATCCATGTCACTTAATCCCATCTTATCACCTCAGCTCTCGAATTTCAGTTTTTCTCTGAAATATTTTCCTACTCTTCTTCCAACCTCTCCACCCTGTGCCCTCTGTATTCGAGTTTTGCTGATCTCTTTATCAGGCTTTTGAGCATTGTGGGTGAGAGCTTAAGTGAATCGGCGATATCACCCACAAATATGCCCTCGGGGCCAACAGATTCATATATATTCTTTTCATACTTTTTAAACTCTCTCTCGCTCATGACCGCCACAGCGAGAACATCACTTATTTCTATGACCGGACAAGAGGCATTTATGCTAAAAGATGAATAGTAGGTGTGATATGCCTTCTCAGGCGTCGCACTTGGATTATCCTCCAGAGGCTGCCATCGTGTTTCTACCAACTTCATTTTTTCGAATAATTTCAGGGCGTTTTTCCCCTCCTCACCGTATTTCTCTGCTATCTCCTTTCCAGTATGCCAGTCGTTGGACACTTCTTTAAAAACTTTCATCTTCACCTCATTGCTGACAGCCCTTAAAAAGGGGACCAAATCGGCCACCTCATTCACTACCTTAATCCGATTCATAGAACTTCCGGGGGTGTATGGGTTTCATTCGATATAAATCTGTCTTTTAGGCCTAATTTCAACCATTTTTGCCTGGGTATTTTCCTTTAAGTTAAAACGCTCAAAACGAGGATAATGGTGGATTTAGGCCAAAGAATGAGGATCTTAAAGTCTTGAACTTCTACAAAAAATCTAGGCATTGTATTTTTTTCTGTACCTTGTGATATAGCCTGCTATCCTGTTTCTCATGGTGATGGATTTCACATCTGTGAGCTCTGCAACCATCTTCTTGTTATGTTGAAAGTCTTCGGTGAATTTATCGTTGTATTTTCTAACCAAATCGATGGCTATGCGTTTTATGTAAGTTGGTCTGATTTTTCCCATGTTTTGCTCACCATTAGTGCGCCTGCTAATGGCGATTGGCTATTTTAAGTTTGTGGGGATTTTAGGGAAGCTCTCTACCTATATCCATCCATTATCTCATCTCTAATCTCCTATACTCCCCATTACCTTAAATTTTGCCTCCTTCTCTTACTTCTGATTTGGGGGAAAAAGGATCCATTAATCTGAAGGTCGATATTCATGATCTATTGGATTGAAATCTATATCATGAAATGCTCGGGATGTTCTTTTAAGTGGCCCCGGCTTGAGTCGATCAATGAGCTATACGGAGGTGAATAACAGGAAGATATATATGGGGGACGATATATCATTACTTCTACAAATATCCAAATGGATAAATTAAAGTACAATATGAAACGGTCAGGTAATAGACGTGTATCAGAACTTCAGCATGGGGGGTTGGAGATGGAAACAAAATACCCTTCATGGAATGCATAAATCAAGAGGTATACAAGAGATTGTCCGCATCGTGGTGCTAAGATGAAAAAGGAGGAACAAGTAGAATTTTTAACTGAAGGTTATGAGTGCCCAGTATGCGGAAAGGTTTTTGAAGAGCCCGTTGCAGTCTGTCCTGATTGTGGGGTGGAATTTGAAGTTGTGGAGGTGAAGGAGGAAAAAAGCCTTGTTCGACCAAGAATTGAGGAGGGAGTCCGTGTCGATACAGGGCTTAAGATCGGTGTTTCAAACGGATTAAAGGAGAGGGAGAGGGGTTTTCCAAATGGCCTGACGAATGGTCTAACGAATGGTCTAACAAATGGCCTCACGAACGGGCTCAAATCCCTCAGGGCCGGAATCACAAACGGCATAACCAACGGTAATGGAATAACCAATGGCATCAGCGGTAGAAGGAAATTATTTGAGAGCAAGCAGAGCAGATGGGGTTTAATAATCGTTCCATTGTTAATCTTTATTCTCATTCTGACGCCATACCTGGCAATAAATGTTGCAAAACCCCCTAAGGGTATAACCATTGACGGTAATTTCGAAGATTGGATTGACATCACTCCAATCTCCGATGTTGGCGAATCTCTACCTTTTAATTTAAACGCTGATATAGTGGACTATCGTGTGGACAGCAGGTTGTCAGAACTCTCCTTCTATGTCAAGGTCTATGGAAACATGCTCGCTGGGGAGCCTGAATACCTAGGAAGACATATGGACACTGTTCATGTTTTTATTGATACAGATCAATTTCAACCCACTGGATATTCGATAAATGGAATAGGTGCAGATTTCATGTTGAAGGTGGAGGGTTGGCAGGGGGAGATATTCTCCAGTGCCATGTTCACCTACACATCCAATACCCAGGATTGGAATCTGTGGGATATAGCAGGAGTAGGTGTATCGGCAGCGATAAAAAGCTCTGAGTTGGAGGTTAAGGTAAGCTACAGTTCCCTGGGTTTGAAAAATCATGATGTTGTGGATGTTTTATTCTATATACAGGGTTACGAAGGATCAGAGGATTTTTCAGACACCATAATAAGCAATGAAGAAGGAGTTTTAATTGTAAACCAGCAGGGTGTTGGTTGGGATTACATAGGTGTTTCTACAAAAAACCTGTTGAGGCTGGATTTAACCGGATTAAATGCCGAAATAGAAATAACGAAAATTCGGCTCACACGTATTGGACTCGGCAGTGATAGGGATGTGAATACCGATGGAGTCAGGCTGATGGAAGGTGCAAGCACAATCGCTAAAGGGACTTTGAGCATAGGTCAGGTAGAATTAGAAACAAGTATTATATTGGAAGATCAACAGAGTAAAACTATGTACATTGAGGTTGATGTGAGTCCCAGTGCTCCCTCTGAAAACAGCATAGGTTTTAGGATCCTAAATCCACGAGATATCATCACAAGCATTGGGGCGATAAGTCTGAAAAATGAATTACCGGAGGAAGGTTATTTCGATATCAGTTATATAAAAAACATCCCCACGAATGTCAAGATTGATGGAGCCTTTGGTGACTGGAATGATAACGATATTTTCGATGATAAACCCGATGATGTTTCCAAGAAAAATTTAGATATTATAGAATATGGTGTCTCGAACACAACTCAGATGTTGTCATTCTATTTGAAGGTGGATGGCGAAATGTGTTTAGGAACCGCGGTACCATATCGCAATGATGCCAGTTTCCCGATACCCTCTGAGCCTGGTGAACCTGGGGAGCCAGGGATAGCTCAACCCGCCCCAACCCCGGAACCTAAGACAGGTGAGGATGTGGCCTATATTTATATAGACAGCGATAACGAATCCGCAACAGGTTACTTTATTGGGGGAATAGGTGCAGATCACCTCCTCGAGATCAAGGGTAAGTATGGTGAGATAACCTCAAAACAGCATCACATCTTTATCGGAGTAACACCTTTTGAGTGGAAGTGGGGTGTTGTGGGAAGTGTGGAAGCAGCAATCGATACAGCGCGGTTGGAGGCCCAAATCTCAAAGGGCACATTGGGTATAACAGGCCAAGTTCAGGTTTTCTTCCAGACCACGGATTGGATGGAGAGTGAGAGGGATTATTCGGGTGAGAGGGTAACGAGATCCATGTTCATTTTTGAGGAGAATGAAAAAGGTGTATTGTTTTTCTTTAGTGAAAGGGGAACAAGAGGAAATGCAAACCAGTTATGGGTTCCTGCATCCTCCGATACAATAACTATTGATGGAGATTGGAGTTCTAGCGAATGGACAGATTACGATTCTTATAACACTGGAGATTTTATTTTATATGTGGAGCTTGACGATACTGCCGCTGTACTTTACGTTTGCATTAGAGTTACAAGTGACACTACAACAAATGTCGAAGATTACTGTGAAATTGTATTTGATATTGAGAATGGGGATGATAGCGATCCTCAACCCAACAACGATTACAAATTCAAGGCTATGGATTCAACTTCAGGGGATAGTTTTGAGGATTATGATGGTTTTGGGCTAATGGGCTGGGACGAAACCTATTCCACCCCATATTCAACCACAGGTGATGCTGAGCAAGATACAACCGATGGAAATTATATTACATACGAATTTCTAATTGATTTCATGGAGGTATGGGGAACAAACCTCCCTTCAAACGGTCAGGAAGCCGGTTTTGCAATCCATGTCTACGATGCTGATGAAACCACGGATTATTACTGGGCAAGTTCGGATATGGATACACCCTCCTCATGGGGCTCGCTTTACTACCTACCAGAATACCAAGATATCCTCATCCCAACCTTTAGCCTGATCGCGCTTTTCATAGTTTTTAAGGGCAGGAACAAAAGAAAAAGAAAATAAAATCTATTAATTTTTATTATGCCAGTGGTATCATTCCATCAAGTAAGATGCCAGGAAAAATAATATAAACTCATCCATCAATATAGGAAATTGTATAGTAGGGAGGTTTCTCCGAGCGCAAAAACTATTGGAAAAATGCGCCCCCTTTATATTTGGGATGGTCCAATATGACGGCTCTATCAAATACATCACAAAAGGTATCCTCTAGGAACATCAAGCGAAAAGTCCTGCTATTAGGCGATGGTGCAGTTGGAAAAACGAGTTTGATTCGTAAGTTCGTGTTGGACAAATTCGACGACAAATACATAGCCACCATAGGTACGAAAGTGACCAAGAAAGAGCTGGAGCTGGATAACAATGGAGAGACCATCTACCTCACGCTCATGATATGGGATGTTCTGGGCCAAAGGGGTTATACGAAAATTCAAGCCACCAGCTTCCTGGGGGCACAGGGTGTTATATTCGTATGCGATTTCACTAGGATGGACACCCTAATGAGCATAGAAGAGTACTGGTTACCAACAGTGAGCAATAGTTTGCCTGGATTCCAGATGGTATTTGTGGCCAACAAATCAGACCTCGCTCATGATGCTCAATTCTCCTATGAGGATCTACAAAACGTGGCATCGAAATACAATACAGTGGCCTTCCCCTGCAGCGCCAAGACCGGTGAGAATGTGGAGGAGCTATTTTTCACTTTAGGCAGTATGGTGACTAACATAGAGTCGGAGGCCGTAAGTAAAGAACCTGCCGTTGTTGAAGAAAAATCAAAAGAAACGACGTTAGTGGCTGCGACAGATTTGGTAATAAACGATTTCTGCAATGTTTTTGGGGATATGGATAGGGCTATGCCTGTGGTAAGACAGCAATTCATTAGGGCCGGTGTTGATATCAGGAATCCCACAAAAGAGGGTGTATTGAAGGTCATAGGTCTACTCGCAGATGTCGAACGGGATTATTTGGACAGATTGGTTGTGCGAAAGAACAGAACAAGACGCCGACTTTGGGTGGAACAAGTTAAGGCCTAAAAGTTTCTTTTTCAGGGCAAAATAAGGATTTTCCTATTTTATATTTACATATATGCGTTCTCCCTTGGTATAATATAAGGATAACACCTAAATACCAAAACATCTTCTTTCTATGAGTTTGGAGGCTTATATTTGGCCAATGGCATTACCTCTGAAATCGATATTGGCGCCATCCCAACTTGGGTTTGGTTGATCCTGTTGATTGTAGGTTTGCTTCTTTGTTTTTTCGGCGAGATAATATGGGAGTTCATGGTTTCGATTTTAGGGGCAATCATTGGCTCCATGATAGGTTTTGCTATAGGTTTTGCCATACAGGGATACCTCTGTGCCTTGGGTTTGGCCATAATTTTTGCCATAATAGGTAGCATGTTATTCCAATTATTGGCTAAAGCTGCAGTGGCCCTGTTATGTGGCTTATTGGCCTTCGCCGCAACAGCGTATCTTGTTTATACAAATAATCAAGATAATCAGACAGCCCCTATTGTAATAGGACTTATTGTCGGTGTTATAATATTCGTGATTGCAGTGATCTATGTGGAGGAGATAGTGAGTGTATTTCTGGCTGCAATAGGAGGATTTTTGGTGGGGGTTGCTGTTTATTTCATTGCAGGGGGAGATTCAGCCCTAATATTAGCAGGTCTGGCAGGTGGCTCCATGTTCATACTTGGTGCCATGACCCAACTCATGTATCAGAGGCAGAGAAAAAGGCCTGTCCGCGCCCCCCAGAGAAGACAGCCTGTTAGAAGGGCTAGACCGGCCCGTCAACCAACAAAGGAGCAGCCACCACCGGCACAAGAACCAAAACCCACCCCAAAAAGCCCGAAGCCTCCCAAGACAAACTCAGGTTCTCAGGGTGGAGGATATTGAAGTCTTTCTTCTGAAAGGTGTATCATTCTGAGTTCAGATGAATTCCAATTTGGGATAAATTTATTTTCATAAAAAATACACTTCGCATCACTTATCCAATAGAAAGCTATTTGAACCCCCTGGCCAATATATTCCATTAGTAAAAATTGGCAGTAAATTGCGTCTTTGAGGAGTACGATTGGAGAATGGAGAATGAATTATTCTAAATATTATCGAGGTAAAGTGATTGTATTATCGACATTATTAATCGTGTTATTGTCGATTCAATCATTCCCAATTGGATATATACACCCTGTGGAGGCCGGTAAATACGGTAACATCGAACCAACAACTTTTGAACTACAGCTTCTTGACAAGATAAACGAGAATAGAACAGACAACGGCGTTGGACCTTTAAAACTCAATGCAACACTATGGAGGGTGGCAAGGGCCCACAGTCAGGATATGATAGATTATGATTTCCTTGGCCATAAGTCCTCGGATGAAGGGCAATTTTCTGGGGCCACTTTCATGGAACGTGTTAATAATCATGCTGAGTATGCAAATACCTATGTAGGGGAATGCCTGGCATGGAAGAGCTGGGGAATCGATGTGGAAAGCACCATGTCCAGCTGGATTAACAGTGAGAACCATTCAAAAATAATACTCGATGCGAACTTCAAAGAGATCGGTATTGGCCTACTAGACGGTGAATGGGACGGTTGGCCAGGTTCTGGCCTTCATACCGTGGTATTTGGAGGGGGAGGTTTATCTGTTGATCTAGCAGTAGAAAGTGTTTATATCGAGTTTGATCCTTCATCGCCCTTCGAAGGACAGGAGGTGAATATCACGGCAAATATCCATAATCTTGGAAACACGGACGCCTTCCCTGTCCATGTTAAGTTCTTTGATGGAGATCCCGATTCAGAAGGAATCCAAATAGGTGAAGAGCAGATTCTGCATATTCTGATCCATGGGGAATCGGCAATAGTCTATATATTATGGAATACCATGGGAGAAGCAGGGAGTCATGTCATTTATTTAGTGGTGGATGATGACAACCTCATTTCTGAGACAAATGAAGGAAACAACAGGGCTTTCAAATCTATAAATGTGAATGCAACAAATCCACCAATATATTTGGATGAAGGCTGGAATCTGGTCTCTTTTCCATATATTGTATCAGAGACAGGAATAGATGATGTACTTGGCTCTATCGATGGTGAATATGACATTGTCCAATATTATAATTCCTCGGATGTTACTGATTCCTGGAAGCATAAACACATCTTAAAGCCATCATATATGAACGATTTGGAGAATTTGGATAATAAGATGGGATTTTGGATTCATGTAACTGAAATTGATGGTGCGATTCTATTTATTTCTGGCGACTCACCAATTTCCCCTCAAACCATATCTTTAAGACAGGGCTGGAACCTTGTTGGATACCCATGTACAACACCAAAATCAAGAGATAATGCATTGAACAATCTCGATTTTGATATTCAGATAAATGCCGTTGAATATTTTGACAATGGGACAAAAACCATAAGGAGTCTTGAGGAATGGGATTATATGGAACCTGGTAAAGGTTATTGGATACATGCCATACAGGAATGCGACTGGATCGTTAGTAATTAAGATATGATTATTTTAAATCTCCACTTTATAAAGCCAACTTTTCTTTAGGTTTTGCATGGTTAAAACATTATTTGCATACTCTTTTTCATGATGATGAACTCATGACTTCTTTATATACTGGATTCGCTTTTAATAATCAGTTTTGGGGACTGGCTCGCCATCTATTTATATTTATAACACACAAATTAAACGTTTTAACTATAATAAAAATCTGCCTGGTACATGATGTGTAAATAAAATCGCTCCAAAAAATATTTGAGGTGTGCCTATGAAGAAAGAGTCGAAAAAGAGATCAAAATCTTTTCCAAGAAGTGTAACCTGCATAGCTGTTTTTTGTCTGTTGTTTTTGTCAACTCTTTCAATCTCAATAGACTGCGGGGATATTCGAGCCAAGGGAGCAGATCCACCCCTTACCCAGGCAGACATTGTAACAGGGCTCGGCTCTTCAAGAATTGTCCTGGACTGGGATGATGTACCTGGCGCCACTGGCTATAATGTTTACTACGCCCCCGAACCAAGGTATCTAGGTGATGTTAATAACAGAAAGATGGATGCTACAGGAATTACCGAATCAATCCATACGATTACAGACCTTTCCCCTGCAACCAATGTATTCATTATGGTTGAAGTTTTAGGTACGGAGGCAGATGATCTGTATGACCATGCAAAAACACTCGGAGGGCCAAGAGCAGAGCTAGAGAGCGCTGTAAGGGAAGTTCACATGGCTGCCCCGGATATTATCGAGATCGTTTTGGCAGACTTTCGGACTGTTTATGATGGTAGTCAGTTAACCGGGAATGATGGCGCGGCCTGGAAGTCCGCAACCTGGACCGTAACGAGATTGGATGGAAATCCAATTAATGTTCAAACAAAATATAGGAAATCTATCCCAGTCTCCCAACCGGATTGGGGATATAATACAGATACCTGGGGGGATAAGGATAATGAAGTTGTGGACCTGGATCACCATATATTTCTTGAGTTGGATCAAGATGTTTTATCCGATCCAAGTACAGACACTGCTGAGATATTGAATATCAAAACAACTGATGGTCCCACCGGGACGCTGGAGTTTAATATGGTCTTCAGTGACAGCTATCTGGAAGGACCAATAGATGTTAACCAGGTAGCCTACAGTCCCATGGCTAACGAAAGATATGCATACGTACATGAATGGATGGGTGATGGTGGACCGGTTCCAGTAACCAGCTATCAAAAATACCCGGCTAGTGTATTATATGAACCAGCCAATATATTAGATGATAGAGGTGTTGTTTTATCAGGAATAAGTGTGGTAAAAAGAAGCCCTGAAAGACTGGATGCTTATGGTAAGGACGAGGCATCAGGAACCGATGTTGGTTCAATCGATATCTCTGATCCCAGCCTGGTTATGGACAACCTGACTTATAGAATAAAAATCCCTGGTGTTGGTGTTTCCTGGCCAACACAGGTGAGCAATCTGGGGTTCCTAAAAGCATTTTATGTTACGCTGAGGGGTTTTGATGCAAACGGCTGGTATAGATCCATAGAAGAAGCGTATTGGGGACCCTACACAAGACCCATAGATGAATACTCTGATGAAGGTACAAGGGACCATGGTTGGGCATATATCCCTCCTCCGGAATTAGAACTCTATGATTGGGGCGCTGATTTTGATTTTAATGTTATGGTGGATGAGAGTGGAGATCCAAAAGGAATTAAAATTCCAGTTAGAGGTGGATTCCATGATGCAGGAGACTTTGATATCAGACCATCACATACAATGATCCCTATAATTTTACTTACTGTTTATGAGTTTAACCAAAATGCATTCACAGATGGCCAATTGGATATTGAGGAAAGTGGAAATGGAATCCCTGATCTATTGGATTTAGCACTGTGGGGTGCAAAGGCATTTGAAGACATACAAAGAAGTGATGGCGGCGTAAGTATGGGTGTGCAGACAGATGGACACCCACAACAATACTTCTATGCCAATAATGATATTCTAAAAAGCCATCAACCAGGGTATCCAGGACTAAAACCCCACTGGACCTATGCTCCTTCTGCAGCAATAAGTGCAATAGCCTCTGGTTTCTTTGCAAAGGGGGCTTACCTAGTTGAACCATTTAATGCCACCAGGGCTGCAGAGTTAGAAACGAAAGCCATCGACGCCTATACCTATGCAAAGAACAACGGTGCAAGTACCCATATAAAAATCTATGGTGCCGGGGAATTATGGAGATTGACCGGGGATTCCACATATAAAACCGATTTTGAAAGTTTCTGGGATGCCGGTGCCTGGAACTATGAATCAAGTTCATATGATAAGTATAGAAGCACCAGTAATTATGTTGCAGGGGATGTGGCATTACCTCAGTTTGTGGATGCTTATGTTTCTATGTCCGGGGCCAGATCAGATATAGTCAGCGACTTTAAAGCGGATTTAATAACAATCTCGGATGAAAGGGTGGCTGATACAGAAAATAGGCATGGACATAGAAATAACAGACCTACAAGTCATGTTGGTTATGGTCAAGGATATGGTCTTGGTCGTTGGAGTGAAGCGACAATCAGCTTATTGATGTTCGATGATCTAAGCGAAAGTGACAGACAAACATATATTAACATGCTCAGTCTCAATGCTGA
>CP070672.1:2912678-2923004 GCA_020351895.1 Thermoplasmata archaeon
CCTCAGACCCATGGAGAATATACATGGAATGGTGCCCATGTATTCCGGATTTCAACCAATAATGGAATCGGTTTAAAGGGAAGAATATCACATGAAGATCAGACGAATTCCGATAAATATAACAACAGATATTATTCCAATACCATTCAAAGATCATTTTATATCGAAGACACGTTGTATACGGTATCAAGCAGATATATAAAAGCAAATCATTTGGATAACCTGAATGAAATCAATTCATTAGAACTCGAATGTTAAAACAGACTCTGGGCTTGATCTTAAATGGATGATTGTCCAAAATGTGTACCAAAATCCATTAATAAATAACAACCCATATCTTAGATGTGGATGGTGAATATCATTGGGCACCATAGCTGGCCATAAACCCATGAATGTCGGAATAATTCTGATTTCGGCTCTTTTCCTTCTTTCACTTTTCATAGGAGCTGTCAGTGCTCAAGATTCATCGATTGTAGGCCATGTAACAGATGAAAAAACAGATAAACCAATCGTATATGCTACAGTTACGGTTTTTTACTATGAAAATTTAACTGTTGCGGCACAGACCACAACAGATTCTGAAGGCTATTATCAGATAACAGGTCTTTCTCCTGGCACCTATTTACTGCAAATCGAGGCAGGAGGATATCAAAACCAATCACATGAAATTCAATTGTATGGGGCAGCTTTCGGTGAGGAGGAAACGGTTGTATTCGATGTTTCTCTTAATCAAGGTGGTTTTCTCGGTAGAGGTAAACCCGAAGAAAAAGGAACCGATTTACTAATTCTTTATCAGATGGGTATAATAATTACCCTGATTCTAGTAGCTTCCCTTGTATTGTATTCCACTATAAAAAAGCAAAACCTCCTCAAAAATGCCGTGAGAAAGCGATTGATCGACTATATCAGGGACAATCCAGGTAAACACTACCGGGCCATTTTAAATGATCTCGACCTTCAAATCGGAGTCCTATCTTATCACCTGAATCGTCTAGAAAAGGCTCAGTTTATCAGATCAAGACAGGATGGGATGTACAGGAGATTCTATATAAAAGGTCCCAAGACCGAGATGAGATTCTTTTTAAGCGATATTCAGGAATCCATACTCACCGTGATAAAGGAGAACCAGGGCATTTCTCAAAGTAATATAGGCAAGAAGATAAATGTATCAAGAAAAGTTGTTAATTACCATGTCAATATTCTGGATAAGGCGGGTTTTATATTCGTGGAGAATCGGGGAAGGGAATCTGCCTGTTATCTTGTGGATCCCAAGACCCCTATAAGCTAATAACAACTTTTAAATCCGATGTACCAAAACCATTAAATAATCGTCCAAAAACTGTACCAAATCCATTATTTACATCGGTACCAATCTATTTTTTAAGGAATAAAGGAGAGTAATTAAAATGAAAGTTAGTGGTCATATAGGATCGAGAAAATTTTTGAGTGTTCTTTTGGTATTTTGCATAGTTGCACTCCTACTTTTTTCGACTATACCAGCTCAGAAACCAGGCAGTAGTATCAGTGGATGTACAGAGGGTATTATAGTGGGTTTTGTCAAAGACGCAATAACCGATGCACCTATCCAAAATGCTCTTCTGACACTGGAATATCATGGGGAAGTTTATACAGAACTTTCAGATTCAAAGGGGAAATATATGTTCACGAATGTTCCCATCTGTTTTTGCTTAAAAAATATCTCGGCAGCAAAGGAAGGTTACGAGATCCAGTATAAGATGGTGGCGGTTCACAAGATCACGTATGTAGATTTCAACCTAAAGCCCATTGACAATAATGGCGGGCCAAATGATTGTACGATAACTGGAGTCGTAACAGATGCAGAGACTGATGATCCCATTCCAGATACATTGATGATCCTCAAATATCATGATGTAATCAGAACAGAGCTCACCGACGAAAAAGGTCAGTATACATTCATAAACGTTCCATATTGTTTCTGCCTAAAAAATGTCTCGGCATCAAAAAAAGGATATGAAAGTCAAAATCAACTTGTTGCAGTTTCTGAAATCACATATGTAAATTTCTCTCTCACACCTTCCCAAGACGATCAAAAAGGCGCCGATTCTGATATCGCCTCAGGTAAGAATGACAAGGGACAAATATCCTCCAATTTAGAGGCCTGTATCATTGTAACGTCAATATATGCATGCTTCTTGGTTATTCTCGTTGCACTTGGAATTTATTTATCCTCAAAAAAGAGTCGAAATCTTGGCCATGAAAGGATGAGAAAATGAAAGAAAGCGAGCTATTTGCCGACTGTAGGTGCATAAACTGCCGTATCGGGAGAATCGAAAAGAGGCTTACGTACATACAAAATCTAATAGAACCCATCAATCAATCCATGGAAACAGAAGATGCAACTCAGGACGAAAATAACCCTCTCAGAAGGGAAAATATGCAGATTCATATGAGCAAATAATTGGCGTGAAGTAACCCTCAACTTCCTGACCCTCACTCACTCAAACCCCGGCGTATTAATAGATACGTCCCCCTCCGGGAGGTTGGGGGTAATTTTTTGGTCCTTATTTAGAATTCAACATATTTAAAAAGCTAAACCACGACCTTTCCATTCTCGATTACTATCCTCTTGCTCCCGTCTTGATATTCCACCTCGAAAGTGGGATTGTAGAACAGAAAGTCCCTGTGGGTCTTTGAATTGTTCTTGCCGCTCGGCATGTTCTCGTTGTAACCGAAGGCGATATGGGCGGTTCCTCCGGCCTTCTCGTCCTCGAGAAGATTGCCTGTAAGTCTGGCCTTCGGATTAAGGCCTATTCCAAGCTCTCCGATGACGCTTGCCATATCATCCAGGGATGTTAAATCTTTTACTTTTGCTACGAGCTCTTCATCCTCTGATTCAAAGGAGGCAACTTTTCCCTTCTTTACGTAGATCTTCAAGGGCCTGTTCACACCACCCAAATCACCGATTGAGCCGTTTACGAAAATCATGCCATCTGCCCCATCCTCTACAGGGGCACACCATATTTCTCCTGCAGGAAGGTTTCCCATGCCTCCAGGTTCTATCCACGAATCTGTTTCAAATTCCCTGTCCTTTATGTCCAGCAAAATATCTGTGCCCTCTTTTGTGGTTATACGCACCGTGGAGGCGGATTTGAAGGCCTCCATAAGATGCCGAGAGTTATCTGCAACGTTTTCAAAATCTGCAGTCATGGGTCCTGTGATCATCATGTCTTCTGTGATGCCTGGGGCGTGACCGACCTTGGCATTAAAGGAGCATTGCTTCTTCACTAGTTTGATTCTGAAAGGGGTTTCATTGGCATGGGCAGAAAATACATTCAAGAAGACCTTACGATCATCAAAGAGTGGATTTAGATCCTCAGGAATCTCACTGAGGGGCCTTTTGGATTCTGGAAGAATATAGGAATCCACTTGTGCTCCAAGTTTTATCGCCCCAAATTTAAAAGCGTGGCCAATCGACTTCTTGCTCTCATCGGTTATGATAAGGGCTTTGTCCTTTTCAGCTAGGGACAAAACGTACTTCAGGGCGTTTTCTGCCCCCCTGGCCATCTTATTAATCTTCTCTTTTTCAAAAGAAGATAACACAATAGAATCTTCTGGTTTCATAACTCCTGCAACCCCAGTCCCTCACCAAGCTGTTTCTTCATTTCATCTTCTAGGGTGAGCTCCTCCTCCCACTGTTTCAGGGAATCCAAAAGCTCTTTCAACTGCCTGAGGCAATCTATGCATATCCACTTTTTTCCCAGGGCTTTTACCGGTTTTTTCTTGTAACTTATTTTCTCACAAAATATACAGAAGTGCATCTCACTGGTTCGTCTTTCTGTATAAAGATCCATTTTCTTTCCTTCCACAAGACTTTCTAATATCATCTTTTTCTTCTGTTCTTTATTACCCTTTTCGTTTTCCAGAATAACACGCCCTATTGGATATACTGAATATGCTCGATATGATAATTCGAATATATAAAATTTTCACGGTCCCCACCGTCCAACCTCCAGAAAAGTGTGGTTTTCAGGTCTTTAGTCCAACTACACATATTTACTGCACGTGTAGCAGTAGTATCTTTTATACTGATCAACATACGTTGCCTCATTGCCGCAGGTATCACAGGTATTTGCCGATGATTTTTTCTCTACAGGCTCTACATAAGCACTGCATGTGTAACAATAGTACTTCTTATACTGTTCCACATACGTGGGCTCACCACTGCATGTGGGACATACCTTGGCTTCTTTTGGTTTTGCAGCAGCCGCGGGTTTTGCTTCTTTCTTCTTTTCCACAGGTTCCACATAGGCACTGCAGGTGTAGCAGTAATGCCTCTTGTACTGCTCAACATAGGTTGGATCACCACCACAGGTGGGACACACCTTGGAAACCTCGGCGGGTTTGGTTACTGCCACTTCTTTCTTCTTCTCAACAGGCTCCACATAGGCACTGCAGGTGTAGCAATAATGCCTCTTGTACTGCTCAACATAGGTTGGATCACCACCACAGGTGGGACACACCTTGGATACTTCGGCTGGTTTGACTTCTGCAACCTCTTCCTTCTTTTCCACAGGCTCCACATAGGCACTGCAGGTATAGCAGTAATGCCGCTTGTACTGCTCAACATATGTTGGGTCACCACCACAGGTGGGACACACCTTGGATACTTCGGCTGGTTTGGCCGCTGCAACCTCTTCCTTCTTTTCCACAGGCTCCACATAGGCACTGCAGGTATAACAGTAATGCCGCTTGTACTGCTCAACAAAGGTTGGGTCACCACCACAGGTGGGACATACTTTGGATATTTCGGCAGGCTTGACCTCTGCAACCTCTTCCTTCTTTACTTCGGTTGTAAACTCCATCTCCACCTCTTCAGCCTCTTCTACACCTGCTGAAATCGGAACTTCAGATTCAGCTATTTCCGAAGCTTTGGGTTTCATTTTCTCTTGGATGCTCAACGCTTTCTGTATCTGTTCATCTCTTGCAGCATTGGCAACTTCGGAGGCGGTATTTGCCTTCTCAAGAGCCAGATTGTAGTTCCTCCCATCAAAGGCCGCCCTAGCTGATTCCAGAAGGTCCTCAGCCTCTGAAACAGGGGCATTCAGGTAGCTCGCTTCCTCTATGATATTGGCGGCCTTTGAAATGACAACGGAAACTTCCGAAACCCTCTTTTCTTTGGCGGATTTTACCAGAGTATCAGATTCCCTCATACTTTCTAGAGCCTTTGCTAATGCATCCACTGCAAGAAAATCCCTTGCCTCCTGAAGTTTCTTCTCGGCATCAGACACATCTGTTTCCAGTTCCTTAGCATCGTCAATTTGGGATTGAGTGGCCTCGATGAGCTCGGAAATCCTCTCATTCTGCTGCCTATAAAGCTCATTCATTGCCTCTTTTAAGTCTCCCACGATGCTTCCAGCAGACCCATATTCCTGATTTTCATGGGATTCTTTTGCGTTATTAAGAATTTCTGGTAAGGAGGAGGCATCAATATCCATGTCTTGTAAATTTGATATCATGATCTCAGTGGAACGGATCACAAAGGATAGACCTACTCCAAAAAACGAGTTTAATGCCTTTTCACCCGCATCAATGGCCTCGGTTGCCTTGTCTATCGCTGTTACATAATCTCCGCTGTCAAATACGGATTTTGTCTCCATAAGCAGTCTTTCTACCTCGCCAAATTCAGGCATGGAATCGTCCTGGGATGAAGTTCCCATGTCTTGATTTCCATACGAGGCCTGTAAATCCTCAGTTGAAACCAAATTGCTATTCGAGATAGCTGTGATATATTCTTCCTTACTCCCGCAGGCCGAGCAATCTACCCCGAACTTTTCAGCAACTTCTTTAATCTGGTCAAAAGTCAATCTTGACAGTAATTTGTCCAATTCTTCTGTCATGTACTCTCCCCCTATATGTCCGATGTGTACGATAAATGCACGGTCAAAGATAAACTTTTCTATGGATATTTCTGTTTTTTGTAGGTTTTACCTCGCATTTTCATGAAATTCTATGTTTTCCTGTCAAAGAATATGCTCTTTCCACTTACACTTAATGGAACACCCATTATTATGTTGGAATCCATGATATCCATCCTACTTGCCGCAATTCCAACCCTGTACATGATCCTGTTATCCACATTGTGAATACTGGCGGTCTTTACGGCAGAGCCCAAGGCTATGCCCAAATCCAAAAGTCTAAAGGCACAGTTTGGCCCTGCAAAATCACCTACTGCCTCTGTACTGTCGAATTCACCGCAGCTATCAAAACCACAGGCCCTACAATCAAAGCCACAGGAGTCGTGGGGTGAAAGTCCGAAAAGAAGCAACACATCGGAGTCCTTGACATTGTTTCCGTCCCTTGTGAATCCGGGTATATCCCTCTCCTTGGCAATTTTCAGCATCTCATTGGCAACCTTGTCCTTTTCCTCACCAAGAAGAACCTTGATTTTTAGAACGTCCTGGCCCCTTGTCTTGGGTGCAGTAATTGCGGACAGTGCCATTAGATTCGCAACTGTTTCGACAGTCTCTTGCATGTTAATCACCGTAAAAGTGGAGATGAATGGTATTTAAGCTATTTAATTCTGTTCAAGAGAAAGTTTTGCACATTGATTAAAATCCAGGTTTCACTCATCCTTGAATTTCGGCTCTCGTCCCTCCAAAAACGCCCTCATACCCTCTTTTTGATCGTGGGTTTCAAAAAGCTCCGTCCACCTGTCAACTTCATACTTTAGACCTTGCTCTATAAACGATTCATATAGCTGATTTATAGACTTCTTGGCATCGAACAAAGCGAGTTTTCCTTTACTTGCAATGGTTTTTGCCATGGCCATCACGGCTTCATTGAGCTTTTCTTTTGGTACCACATGATTGACAAGGCCTATTTCCTTGGCCTCGTGGGCATCTATCCTTTTTCCTGTGTAGATCATTTCCTTGGCCTTAGCAATACCCACTATTCTGGACAGGCGCTGGGTTCCTCCCCATCCTGGAATAACACCGATATCGATCTCAGGCTGGGAGAATATACAATCATCAGAGGCTATTCTGATGTCGCATGCACAGGAAAACTCAACTCCGCCACCCAATACATATCCATTTACCCCGATGATCACGGGTTGTGGCATGGTTTCAAGCATCCTCGCTATCTTATGGCCCAGCTGGGCGAATTCCCTGCCCCCTTCAGAATCCTTAAGAACCATCTCCTTAATATCTGCCCCGGCTGTGAAGGCCTTTTCAGATGCGGAAAGCAGAGCAACAACCTTCACTTCGCCATTTTTGGATATCTCGTCGAGAATGCCGTAAAATTTGGTCAAGGTCTCCTCATTAAACACATTCAAATACCTGGGTCTGTTCAGAGTAATCGTGCATATCCCATCGTTAGTATCCACCACAATGGTTTCGTTGATATTATCCATTGAAATCACTTCAGAACCATGGGAAATTCTCATTTGTAAGGTCTTTTAGGCCTTTCCTTCTTCTTGGGTCTTTTCTTGGTTTTCTTTTTAATATCAGACCTTTTTCTCAACCATAATGCCACCTCGGGCCAAAGTTTTGCCCTGGTTGCAGAGGAAACGGAAAGCCCGATATGTCCAGTTGGAAACACCATCATCTTCTTGTCCTTACTCCCCACAAGGTCGTTGAACGACATGCTGGATTCAGGAGGTACAAGATGGTCATATTTAGCCACAAGGCTCAAAAGTGGCATGTCGATTTTCTTTAGATCCACCTTATAACCGTTGAGTCTCAACTGGTTATTTACAAGCTGGTTTTCCTGATATAGCTTACTGATAAACTCCCTGAAGGCCTCTCCTGCCACTGGAATGCCATCGTTTATCCACTTCTCCATGCGAAAGAACATTTTAACGAATTCATCATCGTCAACCTTGTCTATGAATTTCAGGTATTTTGAGTAGAGATTATTTACAGGATCCAAAAGAAGATAACCGAAGTTCAAAAATTCACCAGATACGTTGCCCACTATATCCACAAGTTTATCGGCATCGAAGTACTCCTTTTTTGACCATAATTTGAGAAGACCTGGATCGGATTTGAAGTCCAAGGGTGCAGCCATCACTATGAAATTCCTCACCTTTTCAGGGTGGATTGCTGTGAACATCACTGAAAGGGTTCCTCCCATACAGTACCCCAATAGGGATATCGAATCCATATCGTGTTTTTCCCTGATGAAGTCCACTGCATCGTTGATGTACCAGTTGACATAATCATCAAGGGTCATGAACCTATCCGCTTCTGTGGGGGTACCCCAGTCTATCATGTAAATGTCGAATCCTTCTGATAAAAGAGTCCTGATGACGCTGCGATCCGGCTGCAGATCAAGTATGTACGGTTTGTTTATTAGGGCGTAGATGATTAGCAGAGGGACATCGTGGGTTTTCTTTACCTTCGGATGATAATGAAGCAACTTCATCTTTCCCTCTTGATATACCACATCGCAGGGAGCGGTTCCAACATCAATGTCCGGAGGATTCATAAGGAGTTCAGATGCCTTTATTATCCTTCGCTGCATATTTTGAAAATCGTTTAGTGAAAAATTGGAATTTTCTCCTTTATTCGAAACCATTGATATCACATGCCTTAATTTGACTGGCAAGCTCATTTCTTTGGGCCTTTGTTTTTGGAATTGACTGAACGGGAAATTCCTGCGAGCTTCCTGTCCATATCATGGAGTTTTTGATAAATCTCGTCTAGGCTTTCCTTGGTGGGCATTCCAAGAGAGGTTAGGTATTGTTTTGTCAACTGGTCGTTTAATTTTATGGCCTCAAGGTTGGTGTCGAGAATGTTACCGTTCATTTTGGCAAAGGAAGGACTCCTGATCACGTCCATAACCATCTTGGAATAGCTATCAATCCAAAGCTCGTTAAGCTCCTTTAATCTGGTATTGTAATCGAAACCAACATCTGGACTGGTTGGATACATATCCTTTGACTTCTCCCACATTTTTAACCACAGGTGACCTAGATCATTTACTGTATATTGCAATTCCTGATTCTGACTCTTCTTTTTCATTCCAAAAGCATCCATCCAGAGCTCATAGAGATCCTTTTGCTCTTTTATACTTTCATTCATGAGTTCAGATAGGTGTTGGCTCATCTTCTCAGAATATTCGGTCCAGATTTCGTATAATTCCTTGTAAGGACCGTTTTCTTTGCTCAGAATGTCTGCAAATCTCTCGCCAAGCTCGTCGGAGTAATCAGTCCATACCTTTTGCATATCCAAAAACGAGGTCTTATCCCTGGGAGAATTGGTAGCAACCTGTTCTGTCATCTTCTGAGCGTATTCCGTCCAGATATTGTACAAACGCTCGTATTCATATGCCTTACCCTTGGTGATATCCTTTATCCTATCTGTGATCTCCCTTGAAAAATCTATCCAAGTGTCATAGATTTCCGATTCATTCTGGGAGTTCTGTTTCTTTTTTACTTTACCCTTTGCCATATGCACCACCGAATTGCCTTAAATCATTTTTTAAGGAAATAAAGGGAGGAAAGGACCCTTAATTCAGTTTCCTTTCCAGTTTGTCGATCTTCTTCCTCAGCTCTTGTACTTCGTCTGCCAGGTTCTGGGCCCTTAGGTACGGGAATATCATCATGTTTCTCTGAAACGATGCCGTTCTGTCGAAGTACATCTTGTAAAGGGTCTCGTAATCGGCGCCGAAATCCTTCATCACTTCACCAAATTGTCTTCCGATTTCCTTTGTATCGTTCATCCATGTGTTGTAGACTTCGTCGTAGTTACTATTGTACCCATCGAGAAAAACCAATATAGTCTCCTCGAACTTCTCTGATAGACTGTTCCAGGTCTCGGTGATATCGTCGACCTGTACTTCGGTTTCTGTGGACATGGTTTCCACGAGTTCGCTGATCTTGTCGGTAAAGTCTGCCCACATGTCCAATATCTTACCGTTCTCGTGCTTGTTGTTGGACATAAGCCTTGTGATCTGATCGTTTGCCTCGTTCGACAAGTCGAACCATGCCGTGTAAAAGTTCTGCACGGCGGTGATCTCTGGTACGTCGGTCTTTGCCACGTTCTTCATCACTTCAGTGGAGTAATCTCTGTATCTTTGGGTCAGGGTTTCGGCGTTGGACCTATTCTCCTCTACCAATTTGGAGAGGCGGGTTCCCATCTTGTTGGAATAGTTCTTCCAGACGTTGAACAGCTCTTTGTATTCAGGGCTGTCCTCACCAACAGTGGTACTCATTCTCCTTCCCATGCTCTTAGAGAAGGTCCTCCAACCTGTGTAAAGTTTCTCGTACTGGTTTTTGTTCTCTTCCAGGACATCTACTATCTGGTTTTCCAACTGCTTTGTGTAGTCGATCCATGAGTCGAA
>CP070672.1:2923104-2938061 GCA_020351895.1 Thermoplasmata archaeon
CTCATAAGATGATACTGTTCCATCATCGTCATAGGAACCTGAGCCATCGAATGTTATATCCTGATAGGTGAGGGAAGAAGTGACATTGGATGATGCAACTGCAACCGGGGGATAGTTGTCGATGAAAATGGTTATAGAAGTTGAATCTTCTAAGCCTTCATCATCACGAACTGTTAAAGTAACAATATAATTTGTAATCGGATAAGTATAGTCAGCATAAGAATGGGTTGTTGTTGGCTGGATCATCCAGGTGGTGTTCTCGCCGTCCCCAAATTCCCAGCGATACTCCAAATCTTCATCATTTAGATCTGACGAGCCTGATCCATTGAAAAATATTATCTCGTCCACGCTGAATGTATCCAGTTGATCTGGATCATCGATTACGGATGTGGGAACGGCATTTGCTAGAACGTCAATATAAATCCATGTTGTGTTTGTGGTATATCCAGTATTGTCCGTAACCGTTAAAGTTACGTTGAATAATCTGCTCTCATTGAATGAATGATTAACCTCAACAACTGGCCATGTTGTAATAAGGATTATACCATCATCAAAATCCCAGACATAGTTAATAATACTCCCATCTGGATCATATGAATCTGAGCCATTGAAAGTTACTGTATCATTTTCATAAACCGTTGTATTGCTGGCTGTCATGTTTACGACAGGTCGATAGTTATTAACCCAGATTGTGATTAAATCTGTATCATTAAGTCCCCCTTCATCAGTTACCTTAAGGGTTACATTGAAAAATCCTTTTGCATCATAGGCATAGGTTGTAATATCTCCATATCCGTCCTCATCATTGGTGAGATTACCGTCCTCATCTGAATCCACATTTGCATCGAAATCCCATGTAAAGTTAAGGTTCTCGAATGTGGTTTCGTTGTCGTTTGATCCTGAAGCGTCGAAAGTAATTACATCGCTAACATTGAATGCATTAGGTTCCTCTGGATAACTTATCACAGCCTCTGGAGGTGCATTGGCTCCTGTGTTGTTTACAGTAATTTTGATTTCATCGAGATAGGATAGATGGTAATTATCCCAAGCTCTGGCTTGTATTGTGTAGTTTCCATCAGGAATTGGAGTACCGTTCCATTGTGTTGTATCCTCCCATTCATAGTACCAATTCCAATTTCCCTCAGATAAGTTTGGGAATAAATATGGGGGAGTGGGTTCTATCCAATCGTATCCCTCTAGTCTTATATCTATTCGAGTGATATTGTTTGTTGGATCCCAGACATCGTCTCGAGCATCATCGAAGGCTGTACCATTAATAAAGATAGTACCATTTATTGTAGCATTATTTCCTGGTTCAGTGATATTTACCTCAGGTCGGGCATTGACATTTATGTTTACTGAGACGTTATTATTCTCCTCAGCTGGTATTAATGGATTACTATTTATTTCATTAATCTCATAATATGGATCTATTGTAACATTAATTGTATGACTTCCTGGGGAAGGTTGCCAAAGACTAATCGCATATTCGAAACTTTTACCTTCGACTTTCCCAATTGACACGTTTAAAATTACCTGGCTACCTTCTGGGGCAATGTCAATGATAATCACCCGAACATCATGAGCGTCTTCAACTTCAATATTATGAATTTTCGCATATATAGTGAGATTTTCCCCGGCTACAGGCACGCCCGGCGGGGAGAACGTTATATTTTCAGGATTCGTAGTTAGATCTCGCCTTATCATGGTTAGATTTACTTGAACCTGCATGGAAGAGTCGATTGTTACTTCAGTATAATTTGTATAGTATTCATCGTGGGACACCGTTATATTATGCGGAGTATGTGGTTCAATGAAAGGTGGATTATAATTTCTTACATAATTAACGGCTTGAATCCAGCGAACATATCCCAATGAATCTGTAGTAAAAGGATTTCCATAAACTTCATTTCCAAAACTATCTTTTACTATCACTACAGCATTTGAAACAGGATCTTGTGTATCAACATCTTCTACATAAATATTGAGGAACCATTTTACTGTGAGGTTTGATAATGAATCGTCGAAATCAATCTTACCCGAGTCAAAACTAGTATTTAATAAAATAGGATGGGAATCAGTATCGAGAAGTATGTCTTTGTTCAGATTATTCAAAAATGTGGAGTTTTTCACAATTGGAGAAGAAGAAAATACTAGCATACCAGCATCGTTACTCTCACCATTACCGATAGTTGAGATTTCAATATTATCTAAAATCGGATCTGCATCATTGCTCTTTATTCCATTATCCGAGCATGAGTTTATTATTGAGTTTGATACATTCGTGGAGCTAGTATAGAAATATAATCCAATTTGAGGATATGATAAGTTAATAAAATTCACATTCGAACCTTCAGCTTCAGCAGTTATAAACCTAATTCCTTCCCAATCCCCGCTTGAGGGAACAGATTCATTAGAAGTAAAAGTAACCATATTTAACGGGTTTACACCAATACATTCAATAGTTCCTTTTACTGTCAAATTTAATTCATCAGTCATATTTTTATTAAATTTTAAAATGTCACCCCCTAGAAATTCGAGAACAGCACCATTATCTACTAAAATATTTGCTTTTGTGGAATAACTATCGTCGGATGAGTTATACCAAAAAATACTTTCATCTATTGTAAGACCAATAGTATCAAGATTATTGTTTGAACTGGTAACAATTATTGTATTTGTTCCAGAATCATACGTAGCACCACCAACTACCTCCTCAACAACCCCACCAAATAATCCAAATAAGGTAAGAATCATGGCACCTACAATAATAAGACTAACAGGCTTCCTCATGCTTACACTTCCAACCAAAGCCATTATCTGAATATATATCAGTATAAAACCCTCTGCATATTTATATATTTGGTTGCTCGTGTTTGGATTAAAATAAGGTCTTTTACCGCAAAAACATCGATAAATGTATCAATCCTTGGCTCTCAAAGGTAGGAAAAGATATTTATTAATAAAACCTAATTACCCAAGCAATGGCATCCCTAGGTGCGTTGAAGCGAGGTATGGCCACGACCCTGTTTCTAGTATGGCTGCTACTTTTCATACTAATTGGAGCCATAGCGATCCTGCTCTTACGCGGTGCAGGACTGTACGGTTGGGTGATTGTGATATTTCTCACCTTCATATTCATATTCCTGCAGTGGGCCATCGGCCCCAGTATCGTAGCCTGGTCCACACGATTGAAGTACATAAAAAAGGGAGAGAATCCATTCTTGGAGACCATGGTGGCAGAGCTTTGCCAAAAATCCAATGTCCCAATGCCTAAATTGGCCATAGTGGAGGATCAGACACCCAATGCCTTCGTTTTCGGCAGAACACTGAACTCATCCACACTGGCAGTGCATACCGGCCTTCTAACAAGACTGAACAGCGATGAAATAAGGGCCGTGATAGGCCATGAAGTGGGACATCTTAAGCACAGAGATGTCATAATAATGACCATCGCAGGGGCCATACCACTTTTGGCCTATATGATAGCATACATGTTCTTCTTCGGGGGAAGGGGTGCAAAAAAGGAGGCTGGCTTGGCCCTTTTGGCCCTGGCAGCTTTGGCCTTTGCCATATACTTCATAACCTTCCTTTTGGTCAAAAGGCTTTCAAGGCTAAGAGAATACTATGCAGATTCCTACTCAGCTTTCGTCACCATGAATCCACACGGATTGAGCTCGGCCCTGACCAAAATAACATACGGCCTTTCACTCTCCAAAAAGGAGACCTCGGGTGCAAGGTCCTTTTACATAGGCGATCCAATATCCGCGAAAAGGGAGATCTCCAGTATAATGAAGAAGCGCCATCAGTACGACCTCGATGGAGATGGTGTCTTGGATGATTACGAACTTGAAAAGGCAATGGAGGCGGAAGCAAAAAGTAGATGGAGCTCTTGGAACGAGATGTCATCCACCCATCCCCCAACCTTCAAGAGGATTCTGCAATTGAAACAGATTGAAGAGGAGATCAAGGCAAGTGGGGAAATGGGAGGGAACATCTACAAGCATATCTAGCCATTTATTATGTCATCTCTCCTTCTGAAAAAGAGATAAAACAATATAGTGGCTGCTATGTAAAATGAGGCGCATATCAAGAAGGGCAGCTCCAAGTTAAAGCCGTATATATATCCAGCCGCCAGGGGGGTTAGGGCCTTCATGCTGTTGAAACTGAAACTCGTGGTGGATATGGTAAGACTTCGATGCTCCCTTGGCATTTGACTGAGTGAATAGGACTGAAAAAGTGGCCATGTGGAATTCATAAGAACCATGCGGATCATATATGCAATGGCTACAAGAAGAAAGCTGGGTGACGTGGGAATCGCAAGTAAGGCCACTATTGCAGCCGAGTGAACAATTGTTATGGCCTTTACGCTGCCTCCCCTCTCTGCAAGGTGCGGCATTGGCAGGTAAATGATTGCCCAAATGAAGCTTGTGAGGAAGAAAAGGATACCTATATCCTCAAGTGAAGTTCCGAACCGCCATTTGAAATAGACCTGGAAAAAAGGCACAATTAAACCTGCACCCAGCCCGAAAAGTGCCATTGGAATGCACAGTTTAAACAGTGTTGTGCGAGGAAAACTCTTTTGTTTGTCACCCTTTGTATCCTGTTTAGGCTCCTTATCCTTGTACGTTAGCTTTTTCTTTTCTTTGTCTGTTAAAAGTAACGGGAAAATCTGCATTAGGATGAAAACCATTGCAATGAGGAATACCACTCTAAAACCATCCACAACCGTTATTCCCAACTGTCTACTCAACCATGACGGCATGAATCCTGCAGCAAGAATAGTAAAAGCTGCAGCCAATTGATGCGTGGACATGTAGAAGGTGAACAGAAATTTTCGGCGCTCTTCCGTCACCTTCTCCGATAGAAAACCTAAGAATGCTGGTTGATATAAGGAATGTGACAATCCCCAGATGGATGATCCTATATAAAATCCAATTAGGGTGTTTGCCCTAAAAAGTAGGGCCATCCCTGTAGCACTGACGAATATTCCAATGAAGATCATCTTCTTTCTCCCTATTCGGTCGCTGAGATAACCTGAAGGAATCAAGGGTAACGTGGCGAACATACTCCAAAGGAAGGTGGCAATTCCCAACTCGGTTTTTGCATAACCCAGGGCATCGAGATAGAGTAAAAGAAGGAACCAAATGAACGTATCTCCTATGGAAGCCAAAATAGAAGCAACCACCATTTTTTTAGCATCCGATTCAAACCCACGAAAGGGACCGAAAAAATCACGAATCAATCGCGGCATGAATCACCTGTAAAGTGTAGGTGTTTATTAATATTTAGCGAGTATGGGTATGGCTAAGATCTGTGAGATTCACCTGAAACCTTAAAAAACATTAATAGATATTCTCATATCTCATGGCCCCACTTAAAGCTTCATTTGGCCCATGGTTCCGCAATGGGGGCACGTCACATGGATAACCTCGCCTTCACTGGCCTTGACATCGAAATCTTTTTTGCATGAAGGGCATTTGATCCTTCTGGTCTGTTTCATCAGGCTTGGAGGAGGTGGGGGAGAAACCCGGGATGGCACCGAAGGAGGCATTACACCCTTTGCTGCGCAGTTCGGGCACAGACTCAAGGCTGCCTCAGCCTCGCTTTGGGGATAGAAAGCCTGCCCGCAATTTTTGCATATGCCCTTGCTCTTCTTCTTTTTGGCCAGGAAAAGAAACAGTAGAATTGCGATTAATATCATCACTATTATCAGAATGAGCAACCACCAGAGGTCGAATCCTTCATCAACATCCTTCCCCTCTATAGTTATGGTCACTGTATCGGAATCAGAATTACCACTTGTGTCCGTCACCGTCAAAGTAATGTCGTATGTCCCAGGTTTAGTAAATTCATATTCAGGTAATTTATCATCAAGGGTTACCAAATCTCCATCTTCGAGGAATGTCCAAGTATAGCTCTCTATCTCGACATTGTCCTCGGAGCCTGTGCCGTCGAGCTGCACGGTCTCGCCTTTTTTAATTGTCTGATCCTCTCCTGCGTTTGCTGATGGTGGAACATCGTCCACAACCTTGATATTGGCAGTGCCAAGGGTTCTTCCTTGATGGATCACCGAGATAAGGGTCTGGCCAGGTTCATCATCGCTGGACTGGAATGTGGTGGAGCTGCCTGGAGAGACAACTGTGGCAACTGATGAATTTGAGCTCTCCCAGCTAACCTCTATATTCCCAATAAAACCTGCTGTATTATTGTAACCTTCACAGTAGAGGACCACACTCTCATCAAGTCCAACTATTATCCCCTCAACACTATCTCCATTAACATCTTTTATGATCGCATAATCAACTGTTGGGGCAAGGACCGTAAGAATTCCCGTGCTGTCGGTTTTTCCTCCATAGGTGGCTGTAACAGTCAGGGTGCCGGAATTAGTACTGCTTGCAGTAAAGGTTGTGTACTCACCAAATGAAGTTACTTGACCTACCGAATTATCAGTGCTTGACCAGCTTGCAGAGAAATCACCAATATATCCAGCCGTACTATTATAGCCTGCACAGTAGAACCTGTCTTTCTCTGCCACATTGTACGACCTAGACCCGACAATTTCACCTCCATTGTCAGGTTCATCACGAATTGTTATGTAATCCACAGTCGGAGGAGTTACAGTTAACAAACCTGTGTTTGCCTCCAAACCGCCATAGGACGCTGTCACAGTCATACTGCCTGATTTGGTACTGCTTGCGGTAAATGTCGTGGATTCGCCCAAAGGAGTGACCGCCCCTATTGAATCATCGGTACTTACCCAATCTGCGGAAAAATCTCCAAGATAACCCACAGAGTTATTATATCCTGCACAATAGAACTTGTCTGTCCCTCCAACCTCGTATGTCCTGGCATTCACAACCTCACCGCCGTTGTCAGGCTCATCACGAACGAGTAGGTAATCAAGTATCGGGGCAAGAACCGTCAATTTCCCGGTCTTGTTTGTCTTCCCATTATAAGTTGCTGTGATGTAAACATCCCCAAAGGATACAGTACTTGCCGTGAAGGTTGTTGACTCACCAGGTGTTGTCACCGTGCCCTTTGAGGGACTGCTGCTTGACCATTGTGCGGAACAATCATCGATGTAGCCATAGGTGAGGTTGTAACAAGCACAGTAGAATGTGTCCGAACCACCTGCGGCATATATCCTGTCACCTACCCATTGACCCTGGGTCCCAGGCTGATTCCTGATCATAATGTAATCCACAGCAGGTGCCAAAATATTGATACTACCTGTTGTATCTGTAAGGGTGTTATAGGTTGCTGTTATCCTCACAACTCCCCAGCTGGATGTGCTTGCCGTAAATGTGGTGTCGATTCCAGGTGAAGTCACTGTGGCGATATTAGTATTATTACAAATCCAATCTGCCGAGACATCCTGAATATATCCAGCGGTTAAGTTGTAACCTGCGCAATAGAATGTGTCCGAATCATTTAAACCGTAGGTTCTGTCCCCGATCTCCTCCCCCAATCCACTTGGCTCATTTCTGATGAGTATGTAATCTAAGCCAGGTTGTAACACCCGAATTGGCCCAGTATCGTTGGTATATGACCCTTGGTAAGTCGCCCGCACGAACAATACACCAAAATTATACTCACTTGCGGTAAAGGTGGTGATAATCGCAGGTGATGTCACGGTACCTAAAAGTGTGTCATTGCTCCACCATTGGGCCTCAACATCCTCAACGTAATTACCAGAAGTTAAATTGTATCCGGCACAGTAGAAATGGTCCACGACACCCACACCATAGACCTTGTTCGCAACCCACAAGCCCAGTCCATCGGGCGCGTCTCTTATTATTATGCTATCCACATCCGGTGGAAGAACGGTTAGCATGCCGGAGATATTGATCATCGTATCATAGGTGGCTGTAACATAAACATAGCCTGAGTTGATCAAACTTGCCGTGAACGTGGTTGCTCTTCCAGGAGATGTAACCTGGGCTATGCCTGTGTTGTTGCTTTCCCAGGTTGCTTTTACATCCTCCACATAGCCTATACTCAAGTTATAACCTGCGCAATAGAATGTGTCTTCTGCACCGATACTATAGGCTTTATTCCCCACCCACTCACCCTCTCCATTCGGTTCTGTTCTTATGATGATATAATCAATATCATAAGTGATGGGCTCTACTGCAAAGAAAGTCCATGCCACATTGTTGTGCTCCTTTACCTCCTTTATTGAGTTTAATGGATCTACAACCACAGAGATATCATGATAGCCGATGGGGCTAGCGGTCCAAGTAACAGATATTGTTCCCTCTCCGTACGCGGGTATCAAGCCGATGATCTCATCGGTTCCAATCTGCTCTCCGAAATCCATAATCCCGTTTTCGTTCTTATCGTCAAAGAACCTTACCATCACATCCACGGCATCGATATTGCCCAAATTCGTCACTATGGCCTGAATGGTGATCTCAGTTTCGTTCTCTTGAGGGGTGGGAGGTGTAAATGTGATATCCCAGAGATTTATCGTTAGGTCGGTTCCATTCATAGAACCGAATTTGTAGACATAACCCTCTGTATCTGTTACAAATAAACAACCGTTTGCCACAGAGGGTGAGCCGTAGACAAAATCCGAGGTTGTATATTTCCATATCTCCCTTGTTCCCCCGTTTCCATCTCCCATCGCATCCAGGCAGTATATATCACCCCAATCGTATTCCCATCCTGCACCTATGAAAACCCTGCCGTTTGCCACGGCCGGTGAGGATGAGATCTTGCTCGCATAGAGATCGTGAACCCATATTATGTCATATTCTGCACCAAGAGGGTCATCATACCCCTCATCTATTCCATCCTCCGGGGTTGCGTCAAAGGCATACATAGCCCTGTCGTATGTCCTCACCGGAACGAAAACCATATCGTTCCAAACCGCAGGTGAGGCGTATATATCGTCGTCCGCGCCAACCTCATAGTTCCATTTTATTGTACCTGTCACAGCATCTAGACAATACAAAGAACCGGAGTTACCCGGATTATATTCCGGACTGGAATACGTCCCTACATATACATTTTGGTAGGCAACGGCGGGAGAGGAAAATAGGTAGTCGTCCAACTTTGCCTCCCAGATAAGATCGTAAAATGAGCCTGGAGGGTCAGCCAAACCCTGATCAACCAAGTCGTCAAAAGGGTCAGCATCCAAAGCATACAGGTTCGGATCCAGTTCCGAGGGCCAAAATCCCTCTGTCGTTCCAACGAAAACAACATCCCCCAACCCCAAAATATTTTCAACTGCAGGGGAAGATGTTGCAGCAAATGAATCAGTGTTGAAATTCCAGAGAACATCTGCTGACCTGAAATCCGGTGATAAGGTATCATCTGGTAACCAATCATCACCATTAAAGTAGCCATTGACGTCAAATGCCCACAGGCTAGAATTTTGCTCTCCGGATTCTGATTCAAAGAAACAGATATACACAATCTCTTCAAAAACGGTGGGCGAGGAGCTTAATGCCCCGCTGCCCTCAGCTTTATAGGCCCAGAGAACATCGCCGTTTTGATTATAATTGGCTGGAAGTGTGCTCTCTAGTATTCCATCATCGCCGTCTGAAAGACCATCAATATCCATTGCAAAGAAATTGTATCCAGTGGAAATGGTTAATCCAAAGAAGGCTGCGTACGTGTTAAGCTGGGGGACATATCCCACGGCAGGAGACGTATCGCACCAGGACCATATATCTGTGTGGTCATAACGCCAGATTATCTCGCCTGTTGTCTCATTCAATGCATAGAAGGATCCGTTGTGATTGCCGATAAACACCATGCCACCGTATACCGCGGGTGAAGCATCGATTTCCCTCTCTGTATCAAAAATCCAGTTCGTGTTGTTGGTCTCAGGAACCTGGGAGGGAGAATGGCCTGTATTGTTTGTGTGGCGGTGAAATTGCGGCCAGTCATCGTAAATGACCCCCTGAGTATTGTCAATTTCAAAATCGGCATCCGAAGTATCCTCAGATTTTAGACCGCTATTGTCGGTGGCGTTGACCCTGATCCTGTAATTTACCCCATCTGGATAAAACGTTGTGTCAAAACGCCATTCCCTAATATGGGAAGCAAGGTTTGAGGCCAGCAATATGTCGTAGCTGGCACCACTGTTGTCGCTTAGCCACAAATCGAATTTTATGCGCTCGTTTTCAAAATCATTGGCATACCAATATATATCATGTATCCCTGCCCAAACCTCCCCGCCGTCAGGAGAAACTACGGTAACCACGGGGGGATCGTTTACCGTATCAACTGTAAATTGCCACGATTCTGACCATATGCTGTACGCCCCTTCGTTATCAATGGCCCTCACATGCCAAAAATAAGTGCCATCAGATATAAATGACGGGAAATAGTGAGTATCAGTAATATCGATCTGAGTGTAATCAGGCGAACTGAAATATGGATCATCATCTATCTCTATTATGTACGATTCAATGTAACCATCCTTATCATTCGCATCTGACCAGTCAAACCTGGGTGATGAGGAGTTAATCACTTGGGTGTTCAGGGGGCTGTAAAGTTTTGGGGGATATGGCTTTTGATTTACAGTTCCGCTGGTACCAAAAACATAAAAAGTATTGTCCCTAGAACCTACATAAACCTTGCCATTGGCTATGGCTGGTGAGGCCGTTACTATTCCTTTGGTTTCATATTCCCATATCAATGTAGTTGTCCCGCCCCCACCAACCTCATCAAGTGCAATCACCTTGTGGCTGTCCTTCGAACCAACAAAAACCTTTCCGTCAGCAATCGCTGGCGAGGAATATCCGAAACCTCCACTGATATTGTAGCTCCAAATTATTGATGTCGAAGGCTCGCTAACATTCTCTTCAAGTGCATAAATATAACCGCTGTTATATCCTGTAACGAAGACGACACCGTTATGAACCGCGGGTGTGGAATATATATAGTCACCACCGATATCATATGTCCATATAACATCGTAATCAACACCAGGAATATCATTTACTCCTTCATCATTACCATCCTCGGGTGTTGCATCCAAACAGTGCAATATGCCGTCACCCCAGCTACCGATAAACACCCTATCATCGGCAATTGTCGGCGAAGAATCTACCCACCCTCCCATGTCGTATTGCCATTTAACTGTGGTCGAACCTCCAGCACCCCGAGCATCCAAGGCATAGAGAAAGCCATCATCCGAAGCAATATAAACCACCGGATTTCCAAGCAAATTGTAACCCAGGGCAGGAGAGGTAGAGATGTACCCCCCTGTTGTAAAATTCCAGATATAGTCTCCATCCACGGCACTCAGGGCATGAAGTGTTTGACCCCCCACAACATATACAACATATGAATCTAAACTTGAAATATATGCCACCAAAGGTGAAGATATCGAGGAATAATCGGCTAATTTGGATCTCCAGATTAAATCATAATTCGCATCGGGGAGGTCAACTAGTCCTTCATCGGTATCCAACTCATCGTAAAAACCATCATTGTTGTCATCAGGGTTTGCATCAAGCCCATAAGCGAAGTCTGGCGTTGCTCCCATTCCTATCGAGCCGATAAATAGCATATTCCCATAACCTTGGATATCTGCGATAGCAGGGGATGATCTGAACGAATTATCACCTCCATAATCGATGTCTGTAAAGTTCCAGTAGTTGCCTGTTGTTTCGTTGATGCCATATATCATGCAGTCATCATCGCAATTACCATAAGTATTGGCAAAATACACCATATCCCCCACTACTGCAGCGGAGGCCTCGATATCCGAAGCTGTGGGAAAAGTCCATGCTGTATGGTTGGTGTCTGGCGCCGATACCAAGGGATCCGCAACCCCCGTATGGGCCGTGTTTCCATGGAACATGTACCAATCATCGCTTTCTATTGCCCTTGTTCCCCTATGCTGCCCAACTGTATCCGCATCATCGATATTTATTAAATTTCCCTCATAAATTACATCCGAAATAAAAGGGGTGTTTTCCATACCTGTAATAGATATCGTGTTTATAAAAAAGACCACTGATATCAGGAAAATCTTTAGAATCTTACTTCCTCTCCTCATTACCTCACCTTGGTTTTGTTTATTAAGAATCGATGTCCTATATCATATTATAAATATATACTAGTAATTACTACTTTAAATTATTTGTGGAACAGTTAGAATTTCATCCAATCAGAAGTTATGCAGCGAGTACACAAGGCGGACATAGCATTAAACCCTGTTACCTCAACATCGAAATCCTTCTTGTATAAAGGATATTTGATCCTTAGGTTCAGTTTACCTATGCTTTCATCAAGTCCATTTATCAAACCAACAATCAAATTGTCCACAATCAAATTGTTTAATCTAATCCATAATAACTCATAATAGGACCTAAATACTTGTTAACAATTGTTCCATAAAATATTTAAGAATACAGAATTATATATATAAACAAAATGCAGACCTAATGTATACAATATGTGTAAATCATGTCAAAATCTTGCATTTGAAGGAGTGGGCGTATGACCGTACTCTTAAGGGGCTAACTTATGCAATCCGAATCTATAAAAAGAATGACTTCGTTGCTTATTGTAACATATCTGGTTTTGGGAAATTTTTTTATTGTTTTTTTCGGCATAATTCCATATGTTGCGGTGGCAGAGCCCCAATTGGAACTAAATGCCGGTAATATCACTCTACAGCTTAGCGATATAGGAAGGTTTCATCAAACTCGGGTCCATACTGGTATGGGAGATGTTATACCGCTTAATGATTATTGGCAATACTTCTTTTTATATCAGGATAATTATGGAGCGAATAATGTGGCCGCCTTATTCCCCGGTCTCCCAATGGAGGACGGGGATTTTGAGGTTATCGATGGCGTGGACGCCCCGCTCGGCTGGGAAGAAACAGGCTCGATACAAAAAATATTTGGGACCTTCACAGAAACGCGGATTACGAACCCTGACGACTTTCGTATCCACCAAACAGCATGGACTCAAAGTGGGGCATTTTGGGTGGTAATAGAATGGAAAATCGAGAACATCTATGGCTCCGATCTAACTGGGGTTAATGCTGGTATGCGCCTATGTTCGAATTTTGAAAACGATAATAATGAGGATGACTGGGACTCTTGGGATGCAACCCAGGCAATCTATTACTATACCGACACAGACGCTACGAATCAATTTTTCGGTTTTTCATCTGCCAACGTTTCAGATCCCATAGATCATTATTATGGAATAGATGGGACAAATGCATCTAATTGGCCTAATCTACCCTTTCAGGGTGCAGATACTGCCATTTACACCGCTATCAACAGTCCCAACCAGACCGCTGCTCTCACTGCTCCAGATAGGAAAGTTGGCTCTACCGTCGATTGGAACATGGGCACAATACCTGATGGTGAAAAAGCGACAATTGCCATGGTCGCGGCCTTCGGTACAAATTTGACGAATCTTCGGGAGAATATAAGCAAAGCCCAAGCATTTTATGCCTTTGTTACCATGCCCAAGCCAGATCTGATTATCACAGAGATTATGGACAGCGGAATTGATGAGTATATGGAGGTTTACAACGATGGTGAGGTCACCGCTGATGTTGCCGATATAAACATATCCTTTGACCGTGGCGCAACAAATATAACAGTGGGTTCTTGGAACTCATCATCGATACCCCCAAATGGTTACGGTGTCTTCAGAACGGGAGGCGACTTGATCAATGACGAGGGTGATACTGTCTCCATATTTTATATTCCCTACAATACCCTCGAGGACGAGATAGGTTTTGGTCAAGAAGGCTATCCACCTGACCCGCCTCCGAACCAGTCTGTGGCCAGGATATATTCTGGGACAATGTATTCTGACAAATGGAATTGGGATTCAACCCCAACATTTGGTGATGGCATGGGTCCTGATTGGGGCGACGAGCAGAATAATGTAGCAGACATCGAAACATTTCCACTCACAAGATTGAATGAGGTATTGTTTAATCCCAACTCCGAGGAGATGTTCATAGAGATTATCTCTTTTTTGAACCCTGGAAACCTCAACGGCACCAAAATAATGTGCGACTCCGTTTACAATCTGGAGGATTACCTTATAACAGATGGAAACAACTATTATACACTCTTTGAGAATTCCTTTCCCGTAGACTTTGATATCACACCCCAAGGAGACAATATCTATCTTTTCGACAAGAATGGAAAGCTTTTGGACATGGTCGGCTGGAATTCCTCACACGATCAGGATAAATCTGTTGGTAGAAACAATCCCGGGGTGGGTCAGTACAATGGCTGGAACGATCAAACCACTCAGGACGCAGGGTGGGGTTTCAACAAAACACCAAATCCATATTATGAACTGTTCATAACTGAAATCCAGGATTCCCCCACCGGAGGCGAGGCAATTGAGCTTTATTACCGTGCAGAGAAAAACGCGAAATACAACATCAGCTTATGGAGGCTGACCTACAATGGAGTGAATGTAACGATACCAATGGGAACATACGTTCCTGGCGGAGGTTATCTTGTATTTGGAGATCATCCCAATGCCAGTTTGCCTTTGGGCTTATCACTAAATGATGAGGGCGGAAACGTCAGTTTATATGATGAGGCAAGTAATCTTTACAAATGGGTAGGATATGGAACGAACGGTACCGCACCTGATCCATTAACTGGTGAATCAACAGCAATATACGCACACACATATATCGATAGTCTCTACCTGTACGAAGAAAGCTGGAACAGGGATTTTAGCCCCACAATAGGTGCAAAAAATACAGTACCCCCTATATCACTGGAACCGCATTTAAAGTTAAACGAGGTTCTGTACAATACCAATTCGAAAGTTGGATTCATTGAGCTTATCTACGATGGGAATTTCGTAACCTACGAAATGAATGACAGCAAAACCTACCCTTTTATCAACGCAAGCAACGGTGGGACACCCCTGAGTTTTACCGACGGGGATAACGGTTTTAAGGGCGTTTGGATGGATTTCTCCTTCAACTTTTA
>CP070672.1:2938161-2941740 GCA_020351895.1 Thermoplasmata archaeon
AAGACACCTTTTCCCCATAGGTGAGATGCATCTTTCAGCTCAGCTTTACCTTCATTTATGATGAGGACTACGGGTTTTGGTGATTTTCCTTCGAATATAATTCCATCAAATCCTGATTTTTTAAGATCTTTTGCCCAAAATCCGCCCGAATTTGCGTGACCCCATAAACCAGTAAGCGGCGATTTGGCAACAACGTCATATCTTCCAGCACTTGTTGAAGCCGTCCCTGTTAAGGGACCTGTCATAAATATAAGCTTATTATCAGGACCTAATGGATCCGTTCCTTTTTTAACCTCTTCAAGAAGATATTTCGTAGCTAATCCAGCACCACCTAAAAAATCTTTTAATACCCTATCTTCCGGAACTTCTTCAGTTATTTTTCCGTTTGTTAGATCTACTCTCAAAATTTTATGCATGTACCCTTTCATTTTAACACCTCTTACAAAAATTAGATTCCTCCGAATGATCCTAATGGCCATGGTGGGTTGGCAACATTATTTGGGTCGAATTCCTTCTTTATTTTCCCCACATATAGACCAAGGTTACCATATTCTGAGTCTAGCATTGATTGGGGGACAATCGGTAACTCGTTATACCTCTTTGCCTTTATGTCCTCCAACTTCAATTCTACAGCTAATGCGAGAGCATCTATCTCCGCTTTCCCCCAATGAAAGACTATAAAAGGCTCGCAATGGCAATAGTGGCAAAAGTCCATTGCATTGATCCATACTCCTAGGTAATTCTCCATGGTTTTTTTCCTTTTTAGACGTCTAAGGACTAATTCTTTCGAAGCTTCCACGGTTTTCACGGCATGGTCCAACGATCCTTCGGCCTCTTTAACTGAAATGAAACACCCCGCAGGACGCATAATACGAGTAGTATGAATTGCCCTGATATTTTCGGCCAAAAAAACACGGTCAAGCAATATTCTTAAAATTGGAGGTAATAATTTTCCACCCAATTTAGTATAAATATGCTTCAAAACTTTCTCCTCATAAATAAGTTGTTTATCGGATGCATATCCCTGAAGTATAACAAAAATAGTTTTATATCCAACTACTTTTTTGTACATTCCACTTTCCCATAGTTTCCAGAAATCATCCTTTGATTCGGACAGTTCCGCTGCCAGTAAAAGCGCATCTATTAATACAACCTGGCTGCCTATCTCTGCTTTACCTATTTCATACATTGCGTCGATTGCTGTCTGAAGAGAAGGAAAACTTATTCCAACTATTTTAAACTTATTTTTTGGGAGATGAACTTTTTTATGGACAACACCTTTAACAGGAAAAATTGGAGGACCGGCCCATGGATGAAGTTTGATACCTATTTTCGTACACATTCCAATACCGCCAAACATTCCACACCATCCCTTGACTAAATTCTTCATGACCGGGCCTGGACCTTCTCCCCAGAAGTATCCACCCTCAATGGATGCCGAACCAGTTTTCCATATTTCTCCGTCAGGTAAAACCCACTCCATTGCCAACCATGAACGATTAGATTGCCCCAATCTGTAAGATTGGAAACCCGAACCCTGGAAAAGTAGGTTTGCCATTACCGATATCTGAGAGCCTGCTCCCGAAACGTAGGATGTCAGCCCAACTTTCATAGTTTCGGTCTGGAGTTGAAAAAAAGTTACATATGGTTCAACAACAGCATACATATTCTTTTCATCAATTTCTATAATTTTGTCCATTCTTTTTGGATCTATTATAATATAACCCTCATCCGATGGCACACAGGTGGGAAATAAATTTGTCCCCACTGGAATAACACAAAATTCGTATTGGTTAGCCAAACGGTATATAGCTTGAACTTCTTCTGTATCTTTAGGTAAAACTACGCAATCAGGGCTCCGGTGGATGGATTTGTAACCTATCTGTCCTCCTGCGTAAGCTTGCATTATTGCCGGATCAGAGGTAACATAATCCGGGCCAAGCACATTGGAAAGGGCTTTATATGCCATTTCAGAAACTTTCATATTATCATCTCCTTAGATACATTTTGATACCAGTTCTATCACATCATAAATCTCCATTTTTTCATCTTTTTGTTTAATTGCGTCATGTAAATTCATTTTACAGAATGGGCAACAGGATGTCAGCACATCAGCCCCAGTGGTTTTTACTTCTTCTATTCTTTCAGAAGCTGTCCATAAGGCAAAATCGCGATAAGCCGATTTTACGCCACCACCAGCTCCGCAGCACCAGGCATTTTCTTTAACCCTTTCCATCTCGATTAATTCTACACCGGGAATCCTTTTTAATACATTTCTAGGGGCATCATAGACACCGAATACTCCACGGCTCATTTTCTTGGTGGGGGTATACCTTCCAAAATGATCACGTTCGCCCTCCCAAGGAACAAATGGTTCGGAAAGTCGGCCCAAGTGACAGGGATCATGATACGTGACTTTTAAATTGAGCTCTTTTTCAAGTTCAAGATCGCCCTCCCTTAAAAGCTGATCGATGTACTCAATGGTATGTTTTACTTCGAAGCCTAATTCTCCAAACACCTTAGGATAGTAATATTTAAATGTCTTAAAACACCCTGCACAGGAAGTTATGACTACTTCAACTCCACTTTCCCGTATACTTTTTAAATTATGCTCCATGGTTTTTTTTGCGCCTTCAAGTTGGCCTGTATTTATCATCGGACTGCCACAACACCACTCGTCTGGGGACATGATCTTAAAATTTACCCCAGCTTTCTCTAAGATTTTAACTGTTGCAATGGCAATTTCCGTCGTTCTATAGGATGATGTACATCCGACAAAATAGATTACATCTGGCTTTTTTTCACTCACTTTTCTTTTGCCTCCACTACCAATTTAGGTTTGGCTTTTCCTAACCATTTCAATCGATCTTCGTGTGGCTCATTATACGGATTATGGTGTTTCTCAATACTAACAGCAAATGCTTTATGTTCAGGTAAAGGTCCTAATCCAACATCAACGGCCTTTTTTCTAAGTGCTTTTAATGTTAGTAAGACTTCATGATCCAATGATCGCTTACACATGATATCACATGCGCCACAAAGGGTACAAGTAAAAATTATTTCCAAAAGTCTAGGAGAATCTTCCCAAGTCAATTTACCATCTATCAATCCGCTAACAATATTCAGTCTCCCTTGGGCCGAGAATGCATCAAAGAAATATTTTGCAATACTTGGGCAGATTTTCGAAAATCTAGGGCTTTTAACCTCCCAAGGATGCATCCATTTACAGCTGGAGCACCTCACACAAGAGTCTGCATCCCATTTATAATCTTCAAACATTCAAATCACCTAACCTATCCTATTCGGGTTCATTATTTTATTGGGATCGAAAACTTCTTTAACTCTTCTTTGAACTGGAGTATAAGTTGTAGCCCTTTGATAAATTATATCGGATAATGGACCGTATGGCTTGATTAGTCCACCCATCGATACTACAAGTTTACCTGCTTTAGAATACAAGTTGCGAATATTCTCCACATCTTTTTGAGAATTTGGATCATAATGAAAATTATATTCGACATGGCAGACCCTACCATACTCCATGGGTTGTAAATATACTCCTATATCATTTATTGGATA
>CP070672.1:2941840-2958043 GCA_020351895.1 Thermoplasmata archaeon
GTATTCACATCTCCCACAGGTTCGGAGAGGATATTGGTGTGTTTGATAACGTATCTGATGCCATCAACAACACTGTAACACACACAGGCCTTGCTCTGTTCGGAGGAGCCACCACAACAATTGCTGGATTCGGTCTCATCGGTTTTGCCTCAATGCCGCCCATTGCCCAATTTGGTATTATAACGGCGTTGACAATATTTTACAGTTCGATTGCTTCTGTTTTTGTGTTGCCGACATTCCTGGTTATGTGGGCAAAGAGGAAAAAACGGAAAAGAGAAAATGACCAGGATGATCAGGTAGATCAAGAAACAGAGTGATCAGTTTTAAAAGTGCGGGGGATGTGAATGTTTAAGACATAATCCTTCTTTAATCATTACATCCACTGACACGCACTCTATATGATAACATAAAGTAAGATAAGGAGTGCGGGGGATGGGATTCGAACCCAAGAACTCCTTCGAGACAGGACCCTGAATCCTGCGCCGTTGACCAGGCTTGGCTACCCCCGCGTTTTTCTGATCCATCACTTCTCGATATTTTTTAGGGCAATCGCCTTTTCCTGACAGGCACCTGTATGTTCAGGCTCCCTTTTAAGAACTTCGTCGAACGATTCGATTGCCTCATTGTTTTTGTTGGCTTTTAAAAGAGCTTTTCCCCTCTCAAACCAGAATGGAACTCTTTCGGGGTCGAGATCTAAGCCTTTGTCAAAACATTCCACTGCCCCTTCTATTCTGTTCTCCGATGCCATAAGTCTACCCTTTTCGAACAATGCATTTACATCGCGAGGATCTTGTTCCAGTACCTTATCAAAGCATTCAATCGCTTTTCGGGCATCCTTTTTGGCAAGTATCATACCCTTTTTGTACCATGCCATCCGATAATTATGTTTGATATTTGTTGCTGCATCATAGCATTCAAGAGCCATATCCAATTCGTTCTTTTTCTCGAAAATTATACCTTTTACACCAAGAACTTCAGCATAGTTCGGATTGATCTCCAGAGCTGTTTCGTAGCATTCAAGAGCTTCATCCGACCTACCTAAATTCATCAGAGCTACACCCTTTCCATACCAAAAAAGATTGTTCTCAGGAGTCAAGTCCAATGCCCTGTCGTAACATTTAATGGCTACTCTTGGCATCTTCATTTTTGAAAGTGTATAACCTTTCACATACCAAGATCTACTATCGTTTTGCTCTATGGAAATCGCTTCGTTGATACAGCCCAAACTCTCTTTTAACTTGTTCATCTTCAAGAGAGTCACAGCTTTATTATAACAAGCAACATGGCTCTTTCTGAGCTCATTGGCCTTGTCATAGCATTCGATAGCCTCCCTGAATTGCTTTCCTTGGGCCAAAGCAATGCCTTTGCAGTTCCAAGCATATGCGCTGTTGTTCCTGATTTTCAAGGCCCTGTTATACCAACTTATTGCATCATTATATTTCTCTTGGTTGAATGCCCCCTTTCCCTTTTCTATCAGTTTAAAGAAATCCTTGCTTTCCAAGAAATATTCAGGAGTGTATTCCTTTCCGCAAACCGAACATTTTCCAACTCGCCGGGCACAGCTTTCGTGGGATATGTTCCCGCATTCACATTCAAAATACTCGCCATCATCCTTGATGAAACCCAAGCAGATATAACATCTCTCCTGTGCTGATTGTGATGAAGTGGAAACAACAGTTGGAACTGTGCCTCTTGCAGAAGAGTTTTCATTTTTCTCCCTATACTCCTTACATGTTACGCAATACCATGCATCGAATTTTTTAATATAATCAAGATGATTCCCGCACTGGGAACATTTATTATCTGCTTTCTCTTCCCCCATCATTTGATCCTGAGCATTATTATTTTCTGGATATTTAATTGTTTATCCTCTACTTTTTGAACGTGAGTTTTGGATGATGGATGGTTACAAGATTTTTTTACAAAACATTATCCGAGAAGATAAAAGTTCAATCAGTTTAAAGCTTTAATTCATATTTCGATAGAAATTGCGAAAACTATAAAAACAATGAGAATCTTCTATACAAGGAGTCTTAAAGGCATATATTCGAGCAGGTATGCCCGAAAATGAGGAGGTCTGAAAATGAAAAGAAAAATAATAGCGGTATTAGTGTGGTTAGTTGTACTATCCCTTATTATACCGGCGGTGGGAATGAATGCAGTGGGAGAAAAGGGAGGAAATGGAAAAGGAAATGGTGGAAAAGGAAATAGTGGAGCAAAAAACAATTATTTGATTGTGGAGAGCTCAGCTTCAGGAGTTAGTGACGGAGCTGTTCGTATTAGGAGTTCAAATGGAAAAATTTCGTGGGAAATGACAGAATTGAATACTCCCTGTGAAGCAGAGATGCTGGGTAATGGAAATAGACTTATCGCAGAGACTTACGCAATGAGAGTAATCGAAGTGGATCCCCTCGGAAATGTTGTTAAAACTGTTTCCACTGAGACGATTTATGGGATCACGGTTCTTGATGACGGAAATTATCTTCTTGCTGGTTTGGATGGAGTGTGGGAGGTAGATTCAATAACCGGCGAGGTATTATGGGACTATCCATTATTCTTTGCATATGACGCTATAAAGCTTCCTGACAACACATATGTTATTACAGATTTTGATTCTAATATAGTGTTACAAGTCGATATATATGAAAATATAATTAAAACGTATACAGGGTGTTACGGAATAAGTTTCATTAACCCAACTGATATAGACCTTCTTAGCAACGGGAACTATCTTATTAGCGACTACAATAATCGACGAACCGTTGAGTTGAATCCTAATGGAGCCCCCGAGTGGCAATATAATGCAGGTGGTCCAATCCATGATTCGGACCGGTTACCCAATGGAAATACCCTAATAACTGATGCAACCAATGAAAGGGTTTATGAAGTCGATTACTATGGAAAAAGAACTTGGCAATTAAGACGTTTACAATTTCCAAATAATATTGATCTACTTCCAGCTTAGATTGAATCTCACAAATCCTTTTAATTTTCTTGTATGGTTTAATATACATTTTGTATCTATTAGTCTTAAAATAGCAAATAATGATGGAATTAGAAAAAAGTTTATATAAATTGAATTATAAAAGTTTATTCGAATTGAAGTATCAAAATAATCATAATTACCGAGTAGAAATTATGTTCAGATAGGTTGAAGTTAAGACAAATATTTATATAATCCGAGTTAGATATATTTTAGATAGCCTCGATATTAATATTGTGCCTCAAGTTAAAATCGGGGAGTGTTTGAAGAATAAATTGGAGATGAAGATGGATGTTTCCCCCCGGACTTATGAAAGAAAAGAATCCCACAGCACAGGTTGCCACCTATCACGCAAAAATTACTGTATTTTCTAAGAACAAAAATGTAATGGATAAGTGGTAGATAGGGCAAGAATTCTCAGGCAAAATATTCTGTCCGTACGCTAATAGTTTAACGAATGATAATTGTACAGCAATTGGCATATATTAGAATACTTCTATAATATATTTATACAAAGTGAAGTAGTAATATCTAATTCCCAAAACTGGTTTTGCATTTTGGGACAGTGGTGCAAAATGAACCAAAAAAACTGTACCAAACTGGGCTGTACAAGTAACTACTCTTCAAAGATCTTCATTTTCAGTTCTGTGATCTTTTTATTATTGGTAAACTGCTTCACACAAACTTATTCTGCGATTTCAGAACCAATTGTGTCTGATAATCCCGATGGTTCATTTACTGCAGATTGGCCCCTCGTTAATTCTTCAGAATACAACCTATTCAACCTTTCAATGAATAATGGTGAAGTGAACCTAACCCTCAATTCTTTTTGGTGTAATCAAAGCACTCAATCTGAATTTGCGACAGGTAATATGTCCAAGATAAACAATACCGATCCTTTAGGTACATTGGAGCTTAATACGTCTACTTTCGGATCTGGGAAAAACCTCATAGAGAACGGGAAATTTGATACAAGTGAAAACTGGAGTTTTAACAGCAGCCAGAATATTACCTCAGAGTGGTCCTCAGATGGAAAATATGGTAGACTATCACATTATTCTGCATCCAACCCTATATTTCGTGGCGAACAAATCGTTTCTGAAGCGACAGGTTCTGGTGACCCAGTCCCTGGTTCTATGTCTGTTGTTGAAACACTTCAATATGCTGACGATGTAAATTATTATGAAATGGATATAGATAAAAATTTAACTATAACTCGTTTTAATATCAGTGCAAGAAGCGGGATCATATCCGAAGTGTGGCTCTGGGGATGCCACAGAGTGGATATTGGTAATAACTATATCGGAACGGAATCTTTAAGATATAAAAATAATACTAGTGTTTTCCTACCTAGTTCTATTATCCCCCATAAATCAAATACTACATGGACAAAACAATCTCACAATATTACAGATGCTTTTTATCCTTGGACCTGGGACAATGTTACCAATCTTGAGGTTTACTTCTTGAATGATGATGAAAATCCGAAAGATAGTGTCTTCTGGGATAGGATATGGCTTGAGGTCACAATCGAGAGGTTTGATCAAACAGCATATATAAATCAAACTTTTGAAGTGCTCAATAATACTGGGTTTATCGATACTTTATATGAAGACTTCTCAAAGAATGAAGAAAATAGAAATGTTAATTTCACTTTGGAGCCTGACAGTGTCACATTGGATTATTCTGGTACTTTATCGTCTGGACAGGCGACTTTATATGCTAATGTAACTGGAGGAGGAGCAAGCTATATCGGCATAGATGCTTGGACAGATCTAAACTTTGGGGGCGCTCCCAAATTAATAGTAGGTTCGTCTTCATTCACGTTTAGGAGTTTAATTCGTTTTGATACTAATTTGATACCATCAGATTCAATAATCACCGATGCCATTCTACAGCTTTGGGTAGAGGGTCTAAGCAATAACATACAAATAAATGTCTATAGATTAGTACAAGATTGGGATGAGGGTTCAGATAATGGCACTGAGAAACCAGCAAAAGATGGAGTAACTTGGGAGAAAGCCGATGCACAACCTGATACCCCTTGGGGGCAATTTGGAGGAAACAGAGATCCATTGGTCTATTGTTCCACAACAGTTACAACTTTGGATAATTGGCATTATTTTGATCTAACCTCTCTTGTTCAAGAATGGGTAAATGGAAACGGTAATTATGGGTTGTTACTTAAACAAGCAAATGAAGGTCTGGATAATATGGTAGAATTCACAAGTGATGACAGTCTTTCTTCTGATCACAGACCTCAGTTAATAGTCAATTGGGAGCAGCCAAATTACCATACCTATGGTAACTTCACATCCCAAGTTCTTGATGCAGAAGAAACAGTCAAGGATTGGGGGCTCCTCAACTGGAACTCATACACTCCACCAGGAACAAGAATATCAGTAGAAACACGCACCTCAATGGACAATATCTCATGGAGCGATTGGTACGATAATTCTTCAACACCTGGATATCAAATTTCATCCCCTGAAGGACGATATATTCAGTACAGGGCACATTTAATAACTCCAGATTCCACTACCTCACCCGTACTATACGATGTCTTAATAATATTCTCAAGTACACCTCTTAAATTTGAATGGAAAGTAGATAGATCTTTAAATGTAACAGATGCTGAGATGAGTATAGCGATAAACGATACAATAGTATGGAGTAAACCTGCCAGATCAGAGTCAACCTGGACTTCAGATTTCCAGGACATAAGTGAGCACATATTAAGTAAAGGTCTTTACAAAATAAGTCTTCGCCTCCGGTTGATAATAGAAACAGAGTACGAGGTGAACTGCACTGTTGGATACGATAATGTTACGATAGGTGGATCAGAAAATGAGAACATAGGTGAATACATATCCATAGGTTTCGATGCGCGTTCTAAAGCCATATGGAGGGAGATAAAATGGAATATGTCTCTCGAGCCTGATACAAATATAATCATACAAACTAGGACATCTGATATCAATAATTCCTGGCCGCAATGGTCAAGTGCTTGCTCAAATCCATTTGGCAGTCCCATCGAGTCAGGAGACAATCAATACTTTCAGTATAGGGCAATACTTTTAAGCACCAACTCCTCCAATACACCCAATTTATTTGATGCTAACATATTGTATAGCAAATACTGCAGCAATGGTACATTAGAGATGAAGAGCGACTTTACCACCGAGAACCTTACAAGCTGGGGTGTGTTCAATGCAGAAGCGATATATGTGCAATATATTGCTTTCCTCTATTCTATAGATTCAGGAACAAACTGGGATCCTGTGCCTTCTGGCTGGAATATGGATCCCGTGGAAATATCCTCAGGTACAATCAGATTCAAGGCCGAGTTCTTACCTCCGGACACATCGATTACACCTACCCTCCTTGGATTTTCTTTGAGATATTTAACCAATAATATCCCAGAACTTCAAGGGGGTAATCTCATAAATGAAACAGGAGCTTTTGGAGGTGGGTGGTTCAACTTCTCTGTGCAGTATTTAGATAGGGACGACGATTATCCGACACCCATAAAACTCACTGTATTTGGGCAGGGTAATTACAATCTTTCAATGGATGAACTTGATCCCTTTGATTTTAACATGACAGACGGCAAGTGGTACTTCTGTAACATATCATTGCCCAAGGGCTCTTATCAATATCTCTTCATTGCCTATGATGGAAAAACTTGGGCTTCCACTTCACCAGTTGGAATTACCGTTTACAACAATCACCCTGAGTTAAAATATGGTATTGTATCTCCTCCAACTGGAAAGGGTAAGGATTCCTTTAACTTTACTGTTGCTTACTACGATTACGATAACGACGCTCCCCAAACAATGAATCTTACTCTTGTTTCAAGTCCTCCAATAAATTATATCATGAAAGAAATAGATGGTACAGATACAGTCTATTCAGATGGAAAGGATTATTACTACGAGCTGACTCTAAACAAGAGCATATATACATACTTCTTTTATGCAAATGATGGCGAAGTGAGGAATAACTCCACATCCTCAATTCTTTATGTTGGAAACAATCCACCTGGGCTATCATCATCTCCAGTTTTACCATCTTCAGGAAATATTACCACCACCTTCAACTTTACTGTAACATATCGTGACATTGATGAGGACTGGCCAGGTATGGTGTTATTGAATCTCAGTAATGCCTCTAATTCAACTTCGTATATAATGTGGGAAGTCGACGAAGATGATTTAAATTGCCTAGATGGAAAGGATTATTATTATCCTAGAACAGGCCTTACGAAAGGTACCTACACATATTATTTTGCGGCAAACGATACAGGTGGTGATTGGACTGAGAGCAAAGAAACTTACGTTTTAGAGGTGGATAATTCCGAGCCTCTGATCCAAACAGGAGACATAACAAATGCGGATGAGGATTCATTGTACTCAGTTCAATACAATTCCTCCGATGTTGATTCCGATGATTGCATTTGGCTTCTTTCCACGAATGCTTCATGGCTTTCACTCGATCCTGATACTGGAGACCTGACCGGCACACCAGATAATGGGGATGTGGGCAGGTTCTGGGTGAATGTCTCAGTGAGGGACAACGATGGCGGAATGAATTGGACGTATTTCATTCTTACAGTTACCAATTCCCCACCACAAATTGTTACAACATCCCCACCTGAGATAGCCTATGAGAATCAACAGTACAGCTACGATTTCTATGGATATGATGAGGCAGAAGGAAACGCCTTCTGGAGCCTTGATACCAACGCATCCTGGCTTAACATCAATTCCGCAAATGGAATTCTTTCCGGTACACCAGGATCGGCGGATGTGGGCTCATTTTGGGTGAACGTCACGCTCAATGACGGTAACGGAGAATACGATTTCTTGAACTTTGTAATTATTATAGCCGATGTCTCAAATCCAATTGCTGAAGCCGGTTCCGATGACAGTGTTTTCGAGGATGAACCTCATTCATTTGATGGTTCAGGTTCCTTTGATAATTCGGGCCAAATTACAAATTATACATGGTATTTCGGAGACGGGACAATAAGTTATGATGTAAATCCAATACATACATACACCAATCAAGGTGTTTACTTCGTTGTTCTTGTTGTAAAAGATGCCGCTGGAAACGAAGGTTATGACACCATAAAAATCACTGTGACCAATGCCGCTCCCGTGGCAGTTGCAGGGCTTGATAAAAATTCAAATGAAGGAGAACCTGTTAATTTCGATGCCTCTGATTCTTACGATACACAATCCGACAATTCGACTCTGATATATCTATGGGATTTCGATGATGACGGTCAGTTCAATGATGGTGTTGGCCAAGTCTCATCATTCGCATGGTATGATGAGGGAATTTACACTGTGAGCCTCAAGGTCGTAGATGACAACGGGGATTTCAGTGTTGATACACTTAATGTGACAGTTTCCAATTTGCCGCCTATGATCGAATTGGGCGGTCCATATTCAGGAATTGAAGGTAGTATAATATTCTTCTTTGCAGATGCCCAGGATGAAGGTGACGATGTGCTTTGGTTCAGATGGGACTGGGACAATGATGGTATAAATGATACAGGATGGGAGACAACACCATATGCGGATCACATATGGAACCAATTTGGAACACATACCCTGGGAATTGAGGTTTGGGATGGTGATGATGGTTATGCAGATGATACAGCCACAGTTGAGGTTCTGAGGGCAAAGCATCCTCCAATCATCTCTGGCGTGGGAGGAAGATATGTACATTTTGATTATCCATATCTATTGAATCTGGCACCCTATGTTACAGATCCTGACACTCCTAAGGATGAGTTGATTATAACGACCTCTGATTCGACACATATCAAGGTAAATGGCCTGATACTAACCCTCAATTATCCTGAGAGCATGATATGGCAAACACGTATTGTGATCATCACGGTAAGCGACGGCCAAAATACTGATAACGATACATTGACTGTGAGCATAACCGCAAATTATCCACCTGAAATCAGTAGTGAGATTCCCGATATAATATTCGATGAAGGAGAAACTTTAGAGGATGAAATTGACCTGGACAATTATTTCAATGATAAAGATAACGATACTTTAAGCTACCATTTCATAGGAAATGTACATATTAGAGCAGAGATAAATTCCACAACGAATTTCGTGACTTTCTCTGCAGGCCCGAATTGGTACGGTGTGGAGAATCTTACGGTAAGAGCCTACGATCCAAACGGTGCTTTCATAGAGCAGGTTTTCAAGGTGACAGTCAATGCAGTGAACTTCCCTCCAACCATTAAAGGCATTCAGGATGTGTACGTTCGCTTAAATTCCCCCTGGGAGCTGTTCGTGCTCAACCCTGTCTATGTATGGGATGACGATAGCATCCTGGATTTAATTTTATCGACTGACTCGTCTTATGTAACACTATCTACTACAAAAGAAGGAGTTCTTGAATTCCATTACATCGACCCCTCAATAACAACAGACGTTATTCAAATCAGTGTTAGTGATGGGGAATATACGGCATCCACTGATGTGACCGTACACATATCTCTTCTCAATTGGCCTCCGTACATAAAAGATTTCAGCTATCCCTCGGATGTGCGGTTCGATGAAGATACGGTTCTTAGTGACCACATGAATTTGAACCATTACTTTGCAGACAACACAACAGACCAACTCACTTTCATGCAGATTGTGTCAGGGGATGATATATTCGTCACCATCAATGATCAGGGTCTGGTGAGTTTCTCAGCCAAAGAGAACTGGTTTGGAGTAACCACAGTGACGTTCCGCGCTCAAGATGGTACCGGTGCTTGGGTGTCATTCACAATAAATGCGACTGTAAATTCAGTCAATGATGCTCCAGAGATTGCCCAAAAAATAACCTATTTACGAGTCAAAGAGGATGAGACATGGATCGTAGATTTAGATGATTATTTTGATGATGTCGAAGATAAAAACAACCTGACTTTTTCATGCAACAAACCCGCTATTATAATCGATCCATTAACACATGAGGCGAAATGGAAGAGAAACGGTGAAAGCTCCTTGGAGGGTGTGGTATTCACGGCCAGTGATGGCGAAGCCAGCATTAGCATGGAAAAGGTAGATCTAAAAGTGGTAGAAACTTTCAATTGGCTATGGATGGTCATGGCGGCTTTATTCGGGGCATTTGGTGTCCTGGTTTATAGAGAGCTCAAATACAGGTATAAAATCGAAGAGGTTTTTATAGTAAATAACGCAGGTATAATTCTCACACATCTTTCAAGGGGGGAATCAAAGCTGGCTGTGGATGTTGAGCTCGTCGGTGCCATGCTCACAGCAGTTCAACAGTTTGTCAAGGATTCCTTCTTGGATGGAAAGCAGGACAGCGAGTTAATCGAGGATAAGAAGAGATCATTGGAGAAGCTCGAGTTCGGTGGTTTTCATCTGATTTTGGAGCCAGGTGACTGCACATTGATGTGCGTCGTGATATCGGGCTATGTGAACAACAGGCTAAGGAAAAGAATGAGAGCCGTTTTGGATGAATTTGAGGAAAAATATACCGATGATCTCAAAGAGTGGGACGGCAATGTGGATACCTTTGCTGAAGCTAAATACATCATTGCAAAGCTATTCAAAAAAAGTGGTGATGACGAGGAGTTAAAAAGCGCCTTGGATGTATTAAGAGAAGTGACAGCAGAGGGCTATGAAACAGGTTTTGAAGAAATGCCAATATATGAACTAACAGAGTCCTCAGATTCAGGATATACCAATGAGGAGATCTACTCCTCAGAAGAACCACCTCCTCCACCTCGTGATTGAAATAATGATCCCTCCAGGGGTGCTTTTCATTCCTTTAGGGAATTTACGGTTTTTCATATTTTTTCTTGCAAGTTATCAACGGTTAGAGAATACAAAGACTCGGTGTTCATTCAAGGAGAACCAAAAGGGACATGATTCCAATACCCAAAAGCAGTGCTCCCATCTGAGCCAAAGACACCATGGGCCTCACCTCCTTCTGCAGCTCAGGTATCAAGTCAGTTCCAGCCACATATATGAATCCACCTGCCGTGAATGGAACCAGAAAAACAGGAAGATAAGACATAAAGCTACCGATAATGAGCATGAGTACCGCACCAATCACGGCTCCAAGCGCCGCAACAAGGTTGTAGAATATGGCCTTGGATTTGGAGAATCCTCCGTATATCAGCACTGAAAAATCACCTATCTCTTGGGGGACCTCATGAAGAATCACGGCTATGGTTGTGGCCAAACCCAATGAGATGCTTATCATAAAACTTCCTGCAATGATCATACCATCAATGAAATTATGGACACCATCGCCGATAAGGTTCATGTAGGTAAACGTGTGAACATGCTCCTCTGATGTTAGAATGTGACAATGCCTCCAGTATATGAGTTTCTCCAATACAAAGAATATTAAAATGCCGGACAAGGCAAAAAGCGAAATGTTCAATCCAAAGCCATGCTCCTCCACTACCTCAGGCAAAAGATGTATGAAGGCATCTCCCAGTAATGCACCTGCAGAAAAGCTTACAAATAGTATCATTATTTTCTTTAGAATGCTCTCTTTAATTGAGAGTGTCAGGATTCCTATGAGTGAAATAACACTCACAAGAACCACACTGGCCAAGGTAAACATCCAAAGATAGCTCATGTTGAATCTAAGTGACAAATGAATATTAACATTTATATAATTTATTATTAACTTTTATACAAATACTTAAATATAGTTTAATAATTACTGCCTTCCAATGCCAATAGTAAGCGTTTCACTGAATCAAAGGATATTGCATGATATAGATACACTTCAAGAGGAGATGGGATTCTCAGGAAGAAGCGAGACAATAAGAGCGGCTATTCGCATGTTGCTTGCGGATAAGGGGGAAAAAGACGATTTAAAGGGCACAATAGATGCATCGCTTTTTGTAATACATGATGAAAAAGCCTCTGATAAAGTCTCGACAATAAGGCACGATTACCAGGATTTGATAAAAACCCAGGTTCACAAACATCTTGAAAATCAAAAATGCCTGGAGATATTCGTAATCAGAGGCGATGCCAAGAGAATCAAAAGCATGACAAATGCATTTCAGATCCATAAGAATCTGGATTATGTGAAGCTCTTTGTTTCGTGATTTACTTTGTCCCTAGCATTTTTCTGGGTTTTTCAAAAAAACCGGGGAACATGCTTGAAGTAGGAAACTGAATTATAAAGAAAACATCGGTGGTTGTATGCAGGATATTGCCATAAAGACCATGGAACTGACAAAGAAATTTGGGGAACTTGCCGCAGTTGATCATGTATCATTTGACGTAAAATCTGGCGAGATATTCGGACTTTTGGGCCCTAACGGAGCAGGGAAAACAACGCTGATTAGGATGTTGTGCACTCTAAGCAGACCAACAAAAGGAACTGCTAAGGTTGCAGGTTACGATATTAAAAAGGAAGATAGTAGTGTAAGGGAGCATATAGGTTTAGTATCAGAGAAACTGATGATGTACGATAGACTGACTGCAGAGGAGAATCTCAGGTTGTTCGGGAAATTATACGATATTCCCTCAGATACTCTCAAAGAAAGAATCAACGAGCTTTTAAGCCTTGTTCGCATGGAAAAATGGGCTGATCATCAGATAGGGACGTTTTCCACAGGTATGAAACAAAGGATAAACGTGATTCGTGCACTTCTCAACCAGCCTGAGATCTTGTTTTTGGACGAACCCACCCTAGGTCTGGATCCCCAATCCACAGGGGAGATTCGGGAATTCATAAAGAATATCAACATGGAGCATAAAACCACGATCATTCTCACAACCCATATGATGGTTGAAGCGGACATGCTCTGTGATAGGGTTGGTATAATCGATTACGGTAAGATCGTGGCAATGGATTCCCCAGGGAATTTAAAGAGGATGATTTCAGGGACAGATACTACGGTTGTGGAGCTTCATATCCCCAATCTATCCACGGATATCACATCACAAATTGAATCCTTGGGGTGTATAAATAATGTCATGGTAGAGAACGATACACATATCAAGGTTCAGGCAAAAGGTGACGACGCCTTCGATAATATCATCGATTGTGTGAGAAATAGCGGTGGAAAGATCTCCTCGGTGAAAAACCTGGAGCCAACTCTGGAGGATGTGTTTTTGCACATAACTGGACATGAGGTAAGGGAACATACCTCCGATAAGGTGAAAGCCGTGGATCCTGGCCATGGACCTCGACATGGTGGAAAGCATAAAAGGAGAATCAGATAGGTGATTTTATGGGTGCGAAAAAGATATTAAGTCACAGTTTATGGATAGCCTGGAAAGACCTTCTGGAGTTCTCAAGAAGCAGGCTGCGCCTAATCATGCTGGTTTTGATGCCTCTTTTTATGATGGTTATGGTTGGGTTTATTTTTCCTTCAGGAGATACGATTTCGGATGTGCCAGTGGCTTTGGTGAATCAAGACGAAGGCAGCCAAAATATTTTCCTGGGTGATACATTCGTTGCCCAGCTTGAGGCTCTAAATGAGCAAACTGGATTTTTAAAACTCGAAGGCGGGAGGGATTTTGAGGATATAAAATCCAGGATACAAAACGGCGAGACCTCAGGGGGGTTGATCATATCTCAGGATTTCTCGGCGTCACTTTTAGCAGGGATGCAGGGAAAAATAACCATCATTACCGACCAGACGAATCCTCAACTATCCTTGACCTTAGAAGGCATTCTAATCGAGACAATTGAAAGCATGGGCAGTCAAATGGCCAATCTCACGTTGAACACAACTTACGATATTCCTGCAAACAGAACCGAGGCTATATTGACTCCGTATCATGTGGAGGTGAAAGGGATCATACCTGGGGAGCCCAACTACTTCCAGTTTGTGGCCCCCGGTATAATGGCCATGGTGGTTATGATGTCCCTCATGACAGGTCTTCCCCATGCCATATCGTACGAGAAGGATATAGGGACTCTAGATGGAATGCTTGTTGCACCCATAAATCGCCTGTCAATTATAATATGAAAGGTGCTTGCCCAGACAACAAGGGGAATGATCCAGGGATTCGTAATTCTGGTTTTGGCCATAATCCTTTTCGGGGTTGTAATTTACGGCAACATACTTATTGTGATATTGCTTTTATTTTTGAGTGTGTTCAGCTTCGTGGGATTGGGTATTCTCATCACCTCATTTACAGAAAACGAGGAAACAGCGAACATGGTGATGATGACGTTCATGTTCCCAATGATGTTCCTATCAGGAGTTTTCTTCCCTATACAACAGATGCCCTGGTTTATGCAGAGAATCGCTTATATCCTACCCTTGACCTACGCTACAACGGCGCTTAGAAAGGTGATTATACTGGGTGCGGGCATTTCTTCCATTACAACCGAGATTATAATCATGGTTGGCTTTGGAGTCGTACTACTAGCAATCGCTGTACCCATGTTCAAAAGGGCAATGAGCAGGTAAAAAAACTACCCTCTCACATCCAAAAAGATAATATAAATTGTAGTTACTTTTACGTGAGAAAAAAAATCGACACAAGGAGGGGAAAACCATGCCCGGATTCATCGATGAAAAGACGAAAAATGAACTAAAATCCATTCTAGTAGCCCTTGTATCACCAGTAAAACTGGTTTTCTTCACCCAAAAGGTTGACTGTCCAGAATGCGTAAAGCAACTTGAACTTTTAGAGGAGCTTGCCGCTCTCTCAGATAAACTCGAATTAAAAGTCTACGATTTCATTCTCCATGGAGAGGAAGCAATGAATTACAAGATAGATAAAATACCAGCCACCGCCATTGTTGGAGAAAAGGATTACGGCATCAGGTTCTATGGAATTTCCGCAGGTTACGAGTTCACGTCTTTATTGGAAGCCATAGTCATGATATCAACTCAAAAGACAGGCCTTGATCCTCAACTGGAGGCCTTGGTTGCCAGTATAAAAGAGAATGTTCATATCCAGGTCATGGTAACTCCCACGTGTCCTTATTGCCCGAAAATGGTTCATGTGGCTCATCAGTTCGCCTTCATTAACGATAATATCAGAGCCGATATGGTGGAGGCATCTGAATTTCCGGAACTGGTTCGAAGGTATGATGTTTCTGGAGTTCCAAAAACGATCGTAAATGAAGTACATTCATTTGAAGGAGCAATCTCTGCAGGCGCTGCTTTTATGGAGATTCTCAAGGCTGTCAATCCGGAGGAATATCGAAAGCTGGATGAGGCCATAAGGGAGATACAGGGTAGAAGAAAGATTAAGGATGCAGATGAAGGACACTTATACGATATCATTATCGTGGGCGGTGGACCGGCAGCAATGTCTGCAGCCATTTACTCGGCTCGCAAGGGATTGGATACCGCAGTAATTGCGAAAAAACTTGGAGGTCAGATAGATTACACAGCTTCAGTAGAAAACTACCTGGGATTTCTATCAGTTGGTGGTCAGGATATGACAAGATTATTCCGCAACCATATGGAAAACTATCCCATGTCTGAGGCATTGGGAGCGGATGTAATTGGAGTGAAGAGAAAAAAGGGAGGGTTCATTGTTTTAACAGATGATAAAAGAAAATTCAAGGCCAAGTCCGTGATATTCTGTACAGGAAAGGAGTATCGACGCCTTGGGGTTCCAGGTGAGGAAAGGTTCATTGGAAAGAGCATAGGATTCTGTGCAACATGCGATGCCCCGTTGTACCGAGATAAAAACGTGGCAGTTGTGGGTGGAGGCAACTCCGCTTTTACGGCGGCCCGTGATCTTCTATCTTTTGCCTCAGAGATTCACTTAATCCATAGAAGGAGGGAGTTTACGGCCGATGCACCCTTGGTTAAGGAGGTTCTTTCAGCTAAAAACATCAATGTTCATACCCCCATGATCGTACGCTCATTTCTTGGAAAGGAAAAATTGACAGGAGTAAGGCTGGAATCCCCTGATGGGAAAGAAAGGCTGGATCTAAAAGTCGACGGTGTATTTTTGGAAATCGGTCTTACCCCCAATTCGAATCCCATAAAAGGTTTGGTTAAGCTCAATCAATGGGGAGAAGTCCCAGTTAATCGGAACCAATCAACCACAGTACCTGGATTATTCGCCGCAGGAGACGTAACTGATGTTGCAGAGAAGCAGATATCCATTTCAGTGGGTGATGGTGCAAAGGCAGCACTTTCTGCCCATAAATATCTTGTTGAAAATAAACTGATCGAGAGTAAAGTCGCCCTAAAAGAGTCTTGGCAATAATACATGGCA
>CP070672.1:2958143-2966331 GCA_020351895.1 Thermoplasmata archaeon
AAACCAAATATCCGCAGGGGAAAATTGTCCCATGAGAAGGCTATTGTATGCAAGGGAAGATTGAGATCCTATGTATGGGAATTGAAGGCAAGAAAGAGCAAGAAAAAGGAAACCTGAAATAATCAACATATCCTCGGCACAGGATCTCCGATATGTATATCAACTATTCTTTTTCCTCCAACCAATGTGTTTAATATTACGGTACCGTCCTCTTCTTTCACTTCACCAATGATTACTATGTCCTTTCCCCCTTCATTCTTATGAAAGCGGTTGTCATATCCTTTTAAAATACGGGAAAAAGAGGGCTTCATAATCCATTAAAACGTTGAGGGATTGGTCTGGGGATAAGCCTTAACATTTTTATTGACAGAACAAGAATGTTCAGGTTGACCACCGTGCCAAGAAAGGTTTCAATCACGAAAATGAGCATGAATATATAGGTTGATAAACGTCCTTCGATTATTATGCCGATAAAGAAAATCAGGAAAAATATAAACATGGCAGCCAATAATAAATACCCAATAATAACGAGTACGCCACTGTATCTAGATGCTATTATCATATTAAATGCCAAAGGAATTAAAATCAACCCTAAAAATGAAAGATTAAGGCCAAACGGGGCTATAAAAAAACCTCCACTGGGCATACCTCTGAACATCAAAGCAAAAAGGATGAAGATAATGAAGATTAAAGCTGGTAGTAAATAACATGCGATTCCACCCATTAATATAAAGGCTGGTCTCTCGTGGCCATCTGCAAACAGTTTTAACGGATTTAATGCGACGAAAGAAAAAATCGCGATAAATATTCCCAAAAGTAAGAATACAACCCATAGCAATGCGATACCTAGTGCTGGATCAATAATTTCTTCATAACGGAGAATACTGGAAAAAACTATTATGAATAGGAATGCTAAAGCAATCGCCCATAATCCGCTTATTATGGCGATAAAGACATAGGAATATCGATTTATAGGCATCTTATTATTCATGGTCAACTTCGTTTCCCTTCCTGTACTTCTCGACTTTTAAAGTCAAAGATTCATTTCGTTCTTCTTATTTTTAGTCATTCTTGAATTTAATATTAATCAGATGGAGCAATCAATTAACATATCCTCGGAACAGGATCCCCAATGGGCATATCAACTATTCTCTTTCCTCCAACCAGTGTGTTTAATATCACGGTACCGTCCCCTTTTTTTACTTCACCAATTATTACCGCGTGCTTTCCCTCTTCTGTTTTTTTCAGAATCTCAAGCACATCATCCGCCTTTTCCCTCACAACGCCTATTACAACCTTCCCCTCATTGGCTATGTTCAAGGGCTCTATTCCCAGCATCTCGCATGCCGCCAGAACAGGCTCTTTTATTGGTATAGCATCTTCGTTTATTTCTATGTTGATCCTTGATTTCTGGCTCCATTCGTTGAGTGTGTTGGCAATGCCTCCTCTGGTTGGATCCTTCATTGACACGATGCCTCCAACCTCAAGGACCTTTGTGATCATTGAGTATAAGGGACTTGCATCGGTTTTTAACTTCGTCTCGTAACCGTACCCTTCCCTTGTGGATAGGATAGTCACACCGTGATCTCCGACGCTGCCTGAAATTATTATTTTATCCCCTTCTCTTAGACTAGAATCCAAAAGCCATTCACCCTCAAAATCCCGGTGTTTTCTTACTTCCTTTATATTGTGATCTAGTAACTTTGATCTTCTTCCGATTCCAGATGTATTTATACAAATCTTATCCAGAGCACCCTTTTCCATGACCTTTGTGTCACCAGTAATTATCGGAATACCGGTTTCTTCAGAAATCTTTCCAATACTATCCAGTATCTTATCCAAATCTGAAATCAAGAAGCCCTCTTCAATGATTAATCCCAAAGACAATGCCAGAGGTTCAGCACCCATGACAGAGAGGTCGTTTATTGTGCCGGAGACAGCAAGACTCCCAATGTCCCCCCCAGGAAAAAAGATGGGTTTTACCACATAAGAATCGGTTGTGAATATTATTCCATCCACAACTCCAGCATCTTCCAGTTCCTTGAGTTGGATCTCGATACCCTTATCCAATCCCTCTCCCCCGATACGCTCCAGAATATTCTTGGAAATCAGCTTCTGCATCACGGCTCCGCCTGCACCATGAGAAAGTGTTATCCTATCTTCACCCATTAGAATCACTCTTTGATCAGGTACTCCCCCTTTGTCTTGTTATGAAGGTTATTGAAGGTTAATAAAAAGGATCATGTTAAACAGGGGCTTCCCCCTCTACAACGACCTCTGTCACCTCTCTTCTTGTGTATACCAGAGGCTTTCCCCCTTCATCCTCGATTATCATGGCCTCGAAATTTTCTTTTTTATAGTTCTCTTCGGCTTTTTTCGCGTGCTCCATTCCTTCGTAGGTTTCGCCGTCCCACATGAACTTCTTACCGTCAATAATTTTGAAGCTATCGGGCAAACTCACACCCCCAGTTGTGTTCTTTGGCATGGTAATATCTTCATGTTATATCATTTTAACTGACCATATCTCCATTTCCATTAGGTAATGGTAATTTAAAAGTATCTTTCGACGATCAACTCGCATGCCTCTTTTACCTTATTCTTCAATGTATCAGACAGTCCTGGTTCCACGAATTCAGGAATCTTTTCAACCTGGCATGAGAGGATACGAACATCCACCCCGCATAGGTCCCTCAGCTCCCTCAAAAGATTGGAGGTTGGCATCTGATGCATTGAGAAATCATCGATTTTGTTTTCTGGAATTTCATCGAGATCGATTTCAAAGATCTCCCCTGGCGGTCTTCCAAAATCAACTGCATCTATGATGATGATCCTATCTGGTCTCTGCTCGTCCAGCGTGATATTGAACAATAACTCCCTTACAGATAAACCGGCATTGACCACATAAACATGATCGGGAATATTATATTCCCTTTCGAGTTCTTCTACAACAGCAGGGCCGAAGCCATCGTCTCCAAAGAGAATATTTCCGCATCCAAGGATTAACACGGACTTTCCATGGTATTCAGGCATGTTTTCCAATGCATTGCCTCCAAAACCCGCAAGGAAGGAGCCTCTAAAGAAGTTTATGGTATATATCCCTTTATTAATCCATTTAAATATCGTAAAAATGCGAAATAATCCCAATTTAGAACGAATCCCGTCAATAATAATGGTATATTCCGTCATAATTCGTTGGAAAATTACCGCAATACGCAGTAAATTCTATATACTTTTATATTATACCCTTTCCTACATCTTCACAAGGAGGGAGATGATGGTAAAAGTAGCAGAAGAATGGTTAAACATTTGTGGCGGTTGCGAAGTGACGGTTTTGGACATCGGTGAACCTCTGCTGGATTTACTTCCATCCCTGGAGTTCGTTCATATACCAGTGCTCATGGATCACAAGTATTTCGGGCAGACTGGTGAAGACGATACAAGTGTGATACAGATACCTGAGGCAGATGTTGGGATTATCTCTGGTGGCGTGAGAAACGAGAAGGAAAAGCATGTTGCAGAAGCCATGCGCAAGAACTGCAAGACATTGATTGCCCTAGGCTCCTGTGCATGCTACGGTGGCATTCCAGCCCTGGCAAACATGTATACGTTGGATGATCTGTACACCAAAGTGTACAAGGAATCAGTAACAACTGAATCTGCAGAGACTCCCACGGACAACTTACCTCCTCTTTTGGACAGGGTATACGCAGTGGACGAGGTCGTAAATGTGGATCTTTACATTCCAGGTTGTCCAACAAATCCGGGACTGGTCGTTGAAGCTTTGACTGCGCTTTTGGAGGGCAAACCCTTCACATTACCCGAAAGAAGCGTGTGCGATGATTGTCCTGTAAAGCGTGAGAAGAAGGCTGAAGTGGCCATAAAAAGACCCCTTCAGGATGCACAGTTCACCCCTGGACAATACGAGTCAATGCGATGCTTCAATGAACAGGGAATACTCTGTCTCGGACCTGTAACAAAATCAGGATGCGGCAAGCCCTACGAAGAGGGAGATCAGATGGTTCCTAGATGTGTCAAGGGTTACATGCCCTGCAGAGGCTGTTTTGGACCCATAAGAAAGGGTGCAAATCCACTGGTGGACATGATGAGCGCAATGTCGAGCATAGGTTTGGATGCGAAGCAGGTTGATGACAGAAGGGCACTTTTGAACAGATACATTGGTGGTCAAAAGAGGCTTAGACCGCTTCCTGCAAGACCTAGACCTGGAGGGAGGTGATAGAAATGGCAAAGACATTAACCATAGCACCAGTTTCTAGAATTGAGGGACATGGAAAGGTGACTATACAGCTGGACGATGCTGGCAATGTTGCAGATACCTTTGTAAATGTTGTGGAGCTGAGAGGATTCGAGAAGTTCTGCATTGGAAGACCCGTGGAAGAATTACCACGAATTGTGACGAGCATCTGCGGTGTTTGCCCGTGGTCGCATCATTTGGCATCTGCAAAGGCAAATGATGCGGTTTTCGGTGTTGAGCCACCCAGTACTGGTAAGAAATTAAGAGATCTTTGTAATAGCATTGCCTATACTGAGGAGCACATTCTGCACTTCTATTTCCTGGCAGGTGCCGATTTCGTCATGGGCCCTTCGGCAGCGTACGCAGTAAGAAACGTAATCGGTATAGCCGGACAACATCCGGAAATTGGTAAAAAAGTGGTAAGAAATCGCCATCTAGGGGCAAGAATGCTGGAAATCATTTCGGGAAAGGCAATCCATCCGGTTACGGCCGTGCCTGGCGGTTACAGTAAACCTCTTACGGAGGACGAAAGGCAGAAAGTGCTACCAATGGCAGAAGAGGTCCTGGAGTTTGCGAAGTTCACTATAAAATTCGCAAAGGAGAACATATTCCCCAAATACCTGGACACTGTGAAAAGCTTAGGCGTAATCAATACAGGCTTTTTAGGGACAGTTGCAGAGGACGGTTCCTTGAACTGTTACGACGGAAAACTGAGATTGATGAAACCTGATGGAAGCTTTGAAGATTTCACCTACGACCAGTACACAGACCACATCTCAGAGCACATCGAGCCGTGGAGCTATCTGAAGTTCCCATATGCCAAGAAATGGGGAGAAGGATTCGACATGAATCTGGAGGCACCAAAGGGCATTTACAGAACCAACACCCTGGCGAGAATAAACGTGGCGGACAAGATGGCAACACCATTGGCACAGGAAGAATTTACTGAATTCAGGAACCAGTTCGGAAGACCAGCACAGCTCACTTTGCTCTATCACTGGGCAAGACTCATAGAACTGCTTTATCATGCCGAGCACCTGGTTGATCTTTTAAACGATCCAGAGATAACGAGCACAGAAACAAGGGCCGCAGTCACACCGAGAGCCGCAAGGGGAGTGGGAGTTGTGGAGGCTCCAAGAGGGACTCTTATCCATGACTATGAAACAGACGAAAAAGGAATGGTCAAGAATGTTAACCTGATCGTGGGAACGACACACAACAATGCTCCCATAAACATGTCCGTGAAACAGGCTGCAACCACCCTGATAAAAGGCGGCACCTATGATGAGGGCATATTGAATCAGGTGGAGATGAGTATCAGGGCATACGACCCATGCTTATCCTGCGCAACCCACAACCTGGACGGTACCATACCAGTTAAGGTGGACATTTACGACCATAAGGGCAAACTGTTGAAAACCTTCAAAAACTAAATATCTTTTTTTCCTTTTTTTTAATTTTTTTTTATCTACTAGCTTTTGCTCTGAAGGTTGCTTTATTCATTGGATTTTCATTTGGTAATCTAAAAAAACCATGTTACAATAATTTTATTAAATACCTCAGGAGGAGACATTCACCACTTTGATCTTAAAATTCAAGGTTTTACCAGCCAGAGGATGGTTTAAGTCGATTGTCACCTCTGTATCCGTAACTTCTGTTACCTTGACAGGTATCTGCACTCCGTTTGGCAAACCCATAACCAATACCATTCCTTCCATCACCTCATCGGGTAGTTGGTCCTTTGGTATCTTCTGAACGAGTAGAGGATTTGGATCGCCATAGGCATCCTCCGGGGGTATCTTGATTTCCTTCTCATCCCCTTTTTCCATCCCAACGACAGCGTTTTCAAAACCAGGAATTATTTGACCTGCACCAACCTCAAACTCCAATGGCTCACCACATTTTTCTGAGCTATCGAAAACAGTTCCGTCATCAAAAGTTCCCTCATATTCCACTATTACCTTATCACCGCTTTTTATTGGCATCCTGTCATCTCCAAAATCGTAAAAACAAGTAAAAATCCATTCTTACGATTTAATAACCTAGCCTACTGGATAGTACTTAAGTCTTTGGATATTATTTTTGAAACTTGATAAAATAATGCTATTTTACCGTCAAATCCGGAAATAGGGCCTCAATCTCGGTAAAGCACCCCATTAATACATCTTATAGGGGCTAGGTCCAACCGCTTTTATGTTATCCGTAAACTCCTTCATTGTCTCTGCGAATTTCTGCCCCTCGGAAGCTGAAATCCATTCCAAACGGTATCTCTCTGGCTCGATGCCAAGATCCTCGAGCATGAGATAGAGAGCATCTGCCCGTTTTTCGGCTTTTAAATTCCCTTCCATGTAATGACAATCCCCGGGATGACAGCCGCACATAAGAACGCCGTCGGCTCCCTTAGAAAGGGCGTCTATGACCAGATTCGGATGGACCATACCCGAGCACATCACACGAATTATCCTTATGTTATGGGGATATTGAAGTCTCGAGGTACCTGCCAAATCCGCCCCAGTATAGGAACACCAATTGCAGCAAATAGCCAAAATTAATGGCTCGAATTCCTCTTCTTGTACCATTCCCTCAGCAGTTCCTTCTTCCATTTAAGCCACCTCCAGTGCAGCATCGATCATGGCAGCTATTTGATCCAGGGTGAAACCTTTCACCATAACACCCCTTTTCGGACATGTGGCCATACACACACCACAACCTTTGCATGCGGCTTCGTTTCGCTCAACCGTCTTTTTCACATTTCCGTTTCTCATGTACTCGATCAAGGTCAGGGCATTAAACGGACATGGATCTATACAGTACGCACATCCATCACAGTTTTCATCGATGATCTCAGATATGGTGGGCTCAAGTTCCATGATATCATCAGATAAAATTGTGCAAGCCCTTGAAACGGCACCACATGCCTGTGAGATACTTTCATCTATGAATTTGGGGCTGTGCGCCAGGCCACAAAGAAATACTCCTTCGGTTGCGAAATCAACTGGCCTTAGCTTCATGTGTGCCTCCAGGAAGAACTTGTCCTTACTAAGGGGAATCTTGAGCATCTTTGCCAGTTCCTCATTATCGGGCTGCGGTAATGTGGCTGCCGAAAGCACCACATATTCTGGATTGATTTTGATCTGCTCCCCTAAGATGGGATCATTTATAGTGACCACCAAGCCATCCCCTTCCTTAGCAACTTCCGGTTTGTTTTCATCATCGTACCTTATGAATCTCACACCCTTTTCCGCGGCTTCCCTGTAATAATCCTCTCTGAAACCATATGATCGAATATCCTTGTAAAGTACGATTATTTCTGCACCTGGATTCTTCTCTTTGATCTTTAATGCGTTTTTAATTGCATCTGCACAGCATATCCTGCTGCAGTAAGGTCTTTCCTCGATCCTGGATCCAACGCATTGGATCATAACTACGCTGTTTGGCTTGATTTCGTCTTTTACAAGTTTCTCCTCAAGGTCCATCTGGGTTAACACCCGATCATCAGTTTCGTAAAGGTATTCTGTTGGTTTGTATTCTTGACCTCCAGTGGCAACAATAACGACTCCATGCTCGATTTTTGTTTCATCAGAGAGTTCGGTGCTGAAGTTGCCCACAAATCCTTCTATGCTCTTTACAGATGTTCCAAGATGTAACTTTATTTTATCGTTGTTCTTGACCTTATCGCTGATCTCCTTTAACATCTTCTGGGGATCCTCGTCTTTCTCGCTTAAAACATGGTGTATATTTCTCAGATTTCCACCGAGTTCCTTTTCCCTTTCAATGAGATGAACTTCAAAGCCCTGTTTTGCCATCTCCAAGGCCGCGGTCATTCCGGAAAGTCCGCCACCAATAACGATTCCTGACTGGTATACCCTCAGTTCCAGCTTATACAATGGTTCTAGCAACCTTGACTTTGCCACCGCCATCCTCACCAGGTCCTTT
>CP070672.1:2966431-2977865 GCA_020351895.1 Thermoplasmata archaeon
ACCAATGATTCCTCGTCTGAACAATTTATAAATAGTTTCCTTTTCGATTCTATTTAGGGACATTTTTTCGGTAAGAATATATATTACATCGTATATATAGTTTGTTAAATATTTTTACAAATGTATAAATTAATTATAAACAATCGTAAATTATTTATACTATTAAATCAATTGATGTCTTAGGAATCTTAGAAATCTTATGATTCTTAAGAATCTTAGAAATATAAGGAATTAAAGATAACGCAAAAAGGTGAATAAACTATGTTAACAGATATATTTGGAGAAAATCCTCAAGTAAAAGTAATAGATTTTTTCTTAGATAATAGAGATTACGATCACTCTTTATCCGATATTGCTAGAGGTTCGAATATAACAAGACCAACATTGTATCCTATCTTAGAAAACTTACTAGAACTAAAGATTATACAGGAAACTAGAAGAAGTGGAAATGCAAGAATGTTTAAACTTAACAAAAAAAGTACTATAATCCAATATTTGTCAAAATTCGATTTCGAGCTCTCTAAAACATTGGTTAGAAAGGAACTAGAGCGACAAGATATCGAAATATTAAGCCCGATCGAAGAAGAAGTTATTGGCCTTATTTCATTAGGAAAATATGAGAGGGCAGAAAAGATGCTTAAGGAGGTGGTATAATCTCTGATGAAGTATGTTCTCTTGAATTTCGAAAAAAACTTCGTGAAGCAGAAGCTAAAAGAATTTCAGATTTAATACAAAAAGGAAAGTACGACCAAGCAGAAAAAGAATTTAAGAAAATAAAGAATCTAGAAGATTCAATAGATAGCCAATGTAAGTAATGTTTTATCTCAATCTATTTTTATCCGAGTACTCGGAAAAGCCATAAAAATCGGTTTCGTAACAGCGAACCTCAACCTCATTTTAAGGCTTTTGGGCTATCGCCCAACCTCACACTCTCAACTTTAATTAGCTCCATTTCTTCTCTATCCTTCGACTTTTTGTCTCTGCATAATCGATGACAAAAAGTCATCAGGAGGTGATAGATGTTGACAAGAAGAAAGATCATTGATTACAATCTACTGAGCACTAAGGGCGTTACTTTTAATCGCTTGGACATCAACAAATTAATCAAATATCCATCTGAAGGTTGGGAACATTTCTCAGTGAAGTCTCAAATTTTCTATATACTTCGAACAATGAAACATGATGTCCTAACCGAGTTCGAGATTTCAGGTTTTGGTATTGGAGATATACTTGACCTATCTACAAGAATCACATGCCAGTATGAGATTGAAACCACAATACGATCAGCTAAACATCGAAAAAAGATCCAGCAATATGCAAGAAAGGGCTTGGATATTATCATTGTCTTTACACCGAAATTGCCCAAGGACGAATACGAGCGATACAAGTATCTTAAAGATGTAATCATCGTTCCAGACTGACCATCATTTTCTCTTTTTTTATCACCCCAAAAACCACTTTTATTCTCCTTACCATTTTTCTTAACGGTTCGCCGCCCCCTATACCTAAAAAATGTACATTCAAACAAATTCCGTCACTCCCACCTATTCCTCGCTCCGAAGCAAGTTCTCGACTTCCCCCTCCGGCGCTTAGTTCGAAATCGCTTGGAGAACTGCGGTTTTTGGAAGTATATAAGAAGCCTCCTTTTCCTCTCAGGTGTTAGGGAGTTTAGGTATAAAATGTCAGAGCGGCACTTCCCAAGTCTTTTGTTCCTTCAAATATAGCCAGTATCCTCTACCCCTTTCAAAGGAATCAGACTCGCCGAGCTCTTCCCAATTTTGCGTCGAGGCATTATAGGCCCAGATCGCATCAACATCATCGCCGAGAGTGAGATTATTCAAGGCTGTACTTACACTATTATTGTTCAATGAAGGGTAACCCACAAGATTCCAGCCAGAATACAGGGTGACACTTTGGTTTTCAATGGGTTCTATACCAGAACATTGGAATAGAACCCCACCAGGCTCAGTAATATGTATCCAAAAGCCCATTGTATGGTCGATACTCTTCAAATCATTCAAATCCGATGGTTTTGAAGTATGGTAATGTTCCCAATGACTAGAGCTGTCATCCACCGCGTCATACCACTGCACGGCATCGTATGAATCATTTATAGAATCTAGGACACTGCTAAGGTCTGTATTAATATGAATAAACGGGATTGATATCAAGTTCCAACCTTCATAGAGTTGGATATCATAACTTCCCAAGGTTGAATTAATCGTGAAATTCCAAGTCCAGTTTGGAGATGTTGTATTCCACATATCTGATGTATAAGTGTGCCAATACCATATGCCATTAGGGAGTGGAGGTGGTTTCCAGGATGTGGATGTTATCCAACCGCTATAGTATACTGTTCCGCTTTCTGCATCTGGTTGATCTGAAATGGTAAAGTTGTAGTAAACTGTATCGTTATCTAAATCGGTAACCGATGTGACCACCAGTGTTGGTGTGTTATTGGTTAGAGTGGCATCGTTCAGTGGGGAAATCGGCATTGACATTGGAGGAAGGGAATTTGAACGGGATAGGTAGATATCCCAGTTACCGTTCCTATCATCTTGCCAAACTATATAAATATGACTTCCATTTACAGCAATTGCATTAGAAGGGGTATATACTGCTGAGAAGCTGGGACAATCGTTTATTTTTTGCTTTGTGCTGAAATTATTCCCACCATCTGTAGAATTTGCAAAATATATATCGCTAACATTTTCTTGGTTGGGAAAATCCTTATCTTCAATCCAAGTTACAAATATCTTACCCTCATTATTCACTGAAATTGAAGGGTGATATTGATCTTCATCAAAAGTATCGATGCTAATCTGTTTTCCTGTTGTAAAGTTATTACCTCCATTCGTAGATTTCGAAAAATAAATGTCCATATCGGAAAAGATATCAGGATCCTTATCATGAGTGTCTCTCCAAACAACATAGATATTGTCGTTTGTATCTAATGAGATAGATGGCATCCTTTGACCTTCACTTGTTAGATCCTCACATACTTTTATGCTAGGGGTCCAGGTATTCCCGCCATCGTTTGATTTTGAAAATAATATTTTATATATGTCATCGATCTTATGCTCCCATACAACATAAATTGTACCATTGATACCTATTTCAATTTTAGGATAATAAACCGCGGTTCCTAAGATATCACTTACTCTTTTGCTTTCTCCAAAAGTATCGCCTCTATCTGTTGAATTGGCGAAATAAATGCCACCTCTTTCATCTTCCCACACCACCCCAATAAAATCATTGGATGCAGCAATATTTGGCACGAACTGATAATTCGATCCGGTTTCATCGATTACTCTTTTATTAACACCGAACGAATTACCTCCGTCTGTTGAATTCGCAAAATAAATATCGATACTATAAGGTTCAGGAGAGTTTCGGTAGTCCTGCCACACAACATATATGTTGCCATTACTTTTATCGACCGCGATTGAAGGGCAAGCAGCCGCTCCTATAGGTGCATTATCTACGCGATTGTCGGCACCAAATGAGACCCCCTTATCTGTTGACTTTCCGAAATATATGTTGGTGTTATGAATTCCACTAAGTCTATTATCCATCCACACCACATAAATATTATCACCAAAAATCGCAATGTCGGGCCGAGTTTGATTTGTAATATCGAAACCGGTGTCGTCTACTCGAACATTGCTGCCAAAATTCTCCCCGAGGACAATTGGAGATGTGGGAATGAGTGATAACTCTAAAATAAGTATTATTGCGGCCGTTATAGCGACAGGTATCTTATTACCCTTTGATCTCATTTTCTTCTTATCGAGCATAGTGTTCGCCAATATATATAAATATATGATGTACTCCCCTTAAAGCTTTTGTTAGTCCTAAACTGACTTAGCAACTAGTTTCAACCGTCGACACACTGTTTAATGCATCAATATACGAATAGTTAGAATGGAGTTACCGACCACGGGATATAACTCACCCATAATGAAACTTGGTCACCATCACCTAATCCTTCTCCAGATGGACCACTAGGATGGTTCCACCAATTGTTCTTGGCATCTATCTCTATTGAAGAGTCGGTATTAATAACACCATACCCATCCCCACTTGCCCCGCCTCCGTTATTGCAAATATTATTGTAGTTGATCACAGGGTCGCTTCCATCTTCGCTCCATACTCCATTCCTTGAATTGTTCTCAATATCGTTGTATTTGATGGTTGCGTGGCTGCCTACCGTAAAATTGATGCCAGCATGATTGTTCCATCCAATTGTGTTATTGTTGATATCATTCAGGGTGCTCCCGTGGAGATGAATACCATCGTATATATTCGATGATATGTTGTTGCTTGTGACGCAATTGTTATAATTGCCAGTGAGATAGATGCCATGTTGGTTGTTCAAGGCAGTGTTGTTGGCAACGGTGTTGTTGTTAGACTCCACACAGACATGAATGCCGTTGAGGCCGTTCGAGAAGGCGGTATTGTTGACGATGGTGTTGTTGGCTGAGCGACAGAGCCACATGCCATGTTCGCTGTTCCCCGAGAAGTTGTTGTTGGTGATAGTGTTGCAGGTGGAGTAAGCCATATAGGTACCGATAGTATTCGAGGGAGTTGTGTTGTTGATGATTGTGTTATTGCTAGATTCATATAGACTTATCCCATGCCAATTGTTCGAGGATGCGGTGTTGTTAGCTATCGTGTTATTTGAGGAAAAGCCTAGTTGTATACCAACATCACCATCAGACACATTCTGATTCTCAACGGTCACACCGGTACAGTTGGCAAGTATCACCTCTCCAGCTCCCGAAGGCACTACTCCTCCTGTTTGGTTCTTCCAATAGCGAACAGGATTGCCATTCACAGTATTTGTTGTGTCAATGATATGGGTATTCCAATATTCAAGGTTACCACCAGTGATGAATATCCCATCGGCAACCATCGTGTTGTTGGTGAGGGTGTTGCACTTAGAATGTTGGATATAGATGCCCCACTCGTTATTCGAGACTGTGTTGTTGGCTACTATATTGCCGTCGGAAAGAAAGATGTTGATGGCAAACCAGTCAGTCGTCGAGAAGACGGTGTTGTTGGTAATGGTGTTGCTGCAAGACTTTTCAAGAATGATACCCCCAACGCCATTTGAGCTCACATTATTATTTTCGAAAAGACAGTTATTAACCGAATTCATATACACACCAGCACGGCTGTTATCAGAGATGTTGCAATTCTTAATAGTGGGGTGAACGTTATAGATGTATATCCCGCACCCCTCCGATGATCTAATCGAGCTGTTGGTGATTGTTACGCTCGAATTGTATATTTGAATCCCATCATAATCACCAGGGAGATTATCCATATTTTCAACAATCGAGTTATTAATTATAGCCGTGCCGTCTATTATGAATTTGTAAGGGTCGGGGTTTGAGGGGTCAGTGGTTATTATGGAGTTGTCCAAAACATAGAATTCACCTACAGCCCCACTTTTGACCCATATCAAATTACCATCTGGATCCTTTGGAGGTTTGTATCTCATATATAGTGTGCAATTGACCAGAGTTAGTGAACCCTCGATTGTTAGAGTTCCGTTCACATAGATTGTATTGTCCTCATGATAAACGAAAACAGGGGGTGGAATATACCAATTATCGTAGTATATGATGTCTGCTTTTACTGTTGGTGCAGATAATGGTACCAGAACGGTAAATGCACCCAAAACCAAGATGATGTTCACAAGGCTGGAGACACACTTCCTTCTATATTCTACATTAGTTTTCATAATCGAATACCTTCCACAATATTTTTGAGAGACCCGCAATGTCGCTAAGGAATATATTATACTTTAAGCAATATGAAGTTTGCCTGACTGTCTCTAGCACGTTTTTTATTTTATACATTTTATAATTTATTTGAAAACCCTCAAAATCATTAATTTTGCATTAAAAGCCCGTAAATAAGCAAAAGAGAGTTATCTTGATCGTGGCATTTAGAGAACATAAGCCCTTTTCTACCTAGCTCTAATCGTCTCAAGATTGTAGGGAACCCGTGTCTCGACTCCGTACCTCTTGTGAAGCGTGGAGGCGAGCTCAATGCATTTTGATTCCTCACCATGGCCTATGATGATCCTCTCAGGTTTCGGGTCCATGGAGCCCACATAATTGAGAAGCTGTTTCCTGTCCGAGTGCCCTGAGAAGCCGTCACAGGTCTCCAGATGAAGATTGATGTCCACAGTGATTTGCTGCCCCTTGTCGTTCATGACGAGCTGGTTAAGGCCCCTTTGTATCCTTCTGCCCAGGGTGCCCTCGGCCTGATAACCAACAAATATTATGGTGTTGTTGGGATCGGAGGCCCATGTTTTGAAGTACTCCATAACAGGTCCGCCGTTCATCATCCCAGATGTTGCCAGAACTATGCAGGGGTCGTTGTCATTTGCTATTGTCTCCCTCATCTCCTGGCTGTCCACCCTCTTAAACACATCCGATAGAAAAGGATTCTCCCCCTTTTGGAAGATCTGTGTTCGCAGTTGGCTGTTTAGATACTCGGGATGTGCCGTATGGATGGCTGTGGCCTCCCAGATCATGCCATCAAGGTAGATGGGAAGGCTTGGTATCTCCCCGTAACGCATGAGAGTTTCAAGAACTATCATGACCTCCTGTGACCTGCCCACCGCGAAAACGGGAACAAGGACCTTTCCCTTTCTTTCCATGGTTCTCTGAATCAGGCCCTTAAGCTCCTCAGAAGCCTCCTTTCTTGAGGGCTGATTGTCCTTGTGCCCACCGTATGTGGATTCTATAATTAGGGTCTCCAACCTCGGAAACTTGTTCACTGCCTGATTGAAGAGCCAAGTCTTTTCGAACTTGATGTCACCTGTTACAGCGATGTTGTACAAACCATCGCCCACGTGGAAATGGGCAATTGCCGAGCCAAGAATATGACCTGCATTGTGGAATGTGAGCCGAATATCAGGTGCTATATCTGTGGTCTCTCCGAAGCGAAGTGGTATGCAGTGCTTCACCACTTCCTTTATGTTTGCAGATTCGTAGGGGCTTTTCTTGCCTTCTCCAAATGCCACCTTAATGTAGTCCAGTTGCAACAGGGTCATGAGATCCCTTGTTGGAGGAGTGCAGTACACAGGTCCGTTATAACCGTACTTGAACAAAGCAGGTACGAGCCCGCAATGGTCCAAATGAGCATGGGTTATGACTATGCCATCGAGATACTCAAGTGGCTGCACCTCTGGGGCGTTCAGGAAGGGATTGCTGGCCTCCTCGGATGAAAAATCCACACCGCAATCCACAAGAACCTTGCTGTCCCTGGTGGAGATGAGTGTTGCACTTCTGCCCACCTGTCTGTAGCCACCCAATGAGGTGCTGCGAATCCAATTTTCTCCCACATTTTCTGCCCTGTTCAATCTGTGCCCCACTCTCACCAGAAACTCCCTTCTCTCCTCATGGACCGATCTTAGAAAATCCCTGATCTCCCCCACTGTTTTGGAGGGTATGGGGGGGCTTCTCACCACTTTGGGAGCCCAGCCTATCTTCTTCTTTATCTCGTTGAGTACGACGCCATGCTTACCTATGGCTATTCCCGGGGCAAGGGCCTCGATTGTGACCTCCCCGGTATCGTGCTCGAAATATATGTTCGTGATCTCGGCCTCTTTTGGCACGATCTCCTTGATGAATTCCTCGGCTGTCTCAAGCTCGGCCAGAAGGCTAGGATCGGGTCGTACATCCACCCTTCTTCTCAGTGATTGTGCCAATTTTCGCACTATCTCGCTGTTATCCGCGAATTCGTCCAGGTTTTTTGTGTATATGACGACCACTGAACCTTCGAATTCGATCTCCGTAATCTCAACGCTGGCCGGTACCACCTCGTTAACTACGGTTGTAACCTCATTCAATACGGTTTCCGCGCTCATAAAATTCACGCCAAGTATGGCTGGTTCTGTTCTCTCCGAGTACGCTATTTACTCGATTCCAATCTTCTTTTTTCTATCTGTAATCTCATCCTCCGAGAGCTGGTTGAACTCCTTTTTTTTGATAACAGCGATATCTATACCGTCACCTGAAGCCGCATCTCGTTTCATGGCTGCACTCAGGGCGCGGATTGATAAATCGATGCCGTCAGAGGTTGATAGCCCCTCCTTGTAATGGTCCTCCAAGACACCATACACATAGGGTGATCCGGAGCCAGTCGTGACATATTTATCTTCTATTGCACCACCTGCGGCATCGAGAGAATATACATGTCCCCCCTCCGAGTCCATACCGCCGATAACCAGGGCAACCCAATACGGGAAGTACCTCCGACCGCTGAGTATATTCGCCATGAGGGTGGAGGCTGCTTTAACGGTCATACTGGTATTTCTCTTCAACTTGTACAATTCTACCTCGGCGGAGAGGTATCTAGCAAGAACCTGTGCATCGCCAACAAGACCTGCAACTGTCAATCCCAGGTTTTCGTCGATTTTAAACAGCTTTTTTGTGGTCTTATGGGCGATTAATGTGCCCATTGTGGCCCTTTTTTCCGTGGCCAATACTACGCCGTCCTTACATACCATTCCAAGGGTTGTGGTTCCCTTTTTAAGTTCTTCGTTCATGTTATTTCACATCCTTATTCAGGTTGTCCCAAGCCTTTTTAATCATTATTCATTTGATTCAGAGGTTTTTGTTTTTTCTCCCCATTTACACCTCTAAAACTGCTAAAACAGGCAAAATCCTCAATATGATAGGTGGTATTTAATGATTTCTGTCTCTGTAAATTCCTCCTGGAAAATCAGGTTTTTTTCGCAACAAAACCGGTGATTATACAAAAAGCTTGGTATTTATCAATGGTAAAATATAAAATCTTTCACATGCATGGCAAGGGTGCGTAATTTCAGATGATTCCGGGAGGTAAAAAAATGTTGGAGAGACTGAAAAAAAGCCTTGAAAACTGCCCTGTGGTGAAGAAGGGAGACTACGATTATTTTGTCCATCCGATTACCGACGGTATTCCAGAAATGGAGCCCGAGCTTCTTTCTGAGGTCATTACAAAAATCATGGACGTGGGAAACATGGACTGCGACAAGATCGTTGCGGCAGAGGCAATGGGAATCCCGATCGCCGTGGCCTTATCTCTCAGGATAGGGAAACCCTATGTCGTCATCAGAAAGAGGCAATATGACCTTCCAGGGGAGATATCTGTAGAGCAGGTGACAGGCTACTCAAAATCCAACATGCACATAAACGGGATATACAAAGGGGATAGAGTCCTCATTGTGGACGATGTTCTCAGTACAGGGGGGACCACAAGGGCCATAGTCCAGGCATTGAAAGGCATAGGTGTTGAGATAGTTGATACGGTTATAGTCTTCAACAAGCACAAAAACAAGAAGGAGCTTGAAGATGAGCTCGGTATCAAACTTAAAACTCTTTTGGACGTTGAAGTCATTGAGGGCAAAGCAAAGGTTGTTTAGCTGTTTTTCAGGTATATGTGCCATTTATCATCATAAAAACATTTAAAGGGTTAATCCGATTAGGGGAAGAGGGGGTTTATATGGCAGTTAAGGTTGCAATAAATGGATACGGTACAATAGGTAAGAGGGTTGCAGACGCAGTTGCTCTGCAGGACGACATGGAGATTATCGGTGTTACGAAGAGGAGACCGACTTTCGAGGCAAAGATGGCCATAAAAAACGGTTTTCCATTCTATGCCGCAGACGAGAGTTTTGTTAAGGATTTTGAAGCCGAGAACATACCAGTAAATGGGACGTTAAATGATCTGTTAAAAGAAGCGGATATCATAATAGACGGCACACCCAAGAAATGCGGATACAAACCCATTTACGAGAAGGCGGGTAAGAAAGCCATATTTCAAGGGGGAGAGAAGCACGAATTAACTGGGCTCTCATTCAATGCCATGGCCAACTACGAGAATGCCATAGGAGCCGATTACGTGAGGGTTGTTTCCTGCAACACAACAGGACTCTGCAGAACCCTATACCCGCTGGATCAGGCATTCGGTATAGAAAATGTCACTGCCGTAATGATAAGAAGGGGTGCCGATCCATGGGACTCTAAAAACGGTCCAATAAATGCAATCGAGCCAGTTTTAAAGGTACCTTCACACCACGGCCCTGACGTACAGAGTGTGATGCCAAATTTGAACATTCAAACCACGGCCGTGAAGGTTCCCACAACCATCATGCATCTGCATTCAGTTGTCGTGAGGTTCAAAGGTAATGCAACAACCAAGGATGTTTTAGAGACTTGGGATGATACCCCAAGGGTAAAGTTCGTCTGTGCCAAGCACGGTGTGAAGTCAACTGCACAGATAATGGAGCTGGCAAAGGATTTGGGACAAAAGCGTTCCGATTTATTTGAAATAGCTGTGTGGCGCGATGGTGTCCATGTGGTGGATAATGTCCTATATTATTACCAGGCCATTCATCAAGAGTCCGATGTTGTGCCCGAAAACATAGATGCCATCAGGGCAATGTGCAATCTTGAGACAGATAAAATGAAAAGTATCGAGAAGACAAACAAGGCAATGGGTATTACGTAGATATTTTAAGGGATAAAAACGAATAATTCCGATAATATAACGGATTGCAGTCCTTTTATAGATGTCAGAGTCGCCTTTTTCCCCTTTAAACAGGCTAAAGAAAGGGATAAAGTATATAAAATCAAAGAACTATTATTTGATTGATAAGGATGAGAGGGTTAAAGATCTTATTTTGTTTCGCATTCGTTATGATGGCTCTAATGGCTATACCTACAATCACCCATGGCGATGATTCCACAGAAATTAACGGGGCTTTCTTTTTTACTCCCGATTGTCCATGCACCAATCAATCATTAGAGGTTCTAACACAGCTTCAAGCGAACTATACGGATTTTTATATAACATCTTATAATGTGGACATCATAGAAAACTGGACCCTCTCCCAAGATTTTATAGGTGCTTACAATGTCTTGCAAGAGGAGCGCACTGATTTCCCTCTTTTGTTCATAGGCGATTTCTATTTCCCCTTCGAGAAGTTCACATATACCGGCATCAGTCAGGTACTGGATTCTTATGAGGGGCAGAATGTATCACTTTGGCCTGAATGGGGGAAAGTGAAGTGGACAACATGCGTGATCCTTTTCTATAACTCCACAATGTCTGAGGGATTGGCGGCACTGAATATAATCAACACCCTTGATACGACCCACCTGAATCTGGCTACATACGATATCAGTGCAAGCCTGTACAATTCATCACGGCTTTCCCTCTATTTAGAAGCCTACAATTCTTCACTCAACACAAGCGATGCCGCGGTCTTCATTGGAGATGATCTATTACTTGGCGAGAATATAACAGAATCCGACATCGATACTGTACTATTGAAGTATTCGGGAGTTAGGACTCCCTGTAAGGAGATTTCGGAGCCTGTTGATACAGGTAATATATGTGTGGTAGTATTTTATAATCCAATATGTCC
>CP070672.1:2977965-2980785 GCA_020351895.1 Thermoplasmata archaeon
ATCTGGAAGTATTGATGATGAGTTCCAAGAACCCACTGTTATGTTTGTTGCGCCACGGTCAAAGGATATGTTGATATCGGCAACATCAGCGGTGACCTCACCATTGTTGTAAACCTCTATATACTCATCAATTCCGCTGTCCATAATCTCAGTGATAACCAGATCTGGCTTTGGCATGGTAGCAAAGGCATAAAATGCCTGGGCTTTGCTTATATTCTCCTTGAGATTCGCCAAATTTGAGCCGAAGGCTACGACCAGCGCAATTCTCGCTTTTTTACTATTAGGTATTGTGCCCAAGTTCCAATCGATAGCAGAGCCCACTTTCCTATCTGGAGTAGTGAGAGCAGCGGTCTGGTTGGGACTGTTGATAGCGGTGTATATGGCAGTATCTGCACCCTGAAAGGGTAGATTAGGCCAATTAGATGCATTTGTCCCATCTATTCCATAATAATGATCTATGGGATCTGAAACGTTGGCAGATGAAAAACCGAAGAATTGATTCGCAGCGTCTGTGTCGGTATAGTAATAGATTGATTCAGTTGCATCCCATAAGTCCCAATCATCCTCATTGTTATCGTTTTCAAAATTTGAACATAAACGCATGCCGGCCTTAACTCCTGTCAGATCAGAGCCATAGATGTTCTCTATCTTCCATTCTATTACCACCCAAAATGCCCCACTTTGAGTCCATGCTGTTTGATGGATACGAAAGTCGTCAGGATTCGTAATCCGCGTTTCCGTGAAGGTTCCAAATATTTTTTGGATCGGGCCTGTTTCTTCCCAGCCGAGCGGGGCGTCCACGCCATCGATAACCTCAAAATCCCCGTCCTCCATTGGGAGACCGGGGAATAAGGCAGCCACATTATTTGCACCATAATTATCCTGATATAGAAAGAAGTATTGCCAATAATCATTAAGGGGTATAATATCTCCTAAACCAGTATGTACCCGAGTTTGATGAAACCTTCCTATATCACTTAGCTGCAAAGTGATATTGCCAGCATTTAGCTCCAGTTGGGTCTCTGCCTCCGCAACATATGGGATTATGCTGGAAAAAAAAACAAAAAAATTTCCAAAAACCAGGTATGTTACAATAAGCAACGAAGTCATTCTTTTTATGGATTCGGATTGCATAAGTTAGCCCCTTAAGAGTACGGTCATACGCCCACTCCTTCAAATGCAAGATTTAAACATGATTTAGACACGATTTAGACATATCATATAGACATGTTATATACACCAGATTAGTATTTGTTTATATATATAATTCTATATTCTTAAATATTTTATGGAACAGTTGTTAGACAAGTATTTATGCCCTATTACGAATTATTAGGGATTAGATTGGAAAATTTGATGGTTGGTTTGATAATTGGATTTGATGAAAGCGTTGGTAAACAGACCTGAAGGATCAAATGCCCTTTATACAAGAAGAATTTTGATGTTGAAGTAACCGGTTTAGGCATCATTTCTGTTACATGCCCTTATTGCGGAACTACTGATCAGATGAGGTTATAACTGTACCACAAATAATTTAAGCTTGGATTTCCTAGTATATTTATGTCTATAAAAATATATGGACATTGATCTTTAAGAAAAAATCAAAGGTGAGGTAATGAACAAAGAAAGTAAGATTCTAAAGATTTTCCTGATCTCAGTGGTCTTTTTTATAAACACGATATCTATCTCAGGTATGGTAAACACACCTTTTATTTCGGATGTAATTGATGAGGGAAGCTTAAAAAACATCGACAATGCGGATACACTTGGGCAGTTTAGGGGAACAAGGGCAATAGAAAGCCATGATTGGTATATGTTCCATGGAAACATAGCCCATACTGGGGTTGCGGATCCCTCAGTATCGGCGCCAGCCACCAACCATACAGCATGGACTTTTCCAACGGCTTCGGATATCGAGGCCTCCGCTGCAGTAGTGGGGGATATGGTGTATTTTGCCAACACTTATGGAAATTGCGATGATGACTGCATGATATATGGCATCAACGAAACAACAGGCAACTACTGGAACTTTACAGACATCGATTATGGAGGTGATAATTCGTTCAGATCATCCCCTGCTATCGCAGATATCCAGGGTTATGGCAATATGCTATTTATCGGTTCGATAGGAATGGGAGCAACACCTGACTTCGCTTATGGACTTGATGCAAACCCTGATGACAACAATGATGGTGTTTACGACGAGCTGGATACCGATGAAGGACTTGTTGATCTCCCTGATGCGAATTATGACTTAATCTGGAGATCCAGATTAGCAGACTATTCCTCTATATCTTCACCTTTGGTGGCATATATCCCAAGTTTAGGTTCACATGTTGTATATGTTGTGGGGGGTCAAACACTTCATGCACTCAGTGCCGTGGATGGAGACTATATCTGGAATTTTACAACAGGTGGGTACATCTCTACCTCTCCTGCTCTGGGTTACAATTTGCTAGGAAATCCGGTGGTGTATATTGCTTCGGATGATGGCTTTCTCTATGCCTTGGATGCTCGGGGTGCTGGGGGTTCAACCACAGTTAAATGGCAATACGACATGGGAGGGTGGGTAGATTCTTCGCCGACAATTGCAGATGATAGAGTGTTTATCGGCAGCTGGGGTGACGGCATATTGCACTGTTTGGATGCAACACCCGAGGATGATGATGATGAGGGAGTAAATGATATTCCTGGTGTTGATTACGATGTTATATGGACATACGACATAGGTGGTGACTACATATATTCCACACCCGCTGTTCACAACGGTGTTGTTTTCGTTACAGGATATAACAGCGGTTATATTTATGCACTTGAAGA
>CP070672.1:2980885-2984718 GCA_020351895.1 Thermoplasmata archaeon
AGTGTTTAAACCAAATATTGTTTTAAAGAGAGGTACAAAACCATGATGCATGAAATCTACATGCCGTTCACTGAAAAGCGACTTAAAGAACACTTTGCGAGGGTGAAGATACAAGGAGTATGTGTGGAAACGGCAGAGAATCACCTTAAATACTATAGAAAAAGTGTTGAAAACTATACAAAAAGAACAATTGAAAGCAAATCGATTTCCAAGATCAAAGAACCATATCAAATTGAGAAGGACGAGAAATTTTGGACGGCGGCGTGCTTGATGACCATCTTTCACAGTCAAAATAGAATTCAAGAGTTGTCAAAACTTTATCGAAAGGCATACGGTCCATTTCCTCCGATTACAGGAGTTCATTCATGGGAGGAATGTTTTGGAGGGAATTTGCATCTGTTTTTCGAAACGAATTTGCCTTCACCTTTATTTTATAGACAAAAGTGGTTAAGGGATAAGTTGAAAGAAAGACAGATTATTCCGTATATTCTCAATAGCGACAACGGCACCAAGAATCTTGAGGGACCGACGAACGTTGATGCCTTACTCGTGAACAAAGATAATGGATTCGCTGTCATAATTGAAGCAAAAGTTCTGTCAGACATATCATATCAAATAACATACGATACCATGCGAAACCAAATCGCCCGAAACATCGATGTCATGCTCGAAAGAAACGAATCCCTGTGCAAGCCCCTGAATAAAAGAGATCCAGACAAAACATTATTCATGTTACTCACCCCAAAACCCTTCAAAGACAATCCAAAAAGTCGCCTATACGGTTACAAATTCAACGACTACAAAGAAAATCCTGCGACATTACAAGACGACCTCCCGCACCGAGAGAACCTTGATGCTGAGAGCATCTCCAAAAGACTAGGTTGGCTGACTTGGGAGGATTTCCAAGAAGTAAATTCTGAATGCTGCAAATGGTTGGCCTTAAGAGATAAAACAGAAGAGGTAATCAATGGTTGAGAAGGGATCCAATGAATAAATATAGCAGAATTGTTTAGTAGAAAAATTGTTTATGATAATCAAATGAAAGGTTAAGGATAATGAAATCACAACGGTTCTGGGTCGTTAGGGTTCCTAAAGGTGACGAGGTTATTAAATCAATTAAAAATAAGGGCATTGTTGCTGTTGGATTTCGAATTACAGAAAGCATTGCAAATGTAATCGATCGCGAGAGAATAAAAGAACTTTACCGCTCTGCTCGCCCAGATGCAACAGAACCCAGAGTTGCTGTTGCGGCCGGTCAGCTTTACCGTATCGCACAAGTGATTAAAGATGGGGATTGGATTCTCACTCCAAACAGGAGTACCAGGTCTATTCTTTATGGCCGGGTTAAAGGGGATTACGTTTTCCTAAAAGATGCTATTGGTCCTGGCTATTCTCATGCTCGGGAAGTGGAGTGGCTGGGCGAATTTTCTCGCGACCAGATGAGCGCACCTCTTCGTAACAGTATAGGAGGTATTTCAACTGTACTCAATATGGATAAACACGGGGCTGAATTATTGCGTCTTATGAATCAGAACAGTGGTGGAGACGAACCTCCAGATGAAGTTGATGGTGAAGGTCTATCTTTTTACGATGAAACGAAAGCACAAGCAGATGAATTAATAGCTGATTTGTTAAATAAGATTGATCCGTACGATTTTCAGGAATTAGTGGCTGGCTTGATTCAGGCTATGGGTTACAGAACAAGGGTGAGTGAAAAAGGACCGGATGAAGGCATCGATATTGTGGCACATCCTGACGTTCTCGGTTTTGAGAGACCCAGGATAAAAGTACAGGTGAAACACCGCCAGTCCGCTGTCGGTGGACCGGACATAAGAAATCTTGCCGGTACATTATCTGAGGGCGAACGAGGTCTCCTTGTTTCAACAGGAGGTTTTACGAAACAAGCTTTGAGTGAAGCTAAAGGTAAACCAAATTTAACATTATTAGATTCTGATGAATTTGTTGACTTGTTGACTGAATATTATGATCGATTGGATTCAGATTACCGTTCTTTTGTCCCTCTTAGAAAGATCTGGGTACCAGTTTTGCCGAAATAAATTTTATATGAGTATTAAAATCCTTATCAGACAATAGGAGCAGACAAGTGGCGGGTGAAATATTTCTTTTAATGCAGAATAGGAAGCTCGTTGAAATGAAAGAGGAAATGTATAAATCTGAAGATTTGCTGCAAACTCTTCTTGAGGAGTATCCAAAATTATTAGCCGGGGATCAGATTGATAGTGGTGCTCCAAGAAAATGGTTATTGGTCTCACGGGAGATGGGATTACCTTCAGAAGAAGACAGCGGAGACCGATGGGCCGTTGATCACCTGTTCCTCGACCAGGATGGTGTTCCGACTCTTGTTGAAGTAAAGCGAAGCAGCGACACTCGAATCCGTAGAGAAGTAGTCGGACAGATGCTCGATTACGCGGCAAATGCTATTGTGTATTGGCCTATTGAAACAATTAGGGTAAAATTCGAGGCTACATGTGTAGCAAAGCAAAAGAGTTCAGAAAAAGTTTTGCAAAATTTTATCGGAAAAGAAGAAGACCAGGAGAAATTCTGGCAGGATGTGAAAACAAATCTCCAGGCCGGAAAAGTGCGTTTGCTCTTTGTAGCTGATGAAATACCCTCTGAGTTGAGAAGGGTGGTTGAATTCCTCAATTCACAAATGGATCCCGCTGAAGTTTTGGCTGTTGAGATCAAACAATTTGTTGGTCAGGATTTACAGACACTTGTGCCAAGAGTTATCGGTCAGACTGCAGAAGCTGAAAAGAAAAAAGGGCGACCTCGTGAATACAAACAATGGGATGAATCCTCATTCTTTGAGGAATTAAAGAAGCAAGGGGCCGATGAAGAAAAAATTGCGAAAAAGCTGTTGGAATGGGGCAAGACAAATACATCCTACATTTGGTGGGGAAAGGGTAAAATAACCGGTTCATTTATTCCTATACTAAAGTTTAAAGAAGACTGGAATTCCATAATCGCAGTCTGGACAAACGGCGTCGTGGCCATTCAATTTGGAACAATGTTATTAAGGCCTGGATTCGATGACGAATCTAAACGCAAAGAGATACAAAGGCGACTTAACACAATTGAGGGTGTCTATGTTCCTGATGATTATGTATCAGGGTATCCGAGTATTCCTATTGCATCATTTAAAAATGAAGAACAGTTAAGTCAATTCATAGAGATTCTTGATTGGACTGCAGCAGAAATTAAAAAGGCGCACTGTGCAGAGGTTGAATGAACAGATGGTTATTGGAATCAATTTTCAGTTAATAGGTTTTGAATAATGAACTTATTTCTATCAACCCGACTCCTTACCCGAAAGCGTGAAGATCATTTAACGGAGTTTCTAGCCGCGACTCTTGATCTGTATCCACGCTTCGCACAGGATTATATCGATTATGTTCTGGGAGACCATGCACGCAAGAAAAAATGGAGCAAACCGCGTCTTTCAAAGGTTGAAACCCAGGTTCAGTATCCGGGATGTATTCCTGATATGAGATTGACTTTGAAGGATGGTCATGTGATTGTTTGTGAGCATAAGCTTGAAGCAATAGAGACAACTTTGAGTGCGGATGAGGATGAACCCAATCAGATGAAGCAGTTGGAAAGATACTTGAATCTAAACATTGATGGAGTAGTATATGTTAGAGCATCCTGGAAGTCACCAAGTAATTGAGTGCTAAATCATCCTATATATATTATGCCATCAAATCGCGAACACTTCCTCTGGCGGGATTTTTATCCGATTCTTCAGAGACGAAAGGGGAAATTCATCCGTTGGATGCGTGAAGGATTTCGTCAGCTTGGATTTACACCTCCTC
>CP070672.1:2984818-3000154 GCA_020351895.1 Thermoplasmata archaeon
ATATCGAGAAACTTAAATGCTTCTAGCTCAGAAACACCCTACACATTCCCCCTGAAGGAGGCCAATATCTGAAGGAAATTATAGTTGTCAAAATGATCCAGAGGATACACCAACCACACAAAGCCTGAATTTTCTTAGACAGATTCGATTCTAAAGACCTTTGCCCTGAGCTTTTCAAATACCTCTTTATTCACTGTCTTAAGTTCTGTCCACGTTCCAACCGAGGATTCGGCAGCCAGGGCTTCGGATAATTTCTCTATCTTCATTTTTCCCTTGACCCAGTGCCAGACTATGATGTCATTGTTCAAATCAGGCTCGTAGTCAAGCTCTATGTACTTGTATCCACCATACACCGTGCCCATCACCTTCGATTTGATGATAATGTTACTTGGCTATTAATTCTTTTTCTGTTGTAGAAATTTAGGGTTGATTATGATAGTATTACCGTAAAAGGTAATACAAACGGAAATTCTTGCTAAACTATATAAAGGAGTAGTGATTTTAGGTGTTTTGGTGTGAATTATGGCTGAAAAAGCGAAAGAACCAAAGCAACCAAATCCGGAATTTACGAATCAAGTGATTGCAGCGGGGGCAAAAACTCTGAATCTGTGTTTCCAGTGTGGGACATGCACAGGGAGCTGTCCCTCGGGAAGGCTTACGGCATTCAGGGTGAGAAAGGTGATAAGGAGGGCCCAGCTTGGGTTCAAGGACGATATCCTGCCCACAGATGATCTGTGGTTCTGCACAACCTGCTATACATGTCATGAACGTTGTCCAAGGGGAGTTGAGATTCCAGACATAGTTCTGACATTGAGGAACATGGCCGTGAAGGAGGGTTTCATGGGAGAAACCCATAAAAAAGGAGCAGGTTACCTGGTAAAGACTGGTCATTTGGTTCCTTTGAGCCCTGAATATAAGGAGAAGAGAAAGGCTGTTGGACTAGATGAAACTCCTCCAACAACCCTATCTGACAAGAAGGCCTTAGAAGAGGTACAGAAACTGATTAAGAAAACTGGCTTCGACAAGCTCATAGGGGGGAAGTAAATGGGATACTCACTGTTTTTAGGCTGTGTGGCTCCAAACCGATACCCAGGAGTGGAGAGCGCAACAAGAGAGATACTAAAGGAGCTGGACGTTAAATTCGATGAATTGGAGGGAGCGTCCTGCTGCCCGGCCCCAGGAGTCACGAGGTCATTTGATAAGAACACCTGTCTTACAATCGATGCAAGGAACCTGGCTCTCGCGGAAAAGAACAACAACGACATTCTCGTCATATGTAATGGTTGTTACGGCTCATTATTCGAAGCAGCCCACATGCTGCATGACGAAAAGACACTGGAAGAGATCAATAAGAATCTCGCAGAAATCGGCATGAAATACGGTGGTAAAACGAATGTAAAGCATTTTGTTGATGTTCTCATGAACGAGGTGGGAGTGGAGAAGATCGCAGAGAAGGTCAAGAACAAGCAGGATAAGCTCAAGGTGGCTGTTCACTACGGATGTCACTTCCTAAAACCCCACAAGTTAAAGGGCATAGAGGATCCTGAAAGACCTACTATACTGGACAAACTGGTTGAGGCTGTGGGAGCAGAAAGTGTGGATTACATGGACAAGAACCTCTGTTGCGGAGCAGGTGGTGGGGTGAGAGCAAGGGTCCCTGAACTCGCCATGGGTATGACAAAACAGAAGCTCGAGAACATAACAAAGGCCGGGGCAAATACCATTGTGAATCCATGTCCGTTCTGTCACCTACAGTACGATAGGGGTCAAAAGGATCTGAATTGGGAGAACAAGATTCCTGTTCTTCATCTTTCCCAGCTCTATGGATTGGCCTTAGGAGTGGACGAAAAGAAACTGGGCTTCAGCGAGCATGCAACACCTGTGAAGCTCCCCTCCTAATTCTTTATTTTTTAAAAAGGTCTTTTTATGTCGTATATAGCAAGACTTGTGGCCATTACCAAGGTCTCGGCAGTCACCAAGGAGATAATTCCATTTATACATTTTCAGGCACAGCAAAAGGGCTTGGATATAAATGATGACTCCAAAGTCGCGATTCTCCAAATCGAGAACATACCCAGCTACCATATCGTTTTTTTGGACAATGGGATTACGATAGAGGAATTAGAGGAAGAGCTAGGAAAGAATGACACCAAACTGAGCCGTGAAACCAGGGCATTACTCATGAAACAGATGAAAAACGGCAAATAATCTTGATTTCATTCCCTCAGGCACCTACCCAATACGTGCTTACGATCTTCTTCAATGCAGAAATTGCGGATTGAGCGGCTATCCGGCTGGTTTTGGGATTCTTCTCAAACGGGAGGTTATTCATCTCAGCTGTCATGGTACCGAAGGTTCCCTTGGCCTCTATCTTGTGATGGTTTTGATTTGCCCTTGGATCTGCAATGATTTTTACCTTCGTGTCCTCAAAACCTATGCCTGCTAAGCTGACTGTTGCAGCAACATTCACGTTTCTCGGGAACAGTTTAACGGCCTCTTTGGCATTCCCTTCAAAGATCGTTATGGGTTTTTCCATGTTCTCAAGATCTATGCCCATTTTTTTTACGTATTCCACATCCTCGAAGGCGAAAGGGGGTTTTCTTGTTGTCAATGTAACCTCATCTATTCCTGTCACGACCGCGGAATTCAATCCATCGATTCCACAAAGTGCTCCTGTTGGAAGGTATATCTTGCTATCATTCTCTTTTGCCGTATTCAAGAGACCTTCTCTTAGGGAGTCGTCAACAAGAGCACCTACACTCATGATCAATATATCCTTTCCACTTTCAAGGATCTTCTCGGCAAAGAGGCCAACAGCCTCCTGGGATGCAGCTTCTATAATGAAATCCGATTTAAAAACGAGCTCTTCGAAATCCAAAATCGATTTTGCTTTGCTTAGCTTCTCCTCCATTGCTCTGGAGCAAACATGGGACTTATCGAATATGTAGGTTTCTTCAACCTCTTTCATGTCCTCGGCAGCCTTTGCCAGTGTAGAACCTATAGCACCGCATCCTATTATGCCTATCCTCATTTTCTGAACGCCCCAAAAGGCCTTTTAAATCCAACTTAAGGTCTTTTTGCGAGGTTATGCCGTTATTAAATATAAATTTGGCGCTTTGGAATCGATTTAAGGATTAGGAATATCATCTTTGTTACAGATTATTGGGTGGGAGGAAGGGGGTAAGGAAGGAGGGAAAAGGGAAAGAGGATGATCATCCCTCAAGAAATTTCATTTAGATTTATAATATCCCCTGGATTATCATATGGGTGGAGGAGATAACGATGGGGGGCAAAAAAATCTTAATAAAATAATAACTTTCTAGATTAGCAGTTGTAAGAAGACTTTTCTATCTATAAGTAATTACACTTTCCATGAAACGGTACGAGGTCTTCGAGCATAGCGCTGATGTGGGGATTAAGGCCTTTGGTTCTGACATGAACCAGGCCTTCGAGAATGCTGCCTTGGGAATGTTCGATATCATCACCGATGTGACTAAGGTTGAGCCCATAGGGGAATACGATATTACCCTAAATTCCCAGGATATGGAGCAGATGCTTGTGGACTGGCTCTCGGAGTTGCTGTTCATTCACACCATTAAACAGGTCATGTTTTCTCGATTCAGCGTTGATATCCAGGGGGAGGAGGGGAAATGGCACCTGAAAGGCAAAGTAGAGGGAGAGAATTTCGACGAAAAAAAGCATCCATACCACACTGAAATCAAGGCAGTTACTCATCACATCCTCAAAATCGAAAAATCCAATGGCTATAAAATTCAGGTTCTCTTCGATATTTAATCGGTTTTTTCATCTATTCTTCGAATAATACTTCAGATAATATGACGTAAAAATTTATATAGAATCATACCTAATCCCAATTCCCCTTGATAGATAGACCAGATAGAATTGGGATGAAGAGCATTTTCTGTATAATAAACCTATCAGAAATGGGGTATAGCAGAGGCAACGATAGTAAAATCAAGATAAAGAAATTTGCCGAATAATTCGTGTCAAATACGTGATTGGTGAGATTATGTGGACCAAAAAAAATCAATTGTATAGTTATGTAAAAATCGAAAAAAAAGGCGCCCAAATCCTGGCGGCACTCCTGATCGTAATCATGTTTACAGCATCTTTTATCAGCGCAGCCACAGGAGGCACAATCTCAGGGACAGTATACAACTCAAACAGCTACCCACTTGGGCAAGCAAAGGTGGAGCTGTTCAATTATGTGAAAGTTGAAACTCCAAATACCCAAAGCCTGATACAAAGCGAGTCATTGGTTGAAACAGAAAGGATATGGGACACCACCATCTCAGAATTTACAAACCCTTCTGGAGTTTCAGATTCCACACCAATTTACAGCGAAACCACGGCAACTAACGTTAAGCCCAATGGTTTTATCACTTCGAATTCCTTTCAAATCGATGATGCAATAGACACAAACACGCCATTTACGGGTTCCGCATCTTCCTCGGCCCAAATAAATGACTCCCAGGCAACAAACACCCAACCTTCCGGCTCTGCAAACATCAATCCCCAGTCTGTTGATAGCACAGCCACAAACAATGCACCTTCAGGCTCTCCAGCAATAACCACCCAGGATTCTGATTCCACTGCCACAAATACACCTCCTCTAGGTAACACGGCATCGATTACTCCCCAATCCGCTGATACGGTTTCTAACAATACACAGCCTGCAGGGCTTTTCGATCCAACAAATCAGCCAGATGACGCAATAGCCGTATTCTCATCCCCACAAGGAACCGTAACCATTTCTGCAAACTCTGAAAATGCAACAAGCACAGCCATCCAACCACCTGGGACATTGGGGAGCAAGTCAACAACTTGGTATAATGGTTCTTTCACAATAGAAGGTGATGATGATGGTGATGGCAATGCGGATGAAATCATTTATTGGGTTCTGACAGACAATGGAACATCAGGTAACTATGATATCATGAACCTTTCCTACGAAGATACATCGAATTTCGCTGATGGAAACAGAACTAACAACTATGTTGGCCCGAATGATGATGAAGGTGTCTCGGATGGAGATTACGTTATAATTGGCACCTACAACTTCACTGTGAACTTCGCTTCTGATCCCGCATCTGCATCTCCTGACGCATGGATTACAAGCAACCATTGGTTTTCAGGCTCATTTGATGTTGACCTTGATGGCAATGGAGCCCTTGAAGTAAATGAGAAGGTCAATTATTCACTTTCAGATTCCGATTCTGACGGAATGTACGATATCATTGATATATCCTCAGATGACGATATATTTGGAGAGGGAAATCTTGGAGACAACCAGACTTCTTTAAACAATGATGAGCGCATTGGAATGGGTGGAAAGAATGTTACGTTGGAAACCTATCTCTTTTTCGTTGATTTTATCGAGAATCCCAACTCATCAAGCCCGGATGCAATTATTCAGAGCAAGGAATGGTACAACGGAACATTCAGAATCGATTCCGATTCCGATAACATTGTGGATGATGTGGTTCATTTCGCATTATCAGACGCGAACTCTGACGGCATTTACGATACAATGGACATTTCTTTGGACGAAACCTACAGTCAGGGAGATCTAAATGAAGGTAACGTCACGTTAGGCGAGGATGAGCGTATAACAAGCCCCGAAAATATCACTTTAGGTGATTCACTTGAATTCAGCATGGAATTCGATGATTCGCCGAAAGTAGATGCTGATGATGCCAGAATAACAAACAATGAATGGTACCTGGGTACTTTTACAATCGACGGGAATGGTGATGGTGCTATTGAAGTTGAGAACATCCATTTTTCCCTAACAGATACCGATTCAAATGGAATTTACGAGGCAATGGACATTTCAATGGGGGATAAGGTTTATGGAGAGGGTGATTTAGGTAATTTGACAGTGGATTTCAATGCAACAAACAATTCAGACGATGAGCGCATCAGCGCCTCAGCCGATATCACACTGGGTGAATATTACCTTTTCACAGTAGAATTCGACGGTAGCCCGAATGCAGATTCGGAAGATGCCAATATAACGATAAAGGTATGGTATGAAGGATATTTCATAATCGATGCAGATTCCGACGGCAATGCAGATGATGATGTTCACTTCGTTTTAACAGATTCTGATTCTAATGGTCTTTTTGAAATACTCGATATCTCTATTGGAGATGAGGTCTTCGGAGAGGACGTTTTGGATGACTTTTTTGTGGACTTTAACCTAACAGACAATACAAATGATGAAAGGATTACAGCCACAAACAACATAACCTTAGGAGATCACCTAATGTTCACTGTTGAATTTGACATCGATCCTAATGCCGATTTAAATGACGCAAGAATCATGAGTAATGAATGGTATGAAGGAACCTTTGTAATCGATGCAGACAATGACGGCCTTGCCGATGATAATATTTTTTATGTACTCTCTGATACGAATTCCAATGGTACATATGATACCATGGAAGTCTCCATTGGAGATCAGGATTACGGTGAGATTGGGAGCGGTGCTTTGGACGACGGCATAGTTAACTACATCAGCTCTGACAACAACGATAACGACGAACAGATAACAGGAATCTCATCAATTATCTTTGGTTATTCATTGTTGTTCAATGTCGACTTCGATTCAAATCCCCCGGCAGACTATGATGATTCACTTATTATGATATATGAATGGTACAGCGGCTCATTTGATTTGGATGCAGATGATACTGATGACGATGGAGAAAAGGATGATATGGTTTACTATGTGCTAACAGATTCAGATTCAGACGGCCTTTATGATACAATGGACATCTCCATAAATGATGATACTTACGGAGAGACTGTAGTTGGAAGTCTCGTGGACAGTACTGTGGATTATGATGATGATATCAACAACCTCAACGACGAGCGCATTACTTCCTCATCAGACATAACATTTGGTGATTCATTCTTGTTTTCTGTAGAATTCGACAACAACCCAGACAATGCGGATCTAAATGACACAAGAATACTAAGCATTGAATGGTACAGCGGAACATTCTCCATTGATATCAACGGAGATGGTTTTGTGGATGCAGGGGGAGTTAGATTTACACTGGCAGACACATCATCAGAAGGACTTTATACGAATTTCATGGAGATCACAACAGACGACACGACTTATGGAGAGGGAAACATATCCAACCAGGGGACAGGAGCTGGCGATGATGAGATTATTCTTGGTGATTCAGGTGAGTTTGTTACACTTGGAACCTACAGATATCATGTTCAATTTTATGATGGCCTAAATGACGGATTGGATGTCAACGATGGTGTGAATTACGATTCATATGATTCGAAGATAAAAATAAATCAATGGTTTAGAGGAAGTGCCATTCTTGAGGGAAATATCAGAAACGCCGTGGTTGCTGACTCCGACTCTGACGGTATCTTTGATGAGTTGTATATAGATATAAATGACAATGGTTCCTTTGGAGACGTTGGGGAGGATGCAATTGCTGTTCCTGTCTCAGGAACATTTACAAGCAGCCTGCTTGAGCTACAGTACACGGTTTTCACGATTGATTTATCTGGTCAATATTTCGAGATAAAACCAACAGGGGCCAGTATGGGCTCCACAGGGGGCTGGTTTTTGGGCAAAATAGAGGCTCCCCCCACTTCGGGTGACGAGTATCATGTGGTTCTAAGTGATACAGATTGGGACACCATCTTTGAAACAGCGGATTTCGATACCGACTTACCGCAGGATGGCATTGTTGATGCCTTGGGCTTAAGAGAAATCAGCGGAACAGTGGATCTTGGTGGGGAGACCTACCAAGTCGTAAATATGGAGGATTCTGGGGCATATGTCAGGATAGTCTCGTACCTTGAAGCGATTCTGGATTCAACACTGGATCTTTCCTTAACAAATACAATCCATTACGGTAAAATATCTGAATCAGATCTTACTTTGAACCTCAATCAGGACGGGGATATGACTGATATTTACCGCACAGTTGTGGTCGATAATTTTGTGGCAGGGGAATATGTCACTGTCTTTATTGATTCAAACGGCAATGACGATCTTTCGGATGATGAACCACTTGAGGTTGATGATGCCTTCTCGATTCAATCAAGCCCGCCTTTCGAGCCCCATGAATTCGATATAGATATTGTAGATTCCGCTGGCAACTTTTATTCCTTCAAGCAAATAGACCATCCTGTCGATTCCTATTTAACAGGCGAGGATGGGTTGTATTCCCTGGATGCCCCAAGGGATGGGAATTACTGGATCAGGGTCACAAACTCAACAGCCTCCTGGGGATACGCCACATTGAAGGATACCAATTCTCATACAGGAATAAAAATAATAAACGGCACCATGATTGAGAACTGGGATGAACATCTCGCTCAAACAGGTAACTTCATATTCGGTTTTGTGAACGACTCATTAACCAATTCTCCTTTAGAGGGAGTTGTTGTGAAGGCTTACAATTCCCTTGGGAATCTTGTGGTCAGTTCCATGACCAAATCGGATGGGACATATCAAATAGCCCTTGCATCCGGCGAAATATATGATATTTTATATTCACTACCAGGTTATTACACTGATGACGGAAGGGGTACTGGAACATGGCAGGATCTGCTCCTCTTAGGTGATACGTTTGGAATAGATGTGCTGCTGATTTCGGACAGTATAGCACCCACAATAACCCTTGACTTTCCATTGGAAGACCAGATAGTAGGCGGTATAATCGATGTCACCGCCACAGCAATAGATGACTTTTTGCTCCAGAAAGTCGAGGTCTCATTTGATTATGGATCCACATATCAAACCATGACACATGTTGGAGGAAACGTACACACTTACTCCTGGGATACTACCACCTACTCAGAAGGAGCTCTTCGTGTAATTGCGAAAGCTATGGATCATGGAGGAAATATGGACAGCGACTTTAATGATGTCTATGTATCAAATGATGCCACTCAGCCGACAGTTTCAATTGCTGCTCCTCAGAATATGGAATACGTAGAAGGGGTATTCACAATGAAACTTCTTGCAAGTGATAATCATGCCCTTCAGTATGTTAACATAACCTTGGATGGCAATATCTATACAACAGCCTTCAATCCAGGTTCTGGGTACTATGAATATTCAATTGACACTTCCTCTTTTTCTGATGGACTTCATAATTTGAGTGCAGAGGTAAGAGATTATGGGGCGAATATCGCCACCGATTCCCTATCATCGGGATTCTATATCGACAACACGTTCCCGATCTTATCCGTCACTACACCAATGAATGATGAATTGGTAAGCGGTACATCTGTTATCATGGATGTCGATTCTGAGGATATCGGGATTTTTATACCAACTGTTCATTACAGAATCGACAGCAGTGCCTGGACAGCACTTTCAGGCACAGAGACTATTGGCTGGACAGATATCTGGGATTCCACAACCGTATCAGACGGTATCCATACCGTCACCTTCAGGTCCTACGATGACATGGGCCATACCACCTACGAAAGTATTTCAATTGTAGTCGATAACGAGCTTCCTTCAGCTTCCATTGTGGCTCCAATTGTAGGGGAATATGTGGAAGGTGTTTATACCTTCAAGATCTCTGCATCTGATGCAGTGGGTGTCACGAGTGTGAATGTCACGATAAATGGAATTGATTATGTAATGGGATACAACAGTGCAAGTAGCTTATGGGAAGTCGAATTGGACACATCAACACTACTCGATGGGAGTTATGGTATCAATGCTACTGTTGAAGATGGAATCCCAGGTCATACCCAGACAACATCTTCCTTGGTCTTCAACATAGACAACAATGCACCGACACTTTCGATAATCTCCCCTTCACAGGGTGAAACGGTCTTTGGCCCTTCGGTTTCTATTGAAGCAGAATCCGTGGATTCTGGAGTCTTTGTCCCTTCAGTGCAATATAAAATAGATAGCGGCTTATGGGTAACATTAACTGGTGACGAGACATCGGGATGGAGCGATGTTTGGAATTCCAATGACGTTTCCGAGGGTATACATACCATATCATTTAGAGTCTTTGATGAAATAGGGCATTTTATAACAGATAGCATATCAGTAATAGTGGACAATGACGATCCCATAGCCGCCATTGTCGCACCTGTTGTGAACGAGTACATAGAAGGCACATATACCTTTTTGGTCTCGGCTTCAGATGCTGTTGGCGTTACGAATTTGTTTATAACAATAAATGGGACAGATTACCTAACAGAATTCAATTCTGCAAGCGGTTACTGGGAAGTGGCAATCAACATGGCAACCATACCGGATGGCACCTACGGAATAACAGCAACAGTTGAGGATGGAGTTTTGGGCCATGCCCAGACCACTTCTTCTTTTTCCTTCAACATCGACAACAATGCTCCCACCCTATCAATCAATTCACCAACTAATGGTGAGACTGTATACGGCTCCTCGGTTTCTATTGAGGTAGATTCAACGGATTCTGGTATCTTCATACCTACTGTGCAGTTTAAAATAGCGAGCGGACCCTGGATCATTTTAACAGGTGATGAGACAACAGGGTGGAACGAAATTTGGGATTCAAAAAGCGTGTCAAACGGTGTTCATACCATTACATTCCGAGCATATGATGAAATAGGCAATATCGTCACAGAAAGCATGACTATAACCGTTGACAATGACGATCCAGAAGCTGTTATTGTTGCACCTTTGGCCAATGAATTTGTGCAAGGCACATATACTTTCAAGGTCTCGGCTTCAGATGAAACAAGTGTGACGAGTGTAAACATAACAATAAACGGAATCGATTACATAACAGGATACAACAGCGCAAGTGGATTCTGGGAGGTTACAATGGACACCACAACATTTTCTGACAGTACCAATACTATTACAACCACGGTTATGGATGGAATCCCAAGTCATACCCAGACAACAACATCCTTTTTCTTCAATATAGACAACAGCCCACCGACTCTGTCCATCAATTCACCCCAAAGTGATGAAACAATTTACGGCAGCAATGTGAACGTCTATGCAAACTCGTCCGATGCTGGTGATTTTGTACTAACAGTTCAATATAAGATAGATAGTGGTCCTTGGATCACCTTAACTGGCACAGGGGCATCTGGATGGAGTGATGTTTTTGATTCAAATACTGTATCCAATGGCATTCATACCGTTTCATTTCAAGCATATGATGTAATCGGACATGTGGTTACCGATGCAATTTTGGTAACTGTGGACAACGACGATCCTATGGCAACCATAATCCTGCCTCTTTCTGAAGTATATGTTCAGGGCACTTACACTTTCAAGATCTCTGCATCAGATGCCGTAGGTGTAAGCAGCGTGAAGATCAAAATAAATGAAGTGGATTACATAGCAAACCTCAACAGTGCAAGCGGATTATGGGAAACCACATTGGACACAACCATCATACCAGATGGAACCTATAGCATCACAGCCACTGTGGAGGATGGAATTCCCATCCATTCCCAGACCACAACACCCTTTAACTTCAATATAGACAATAACTTCCCAGAATTGACCATAAACTCACCTTTTGAGGGGGAGCATGTCAGAGGAAACGTTATCTTAGATATCTTAGGAAGCGATGTGTTTTTAGATAGGATCGAATACAAAGTAGATGGTACTGGGTGGGTATTAAATTCCACAGTGTGGAATACCACTTCATTCTCAGATGGAATGCATACCCTAAGAATCAGGGCTGTGGATCTTTCAGGGCAGATCACCCAAGAAACCCTCACAGTCATTGTGGATAACCAGGACACCGATTCCGATGGTATCGGAGATCTTGCAGATCCTGACATCGATAACGATGGTGTGAATAACGATGAGGATGCATTTCCGTATGACGATTCTGAATGGAAGGACACCGACTCCGATGGAATTGGCGATAATTTGGATCCCGATGATGACAATGATGCTGTTTTCGATTTCCAAGATGACTTTCCTTTGAATTCAGAGGAATGGCTGGACACTGATTCTGATGGTATCGGAAACAATGCTGATTATGATGATGACGGTGATGGAGTGCCAGATGAAAACGATGCATTTCCCTATGATGATGCCGAATGGATAGACACTGATTCAGATGGAATAGGAAACAATGTCGATACTGATGATGATGGGGACGGAGTTTTAGATATCGAGGATGATTTCCCAGAAAATCCTGATGAATACCTAGATACAGATTCCGATGGTATCGGGGACAATTCAGATTATGATCTAGACGATGATGGCGTGGAGAATGAGAACGATGCATTTCCCTATGACAATACAGAATGGTATGATAGTGACTCCGATGGAATAGGTAATAACCTGGATTCTGATGATGACAACGACAGGATTCTTGATAGCGAAGACGAATTCCCCTTTAATGCAGATGAATATCTGGATTCCGATAATGATGGAGTTGGGGACAATGCCGATTCAGATGATGATAATGATGGTGTTGTTGATGAAAGAGATACCTTCCCCCTGGATTCCTTGGAGTGGCTGGATTCTGATTCCGATGGTATTGGCAATAAGGCAGATATCGACGATGATGGGGATGGAATTCTTGACGCAATGGATGACTTCCCGCTGAATCCCAACGAAAACATGGATTCTGATTCCGATGGATTAGGTGATAACTCAGATCCCGATATAGACGGAGACGGTGTATACAACATAAACGATGCCTTTCCATTTAATGCCAGCGAGCATTCAGATTTGGATGGGGACGGTGAAGGAGACACAATTGACCTAGATATAGATGGGGATGGTGTGCCAAATATACAGGATTGGTTTAGAACAAATCCTCTTGGATGGATGGACACGGATTCTGACGGTATCCACGATAACGCAGATTCTGATGATGATGGAGATGGATATGATGATACCATCGATGATTTTCCTTTGGATCCTTTAGAATGGAACGATTTTGATAATGATGGTGTTGGAGATAATTTCGATGGTGATATTGATGGTGATGGGTTTAACAATATTGTGGATGCGTTCCCGCTAGATCCCAACGAGTGGCTCGATACAGATTCCGACGGCATAGGGAACAACGCTGATTGGGATGATGATGGTGATGGTGTGGTGGACAGCAAGGATTACTATCCCCTTGACAGCTCAAGATATCTCGAACCATTCTGGTGGTGGTGGATAATAATATCACTTCTTCTCGTTGTAATGATAATAATAATCTTAATAACACAGAGGCAGCGTCATGATATTTTAGGTGATACGGAGGAATTTGAGTCAAAACCAAAGGATGCTTTTTTACCGCCCACCGAAAAGAGCATCAGGGAGATTCCAGAGAAGGCTAAAATGGACAAAATGATAACAGAGGCTAAAGAAGCAGAAGAAGGAGAAGAAGGAACACAAGAATCAGAAGAAGATGAAGAAGAACAAGAGGTAACAGTAGAGGAAATAGAATGTCCCTCCTGTGGTGGCACTTTCAACGTTGAAATAAGCGAATTACCAATTGAAATCGAATGTCCCCATTGCGGAACCTCTGGGACATTATCATAGGAAAAGAATACTTTAATTAAGATCATCAAATATTTGTTCCACCGCTTTCATGCACAAATAAAGGAGGCCTTACTTTTCCGACTGGCTTGTTTGGATTTCAGAAGAAATACCTCTTGATTTAATGAATGCCTTTCTGTTTATAACGGTCATAACCAAGGCTGATGAGCTGAAAAGAAAACCCATTGCACCCATTATGAAAATAGAGGGAATGAAACTGAAGGCAAAAGCAAGACTCATGGTAATAATACCCAAAATCGAGCCCACCAAAACAACGGCAAAACGAACCCTCCTGAAGGCATAATACGCACCTGCAAAAACAAAGGGAGAGAATAAAATCGCCAGTATGGCTAGGCTGAAAAAATACCAGATGTCGTTAGAATTCTTACTCCCACTTCCTTCTTCCAGTTGAAAGTCCACACTTTCAATGAAATCCTGATGAAGAAGAACTTTGTGTTTTTCCTCCATATAGCCTGCCAAGGATACCTCAATGGTCCAAATTCCCCTCGGTGCGTTGTTTATACTAAAGTTGCCCTGCTCATTGGAGGTTGTGCTCAAATCTGTACCTCTTATGGAGATCGTTGCGCCGGATAAATTGGTACCATCTTCTGCAGTGATTTCACCTTCGAGAACCATCGTACCCCCGAAATCGACACCATCTGAAGAACCGTAATATATCATCAATCCAGCAATAGGAAATTCCAATGCAAATGTGATGATCAAAAATGCACCGATAACCGTGAGTATTGGATTCTTGCTTGGTTTCTGTTTAACAAGTTCTCGATGTATGTGTGGATAAAGTTCCCAGGAATAAAGGGACCCTGGAGGTTGTTGGGGGTAATAGTACGGAGAAGGTGGTGGCATCGGAGGATATGGTGAATATGGATAGGGTGGAGGTTGGGTTGCGAAAGGAGGCGAAGGCGGTTGCTGTTGTGTTGGTTGAGAGGATTCTATGGCCTTGGGTTGGAGTATGGAATGAGATGGCTTGCCTGATTCTAAATCCTCTCTTTTTTTTACCGCTTCTTTTTGTTCTTTACTTTCTTCCTCCATTTTTATCATCTACCAAAACGAGTTGGAATATATATTACCTTCGCCTTAGATAAAACAAACAATCACCTTCTTATCAATCCAACTTCTCTAGATCACCCGTCCTTATGGGAATGAGACCTTTTTCCGAGAAAAATTCCTTCCATTTTGCATACTGCCCACCTTTTAAATGCTTTTTATGAAAGTATACATTCTTCACCTTGTCTGTGGCCATTAAGACCTTTTGTGCAATCTCAGGTGAAACGATATCCAAAGCATAGGTGGGTATGATATGGCCAAAGGAAATTTTTCTTTCTAAAGCTACATCGGTTATTCGAGGCACGTAGTGACCGCCTCCGACTCCCAATCCCACAGGATAGTCCGGAGTGCGGATCTCAAGGAGGGTCTCTGCAATCGCCCTTCCCGCTTCTTTGTCCTGCCATGCCCTCTCTTCGCTTCCTATTTCCACAAAGAATGTTGGGGTGGAAAGAAAAGGTCCGTGGTGGGTTGCCTCAAAAGAAACCGAATAATCTAGGTTTTTCGCCTTTTTTCTGAGTATCCGTAGTGCTTCTGTCATTAGATGTGGTGAGGAGGGAACCAAGGTCTCTTTAAGACCCCCGAATTCAGCCTTTCCGAAGTTACCAATTGGGTGCACTGTGAGGCTTCTTTTCCCTGATTCACTGGTATGCCTTGAGGCGAAGATGATACACTCAGGCCTTTTTTCGAACTCGTGATCCAGTTCCAAATCGACGTTATCATGGAATATATGGCGATCATTTATTGTC
>CP070672.1:3000254-3003330 GCA_020351895.1 Thermoplasmata archaeon
GATCGATGATTATATTAAATGGGTTCCTTTGCTTTACCAGAAAAAGGACTTCAATGAAATTGAAAAACATATCTATGGCCTTTTAAGAGACAATAATGAAGCAAAATCATATGAGTTATATGTCTTATATCACGTTCTTGCAAAAATTACAGATAACAAACATATTGATCTTATGCAAAGCGTTTTAAATGAATGGTGTAGCAAGCATGCGGGATCTCATATTCCTTGGCTCACCAGAGGAGTTTTTTATATCGATCATGCATGGACTATTAGGGGTAGTGGTTTGGCAAAATCGGTACCTAAAAAAGCATGGCCAAAGTTTTATGAGAAGCTTAAACTGGCTCAAAAGGACTTAGAAAAATCATGGGAACTCAATCCCAACGATCCAAACTCGTCATGTAATTTGATTGTCGTGGCAAAGGGTCTAAATTATCCCAGGGAGAGAATGGAGCAATATTATGAAAATGCCATTTCAGCTTGCCCGTGGCATTTTGGAGTACGTTTTAAGAAATTACAATATTTGAAGCCCAAATGGCATGGATCCTCTGAAGAAATGTTTGAATTTGCTGAGCAATGCTTGATTTCATCCGAACAATATCCATATCTGGGATTGATAATGGTGAATGTTTTAGAAGAAGCCCATAAATATAACTCCAAAAAAGAAAATATTCTGGGCAAAGACAACATGTGGCCGACTATAGAAAAAATTTACGCCGCCTTTTTTGCCAAGTATCCTGAAGATATTCGGAGACGCTTTTATTATGCATATCACGCATATAAAACAGAAAAATATGAAGTTGCATTAAATCAATTTGAAATTATCGGCGATCGTTGGATGGAGAATACTTGCTGGTATTCCTTCGGATACTATAACGATTGTCGCTCAATTGCTTATATAAAAAGGGGAGAAGAATTCTTCTTGAAAAAGAACCTGTATGAAATATCAATCGATTATTTCCAGAAAGCAGTTAAGTATGACCCCAATGATTATGCCTATTATAGACTTGGGCAAGCGTATATGTATAGTGGCATATGCATACGTGATTTAGCATATATACAAAAGGCCGAAAAGACATTGAAAAAAGCGATTGAATTGAGAGGGCCTAATTCCAAGTATGCCAAAGACGAACTAAAGAAACTTCGAAAATATTTGCGAAAACATTAAGGAATATTGCTATTAGGCAAACCGTATCATTATTAGAAAGAACTGCGTGAACATACATAATGATATGCATGCTATATGAGAATCTGACCATTTGATGGAATAGGATTTATGATGTCTTGGGCAAATGAGCCGAAAACCAATTGTATATTGACGTCCCAATAGCCACTACAGAACCATACATTTTATAGGAGAAAAGAAGGGTGAGTAAAAGATTATTCATTTTAATTATTGGCTTATTGATTGTAGTTTTCATATGGATGTTTTCCGGTTTACGGATAAACCCGATAGATTTATTTTTTGAATCTTCTACCAAAAAACGTCACATATATGACGAGGCGGGTATCCTACCAGAGTATGATATTAAAAAGTTCGAGGAATATACAAATTGGATATTCATTGAGTCTGATGTCGACATCCGTTTTGTTTTTGTTGAAAACGCCGGTAATAAGACTATAGAAGAAATTGCTATCGAAAAAGTACAGGAATTAGGTATCGGAGGGGAAAGCCGGGAAGAACGGGGAGTCTTACTGCTTTATGATCTCAAAGGGAAAAAATTGCGCGTTGAGGTCGGTTACGGATTGGAACAGTATTTCCCCGATGCGTTTGTGGGTTACTTGGTCCATGATCATACCCGTGATTTTTTTTCGACGGGTGATCTAACCACAGGATTAAAGCTACTGATTCGTATGCTCCATCACCGCATCCGGGAGGAAATATTGGGCAATACTTTCGATCCTAGAGTAATTAAAATAATCCGTCACCAAGGCCATCTATCGGGAGGTGCGGGTGTTTCAGCGTCTATGCCAGTAAGGGGGCAAAACAAAGCCAAATGGCGATGTGGCCTCACTGAAGAAGCTCGTCAGAACTATTCCCCAAAAACAACTCCGAAAGCTACTTATGAGAAATATCTGGAATGGCTTGTCGCCGGAAAATACGATCCCAGAATTGAGATTTTTACTCAGCAATCACAAAAATATATATCATCTTTTCCGATGACAAAGGCATATTTTCATTATATCCTGATGCAGGAATACGGAAGAAAGTACAAAATTTCTATCAGAAATGATGTGGCACTTCTCTATTTTACAAACGACCCTCTCGTCTGCCCGCATTTTTTTGTAAAAACAGATAATGGCTGGAAGATGGATATTTATGCGGAAGTCAAGAACACCAGGAATCGGGTGGGAGGACTTTACGTATGGGATTATAGGGGACGCAATGACATCTACACGAAAGCTTTTAGTGATAAACTGATAAATATTAAGAACTATATTCGTATAGTAGATGGTGATAACCGCGAGCTTCCTATCAGGGGTTCTCTATAAGATCACCATTCGATTCAGGCCTATCAGTCCACTTTCCGTAACCCCTCCTTAGTCAAGGAAGGATATTTATCCTAAAGTACCTTTCCGTCTAACCGTTCTTATTTAGAATGTATTTCACTATTCCTTGGCGGCTTCCAATAGTTCCGACGCAAATCAATAGAATCATTCAAGGTATTCAATAGCAGATATCATCTTGTATTCGCTGGTGAGGTATCAACGTTACCCAGTCATACCACTACCTCTCAATTAACTTGCCCGCTGCGACCAACTTCTCGGCTACGTCCGCCAAGTACAGCACGCTCAGACAGCTTCGGGTCTGCAGGCTGCTCTCGTCGGCGACAGGCTTTAAAGAATTTCTTGATCCGAGCTGTCCACAGGTTGAGAAGTGAGACGCCTCATCATCCAATTCGATCCCAAAAGACTCATTCCATTATTCATGTCTTAGCGCAACAATAGGATCCACCTCAGCAGCGCGGGCAGCCGGATAAAGGCCGAAAATGACACCGATACCGGCACTGATAAAAAGGGGCACCATGATGCCCCAGAGGGTAATGACGGTCGGCATGCCTGCAAAATAGGTTATCAA
>CP070672.1:3003430-3006637 GCA_020351895.1 Thermoplasmata archaeon
ATAGATTATGAGGTAAATATCGGGCTTAAGAATTCAACCAATGTGAAATTAAAACACGGAGGAAATGATGGTATCATTTCAGGGAAGACCCACCAGGGTACCATCACCTTTGTTGGTGTTAAAGTAACATTGGTGAATGACTTTCAAGATGGATCAATAAGCGCCTGTGTAATAAATACCGATGATCGGGCCGCAAAAACATTCGATGACACCTCTAGTATTTGGGTTATACCCGACTAGGAGGCGACCCTTTGTAGGCAAGTAGATTTTTATTGATATATTTCCGAAAAATATATAATCTCAAAGGTTGTTCAGCCAGCGGGTACTAATACCCGAGACTTTGGAGAGGGGGTTTAGTATGAAACACAAATTCAGAGATGATGAATGGGGAGTGGAAGCTATCCCCATGAAATTGATAGTAATTGCGGTTATCTTGGCCATAATCATACCCTCGATTATTGTTGGTATGGTATCATGGTCAAATAGCCAGTCGGAAACCAATCTTGAAAGCGAGATAGATAAGATAGTTGAAACCGTACAACAAACCTATGAGGCAGATGCAGGAACCTCATTCACCATAAAACCAGATATTCAGGATGGTATGACAAAGAAGATCGACTACGTGAAGCTAGGCGACAAGATAGGGGAGCATGGAGGACCGTACCAGTCCGTCATAAGAGACAAATTCAAGGATGGAGATGTGAGATACACAACCATCGTGGATCCGAACATCATGACAACCCATCCCGAGAACAGGGCTCTTGAACTGGGCTCTGGTAAAAAGACCCTAATTGCAGAGAAGCAAACGATAGGCGAGACAGGATTCGTGGTTGTGAGATTCCCTGAGGATGAGGGAGAAATAAAAATGGCAGATTGCACGGTTTATGAGGAGGATATTAAACTGGAAAAGGGTGGAAAAGAAAACAAACGCTACTATAAAACCATTAACATATCCATACGAAATATCGGCAATCTGGATACCGATTCATCACCATGGCCCATGGACAATGGAACGGGGGATGTGAAGGTCACGGCCTATGACAAATTGGTTTTGACAGGGGAGATAAGGGAGCTTCGGACATTTGCCAATATTAAAGTGGAGGACTACTCGGTTGGCCCAATAGAGGAGGACGGCTCCTTTGATCTTTTGATAAAATGGTACCCTGTGGGGGAGAATGATGATCCGCAGAACACATCCCTTCTCAAAAGGGAAATAATAGTTTACGTTGACACCCAGGATGATGTCGACGAGATCTCCCGCTACAACAACATGGGGAGCCGTCTGTTCGTAAACGAGCCACCGTTCATAAACTACGTCGATGCCAAGTACGATGAGAACACGCCGGGACTGGGATCCTATATAACAGGAATCGAATGTCAAAATGAGATATATGTCAACGCAACAGACGCCGACGGTGATGTCATGGAAATTCGTTTCTGGTACAGTAATTACCAAGGTAAGGAGGATAAGTTTTATCCCGAGGATAAAAAAAATGAGTCCGCAGTCGACGAAACACCTCCCGATGCCGTGAACAACTTCAGAACGGACCTTGACATGGGCAAATTTTCACAATCCACAATATTGACCACAAAGGCCTTTGACGACTGGGGCTGCGGTGGCGATCCTTTCAATACAACAATATGGATGGAACAGAAACCCCAGTGGATGGAGGGGCTGGTTCCGCAATATACAGATTTTGTATTTGATTACATTAATGAAACTTATCTATTGGAAGTGGTTGTTCCAAAAGCCGTATTCGAGGAATATGAATTCGATTACGTTTACCCGAATTTGATTCCATTTTTGGCTGGTATAGGATCAATCGTGGATGACCCTGGGTATATTACGATAAAATATCCCTTTGACGAGGAAACCCTCTTAATAACAAAAAATTCCCTCAATTTCAAGCCCCAGGGAATCGGGTTGGATATCCATGATTATGTTGATGCGTATTTGGGTATAGGAAAACCTTACGCCGAGGTTAACAAGGATAATAAAATTGAAATCAAGGATATGAAGATCCTGTTCACTAACGCCATTGTTCTTAAAACCTATAAGTCATCCTTTGAGGATATGTTGGAATATGATTTTTCGCATATCGAATGGAACGACCTTTTCGAACCCTCTGAAGATGCATATAACACTTCAAGTGATTTTATTGCTTATTTAGGCACAATTTCAAATGCCTTAAATGGTAATGAGATATATTCCCCGATAAAAGATTCTGTTGATGTGGCAAAGGAGATATTTGGAAATTATCCCGACAGCTTCGAAGAACTTTGGGCCCTGTGGCAGGATTACCTCACAAACCTATCTCATAAAAGCTGGTTGGATTCAATTACAATGAGGGGGGTTGGAGGTTTGGAGTGGGATAGATACTTAGGACATTACGATTTGTTCGAGATGATTGAAATGGCAATGCCACCAGGATATGAAATACCGAGAACATGGTGGGTTTTCCCTCCCCTTCTTAAGGCTGAACTTTTTGCGGTTTTGGAGCCTCATTCTGGAGGCTTTGCCGAAGTGGGTTTTTCAGGAGATTCAATAGAGGGGTTAGTAATCGATAAATTTGAAATCGGTATAAGTCCCACAATTTTTTTAAAAGTGGGCATCGCGGCCACCGCAGGGCTTGAGGCAGAGATAAAAGGTTTCGGATTTGGTGCAGGTATCAGAGCCGTTATTCAGGGAGTCTTCGGGGCAAATCCAGAAGTTTCAGTGGGCTATTCCACGCTGGACGGGTTCTTTGCAAGAGTAGCTGCTGCAATTGACATTTTCCTTCAATATTTTGTTGAGGGATTTATCGAGATCAGCTTCTTATTCTATACATTTACCTTCTCCTGGTTAATTTGGGAAGGCGATAATTATCCATTGTGGTCAGGTGAATGGGAATATATACTAAAGTCACAAAGTCCATTGGAGGAAACAGAAAACCTCACCAGTGATGATACCAACGTTACTTATAAAGAACCTTTCGAGGGCCCCTCAAATGTCAGCATTCCAAGGGGACCAGTTATTGCTGTAAGCAGTGATGGTGATATTCTGTATGTTAAGAGTGATGACCTTGAGACTAATCTGACCCAGCTTCCAGATTACGAGATAGTGTATTCCTGGGATGGAACCAACTGGTATAATATCACCAACAATGATGCAATGGAGACCGAGCCTGCTGCCATCTTCAATTCAACAGGCACGCCTTTTGTGTTCTG
>CP070672.1:3006737-3042945 GCA_020351895.1 Thermoplasmata archaeon
ACCATGTTCTTCATGATGATTCATTTCTTACACCTCCGTAAGTTTTCATTGTTAACTAAAAGAGTGGTCTCTCTATATAGAGAGGCCGAGCAGTTGTGACCACTTCCTGAGCACTTGCTCTGAAAGATGATAGGTTGACACGGTCTTTTCTCCCTTCTGTTCAATTATTCCTATTTCTTCCAGGGTTTTGAGTTTCTCTCTTACTATTCTCCGTGATGCGCTGCCCCTTTCCGCCCTGAGAGCTTCTGTTATCTGTGTGATGTTTTGATCGCTTTTTTTAAGGAGCACCTTTACTATTTCTTTCGAAATAGGATCCTTTACTTCCGGAAGCAGCATCTCTGGGGATATCCCTCCATGCTTTAGGGCCAAATCAACCAGTCTGAGATAATTCTGGGTGGCCTTCTGCATTTCCTTTACTGGGGCCACCAGCTGGGACATCATATCCTCAAGCTCGGCTATACGCTTGGACAATTCCTTGATCTGCTCAGGGAGTTTGTCTTCAGTCACGGCTTTAGAAATGAACTTATGGTTTAAAATGCCTTCGGGAAAAAAGAGCGATTGCACCTTACCTGTTCCATTCCTCTTTTAAAATCGCATAGTAGGCCATGTCAATGAATTTGTTTTCTTTTAAGATCTCCTTGCGAAACTTACCTTCATATTTCATACCAATCTTTTCAATGACCCGAATCGATGGGGTGTTGTCGTGAAAGCATCTTGCGGAAATCCTTTGCAGATTCAAATCCTGAAAACCGAACTCCAGCATCCTAGATGCTGCTTCAGTTGCAATACCCTTGTTCCAATGATACTTACCCACCCAATAGCCGAGTTCCGCATTTTTATGTCTCATGTTCACGCCTATCAGACTCATAACACCCATTAGCTCTGAGTTGTCCTTTGATAAAATCGCAAAGTGATAAGCAAGACCACTTTGCATATGTTTTTTAGATTGTTGAATGAACGACATAGCACCTTCTTTAGGATATGGATGAGGTATGCTGATAGTCCATTTGGCAATGTCATATTCCTTAACATTTTTGTATATACTCTCAGAATCCTGGTCTTTTAAGGGCCTCAATATCAATCTATTTGTTTCCAGGGATATATCCTCTGGGATAGCAATTGTCTTTTCAGCCATTCAATCACCTCCACTTAACCTCCACCTCGTCTGTTCTGAACTTCTGTTTAACCACTGTATCTTTAAGGTCCATTTTGACACCTGCCTCTGCCATGATGATACCCATCCAGGCTATCATGGCCCCATTATCGATGCAGAGCATTTTGGGGGGAACAGCAAATTCGGCTCCTCTTGCAGAGGCCATATCTGAAAGCATATTCTGAAGACGCCTGTTGCTTGCCACTCCGCCACCTAAGAGCACCTCCTCGAGTCCTGTATGGGCCATTGCCCTCTCGGTGACCTCTGTGAGCATGGCAAAAGCGGTTTCTTGGATTGAATGACAAAGATCCTCTTTTCTCTTTTTGTTTTTAAAAAGGTTCAAAGCTGCTGTAAGCATGCCTGAAAATGAAACATCCATTCCTTTGACCGAGTAAGGAAGTTCCAAAAGCTCCTGACCATCTTGAGCCAATCTTTCAATCTCAGCACCCGAAGGAAATCCCAGTTCCAGCTCCCTGCCGAATTTGTCAAGCATGTTGCCAATGCCTATGTCCAGTGTTTCTCCAAATACCCTATATTTACCGTTGGAGAATGCAATAATCTGGGTATTGCCTCCCGACACATACAGTAGAACTGGGTTTTTACAATTCTCGGTTTTTGTTCCAATTTCTAAATGAGCCACACAATGGTTCACACCAATAATAGGCATATCTAGGGTCAGTGACAGCGCCCTTGCGGCAGTTGCTGTGGTTCTCAGACAGGGACCCAATCCAGGGCCCTGGGAAAAAGCAATTAGATCCAAATCCTTGTATTCGATTTCAGGCTTCTGGCAAGCCTCTCTGATCAATGCAACTATATGTTCCGCATGGTGGTTTGCGGCTTCCCTGGGATGGATTCCTCCTTTTTCGGGGTGATACATCTTCAATATATTAGCAAGGATATTGCATTCTGAATCGACAATTCCCACTCCAACTGTGTGGGCTGTTCCCTCTATTCCCAAGCAGAGCATGGATGAAAATAGGGTTGGGGATATAAAAGGGTATCACAGGATTATGATATATCACACCACAAATTCTTTTTGAAATGATTTTTAATTTCTCCCTTCAATTCTTCATCATGATACCGAAAATCCGGTTCTTCATCATCCCCGATGCTCCTTGCACCGGAAAACATGTCTCGCGAGATTTGGTAAAGAATCCCGGTCTTCAATTCCTTTACCTTACCATGAGGGGATTTTTTCCATTCTTCAGGTCTCTCCTCAAAGTATTTCCAGCTATAGAAGTTCAAAGGGAAAAGAACCTCCTGCCAACGGGGTTTATCCTGTTGTTGGATTAAATGATCTAGATCCAGTTCATGAAGTCCAAATCCATGATAAACTGGGAGCCCTTCAAGAAGAGATCCTAAGATATACAGAAAAGCATTGTAATTATTTCTTCCATGCTCATCTCTTGCATCGAAATAGAAGTCAGGACACACTAAATCGAGAACTTGATACTGCCCAATCCCCGATAGGTGAGTATATGTATCCAATCCCAATTCTATATAAAAATCCTCACCATCGATGAAGCATGATAACCCTTCTTCACCTGCTGCTACATCAATCCCAAACTTTTCTTTCAAGGTTTCACCTGCAACTAGGAAGGGAGAGGCTTCTTTTTCTCTTTCGATAAACATCAGGAAACTGCATCCATAGCTCATCTATTCCTCCCAGAAATCTTTGTTGAACTTAAGCTTTTTTGGAATTGGTTTTGGGGCTTTTAAATTATCCTTAAGTCGGTTTTTCAAATCTAGTTTACTCGTAGCCTCTTTCCGATCCTTGGCTTTAGGCCTGAAGGGATTATCATTGTATCGTACTACTATACCGCCCCATTCTTGTTCTTCAGCAGTCCACATTTCCAACTCGTTTAATTCAAGAATATTTTGGTTACCGATTATCGAGACAAGATCGGGTCCATATATTGTCAATCCAAAAACGGATTCCCTTGGGTCCCTTCCTATATAACCATCAACAAATTTCGGTGAATCTCCCCAGGCAAATTCGGGTTGGAGGTATCTAGCAAGTTTAATATTGAATTCCACAAAGGGTTGGGCCACTTTAAGCCCTGGATAATCGTCCCAAGTGGTATTCAGCCATACCATATAAAAATCTAAATCTCCGTCGTAATTGAAAGGAGAGGCACCATAGAATAATGCGTCTTCCTCATTTGATATTACTGCAAAATTTAATCGTTTGAATTCATTTCTAAAATATCCGAATCCCAACTCCCCTCTTTCTTGGAATCTTCTCCTTTTTTTATTTTTTCGTTTTTCCACGATATCTGGATGATCAGGATCCTTTTCAGTAAAGTCCTCAATTATAATTTCAGCTAATTTCTGATCAAGTTTCCCTTTTTCTATCCCATACAGTGCAATAAATTTCGATAAACTGTTGAAGGACATAACAAACCTTCCTACCACCATAATAAAATTGTAATGGGATTAAGGTTACCCCAATAAACCAGAATCAAACGGGATATGATCCCAGCAATCTTAATATACATTCTGAGCCATGTGTCTCATTCACTAGGTGGTCAGGAGCGGATTATCATGATCGGAAAAATGAAAACTCTCGTCCTTATCTTTACTCTAGCAATAAGTAGCTTTGCAACCACTTTCGTCATGACCGAAGATCAAGAAAGTGACACAGGATGCAAGGATGCTCCAAAAACAATGTACACTGTTCATCTTGCAGAGATCGAAGCCATTTACGACCATGAAATTTATCTTATTATAAACTCGGATAATGAGGAGCCTATTTGTGGATATGTCGAAATCCTTCCACCCAAGTCTAGGGAGAGAGAATGTAGGGAAGAATGGGAGAAACGGGAGTACAAGGAAGATGAGGAAAAAGAGGAGAGAGAATTAAAAGAGGAAGAACGCAAGGATGATGAGGAAGAACGTGAAGAAGAGGAGGAAAGGCGTGAGGAGGAACATGAGGAAGGGGAGGAAAAGCGTGAGAGAGAACGCGAGGATGAGGAGGAAGAGCGCGATGAAGAACATGAAGATGAGCGTGAGGAGGAACATGAAGAGGATGAGAATCATGATGTAGAACGTGAGGATGATGAGGAAGATTATGAAGAAGAATGTGAGGAAGGGGAGGAAAGGGAGGAAGAACGCAAGGATTGTTGTTGCTGCTGCGACAAAGATAAACGTCATCGGAAAAAGGAGGTAAGGCGATACCATAGAAAGCGTTCCTTCCGTTTCAATTTCAACGAAGGGGAAGGCAGGTTTCTTCTGTTCCCCAGCAGTCACAGATTTCTGGGAACGACTGCCTTAATCACGTTACAAAGTCATGGAAAATTGAAGATTACGCCTGTCATCTATGTAAAGAATACGGATGTTGTTATCTTTCCGGATTCAAAAGACGAAGAGGGAAAGTACTGCGAAATTGAGAGAACCAGAAAAGGGGTCCGATATGGTTTCGAGGACCTCATGGGCAGTTCCGAATTTGAATACGATTGGGACTACGATGATGTAGTTCTGTATATAAGCCGGCCTCTAAAGAAGGAATATCGCCCCAAGGAAGATGTGGAAAAGGAACGAAAAGAGGAACGGTAATTCTCTATTAATTTGGATAAAAAGGTTCCATAAAATATATTAAATCGTTTGAACGTCTTTATATTGGGTCATATGGGCCAAAAGAAATTGATAAAGGGGACCAATATTCCGGTTGTATTCTTATATATAATAATCATTACTTTGGTATTTGTAGGAGTTTTATATGTATATATAGAATTATGGCATCATGAATATGGACATTATGAAAGAATTATTCAGCGAAATGCCGATGATGATGAAGAAGGACACATTCTGTCAGTTGTGGAAAACTTCAGTTATAGCGACGTTTTTGATGTGGAAAGGTTTGATAATGGAGAATATGAGAAGTGGGCGAATTTCATTGATTTTGAAGTTATCGAGCATTACAACTCAGAGTTTGAAAGATTAAGGGATCAGGGGGCAAGACACGATGTCTCTTTTACATATAAAGCCGAAGTTTACAATATTGACCAATTGAATCTTTTGTATGATTATATACATGAAAGAGACGAATACACCTTGGAACTTTTCAATTCAAGTGTAACATTTTTAAGAATAGAGGAATATTTTTTTCCAGATATAATCGCTGAATTCAATGGAACAAATCTCGCATACTATAATCATGAATTTAGCTTTCAAACCAACTTCTCAAATGTTTATGTCGTCCATCTATTTCTTTATTATTCTGATGGATGGGGCTCTCTAGCGGGTTATGCAGTTCTTATTGATCAAATAGTTATAATGAACAGAGAATTCCAACCTCTTTTTATTATTATAGATACAAACCATTGGATCAGCTAATTTGAAATAGGTAAGTCTATCAATCAAACGAAAACCTTCAATCGTTCAAGATTCGAAACCATGTCGCTCATGTATTCGCTTGGCTCTTCCAATTTAGTCTCATAACCGTGGGCTGGGCAGTAGTATACCCCCAAGGTCGTGTTGTATTCTGCGTTTTTTTCACATACTGTGCAAATTACCTTCAAGTGCATCCCTCAATTCAGTGAGTTTGTTAGACATTTTGTCTGACACCATATATACTTATTAATATATAAATATTTCGCTAAAATACCCGATTCTTCCCCGCATACGAAAGGTATAAATAGGATTAGTATCATATATATCTCTGTCAGACAAATCGTCAGAAAAATGGGATGGGATACTATGTTCCGTCGGAAAAAGCAAGACCTCATGTACAATGATCCCGTAACAAATGGGCTAATAAACAAGGGTGTTTATTCAGTACATCATCCAGTTATGGTGGAAGAAAGAAAGTTTTCAAGTTGGAGAGAGCACAATGTCATTTCGGGTATGTGGTATGTATTTATCTTATCCTGCCTACTCTGGTGGCTCCCTGTCTTTGGTCAGATGATAGCAGGTTATGTCGGAGGAAGAAAAGCCGGCTCTCCAATAAAGGGTATCTTTGTTGCAATAATTCCAGTATTCATCATAATATTGCTAATGGTTTGTATGGATCTGGGATTGCTTCCATTTGTCGGTGCCTTGGCCGGAATTCCCACCATGGTCATGAACGGTATCCGAAGTTTCTCTCCAAATGCCGCCTCGTATCTTTCAGGGATCTATGACAGTCTGAAACCACTTGTTGGATTGAACGGAAATGGATTCTTGATAATCGTGGTTTTTGGTCTTATTGGAGGAATGATGGCTGACCTGAACAAGAAGGAAATCCTTCGTGCCACAGGGAATCAGCCTTTCTACGATGCTTTCTTGGGTAAGTTCTCAGGGGCATACTTGAGTAAGTTCGCCGATATGGTGGCTGAGAGGGTAATTTGGACCCTGGGAACCATAGATTACGGAAGTAGAAATCTGATAGGAAGGGTACATGGCGGACCAAGCGCTCTCGGCTTCGAGGAAATGCAGAAGTTACCAGCACCAGCAACATATTCCTTACCAGAGTATCGCAGCGAACCGATTCCCCATCAACCCGAAAAAGCGTTTGGATACGACTTTCAATCCCCTCAAGAAGATAGGTTTGAGGAAATGGAAAATATTTCGTCAAGACCCCCACCTATGAGGCCCCAATCCATGTGGAGTGAAAATGATTATTGGGAGGAGGAACCTGATATTCCGTATTTGGGTTATGAGGAGGAGAACATGATTCAACCCAAACAAAAAAGAGAGCAAAAAAAGAATATGAATAGAGGAAGAAAAACCACAAGAAATAAAAGTGATGTGAGTAAAAACCGAAATGGGCCACAGGGTCGAAATAAACCGAAAAAAACCGAAGCTAGGGCGAAAAGAGATGCTGAGATATATGATAACAATGGAAATCTCCTCAACAAGAGAGATGAACCTAAAAAAGCGAGGAAACCCTCGAAAAAGAAGGTCCCATCTCTTGTCACCAGAGCCTTGGAAGCTGATAAAAAGTTACATGAGAAACCAAACAATAATGAAACACTCACAGCTTTTCCTGAGAAACAAAAAGAGGATGATATCGCTCCTGAAATCAAGCCCGAAGCAAAACCGGCTAAAACAAGGCCTACTCAATCTTTCGATAGGTTGTAAAGAAGGATATGGAGGTGATGGCTAAAATTGAAATTCAAAACCGCTTATGGTCCTCTTCCATGAGGAAAATTCATATGTAAAGATATAAGATAAATCCAAGTTCACTTCAGCTGGACAACATTTCAATCGATAACATCGCCAAGAATATCAGCAACCATTTCAAGCAGCTTCATGTCTTCTTCATCAAACGCGCAGGGATAATCGCTGTCTATGTCTATCTCGCCTATGATCCTATCAACAGACCAAATGGGAACCACGATCTCGGATTCTGTCTCGGCGCTGCACGCTATATATCGCTCGTCAGACTTGACATCCGGAACAATGATTGTTTTCTTATCTACAACTGCGGCACCACATATACCCTGCCCCAATTTAATGCGGGTATGCTCTGTTGGTTTTCCGAGAAAGTGCGTTAAGACCAGTTCTTCTCCTTCAATAAGATAAATCCCAACCCAAGTGTAATGATTTACACCTTTTAATATTTCCACGGTTTTTTCCAGGATATTCCCGTTTTTCTCGACTTCAGCAAGGATTTTATCGATAATTTGCCGTTCATCTAGCCTTTTTTCCGCTAATTTGCCCATATTCCCGTAATATGAAGAGGAATTTATATTTTTTATGATAGTTTGACCAGAATTTTTATTAACCCAATGGTCATATCTAGTTAGGGTGGAGAAGGACCCGAGGTGGAATACACGGCAAGAGATGATTTGTTAAAACTCATCAAGAAGCTTTCCGATGCTTTTGGTGTCAGTGGAAATGAGGGAGCCATAAGGGAAATAATCAAAAGACGCATTAAAGCACATGTTGATTCAATTGAAACGGATAAGATAGGGAATCTGATCTGTAAGAAGAATGGAAAGGATAAGGATTCGGCCCTGATACTTGCTGCACACATGGATGAAATCGGTCTAATGGCCAGGGAAGTGGACAAGCACGGACATATATATTTTTCCAGGGTCGGAGAGCTGAGCAAACAGACGCTTTTGGGCCAGAAGGTACACATAATGGGAAGAAAGAAGGAGATCCACGGAGTCATCACACACAAGAAACTCCATATCGGGGAGGAAGCAGAAGGATTCCCAGAAGAAACTGAGTTATATGTGGATACTGGTATAAACATGGATGAACTCGGCTCCATGGGCATTGAAATAGGCACCTACATTGTGCCGGAGAAGAAATTGGAGACATTAGGCAGCAATAATATAATCTCGGGTAAGGCTTTAGACGATAGACTCGGTTGTGCAATTCTCATCAAATTGGCAGAGAGTGTAAAGAACCCAAATATTGATATATTCTATGTTTTCACTGCCCAGGAGGAGATCGGCATGTATGGTGCTAAAACCTCCATGTACAAAATAGATGCTTCATGTGCAATTGCCGCTGATATCTCCTTTGCCACAGATTTTTCGGATTCTGGCATTCAATTGGGCAAAGGTCCTGTAATAACAATAAAAGATAGCGACCTTATCGCAAACCGTAAGTTGGTGGATTCCTTGGTGGAACTTGCTAAAAAAAGACACATCCCCTATCAGTTGGAAGTAAGTGACATAGGCACAACAGATGCCCTCTACCTTTCCATTAGCAAAGGGGGCCTACCCGCCACAGCTGTTGGGGTACCCATTCGCAATCCCCATTCCACCATCTCCATTGCCGATCTTACGGATGTGAAGAACTGCATGCGTTTATTAAGGGCTTTTTTACAGCACCCACCGTTATTTTGATCTAATTTTTTCTAATGTTTTATTATTCATCCAAACAATCTAAATAGCCTGAATTCCATAAAGGAGTGGTTTTTCAAATGGCGGGAGAGATAAAGGTTCTTGATGAGAAGGTCATAAGTCAGATAGCTGCAGGTGAGGTCATTGAGAGACCGACCTCAGTGGTCAAAGAGTTGGTGGAAAACTCAATTGATGCAAAAGCCAACAAGATAATCATCGAAATAGAGGAGGGGGGAAAAAAGTCCATCAAGGTAATCGATGATGGCATTGGAATGGGTTCAGAAGATGTAAAGAAGGCCTTCCTTCGCCACTCCACCAGTAAAATCACCACGCTTAGAGATCTGGAATCCATAACCTCCCTTGGATTTAGGGGCGAAGCCCTGGCCAGCATCGCTGCAGTTGCTAAGGTCATACTTCGTACTAAACAGAAAACGATAGGCCTAGATTCGGGAACTGAAATTTTCGTGGAAGGGGCAAAAATAAGGCATGTCAAGGATGTAGCCTGCAATGAAGGGACCACGATTATCGTAAACGACCTCTTCTACAACACCCCGGCAAGGCGAAAATATCTCAAAACCACAAGAGCTGAATTGGCCAAAATAACAGATATCGTTACCCGCCAAGCCCTGATTCGTCCCGACATATTTTTTAAATTGGTACACAATGGCACTGAAATAATCAATGCCCCGAAAGCCTCCTCACTCTTGGACAACATGGTCTACATCTACGGCAAGAATATCACAAGAGAGATGCTGAGGCTCGATTATGTTGATCATGACATAAAAATCGAAGGATTCGTTTCAAAACCTGGGGTAACAAGAAAATCTCAATCCCACATTTCCTTATTTATTAATAAGCGGTATATTGGCTCTAAGCTGCTAACATCAGCCATAAAGGAAGGATACAAAAACCTCATCATGAAGAACAGATACCCCATTGCTTTGGTGTCTATGCAAATACATCCAAGAAAGATAGACGTGAATGTTCATCCCACAAAACTGGAAATAAGGTTCGAGGATGAGAAAAAGGTTTACAGCGCATTCGTGAAGGCCATTGAAGAGGCTTTGCAGACCAAATCATTGATACCAGAGTTCGGTGATGCGAAACTTGAAAGCCGTGCCTCTGAAGCCTTAGAACTCACCGAGATTGAAGGCCCCGATATATGGCATGATACGATCCCCATAATCGAGGCTAAAAGACAGGTCAATATAGATGAATTTGATGTTGGATTTAAGATCGAAGCCCAACCTGACCCTACAACAAAAGATGAAAAAACCCATTTGCCGAGAATGTCGTTGGTGGGCCAGATCCTCAACACGTATATTGTGGCACAAAGCGAGGAAAACATATTGATAATAGATCAACATGCAGCCCATGAAAGGGTATTATTCGAGAGATTGTCGAAAATTGAAAAGGAAGACAAGAAAAAGTGGCAAGAATTGCTCACTCCAATGGCAATAGAGTTGAATCCAAAGCAAAAGAATTTTATTACCACAAATTCCGAGATTCTCGATTCCCTTGGCTTCTCGATTGAACATTTTGGTGGTGACACCTATCATGTTAGGGCGGTACCGGTCGTATTCAGAGAATCTGACGGTGAAGAGGTGGTATATGACATAATAGATGAACTCGTTTCCGTTGGAAAGACAAAACATAAAGATGAACTCCTTGATAAGGCCATGGCAACTGTAGCCTGTCATAGTGCGATTCGTGGGGGAGAAGAGCTTTCTTTTGCCCAGATGAAAAATTTACTGGAGAGTCTTTACAGCACAAAAAATGTGTACAGCTGTCCCCATGGAAGACCTTCAATCCTTTCCATGTCCAAAGGAGAGCTAGAAAAGAGATTCAAGAGAAAATTATAGATTTGGTGCCTAGGTAGGAAAACCTTGGGAGGGAGATATTTCGGCACCAAATCCGCCCTTAAATGCCGTTATTCTTAGCAGTCACCACCCTTTTGAGAATGATGTCCCGAAGGAGCTTTGGATTGCTGATTCCCTGGAGTCTTCCTCTCAGGATGTTTCCACCCCAGCCTGCGGTTTGAATGAAAATCGTGGCAATCCCGAACATCCTCTCCAGAGGTCCACGATAGATGTCAACATTCTGAACCCTGTTAAATGGTATGGTCTGGCTCTGCTTGAAGAGAATACCTCTGTTGATTATCAGAGACTCGGATCGGACAAGGAAAGTGATGTTGTCATAGGTCTTGTTTATCAGAATTATGGCAATGGATGCCGCCACCGTGATTATAATGGCCAGGATCAAGAACAGAACTGCAAATAACTCTATACCCCCATAAAGCAAAGCAATCATAATAAAAGGAAACAGGAAGAACAATAGAAATAACATTACACCAGTCATATTTGTCGTTAACCAGTATTTCTTTACATTTGGATGCAAGTGATCTGGAATATCGTCAGTTAGTATTTCTTCTTCAGTTTTATTGGATTCGGTTATCATTATCACCTACTTTTTCTCATGCTAATTAATATTTAAAAAAACATTAGATAAGGATTATGGGGGATATCCCTGGGTCTTCCCTTGAATATCAATTCCAATTAGAAAAGGTCAAAACTTATTTCTGGAAATATAATTTTCATTCGGTCCCGTCTTCAGAAGGTTGCTCTTCTGAGCCGTCAGAAAAGTCCACTGCCCCGAAATAGATCTCCGAGCTTCCGCTCTCAGGTGTCCCATCCCTTGTATCACACCATACGGCGTATGCAGCTGTGTTGGTGGCACATATGCCTATGTAATCCCCGATGAACGGGTGGGGGGCATTATTGCCGTCAAAGGATTCATCCGACATATTCATATTGACTGTAAAATTCTCGCCCCCATTTTTTGATATCGCATAATAGGCCCAAATAAGTGTGTTGTTTTCATCGTCTCTCCTGTCATAGAAAACCATATGTACCCAACCCTGAGGAGATACAGCAACTGCAGAAAAGAACTGATCATGGCCGTTTCCTTCCTCATCATTATTGACCCTGACTGGCTCGCTCCATGTCTGGCCGTTATCCCAACTGTAAATCAGGAGGATATCGGCATCACCGTATCTGTAATCGTTCCAGGTTATGTAGAGGTAGCCGCTGGTATTGGTGTCGCTCAAGTCCACGGCTGACATAAGGAGTGTGGGAGTTCGGTAATCCCCATTTTCAAGGGCATATGGTATGGGATTGACATCGGCAATGGATTGGGGAGTGGAAAAGGATTGACCCTCATTTGTTGAGTATGTATAGCGCACCTGTCCCTGATTGAAATCTATCCATGATATATGAACCCTGCCATCTGGTGTAACCTGTATGGTAGAACCCTGCGAACCGACTTCAAGAGCCTGATATTCCGATATGACCATGGGGGGTAGACTGTAGCTATTTCCATTATCAGTTGATCGGGAGAATAGAACAGTGGCCAATGAATATAAGGTAAAGACCACCCAGACAACATATACATTCCCATTGTTCATATCCACTGCCATCCATTCCTTGTCATGAAAGGAGATGGGGGCCTGCATTGCCGCAGCAAGTATATTTATCTGATTGAAGGTTTTCCCACCATCTGTTGATTTGGCAACGAAAATCCCATCATCAGGGCCGGGTGTCCAGCCGGTAATAGGATTCGCAGGATTGGTAGGCCGTTTGAAACAAATTCCCGAGATAAATACATTGCTGTCACTGTCAAAACATACAACGGGATCACCCGCAGCCTTGAATAAACTGAGCGGGGACAAAATGTCGTCTTCTCTATATCCTGGTATCAGATCCCTCTCCCATGTCTCTCCTCCATCCCAGGACACATAATATCCAACCCAGGCATCCTTATTAGGCTGGCTGTAGTCGTTGCCAGCAGCCACAATGTGCATGGGATCGTTTGGATCCACTGCAATGGCAGGTTCGTTGTTTGGCTCTGGAACTGTGGTAACCTGCACATTCTTTCTTGCCCTCAGAACGAATCCCTTTTCCTCGAACTTCTCTCTTATTTCTGGAGGCTCGTAGAAGGCTAATGAGGCTGCAAGGGTTGCCCCTAACATTATTAGAAGTACTATCAAGGCAATTATCTTTCTGTCCCTTGGAATTGAGGACTCGGCATTGGTATCCATATGATTGAATATTGTTATTGGTATATTTAATATTTATTTAGAACCACAAAAAAGTATATATCCATGGAAGAGAATCTTATCCACATGGCTAAAGCGAGAAAAGCTTCGGTTCTATTATGTATCACCATGCTAGTTATTTTACCAATTGTGGATCTAGGTGCCTCTTCAAATAATCCACCTGCATTACCAGATCTATCCAATCTAACCTCGGTTCTCTCAAGGAAACTCCCTGAGCATCAATTACCATGGTGGGAACGTACAGCTTTGGATTTGAATAGAAATAAAATCCATGATTCCTTGGATTTGCAAGTGGAAGAGGATCAAGAACAAGATGTGGATGTGTATCTGGATTACGAAGAAGGACCTTCTCTTGAAGATATTTATATCTTAGAAGAAATGGACTTGGAAATTTCATACATTCTGCAAATAGGAAATGCTATCGGTCTTTCAAATGTTCCCCTCTATATGATCCCTTCCCTTGCCGATTTAGATGGTGTGGTCATGGTGGAGCCAAAAGGGACCATAAGATTCTACTCTGATATCGCCACACCCACTGTTAAAGCCAAAGAATCTGAGCTGTATTCACCAAACACGGCATGGGAGCTGGGTTACACTGGATACGGTGGAGTAATTGCCATTATGGATACAGGGGTGGACAATGGTCACCCCAGCTTCAGTGATAAATGGGTAGGAGGGGCGGATTTCACAAAGCCTGAGACATTCTTTACTCCAAGGGATGGAACCTATGATGCGGATGATGTTCAGGGCCATGGGACAACCTGTGCAGGGATAGCCATGGGGACGGGAGCTCCGGATGGAGTTTACCAGGGAACATCACCGGATGCGAAGCTTGTGGACCTCAGAATCGGTACTATAATGGGGGCTTCACCTGGTGAAGGGCCGGAGTCGGTTTATGATGCAGCACTCGAGGCCACTGAATGGGCCATAGAACACCATGCCGATCAATGGGCAGGACAGCCTGAAGAATACCACGGAATAGATGCCCTCTCGTTATCTTGGGGTATTCCGTACGAGGGATCCTCCGACGGCTCGGATCTTTACTCACAGACACTCAACAGGCTTGTAGATGTAGGAGTGTTGGCTGTTGTTGCGGCTGGAAACGACGGACCCGATAATGATGGTTTCACTGGAATGGGTGCAGCAGACAATGTGATTACAGTTGCAGCCACAGATGATCTTGATACCATCGATAGAAGCGATGATATTATAGCAGAATATTCCTCCCGAGGCCCCAGATGGGACGATGGCGACGGAAATCCATACGATGAGCTCAAGCCAGATGTTGCATCTCCCGGAACAGGTATCACTAACGCCGAGTATGATAGATACGGAGATGGCTCTGGTAACGGTTATGGTCCAAGGGGAAGCGGCACATCATATGCCGCTCCAAATGTCGTAGGTGTTGTGGCTTTGATCCTGGAGGCAAATCCGGATTTGACCCCGGATCTGGTCAAAGAAATCCTTCATTTCACATCCGAAAGGAAGGGTAATGCAACTTTTCCTGAGCTTGACCCTTTTTGGAATAGGGACTTCGGTTATGGGATCGTGGACTCATACGAGGCTGTTAGGGTTGCCGAGAAAATAGTGGATGTGGAAGTAATCGATGTGAATCTTCAGTGTTTCATCATGGAGATCAGTAACACCTCATCACGGTATGTAGACATATCTGGCATAGCGTGGTCTCAAAACGGTGAAGTTGAAGTCGTGGAGATAAGAATTGATGATGGAGAATGGGTGGAGGCAAAGGATATGTCCAACGGTACCTGGTCCAAATGGACATATCGATTGAATCAGGCAAAATTAGGCAAGGGCAACCATACATTCGAGGCAAGGGCAGTGGCAGGCGATAAGTATTCACTGCAGGATGAGGAGAGTGTGCTTGTTGCCAAGACTTGGAAGGGGGATGAATCTGAGTTTGCATGCCTGCCGGGATTAGTCATACTTATCCTGGTTGCGGGAGTCGCAGGATACCTCTTATTCTTCAAGGGCCGAAAAAATGAACCCGAAAATAAGGGCACCGAAGAAATTCTGTGAGGAAACCTGATTATTGTTGGGGAATATTTTTATAATTTTTAAAATCTAAGAGATGTAAATGCTCGTTTTCCAATGATCTAAATATCTAAACAATGTGTTCTGAGATGTCCTCGATCTCCCTCTCACAATACCAACATTTCAGTTTTGGAGGATCCTTTGATATCACCTTGAACTTGCTTTCCACAGGCTCCTCACGGTTTGTAATGCAATTTAGATTTGCACATTTCACGATGCCCAAGACGATCTCTGGTAGCATTACCCTGTGCTTTTCTGCTACATTGTAATTCCTGATGATATTGATGGTTGCAAAGGGTGCAATCAATGCTATTTTGTCCACTTCCTTTGCATCAAGCTCCCTATCCTCTATCTTTACAACATCCTTCCACCCCGCCTTACCGCTTTTTACATGCATCAAAACACTAACCGTGGAATTTACCCCTCCTTCGGTTATACCAAGTATGTTAAGCACCTTGAGGGCCATATTGCAGGTTATATGGTCTATTACGGTCCCGTTTTTTATGGGTGTGACCTTGAACTCCTTTACCTCTTTTACGTCATCCATGCTTCTACCACCTCTCGAAATGAACTTTATCTTTTATGTTACTTTTGGGTCTTGGTTTTGGCATTGTCTTGGGGTATCCCAATGCCACAATTGACGCGATTTCACACTGCTTTGGCATATTGAGAATCCTTTTAATCTCGTTGCTGTGCTTTTTCAGGGCAACCGGAGCCCCTAACCAAACAGCACCTAAGCCCTGGGCATGGGCTGCCAATAGAATGTTTTGTGTTGCTGCGGAACCATCATGCTTCCAGAATATCGGGCTCTTCTTCGTATTACAGGCTATAACTATGTAAAGCGGTGCTTTTGCTATCATTTCGAATCGCTTTTTGGTATCCTTCAGTTTCCTTTTTTTTCTTTCGTATAAGCTTCTTGCACCGAGATAACCTATCCTATCCTTAACCTCTTGATCTTTTATAAGGATGAATTCCCAAGGCTGCGTATTGGAAGAAGATGGCGCCCTCACTGCACAATCTATTATATTAATTATCTTGTCAGGAGGTATATCCTTTTCAATGAAATTGCGCACGCTTCTTCGGGTTAAAATGGCCTCTTTCGCTTCCACTAAATTCCACCGCCATCAAAATCCTTAATTAGCAACAACCCAAGCAAGGCCATTCGCACTATTACACCGTTGAAAGCCTGTTTAAAGTAAATGGCATGTGGAGTTGCATCCACCTCAGATGATATCTCGTCTACCCTCGGCAGAGGATGCATTATAATAAGATCGTTTTTTGCATTTTTCAGCAAAGTGTTGTCGATACGGTAGAGTCCCGCCACCTTCCTGTATTCCTCCTCATCTGGAAAGCGCTCTTTTTGGATTCTTGTGACATACAGTACATCGGCATCCTGTATGTTTTCAGGAAGGGAATCGCTTAATGCCGGTTCCTTTCCAACATCTTTTAGATGATTCATTACTTCAGGAGGCATCTGAATCATGTTTGGCGCCACGAATGTCAGATTTGCACCGAACAGGGAGAGGGCGTATGATAGCGAATGAACTGTTCTTCCGTACTTTAGATCCCCTACCAAAACTATGTTTAGATCATCTATCCTGCCTTTTTCGTTCTTTATGGTGAATAGATCTAGAAGTGTTTGTGTGGGATGCTGGCCTGCACCATCACCGGCATTTATCACAGGTTTTGTAGAAAACTGTGAAGCCAATTTTGCGGCACCTTCATTTGGATGCCGAATTAAGATGACATCAGCATATGATGCCGCCATTCTTACGGTGTCGGCAATGGTTTCTCCTTTTGAGAAGGAAGACCCCTGTGGTTCTGCGAATCCTATGGTGCTCCCTCCCAATCTTAAAATTGCACTTTCAAAAGAAAGCCTCGTTCGGGTGCTCGATTCATAGAAAAGCGATGCTAAAACCTTTCCATTTAGGATGGAACTCTTATTTTTTCCCTCGGCGACAGGAAGCATCTTCTCGGATGTTGCAAGGACATATTCTATCTCTTCTTTCGAAAAATCCTTTATTGAGACCACGTCTCTACCTACAAAGTCCATGTTACCCCCTCTGTAATGGCTTAGTATATAATAAGATTTATTCTTTGTGTTAAGTGATCTTTTCTTGCGGAGTGCATAGAATCAGGGTGTTTGGAGGGGATTAGAAGGAGGGGAAATAGAATGTCTTCTTCCTTGAAACCTTAAATACATGTGTGTCTCCCCTCATACCTTATCTGATATCAAATAATACCAAGTGCCCAAAGTAAGAAAAAAATACCCCCCACTACTATTAATGCTATACTCACGATCTGCGCTGTAAGAATCCATGTGAAAAGCTTTACCCTTTTTTCGGGTGTATCTATTAGTTCCTCAAGAAATTTGTCTTTGGGCATGGTGATTCCTTTCTCATGATATAATTGTCAAATTAAAAAAACCTTTTCATTTTAATAACTGAATTAGGGCTCTAAGCCATGAATGACGGGGTTCAAGATGAACAGTAGTTGATGAGTTAGAACGGATTTTTATAATTCTTCATCCTTGTCTTGGTTTGGCCCCTCTACTTTTTCCACATCCTCTGTTCCTTTTGGCTCATCTGCCTTTTCTTGATCTAGATCATCAGAACTTTCTGGTTTTGTTACTTCTTCTTGAGTCGGGGGTTCAGAGCCCTCCTCTACCTCCTCTTTTTCCAATTTGTCCCGGCCGAGGTCTTCTGCCTCTTCTGCCTTCTCTACCTTCTCTGTCTCCTTGGGTGCGGATCCTTCTTCCACCTCCCAAGTATCTAACTCATCTTGGCTTCCCGGCTCCTCTTCGATTTCTTTTTCTTCCTCCTTCCCCACTCCCTCTTCTTTTTGCTCTTCTATATCATAAACCTCTCCCTTCTCTTCGGATTCGCCAGGTTCCTCAGATTCAGTGGGTTCTTCAGCTTTTTCTTCCTCTGTTTTTATCTCTTCGTCCTCTGCCAGTCCCTTTCCTTTTGGCGGTGGGGGAAGTTCTCTTTTCTCGGCAGGATCTTCTGCTTCCTCTTCTGGCTTCCTTCGTCTTGTCATTATCAGCAACAACAATATCAAGACGATTACAACAACGAGAATGAGAAGCAGCATCGTTAAATCAAATCCGTCCTCGGATGGCTTTTTGGATTTTGATGGATCCAATGGATAATAATCGTCTTCGTCCAAAACTTCATCATTATCATCGTCTGGATCTGTAGAATCAGGAATGAAATCACCATCACTGTCCAAGGGTTTTGATTCTGGATCCAATGGATCTTTACCCTCAGCGATTTCTGTTGTGTCGTTGTATCCGTCATTATCATCATCCTGATCTTCAGAATCTGGGGTACCATCTCCGTCAGAGTCCTTCCATGGTTTTGCAGACACCTCACTGGATAATGGGCCTTCACCAATGGCATTAATACTGCTTACCTTGTAGTAATAAGTAATACCGTTGGTAGCAGATGTATCGTTGTAGTACAGAACATTACCAACTTCAACTAGTAAAGTAACTTCTCCTGCGGTAGTGCCTCTGTAGATCTTATAAGCAGTGATGGGAGAGCCACCATTCGATTCAGGTGCATTCCAAGTTATGAATACATAAGAATCCCCTGATGTAGCTGATAATCCTGTGGGCCCACCTGGAACCGAGACAGGATTTGCAATCGCCTCATCGGATAATGGGCCCTCTCCAACTGAATTCTTGGCCACAACTTTGTAGTAGTAGGTAAGACCATTCGTCACTGTGGTATCATTGAAATATAGAACATCCTCAATTTCAACGAAGAATGTCTCCTGACCTTCAGTGATGCCCCTGTAGATTATATAGTTGGTGATCGGGGAGCTTCCTTCGGAATCCGGAGCATCCCATGATAGGTTCGCATAGGAATCACCTGATATAGCAGATACCCCTGTAGGTACCCCGGGAACGGCAACGGGGGTGCCATGAACCTCAATGGATAGCGGTCCTTCACCGAGGCTGTTTTCTGCACTGATTTTGTAGTAATAGGTGTTTCCAAAGGTCACATCGGTATCGTTGTAATAAAGAGAATCCACTATGTCTGCGAGGAATACCTCATCTCCTGGTGTTGTCTCCCTATATATTTTATAATTTGTCACCAGGGATCCTCCATCTGAAACAGGAACTTCCCAAGATATGTATACATAAGTATCTCCGGCATCTGCCTGTGGATTTTGGGGGGATTTCGGTGGTCCTTTTGGTGTATCAGAGGTTTCTATGGACAAGGGGCCTTCTCCTATGGTATTTACAGCGCTCACCTTGTAATAATACTTGACTCCATTACTCACACTTGTATCATTGTAAGTCAGTATATTTCCAATCTCCACCAAGAATGACAGGGTAGCAAGGCTTGTGCCCTTGTAGATCCTATAATTAGTTATTGATGATCCACCATCTAAAGCAGGAGCGTTCCAATTTAGATACACATACTCATCACCTGCTGTTGCGGATAGTCCCAAGGGTTCACTTGGAACCGCGACAGGCGTGCCTTCTGCTTCATTTGACAAAGGTCCCTCTCCAACTATATTCACTGCACTTACTTTGTAGTAATAGGTATCACCGTTGGTCACATCAAAGTCCTCATAATACAGTATATCTCCGATCTCTTTTAAGAAGGTTTCAGATCCAGGTATGATTCCCTTGTAGATGCTGTAATTTATCACTGGAGAGCCTCCTGTGGATGCTGGAGGCTCCCATGAGATTCTGACATAGTTATTCCCAACAGAGGCTTGGAGGTTCTGTGGTGCGGAAGGCAATCCAAAAGGAGTAGCATTGATCTCGAGGGATAATGGCCCTTCTCCTGCCGCATTCTTGGCACTGACATTATAGTAGTAAGTGATGCCATTGGTCACATTGGCATCGTTGTAAAAAGTTATATCTCCAATCTCTATAAGGAATGTCTCTTCCCCAGATACAGTGCCCCTATAAATGAGATAGTTAGTGATTGGAGATCCACCGTCAGATATTGGAGCTGTCCAATTTATCTCGCAGTACGAATCCCCACTTATAATAGTGAGATTTATAGGTGCACCTGGGATTGTAAAGGGCGTTGCACTGACATCATTTGAAAACGGCCCTTCTCCAACAATATTTTTTGCACTCACATTATAGTAGTAAGTGATGCCATTGGTCACATTGGCATCGTTGTAAAAGGTTAAGTTTCCAATCTCTATAAGTAAAGTCTTTGCACCAGGTGATGTACCCCTGTATATCTCATAGTTTGTAATTGGAGTACCGCCGTCTGATGAGGGTGGATTCCAGGTTAAATCTACATAAGAATCTCCTGAAGTAGCCAAAAAGCCTATTGGAGCCCATGGAATCGAAATGGGCAGACCGCTTGCCTCATTGGACAAAGGTCCTTCACCAATTATGTTGACTGCACTCACCTTGCAATAATATTTATCCCCGCCGATCACGATTGTGTCATTGAAGTATGTGATATTACCGATTTCTATAAGGAATGTTTCTCCCCCAGATATTGTACCCCGATAAATCCTGTAATAGATTACTGGAAGGCCTCCATCGGAGATTGGGGGGCTCCATGTTAGATTAACATAAGTGGCACCATCAGATGTAATTAAGTTTATGGGCTCAGTTGGAGGGGTTTTGGTATAATCCCAGGGACCCATCAATGGGTAAAAATCTCTACTATCAAAATCGATCACATATGGGGTGTCTCCCACACCATCAGCACCTGGAATATTTTGAATCGGGCCTGAGTTGTTATCAAAGCCTGTGTAATCGCTCCAATAGTTACCACTTGTGTAATAGGTCTCGTTCCAGAAATTGTTGTCTGCATCATCAAATGCTTGATTGAGGTTGTCGATGATATTATTATGATATATCTTGTTGAATGATGACAGTGAAAGTTGGATTCCATACATCGTGTTAAAGTACACGCTGTTGTTTAGGATGATATTTTGGCTACACTCATATAGAAACATGCCAAAAAGGTTGCTCGAGAGGTTGTTTGCAGCAATGTTATTAAAGGATGAAAAACCTGCCTCAATACCGACAGTAGCAGAGGTTAGTTCCTGGTTTTTTACCAGAATGTCCGTGCAGTTGGCCAATATAACCTCCCCGGCCCCAGGTGGGATTGTTGCCCCGGTTAGATTCTTCCAGTAGTATACGTCTTTACCATTTACCTTATTGGATATCCCGATAATATGTGTGTTCCAATGCTCGAGCAAATCACCCTCGATCCAGATCCCGTTCTGCGTCATAATGTTGTTTGTTAGATCGGCCCCGATGGAATAACCAAGATGGATACCAGAACGGCCATTAGAAGAGGGTAGATTGTTCATTAGGGAATTCACATTTGAACGATAGAAATAGATACCATACCAATTGTTCTGTGAGGCGATATTATTTTCGAGATCATTATTTGAAGAGAAACCAATTTCGATGCCCACAGTACCAAAAGTGGGTTGGGAGTTCGATACATCAATATTCGTACAATTTGCGAGGATAACCTGTCCTGCCTCGTCTGGTATCGAGCCACTGGTTTGATCCTTCCAATAGTAAACTGGATTTCCATTAACAGTATTCAAAGTGTCGATATTATGTGTATTCCAGTGCTCAAGCGAGCCTTGGTCAATAAATATACCATCTCTTATCATGATATTAGCCGTGATGTTGATGTAAGTTGATTCAAGGAGATAGATGCCACAATCATTGTATGAAGCGTTATTGCCATCAAGTGTGTTTTGGTTGGAGGAATCGAGGTTGAAACCATACCTGTTGTATAAAACATCATTATCAACAAAGTTATTCCCATCAGATAGCCAGACATAGATGCCGTCACCATTATTAGAGGAGGCGTTATTGGCTGTAACATTGTTACCAATGGACTGTCTAACATAGATGCCATCATCACCGTTGAAGGTTTCTGTGTTGCCTGTTAGGTTGCAATCATCGGAAGCACGAATATAGATGCCGTCATCGAAGTTGAAGGTTACGCTGTTACCAGTTAGGTTGTTACTATCGGAAGTGCGAACATATATGCCGTCATCCTGATTCATGTAAACTGTGTTATTAATAAGATTATTTTCGTCGGAATCTCGGATATATATTCCCGCCCCAATGTTAAAGGAAGCATTGTTGTCTATGATATTATTTTGATCAGAATATCGAATATAGATACCATTGGCTTCGTTGTTTAATAAAGTATTATTAATTAGGTCGTTGCCTGTGGCGTTATACAGATATATTCCGATTCCCGTGTTCCACCAGGTGAATATACTGCCATTGGCATGGTTATTTGCGATATTGTAACCACTTGAATCTCTCACAAAGATTCCTAAAACATTATTGGAAGCAGTATTATTTTCAATCATACCCCCAACCGCATATCTGAGATAGATACCACGCTCATTGTTGTTTGAAGCATTATTTCCAGTGATGTTGTTCCAATCGGAATTGTAAATATAGATACCGTATACACCGTTTAATGCCTCTAACCCAGATATGGTGGTATTTAGAGAATATCCAACCTCGACACCAACTGAACTATTGGACAAATCCTGGTTCCTAATTTCAATATTTGAGCAATTCACAAGGAGGGCCTGCCCTGCTCCGGCGGGAATTGAGCCTCCTATTTGATTGACCCAGTAGTACACTGGCTTACCGTTGGCTGTATTGGAGATATCAATGTAGTGGCTGTCCCAATTTATAAGCAAGGGGCCAAAGATAAATATTCCATTGTTTTCCATGGAATTGAAAGTCAAATTATTACCAACTGAAGCATCGAGATAGATTCCAAAATAGTTATTCAATATGATGTTACTTGATAGGTTATTATAATTGGAATTCGTAACCATGATGCCGTTTCCGTTATTATCAGATGCATTGTTACCTATGATATTATTTATATTGGAATTTAAAACATCAATGCCATTATCATTCTCCGTGACATTATTACTGACAACATTATTCTCGCCCGAATTATATATTAAGATGCCGTCACCTTGGTTGTCTTGAAGACCATTGTTAAAAACCTCGTTGCCAATGATATCGTTACCAAAAGAGGATTCAATATGGATGCCTTCATCACCACTGTTAGAAATAATGTTACTCTCAACAGTGCTATTGTTGGTATCTAGTAGACGTATTCCATCCCTATTATTATTTGTAACCTTATTGTGTGCCACATAACAGTGTTCGACATTGGAAAGCTCAATTCCACCATTTGTCCCACCACCGCCGCCTCCAGTCACAGTAAAGCCTGTCATATTAACCCAATCTGCGGTTATTAAGACGACATCACCACTTCCCCCACCATCGATTATCGTGGTATCCTTATCCTCTCCCGTGAGATTTATCATCTTATCCACAACAATATTCTCTAAATAGGTTCCATTATATACATAGACAATATCCCCATCAATCGCGGCATTTATGGCTTCCTGAATCGTGGTAAAATTCGCAGGACCGTCGTCATCCACCGTGATTATACCAGCCTCCATTGAAGGAGCGAGCTCGATTACGATCACAATCGCACTAAAAACCATAAGTAGACTTAACCAAAACGCCCTAAATTTCATGGTAATCACTGTGAGGGCGATTGAGATTACAATTTAAATACCTTCCTGAGCAAATCGAATTGGCTAACATTAATTTTTATCTAAAGATGTTATAAATATCTGATTGATAAGAAATGAAAAAAGGGACACAATCTCTTGAGTGGTTGGGGGTTGGGGGAGTGGGATTAAAATGAGTGTCAAGCTGTGGCCTCTGCGGCTTCAGCTTCTTCAGCGGCCTCCATTATCGCCTTGATTCTTTTTCGTCTAAAGAAGTCCTCCCTCTCCCTTTCCTGCAGCTGCATTTCTATGTATTTCTCCGTGGCTTTAAGTCTGGGAATGAAAATGTGCTCCAGTGCATTGACTCTTCTTTTGGTTTTCTCTATCTCGATTGCAAGGCGCTCAATGGTGCCCTCAACCTCAGCCAGTTTCAATATGTCAACCAATAGATTTCTGAACTTTTCACAGGCTTCGTCAAGTTTCGCAGTGGTTCCTATGTAGCCATACAGTGGCTGTCCTGATCTCGAAGGGATTGCGTCATACTCGACTTTGGGAACATGCACCCCCATTATGTTCACGGTCCTCATTGGAACATCGCCTAAAGGTGGTATCGAGCCCGATGCATCCTCCACTTTGTCCTGACCCATGATCATCTGGGTCTGAACAAGAAGTTCATACGATCCCCTTAACTCGGATGTGGCTTTTTTTCTCAAGGTATTCCTGTCCTTAATTATCTCGAAGAACTGCACAACCAGGGCATCCCTCTTCTCACTAAGCAGTTTATGGCCCTTCTCCGCGAGCTTTTTCCTTTTTCTAACTGAAAGAAGCTCCATCCGTGTTGGATTGATGCCCTCGATTATCTCCTCAACCATTTATACCACACATCTGATTTAGATTGCGAATCCAGAATGCCCTGATTTTTTAAATGCTTTTCTATTGACTATGGAAAATCAGGTGATTCTGTACCTTAGAATGGCCCCGATTCCCCCAAGAGCCTCGAGTTTTTTGCCAGAATCCTGCACCCCATTGATTATGGCGATCTCCGATTTCTTTTCATTGGCAATTTTGAGTAGGTAGTCCACCTTTTTTTCTCGAATGAGCCTGTCTGTTACGATCAATGTCCTCACTGCCCCTGCAATTATGGCATTCTCCACCTCTTTGTGGCCATATGCGAAATTACCATCCTTAGATATCTCAGCAAGAAGCTCCTCCACAATCGTGGTTTCATAGGCTACCCTTGTATTCTGGAGTATCTTGGGAGCCAAACCCTCCTTGATCACTTCCTGTATGCCTGCCATTCCCACCTGACCTGTTCCCTGAAGAACGCAATTTTCAAATAGTTTTTGTTTAAGGTCCTTTCCCAATTCATAAAACTCTTCCTTTGCAAATCCAGGACCTAATATGATAAGGGGCATGGAATCTGTCATAATCCCTTCAAGCTTTTGAAGGACCTCGCCATAGAACCTTTTTTTGGCTTCCTTACTGTGTTTATACCTCTTTCCAGTTTCCCCTGTGGTTATCCGGGCGAGTTCCTGTACACCTGATTGCCGAAGAATTGCAAATTCAGCCTCGTCATAATCTATGGATAAGAAGAGGATCAAAGGCTGTTTGGTGGCTGATTGTGCTTCTTTTATTCTGTTTAGATGATGGGGGTTCCATTGCTCCTTTATTATGCTTATCTTGTCGCCTTCGGCGAGATTGAATGTATGGTATGAGCCAAGGTCTTGGGGGCCCTCCTTTATGATGCCATGAATCCTTAGCCTATCTGAAAATTCATGAAATTCGATGTCCTCCACTTCGATACCCAACCGCATGGGCTTTTTTTTCCCTCTCTCAGGTCTCAGCTTGTCTGTCTTTTTCTCTTCCCTCCTATAGGTCATGGAGAAGACAACGTCCCTTTTCTCGATTATGTTGAATAGATGCCATAGATCATCCATTGATTCCAACCGCAATTTGATTTCGGATGCCTGTAAATTTTCATACAGTACCTTCAATTCTTTCCCTTCTTTATTCCTTAATATCGCATCGCCCTATGTCTACTTAATATAAATAATTTTTATCTATGACAGGATTTTTAAACTTGGAAAAAATACTTACAAACTTATGAATTAATAATCCCATAAATTTTAAATATCGACATATCGATTTAGGTAGGCCCAATTTTGGGATGGGATGAATAATGTGTAGATATAGTTATAGCAATGGAAAGTGTGCAAGCATAGATATCAATGCCCATTTTTGCATAGGTGAGAGGAACTGCAGCTTATCCGATATTCTGAAAAGCAGGAATTTCAGAGAACATTCAGAGGATAGTTCATGGCAATTTCTCCCCCCGAAAATATGGAATATCGGGAAAAGCAAAAATGAAAGCTAGTCTTTCCTTCTTGGTGGAAACTTTATGATCTGCAAATTCGATGATGGAAAAGGGTGGTGTACAGAGCAGTTCAAGGGCTTTGGATGTATAAAGGAAAAATGCGATAACTACACTCCGGCCATTGGGGATGGTGAAAAATGTAAAGGCATTGAAGGAAAAGGCACCTATTGTCATAGGTATAATCGTTTCTATTGCGCAGGCAAGGAAAATTGCACAGACAGCACAAGATATATTAAAAAACTAAAAATGAGCATGTGCTGAGAAGGGATGGATAATGAAAATAAATCTTGGAAAATGGGAATATAATCTTACATTGAGAGGGGCTAGACTCATTAGTTACAACATCTATGCCAACTCCTGGGTGAGAGTAATAAGATAGCATGTATAACAATTATGTCTTTTTCGACATGATGGAAATACAAAGATGCGTCATCTACTTGTATTTCAGATTAAATTAAGCCTTATAAAATATTTTTAATTCGGGAGAGGAGGAAAAATATTGGGTTCATTTATAAAGTCTTCAGTGATCCCTTTCAACTAACCAGCGATATGTTTCCTGCACCTTGAGCAGATCATCTTACATTCTTTCCCACATTTCTGACATACACCGATTAGAAACTGCTCTGTTACAGGAGCGCGGCAACAGTTTGATATTACATCCACCAAAACACCACAATAGTTACATCTGTGTTGTTTGCCCTTCTTCAAGCCATGGGCCCTAAAATAGAAGTAATATATGAGAAATATGATGATAAGTATGAAAATTAGTATTATCGCGTATATACAAAGGGTTTCAAGACCTGCTTCACCACCATTATCAGGAATTTTACCACCTATTTCGTTTATCCTAATGACCTATTAAGTAAATAGCCTTATATAATAAAATATCTTTCCTATTCTTCAAAGGTATATTGAGCATCAAATAAATAATATCCAGTCAAATCAATTGGGGCTGGCTTAATGTTTATTATGGAAAAAATTTAAAATCTATAGGATATTCAGGTGCTGATAATATGTCATTTAAGAGGTTTTTAACGACCTATACGCTTCAATTTGGTCTTATCATATTCATTATAGGCATAATTCTCACAATTATTGGTTTCTTTGGGGTTTTTTACTATGATAACGCACCTGAATTTTTAAAAGGGCCAATCAATTCAATTGGTGACTGGAAATATTGGTGTATTCTTCTTGGTCCCATTCTTATAATTGCCGGTGGATGGTATTTCTTTGATGACATAAATAAACGTAGAGAATTTCAGGAGCTCATGGAAACCACCAGTAAAGCCAAGTTTATCAGGAACCAAGATAGGGTTGAATATTTGGCATGGAAACTCACTCCTAAACATCAGAATGAATTCATGGAGAAAAAGAAAGAGTTTAATATTAAATAGAAAGTTTTTTATATATTGATATTGAAGGAGGGGGGGCATCATTTCGTGTGGAAATATTTTTAATGATTGATTTTTAATGAATAGATTGATAATGTTTGAGATGATTACATTTAACTTATGGGTGATACATCGAAATGTATATTAATCTCATTAGATGATGAGGTATCTGAACTTAAAAATCTGGCTCTATCATTGGGTTTTATCGTTGATAAAATATTTATTCAAAAAAGAGAGAAACCAAGTTCAAAATATTATATTGGAAAGGGTAAGATAGAAGAGGTAAAGGATTATACCAATCAAAATAGAGTTGATATAGCTATTTTCAATTCATTATTAAAACCTTCACAACAGTTTAATCTTGAGAATTATTTAGAAATTTCAGTATATGATAGAATCAGGCTGATTCTTGAAATATTTAAAACTAGAGCTTATAGTGAGGAAGCAAGGTTGCAGGTAGAATTGGCTAAACTTCAATATGAGATTCCTCTATTGAGGGATTGGATCCATAAGGCTAGATATGGTGAAAAACCGGGTTTTATGGCTGGTGGGGAGTATGAAGTAGCCCAATATTATGAAATTAGTAGGAAAAGAATTAAAAAAATCAAACAAAAATTAAAGAAAATTGAAAAGGAAAGGGATATAAGACGAAAACAACGGAGAGATCTAGGATATTATCTTGTTAGTATAGTCGGATATACAAATGCTGGAAAAAGCACTCTATTTAATCTTATATCTGGAGAGTCAATAAATGTTGAAAATAGATTATTTACCACTTTATCAACAACGACAAGAAAAATTCCGAAATTAAAGAAGCCGATATTAATAACAGATACTGTTGGATTAATAGATGATTTACCCCATTGGATCATTGATGCTTTTCATTCAACATTAGAGGAAATATATTTATCGGATCTGATCCTTTTAATTGTTGATATTAATGAAACGGTAGAAGAGGTCAATAGAAAATTAAAAACAAGTTTTGATGTTCTACTCCCTGATATCAATCCCTCTGACATAATTTTGATCCTAAATAAAATAGATAAAATATCGGATAATACATATGAAGACATAGAAATCAATAAAAATAAAATGTCAAATATGAAGGATATGGTAGAGGATATTTTAGATAATATTGAATTAGAATATGAAGTAGAAAATATAATCTCTATTTCGGCTCAAGATCAGAAGTATGAAGATATCGTTATTGGATCAATATTAAAGTGTTTTGAATATCCAATTCAATTATCGATAAAGCTACCAAATAAACCAGAATCTCAAAATTTTATAAATTGGCTATATTCTAATGTTGAGATGCTATCGATTAAATATGAAGATAAAATTGAAATCTCTCTGAAATGCAGGGCAAGGGACGAATCATATGTAATAGATAAAAGCCATCAGATAAATGATAGAAATTAGAATATTATTTAATGAAACATATCGAAACTAATTTTCCATAGGAAATGCTGGGCTCCCCCTTATTAACAAAAGCGTTCTAATTTGTGAATAAAAATATTACTAAAAATATCAATAAATGCGTTATTCATAAACCTTAACAACATTGATATTCTTTCTTAATCCCATTGCGAAAGCCACAGGCCCGCATTTTGTTCTTAGTAGATGAGCAATTGGTTTGTAATCCGTCTCAGAAAACGTTTCGTAGTTGCCCATACCTTTTGAGATTATTAGATCCGCATTTTCAAGGGCTTTTTTAAGATCATCTCCCATATACTTAAAATCCACTCCTACTGCGAAACACCCAGTGGTAAGAACCTCATCCACAACTTCATCAAGGCCAAACTCGTAGACATCCTCAATGGTAGCGTCGGTAAGTATAGGCTCACCCCTTACGACCAAACCGAGATGAACATCGAAACTTTTGATTTCTCTACAAAGAAGCCTGTCTAAAACAATCTCACCACAGTTATCGGCAAAGTACAATACATTCCCTCCCTTTTCCAAATATGTCCTGATTTTTTCAGTATCATCAACGTGTAATCCTTCAGACACCAAATTATCGAATTGCTCAACAAGTTTTTCAGGACTTTCCGGGCTGGAGGGGATTCCAAAATCCAGTACATTTCCAATTATGGAACATAATATCGCACATCTCAACCTGTCATCAGAGGTCTCTATCAGCTTCTCTGCTTTTGGGAGGAGTAAAAAAGCGGTTTGGTTGCATCTGTCTTTTATGGTTTTATAGGGATCCTTTGTTCCTAGGATTGAGTAGGTAGCCTGGTGAACCTCGGTGGCAACTTCTGCAGAGCAAGTTTCTTTCAGATCGTATTTTCCGATTATCCTACAGGCCTCCTCTATTACCTTCAAGGCCAACGTGGAATCAATAAGATCAGTCTCATAAAGAGTCCGATTCAGTAGACATGGAATGCAGCTGGCTTGGATCTTCATGGAAAAGGGATAGGGCAACAATCGGTAAAAAAGATTGTCGTTTAAGAGGATCCAGCAATCAGTCTCCCCTTCCGATTTCTACCATCCTGTCCAAAGGAGCTTTCGCTTCTTCAATGACTTCCTTTGATAAAACAATCCTTGGTTCGAGAGTCTTAAGGGCCTCTAGAGTGTTCATGAGGCTGATCTTTTTCATATTAGGGCATATTGCATTTGGGATGGCATAGAATGTCTTGTCAGGATTTTCCTTTTTCAATCTATGGACCAATCCTTCCTCGGTTCCTATTATGAACTCATTGGAATTTGATGAGGCACAGTGTCTCACCATACCTTCGGTAGAATAAACAAAATCGGCAAAATCTATTACATCAGGGTTGCATTCAGGATGAACAAGGACCTCGGCATCGGGATGTTCATTATTAAGATCCTGTATCTGTTTCACAGATATGTCTTGATGGACATGGCAATATCCCGGCCAAAAAATGAACTCTTTATCGGGAAGAAATCTTTGTGCATAGAGGCCCAGATTAGAATCCGGAACAAAGAGAATCTTATTTGTATTCAATGATTTGATGACTTTCACAGCGTTTGCAGAGGTGCAGCAAATGTCTGTTTCGGTTTTTACCAAGGCTGTGGTATTGACATAGCTTACCACGGTGGCCTTGGGATTCTCCACTTTGGCCATTCTTAACCCATCAACATCCACCATGGCCGCCATGGGGCATTTTGCCTTGGGGTTGGGATGAACGACAGTTTTCTCGGGATTAAGGATCAGAGCAGATTCAGCCATGAAGTCCACTCCACAAAAAATAATTAGATCAGAATCCACTTTTGTGGCGTAAATGGCCAAGGCCAAAGAATCGCCCACAAAATCGGCAAGATCCTGAATCTGGGGGATTTGATAGTTATGGGCCAATATAACTGCTTTCTTTTCCTCTCTTAATCTATTGATTTCATCCACTATCTCGGACATCGAAAGGAGATAAATTACAGATTATATAAAAGGTTTTAGGCTTTCAATTTCCAACGACAAAAAAAACAACCAAAACAATATATAGAAAAAAGGGCGATAAGGGGAAAGCATGCCTGAAGCAAAAGAAAAGAAAACAGACGCCGCTGAAGATGACAGATGTGTTACAGGTATCGATGGTTTGGACAGGATTCTTAATGGTGGAATACCCAGGGGAAACACCGTTTTAATCACAGGTAGTTGTGGCACTGGAAAAACCACTTTGAGTTTTGAATTTCTTTTGCATGGGGCAATAAACGATGAAAACAGCCTATTTATCAGCGTCACAGAGAACTGGAACAAGCTCCTTAAGAACGTGATACCTTATTCATTCTTCGATGAAAAGCTCCTGAAGTCAAAGAAACTCATAATGATCGATTTGAGCTCCATCTACAGCAAATTGGGCCTTGAAAAAATGGAATTCTCCTCGGAGGATATAGATATTATTGTTAAGGCTGTTGGAGACATCGTCAGGGAATGGAGTGTAAAAAGGCTCGTAATAGATTCCATAACATCAATATGTTTTCAGTTGAAGACAAAGGAGAAGATCAGGGATTTTATACTGAGTTTGGGAAAGAATCTTTCAGAAGCGGGTTGTACAGCCATTCTCGTATCTGAGATATCCCCTGGAGAGATGAGTTACTCCATGTATGGTGTGGAGGAGGCCATAGCGGACGGGATTGTACTCATGGCGAATCTCGAAAGAAGAGGTGATTTGCTCAGGACACTGCAGGTTGTTAAGATGCGGGGTACGATGCATTCTAGAGCCAAATATGTGCTAGATCTTACACCGGTGGGCGTACTGTTGGTTCCACTATTGAAAGGTGGAAGTATATCTGGAGGGATGTAAACGAGTTTAGCTGGGGATATCTCGGTGAGGTTGAAGGATTTACCTGAAACATCGGCTGTAGCCCTTATCATAAAAATCGATGACTATCTGGATGCCATGCGTGCCACCCTGGACACCTTCATCGTGGAAAAGGATCTATCGGCGATTTACATCACTTCCACCATTCCATCTCAATCAATAAAAAATGTGCTCAATATTTTAGAAGTAGATCTGAATAGAATACACTTCGTTGACTGCATATCCCACATCATGATGGGCGCAGCAGTTCGGGAAGAACGTGTACATTTTGTTGAGAGCCCTACAATGCTGGAAAATATCATGCTGAAAGTGGAGTTCCTCATGAGAAGCATTGAAGGTAAGAAATTAGTGCTTTTGGACTCAATCAATTCTCTTGCCATTCATAACAATACAAAAATTCTTTCAGAGTTCCTTCATATTATGGTGAATAATCTGAGGGCAAAGGAGGCTTACACACTGATTCTATCCGTAGATGAGCAATCCTCGGAGGAGATCACGAATATGCTTGGTTTGGTATGCGATGAGAGCCTGATATTTAGGGAAGATGAACAGGTGAGTTAATATGGCTGTCAACAGCACTGGTGTGAAGATACTTGACGAGACTTTGGGAGGGGGTTTGCCCGTGGGATTCACAACCCTTGTCAGTGGTTCTCCTGGAGGAGGCATGGAACTCTTCGCTAAACAGTTTGCACAGGCCGGCAAAGAAAAGGAAAATATAATCTATGTATCCACAAATGAAAGGAATGAGGATGTGCTATCAACCATGAAAAGGTTTGGATGGACTCATGATATGAATATAATAAACATTGGTACCCGTTACTACGAGAACGTACTTGCCAGGAAGCTAGAAGTGAGTAAATACAGATACGAGGGGCTTTCAAAAGGAGATATTGATGCCCTCATTCATGGAGCAAAGAGCAGAAGGGAAGAAAACTTTCTCAGCAGTTTAACGTACGAAGTATCCAGATTGGAACCGCCTTTCAGGCTTGTAATTAATTCATTGGATTTCTTTTTGGAGCAATATCCTCACCATGATGTGATTTCTGCACTCAGAATGATCAAAGCCCATGTGCAGCATAGCGATAGTGTAGCATTTTTCACCCTTCAAAAGGAGGTTTATGAGAGAAGAACCTACAGTGGCATAGAAGGTGTGGTTGATTGCATAATTGAACTGGATACTTGGGTGGAAGAGGCCGATCTCAAGCGATATATTCTGATAAAGAAACTGAGAAACCACCCTGAAAGAACTGGCGTTTTCCATTACACAATTGGAGACAAGGGAATAGCGGTCATTAAACCTTCTTGAGAACCATTCCATAACTTTTATTTACTAAGTATGAATTTTCGTGTTGCATGAAAGTGGTCATTCCCGCGGCAGGTTTGGGCACGAGACTTCTCCCCGCAACTAAGGCCCAGCCAAAGGAGATGCTCCCTGTTGTAGACAAGCCTGCAATCCAATATGTGGTTGAGGAGGCTCTGGATTCGGGCATAAGGGATATTTTAATAATTACAGGTCGAGGAAAAAGGGCAATTGAAGATCACTTCGATAAATCGGTGGAGTTGGAGTATATACTGGAAAAAAGCGGGAAATCCGAGGAATTGAGTGAAATAAGGCGAATATCAGACATGGGCAATATATTCTACATAAGGCAAAAGGAGCAGCTCGGCTTGGGACACGCGGTACTTTGTGCCAAGGAGCATATCAACGACGAGCCATTTGCAGTTATGCTGGGTGACGATCTCATTGTCAATGATAAACCATGCATAAGGCAATTATTGGATGTCTTTGAGAAAAAGAAGACCTCTGTCATTGCAGTTGAACAGGTTCCACAGGAAAAGGTTCACAAGTACGGAATAATAAAAGAAAAGCAGATCGAGGAAAACCTCTATGAGATAGAGGACATCATCGAAAAACCTTCAAAGGAAGAAGCTCCATCAAATATAGCCACCATTGGCAGGTACGTGTTCACCCCTGGGATATTTGAGTGCCTGGAGAATACTGGTCCCGGTGTGGGTGGTGAGATTCAACTTACAGATGCCATAAAAGGGCTTCTTTCTTCGGAAAAGGTCTATGCCTACAAATTTTCAGGGAGTAGGTACGATATCGGTTCGAAGTTGGATTGGATCAAAGCAACTGTGGAACTTTCAATTAAAAAAAGCGATATGAAAGACAGTTTAACCGAATTTTTAAAGGAAATTATGTGATAAACAACTATCACCTTCCAACTTCATACACCAAATGTCCCAATTCAGGTATGATGAGCTTTTCCATGGCCATTGTACAGGCATTTGTGGAGCCTGGAAGGCAAATTATGATTTTTCCTTTGCCAACACCCGCAAGTGCCCTACTCAGCATTGCGGGACTACCGATTTCTTTAAAGCTCAGGAGTCTAAACAGCTCACCAAACCCCTTCAGTTCCTTGTCTAAATACGGCTTAACGGCTTCGATTGTGACGTCATTTTTGCTGATGCCTGTGCCACCGTTTAAAAAAACAGCATCAACATCTTTGTCTTCAATGATGTTATCCAATGTTTCTCTAATTTTAATTATTTCATCCTTTACAAGTTCATAATGAGCAACAGTATTCCCATGTTTTTCCAATATGTTCAGAACGGCTCTTCCAGATTCATCGTTTTCTTTTGTTCTTGATGAACTGACCGTGATCACTGCGCAGTTCAAATTCTTTGGTGCATGTTTTTTATGTTCTTCAATTCCCAAATCATCACTCCTTCTTTTTGGATATAACATTGATGTTATTTATCTTGGTTGTAGGGTATTGCCCGTTTTCATCTTTTTCCAGATATTTTACCATGTCCCAAATCGTAAGCAAAGCAACACTCACACCAACCAGACTTTCCATTTCAACACCAGTTGTATAATGTGCCTTGACCTCACATTCACATGCAATTTCTTCTTCACCAACGTCAAAGGAGATTTCAACTGAATCAATGGGTATAGGATGGCATAAGGGAATAAGACTTGGTGTGCTTTTTACTGCAAGAATCGCGGCAGTCTGGGCAGTGCTTAAAACGTCTCCTTTTATTGTTTTCCTCTCTTTGAGGGTCTTAATGGTGTTATTTTTTAGTTTTATCTCTCCTTTTGCCTTGGCCATTCTCAAAGATGTCTCTTTTTCGCTTATATCCACCATCCTTGTCATGTTCTCCCCCAGATGTTTTTTTAGATTTCTATTCTCACTTACCCTTATTCCTGTCCTCCTCCACCCAGTAATCCCCATCTTTTGTCATTTCTTTCTTCCAGATAGGAACACTCACTTTGAGTTCTTCAATTGCAAATTCACAGGCTTGGAATGCATCCTTTCTGTGTGCGGCACTCACAGCTACTATTACAATTTGTTCACCGGGTCTCAATACTCCTATTCTATGCAAGATACTCATGTCATAGATATCATATTTATCCATTGCATGATTTCTTATCTCATTCATCTTCATCAAGGCCATATCTTCATAACATTCGTACAGCAGCTCCTTTACATCTTTTTCTACTTTACTCCCCTCTGCACTCACTTCGGTAAAATCCCGAACCGTTCCAATAAAGGTCACAAGAGCACCTATGCCTTTTTCATCTCTTCTCAGACTTTCTATGATTGAGTTGGCATCAAAATCCTGCTTTGTGATTTCTATCCTGCTCTGCCTCCCATTTTCCCCCATCACCTTCAACCTCCACTCACAGGGGGCAAGAGCGCCACCTCATCACCCTCATTTAATATTGTATCGTAAGAAGCATATTCCTTATTCACAGAGACGATTAGTGTCTCGGATAGAGAACCGAGCTTCGGGAGGATCTTTTTTAATTCGTCAAAGAGATCCGATATGTTGGCCTTCTCTATTACATTGATTTCGATTTCTTCCTTTCCAACTGCTTCCCTATATGATGCAAAAAATTTCACTTTAATTTTCAGGCTATACCCCCCAATAAGGCTCTTTTAGAAATATGGCTGATTGGAAATATGTGATCAATTCATCATCTCCTTTACCCTCCCTTATTGGATTAATAATGTTAATATGGTTGTCGCTTCTTAAAAGGCAGGGTTTTAATTCTCCATTCGAGGTCACTCTGAGTCTTGTGCAGTTTTTGCAGAAGAGGGAATTGTGCATGCCCCTGACTATCTCCACCTCGGCTTTCCCATTGTTCTCAGAGGGCACTATATATTTTTTCCTTCTGTGCATGTTCCGCTGGACTATCTTTTGAGCCCTTTTTTCAAGCTCAGTTTCCAATTTGTTCAGGCTATGGTGGTATTTCTTAAAGATCTGGTCACGAGTCCCTTCTTTGCTGCTTTCAAATTCGATCAATTGTAGTATGGCTCCAACATCAGAAGCGAATTCGATTGCATGAGGTATATCGCTATCGTTGATATTTTTCAGAACCACCATATTGAGTTTGACAGGATTTAATCCAGCATCAACGGCCGCCTCAACTCCTTTCCTCACTTCATGGTAAAAGTTCTTGTTGGTGATATTTTTGTAAGTTGTGGGATTGAATGCATCATAACTGATATTCACCCTGTCCAGACCAGCATTC
>CP070672.1:3043045-3047792 GCA_020351895.1 Thermoplasmata archaeon
GAACTCAGGGATTTCCACGACGGAACCGACCCTTCCAAGGGCTCCTTTTGGATCGCTCTCCACATCCACACCTTCGATGTAGGCATTCCCTCTTGTGGCCCTGAGCATATTGGTTAGAATCTTTATTGTCGTGGTCTTTCCCGCGCCATTTGGCCCTAGGAAGCCTACGCAGACACCGTGCTCGATTTTTAGATTTAAATCGTTCACAGCCGTGAAGTTGTTGAACACCTTTGTAAGGTTCACTGTTACTATTGCCTCGGTCATTCAAACAATCCCTTGAACCTCATCCCCAAGCTTTAAAATGAATCTTCAATTACCTGAATTTTCGTTCCCATAAAATATGAACCAGGTATAGCAGGCCGCCGAAACCCATGAATGCCACTCCAAACTGAGCAGCCGATGTTCTGGGCCAGATCACAACCCATTCCTGCCTCATGAAAAGGAAGGCCATGAGGGCGTTCACCATGAATGCAATCAATCCCAGTAAGAAGAAAGCCATGCTCACCTGCTTCAATGTGATTTCTGATAGATCATTTAATCCCACATCATTTGAAACTGGGTAATATCCCGCTAGATTCGGCTCGCCATCTTTTTCCGATTGCATATTCTCACTATGAATCCCGATGATTTTATTTTTCTATTCTTTGTTTCCTATTGGAATATAATATACCTTACTGTATTTGAAGGTTTTTGGGTGATTTGTAGGTTCTTAAGTTTACACGAGTTCTAATGGTGTTTTCTTACCATTGGGCATATTAATAATCCTTGATGGATATGGGACCTTTTCTCAGCCTATCATGAACTGTCCGAAAGTCAAGGCCAGGGCATATATTATAACGGCAATAGGCACCGCATTTCCGATTGTATGTTTCAGCTCGATGCTATCCTCACCATGTTCGATACCCACAGAGAAGTACATGGTTACCATCACCATGAGAATTAGATATATCCCGATTATTAGAAAGAACGCATCATTGGAAAGAAGTTGTGTGGAGCCAGGGAGCATGGAGAATTCGGAGGAAAGCAGCACATACAAAGATGCAGTTATCCCCATTACCAAAGGCGCAAACAGGATGCCTGTGGATTTCATCATCTCCACTGTCTGGCTCAGGCTGGTTTTTATGTCATGCTCGACCTTCTTCATATCCCTCAAATAGTTGGAGACATTGATTATTATGCTTCCTGCGGTTTTCGCGTCCTTTTTCGTACTCTCTGTCACTGTCTTCATTGCTGCCCTTATCGTACGTGAAGGCAGCTCTCTTAGGACTCCAAAATCCTCTCCAAACATGGCCTCCTCAGGTGTTGAGCGGGTCACTTGAATGGTGTAAGATATCTTTTCAAAAAGTTCGGCAATATGGGTTCCTTTCATGGAATCGCTGACTTTTAATAGTGCGGTCTCCAGGGGTTCGCCTTCGGCAATTCTGCTCCCCAACTTGAAAAGCGCATCCGGGAATTCCTCCTCCATCTTCTTTATCTTATCCCTCATTCTTTTCTGAGAGCTTGAAGTTGCTTTACAGTAGTAGCCTAATGCAAAACCGATTCCTATCACTATTGGGACAGGGCCTAATACAGTCCCGAAATAACCTAGATAATTCCTGAGATAAGGGATACCCATAAGTCCGATTCCCAGACCCAATAATACCGTGATGGATGTGATGGTTCTTCCCCTTCTCTTTGAGAGTTCGGATTTCACATTTGGTGGAGTGGCAGTGCCCGGTCTCTTACCCAAAATATGGTATGCATAGATGAAGGCGATCACCGGAAATACCACATCCATTAGCAGGACTATGCCAAGGGCGCTCCCCGCATCAGGCTCCACTCCGGATGAAGCCGTGGTCTCAAAATCCATTCCTGTGGGCAGCGAAAGTGCCATCATTGGCAACATGGCCCCTATCATCATTGGGAGAAGTATTCCGAGGGCGAATAAAACGGTTGTTGGCGCCTGTAAGGAAGATGCAAACCCCTCTATCCTTCTCTTCGTCCCTTCAAGGACGATCTCCTCGGCCTTATCGAGAATTCTTGCCCTTCCCTCTTCACTACGTTCCAGGGTGGAGCTTCTTATGGCGTACAAGGCCCGTTTGAAGTCCTCGTTCCATTCACCCCATTCATATGCAAAGGCCAAAAAGGACTCCTCTATGCTGTCATGTTTTCGCATATAGATGTCCCATAGGACCTTCTGTAAACCGGAAGAAATGGGTTCATCTGAGCTATGGGCTGCAAAGGCCACAGCCTTACTCAGAGAGGGGGACAATCGCATGGACATGACGAGGTAGTTTATGGCTTCAGGGGTCCTTCCCAGGGATTTTGTCTTTACCCTGTTGGCCAAAATCTCGGGGAATGAGGCCACAAAGGCGAAAATGAGCAATGGCATGAACAAGACAATTGGAATGAATAGGATACCTGCCTCCATGATATTTAAATTGAATACCAAAAGGAGGGGAATAAGAATAACAAAACCTATTATTAGGGATATAACACCGCAGAAACCAGCAAACAACATAACTTCAGGAAGGGAGATATCGATACCTAAAAAGTCCACGGCTTTCTTGAATTTCTCTTGTTTGTAGATTCTTTCTGCTTTTTCCTTGTTCTTCTCTGCTGCCTTGAACTTCTTTTCGACTTTTTTATACTGGGGATGAGATTCCGAGAATCTTCCTTGGGTTTCCCTAAACTCTTTTAGGGCTTGATGATAACGCTCCTCTTCCTTCTTAAATTTCTCCATTCTTTTGTTTTCTGCTGCATTCAGTTTTTCAGGTGAGGAGCCGAACCTTTTATTTATCAGCTTGCACCATCTAAAAAATTGACCGCCATAATCATTTTCCTTCTGCCCTACCTTTCCCTGATCAGGTTCGGAATCAGGCATAAATAGCGCTCCTTTCAAACCACAAAGTCCAGTCATCCATCACTTTTTTATTGTCTATTTTTGCACCGATTCTGTGCTTCTCGATTAGATTCCAGAATGTGCTGTTGGATTTTGACACCCATTCTGTGGAAAGAAGCCGAGGTTTGTTATTCTTCTTGGCGTAATCAATCATCATCTGTCTGTATTTGGCTCTCATTTGTATGTTCTCTACACATTCCTCTAAAGTCATGTTCCATGATGCTGCAATGGTTCCGATTCTTTCGGAGTGATAGTTGAATGCATCTGTTTCTGAGAGTTCATCCTCTTCCTCATTATAGAGCATGAGATCCTGAAACAGGTTTTCTTCGGTCTCGTTCTTCCTAACCTCTGCTATCTGGAGCACCTTCCTTTTCTGTTTTTGACTGCCTCCAGGCCTTGCAACCCCGGCCACAACTATGATATCGGTGGCCAAAAAGGATTTTGGGGAAATATTCATGTCGGAAACCACCCTCTGATAAACGGATTTGGCGGAGTCCGCATGAAAGGTACCTAAAACAGAGCTACCTGCCGTCCCTGCCCGCATTGCCTCATAAAGTGTTTTGGCCTCCTGGCCCCTGACCTCACCCATGACTATTGCCGATTCTCCCAATCTAAGGGATATACGAAGAGCCTCATCGGCATTCATCTCGGCTTTTCCACCGAGGCTTGATTGGACATAGAGGCTTTGGACCTTGTATCCCATCTCCTGCATGGCGATGACAGGCAGCTCCAAGGTATCCTCGATTGTGAGGATACGCTGGTTCTGGGGAAACTCCAGCATCAAGGCTCCTAAAAGTGAGGTCTTTCCCGAGCCCCTGCTTCCCACGACGAGGATCGTGGATTTGCCATCTATAAGAAAGGAAAGCAATCCTGCCGCCAAGGAAGTTATCGTGCCATTATCGATGAGCTTCAACAATGTCCAGGGATCCAAGGAGTGTCTTCTAAGAGCTATTGCTATTCCATCTGGACTTAGGGGTTTTCCTATTGCCGTGGCCCTTGTTTTGAATGCCGACAAATCGGTTTCCAAAACAGGCATGGCCTCTGAAAAGGGTCTTCCACTTTCGTACCTGAATCTCGAAAGAAGGCTTTCGGCATCATCCTTGCCTACACTCACATTTGTGACGCATTTTTCACTTAAAAGTGGTTCACTTAATCCTCCGAGCTTCAAGTAAACCCTGTTTTCGGTGGGTGAAGCGTCGATGTAGATGTCCTGTATATGACGATCCTTTAGAAAGAATTCCACGACTCCAAATCCAGCAGTGTACTTGGCAAGTACCTTTGAGAGTTTTTTTACTGTCTGCATCTCCTGGGTGCGGTTCGTGCCAATGCTTATTTCATGCTTCTTGGCCAGTTGATAGATGAGTCTGGTTCCTAATTTCGAGATGTACTCTCTTGCCTGCTGTGGATTGTCTATTTTAATATTTTTTGGGAAACGGTCTGCAAGCTGTGCTCTTGCCAGATGAATGAGCTTGATTTGTCCCAATGGCAGGTCATACTCTATTGGACTAACATGGTATGAGGATTCCACATCATCAGGAAGCTGAAATAGAGTCACCTTGCTTTCGTCTATTATGTAGCTGGTTATGGCTTTTGCACCTATTTTGGGGTGAGGCGAGACCCAGGAAGAGGAAAATCCAGGTCTTATCTTCTTGTTCCCATCAAATACCCTTTCCATGCCCTTTCTGAGAACTTGTGTGTCAATTTCGCCAAACGCATTTAGAAGCTCATCAAAGTTTGATATTTCTTTCATTTTATCGATTTCAGTTTCGCCTGCTTTTTTTAGTCTTATCTTTATCCTCTCGGATTTGGAGTCAATCCGGTACCTTTTCGCAGGTTTGAGTAAAATCCTATCCTCAACCATTTTCC
>CP070672.1:3047892-3052512 GCA_020351895.1 Thermoplasmata archaeon
CACAGCTGATTTTGTCACGATAAAGTATGATCCATTTGGAAACAGGTTGTGGGTGGCTAATTATAATGGTCCTGGTAACAATCACGATTGTGCTAACGCGCTTACCATTGACTCATCGGGAAACATATATGTCACTGGTCATAGCAGAAATGCTATGTTGGACTGGGATTATGCCACAATAAAATATGACTGCCGGGGAAACGAGTTATGGGTAGGAAGACAGAATTGCCCAGGTTTCCGTGATGATTGGGGGTATGCTCTTGCCTTAGATTCATCCGGAAATCTCTATGTAACTGGATGGGGACATTATGGCGAAACAGATTGGTATAACTGGGATTGTGTCACTATTAGATATTCCGGTTATCAGCCCTTAAAAAATAAACCTCCTGTCCCAAATGCAGGCCCAGATCAGACTGTTTATATGGGAGATGAGGTGCTGTTTGATGGAAGTGAAAGTTACGATCCTGATACTAATTGGGAAATAATCCCAGAAAATCCGTTTGGCTTTACTAGTTCGTGCTCCATCAAGAGTGAGGATACACACTCTGGAGGTTTATATACGTCAAATCCCAAATTATCGCAAAAAGGTGATTATATCACTTCATACGAATGGAACTTTGGTGATGATTCACCCCCCAGTATAGGTGTAAAGTCAACTCATATCTATAAAAATCAGGGCGTTTATAGTGTTGTTCTTACTGTTACAGATAGTAATGGTGCTAAAAAGTCGGATATATGCATTATCACAGTTCTTCCACTAATCAATCCTCCGATCGCTGATGCAGGACCCGACCAAACTGCATATGAAGGCGATAGAGTCCAACTCAACGCCTCAGCCTCCTACGACCCCGTTGGTATAATCGAAACCTACGTATGGGATTTCGATTCAAGTGATGGTATGTGGTGGGAGACGGGAGCACCATCCGATGCCACCGGTCCAACCCCAACCCATATTTACGGCGATAATGGAGTTTATACCGTCACATTAACAGTTACAAACGATAAGGGATTATCAGATACAGACACAATGCTTGTTAAAGTCAATAATGTTGCACCATCAGTAATGAATATTGAGACATATGTATTCGTTAACTTCACTTTACGAGTTGCAGGCGAAAAATGGCACAATGTCGAATTGTACCTTTACGAGGAGGAAGTTGAATCAGGTTACGCGGGCGTCGTACGATACCCAGGTAGCCCAGATTATCAGAGTGCGACTATCGGGAATGTAAGGTGTGAAGTAACAAAACCGATTACAGCAAAGGTGATATATACACCAGATGACGATCCCATCAATGGACAAATAAACGGTGCAAATCCATGTTGGATAAATATTTCCTTTGATGATGGTAATTATGAACTTCTTTTCCATATCTTCAATGTAAATCAACCAGAAACTTGGATATGGAACTTAAGTATCAACCAATACCTATTAGGCCATGAAATAACATACGTTGGCACCGCAACCGATTTAGGTAGCGATGATTTAAAATTTATATGGAACTGGTGTGATGGTTCACCCGACACTGTAACTACTTATTATAATAACGGACTAAGACAAGACCCTTATCCAAGTCCATGGGGGCCCTATCCATTTACTGCGGTGGATGTGAAAAAACACATATTTACCATGGTAGGGCAATATTCTACTACACTGACTGTGATAGATGATGATAATGGGATAGATACTGATTACACGACAGTGGCTTTTAATAATATCGCCCCAATAGCCAACGCAGGTGGAATATATGGCGGAAACGAAGGTGCTCCTATTAATTTTACAGGCAACCAGATCGACCCAGACACTTCTGATTCGTTTACATATTATTGGGATTTCGGTGATGGTAGCAGCTCTACACAACAGAATCCCTCCCATATCTACATGGATCATGGTACATACACTGTAACTTTCATAATCACCGATAATTGCGGTGGAATAGGCATGGACACTTGTGATGTTTATGTGAATGCCCATCCAATTGCGAATGTGGGTCCTGATCAAACCCTCTTTGAAGGAGACATGGTGCAATTTAGCGGAAGTAAAAGTTATGATCCGGATGGCAGAATAATCATATATAAATGGGATTTTAATGCGAACATAGATAAAAATGATGATGGTGATTATACCAACGATCCCGATGCATTTGGCTCATCGGCACAACATATATATTTTTTTGAAGGGGAATATCAGGTAACTCTAACAGTAACTGATGGTCTGTCCATAGCAAAGGATGCATTGACAGTAACCGTTTTACCAAAAATGAAGCCTCCAGCCGATGTAGGTAATGATCAACAGGAAAATTTTGAGGAAAGTGAAGAAGTTATCAAAACTGAACAAACGACTACCATAGATGATTATAAGACAATGAATCAGGATATTGAAGAGAAACTCGAGCCGGCAGTGGTTGAAGAAGTGGTCTTAGAAAGCATCCCGGCTGAGTCGGACACGATTATTAAAGACAACCATAATGATGAGACGTCAGTAAACCCTGAGATACAACCTTCAGAAGACCCAAAGAAGGATAATAAGCCTGATTTTCCTGTAGTCACAATCACGGTGAGCATCGGCTCAATAATTTTATCCACCCTCTCCCTATCAATGCCCCTTTACATGAAAATCAACAGGAAAGATCTTTTAAAGAATCGCAAAAGAAAATCGATATATAAATATATATCAACAAATCCTGGTGATAATTTCAATGGAATCAAACAGGCTCTAAATCTACCAAATGGTGTCCTGACCTACCATCTCAAGATATTGGAACGGGAAAATTTTATAACGTCAAAGAGAGATGGAGGCTATAAAAGATTTTACCTCTCTGGGAAATCAAAAATAAACAACATAAAAAAACTTAACGGGGTTCAAAAAATTATATTCAATACAGTAAAAGATTATCCTGGCCTTTCCCAGACCGAAATAGCCCGTAAAACAGGAACAACGGTTCAAGTGGTCAATTACCATATAAAAAGGCTTCAAGAAGATGGTTTGATAAAACTCCAGATGGCAAACGGCCACCGTTCTCAATGTTTCATTCAAAATTGTGAGGATTTGTCAATTACTTGATGGAACGCGATTTTCCCCTCTTTTTACAGAGCCTGCACTGATAATACCATCGCACATTGGACAATTTGATCATCACCATCTCATGACCGTACTTGCTGCACAAACCGTCATCTTCGAATCTTCCCTTTTCCTCCCCTCTTCCCTCAATGAATCCTATATACCAATCTGAACCTTTGATTGAGCCGGCTTTGGAAAGCTCCCTTTCGGCCATGCTCCATGTGCCTTGATCAAGAAATTTTCTTACTCTTTCTAGAAGAGATTTTGCCCATTCAATGTCCTTAAATCCTTTGCTTTCAGCAAATAAAATGGCATCCTCGAGATCTGATATTTCCTCATTCAGTTTTTCTCCTCTGCTTTTGGACATATGCATCAACCCGATTTTGCCAATGCCTTCAGCCATCCATTATTTAACAATGACGATATATGATTGTGAGACACTACCTCCAGCGCTGTAGATGACATCATTCTCACTGAGGGCCCTATCGAAGGTCTCTTTAGAGATAACAATGGGCTCCATGGGGGACATCTGTGCCCCTTCGTCCACCCACTTGTCCGCCATAAATAGCACTGTTTGTGAATCAAGGGCCTTGCCGTACTTCAATTTCCAAGGGAGCGTTTTTTCACTATCCAAATCGAAGTAGGGATTGATGATGTCACTCACTCTCTCATCGGTGTTTATTTGATCTTCCCCGCTATTTTCGGCAAGCCATCTCATGCTAGCAAACTCGTAATTGTAGGTTGCATCCTGAACACCGTAGAACTCTTGTCCGTTATATGCCAAAGGAACCGTGGCAAGACAGATGGCGACAAATATCACAGACAAAGCCGCCTTAAGACCCAATGAAGCCCTTGAGATATCGTCTTTCTTAGTCAATCCTCTCGTGATCCTATTTATCAGATATCCTGCCCCTATACCCGCACAAATTGCCACACCGAAATCTATGTAGTCATAGCTTCGATAGATCAAGATGAAGGTGAAGGCGTCAAAACCCTTCAATATGGCAAAGAGGATCACCACCAATGGACCTAGGATAAGAGAGGCTATAAAGGGCTTGTGCCCTGTTTTTCTGGTGGCCACGACATTCAAACCGATTAAGGCAATGGACAATAAAAGAATATACGGAATAATGTATATTAAAAGCGGTGTCGAAGTGCGGATGGTGCCCGGAAAGAGCCTTTTGTAATGATTTAAAACCAAAAGGCCCCCTCCGACTATCGGGATTAAGAGGGTCTTATTGAACAGAACATTGCCAGGCTTCCTTCTTTTCTTTGGCAGGGAAAAGATAATACAGAAAATCACTCCCACCATGAATACCGAGGCAAATAAAGCGACATCATTGATATTTGATACTCTATTGAAAAATGCCAAATCCACAATCTCGTAGTAAAGAACCGTGAAAGTGAATAGGAAAGGGCCCGAAAGGAAGTCGATAATAAAACGTCTATTTTGAAATGTGCCGTGATGCCAATGCAGGACATTGGAAGAGAGGAATAGAAGGGAAATCATGACAAAGGCGATCCACACCGTGAGATGATGCGTTAGAGCAAGTATCAAA
>CP070672.1:3052612-3057171 GCA_020351895.1 Thermoplasmata archaeon
ATATTTTGTATACAATCTGTGCGAGTTAACGCTCATATCTTGTATACAATTCAACTCTCACAGTTCGTAAAGGATTTGGGGGTCAACGCCCACAGATTGGAAATGGTTTTGGTGGTTTAACGCTCGTATTTGGCATGCCATTTGCGAGAGTTAACGCTCGTAATTGGCATGCCATTCAACGCTCGCAGTTGGCACCTATTTCTGGGCTTACCTCTCGTATTTAGCACATGGATTTTGTGATTCAACGCTCGTGATTGGCATGCCATCTGCGGGAGTTGGTGGATTATGCTTCGGTGATGGATTTTAGTGCACTGGCTAAGCCCTTTTAATCCCGCAGTTTGGGGGGTTTTTGGCCGAGCAGAGGGGGTGGGTGTGGTGGAGATTGGGTTTATTTTACCAATCGTGGGATGCGGGGTGGTTTTTGGTGGCTCTGCGAGGCATGTGGGGTGGAACCTTTGTGAAATTAAGATTGTTAAAGGTAGATTATGCCATACTCTCTTTGAATTTCTTAATTTTCTCATTCTCCCCAGGTTTCCGAAATACAAAAAGATGTTCATGCATAATCATCAAAAAATTGGATTCCATGGACTTCTTAACCCAATACGGAGTTGACTTGCACTGCCATTGATGTTTAATTATATCTTCCCTTAGGATGAACCCAACCTCCAAGAATGAGCTCAGGGTCCTATAAGCAACAGGAACATAGTGCAGGTTCCTCCTTGTGTCCCCTATCAGGATAGCGCAAAACTTTCCTGATTTTAAAAGCCCTCTTACAATAATTGCAATGTTACCTGCATCTAATAACAATTTCTATTAATTCCCATTTCAAAAGCCTTTAAAATGCCTGATAATAAGTGTAGTCCGCCTTCTTAAGCATGGCAGACACAACAAAAAACGAGGTTATTGCTAAAAATAAGGCGCTAAGTACAAAACCAAATACGGTGTACCACCGATTTACAGTTGAAAAGAGATAGTTTAGTGTATAGGCCATAACGCACCCAATTGCAAGAACAACTACAATGGCCTTGTTCTTTCGGAAGCAGAAGGAGAAGACCGAGTTCGTCAGGAAGAGGCCGAAGAAGAATATGCCTATAAGGGCGTACTTGAAAACGGTTACACTTTCTTGGTTTCCACCCCCATAACCCACGAGCCAATCACCTAGTAAAAATGCTACAAGCACAAAGGCCCCGCCGAACACGACCACACCCATTACCATTTTCCTGTAAAAATCCCTTAATGCTATCTTGAAGGAAGGGCAATTGTTCATTTCGGTTTCATTTAGTTTCTCTTCTAAATAATCGGACATTTTAAAAAGATACATGAACTTGACACCGGTTATGGGAATCAATAGCAAAAGGGCAAGATCGACACCTATCTGGTATGTTCTGTTATAGCTGATTATAAGTGGTCCCGCACCGATCCAGGAGATGAGCCTGTCGCTGAAGATGAAAACAAAATAAAGTGTGCCGTACAGCATGAGCGGGATTCCCTCGTACATCAATACCCAGTATCTGGGTGATTTTACATTCTTTGGCAGCTCCGGTCTTGAATAGAAGGGTGGCTCATCCCCATCCCTTTCTTCCTTATCCGAAAAGATATATTTATAAGCAAAATAGGCACTGGCCATTATGAGTATCACAAGTCCCATACTTTGAGAGGCGATAACAGCGCTCACCCTGTCCCAACCCCAAGCAGCGAAAATGAAATACGAGGTGAACATAACTGATAAAGCTGAAAGGGAGATGAATATAAGAGCCCTAAACCGCCTGAATGCAAAAACCGGTGTGGCAAATAACCTGTAAATGCCAATCATGGTGAGGAAGTACAAAGTGATGAGTATGATCTTTCCGGGAAGTGAAAGTATAAAGGTATTTACAATGAAGAATAAAAAGAAAGTGGATACGAGGATTAATGAACCAACAATGAGATTCCTTTTCATCACAAATTTTGTAAGGGGTTTGTTGCCTTGCATATGATAGTAAATCAATTTCCATGCTGTGAACTGCTGGATGCCTCCTGTGGACACGAGGCCCAGAAGAACACCCATGCCAATTCCGGTTGAAATATCAGTGGGTATATCCTTTGCAGCCCATAGGGACTGGCCTCCAAGAAAAAGGGAAATCAGCATGATCATCCATCCCAGGTTGTAGAACATGCCTGCAAAGAATAAAAGCATATTGTTAGGTTTCTTTGGCATTTGACATACAAGCACATCATCCACAGAGAATTTTGAAACTGAACCATACACGGTTTGTGCCAATTCAAAGAGGTTGGAAAATCCCATTTTTTTGGCATCGTCATCCGAGTAACCCAAAATCTCCAGCACCACCGCCACCTCGAGATGGTCCTTTGGGTGGCCTTCCACCTCGGACACTGTGCGAGCTATGGAATCTATCATCATGATATCTTTTTGATCAGGAAAATCATCCTGCATAGGCATGGTATATCTCCCTGTACTTATCGATAAAACCTTGGATTGAATACTCATTCACGGATTTCATTCGCGCCTTCCTTCCCAGTTCCCTTCTTTGGTTTTCGTCCTTCAACAGTTTGGTAATGGCATTTCCAAGCTGGCCAGGGGATCTGGATGGCACGAGCACTCCCGTCTCCCCCAGGGCCTCGGCCATGCCCCCGACATTGGTGGCAACAATGGCCTTTCCGCTTGCCATGGCCTCTATAAGTGCAAATGGGAACCCCTCGGAAATACTGGACATGACCACCACATCACCCATGTTGTACGCCCTTTCGGGCTCCCTGGTGTAACCTTCAAATCTTACAGCATCCTCAAGCTCAAGTTCCTGTCGCACTTTCAAACATAGATTTGCATAATCCTTGTCGGGTGAGGGACCATATATCATGCATTTGGCATTGGGGATTTTATTTACAACATGCTTCATGGCACGGATGAGATTGATTGCATCCTTGAGTCTGTCGATTCTTATGATGGCAGCCACAGTTGGATCATTTGACTTCCTCTCGATATCCATAGGGTAGAAAACACTACTGTCCACCCCGTTGTAAATCACCTCTATTTTGTTTTTTGAAATCCCGAATTCTTGCTGCCATCGCGAGTTGAAGCTGCACACAGGAAATATCCTGTCTGCAAAATGGTAGTTCATCTTGGCCAGGCCCTTGTAGAAATTCTCCCAGAAGAACTTGGCCTGAAACTGGAGAGGTTGATTGATGAGGTCAAGAAGCCTTTCCCTGTAGTATACCCCGTGTTCGGTCAGTATGTTGGGGGTATCGTACTCGTAGTGAGCCATGATACCAACAAGGCCGGCCACGGAAGCAATGGCGGAATGACACAAATCCATCTTTTTTGGCTTAAATGCGAGGACACGCAGAAAGCGACCCAAGGTTCTAAGTATGTTGATGGACTGAAACATATTGAGCTTCGAAAGGAATTCATCCTCTTTTATTATTGAACTAAAACATTCCCAAACAGGTTCGCTTTGAATGCATTTCTTGTAATCGTGATCTCTTGCGAATTGATGCATACCGTAGAACGAGTCTCCCAGTAATCTGGAATCGTTGCCTCCGGCCACTATTTCCTCGATAAAATCCCCGAAGTACGGTACAAAATACTTCCTGATGGAAGAATTTCCAGTATTGAGGCTGTTTGAAAGGAACCTCAATGGATTCACATGGTTGTACTCCTCTGGTCGCTCTGCACCCCAGAGCGGGATGGTGACAATCTCTTTCACATTGGGTGGAAGTTTGTATCTGATCTCAACATGGGGATTTGACACTATGCTCACGATGTCGAATTCAACATCGGGTAGGCCGTTTACTATCTGATCGGACCACGTGGAAACCCCTCCAAGATAATGTGGGTATACCCCTGATACGAGAAAATAGGCTCTCAAAATCCTCACCCTCGAAAATCATCCTTTGAACCTTTGTGATTCTTGGCCTTAAAAGCCTCTCTTTTACAATATCGGATTCTCTCAGTTAACCAATCCCAATCTTGCTGCTCATACTGGGATTCCTTGACGCTCTCGTAAAGAGCCATGGCCTCAAGGAAAAGCTCATAAGATCTTTGGTTCTTACCAAGCTCAGCAAAACACCTTGCAGCACTGCTCATACTCAGGGCTGTTCTAAGGGGATTCTTATCTCTCTGTTCGGATGCATCCTTTAGATAGTAGCTTGCCGCATCCTGAAAAACATCATCTCTTTCTAGGTTTCTTGCAAGCAGCCAAGAGTTGGTATCATCGGTTACTTTCTCTACCCAAGTCCTTTTTTCGATTTTTCTGGTAGGTTCATTTGATAGTTTCAATTAATACTCCCCCCTAAGATCTATTAATATTTAGATCCAACAAACTATATGTTTAATATGTTATTTATGAAAGATATTATATAAATACCTTTCCTAAAGAGAAAGCGAGAACATACTCTCTTTAAACTTCTTGGTTTTCTCCCCTTCCCATGGCTTTCTGAAAATGAATAAAAGATCGACTTTGTGGTGATCAATTAGTGATTCGACTCTCGTATTTGGCACGCCATTTGCGTGAGATGGTGGATTGTGGTTTATAACTATGGTTTAATAAATGAGGATGTGG
>CP070672.1:3057271-3078530 GCA_020351895.1 Thermoplasmata archaeon
CCGATTATATATCCATAAATCCTTTCCCTAGTGGGTTGGTCAAGCAACTTCTCTTTTTTTATCCTGGAATACAGAGGGAGGAACAAAGTTATCAACCCGTATTTCATAATCTCGATGGCAATACAACCAACGCTGATAGCACCAATGAATCCAATCAAAATGAGCAGTCCATATGGGAATTCAGCCTTGGTAGGTTTGATTACCACCTCCTCACTCTCAAGGGAAATTACAATGTCTGTGTCCTCCTGAATCGTCACCGCTTCTGTCTTCGTGAGGGAGTCTTTTACAACCATTATATGATATGGATTATACACGACGGTGGAAGTGGAGCTTTGTTTTGTTTCAATTATGGGTATTGACTGGATCCACCCTTCTGAATCTGTAAAATGGGCAGAAACAAGGGTATCATAGGCATCATATATCAGAACCGTAGCACCTTCAATGGGCTTTCCTTCATCATCGGTTACCTGTATATGCAGGGTCCATTCGATTTCTAAGGTGGATGTATCATCCAAATGTGATTCCTCGATTGTGGTGTTGATTTTCGTGATATTGGATTCTTTCAGCCAAAGTTCTTTGATGATGGAGTCTATGAATATCATCTGTGCATCCAACAATGTATTGTTTATGATTTTTAGGGAATCGCCAGATTGTGCATAGATACCGTAATTCGAGATTTCGCTGATAATATTGTTGGATATGGATGGTGAAGATTGTTCGGCGTATATTCCATAATCTGAATCTGAAATTTCATTGTTGGCAATTTCTGGTGACGCATTCACCAGATATATTCCGTACTCATTTCCAGAGGCAGTGTTGTTGGTGATGGATATTGTCGATGCATTTTCGACTTTTACTCCAATGTAGTTATCCTCCAGTATGTTTCCATCGAATTCCAAGGTCGCAAGCTCGGTGTCGGGATCATAGTAATATGCGATTTTATTCTTGAAGAAATAGTTCCAATTGAAGCAGTTTCTCAGCTGGGAATTGTAATCCTTGGCTCCATATTCTGTGTTGAAAGATATTGTGTTGTACCTGATGGCGTCATTATAGGCTTCGAAGGTGACTATGCCGTACTGCCCATCTGTTATTATGTTGTAGGCAATGTAACCATCTATGGTTTTATAACAGTAAATCCCATAATCATAACCCCTGATTTTATTGTAGGTAATGGAGGTTGTATCCGTTTCATCGAGATATATCCCATATTCTCCGTTTTGAATGGTAAGTCCGCTGATGCTTACATCATCTCCAGAAACAAAGATGACTTTGCCGTAATCATCTCCATCTATGATGGTTGTTGCCATGTCCTCTCCCATGAGTGTGATGGGTTTATCGATTGTAAGATGCTCGTTGTATGTTCCGCTGCAAACATATATGGTATCACCTTCGCTTGCATGATTGATGGCCTCCTGAATCGAAGTGAAATAAGCTCCCGGGCATTGACCCACAGTTATGTTTGTGGGTAGATCCACTGTCAGAGTCCCAGTGGAATCGGTGATAATACTGCTGTATTGGGCTGTGACAACGCAGGTTCCGATTCCCACGGCTGAAAAGTTCGTTTGGGCACCTGGTGTGGTGACGGTACCAACACTGGTATCGCTGCTGCTCCATTCAACTGAAACATCGTACAGGTACTCTGCCGTGTTATTGAATGCAGCGGCATAAAAATCATCCTCCACACCCAACATATAGAGCATATTTCCCACGATATTTCCGATCCCATTGGGGGCATCCATGATGGTTATATAGTCTATGGTGGGCTCAAGAACCGTGATCTGGGTTGTGGCGCTCTTTCCCATCAATTCCTCTTCAAGCGTGATTATGACGAGGCCATGATTCGTATTGCTGCAAGTTATTGTTGATGAGACACCAGGGCTTGTTACCTCCACCAAATTAGTATTATCACTTGTCCATGTTGCTGTGCTTGCCACATCAGCTATGTATCCTGCTGTATTATTGTACATGGCTCCATAATATGTGGTAACATGGCCAACCCCATAAGTGGGATAATTTGCTGGGTCCGTGAGGTCTTTTCCACCACCTGAGGGTGCATCTCGAATCAGTATATAGTCCACAGTCCAATTCAATACAGTTACAGTACTGAAATTTGTGTGGCCAAGACCATCATTCAATGTTACAATTACTGTTCCTCCGTTCGTATTGCTGCATGTAATTGTGGATGAATTACCAGGGCTTGTCACGTCCACTATTGTAATATCTGAACTTGTCCAGGTTGAGGATTGAGGTACGCTGCCAATGAAGTCAACTGTATCATTGTAGGCTGCACCGAAATAGGTGTCAGTATCACCCTTATTATAGCTGATTGTGGTAATAATACCTCCTCCCCCGCCATCTGCAGAGCGAATCTGAACATAATCTGTTCTTGGAGTTAGAACAGTTAGGGTACCTGTTGTGTTGCTAAGACTATTATAAGTCGCTGTCACCTGGCATGTGCTATCTACTGGTACCCATTGGGCGGAAAATGTTGTGGACATCCCCGGCGTCGTTACTGAGCCCACACTTATTTCACTGCTGCTCCATGATGCATTTACATCCATGACATATCCCTGGGTGTAGTTGAATCCAATTGCATAGAACGTATCGATCTCCCATACACAGTATGTTCTATCTCCCACCATATTACCTGATTCACCAGGAGCGTCTCTTATGGATATGTAATCCACAGTCCAATTATATACCGTGATAGTGGTGGTATTAGATCGCCCCATAGCCCATAAAGTGATAACCACAGTACCTGCATTTGTGTCATTACAGGTAATGGTTGTAGAGGTGCCCTGCCAGGTAACTGTAACCACATTTATGTCTGAGGTATTCCAATATGAATCATAGGGTACGTCGCATAGGTACCCCAAAACATTGTTGTACATGGCACCATAATAAATGTCAGTTGCTCCAACCAGATAGGTCTGATAATTGGCAGGGTCGCATAGGTTAATACCGCCACCACCAGGAGCGTCACGTATTAAAATATAATCCACTGTGTAATTTGAAATGGTGAGAATCCCTGTGTCATCTGTTATTCCATTGTAATTGGCAGTGACTATGCAGTTTCCGTGGGAAACTGAATCAAAACTTGTGAGATAGCCAGGAGTGGTAACCACGGCCACGCTCGTATTACTGCTCGTCCATTCTGATATGACATCACCTTGGTAACCATATGTGTCATTATAACTAGCTGCCCAAAACGTATCATTTGCATATGAATTAAAGAACATGTTTCCGACCTCCATGCCTCCGTTATTGGGTGCATCGCGAATCATTATGTTGTCGATTGCAATAACGGTGAGAACGCCTGTTTCATCTGTTATACCACCGCCATAATCTGCTGTTACAATGCAAGTGCCTGGCCCCTGGGCATTGAATGATGTAGAGAAGCCAGGTGTGGTTACATTGCCGACACTTGGATTGTCACTCGTCCAATTTACCGATACATCGCCCATATATCCAAATGCGGAATTATAGCTCGCAGCGTAAAAGATATCGCTTTCTCCCTCCTTGTAGGTCATATCATCAACAATAGACCCAATTCCACCTGGTGAGTCGCGGATTGTTATATAGTCCATATACACTGGCAAGACTTCTATATCCAGGGTTGAATTCGATAAACTTTCATAATCTATGAAGATGTTGCAGTGTCCAGCTCCAACTGCTTCAAAATTTGCCCAGATTCCATATGATGTGATGGTTCCAACATTTGTGTCGTTACTCGACCAGTTTACCTCTAAATCGCAAATATAACCGTAAGTATCATTATGACCGGCAGCCCAAAATGTATCGTTTTGTCCAACCCAATATGTTTCGATAAATACAGGATAACCACCACCATCGGGTGCATCCTTGATCATTATTTCATCAATTGTCACAATTCTGAGAATACCAGTGCTGTTCGTAATTCCACCACCATAATCTGCAGACACGGTGCAGGTTCCACCTCCTATTGTGTCAAAAGTGGTTGAGGAACCAGGGGTTGTCACATTTCCGACATTCGGATCGCTGCTGCTCCAATTGACTGAGACATCACCTATGTAACCTTGTGATGAATTGTAACCCGCTGCGTAGAAGGTGTAGGTTTCTCCCAATAGATATGTTTCATCTCCCACCCAATTTCCCCAGCCTCCGGATGTATCTCTGATAATAATGTAATCCACAGCATAAGGTGGAATCGAGCTTACTGTTACCCTCGTTGTATTTTGAAGTCCCATACCATCATTCAACGTGATCCATACAGAGCCTTCATTTATCCAGCTGCACTGATAGAAAGTTGGATTATCAGGAGTTGTGACTGTGACAATATTGGTATCGTTGCTGGACCAAAGAACAGTAGATGGTAGATCACCGAGAAATCCCGCTGTAATATTGTATGCAGCTCCCCAAAATGTACCATTGGCTCCTAGAGAATAAGTTGGGTAATTCCCAGGATCACAGAGATTGACCCCTCCTCCTCCAGGTACATCTCTTATTAATATGTAATCCATTGCTGGTTGGAGCACAGTTACCTGGGTGGTGTTCGTATGTCCTGATCCATCATCCAGTGTAATCGTCGCTGTTCCCCAATTTGTATTGCTACATGTTATTGTCGAAGAATTACCCGGGCTGGTTGTGCTGACTATTGAAGTATCCGAGCTATCCCAGGTAGATGTTGCAGGAACATCTCCAATGTAACCAACCGAATTATTATATTCGGCACCATAAAAGGTTGTTACGTAGCCCACAGGTAAAGTCATATAGTTAAATGGCTCGCAAAGATTGATGCCTCCTCCATTAGGGGCATTCCTAATCAGAATGTAGTCAGTTGTCTGGGCTTCTACCTCCTCCGAAAAAAATAGGAGGATGCTCAACATCATTAAACTTAAAAGTAGTATACTCAATATCTTGCTTCCTCTCATGGTTTTACCTCCAATTCCTCATATAATATAGCCTATATAAATATAATTTGGAGGGAATTTTGCATAATATAAATTATTTTTGGTAATATATGGGGGTATAGAATTTAATTATCTTATATAATTGATAATTATTTAAAGGGACATATACCGTAACCGTTCTTTACATAGAAAATATGTAATTCTGTTTTAAGTGTTCGACTTATTATTAGGATAATATCTGCTCTCCCTGCCAACGATTTCCTTTTTTATCACATCGATTTGCTCCATCTTTGCCAGGTGATAACCGGCGACCTGACGGCTGATGCCCATTTGGGTTGCAACCTCTTTCTGGCTGATCCCAGATTTCTTTTCTATGATTCCCAGGATCTTTTCTTCGGTATCGCTCAAATAGTACTCTTCTATTTTCAGCTTGGGGAAATCCACAGGATAGAATCGCTTTCTAATCCCGTCCTCTTTTGAATATATCATCTTCGCCTGCATCAACCTCTTAAGATGATAGACGAGTTGTCCGTTTGGTATTTGTAGATCCTGTTTTATCAGCCCGAAGTGTGCACCGGGATTACCAATTATATAACCGTGAATCTTGAATCTGATGGGCTGATCCAGCAGTTTCTCCTTTTTGATTCTGGAATAAAGGGGGATGAACAGGCTGAGCAGGGCCCATTTTCCAACTTCAGTTAAAAGACCACCAAGACCAACTACAACAAACACACTTGCAATGATGAATAATAATAGAAACGGGAATACAGGCTCCTTCATAGGGTGTTTTATAAGAAGTGCATCAACCTCATCACCCGAAAGACCCGATTGAAGATCCACACTCTTATCCCTTAATCCATCGCCTTCCTCGTCCACATAAAGTGTTACCGGTTTTCCTGAGCTCAGATCTCCCCAATCATTTATTTTGTAGATATGGACTTCCGTTTTGTTCAAATCCATATCTTTCAGATTGAAACTATCCAAATCATCCTCAAATAAGGCCAAAAACTCCAATGAATAGAGTTTATCATCCTCATTAGTCGATATTGAAAACTCATCTTCTATGAAGTCCAAAATGTAGATGTCCAGGGTATTTTCTGAACATGTCACATCGAACACACCGTATTTGTTTAAGAAATCATCACTTACTCCAATTACGGACAGATTATAGAGGCCGCTTCCTGTTCCATCCACCTCGATCGTGTAAGAGTCATCTATTGGAATGAAGTAAACCTCTATATCGCTGTACAGCTTAGCGATAAAGGCTCCTTCTATCTCCTTGATTTGAGAACCATTTAGCAATCCGATCTGAAGATTCTGAGGATTAGAAATCAACAAATCAGCAGGGCATTCAAGTATGACCACATACTGTCCGCTTGCGTTCATGTATCCCTTGCTTGCATTACTTCCGAGAATGGCATTCACCTGGTTGTTATTATCTATGTTTTCCACATATACTGGGATGGTTTTTTGGTCTGTTCCCCCCTCATCATCTGTTACAATCAAGGTCACGGTATAAACTCCGTTTTCGGAATATGTATGAGCTACGGTTTCTCCATTACCTTGGGTTCCATCACCAAAGTCCCAATCATAATCCACGATATATCCCTCGAAATCGCTTGAGTAGGATCCATCGAAAAATACCGCACCAACCAGTTGAAGGACATCGTTTACCGCGATTCTCGCCTTCTGGTTTTCGCCGTGCTGTGAGTTGAAGAGCATGTGTACAGAATAGATCTTGCCCAAGAACTCGAAGGTTACGATTAAAGGATTTGAGCCTCCATTATGCCCATCGTACGTTAAAACTACATCGTAAACCTTGTGTACATCCATATCATATGTGATGATTCCTATATCTGGTTCACCAGAATGCCTTGTGACCGCAACATCCTTAACAACGATTCCATCCTCCTCCAATTCCATTGTAATGATGTTTTTCTTTCTTCCAGTAACCCTCAATGTAATCTTCATTGAAAATGATAAATCTCCTCCAACAAAACCTGTACCATTGTAATGATTTGGTCTTGAAGTTGGGAGTTGGTTGAAGTTAATAACGTATATGATCCCAGTGTAGTTTTCAAAGGAATTGTATGTTGCCTTTACCCTACAAAAGCCGCCTCTCCAACCGGCTGTGAAATCTGTGTACTCGCCTGGACCAGGCGTTACAATTCCCACTATGGTATTATTGCTCTCCCAGGTGGATTCTACCAATTCTATGAATCCTGATGTGGTGTTGTAAACAGCAGACCAATACGTATCGTTTTCCCCTTCATTATAAGTTCTGTCTGCTACCCATTCCCCGTTTTCATCGGGCGAATCAATGATCGTGATATAATCCATTCTTGGCGCCAAAACCGTCAGAACACCTGTGGAATCTGTAATGCCATTGTAGCTGGCAGCAACTTGGCATACGCTGTCGAAATCAACCTTTTGGGCCGTAAAGGTGGTTGATAGGCCTGGTGTGGTCACAGTTCCCACTGAGGTGTCAGTGCTCGACCATTGCGCCTCTACTTCACCCAAGTAATCTGCTGTATTGTTATAGGAAGCCGCATAAAACTCCTCTTCCTCCCATACGATATAAGTTCTGTCCCCAACAATGCTTCCAAACCCATATGGCTCATCCCTGATATGAATATAATCAACTGTGGGCTCGATTACTGTGACCTCTGTGGTGTTCTGATGTCCCTGTCCATCATCCAAAGTTATTATTGCTACTCCCCAATTCGTATTGCTACAGCTAATCGTGGCGGAGTTTCCCAGACTTGTCACAGTCACTACACTGGGATTGGAGCTGGTCCAATTTGAAGTAGGAGGAACATCACCTATGTAATCAGCTGTGCTGTTGTATCCTGCACCATAGAATGAATCCGAGGCTCCAACAGGATAGCTTCTATAATTTACTGGATCACAAAGGTTTATCCCTCCCCCACCAGGTTGAGTCCTTATCAGAATAAAATCAACTGTGGGTGGATTGATTGTAATGTTAAAAGTATCGATTTTTCCTAATGTGAGGTTTTCACCCTGGATAATGGTTGAACCGCCTATAAAACCTGCAGTGAAGGTTGTGGATGTTCCTGTTTGATTGTCGAATGAGCCAAGTGCTAGTGGTACAGATTCACTCCAGTTCACCTCTAATAGGCCGATATATCCGCTTGTTGTATTGTAGCTGGAAGCATAGGCCAGTACATTCTGGCCCACATTCAATACAACAGTGGAAAATTCAGTCCCATTCGGTGCGTCGGTTAGAGTGATGTAATTAACAGTGGGTGGTATTATGGTCACATTAAAAGTATCATTTAATCCCCAGGCTTTGTTTTCACCAAGTATGGTTGTGGAGCCACCTATGAAACCTGCAGTGAATGTGGAGGAGGAACCTGAGAGATTGTTAAACGATCCCAAACCTGCGGATTCGCTCCAATCCACGATGACCAGATCAACGTATCCGCTGGTGTCATTGTAGCCAGATGCATATGCTAGAATCTCTCCTCCAACGGGAAGCGTTACGTTTGAAAGCTCGGTTCCGTTTGGTGAGTCTGTAATAATCATGGAATCTATTGTGACTGTTGTTGGGAGTATATTGAGTTGGAAGGTGTCGTTAATTGTGGAGTTTCCTCCCCATATTGTTGTCAATCCCGCGGAAGTTCCTGTGTATGTGGAGGATGTCCCGGTGGTATTATCAAAATAACCCAAAATGGGGGAATCATACCAGGCCACATACACCAAATCCCCAAAAGTTGGTGTAGAATTTGGGCCAGTGTGATTGAATCCAGAGGCATATATGAGAAGCGGATCCCCCAGATTCCATGATACATCCGGGATCTCGGTTCCGCCAGGTGAATATGTTAAGAAAATGAAATCAACTGTTGGAGGATTGATGTACACATTGAAGGTGTCGTTCATTCCAGTTGGCTCCTCACCAGTTATGGTTGTCCAACCACCCACATAACCGGCTGTGAATGTAGTGGATGTACCTGTGTAATTGTCAAATGAGCCCAGGCCTGCGGATTCACTCCAACTCACATTTACAAGACCGATATATCCATGGGTGTAATTGTACCCAGAGGCATAAACTAACTTCTGTTGGCCGATATCCAAGGCCGTAATGGTAAGGTTGTAACCATTGGGTTCATTAGTTAATGAAATATAATCCAGATTATACTGCCCTATATAAATATCAAAGCCGTCGGAGAGACCCAAAGTTGAGTTCTCGGCTGTCTGTCGATACTTCCCACTGACATTTCCTGCAGTAAACGTGGAATTTGTTCCAATTTCGGGATTCCAAACTCCACCCGGCCCACTCCAGTTCACTTCTACCAAATCAACATATGTCGGTCCTGTATAATTGTAGCCCGAGGCATATGCTGTGAACTGTTCATAAAATCCAAGATTTACAGTAATTAGTGCCACTCCATTTGGTTTGTCAGTGATTTCTATGTAATCCAAACTTGGCGGGAGAACAGTAACGTTGGTTGTGTTTTGAACACCCAAGTAATCTGCTGTGATCGTGCTAACGCCGCCTATGAACTGAGCCTGCACTGTGGTGGATGCACCCGGGCTCGTTACAATTATCACACTTCCTCCGCTTGTTTCTGTCCAATATGTGTAGGTAAAGTCACCTAGGTAGCCTGCGCTGTAATTGTAGGCTGCGGCCCATAGTGTGAACTGTTGACCTATTACCAATACGAGGTTAGTGACATTGTAACCTAATCCTTGGGAGGCGCTTCGGATTTGAATAAAATCCACTGTTTCGTTTATGATATGAACAGTAAAGTTATCCCAATAGGGATAAACCGTGAAATTGAAGGCTTCGATGAGTGTCCAACCACCTGCAGAACCTGCAGTGAACGTTGATGAGGTACCCGTGAGATTGTTGAGAGATCCCAAGCCCATATATTCGTCCCAATCCACAACAATCAGGTTGATATATGTGGGCCCAGTATAATTATAGCCCGATGCATAGGCTGTAATTATCTCGGCAGGAGCCAATGTCACTTCTGTAAGTTCCTCTCCATTTGGAGCGTCTGTGAGCATATAATAGTCCAAAGTGGGGGCCATGACAGTAACGTTAGTTGTATTGGTATGGCCATCTCCATCATCCAGGGTAATTGTGGCAGTTCCCCAATTTGTCATGCTGCATGAAATATCTGAATAGGAGCCTGGACTCGATACGTTGACTATGGATGGATCGTCGGTATTCCATGTCGAGGATGGATTGACATCACCCAAATGGCCATAAGTATTGTTGTACACCGCTCCAAAGAAGGTGGTGGAATGTCCTATTGGATAAGTCGGATAGTTTGCAGGATCACAAAGATTGATTCCAGTTCCATTAGGACCGCTCCTGATCAAAATGTAGTCGACCTGGGGTACCATGACAACAGTGACCTGTGTGGTGTTCTGATGCCCTGATCCATCATCTATTGTAATTATAGCAACTCCCGAATTTGTATTGCTGCATGTTATGGTTGAAGAGCTTCCTGGAGAGGTAACATCAACTATGTTTGGTGCAGTACTGTTCCATGTGGTTGTTATATCCCCTATATATCCAAAAGTAAAATTGTAGGCTGCACTGTAGAATGTTGTAATATACCCCATTGGATAGGTAGGATAATTTGCAGGGTCACCTAGATCGATACCACTTCCGCCAGGTCCGCTCCTGATCTGAACATAGTCAACTTCAGGGGCCATGACAGTTACCTGTGTTATGGCCTGATGTCCAAAGCCGTCATCCATTGTGATTGTCGCGGTTCCCCAATTTGTATCGCTGCAGGTTATGGTTGAAGAGCTTCCAGGGGAAGTAACATCAACTATGTTTGGTGCAGTGCTATTCCATGTCGTTGTTGGAAGTACATCACCAATGTAACCTGATGTGTTGTTGTAGGATGCCCCATAGAATGTGGTAATATGGCCCATTGGATAGGTCGGATAGTTCGCAGGGTCGCTTAAATTAATTCCTCCACCCCCGGGTGCACTTCGTATAAGGATATAATCAACTCCAGGTCCACTGACAGTGACCACTGTTGTGTTCTGATGTGATCCATCATAGATTGTTATTATTGCTACTCCCGAGTTGGTATTGCTGCAGGTTATGGTTGAAGAGCTCCCAGGGGAAGTAACATCAACTATGTTTGTAGCATTGCTGCTCCAGGTCGTTGTTGCCGGAACACTGCCTATATAACCTGCCGTCAGGTTGTACTCAGCACCGTAGAAAGTGGTAGTATGACCCATTGGATAGGTCGGATAGTTCGCAGGGTTACATAGATTGATTCCTCCTCCGCCAGGCGCAGTTCGAATCAGAATAAAATCCACTGTGGGTTCCATGACGGTGACCTGTGTTGTGTTCTGATGCCCTGAGCCGTCATCCATTGTGATTGTCGCGGTTCCCCAATTTGTATCACTGCAGGTTATTGTGGATGAGCTTCCAGGGGAAGTAACAGTAACTACGTTTGTAACATTGCTGCTCCAGGTCGTTGTTGCCGGAACATCGCCTATATAACCTACTGTGTAGTTGTAAGATGCACCGTAAAATGTGTCAGTATAACCCACTGGGACAACAAGATAGTTCGCAGGGTCGCTTAAATTGATTCCTCCACCCCCGGGTGCACTTCTGATTTGATTGTAATCCGTCCTAGGAGCAAGGACCGTTAATGTCCCAGTAGTGTTACTTATGCTCCCTTGATATGTGGCTGTTACGAAACATACCCTGTCTACATTAACCCACTGCGCTGTGAAGTTCGTCCAAATACCTGGGGTTGTAACCTGCCCAACGCTTGTATCATTGCATACCCACTCCGCTTCGACATTACCTATGTAACCAGAAGACACATTGTATGCTGCTGCATAGTATAGATCTACCTGGTAAACCGAGTATGTCATGTTCAGAACTATGTTACCTCCATCTCCCGGTGAATCCCTGATTATTATAAAATCAACTGTTTGGGCCTCCGCTTCCTCCTGAAAAAAAAGTAGTATACTGAGCATCATCAATATAAACATAAATATACTCAATACCCTTCGTGCTTTCATGAGTATACCCCATCTTGCAATATCAATATACGAATATAAATGAAGTTTGGTACACTTTTTTGCATATTTTAAGGATTTCTATATAAATATAGGACATTTCAGAGGTCTATATAGATGGATTACTCGTTCAAACTACCTGTTCTGTATCCTTCCAGGTCAAGAGAAACGTATTTAAAACCAAGTTCCTTGATTTTGGGCACCAGTTCCTTCAATTCCTTCAAATCAATGTCTTCATCCCCTCCAATTTCTATCCTCGCTAAATCACCATGAATTCTGACCCTCACATCCTTATAGCCCAGTTCTTTTACAGCATTCTCTGCTTCTTCCACCTTTTTTAGATCCTCCTCATTGATATTCATATTTCTTGGAAACCTAGAGGAAAGGCAGGCCATCTGGGGCTTGTCCCAAGTTGGTAGGTTCAGGGCTTTAGATATGGCTCTTATGTCTCTTTTCCCGAGTTCTGCCTGGATTAAGGGGCTTCTTACTTTGTTTTCTTTTGCAGCTTCTCTTCCCGGTCGAAAGTCATCTAGATCATCGAAATTGGAGCCGTCTATTACATGATCATAGCCTTCCTTTTCCCTGATCTCATTCAAAACCGCAAATAGACCGTCTTTACAGAAGAAACATCTTTGCTCGTCATTCTTCACGAATCTCGGATCTTCAAGCTCATTATGAGAGATTATACGATGGTTGATGTCGTATAGTTTAGCGAATTTTTCTGCCTCTGATAACTCACTTCTTGGTAGTGTGGGTGAGTCGGCTGTGACAGCCAGGGATTTGGATAATAGATGATGACCAAGGAAGGCTAAAAGAGAGCTGTCAACTCCCCCTGAGAAGGCGATGACTCCGCCTTCATATCCCTTCATAATATCACACAATTTACGGAATTTCTTTTCGAGATCAGGATCCTCTTTTTTCAATAGTTCCATCGCTTTTTTCATCTGATGTGCGAAATCTTCTTGATTGTTCATCTCATCAACCCCAATAGAGTCAATTCATTATTTAAAATTTTATTCTATTATTAACAAATGGATACAACTCAACAATAGACTATAAATGGAAGGAATCATATTACCCCCCATACAGTGATAGCATGTACTCCTTAGAGGATGGTAGATTCGCTGTTCAAACAGCCAGGAGTTTCGTGGAAACAGCTGTTTCCGGAAAAAAATTTGATATAGGTGAGATTCCAGAGATATTCCGTGAAAAATCGGGGGTTTTTGTCACAATAAACACTTTTCCCAGACATAATCTCAGGGGATGTATCGGATACATTGAACCCATATTCCCTTTGATAGATGGTTTAGAAAAGGCCAGTATAAGCGCTGCACTGAGCGATCCAAGATTTCCCCCTGTGAAAGAGGAGGAGCTGGAGAATTTAATCATCGAGGTAAGCCTTCTCACTCCTCCCGAGATCATCAAGGTGAAGAAGCCGAAACATTACGTTAAAGAGGTACAAATAGGTAAAGATGGCCTCACAGTCGAGAAGGGCTTTCGAAAAGGCCTGCTCTTACCTCAGGTTCCAGTTGAATTCAAATGGAAGGTGGATGAGTTTCTTTCCCACACATGTATGAAGGCCGGCCTTATGCCTGATGCTTGGCTTGAGGAGGGCACAAAGATTTACAAATTTTCGGCAGAGATATTCTGTGAGGTTGAGCCAAAAGGCGAGATAGTTGAAAAAAAGTTAAAGGAATAGACATGGAATTGGTAATCGAGGGCAATGCCGTAATCAACGGGGAAATAATAAAATGCTGTATAGGCGTTGAGGAGGGCAAAATTAAGGCCATCAAGAAGATTCTGAAAGGAGATATGCATTACGATTTTGGTGACAAACTTATTTTACCCGGTGGAATCGATTCCCATGTGCATTTCCGCGATCCAGGTATGACCCATAAGGAAGATTTTGCCAGCGGCACAAAATCTGCAGCCTGCGGTGGGATAACGTGTGCCCTTGACATGCCCAACACGATCCCTCCAACAACCAACCAAGATGCACTCTCTGAGAAGGCGCAAATCGCCAATTACAAGGCCTTTGTGGATTTCGGACTGTTTGCAGGTCTTGGCAAAAACTCGAATATCGAGGCTCTCTCAAAATCTGCAATGGCCTTTAAGATTTATATGGCCACAACAACAGGTGAATTGCTCATGGATGACTACAATGCCTTGGATGTTATATTCAAGGAAATCAATGTGACAGAAAAACCGGTTAGCGTGCATTGCGAGGATGAGTTCCTGATAGATAAAACTCTGAAACCCGATTCATTGAGAACTTACCTAAAATCGAGGCCAAACCAATGTGAAGCATCTGCAATAGAGAAGGTGTTAAACCTTCATAATGAAGCAAAGGTCCATATATGTCATGTCTCAACTTCCGAAGGCGTGAAGTTAATAGAGAATGCAGATGTCACATCTGAAGTTACACCCCCTCATCTTTTTCTAAACTCAAATTCAAAACTCGGTGCCCTGGGAAAAGTCAACCCTCCTCTTCGGGAATTCGAGGACCAGGATGCTTTATGGAAGGCCCTTAATAAAGGTACAATAGATATATTAGCTTCTGACCACGCTCCTCATACCCTGGAGGAAAAGGAGAATTTCGAAAAGGCCCCCTCAGGCGTTCCTGGTGTGGAAACAATGCTTCCTTTGATGCTCTGGCGAGTGAAGCATGGCAAATTCGGGATCAGCAGGTTTGTAAATGTGGCATGCGAAAGACCAGGTGAGATTTTCAACTTGAGAAAAGGGAAATTAAAAGAAGGTTATGATGCTGACATCATCATGGTGGACATGAGATCCGAAACCGAAATAAAAGGTGAGGATCTGCATTCCAAATGCGGTTGGACACCTTTTGAGGGATTATCGGCGGTGTTCCCGAAGTTCACTTTCGTGAGAGGTGAGGTTGTAATAGAGGATTGGGAATTGACTGGGGAGAGAGGATTTGGGAGGATGGTTGGTGGAGTATAATCTTATTCTGGTGGTTGTTCCTCTTTCGTTTTCCTAATTATAAAGGAGTATAAGAGACCAATAATGATTATCGCTATAACAACGAGTAATAACACCCATACCCAGGGGGATTCTCCGTCAGATGGCTTCCCTGGTGTAATAGAGGTCGTTTCTGGAAGAGCACTTACCTCATTGGAAAATACCCCTTCACCAACTTCGTTTTTTGCTGTAACTTTGTAGTAATATGTAACGCCATTGGAAACACTCGTGTCATTGTAAAATAGGAGATTTCCGATCTCTGCAAGGAAAGTCTCATTTCCTGAGGTTGTACCACGATAAATCAAATAATCGGTGATCACCGTACCTCCGTTTGATATTGGTACCTCCCAAGTAAGATAAACGTAACCGTCCCCGGCAGAGGATTGAAGATTTTGCGGAGCCGAGGGAATGGACATGGGGATGGCACTTATACCTGTGGAATTAGGTCCTTCTCCCACGCTGTTATTAGCTGAGATGTAATAGATGTAAGACATTCCGTTTGAAACATCGGTGTCATTGTACCATAATTGATCCGAAGGAATCATATCATAAACACCAGAAGTATCGTTTCTGTAAATATTGAATGAGATAATTGAGGAACCGCCGTCATCTAAAGGAGCCTCCCATGTGAGATTTACAAAGGAGTCTCCTGCTATTGAATTGAGGTTCAGAGGTGCAGATGGAACCGTCATAGGAGTGGCACTGATACTCGAGTTGGGTCCCTCACCCACAATGTTGAATGCCGTTATGTCATAAGTGTAAGTTATTCCATTGACCGCATTTGTATCATTGAACCATAACTGTCCCTCTGAAACAGTACCAAAGATCCCAGGGGTTCCATTTCGATAGATATTGTATCCGATAATTGGGGAGCCACCATCATCAAGGGGAACTTCCCATGTGAGATTCACACAGCCATCCCCTGTTATAGCATTTAGATTTTGTAGAGCTGCGGGTATTGTATCTGTGGTAAAGCTTGGGCTATTTGAGATGTAGGCATAATTATTTGCCTCGTCATAAGCTTTGATGGCGAACCAATAGACGGTATCGGGATTTAATCCAGAAATGTTATACGTCTCGGTTTCATTTGCACTCAACGGCGTCCAGGATTGGTCATATGTTGTGGCAGAAATCCAATTTGAATTCGTGATCGGACCCAGTGAAGAGTACTTTACAATGTATCCTGAAGCGACTCCTGAGTCACCATCATCTCCTGGGGCAGTCCATGTCAATGTGATACAATCAGATGTTTGATTACTTGAATCTAGATCTGTGATTGGTGATGGAGGCATGTTATCTACATAAAATGACCATGAAGCAACAGCAGTATTGTAGGCCATATCCTTAACCTCAAGATAAACCGTATGGGGTCCTTCTAATAAAGGGGAGGAGGGTATGTAGGTTACATTGGTCCCTGTAATTGATGCAGATGACGTTACTACTATGTCATCAACTTTCAGCACAACGCTTGATGTATTGATCCCCGAACCACTACTGTAATCGGCACTTATTGTTGGTCTGCTGTTATTCGTAGTCGAGGAACCAGGCGGCTGCATGTTGGTAATCGTGGGAGCGGTTGGTAATGTTGGACTTGTGAGCGGATAATAATCCTGGCTATCAGTATCAATGACATATGGATTGTCAACGATTCCATCGCTTCCTGGAATATTTTGAAGTGGGCCTGACATGGTATCAGGAGATGTCCAATCGCTCCAATAATTGCCGCCTGAGGGATATGAGTCGTTCCAGATGTTTGTATCCGTCTTATCGAGTGCCTGAATTGTATTATCTATAATATTATTATGATATATTTTACTATCAGTTGACAAAGAGATGTTGAGACCGTAAAAATTGTTGGATATATCATTACCTGAGATGGTATTATTGAATGAATTATGTACAAAGATCCCATTACGGTTATTAGAGTCAATTGTATTGTTCAGTATAGTATTGTTATCAGGATTGTCTTCATAAATCCTGATCCCATCGTTATTGTTATTTGTTATACTGCAATTTCTTACTAAATTATTTATCGAGGGAGATGAGAATCCGACTCCATCGGTATTGAAGTCTATCTGGGAATCTGTTAAGGTATTATTTGAAGACTCGGAAAAGAAGACACCTCTATTATCATTCGAAGATATATTACAATTAGTAATACAGGTGTAGTTAGAGAAAGCGTAAATCTCAATTCCATCATCATTATTGGATATTTCGCAGTTTGTGAAGTTATTGTTCGATGAAAAAGCAAGAAAGACGCCATTAGACCATCCATTTACTATGTTACTGTTTATTATTTTATTATTGTCTGAGAAGTCCATTTGGAGTGCAGTTTGACTGTTTTGCGAGAGGTTGCATGATACAATGCTATTTTGATGAGATGAATCTAGATGGATGCCGTTATTCACCCCGTCGGATATGTAACAATTTTTTATTGTGTTGAAATCTGATAGGTAGAGATGTATTGCATCTTGACTGTTTGACGAGAGGTTACAGGATATAATATTATTATTTAGAGAAGACCCAATAAGGATGCCGTAACCATTGTTCGATGATACATTATTGTTTGTGACATTATTGTTTGATGATGCCCAGCCAAGGTCGATACCTTGTCCATTTTCCAAAACATTGTTATTTTCGATCTCATTGTCTGGCGACGACGTAAGAAGTATACCCACCCCATTGTCGTATATATTATTACCTGCTATGTTATTGTTTGATGATGAGATAAAATAGATACCGATCATAAAGTTCGAGAATATATTGTTGTTCGTTATTGTAATGTTCTGAGATGAGGAGAGATAGATGCCATATTTACCATCTGATATATTATTGTTAATAATAGTATTATTTGATGACGATTCAAGTGTGATGTCATATTCCCAACCTTCCATAACAATATTGTGTTTTATATAATTATAAGTTGATGATTCAATATGGATACCAAACATACTGTTCGTAACGTTGTTGCCTGTGATCGTATTATTCGAGGATGAAATTAGACGGACACCACCTACATTCGTTATTACGTTATTATTTATGATTGTATTGTTATATGAAGTTCCGAGATCAATGCCGTAATCATCGCTCATTGTTACATTGTTGTTTGCGATGATGTTGTTTGAAGAAGACCCAAGAAAGATCCCTCTACTATTGTTCGATATATTGTTATTCATGATATAGTTATATGATGATATGGAAAGATGGATCCCATCGGCAACTTTTGATATAATATTACTGAAAATAGTATTATTCGATGAATTACCAAGATAGATGCCGCCTTCGTTGTCTAAAATGGTATTATTTAGTATGTTGTTGTTTGAGGATGAGAGAAGACCAATAGAGTCGTAATCGTTGAGTAATATAATGTTGTTTGTTATATTATTGTTTGATGATGAATTAAGAAATATCCCTTTCATATTATGTGAAACGTTGTTGTTAATTATCTTACAATATGCGACATTATTAAGTTCTATCCCAGCATAATAATCAGGATAACTCCCTATTCCACTGTTTCTAACTGAAAAACCGCTTATATCCACCCAATCTGCATGAACAATCACAACATCTTCACTATTTCCTCCATCAATAATTGTAGTATCTCTATTCTCTCCTATCAAATTTATACTCTTATCGATGACAACATTTTCAAAGTATGGTGAACTGTCATCATAAACAAACACAGTATACCCATCACTAGCATTCTCGATGGCCCATTGTATGTGTGTGTAGTTCCCAGGACCAGAGCCACCAACATAGAGTGTTTTTCCAATTGGATCGATAACAATGGTGATTTCCTGGGTTACTCCATATCGCCTTGGTGATGGTGCTGAAGTATCATAATCGATGGATAAGACCGCGATATGATCTCCGAGGGGGCATGAATTGTTCACATCGAAAACGAATACAAATTGGTTCGTGCCGCCTCCTCCCCACTCGCGTAAATAATCTCCAGCTCCGGTGTGATATGGATTGTCATTGTTATTTCCAAAGTCATCTGTAAAATTGATACCTGGTTCAGTAGAAGTGATGTTTACATATGCATCTGACATGTCCTCATTTGTGTCTATATCAAGAATCTTGATAATAAGTATATTACCGGTTGAATTCACATAATAGCCCGAATATATCCCATCGCCTTCTAGTTCTAACTCTGTGTTAATTTCGATATTAGCTTGTGTGAGTGGCAGCTCAACAATATTTATAAGTGCAATAATAATCAAAACCACAATTATGACCGAAATTATTCTTTTATCCATACTAACCTTCCATTCAAATTCCTAATCGCGCTTATTACTTATTACTTTTGGTATAAAATGAAAAAATAAAAGTCTTAACACCCCGATGGTGAGAAGTTAAGGATGACAGTTTCAACCTGAAAAGTAAATCAACCACTGGGTTTTCAAAAAGGCTGTTTACGATTCTGGTGGTGGAGGTGGCGGAAATTTCTTTTCGATCTTTGGAGGAGGGGGAGGTGGAGGCAGCGGCAATTGTGGAGGTGGTGGCAGAATAGACTGTTTGGATATCCCTATAGGGGGAGGGGGTGTTTCTCTTTGGGGCAATAAGGATTTGAATTCAGGTTCTTTAATGCCTTCTATTTCATCATCTACAGTCCCTTCAAAGGTAATCTCCTCATCGGGATATTGTTGTTCCCGGGGAGGTTGTTGCTTTTCTTTTTTCTTATGAATTAAAAAACCTACAATTAATCCTATCACAATTATGGCAATTACAATAGGTATTATTATCAATAACCACCATGGCATTTCCTCATCCCGGTTCGGTGGCTGTATAGGGGTAGCCTCTGAAATTTTAGGAGTACCATTCACTTCATCAGATAATGGCCCTTCTCCAACAATGTTAATGGCACTTACTTTGTAGTAATAAGTGCAGTCATTAATTACGGTCGTATCATTGTAGTATAAAATATTTCCAAGCTCAATAAATAAAATCTCCCCACTTGATATTATCCCTCTATAAATTCTGTAATTTGTAATGGGAAAGCCTCCGTCTGAGGTGGGAGTAAGCCAAGTAATATTTACATAAGAACCTCCAACGATGGTAGTTAAATTAGTGGGTTTAGAAGGCGATGTGGCAGGAGTAGCACTTACCTCATCAGACAAGGGCCCTTCTCCAACAACATTAATAGCACTTATTTTGTAATAATAGGTGACACCATTAGTTACGGTAGTATCGTTGTAGTATAAAACATTTCCAAGCTCAATAAATAAAATCTCCCCACTTGAAATTATCCCTCTATAAATTCTGTAATTTGTAATGGGATAGCCTCCGTCTGAGGTTGGCGTGACCCATGTAATATTTATATGAGAATCGCCAACAATGGTGGTTAAACCAGTGGGTGCATTAGGCAAGGTTGCAGGAGTGGCACTTGCCTCATTAGATAATGGTCCCTCTCCAACAGCATTCTTTGCGCTAACTTTGTAGAAATAGATGACACCATTAATTAAACTTGTATCATTGTAACTTAGGGTGTCACTAATCCCAATTAGGAAACTCTCCCCATCTGATATATTGCCTCTGAAGATTCTATAGTTAATTACCGGGTAACCTCCATCTGAAATCGGAGTATTCCATGTTATTTTTACATAGGAATCTCCACTTGTTGCAGTTAAATTTCTAGGTGAACCTGGAACGGTGGCAGGAGTAGCAATTACCCCATTGGACATTGGTCCTTCCCCAAAGTTATTCATAGCACTAACTGTATAATAATAGGTGACACCATTATTTGCTGTTATATCATAGTAATGTTGGACATTACCGATCTCTGTGAGGAACTCTTTTACACCAATTATCGTGCTCCTATATATTCTATAATTACTTACTGGAGAACCACCACTCGAAGCTGGAGGTTCCCACGAGATATTCACATAGGAATCACCTGAAGAGGCCTGCAGATTTTGAGGCGCAGAAGGCAATCCAATAGGTGTACCATTAACCATATTGGATAAAATTCCTTCTCCAAAAGCGTTTTTTGCACTTACTTTATAGTAATATCTGATACCATTAATTACGGCGGTATCATTGAAGTACAAGAGAATTCCAATCTCCATAAAGAAAGTAACACTGCCTGGTGAAATGCCTCTATAGATTTTATAATTTGTAATCGGTAATCCTCCATCTGTAAATGGGACACTCCAATTTATATATACATAGGAATCACCAGCAATAGCAGTTAAATTTGTTGGTGCATCCGGCACGGTTGCAATTATAAATATTTCTGTAGTTTCGTTCCAATTATCACTCGTGTCATTGACCCAAATAACGAATTGATATGTGCCGACAATATCGTAAGTTTGATTCTTATAGTATCTATCAGTGACAGGATCGTAAACCATTGAGAAATTACCAAC
>CP070672.1:3078630-3081720 GCA_020351895.1 Thermoplasmata archaeon
AATAGTCAATAGTCGATAGAAAACCTGTCCTGAGCGAAGCCTGCACTGAGCAAAGCCGAAGTGACGAATGGATAGTCAATGGAAATTACCACGAAGGGCACTGAGAACCACGAAGAAATTAACCGCAGACGTCGTCCCGAGCGAAGTCGAGGGATCTACGCTGATAAACGTTAATTTACCCCGTTAGATAACGGTTTTAACACCTTAGGGGCAAGCTATCTCACGGGATGAACACGTAGAAATATCAAACAATTATATAGTAAATTTATGCCACAGATATAGAAAATAGTAAATGAAAAGGCCAGTCATAGGGATGGTGATCACTGTTCAATTGCTTTTGTCAAATCTCTTGTATACCCGACCCGTTTTTCAAATAAAATATCCCAGGCGTCCAAACATTTATCCGCAACATTAGGATTATTTTCCTTTGATTGTTCATAAAGTCTAAGCAATAAGGGAGTAATTTCCGTTGCATCATGACCTATCCCATGTGAAATATCTCGCGACAATTCAGCCAAAGGTCCTGCAAATTCTTCACAAATAGAAAATATCAAATCCGCAAAGGATTCAAGAGATTCTGGATAATCTTTAAAAGTATAAAGAATGCCTGTTGGATCATCACGGAAAGACTGGCTTTGTATAAAGCTTTGAATAAAAGTTTGAATGCCAGACAATGTTAACGATTCAACGTTGTTATGAAAAGCATGACGAGCCTTTAGCCTAACATCAGCATTTTCATCATTAAATAGAGGAAGGAGCAAATCTTTACATTTTTCAGTATGCTCCTCTTTTGTTAAAAAGGCAGATGCTACCTCAGTAATTCCCTTACGATGAGCAATAGAACCATCCTTGCACCTATTAAGTTCTTCTTCGAATAATCCATGAAAAAGCCAACGGGCACACACTTCCTTTGCACCTTCCTCCGCTACTTTATCTATGTTTGAATTAACCATATTAATAATAATTGGCGATAGTTCACCCGTATGGCTTTGAACACAACAATTGAAATAATATACGGCGTAACGGCAAGCTGATACTCGAAGATCATTTTTACACGCTCGCAAGAATAAACTGACAGCCAAATCTTTGTCTATATTAAGCAAAGGTAAACACGCTTCCAGTGACGCAACGCGAACTGCTGGATGTGAATCGTTAGCCAAATGTTCGATTCCGGGCTTCAACTTTCCAAGCCAATCAGTATGTTCCCAGAGTAATGCACCAATAGCCAATGCGGCATCACCACGAACACAATTGATCGCGTTTTGGACTAAATCATCAACAGTAGCTTCATGGCTTGGTCTATCACAACGAACATTCAATTTGCCCGGTTCAGGATCTGGATGGTTTATAGCATAATCAAGGAGGCGATCAATTGCATTTTCTGACCAATTCTCTTGAGGTCTTTCTCTAATTAATCTGCAAAAATTTTCAGCAGTGCCTCGGTCATCAACTAAAGAATATTTTTCGAGAATTACTTCGATGGTTTCAATTGTTGCAGGTTTCCAAAACGCTTTTTCTTCTTCGGGGATATTTTCAGGCTTTGTAACTCTTACGCCATCGAGTATTGCGGCAACATACATGGGATGAACATCTTTAGGAAATCGCAAAGCCAACCGACCAAAACGTTCAGGATAACGTTTTGCGATTGCTCGAAGATCGCTTGCAAAATGTGTAATTGAAGATTCTGCAACTTGATCAGGCCCAATCTGTTTCCAATTAAGAGAACGACTTTCAGGAATTTTTTTGTTGTTGATTATTTTGAGCCAGGCTTCATCACTTACTTTATGTAAACGGTCATGTGGCAAAGGTGATCCAACAATGCCGCCTGTTGATTTGCCACCACGTAAAAAAAACTCCTTTGAGTACCCATCGAATTTTCGTCTCAATACCCCAATCAAATCGTTCGTGTATTTAGACCGTCGAGTTTGACATAAAGCAGGAAGTAGAAAATATTGACTTCGTCCCCAGTAATCTGTAAACCATCCATCTTTCCGATGAGGAAGATAATATTTTGCTGACTGTTTTTCATCTGGAGAATAATAATGAATAATAGTATTTTCCAGTTCCTGGAAAATCCCATCCGAACAATGTGGAGATTGTGCTTCAATTAATCGAACCGCCGGCATCCATTCCGGTTCGTTATAACCAGTACTCAGATGAAAACGATTCGTGTTTGCCAGAAGATAATTTATGGACTTATCAGCGTATTCCATAGGAATAGCTGCATAAGAGGTAATTAGTATTTCATGTACTACAGGTGAAATACTGTCGTGGAGTTTATTGACCTTCTGTAAAAACATTTCTGTATTTTCAGAAGACATTCTTTTGCCTGACTCAAAAAGTAATTCTACAATACCTCGTGAAATAGATACTTTTCCATCGCCAAAGACATATTGATTTCGATCTGACCAATCACCAAGGGTGCGATCGTATTTTTCACATTCAATAGCTGTCAATCTTTCAACATGAGGTATCAATAAATCCCATGTATCACCGGCGTTATCGGCAGCAACCAACTTTAGGACTTGAACTTCTTCAGCGCCCCATTGCTCAAGTCGAGATTGCCTACCTCGATTAGAAAGAGAATTATCTTCTAACTTCGTTGAGTCCCAAGTAGATATAACCGCTTCAATTAGTCGGAGAGCCCGTTTTGGGTGTATCTTAGCTAATTCTTTCCAATAGACGAATTCCTTTACTATCCGCATACGAGCCAATCGAAGTCTTAATTCGAACATGGCTTCCGAATCATCTTTACAATTCCAACAAAGACTACCTAAGACCATTTGGGGCCAATTATCACCCTTATTAATATAAGGAGAGAGTACATCTGTAACTGAATCGGGAATTCTTTGGGCTACAGACCGAAGCAACCAGAGAGCTGAATTTATCTTTTCTTGATTATCACTATCGAGTGCTTCTGAGATCAGGCCCTTATCCATTAAGAATATGATGTACTGAGGTTGCCCAAAGAATACGGTTTCTTTGATGTGTGAATTCCAATAATCATCAGCAAATAATTCAAATATGTATTCACATAGTGGTTGGCTTGGTTCTTCGATCTGGCCTATAACCTCCAGAATCAAATGCTTC
>CP070672.1:3081820-3088722 GCA_020351895.1 Thermoplasmata archaeon
AACTTTCCAACCACGCTTTCAACCACTCTTATAACAAGGTCTGCCTGTTTCCCTCTACCCTCCCTATCTTCAAAGTATTGAAGAAACTGACATTCAATTTGATGAACTCACTCATACCACCGAAAGGGTCATATCAGACTATTGTGATTGAGCAGTGGTTGGTTTATGGTTGAAGGCATGGGGATTGAGGATATCAAGCTATACAGGGGAAAAGGTCAGTATATTTTGATGGATAAAGACGTAATTTACAGACAGGTGGACTATGCGAAGCTAACGAAAAAAGATACAGTTTTGGAAATTGGACCCGGCATGGGGGCATTGACATTCAAACTGGCTGAGAAGGCCAAAAAGGTTGTGGCCATTGAAAAGGATCATCGATTGTTCTCATATCTTGCCGGTAGGATCCCAGAAAATGTAGAACTCGTCAACGAGGATGTTTTAGAAATGGAACTTCCCAAGTTCGAGGTCGTGGTGTCGAATCTGCCATATCAGATATCCTCACCTGTGACTTTCAAGCTCCTGAAACACGAATTCAGAAGGGCCATTCTCATGTATCAAAGGGAATTTGCCGAAAGAATGACGGCAAAAGCCCTTGATAATGACTACTGCCGCCTCTCTGTAAATGTATATTACAGGGCAGAATGTAGTATATTGGAATTCGTGTCCAAAGAGGCGTTTTATCCAAAACCCAAAGTGGATAGTGCCATAATAGAATTGGTACCAAGAAAACCTCCATTCGAAGTTAAAAACGAAGAAATGTTTTTCAAGGTTGTGGATACACTCTTTGGTCAGAGGAGAAAGAAGATCAAAAATCCCCTGATTGGATTGATAAGAACGGAATTAAAAAAGAGCGGAGCTCCAAGCAAATCCTCCTTAAATGAGATCATTAATGACATACCCTTTAAGGATGAGAGGGTTGAGAAATTGAGTCCTGAGAAGATAGCATTATTGGCGGATAATTTATTCCTAACTTTGAGTGACTATATCGATTCGCATAAAAATAATAATGCTGGCTTAGCCAGCAATTAATATCGAATTGGGGGATTTATTGCTTTGGTTCATCGGCTATTGACCAACTGCCGCCGTAATCGTCCACAGCGCCAGAGGATAACTGAACCCTGGCCCTGAATTTCCCTTTCTCCATAAAGAAATGGGCGTTCACAATCTGGGATTGATAGAGTTTGACCCTCTTTCCGTTTCCATTGAGTTTGTCTCCGATACAGGTAAGGAATCCAAGGTTTTCTAGCTGACGCACCTTTCTATAACATACGGCTATTGGGATTCCATATGATGCGCTGATATTCTGGACCGATTTGGGTTTTTTAAATGTGCTCATCAGTATTTTTGAAACGTATTTATCACTGATTAAATTTGATATCATTATTGGGTTGTAATTTGACTCTTTTTCTGATATTTCGATGTGCTCGGTTTCTACAGAGATATTTGATTTCATGTTATACCCTCCTCTTATCTGATGATAGTCCACCATTCTTGACATCTATCACCCTAGAAATCTCTCCGTTTTTCAATGCTATGGCCATGGGTGTGCGATTTTTTTTGTTGTGATATCTGTTTTTCTCCTTCAACCACAAAAGTCCATCATCTGTTTTGAAAACACCTTCTCTAACACTCCATCTCCTCTTCATGTATTACTCCTCCCTTTTCTCTCATTAGATCAAGGGTTTTCCGGCATCTCCTCCGCCCACCAGGAAGTCATTGTGCCGAGTTTGCTATTTATAGGTAGGATGAATCGCCGCTATTTAAATATTTCCAAGTTTTGGTGTATATATTACAGTTAGGGACTGCACAAAGTGCAGTGAAGATGATGCTTAATAAACAAAAAAATGTTGTCAACCAAAAAATCTTCTTTCCAATCTTAAAATTACAGTTTTTAAGATAAAAAATACAGTAATAAACTAATATTTTTTCCATAGGTCCGATATTTTTTCGAACTCACCTACAAGATGTTCTGTATTGATGATATAGTACCTAGATTTCCCATCCTCATGCACAACCTCAACAGCCCCAATATTTACCAGATTTTCGATTCTTTTTCGGGCGGTTCTGAAATTGAGGTTGGTTCCTTCTATGATCTTAGCAAGGGTATGACTTGTATGCGGATGGAGCAATAGAAAGTCGAGAATTCTCGACTCAGGAATATCACCCATCAAATCCTTGAACATTTTATTCCCCTATTTACTGAATAAATTTGTGGTTCATAGGTCTTTCGGTAAAGACCAAATAATTGGATAAACGGTCCAAATGATATCTTAGGCCCCTATAAGAGGCGATATCTTTATAGGGCCATATATACTTTACTTATTGCTGTAAAATAAGCAGGAAAGAATAAAAGCATTGTAGATAATACAGTAAAAAGCCTGAAAAACAGGTTTTTTTCAGGAAGAAAAACGAGGATATCGATGGCACCAAAAGGTCGTACAAGAACAGAGAAAAAGAAAAAAGCGGGGGGAGAAAATGTCCCCTACAACATGGGACATATTCTATATATGGCCCAGCTAACAGGTAACATCCATGGAAAAAACCTCATAGATTCCATGCCAGAGCATGAAAGGGAGCGCTATCAACTGGCATTTGATACTCTTGTTGAGGATGAGTTTTTAATACAGATAAAAACCGAGAAAAAAGGAACCTTCACAATAAATCCAGAGAAAATAGAGGAGACATTGGCACTGATACATCGATTCGTGAGAGGGACCAAGGATGAGATAAAAGTAAAGCAGGTACCAAAAAATCCATTCTATCACAGAGGCCCGATAAAAAATATTGAACACTTCATAGGCCGTGAAAAGACAATTTCCCACCTCTTCGACAGACTAAGGCATACTGAGGACTGCTCCATAATCGGTCCAAGGGCCATTGGTAAAACCTCCCTTTTACATTACATCTCGAACAATGAGGTATTAAGAAATTATCATTTGGATCCAAAGAAATACATCTTCGTTTATCACGATCTTCAAAGGTTTGATGAAAATTCAGTGGTCAAAGATTTTTTTTACGAGATGTTTTCCCAAACAATAACGCAGATAAATCAGAGCTCATTCATAACAGAGGATGAAATAAATAAAATCAACAAAGAAAGCGGTAATGTCATAACAAAAATCAACAAATCCCTGTTGGAAATAGGTGATTTAGAGAGTCTGATAGGTACACTATCGGAGAGGGATTACAATCTTGTATACATGTTCGATGAATTTGAATCAGTAGCCAATAATCCCAATTTCGACTTCAGCTTCTATGGGCAACTGAGAGCCTTGTCAGGGAATCCTGCCTTCAATGTTGCCTACATAACAGCCTCTAAAAAAAGTATTTACGATCTGACTTTCAATGATGAGATTAAAACCTCGCCATTCTTCCGATACTTCGAGGATTTCAAATTGGGACTCATGAGCATCGAAGAGGTTAGAGGATTCTTCAGGCTCGCTGCGAAAAATGGCTTCATATTCTCAAGTAAGATGAGAAACCTAATCGAGGAATGGAGCGGCTGTCATCCATTCTTAGTGCAACTTTCTTGTGATTATTTCTTTGATTTGGCCTTGAATCAAATAAAATTGAAACTTGGAGAAGAAGAAAAGCATCTTAAGATGTTCATAAAGCGTCATAGAAAACACTTCTCCTACTTCTGGAAACAGGTGGATAATAGGGAACGAAAATGCCTATGGAGATTGGCCTCAGGAAAAACTCTCGGACCTGATTGTAGGAATGTTCTTGATAATATGAGGGAATGCTATCTTGTGAAAGCAAAGGATGATAATCATGGAATATTCTCCATGGCATTTGAAAAGTTCATATGTGATATGCCGTCGCCAAAATCGGATTTAGTCTAGGATTTACATGCTCTGAATAAAACGAGATAGAGGTGGAAAAAGAATAATAACATGTGGAACATATTTATATCCTGGCTTTGAAATGAATTCATGAAAAAAGGCACAAGGAGGTGCCAATATCACCGAGGAGAAAGAAGAGGATAAAGAGTCGGAAGAACACCCAGGGCCTGTGGATGATCTGATATTGGACCACTGGTCCTCCATAATAGAGATTGATAATGAAAATAACGGCCATATTCTCCAAACATTGAAAGCCCGGGTCAAAGTCGGGCGGCTGCGTGAAAAGCTCATATCCATTTGGTCCTCCATACCTGCCAGGCTTGAAGATATGAGCCTAGTTATCAAAGATTTAAACACCGGCGAAGAGATCATCCCTGAGGTTCTTATTGATGATCCTAAATATAAATGGATCAAGATACCATTTAAATATCCAATTGAGAAGGATGAGGAGTTTGGATTCGAGGCCAGGTATTTACAGCCAAAAACCTACAAGGCTATCGGTGAGGATTACTATAGTTACACGAGTAGGCATGAGGGAAAAGACATTCTAATAAAGATAAAATTTCCCGAGGATATTGAAATTATAAACACAGATGGTTCCAACATAAGAACCAGTGGAGGCATCATATTGGATTTGCCAAAAGACAACAGACCAATAACAACCATTGAGGAAGGGAAGGCCTGCATAGTCTGGGCCATAAAACGGGGAAAGATCGGGTACACTTATACTCTCCGCTGGAGAACAGAAAAGAATCTAGATTGAGAGTGTCAACTAATATGTCTCTCATACCTTTTTTTAGATTTCCCCCAAATCTTATACACTTTTATCTGCTGGTTTTACCTTTAGCAGGTTTTTCTATAACTAACCACTACCCGCGCCACCACCATCAATGTTATCGCATTCACTGACACTACCTGCTCCGCCACCGTCCACTGTATCGTATTCGCAACCACTTCCTGCTCCACCACCATCTATTCCTGTGGTCACGTCGGCGCCACTACCAGCACCACCGCCTGCCATGGCGTGTGCTGATACGAAAAGCATTATAAACAGCCCCAACGCAATTATAACAGCGGTTTTTCTTGCGCCTTCACACCCACCACCAGCTTCGCTTTTAGGGTATTGCTCCCTTACTTTCATGCTCTCTTACCTCCAACGCCCTTAAGGGTAAGTGGGGCGTATGTAGATCCCCTATTCAAACTTATTATTTATGTCAGTAAAGGTATATAAGCTTTGGCCAGATTATTTTTGTTATCGCCGGTTTCCCTTCATATTAGCCATAAAAAGGCACTTTAACCCGAATATCAAGGACATTTGGAGGCCAATTATGATTCTTTGATTATACATATATACATATATATTAGAATGTATTATATTAGAAAATACTCAACGATATTATCGTTAAGATGAACAAATCATTTATATCATCGGTTAATAGTATAGCTTGATTTAAGGGAGAATAACAGGGGTAATATGGCCATTCCTACCAAGAAAGAAGGATTTGATGATAAGGAAAAGGAAGAAAAAGCCTTCCAAAATTACCAAAAGAAGGAGGCAGAAGTACTGAAAAACATGGTATTCCATGTGAATTCCTCGAAAAGAAAGGAGGCAGCCCTTCGTTTATCCACAGAAGAACACTTTCATAAGGATTTTTTTGTCATATTAAAAAGGTTGATCAAGGATGAAGAGGAGGAGGTTTGGAAAACAGCATGCCTTGCTCTTGGTAAGCTTTCCTTTAAAAATGAAGATGCCTACAATTACATCAAGAATCTGGTAGATGATGATTATATTTGGATCAAGAAGAGGGGAATTCACGCCCTTGGAGAATTTGCTAAATACGATCATAGGGGAATTAATCGCCTTGCTCAATTAACTTCCACTGGGCGAAAGGAAATCGTCGAAACTGCCGTTGAACTCTTGGGGAATGTAGCTGCTAAGAACAATGATGCATTCAATATATTGATTAGACTCCTAAAAACAAAAGAGGAGATCATCATGCAGCCTGCCATCCATTCCATGGGTGTTTTAGCAGGTCAAAAGAATGAGGCATTATCGGAGCTTAAACCCTTTCTTTCGGAGGAGAATAATTTTCTTCGTTTATGGGCAGCCCAGGCCCTGGGAGAGGCAGCAGGATTTAATGATGAAGCCTTCGCTCTATACAGGGGTTATATTGATGAGGAGGATGTCTACCTCCGTCGAGGATTTTCTAAGGGATTGGTGTTCATTTCCAAAAATAGGCCCAAGGATGCCTTGACATTGATTAAGAAAGCAGTTGAAGATAGGGACAAACATGTACGCACAAATGCCGCTTGTGCTTTGGGACCTATTTCAATAACAAATGATGATGCATTGATTCAAGTTCATAGGCTTCTAAATGACCTTCGAGGCGATGTTAGGAGGGGGGCAGCAGAAGCCCTGTTGAGTACCACTGACGAGGTTCAAAAGGAAATCCTACCCCTAATCGAAGAATTTTCCAAAGACGATGACTATTATTTACGAAGTGTTGCAGCCTTTGCTTCCGTGAAAATTGCTACCACATCACCAAACGATGCTCTAGATCTTTTGAAGACCCTGGTGGAGGATAGGGATGAGTACGTTAGAAGGGATGTGGCCCTCGCATTGGGGGAATTACCTCCAAAGATGGCTGAGGATGTATTTCCCTTGCTGGTGATACTTCTGGAGGATCGAGAGGGAATAGTGAGAAGGGAAACAAAAAAATCGTTCAAGGTGATAGGTAGAATAAAAACCAAAGAGGTATTGGATCTTATCCCGAAACTGGTTGATGATTTTGATGAGGGAGTTCGGGAAAATGTAGCAGAGGTTCTGGGTGAGATAGCACAAACCAACCCTCAGGAGGCCTTCCATCAACTCAGGAGGCTTGCACAGGACGAGTCCCCCAAAGTACAGGAGATGGTAGCAAAAAGTCTCGAGAAGGTTTTTGATACAGAGCCAGATTTCTTTTTTACTAGGATAAGACTCCTACAGAAGGAGGACATCAACCCCGAGATTCTCGGATTGATAAGCAAGCTGGCAAGGAACGAAGAAATAGGCAAGGT
>CP070672.1:3088822-3101835 GCA_020351895.1 Thermoplasmata archaeon
ATGGAATGCTGCTCATTCAATCCAGTGTCAGCAATTCAGGATCCTATGTCTGGGATATCTCGAGTCTGGATGAAGGTAATTATTATGTCTATGTAACTGCAAGTGATGGCGATCTAGAAACAGGTTCCTACAGCGGAAGGCTGACCATCGATCATCCTGATGAGACCCCTATAGATACAGATAACGATGGCAAACCAGATTCCGTTGATACGGATGACGATAATGACGGTATTCCGGATGATGAAGAAGATCTGGACGGTGATGGGAAACTGGATCCCGGTGAGACAGATCCTCTGAATCCTGACACAGACGGTGATGGCTACGATGATGATATCGACGAGTTCCCCCGCGATAAAACTAAATGGACATCGGATGTTTCTGATCCTGGTACAGAAAAAGAGGAAGATTCCCTCCCCTTGATCTTACTTGGTATCATTATCGCCATAATAGTTGTCCTGGTTGCGGTGGTAGCATTGGTTTTGAGTTCAGGCAAAAAGACCACTCCACTTCCTGCCGCCTTAACAAACTGTCCAAATTGCGGCCAGCAATTCCAACCCGATCCGACAATGGCGCCTTATGTCCAATGTCCACACTGCGGAACCTCGGGCATGTTAAGATAGATCTGATTACGGTCTCTTGGATCATGACTTTGTTCTATCTTCTAATTCTCAATCTAATGAGCTTTCGGTATCACATGTTTTTTAGCACGACAATTAATAAAGGATTTCAAGGAAATCAGATACCTATTGGGATAAGTTTATAAAACAAATCAATAATATCATCTGAAATAATCCCTTGGGATGAGGCAAAGAAGATGAGAAAATTATCTGTTGTATTTATCATTCTCTCGATTTTCTTCGGAATTTTTACTTGTGTTCAAAACGAAGAGGCTAATGCATATAAGTTCAGGGGTAATTTGCACCACATTGGGGTTTACGAATCCACTGTACCTGATAATAATTCTCTTCTGTGGAGCTTTGATACCGGCTCTCCCATGGAATCGTCCCCTGTTATCGTGGATGATAGGGTGTATTTTGGCAGTGACAATGATTTGGTGTATTGCCTTGATTCGTATACTGGAAAAGAAATCTGGAATTTTACAACAAAAAATTCTGTGAAATCCACACCAGCGGTTGTGGATGGGGTTGTTTATGTTGGCTCCACCGATGGTAACCTGTATGCGCTTGATGCCGAAACAGGGGATAAATTATGGAATTATTCCATCCCTTTCGCTCAGATAAAATCATCTCCTGCAGTATCCCATGATAAAGTATTCTTCGGTGCTTCGGATGGAAATATTTACGCCCTGAATCAATCAACCCATGAATTGGAATGGTCATTTCCAACTGGGATGGAAATTCAGTCGAGTCCTGCCGTTGATTGGCCATATATATATATCGGCTCGATTAACGGGAATGTTTACTGCATCTGGGCCAACAATGGAACCGAGAAATGGACTTACGAATCTGGAGGCTCCTATGAAATTTACTCGTCACCTGCCATTTCCAAAGGAGCCTTATTCATAGCGGCTGGATGGACAGGTGAAAACGGCGCTGTCTTCTGTCTTGATGCCCAAACAGGTCAAGAAATATGGATATTCCACCCCCCTGGTTGGGGACGGTACTCGGAAGTGTACTCATCCCCTGCAGTGCACAATGAAACAGTGTTTATTCATGCTTGGTATATTCTCCAGTGGGGCATGCGTAAAGGGACATTGTATGCACTTCCAGAGCAGGATCCAAACGGCGACGGCAATATCTCACTAGACGAGGTAAAATGGAGTTTTACAACATGGGATTATGATGGAGGATCATCACCAGCCGTAGCTGATGGAAAGGTGCTTGTAGGTTGCACCGAACGTAAATTGCACTGTGTGAATGAAACAACAGGTGAAGAGATCTGGAACTTCACAACCGGTGCAAAGATACATTCTTCACCTTCTGTTGCCAACGGTATCGTATACGTCACTTCCTTGGATGGCTCTATATACGCCATAGGAGGAGGTGGACCAGCAATCCTTGATATCGAAATCCTCCCTGAATTTTCATCAATAAAGGCGAACAGGGTTATGGGTATCTCCTTCTCGGTGACATATAGGGGTAAACCCATTGAGGGGGCTTTTATCAATTTTGCGGTAAGTGATGGCAACCTTTCCCAGCAAGGAGCAAGCACATTTCCAGATGGATCTCAGAGAGTAAAATACACATCCCCCAAAACCGATGAAAATATCACAATAACTGTGCATGCCACCGTCACGAAGTTCGGATATCCGGAGGGGGAATCCTCGGTCCAATTCATTGTAGAGCCTGCGTCCTCTTACGGCAAGGTAAGCACTGGCAGCACCATCTCTCTATCGAGATATTGGTTTTATATAGTCCTGATTGTGGCACTCATTGCAATAAACGTGATCATAGTTATCGTGAACGCCAAAAGAAAAGGCAGAATAATAGATGATAAAGAGACATTGAGTGAAGAAGCATAGGGATCAATATGGGTACATTTACAAATAAAGCATCCGCATTTCTGACCTTTCTGATGATATCCTGTGCAATACCGTTTTCTGTGGAGGGTGATGAAGCAATAGACATAACCTCCTTAAACCTTCTTTGGGAGAATAAAGAAGGACATAACGCAACGTTGTGGTCCGTAAGATGGTCCCCTGATGACAGCATGATATCTGGAACTTATTTTGATAACACCACCACCATATTCAATGCCATTAATGGTAGCATAATTGTGAAGTTGGGCTCACATCCCCAAGGACGGGGAACACGATGTGATGGAATCCAAGATTGCTCAGGCGCCAATCATTTACCAACAAGAACCAGCGCATGGTCTCCCGATGGAAGGTATTTGGCAACAGGTGGAGATAATAGATTAATAATCGTATACGATACAACCGATTGGTCAATTGCAAAGATTTTCGAAGGGCATGAAGGGAGCGTGCTCACCCTAGAATGGTCACGTGGAGGATCCATGATAGCTTCAGGTTCAGGCACCGACAAGGTGGCCATGCACAACTTACCTGAGAACTTGATTAAAATCTGGGATTTCTCTTCCGGGGAAGTACTGGCAAATCTAAAAGGACATCAGGACGGTGTTATGAACATCAGATGGTCTCCCAACGGTTCACAGATTGCTTCCGCATCCGATGACAAGACCATAATGCTCTGGGAAACCACAAACTGGACAAGAACGAGGACTTTAATTGGACATACTCTCGGAGTATTGGATGTGGATTGGTCCCCCAATGGAACCTTACTTGTTTCCGGCAGTAGAGATTATAAGATCAGGACTTGGGATGCCGTAAACGGTGAGGCCCTTCAAAGGTGGACTGAACCCAACTGTATTCGTTCTGTTCATTGGCATCCTTCTGGAGAGCTTGTGGCAAATTCAGGTGTTGATGAGGTGATGTTAAAGATTCGTAATGCAACAACTGGTACGATAATGAAAACTTATACCGAGTCCGCAGATACAAAGAGTGTAGTCATGTCCTCGAGGTGGTCTTCGGATGGAAGAAAGCTGGCAGCCGGTGCGGGAAAGGAGCATACACTAAGGGTTTATTCTTTTGGTGTATCCGCTCCTGAAGAGGAAGAGGTTATTCCTTCATGGTTGCCCGGAACGATATTATTTGTGGTAATAGCTGCCATTGGTGTATCCTTATTACTGATACCCATCAGACCCAAGTTGAGAGAGAGCGGGAGGTGAAAAAGTTGCCTAATAGTTTTATTAAGATATCTTCTCTGACCCTTTCTTTTCTTTTAATCACCTCCTTATATTTAATATCCTCTCCTGCCAGAGCTGATATCGATTCAGACTACCTGGGCAGCAGCCCCGGGAGATTCAACTCAATAAAAGCCTTGGATATTGATGGGGATGATAATATAGAGGTGGTCATGGGAAATTACGATGGCTACCTAAACATAATCGAAAGCAGGGACGGAAGTTATTTTGAAGAATGGCGCTCTAAAAACCTGGGCCATAGGTTATGGGGACTCGAGATTGCGGATTGCGATTCCGATGGCACATTGGAAATAATCACAGGCAATGGTGAGGGGATAGTGTACATCTTTGATGCGATATCTCATAAGCAGGAGTGGAAAAGTGAGGGGGAGGATTTGAGGATAGACGATTCTATTATCGGAAAAATTGAGGATCTGGGGGACACTCTAGGCCGAGATGCCCATGGTATTGCTGTTGGGAATGTAGATGATGATGAAAATCTGGAAATTGTCATTGGCACCGGCTATAAAACCGATACTCCATGGGGGAGAATCTATATTGTGGATGGAAAGACCCACAAAATAGAAGGCTTAATAGGGCCAATATCCTCAAGGCATCGAGGAGTGGTAATCGATGATATAGATTTGGACGGGGAAAATGAAATCATCTTCGGAAGCGGGGTTTCTTTGGGTGAGACCGCAGGAGAGGGTTACATCTACATCTACGGTCATGAGGAAGGGGATTATATCAGGGAATGGAAAAGTGAGGATTTGGACGGTGATGTTATAGGTCTAAAAACTTATGATCTGGATGGGGATGGGAACCTTGAGATAATTGCTGGTAATGGATACAGGTACAATCAAGGCTACTGCTTTATTTTCAAATTTGTTGGAGAGGGAAGTTCTCAAGGAACCGGTAATCCGCCCATCTACCAGCAGGTTTGGGAAAGCGAGGACATCGGTCCCAAGGCTTATGGATTGGATGTGGGGGATATTGATGGAGATGGGATAGTGGAAATTGTGATCGGAAATCAACCGGGATACATTTGGATCTTTGACTCATCCACACACGAAATTGAGTGGAAAAGCCAGCTCTTGGGAACAGATATCTTGGGCATCGAAATAGCAGATGTGGATTATGATGGGGAGCAGGAGATCATAGCGTGTCAGGGTGGCTACGTAGGCAAGTCCGACTGGACCTCAGCCTATACCACCCCGCATATATATATTATAAATGGAAAGACTCATGAGATTGAGTTTAAATTGGGGGAGCCAGATTACATGGGAATCGTGCTGCAAGCGGTAGTAATTCTGCTTGTTGTCGTAACCCTGATCAATATCAACCTTGCTCTTAGAGCCAAAAAACCAAGGCGAAAAATGAAGATGGGTTCCCGTAGGGGAATAACATGAGGGAAGAAAAATGCTTCTTGAATTGATAGTTGCAGCCACAATCGGAATTTCCTTTGGCAATGTATGGACCTGTATATTCATGGGTTTCGGCACGTCAACTAAAAACAGAAGTGTCGGCAAATGGTTCATAGCAGGTAGGTTCTTGGGATTGATGATACTGGGCTCTGTGATCTCCTTGTTGAGGTTCGCAGCCCAGGATGCCATACCCATCGTACTTTTAGTATTTGGAATTTCCACCATCACATTCGGATTGTTCATGCTAATTGGGCACCTCATTAAAACCCGATTTTCCAAGGAGGATTCCCATCCTTCTACAAATAGAAGTATCAGCGACAATTTCATATCTTCGCTTCTTTCGTATTTCATGGTGGTTCCGGGAAATCAAAAATGCAAGGGAAAGAAACACGAAATTCACGGGCGGGGTTTTAAAGGACGTCATCACGATCACAAAAGGAAAGAAGAATGTAAAAAACATGGGAACTTCGACAAAAGATACGGTTTTACGCTGGGAGTTTTAAGGGGTGCAACCCCATGCCTGAAGATTGTGGTTTTAACACCTCTTTTAGTTGCTTTCGGATTCCCACAATCATTGCTTCTCATAATAGTTTATGCTTCTGTCTCAACCATCTATCCGATAATCGGATATCTGTCCGCAGACATTCTTTCGAAATTCGAAAGGTATCAATGGGCATTCAAGATTCTCGGTGCCCTGATTCTCATAACAATAGGGATATACACGATCATCAAGGTATTGATGTGGGACACAGCCCATATCGGAATGTGAAGAAAATGAGAAAACCCAATATAAACGAGTGGCGACTTATTAGTCAAGTCGCTTGGCTTGTGGTGATAAGCAGTGTGCTTATTGGAGTGCCCTATTTCAGCACCCTTTCCTTGACAAAAAACATCTTCTGGCCGAATCTATCAACACGGTTTTTGGTCAACAATCCAACCACCAGTTTCATGTACCAGATCCAATCGCGCTTAGCCAGCGGCTATGAGACCTTTTATGTGAATTTAATTATCCCGTTCTTTGTCTTTTTATTGCTGGTAATGATTCTTGGTCGGGTCTGGTGCGGTTGGTTGTGTCCAATAGGCTTTTTGCAGAACTTTCTTTTACGAATCAGAAAAAGATTGAACATATGCTATTGGGAGGTTCCACCAAAAGCCACCCTCATGCTCAATCAGATGGGATACGTCATTCTCTTTCTGATAATCCTAATTTCATTGTCTGTTGGCGTCACGTTTTTGGGAATCAACAATTTCTTCACCAGATCCGAGCTCCCCTTCGAATCAGTGGCACCACCCCGTCCAATCACAATATTTTTACAGCAGTTGTTGGGCCTTGAATCCTGGGATGCTACGATTCCTTTGGTGGGAATAATCGTTGCCTTGGTTGTTATAGTTTTATCCTTTAAAGTCAGGCATTTTTGGTGCAGAATATGCCCTGCAGGGGCGCTTATGTCCCTCTTCAATCGCAGGGCCTTAATCAACATCAAGAAGGATGGAACAAAATGCACAAAATGTAGGGTATGCATCCGCTCCTGTCCCATGGACATCGAAGAGATTTATGAGGAGAAGGATCAGGATAATGTGACAAACGGAGCCTGTATACATTGTTATAGATGTATTGAGTTATGTCCAGAGGATGGGTGCCTCAGTGTTACATTCCTAAATAAAACCATTGTAAAATCAAAATATCCTTATTCACCTTCAAAAAAGGAAGTGGTAGGATGAGGTTGCGTGGCGGAAAAAGAAGCAAACTGAATGGGCAGGATGGCCAAAAAGAGAATCCAGATGGGATATCAAACCTGAAGGCTATTGAAAAAAGGTATGTAAGTTCAAGGGTGACCGAAGATATCGAGGGCAAGAGGGAACAGATTATTTCCGGTATGAAAGCAATGTTGGATGCGGAAATTAAAAAACTTCAGATTATGCCCAATAGGGCAAAGTCGATGGGTTATTTCGACAGCATTGCACAATTTTTTGGCAGGCGGGCTGAGGAATTGCAAGAATTCAAAAATAATGGAGGAAAGGTGGTTGGCTCATTATGCATGTTCGCTCCCACCGAGATCATAGCAGCCTCAGGTGCGTTACCGATAAGGTTTTGCAGTGGATTTCATGAGCCCACCGGCCCTGCAAATGTGATTTTGGGTGATGCCGGTCTCTGCCCCCTTGTGAAATCCACTTTGGGTCTGAAAATGGCCTCAGCTTCCCCTTACCTTAACATGTGCGATCTATTGATTGCACCAACACCCTGTGATGCAAAACTCAAGTTGGGGGAGATTTTGCAGGATTACCTCCCTGTTCTTCTGATAAATGTTCCCAAGGTTAAGGCAGGGGCAGTGAATCGAAAGCAGTGGATCGAAGAGATAGGAATAATAATGGACAAACTCGAACTTTTAACAGGTAAAAAAATCAAGAAAGCGGACCTTAAAAAGAGCATAAATATGTATCAGCGTGCATACTCTGCATATAGGGAACTCATTTCATTGAGAAAGGAGGCTGACGTTCTCTGGGGTAGGGACACTTTAATGATAGCTCAATTGAGCTACTATGACGATATCGAAAGGTGGACAGATAATTTACTGAAGTTGATTGAAGAGCTTAAGATTATGAAGCAAGAAGGAAAGCGTGTTGCTGAGCCTGATGCCCCAAGAATTTTGCTGGCCGGCTCCCCGATAATATGGCCCAATTGGAAGATACCTGATATAATCGAAGAGAGTGGAGGATTGATAGTTGCCGATGAACTGTGCTCTGCAACGAGGGCCCTTTCAAATCCTGTGGTAGTGGATGAATATACTCAATCCGGAATGATAGATGCAGTGGCCGATCGATACCTCTACCCATGCACATGTCCCTGCTTTTCCCCGAACATAGAAAGGGATGACGATTTGAAGAATCGAATTAAAGATTACAAGGTTGATGGTGTAATCTTCCATGTGCTTAAGGGATGTCATCTCAATGCATTGGATGCCACGAGGATCAAAAGAATATTGGAGGAGGCAAACATTCCCATGTTCACCATCGAGAGTGAATATGTAATGGGAGATTATCAGCAGATAAAACTGAGGCTAGAAGCATTTATGGAGATGGTGAGAGCCCAGGATGTGTTTTAGATACGGAGCAGTACAATTTTGGTATACAGCTGCAAAATAGAATAAATTCAACAAAAAATATAGGAAAGAAAATCAATCAGGAAGGAGGTAGGGCGAAAAATGAGAAAGGCAATTGTTTTTTTAGTGGCAGGTCTGATGATTCTGCTTCCCTCATTTATCATCAACTTCAATTCAAATGCAGATAATGGAAAAATAACAGAGCTGGAGAGCCTGCCTTTACCAATCTATAGAGCATCGGCTATTTGGGATGGTGAGGAAGTTTACATTTTCGGGGGAAAAGACGGCACTTCAGGTCTGGATACGATAGTTCACTATTCACCATCCACAAAAAAAGCCGTTGTTCTCGATACAACATTACCCAAATCAAAGGACGGCGCCACGGCCATATGGAGCGGTCAGCACGCTTACATATTCGGGGGAAATTTTGAAGGAATAAGCACGAAGGATGTCTTAAGATTCGATCCATCAACAAGTGAAATAATAAAAATGGAGAGCGAGCTTCCTTGGGGACTGCAGGGCTCCTCTGCATTTTGGGACGGACAATATGCATACATATTCGGGGGCCATGATGAAGATAAAATCTTTCATCCCGAGATAATCAGGTACGATCCAATCGAGGATAACATCAGCATTACAAACTTTCTTCTTCCTGCGGTAAGGGCAGGTACTTCTGTAGTCTGGGATGGAGAAAAAGCTTACATCTTTGGAGGGAGAAACAAGACCATTATATATAATGAAATTCTGGAATTTGATCCTGATGAAGGAACTGTTACAATATTAAATGTGGTCCTACCAGGACCTAGATACCACACATCGGCGGTATGGACCGGAACCCATGCCTATATCTTTGGTGGAAGAAACGATACATCGGTTGTCGATGATATCATAATCTACGAGCCTTCTTCCGATTCAGTTTCAGTGGAGGATGTGAAGCTACCTTCCGCAAGGGAGCGGACTTCGGCTGTTTGGGTAGGGGATTATGCCATCGTTTTTGGGGGGCAATCAGGAGCCGAGTATTCAGATCAGATACTGAAGTTCGATCCCGAAGGCAAGGGTGGGGTTCAACCCGATGAGCCGTTTCTGGTTTATCAACTAATGGGGCTGGTGGGTATCATGGTTATCGTTGTCTGGTTGGTGGGGAGGAGGAAAAGAGGAAGTAGATATAACTGAATTTGTCTTGATTATTGAATTGTTGTCATTGATATAACTTTAATTTTGAGAATAAATAATCATTTCTGCGTAAAAGCCTAAATAGTATAAAAAACATATAAAATTCGGAGTGAAAATAATAAGTAAATTTATGTATAATTTCGAATAAAAATTTGGACTTTAGCATATCAAGATCATTTATCATAAACTTGATATCAAGTCAGAGATTAGAGGAGGAAATAAAATGTCAAGAGGAAGAGGAGAATCAAAATGTGGAAGAGTCTTTTCAATGAGTATTTGTGTAATGTTTGTTTTGAGCTCTTTGTTGGTTAGTATTTTCATACAAATACCCAATGCAAGTGCTGGTTCTGTCAGCCATAATAATGGAAATCTAGATATCAATTGGCTCTCGGATTATGGGAGGATTCTTACGCCCCTTATCTGGAACCTACCACAAACAGCAACTGACCCTTTGACTGGTCTTGCGTTTATTGGTTTGGTTGTAGATCAGGACAATTATGATCATACACCAGGATCTGAAGATATAGCTGATTGTTTTGCTCCACCTGCTCCTTACATGTTCTTCGATGACTTTGAAATGATCGATATAAACATGGTAGTGGATGATGGAATACTCAAAAAAAGTAAGGCATATTTCCAGAATGTAGGATTGGGAACCGGTGATCCCAACGATATCTATTTTGAACAAACTTGTTGGACAGTTACCAACAAAGATTGGGCTATCCTTCAATGGAAATTGAGTAACCTGAAAAACGTACCAATTACAGGTGTTCATATTGGTCTAGAATTGTCAATCTCCCAAGTTGGAGCCTATTTTGGTTTAGGCGGTTCTAATCCGGACGGTGGTGATGATATAGACGGTTTTGATATAGCAAATGGAGTCTACTGGGCTCAGGATGCTACTGGAAGTGGCGCCGGCACCACTCTAGGATTCGGCTCCGCAATCATTTCAGACCCAATTACCCATTACTATGCAGAAGATTATCATGTCGAGTTTGAAAATACCAGCGATCCTAAAGATCCGGATCCAAAATATCATAGAAATTTTTATGCAGATGATACTTGGTTGTACGAGAGGCTTCATTCATCAAATTCAACAGCAGGGGGACCAGGAAATATCACAGCCACCATTGGATGGAATGGCTTAATGATTCCAGCTGAATCCTCTAGAACCGTAACAATAGCAATAGCAGTGAATGATACATTTGACAATATGTTATCAACCATGGAGGACGCACGATATTATTATCACAACATAGCAACCGGTTTTCTCATCACTGAGTTTTCTGATGCTGACTCCACAACCCAGCAAATCGAGATATATAATTTTGGTCGTCCGGAGACAGATTTATCTGAATTTTACTTTTCCACAAAAAGTGGGCTTTTAACCGGGGCCTGGAATCCATCTATCATTCAAACCAATGAACATGCCGTTTTTACTGTTACTGGGGGAACCATAGGACCTGAGGGCGATACCATTAGGCTATACCATGATCTGGGAGCACCCCCTATTCTTGAGGATGAAGTGGCATTTGGACAAGAAGGTGTGGCTCCCGACCCATTGGCCGGTGAATCTGTCGGAAGGCGATATGGTGTTGAATATACCAATGAATGGGTTCGCAGTACATCCACTGGTCCAACATGGGGTGCCCAAAACGATGTTGGGAGCGTTGCTACTTCCCATCAATTGGTCCTCAACCAGGTAATGTTTAATCCAATAAATCCGGCTGATGGCTATCTAGACCTGATGTATATAGATTCATCATCCCTTGATATATCAGGTTATAAAATCGTCTGCGATGATGAATTCATAGTTCCAGCTGGTACTATTCTTGACTCAAACAACAGGTTTTATACCCTCACTCAATCGATTTTTCCGATATTCTTCGCAAATATGGATTCTTCTGGGGATAACATATATCTATACGATCATAACACCAATCTCCTGGATATGGTGGGATGGAATACCGCACATACACCAGGATTGAGTGTACGAAGGATCCCTGATGGAAAAGGTACATATCAAGGTTATAATGATACAACATCAGAAGCAGCAGGTTGGGTCTTTGACTACGGTCAACCGCCTTTATTAACCCCTCCACCTCCTACAGGACTGCAGGCTAGACTTACAGGGAGCAATGTCAATGTTACACTTACCTGGAACGCTTCTTCCGACGATGGAGGCGGTGAAAACGATGTGGCAGGTTATACAGTTTACAAATCAAGCACGGGAGTGAACGGAAGCTATGAATTCACTGCCTGGATACCTGCAAGTGGTTCTGCTAATTATAATTGGACAGATGTGGGAGCTGGGGATGGAGATTGGAATAATTATTTCTATCTGGTTAGAGCAAATGACACTTTGAATGTTGAGGAGCAGAACATAAATAAGGTAGGCAAATTCGTTAATTATCTTATAGAGGGTTGGAACCTATTTTCTAAACCATTCATTCAATCCGATACCTCAAGGGATAATGTCCTCGATACTCTAAAAGGCAATTATGTGGTATTACAAGGATACCATGCAGGCAAGTCTAGACCTTGGCTGCACTGGCATAGGGATAAACCGAAAAAATTCAACGATGAAATAGAAATCAATCATGAAGGAGGTTATTACATCGATATGGTAAATCTGGACTACCTCATTGTGGCAGGAGTGGTTCCAACAAACACACAAACATCACTTAAAGCGGGATGGAATCTAGTGGGCTATCCATGCCTGATTGAAAAAACAAGGGATGTTGCACTTTCCTCAATTGCCGGAAAATACAACAAGGTAGAGTACTATGATACTTCCCTAGATAAAGAGGTCAGACTAGAGCCTGACGAGCTTATGCAAACAGGCTTGGGATATTGGATTCATGCAACCGAGGATTGTGTTCTCATCCTTTAATACAAACTTTAACAGACCTTTTTTAGATTGATAGCCACTCGACAAATTATTATTACAATCCAAATTAATTCATTATGCATCATGGTAACCTTAGCTTGGATGGTGGGGAGAAGGAAGAAAGGGAAGGACTAGAAATCTTTTTCTTGAACCTATTACATAAAACAAAGGATCGTTAATCCTTTTCATTTTTCACTTTTAAGAAATGGTGATATTGAGGAAAAATTCTAAATACAATGAAAGGTATAGTCATTATGTGCATTAATATAGTAAACATATCTATCAAAGCTTTCCAATAATAATCTGAAAATTGGCAATGCCATAATTCATTGCATGTATTGACATAGAGTTGGATAATAGAGGAGGAAATAAAATGTTGAGAGGAAGAGGAGAATTCAACCGAAAAAAGTTCTTTTCATCGAACGTTTGTGTAACACTTGTGATAAGTTCTTTATTGGTTGGAATTCCCATACAAATACCTAATGTAAACGCAGGTGCTGTCAACCATAATGTGGGTAATATCGATATCTTGTGGCTCACCGATTATGGGAGGATCATGGGGCCTATATCAAGGAACAAAACCCAGACAGCTTCTGACCCTTCGACAGATCTTGCGTTTATTGGCCTCGTGATAGATCAGGACAACTATAATCATACTCCTGGATCTGAGAATATCGCAGATTGTTACAGTCCACCTCCTCC
>CP070672.1:3101935-3106852 GCA_020351895.1 Thermoplasmata archaeon
GCTATGGATGTGGGGGACCTTAAAGGATCTTTCGAATCGAAGATGAAGAAAGTTTATGCAAAGTTAATAACAGAAAAGGAATTTTTCGAATCTGAGTTTCTTGACTACGTATACAAAGGGGCTTTTCCCGAGATGATCCATGAGAAGGACGATAAGATCATAAGAAAGTATGTGAGTGAAATTGTAGTTAGCAAAATAATATTCAGAGATATTCCTAATATATTCAATATCCGAAGGAAAAAATTACTATCTGAGATAATGCGTTATGTTAGCAGTAATTCATCGAATCTATTCGAGATAAAAAATCTTTGTAATATCTTCAATGCTGATTATGAAACGGTCTCCAATTATTTATTCTATCTTCAATCGTCGTTTCTCATTAAAGTTTCAGAAAATTATTCAGGAAGCATGGCTAAAAGATTGAGAAGAAACAAGAAGATATACGTGGTTCATCCGGCAATCGCATTTGGAATTCTTGGCTATAGCAGAGAGATGTTAATAGACCGAATCATCGGTCCATATGTAGAAACGGTTTTTGCAGGTGAATTATTTTGGCGTGACAAGAATAAAAACGAAGTAGATGTGGTAATTAAAGATAAGAAATTGATCCCTATTGAAGTAAAATTTAAAAATATCATTAATTCAGCTGACATTAAAGGATTGATAAGATTCATGAATGAATTTAATTTAAAACTTGGATATGTGATCACTAAGAGCAAATTCGGTGAGGAAAAGGTTGGAAACAAGAAATTAATTTATGTTCCAGCATGGTTATTTCTACTTATTAGAAAGGAATAATCCTTTTGCTAGAATCTATTTTTATACAAAAAGTTTTGTTTTCACATCTTATAATCAAAGTATAACTAGGTTATAACTATCATTATACTTCAAATATCTATTATCATCGGCTGTGCCAAAAAAGCCAATCTCAATGAAAGAAGTCACGGTTAAGGATTATTATAAATTCATCAAAACTCATAAGGAGATTGTAATCGAAGATCGGATCGGAAAGAAAAAAATTGTTATCCCAATCGGCCAACCCCATCGCCTCAAATCCCTCCAACCAAAATCCTTCACCTTGGAAGCCTTCACCTGCGAAAATTATCGACTATAGAAAATTACAATTAAAGATAATTTGCATTCTAGTGGACTTGATACAAGGCATTTAATTGTACTGAGTCCACGCAGGCCTGGTCCTTCCCATGCGCGTCTCTTGGACAACCCACAAAGGCAACTACCTTGTAAATCTTCTGAATCTAAGTGACTTCAAATTAAAGAAGTTTACAATTCAGTGCTTCTGCTTATGCAGCATCTAGCTAATGGAGCACGAGAAGGGGCAACTGGGCCCCCGAGATTCCCAGAAACATCATCCTTGGAATGTGCACAACAGACTCTGGATTTAAAAAATCGACATTAAGCTCCCATCCAGACGATATTAGCTAACTTTATATCATAATATCACAATTTCGCTATCGAGGATTGATTGCGTGGTAAGTGATGATGCACCCTTGATAAACCTGCGAGGGATAGAAAAGACATACAGGATGGGTGAAATCGAGGTTCCTGTCCTAAAGGGCCTAAATCTGGAGGTTCTGAAAGGCGAAATAGTAGTGGTCTTTGGTCCTTCGGGCTGCGGAAAGACAACCCTCCTCAATATAATAGCGGGGATCGACCGTCCCACAAAAGGAACCATTACAATCGACGGAAAGGACCTTTCCCGCTTGAAAGACAAGGACCTTACCCTTTACCGCAGGGATGTGATAGGCTATATTTTCCAGTTTTACAATCTGATACCAAATCTGACCGCCCTGGAGAATGTTGAGGTAGCATTGGAATTGAAGGGTGAAAGGGATAAAGGTAAGGCCCAAAAGGCCCTCGAGATAGTGGATATGGGGGATAAATTGCACCGCTTTCCGGTACAGCTTTCAGGGGGAGAACAGCAGCGCGTTGCAATTGCCAGGGCCCTTGTCAAGGATCCTTTGATAGTGGTGGGGGACGAGCCTACCGGGAATTTGGATAAGAAGATGACAGGTGAAGTTCTCAACATAATTTCTGAGACCAATAAGACCCTGAGGTCGACCTTTCTTTTGGCCTCACATGACGCTAACTATGAGAGCATTGCAACAAAAATGGTGCGCATAGTCGACGGCAAGGCCAGGTGAATGAAATTGAAGACCTTAAGAAAAAAATTTTTCAGGGACCTGAAAGAGACCAAGGCAAGGGTCTTGGTTTCCATTATCATTATAATGGTGGGTACATCGGCCTATATCATCATGGAGCAGTCGTATCTCAATCTCTTAGGTTCCTACGAAAAAACCTACGAGGATCTTTCCCTAGCAGATCTGTGGATCACCACGGAACCGATACAAGATGATTTTCAGAATGCTAAGATCTCAGAAATATTGGAAGATCTACCTGAAGTAAGTTCTTTGGAACCCAGGCTCTCCATTGCTGGAAAATTGGAAATAGATAATAAGATCATAAAAGGTCAGTTCATTGGTATCAATGCATCTTCACCAAACAACCTTAAGGTCAACAAGTTAAGGGTAGAAGGGGAATACTTCACAGAAAGCGTAATTGAAAGGGTCATTCAGAACGGTAGAGTTCCGGTGATTGCCGAGCATCATCTAAAGATCGATAACCATGTTGGGACAGGAGATATTCTCAAGGTGACATTCTCGCGTAACACACCAAACGGCACGATCCAGTCCACAATGGAGGTGGAGGTCATTGGCACTGCGATTTCCCCGGAATTTTTGTTGATCTCCTCCAATCCGGATCTTATATTGCCTTCAAAAGGTTCCTTTGGTATCCTGTTCTTTCATTTGAATGTTCTTCAAAATATTACCAACATGGAAGGACTTGTAAACGAGTACGTGCTCAAAACCCCTGACATAAGGGATGTTAAGAAATCCCTTGAATCGGATCCTAATCTATCTCATTTCAGATCCAATCTGATATCCGTGGCAGAAAGAGATGACCTTTACAGCTACAAGGGTTTGAATCAGGACCTTGACATGTTCCATGTGATAACTCCTCTGACAACCATGATAGTATTTCTGGTGGCAGGGCTCTCCATTTCCATTTCCCTTCATCGTCTTGTTACTTCCCATCGCATGGAGATAGGGGTTCTACGCTCCCAGGGTTGGATGCGAAAGGGCGTTATGCGTTACTATCTGGCCTATGTTATGATAATTGCAGCAATCGGTACAGTTTTGGGTATTGTTATCGGCATATGGGGAGCTGTGGAGCTCACCGATTACTACATATCTATATTCCATATTCCAGTTACCAGAACTGGTTTCGAACTGAATGCATTGATTCCTGCCCTTATTATGGGGATGATCGTTCCTTTATTGTTCGGTTTGAGGGCAGCTTTTAAGGCATCTTCTCTCTCCCCTGTGGAATCCATGCATCCTCGGGCAATCAAAACACCCTCCAAATGGTTATCCAGGGTAACAGCCCCTCTCTCATTTATGGTCAAGTACCCCATCCGCAATATCACGAGATCGAAGATGAGGGCTTTTACAACCGTTGTTGCCATAGCCGGTTCAATTGTGCTTGCCATGAGCATGGCCGGAATGATGAGTGCCATGTACCATGGAATCGATTCGCAGTTTAAGGATGTTGAACTATGGGATTATATGGTAACCTTCGACGGGGCCAAGGACCAACATGTCGTTGAAGCTGACCTTGGTTCCATCTCAGGTGTTAACGGAGTTGACCCTTACCTTGGGTATCACTGTAAGATCCAGGGAAAATATTACAAACTAATCGGCCTTTCCAACAACTCGTTTCATAAATTCGGCGGAAAGGGTTGGGGTCAAGGCGGTTTTCTTGGGCCGGATTCCATAATCGTTGACCAGTTCATCGTGGATACTTTGAACCTGGAATTCGGATCAAAGGTGGAGGTTACGATACTTTCGAAGATGTTCGAGTTCGTTGCAGTGGAAAGAACCTCCGAGATAATGCAGGGCGTTGCTTACATCCCCCTTAGAACGCTCCAGGAAATTGTTGCCGAATCAGACTTTATAACAACCGAGATTCCTGTTAACGGGGCTTATGTAAAAGGAATCGGATTGGAAGAACTGATAAAAAGAAGTGATGCTCCATCCTACTTTATTGAGGTTCTGGCAAAAGATCAGATGGAAAAGGACTTCAGAGCGCTTTTGGAGGAATTTACGCCCTTTATCGATGTGTTCTATATAATTGGCCTTGTGGTGAGCGTTTCCGTTGTCTTAAACACTGTGACATTGAATCTGACGGACCGGGAAATTGAGCTGGGGACCTTAAAGACATTGGGCTCTTCAAACTCTTTGCTTGCCCGGGGCATACTCTACGAGAACCTCTTTTTGGGAATTGTAGCAGGTATTCTGGGAGTGGTTTTGGGCAGATATACTTCCTTTTATTTGATGGACGAGATCTCTGGGGAGTTCTTTTACCTGCAACATTATTTAGACCCTATAATCTTTCCTTCATTCTTTGGGATGGTTTTCATAATAATGGGCATTACAACAATTCCCGCTTGGCTTTATATCATAAGAATGGATGTCGATGAGGTCGTAAAAAACATCAATAGATAGTTATTGAAAGATAACATCTAATCCATCGACCTCATTGCTACTCACCCTCCCTATGCCTATATCATCCCTTATTCAAAAGAAAGAATAGAGGGAGACCTTTCAAACGTTGGCTCCATTAAAGAATTCGCGGAGGAGATGAAAGAGGTTGCAGAGGAATGCCTTCGGGTTCTGAAACCAGGTAAGTTCTGTTATCTCCTTATAGGGGACACCAGGAGGAACCTGCAATATGTTCCGGTGGCCTTTAGGACCCTGAGCTGATTCTTGGAGGTCGGATTTATCCTGAGAGAAGATATTATAAAACATCAATGGCAGTGCAAATATAACAATATCCGCC
>CP070672.1:3106952-3109644 GCA_020351895.1 Thermoplasmata archaeon
ACCCTAGTTCTGCTGCATTTCCTGCCGAAACTGACATTAACAAGAATTCTAAATGCTTGCGCAAGGGAATTCCTGAAAGACCTTCCATGCCGATAGGAGTATATCTGTAGATGTCCGCATTCTCACTTAAATCTTTCCAAAGCACTGCAATATTTAGTGGCGGTTTAGTTGAATTGCGCAAAATATCAATTGCCTCACTGAAACTCATGTTGGGTGTGAAGGTGGATGGATCAGCAGTAATCGGCTTTGATTGCTTATGAACTGGTTTGGCAGATTCTTTGGACTGATTTGCCGATAGATCTTTACTCTGGGTAGTGGCTTTTCCTGCCCCATATGCTTCTCCTAACAAGAGAAAAATAGTGGTTAGAGTAAATGATAAACATCTGACAACCATTGTTCTTCGTTCTTGCTTCATGCTTGCTGGTTTCCTGTCAATATTTTTCAGTGCTAATTATACCAGAGCTGTGAAATGTGTTCAGCATGTATTTTCTGTCCAGGGGATTTTATTTGAAAATACGGCCTAATTTGTGTATAATTATTTGGTCGAAGAAGCGGTTATTTGGGTCTTGACTTGTAATTGGGGTATGCAGTCGGATTGCCGACCAAAAAGATTCGGATTTGGTGCGTTCTACTAAATGACAAGGGTACACCAGAGCATTTGGGGCGAACCTGATGGATAACCTGCTGTGAAGTGCACCTAAATGGGAACCTTCGCTTTCACTTCTGAATTGGGCAAAAACTCACGCTCCGGAAAGACGCTGCTAAAGTCTTCTTGAGCTAAAATCTGAAAATATAATACTTTAGCTTGCCATGAGTTCTTGACAAAATTTGTAAGGATGGGTAAAATAGAGAGGTTGGGATGACAAGCTCGAGCCCTTATCTGTTTCACAAGGAGTAGGGACGAGAAGCAGAGGGTTGTTTCGTTAGTTCATGGTGCCATGGGGCAATGAAAAATTAAGAGGGATAAATCCTTAACAGTGAAACTGCACTCTTGATCCTATTGTTCCTCTTGAGAGACCCCTGCTTTTTCCATCCCGCCGACAGAGTGGTTTATCAAAAAATAAAGTCATAAGAATAAGAGGCTAACCTGAACTTATGAGCCTTATGTTATCTGAAACATTAGAAGTTAAACATTTCTTTACTCCCATAGGGTATAAGGGTTGTCATACGGCATTAACACATGTATTAACGAATCTCGATAAACATGGTGGACGTTTGGGAGCTCTATTGTTGCGTTTTCAAATTATAAATGACAAGCGTGTCTTTAGTTTTATTCTTTCAGACCGTGGTAACGGTTTTGCGGATATTAGTGACAATGGCAAGAGGGTCGGTAATGTGCTGATTCATGAAGCTGTCAAAGAAGGGAGGTCTTTGGGATGGCCCGGCGCGGCAGGATATGCTCTTACTCAAACAGTTGCATTAGCCGATCACATTTCCATCACCACAGTGGATAGAATAGGTAGCGAATCCCACGCTTCCTGTTGGGAAAAGGGATTTTCCTTAGAGCAGCCTTTGGAATCGGCCCTGGTCGAAGAAGGAACTAAGATTATGTTTGTCAAGGAGATCACCCTTTCTGAGACCACAATTACTTCAAATAGAAACAAAGAGAATAAGACGGAGAACAAGAAAAAGAGGCAAGAGTTTACCCGACGGCAGATTCTACAATTAGTAATAGCTGCTCTCATTCCGGGCAAGAACATAGCACAAGCTAAAACAACGCTCGCAACAACAAAGAGATTAGAAAAGAGAGAGCATAGGGCAGAGGATTCGAGGCCGCTAAAATCCTCGCCAAGTATTCCCATGGGATTTTTCGATCCACAGTCCAAAGACCTACCTGCCCATTTTAGAATAGCAGCACAGAAGGTATATCCCACTATAGCGCGGATTCTGACCTATGAGAAGAAAGATGGTAAAGAAAGACCTGCAGCTCTCGGTTCGGGCGTCGTTGTTTCTCCAGATGGACATGTAATGACCAAATACCACGTTATAAGTGATAGGTATCGTATAGATGTTGAAATACCTACAATACAGAATTCAGTGATAAGATTTAAAAGATATTCAAAGGTTAAAGTTATCGAAGATATATGTGATAACAAGCTGGGCGTGGGTGTTGTAAAAGTTGAAGTGAAAACTCCTTTGCCCTATATAAAGCCAGAATCTGTGGATCCTAAGCCAGGAGATGAGATAATTATGGTCGGGCATCCAGAGGGAACCCAGCGCTGCTATGTGTCGGTAGGCAAGATATTAGAACCATCTGCAAATGATGAGCCTTTCCAATTCAAACATAACGCTTATTCCAAAAGAGGCAGTTCCGGCAACGGAGTTTTTCTGATGGATTCAGGTGGCAATGTCCACTTTATGGGCATTGTGACATATGCATATATGCCATATGCCGAAAATGATGATCCAGAATTTCTCAAATATTATGTTAGGGCCCTCTCGCAATTAGACAAATTAAAGGCTACACGACCTAATGAAGACATACCCTTAGAGGTTGTATTACAAGATATCATCAATACTTCCAACCCGAATATCGGAGTGCCTCTGAGATATATTACCGCAACAAGATTATCCGTCTATCTTTCCACGGATAAGGCTTCTAAATTGCTTTCTTATGCTGATTTAAGGCTAAAGCCTTTTGAGGGCCCAACGTTTGTATTAACCAGAAGCTTATCATTCACTTATGGAAAAG
>CP070672.1:3109744-3115842 GCA_020351895.1 Thermoplasmata archaeon
AATGGGTGGGAGGAGGGGGAACAGAAGGAGGAAAGCTGATCAAAAGGGTGGGAAATGGGGGAACAGGTCGCAGGTAATTATGGTTATCCAGCTTATCTTAAAACCAATGAATGAAGGGTAGGAGGAGGGGGACCAGGTGGTGGGCAATAATAGTTACTCGGATTATCTAATTCCAATGAATGAAGGGCGGGTGGAGGGGGAAAAGGAGGTGGGAAATGAAAATTATCATCGAAAATCAATAGGGGAATTAGGAGAGAGGAAAGGGGGAAACATTTGACAAGAAAAAATGTTTATCCAGAGAGCCTGATACCTATAAAAAAAGGGTGGGAGGAGGGGGAACAGGAGGTGGGAAATATAAGTTACCTAGATATTCTATAATCAATGAATGAAGGGTGGGAGGAGGGGGAGCAGGATGAGGGGAAAACACGATATAAAGCACTAATTTATTAACCATTCAAATCCTTTATGGTAATGATGAGCATGGATTGGGCCGAAAAGTACAGACCAAAGAGACTGGATGAGGTGTTGGGCAACCCGCAAGCAATTAATGAATTAAGGCGCTGGGCAGAATCCTGGGAGCGTGGAATACCCAAACAGAAGGCAGTGATACTTATCGGTGATGCAGGTTGTGGAAAAACAAGCAGTGCTTTGGCCTTGGCAAGGGAATTCGGATGGGGGGTGGTGGAGCTGAATGCCTCTGATCTTAGAAACGCAGATGTAATAAAAAGTATCGCAAAATCAGGGGCAGTAAATGAGACCTTCACAGACACAGGTGAATTTATTTCAACAAGACATGGTGGAAGAAAGCTGATAATCCTCGATGAGGCTGATAACATCTTTGGAAAGGAGGATTACGGGGGTGTGGCAGCCATCACGGCCACGATAAAGGAGACCTATCAGCCGATAATTCTCATAGTGAACGACTACTACGCCCTGGTGAGAAGATCACCATCACTAAAAAGGATGTGCAAGCAAATCAAATTCTCAAGGATCCATAAGACGACTGTGGTGAAACTCCTTCGAAGCATAAGTCAAAACGAGGATGTGACGGTTTCGAACGAGGCATTGAATGCATTGGCAGAGCATTCAAACGGTGATCTAAGATCCGCCATCAACGACCTTGAATCCATCTGTCTCGGAAAAAACAAGATAACAGAAAAGGACGTGACTGTCCTGGGACACAGGGATTCGAGCATCAATATTTTCAAGGCCATTTCCGGGATATTCAAGGCCACAAGCTATATCAAGGCAAGGGAAAGTATCTACGATCTGAATGAGGATCCCGAGCATCTCCTTCTTTGGATAGATGAAAATCTACCCCTTGAATATAAAAGGGCTGACGATTTGGCACAAGCCTATTATCCCATCTCAAGGGCCAGTATTTACCTGGGAAGGGTCAGAAGAAGACAGCATTATAAATTTTGGGGATATGCCAATGACCTGATGACGGCAGGAGTGGCCCTGAGTAAGACGAATCCTTATTACGGGTACACCAGGTACCAGTTCCCATCCTGGCTCACAAATATGAGCAGGACGAAGGGTGTCAGGGCTGTCCAGAAATCACTGAATGAAAAACTCTCATCCTTTTGCCATACTTCCGGTTATGTTACCCAAACCTCCATTTTCCCATACTTTAAATACCTATTTGAACATGAAGAGGACTTCAATATCCACCAAATCCGTGATTTGGAGCTGGAGGCGGAGGAGATAGCCTATATCCTGGGAGGGGACAGTGATTCACAGACCGTAAAACAACTTCTTGAGGAAAGTAAAAATCTAGAATTAACGAAAAAGGAGGAAAAAACGCCTTTTGAGGGCTTTGAAGCCGATAAGGCAGAGGATGATGGGCAAAAGGAAGATGATAAAAAGACGACTGATTCACAAAGAAGTCAGGATAAACACCAAAAAAACCTGTCAGATTTCTGAAAAAACACGAAAATAGGGTGAAGATAAATTTATATTATAGGAGTTTATTATACTTCCTGTCGAATTTGGGTAATAGGTTGAGCTGATGGGAAAATGGTGGAAAAACCTCATTTGTCCCCAAATAAGGGATGAACTTCATTAAAAAAACTTAAATCTCCCAAAACAATTGAGAAAACGAGGTTTTATGGTTAGGAGGCTAAGGAAACATGAAGATTTTACTTGCTACGGAATCTTATCACCCCAATATCGATGGGGGTGCCATAGCAAGAAGAAACCTGGCAATAAGATTGAAGAAGAGGGGACATGAAGTTGGTGTTGTGGCCCCCGGATTCAGGCTTGAAAACTATGAAGAATATTTGGATGGGATAAGAATATTCAGGGTGGCGGGCAGAACCCTACCCATCTATACAGATTATAAATTTTGTGTTTATCCACTGAGGGAGGTAAAAAGGATAATTAAAGAATTCGAACCTGACGTCATAGACATGAACTCCCCCTACCCCATTGGAGTTTCCACATTAACATATGGAAAGAAGATGGGTATACCTGTTATCGGAACCATACATGTTCAACCAGAGAACATGCTATTGACTATAGAAAAAGCAAAATTTCTGTTCAGGATACTGGAAAAGTTGGCCTGGCTCTATATTATCAATGTATTCAATAGATGCGATTATGTCACCTCCCCTACTCAGACCGCCATAGACATGCTGAGAAGTAACGGTCTGAAGACCAAGGCAAAGGCGATATCCAGTGGCATAGATTTGAACCTATTTAATCCCGCAAATAACGGTGATTATCTTAGAAAAAGGTATGACATACCAAATAAACCAGTTGTGCTCTACACTGGAAGGATTTCAGGCGAAAAACGATTGGATGTCATGATCAGGGCAATCCCATCCGTGCTTGATTCAATAGACGCTCATTTCGTAATATGCGGTGAAGGACGGGAAAAGGAGAATATTGAAAACCTGGTAAAGAAAATGGATGTTTATGAAAATGTCACCTTCACAGGTTTTTTACCCAACGGGGAATTCCCAGATATATACAGCATAGCCGATCTTTTTGCGATTCCCTCGGAATCTGAGCTGCAAAGCATAGTAACCATGGAGGCTTTGGCTTCCGGTTTACCTGTTGTTGCCTCCAACAAGGATGCCCTTCCAGAGCTCGTACAGAATCCCGAAAACGGTTTACTCTTCAATCCAGGAGATAGCGAAGCCCTATCCCAGAAGATCGTCGAGATTCTCAAGGACGATGTCTTAAAAAGGAGTATGGGGGAGACGAGTTTGGAAATTGTGCAGAAGCATTCTATTGAGAACACCATCTCACAGTTCGAATCCCTTTATAATGAGGCAATCGATACTTTTAATAGCAAAAGAGGGCATTAACTTTTCTAAATTGTGAAGAGGCGATCTTAACTCCACAAAAGAGATGGGAATATAATTCACGATTTGATTGCCATTTACATCATGGTGTTGCTTGGCATGCTTGGCTATTGGGTCATGAATATGGATAATATTGCTGGGAATAACGATTTCAAATGGTAGGATACAAATGAGGGTTCTTTACGGAGTCTGCTCCTGGGGATTGGGACATGCCACAAGGTCCCTACCCATAATAAGAAAACTTATTGATGAGGATAATGATGTTACCATCGTTTCCACCGGTAGATCCTTGGATCTTTTGAAATTGGAACTGAATGACACTGCAAGTTTTATAGATGTCGAGGATTATCCCCTACCTTACACTGAGAAATCCAAGGTGTTTCTACTCAAATTCTTCCTGTTCTCGCCAAGACTCGTACATTCTATAATCAACGAGCATAAGAAAATGATGAAATTTATAGATAAAAGCAAATATGATATAATCATCTCTGACACCAGGTACGGTACCTTTCATAGGAGAATTCCCTCTTTTTTTATAACCCACCAACTTCGTGTTATCGCCCCATCCAGGATCAAATTTATTGAGAACAACTTTGAAAGGTTCAATGCCCAATTCCAGAAGTACTTCAAGAAATTCATGGTTCCAGATTATGAAGAGAACGGAATCTCTGGTGATCTGGCCCATAATCTAAATCGTATCGATTCCGATAAGATCGTCTACTTCGGCATCATGTCGGATTTTAAAAGGATGGAGGTAAATGAGGATGTGAACTATCTTTTCTCCATCTCAGGTCCAGAGCCTCAGCGGACTGTTATGGAGAATCTGATATTTCAATGTGTCAACGATATCGACGGAAAAATCGTATTAAGCCTAGGCAGAAATATTAGCGGTGACATCGAGAAAATGAAAAATAAACTCAACGAGAACATCCACCTCTACGATTTTCTTCCAAGAAAAGAGCGGGAGTTGATCATGAACAGATCCAAATTCATTATCTCGAGATCCGGTTATTCAACGTTAATGGACATATATGCACTTGGAAAGAAGGCCATGTTCATTCCAACACCCCAACAAACAGAGCAGGAATATCTTGCAGAATTACACGAGGAGAGAGGAAATTTCCATTATGTTGATCAGGACAAAATGAATCTACCGGCAGATCTGATTAAAGCACGGAATTACAAGGGCCCGGAAAAAGAGTACGATACTAAGAAGGCGACTGAGAGGTTTTTAGAAACCATTTACAGTTACTCTTCGTGAGCCGAGGATTCTTGTTCAGCCTTGGCCTTTTCCACCAGTTTTTTGCGTTCCTTTCTCCCAAGAAAATAGCTTATTACCAGGAAAACGCCTACAGATAGGAAAGTTATCCAAAAGGCGGTATCTGTTGGGTATAACCAATCCAAGAATCCGAATATGAATAGTATGACAGAATACTTAACAACCCCCCCAATGAATATGTAAAATAAGGATCTTTTTACGCTCCAATGGCAGGCTGCCATGAATGCACCGCACATGGGTAGTGCAGGGGCTATGCGGTTCAATAAAATGAGCTTTTCATCCTTCAATATCAGGAATCCAACGTATTTTCTCAGGCTATCGGATGCTTTTTTTTGGAACCATTTCCATTTTTTGAAGGCGAGATAGACTGTGAAGTTCCCGCTGACATCCCCCACTGTTGCCATTATCAAAAGCAGGATCATCCAGGTGAATATTGGAATGGTTTCAGGCCGGGATGCGAAGAAAAATAAGATTAGAACCTCAGGTAGTATGGTTAAGACCATGGCATCAAAATAGAAGATGAGGAAGACACCCAATAATAGTAAAAAAATATTACCTCCAGTGAATTCGAGGATTAGGTCACCGATCATCCACTTCACTCTCTTGGGTGCCTAAGCACCCTTAATGTACCTTGTTATTTCTTTGAAATCCACCTTTTTCTGCGCTCCACTTTCCATATCCTTAACCGACGCCTTGGATGAGGCCAGCTCGTCTTCACCTATGACGATTGTGAATCGGACATTTTGGGTGTTTGCGTACTTCATGTGTTTTGAAATGCTTCTTTGCATAAGGGCTATGTCACAGGATATCCCGCTGTTTCTGAGAGTTTTGGCGATATCATAGGCCTGCTCCTTTGCCTCCTCGCCCAAGGGAATCACATACACCGTGACACCCTGAATTGGGATTTTTGTTCCCTGTTTTTTCAGGGCCATCATCACCCTGTCAAAGCCGATTGCAAAACCAGTTGAGTTTGTGGGCTCTGAACCGAAGAGTTCGGCTAGGGTGTAGGCTCCTCCGCCGCACACCTGCTTTTCAGCCCCCAACTTGGGGTAATCGATCTCGAAAACCACGCCTGTGTAGTAATCCAATCCCCTTGCGATCCCTAAATCGATTAAGTAGTCTTCCACACCAAGGGATTTTAATATTTTGAGGATCTTCTCCAAATCCTCCAAGGCCCTTTGTGCTTTTCTGTTACCCGATAGGATCCTTCTGGCCTCAGTAAGTATCGTCTTGGATTTCTCTAGTTCAAGAAGGGCCTTGATCCTCTCATTTCCAAGGTTGTTGGGGGATTGGTTTTCCAATATCTTGAAAAGCTCGTCTAGTTCTTTTTTATCTATAAGTTGCATAGATTTGCTCTGCACATCGCCTTCGATGCCGATCTCCCACAGCATTGCCCGAAGGACACCGAGATGGCCTATTCTGGTAACGAATCCCTTAAGACCAGCATTTTCCAGGCTTGATACGGCAAGGGCGATGATGTCGGCATCGCTTTCATGAACACCACCTCC
>CP070672.1:3115942-3119515 GCA_020351895.1 Thermoplasmata archaeon
TATTCTTTATTATATATGAAAAATTCATAGTCCACTATACCCTTAGGTTATGGGATAAATTGTCTGTGTCTTAAGCCTAAGGGCTCCCACCCTAATAATAATCCTTGAGAAGAATACTGTGTTAATTTAACAATATCTTTTAGGTGAATACGAATAAAACTCCAAGATCATCGCATTTTTTCAATCTGCTTTACTACGCTTTCAGCCACCTTCGGTCCTATGGTTGGTATTGTGGCCAATCTACCCGGTGGAACTCCTCGCAGATCCTCCAATCCATGAAATCCCGTAGAATAAAGTGCCCTGGCTCTCACCCTTCCAATTTGCTCCAGTTGGATGAGGCTCAAAAGCTCTTTTTTAACGCCATATCGAATCCTGGTCACGAGTTCATGGATGCTTCTGTAATATGGACATCTAAGCAGCCTAGCAAGCTCAAGCATGGAATATGTTATCCACTCCGCAGTCTCCACCTTGTTTCTTATATCTCCAGGGCCTACTTTGAACTTGCGGACTATCTCATCCTCCGAGATCTCGGATATCCAAGATTCAAGAAGTGACGCCGTCTTCACTTCGGAGAGAAAAAAATCGAATTCATTATTATCTTTTGGAACAGGAATAAGAAACTCCTTTTCATGCTCCATGACCTTGGCAGAAACCCAGCCCAGATCGCCCCTTCCAAGATAGAGCTTCAGCATGTCGGGAGTTGCTGAGACTGCGTGAAGAATGGGAAGATCGATGTTCTTTTCATTCCTCATGTTCTCTATGGCAGTTCTGAGTTTGACAGCAGAAAGCGGGTCAATGTAAAGAGAGGAGGTCTTCTTTCCAAAGGCCGTGGCCCTATATTTTTCGTGATATTCAACGAGTTCGTTTTCCTCCAAAAACAGCAGTGTACTCTGTATTCTGCCTGATATCGTCCAAAGATCTTCAAGGTGGGCGAAGAAGGTACCTTGTATGAATCTGTCTATCTCCTCCTCTGTCTCTGCAATCTCAGATGCAATCAAAGCTAGAAGATGGTTTCTTAGAGCAGGCTCAGTTCCTAATTTGGAGGTTATGGCTTCAGGATCACTTAACAGATACTTATCCATAAGAAAGTCCTTCTCCTTGTCTGATTTGGCCAAAAGAACTGCCTCACCGACATCATCGTACCTTGGTCTTCCAGCCCTGCCAGACATCTGTTTTATCTCGAGATTTGGGATGGGAATGCTACCGAAATTAGGATCATAGCGTCTGTAATCTCTGATTATAACCCTCCTTGCCGGAAGATTTATTCCGGCGGCGAGAGTTGGAGTTGCCACGATACACTTGATATGACCGCCTTTGAACGCTTTTTCCACGGTTTTTCTCTGATCGTTGGTAAGACCGGCATTGTGAAATGCTGCGCCTGATTTGACATAAGAGGCCAGTCTCTTACCAATAATCGTGGGTTCAGACTGCCTTTCAAGTATATCTTCAGCCACATCATTCAAATCCTTGATTTCTTTATCGTTAAGAATATTGACAATCTTCTTACCCACCTTACCGGCCAGGCTTTCTGTTGATTTGCGGTTGTTCACAAAAACCAGGCATTGGTATCCGTTTTTTACGGTATCGAGAATAAGAGAGTGAACCTCCTCCCCTTCAGGATCCACAGAATGGATGGAATTGTCCAAAAAATATATCTGATTTGACAAGAAAATGCCTTCTTTTAGGGGAACAGGCCTCCAATCACTTGTGATATGCACAGCCTCAAGCCAATCAGCTAAATCCGAGGAATTATTAATTGTGGCTGAAAGGGCAATGATCTGGGCGTCGGGATTGATCTGTTTGAACCTAGCAAGAATCACCTCCAGTGTCGGCCCCCTAGAAGAATCGTTTATTAGATGGACCTCGTCAGCCACGATTAACCTTAACTTGTTCAGCCAATCCACCTTATGTCTCAATAAAGAGTCCGCTTTCTCGGACGTGGCCACGAGAATATCGAATCTCTCTAATGAGGGATCTGGCATATCATAATCTCCCATGGAAATGCCTATTTTAACGCCTAATCCCTCAAATTCCTTCAAATCCTCGTATTTCTCAGAGGCTAAGGCCCTCAGTGGGACTATGTATAGAACCTTGCTTCCTTTCAAGGCCCATTTAAGAGCCGCAAGATAAGCAACCAAAGATTTTCCTGAGGCTGTGGGCACCGCCATCACAAGGTTCATTCCTTGAAGGGCATATTCTATTGCCTCTTCTTGAGGGGGATAGAGGTCCTCGATTCCCTGTTTTTTCAGTGTTTGAATGATTCTTTCATCGATATCGAGTTCCGAGGCTTTCATTATAAAGCTGATGGGTTTTAGGGATTATATGCTTTGTTTTTTCTGGTTAAAAAGTTAATTCTGTGATTTTCAAAAAAGGGGCCCTTATCCTGAGAGATAATGGTGTATAATGGTTTTTTATATTATAATAAATTATTAAATAAATAATATAATCGAAGGCATATTTTAAAATATCAGGTGGAGATAAGATGAAGGTCAGGGCAATAATTTTTTGTTTGTTACTGATTGTATCTATTTTGGGAGCATTGAGCAATATGGATATGAATGTGGGTGCACAAACAATTCTTGTTAATGACACACCATCTCATGAGGATATACCATTTCCCACTGATTACGAATTTGAGGTTAAAGCTGGTAATTATTCGGTAATTGGAGTGAGGCCAGAGATTGGAGATGACTTTGATTTGGAGATAAATACAGATACATCTTATACTACACCAATAGACAGCTCAACAACAGTTGGAGATGCAGTTGATTTCGTGGTTTTGGATAAGGATGCATGGAACAGCCCGCCAAATAGAGGAGCGAGGATTACCTCAGGATTAGGAGGTTATGGAATAGAGATGGAGAATGAAATAGATAGCCATCCTGTATTTGATACTTGGAGCGGTGAGATGGATAAAACTTTAGGCAATCCTGTCTTGGACGTTGGCGCTCCTGGCTCCTGGGATGATACCTTCGCCTATTTTCCCTCTATTTTTTATGATGGTTCAATCTATCACATGTGGTATTCGGGTTTTGATGGCTCAAATGTAAGGATAGGTTATGCCAATTCAACTGATGGATTAACATGGAAAAAATATACTGGAAACCCTGTACTACATTTGGGTTCTCCTGGATCTTGGGAGGATTTCAATGTTCACTATCCCATGGTTCTATATAATGGGACAACGTATCAGATGTGGTATTCTGGTTTTGACGATTGGAATTATAGGATAGGTTATGCCACCTCTCCGGATGGTCTTACATGGACAAAATACGGAGGGAACCCAGTGATGGACATGGGAGCAATAGGTTCTTGGGAAGATACCTATGTTGCACAAGCCTCTGTAATCTATGAGGGAGCCACATATCATATGTGGTACTCAGGCCTTGATTCGTTTGGAGAAGGTAGAACAGGATATGCAACATCCTCCGATGGAATATCCTGGTCAAAATATGCAGGAAATCCTGTTCTCGACCTCGGTTCTCCTGGATCCTGGGACGATAATCGTGCTTATACACCCAATGTCATCTTTGACGGATCTTTATACCATATGTGGTATTCAGGTCATGATGA
>CP070672.1:3119615-3127702 GCA_020351895.1 Thermoplasmata archaeon
ATTAGAATATAAAATGAATTGAAAATCTCATTCCTGCAATAAATAATATTATTTACCATTAATACAATTCGTTGTCAAGTGATTTTAGAGGACTTGGGATGAGCAAGAACGTGGAGATCATCAAAAAGGTGTGCTTAATAGGGACATATGGGGTGGGAAAAACGAGTCTGATCAAAAGGTACATTCTAGATATTTTCGATGATAAGTACTTGAAGACATTGGGCACTAAAGTGAGTAAAAAAGAGTTCACAGTGGAATATCCAGAAAAGGATCTTAAAGTAAAACTTTCAATGCTGATATGGGATATAATGGGCCAGGAGACCTTTCGAAATCTTCTAAAAGATTCGTACTTTTTCGGAACCAGAGGGAGTCTCGCCATATGCGACTCCACAAATATCGAGACCCTAAAGGCTCTGGATGAATGGGTGGAATCACTTTTTGAAATAGCAGGCAAGGTGCCTTTGATATTCCTCGCCAATAAAAGCGATCTTAAAGATAGTATCGAGATAAAAGAAGAAATGTTAAGAGAGATGGCTGATAAATACAATGCCCCGTATTATTACACGAGCGCCAGGACAGGAGAAAATGTGGATAGGGCCTTCTTTGAGCTTGGAAAACTCCTTACCTCGGATGTGGAATGATTTTTAATTCAGAACCTGTATGATCTCCAAAGAGAAATCCATAGCCGGAACAGAATGAGTAAGGTATCCCAGGGATATCATGTCGGCATGTTTGGCATAGCTTTCTATATTCTCGGGTCTCACCCCTCCGGAGATTTCAACAACAACATCGGGGTTTATCTCTTTAATTCTTAGATACGCATTCATTGCATCCTGGTTACTCATGTTGTCCAGCATCACTATATCCGCCTTTGCCTCAACGGCCTCAATTGCGTTATCCAGGCTTTCCACCTCGATTTCCACTTTTTTTCCCAATTTGGCAGGCTCGGAGTTTTTGGCACGGGCAACAGCCTCCTTTATGGAAGGAACGAGCATCAGATGGTTGTCCTTTATGAGAAATGCGTCATCAAGCCTGAATCTGTGGGATTCTCCTCCTCCAATAACCACGGCCTTCTTTTCAAATTCCCTGAATCCTGGGGTGGTTTTTCTTGTTGCGGCTATCTTAACATTTGGATTTATCTTCTCGCATTTATCAACAAGACTTCTCGTCTCAGTGGCTATACCGCTCATCCTGGCAAGAAAATTAAGAGCCAGCCTTTCTCCAGCCAATATATCTTTTGCCCTGCCCTCAATAGTCAGTATGATGTCTCCTTTGCTCACCCTTTCTCCATCGGACACATCGGTTTTTACATCCAGATCAAAATAACTGAATATCTCTATTGCCTCGGTAAGACCCGCAATAATAGATTCTTTTTTGGCCAAGATTTGGGCTTTCGCCTTCTCCTCTGATAAAAGTGCTTCTGATGTAATGTCCGATTCCCTTATATCCTCTGCAAGGAAACTCTCAACATCCATTATATCACCCAAGTTATGTGTGAAGTGCAGAGAAGGTATATAAGGATTTTATCTGATAAATTCCAAAAGCGGTGCCTCTTCTTCCTCAGGTTCCTCATATTCTCTCGTTTCATCGGCTTTTTTAATCCCAGTTTTTTGTACTGATCTTTTCTCTTGCGGTCCTACGCTTCTTAAATCTTCGAAGGATCTCTTCTCGGTTTTTTGTGGAAAACGCTGATATCGTCTCTGACGTTTGAGTTGCCTCTTTACTATCCCAAGATAGATTAAAACAGCAATGATAATCAAAATAAGAATCAGAATAAGCCACCATTCAGGAATGGGGAGCAGGTCTTCTGGCTCCTCTTCAACCTCCACGGCGGTAACATATATCTTAGACACATCGCTTACCACAACGTGGTCTTCATCGTCATCGATTACAAAGTAATATGTGTGGTTCCTTGCACCAAGAGCCGTCTCAAGGGTAAATATTTCTCCTGTTAATGCACCCCCACCGATCTTTGTCATCTCGTACTCCGCGCTGTTTATGATAACCTTAGCCGTACCGGAATCGCCGTCTGGATCTGTGTAGGTTAGTGTAAACACAAATATATCCCTATTATTTCCTGTTTCGGGTTCAACCGTCATGCCTGACATGATGGGTGCATCGTTCACGTTCTCGACTGTTATCGTAAATGACTGGGATGCAATAGTACTTTGATTGTCCGTGACTTTTACCTCTATTTGATGTGTGCCCACATCTGCATCCATTGGTATCCAAGAAATAAAACCATTGGACTCATTGATAATCATGCCCTCCGGTGCCGAGGTCAAACTATAAGTCAAGGAATCCCCAGGATCGACATCATTTGCATTGACATCATAGAAGTATTGTACATCTTCTGTTGCCTCAGTAATCGGTGATGAAGTGAAGTAAGGTTTATCATTTACATTAGAGACATTTATTACGAATGATTGTGTGTCCGAGCCACTATTGCCATCGGTAACGACGACGATAACACTGTTTTCACCAACCTGGGCATTTGTAGGTGTCCAAGAGATAATACCGGCGGTTGAGTTTATCTGCATTCCCGCAGGATACACTGCCAATTCAAAAATTAAAGTGTCATCGGGATCAAGGTCCTCTGCCTGGGCAAGATAAGTGTATACTACCTCTTCTTTACCTTCCATAGGAGGAATAGAGATGATTGTAGGCGAGTCATTCACATTCTCCACAATTATCGAGAAGGATTGTTTCGCATCGCCTTCGTTTCCATCTATGACCTTGACTATTATGGGGTGCGTTCCGACTTGAGCATTTGTTGGTGTCCAGGTTATTGTTCCAGCATCACTATCTATCACCATTCCCTCAGGATAGTTTAACAAACTAAAGTTCAAAGTATCGCCATCTATATCAAGGGCCTCAACTTCATAGAAATACTCCATTTCCTCTGTGGCGGATGTTTCAGGTTGTGAGGTGAAGGTTGGTGGATCGTTCATATTGGCAACAGTTATCATGAAGGATTGGGAATCCTTTTCACCACTGCCATCAAAGACCTCAACCAATACAGAGTTGTCACCCACTTGAGTATTTGCAGGTGACCACGAGATTTCACCTGTGCTCGAGTTGATGATCATTCCTTCAGGGAATACAGTTAGACTGTAGGTTAATGTATCCCCAAAATCTATATCATCTGCGTCGACATCGTATGTGTAAAGGGCATCTTGAGTTGCAGTAATAACGGCCCCTGATATGATTATCGGAGGATCATTCACATTGGATATCGAAATGAAGAATGATTGGGTATTTGCACCTCCATTCCCATCCATGACTTTCACTGTGACAGGATTTTCTCCTACATCGGAATTGGTTGGTGTCCAGGTTATCATACCTGTGGCGTTATCGATTACCATTGTATCCGGGTAAGTTGTTAGACTGTAGGTCAGGGTATCACCAATGTCCATGTCTGTTGCATTGACATCATAGTTATACACCATATCCTCTATTCCCGCTGCTATCGGAGTTGAGGTAAAGGTTGGAGCATCATTGGTATTCGATACAGTGATTGTGAATATTTGGGAATCAGTGCTTCCGGATTCATCTGAAACTACGACGGTAACAGGATTTGTCCCTACCTGAGAATTTATAGGTGTCCATTGAATAAGGCCTGTGTTTGAGTTGATGATCATCCCTGTTGGGTATTCAGTTAGACTATAGGTTAGTGAATCGCCCAAATCCACATCTGTTGCGTCGACATCATAAACATAAAGCTCGTCTTCTGTTTCCGTTATGATTGGTGTGGATGTTATCATTGGAGCGTCATTGACATTGGTAACATCTATTGGGAAGGACTGAGTATCGGAGCCTCCGTTTCCATCCAGGACCTGGACAATTACATTATTTGAGCCAACTTGATCGTTTGTTGGAGTCCACAGAATCAAGCCTGTTGCGCTGTCGATTGTCATCCCACTGGGACTCGTTGTTAGACTGAAATCCAATATATCGTTGTCGGGATCTAAGACTTCAACTACATATGAATATTGAGTATCTTCCATCGCAGTGGTTGGGGCTGTCGATGTTATGGTTGGTTCATCGTTTGCATCTGCAACAGATATGTTGTAGGATTGTGTATCTGTTCCGGAATTTCCATCAGAAACCAGAATGGTCACGCTGTTTGTACCCACATGATCATCATCAGGAGTCCATTCAACATGGCCAGTGTTAGGATCAATTGTCATACCTGTGGGAAATTCCGTAAGACTGAATACCAACGAGTCACCAATATCAATATCACTTGCTTCAACATCGTATACATACAGAACATCGTCGGTTGCTGTTGTAATAGGTGGGGAGATAATAGTTGGCGGATCATTCGTGTTCGCAACATCAATAGAGAATGATTGAGTATCTGAACCACCATTTCCATCCGAGGCCAGGACCACCACATTGTTAACACCGACCTGATCGTTAATTGGGGTCCACTGAATCAAACCTGTTGAATTATCTATGGTCATCCCAATTGGATAAGTGGTTAAACTGTAACTAAGGGTATCTCCCACATCTATTTCTGTTGCTTCAACATCGTATGTGTACATCACATCCTCAGTAGCAGTGGTAATAGAAGACGATGTAATCGTTGGTGGATCATTTACATTCATTACCGTGATCGTGAATGATTGAGTGTAGAAACTTCCATTTTCATCTGAGACCACGACGGTTGCGGAGTTTACCCCGACCTGATCGTTTGTGGGTGTCCATTCGATTAGGCCAGAGTTTGAGTCTATGGTCATCCCAGTGGGAAATACAGTAAGGCTATAGGTCAAGATGTCTCCAACATCTATATCAGTTGCCTCGACATCATAGACATATGGTTGATCCTCTGTTGCCGATGTGATTGAAACCGATATTATTGATGGTGGATCATTTGCATTTTCCACGGTAATTGTGAAGGATTGGATATCGGATCCTCCATTCCCATCCAAGACCAGGACCACGACGCTGTTTGATCCCACCTGGGAATTTGTGGGGGTCCACGTGATTAAACCAGAGGAATTGTCTATTGCCATCCCAGTTGGATATGTGGTGAGTCCATAGATTAGAGTGTCAATATCCGGGTCCGTTGCTTCCACATCGTAGGTGTATAGGATTTCCTCGGTTGCTGTTGTGATGGGTGCGGAGAAAATGTTCGGTGGATCATTGCTATTTGCCACCGTGATTGTGAAAGATTGAGTGTCCGCGCTTGCGGCATCATCTGAAACCACTACAGTCACGGGATTTACACCGACCTGGGCGTTCGTGGGAATCCAGGTAATCACTCCAGTATTGGGATCGACTGTCATCCCTGATGGGAATGAGGAAAGGCTGTAGGATAGGGTGTCTCCCACATCTATGTCGGTTGCATCCACATCATAAACATATTGAGCATCCTCTGTGGCAGTGGTGATGGCTGTGGATATTATAGTAGGTGCATCATTTGCGTTTTCCACTGTAATTGTGAAGGATTGGGTATCGGATCCACCGTTTCCATCTGAGACTTCAACCAATATATTGTTGGCTCCCACCTGGGAATTGGTGGGTGTCCATAATATCATTCCAGTAGAACTATCTATGGTCATTCCAGTTGGATAGGTTGTTAAACTGTAGCTTAGGGTATCCCCAACATCAACATCCGAGGCCTCAACATCATAGGAGTATTGCACATCCTCAGTGGCTATGGTAATAGGTATCGAGGTTATGATTGGTGGATCGTTTACATTTGCTACTGTAATTGTGAAAGATTGTGAATCTGTTCCGAAATCGATGTCTGAAACAAGAACCACGACATTGTTTACTCCCACTTGAACATTTGTAGGAGTCCATGTGATAAGGCCAGTGCTTGTATTTATTACCATTCCCGTTGGATACGTTGTCAGGCTATAGGTTAGAGGATCTCCGTCACCATCTGCTGCCTCGATATCATAGATGTATTGAACATACTCAGTGCCTGTTAATATCGGAGTCGAAAGAATGGATGGAGGTATGTTGGCCTTTGTTGTAAATGACCATGGATTTGGAACTCCACCAGCAATCAGATTGTTTCCTGCGATATCTTTTCCACTCACTATCTGGAATGTATAACCAGTGGATTTATCGAATCTGTTGTGGGAAATCGTGGCAACCGTGTCACCTGCACTCCAAGTTATGGACCAACCACCTGGATCTGGTGAGGATGTATAAGCAACTGATGACATGTTCATTGCTTCACTGAAGGTTACAGTCACATTTATTGCTATATCAACATCAGCAGAGCCGTCAGAAGGTGAGGTTAAGGTAATTGTGGGAGGTATGGATTCGACAGTGGAGAAAGACCATGGATTTGGCACTGCACCAGCAGCTAGGTCGTTTCCTGCCAGGTCTTTTGCACCAGTAACCTGGAATGTATAGACAGTGTTGCTGTCAAACTGATTGTGGGAGAATGTCGCCAAAGTATTGCCCCCACTCCATACTACACTCCACCCACCTGGATCCGGTAAACAGGTATAGGTCACAGTGGTATTGTCTAAGGGCTCACTAAAGGTTATGATGACCTCCTGATCCAATCCGATATTTGGAGCATTATCAGCAGGTGTAGTTGCGGTAATCGTTGGGCTTGTGATATCCTCTGTTGTAAAGGACCATGGATTCTGAACTGCACCTGCAATTAAACCATTCCCTGCAATATCCTCTCCGGCTACGATCTGGAAGGTGTAGAGGTTAAGTTCATCAAATGCATTATGCGAGTACGTTACCACGGTGTTTTGTGCGTTCCAAGATGCGGACCAGCTTCCGGGATCTGGTGCGCATAAAAATGCTACTGTGGCGGTATTCATTTCCTCGTCAAATGTTACAACTATGTCGGCGGTGAGGGCGATATTATTCGATGAATCTTGAGGAGATGTGCCTATTATTGTAGGTGAAGTTGCATCAATGGTTGTGAAGGTCCATGGGTTGGGTACAGCACCTCCCACCAATTGGTTACCTGCCCCATCCCTGGCATTGGCGATCTGGAATGTGTATGATGTGGAATCTAAAAATGCAGTGTGCGAGAATGTTGCAACACTGTCACCGCTACTCCAGGATACAGACCAGCCTCCAGGATCAGGGAAGCAGTTGTATGACAATGATGAGGTGTCTATTGCCTCGCTGAAAGTCACAACCACATTCTGGGTGAGCCCGATATCCACTGAGGCATTTAAGGGTGATGTGGCGGTAATCGAGGGTGAAATACTGTCCGTTGTCGTGAATGTCCATGGATTTGGAACGGCTCCAGGAGCTAGGTTGTTATCGGCAAGGTCTTTACCATCAGTAATTTGAAATATGTAACTGGTATAATCGTCAAAGAGATCGTGTGAAAATGTTGCCACTGTATCTCCATTACTCCAGGTTACGAACCATCCTCCGGGATTTGGAGATGATGCGAATGCAACTGAAGATGTGTTCATTGCCTCGCTGAACGTGACTATGATGTTCTCTGTCTGCGCAACATTCAGGCTGCCGTTTGCAGGTGAGGTTGATGTAATGGTGGGTGCCAGGGCATCCTCGGTTGTGAATGTCCATGGATTTGGAACCGCCCCAGCAACTAGATCGTTTCCAGTTGGATCCTTTGCCCCTGTAATTTCGAAGTTATAGACTGTGGTACTTGTGAAAGGATTATGTGAATAGGTTGCTATGGTGTTTCCACCACTCCACACAACACTCCATCCCAACGGATCGGGGGTGCAGGTGTAGGTCACAGTGGATGTGTTCATCTCCTCGCTGAAGGTAACAACAATATTTTCACTTAGAACCACATCAATTGTACCATTAACAGGAGATGTAAGGCTTATTTCGGGAGGAATCACATCCTCTGAAGTAAATGACCACGGATTAGGCACCGCTCCAGCAGCTAGATCATTGTCAGCCAGGTCTTTTCCACCAGTTATTTCGAATGTGTATGTGGTTTCGCTGGCAAAGTCATTATGTGAATAAGTGGCTGTGGTGTTTCCAGCACTCCATACAACACTCCATCCACCAGGATCAGGTGTGCATGTGTAAGTCACAGAAGATGTATTCATTTCCTCGGTGAATGTTACCACAACATCGGCATTTATTAGAACATCCATTGCCCCACTTGAGGG
>CP070672.1:3127802-3132755 GCA_020351895.1 Thermoplasmata archaeon
GCCCGTCAAACCATCCGAGTTGGGTCTAGATGAGGGTATTTCTATTTGGGATGTTCAAATCTGGGTTCAGCAAGGGGGGTTAAGTCGTAACAAGGTATCCGTAGGGGAACCTGCGGATGGATCACCTCCTACGAAATCAATTTAGGAGGGGGTATTTCATACCCTCTCCTGAAAAACCGGGTTGTCTGGCATCAATATTCGTCGAGTGGTTTTTGTTTTTTTTTAAGAAATAGCCGGGGCTCTAATTTTAAATTCCTGCAAACAATAAATAGTACCTAAGTGATTTCTTACCTGGATTTTATCCAGAAGGTAGGGGTAATATGTTGAGGAACAATAATCTGAGAACCTTATTATGTGTTTTTTGTGCAACGGCCTTTTTTGCTCTTTTTTTACCATATTTTCCAGCAGTAGCAGATTCAAGTGATGGCTGGAGTGTTGCAGGACCCATCGAACATGAGGAGCTAGGGGATGTAACACAACATAAAATAGTCATGAACAGTGGTGGAGACGCCATGGCTGTATGGTCACATCATGACGGTTCGGTCTTCAATGTCTGGGCTAATCGATACATTGCAGGTTATGGCTGGGAAGGAGCGGTACTTATCGAATACAATCAAACCCATGATGCATACTTCCCTGATATAGCAATAAATGACAATGGGGATGCCATTGTTGTATATCGACAAGATGATGGAGCTAGGTTTAATATTTGGGCTAATCACTACACAAAGGGCCAAGGGTGGGGCGATCCTCAACTTATAGAGTTCAATGATGCTGGGCATGCCAATGATCCGCATGTGGCCATGAATAACGAAGGGGATGCTATGGCTGTGTGGGTTTCCCCAGGATCACCAGACAACGTCTCGGCAAGTAATTATACCAAAGGGGGAGGATGGAGCCCGGAGGAAATCATAGAATCAGAGGATACATACGATGCATCTAAAACCAATGTGGCCATGGATGAGAATGGAAATGCCGTAGCAATTATGCGCATTTATGACGGTTCGAGGTATAACTTGTATGCAAATAACTTTACAAAAGGAGTCGGTTGGGATTCTGCAGATTTAATAGAAGACTATGACATAGATAGTGTGTTTTTCTTTGACCTAGCAATGGATGATAATGGTAATGCAATTGTGGTATGGGAAGAATGGGATAGCGGTCTTTCAATCTACAATGTCTCCTGGAATCGTTTTGAAATAGGTACAGGTTGGGGCAAGCCGTCTCTTCTTGAGGATTACGATGGTACCTCCACAGATTCCGATATAGCAGTGAATTCCTTTGGTAATGCCATAGCAATATGGAAGCAATGGGAAGGAGGGCAAAATAATCTTTATGCTAGACGGTACACAATGGGCTCAGGATGGGGATTGCCAATGCGAATAGGGTACACCGAATCAGTCTCTGTTTCGCATGTGGATGTAACCTTGAGTGATAATGGTGATGCAATAGCCGTTTGGAGTCAAAATGATGGTTTTCGTAATAATATCCACTCTAATCGTTCAACAATAGAATCCGGCTGGGGTACGACAACCCTAGTCGAAACCAACAATGTAGGTGGTGCCATGTTACCAGTAATGGCGTCCGATGCAGAGGGGAATGCAATTGCTATATGGCAGCATTTAGATGGAACATATTACAGCTTATGGGCCAATCGGTATGTTGCACCTGATATTACCCCTCCACCTGTGGATATTACCAATCCCACATCAGGTTCCGTTGTTGATATTCCAACTATAACGGTATCCGGGACTTCGGAATACGGAGTGCATCTTGTTGTCAACGGTGTTGTGGTGGAAGTAGAGCAGGACGGAAGTTTCGAATTCCAACTTGCACTTTCCGAGGGGGTCAATATAATTTTGGCCACGGCAACTGACTCTTCAGAAAACTCGGCAACTGATTCTATTACTGTGACATATGTCAAACCTGCTAATATACTTGAAGAGGAACTGCAGAATACAAAGGATGAGCTCAATAATACCAAAGAAAATCTTACTGAGACGAAAAATGCACTAGAAAATACTCAAGCCGAAATATATGAAATAAAAGCCAACCTTACAGAGACTAAGAATACCCTGGAAAATACCCAAGCTGTGTTGGACGAAACCAAAGAAAATCTAACAGAAACGAAAAATGCATTGGAAACAACCCAAGCCGAGCTGGAGGAAACCAAAATTAACCTTGCAGAGACCGAAAATACATTGGAAACCACTCAAGCTGAATTGGAAGAAACTAATGATGATCTTGAAAAGGCAAAGGAGAGAATCGAATCACAGGAGATGCTGATACTTATTATACCAATTGTTTTGTTTGCTTTCCTTCTGGTTCTTCAATTCACCATGATCCGAAACCTGTTCAGGAAGATACTTAAGGAACTGCCTCCCTCAGAACCGCCAGCCGAATCAATGATTTCTGAAAGTATGGAAGAATCCTCAGAATCTATGGAGGATGACATTCTAAATCCCCCCAATCAACAACCATAAATATCCTCTATTCCATGATTGCTGTGATGAAGATCGAGAAGATAGAATACATCCATGTGGAAAGCAAAAGAAAAGAGCCTTTTGTAATTGCAACAGGTTCATCGAATGTAGCTCATAACATAATTGTAAAGCTCTACGCAGGTGAATATTGTGGGATAGGGAACGCATGTCCGAACTCGGTGACCAAGGAGACCCGTGACACGGTTTTGATGGCCCTAAATATTTTTTCGGATGAACTTGTGGAAGAGGATGCCAGTAATATCGACGCTATAAATATGAAAATGGATTCAATATTGGAAAAAAATCCTTCCGCTAAAGCGGGCATTGATCTTGCCCTGTATGATCTACACGGTAAAGTTAAAGATTTACCAGTCTACGAATTATTGGGACAAAAGAAGGAGAAAATGCTAACTGATATGACCATCGGTATAATGAGTAAAGAGGATGCAGTTGAGCATGCGTTGCATTATAAGGATCAAGGATTCAGGGCTTTGAAGATAAAAATTGGTCTTGACAAAATAAAGGACGTTGAGGTTGTAAAGAGTGTGAGAGAGACTGTGGGTGATGACATAATAATCAGAGTGGATGCAAATCAGGGCTATGATGTTAAGACTGCAATCGAGGTTCTCAAGAAGATTGAACCCTACAGAATCGAACAGGTTGAGCAGCCTGTGAAATGGGATGATCTTAAAGGACTAGGGGAGGTGCGAAGAAATTCCCCTATCCCCATCACCGCCGATGAAGCCGTAAAAACTAAAGAGGATGCACATAAGATCATAGAAAATGATTGTGCAGACAAGATAAATATAAAGCTGATGAAGTGTGGTGGCCTAACAAAGGCTCTTGAAATCAATAAAATTGCCGAGGACAATGGAATGGAAACCATGATAGGCTGTATGAGCGAAAATAGAGTATCAATTACAGCAGGACTGCATTTTACACTATCGCAAAAAAACGTGAGGTATGCAGATTTAGATTCGCATTTTTCTCTGATTAATGATCGAACTAGAGGAGGTTTTGTTTTCGAAGACGGTTTTCTTGTGCCATTAAATAAACCGGGATTTGGAGTAGATGCGCAACTGTAGCCTTGCTGACCTGAATTAACACAATATGTTTTTATAAGAAAGGAAAGTGCCCCCAATCCACTCATTTTAAAAATTTTTTGAATCAAATAACCACATATCGGTGCGCGAGGAAGGGTGGGGGACTGGGAACGATATGGAGTATATATTAAGTGATTCTTATATATTACTAATTTGTATGAAAAAATGGGATAAAAATAGTTTAAATTAAATTCTAACCAACTATTTTTTTATTATACTATAATGATTAAATAAAATGAAAAGAATAGACTAAGTCTATCCTAATAAGGATTTTTAATGTTTCAGTTACTTTATTACCCGTCTTTTAGTTGAGAATCTTCCACTTTTCGAAATTACCAAAGGTCATTCCACTGGAGTCCATCATAAACTCTCAATACCGAATAAGCAGGGGTTCCTGTACCATCATGCATATATATGTCTCCTTCGTATGCAGGGGATGGGGCTGCAGACTGTGGTTCAAGTCGCATTACACCAGAAATGTGTAAAGATCTCTGTGGGCTTGATGTTCCAATACCAACCGCACTGGCCGATTCATCAATATAAATCGCATTGTCAAAACTTCCTGTTCTGATTTCAATGTCATCTATTGTTCCAGAAGTTTGAATCGTTAACATACTATTGCTTGTAAGAAAATCAGCGTAATTTGCTGCTCCACCGTTAATATCACTGTACGTTAATCGAAGATTATAACCATCTGCAGAGTTAACTTCTAATGCCTTACCGGGTCCTGTGGTTCCGATGCCGACATTGCCAGCGCCTGAATCTGTCACCAAGGCATACTTATTCGTAATTACTCCACCACCTATGGGGGCTGTGACATACATTCCATACCAGTTTGACATCGTACTTGGGCCCGTGTAGGCTATTCCACTTTTAATACCATAATAATCTGTGGAATCTGTGACTTCTGGAGTTACGTCTAACTTAGCCGTTGGAGTTAAAGCCGACCCTATACGTATATTACCATTGGATCCCAACACCCTAATCCTATGTGAAAATGTACCAGCAGTTGCTGTCCTGAACATCATGTCATTAAAACCATTTGTATAGATATCTATGCCGTCTTCGGAACCTGAGGTAGAGTCGGACCATAGCATTAATGCTGGTCCTGTATCACCGTCAAGAAGGAGATTACCTTTGACATGCAATTTATATCTTGGACTCGTAGTCCCAATGCCGATTCGGCTGGCTGAATCATCAATAAAGATTGCGTTATCAAAGCTTCCCGTTCTTATTTTAATGTCTTCGTCAGTTCCAGTGGTCTGGATAGTCAGTTCTCCATCTGAAGCAACCGACATATCCGCATAGTTTGAGCCATCATAAGACAGTCTGATTTTATTATTTGTTCCATAAACATCTAACAAAGC
>CP070672.1:3132855-3135721 GCA_020351895.1 Thermoplasmata archaeon
AATCGGCCACCATAGATGCGCTTAATTATTTTGGCGATAATGGCGTTAAGGGGATAATTTTGATTACAGTAATTGGTTTAAAAAACATTCCTGAAGTAGAAAAAGGAGACGATATTGGGCTATTGATAATGAAAGCATCCGAAAAACAAGGGATAACTATCGAAAATGGCGATGTTATAGTAGTTACCCATAAAATTATATCGAAATCAGAGGGAAGGCTGGTTGATCTTAAAAAAGTCGCACCATCCATTTTCGCTAAACAAATTTCATCAAATGCAAAAAAAGATCCCGCGTACGTCGAAACAATCATAAGTGAAATTAGAAGAATCGTCAAGATGTGGCGCCATCATCTTATTACCGAGACCAGACATGGATTTGTGTGTGCAAATGCGGGTATCGATAACTCGAATGTGCTTGGAGAAGATAAGGTAGCTTTACTCCCCCGAGATCCCGATTTATCAGCGACACATATTCGAAACAGAATTAAGGAATTGACAGGATCTGATATTGCTGTAATAATATCAGATACCTTTGGGAGGCCGTGGAGAAAAGGTCAAGTTAATATGGCCATAGGCGTTTCAGGTATGAATCCTTTAAAGGATTATAGAGGAAAAAAGGATTCTACTGGGCATATCTTAACCGTTACAAACATTGCAGTTGCAGATGAGCTTGCATCCTCTGCTGAATTGGTCATGAATAAGGCTGATGGTGTGCCTGTGGCTATTATAAAAGGATATAAATATGCTAAGGGGCATGGAAGTATCAGAGATTTAATTAGGCCCATTCACAAAGATCTATTTCGTTGAATGCATATTACCTAGCGCGCGCTAGCCAGCAATAAATCTATTTTTAATTTTGAAATCACTTTGCATTTTTATGTGGAATGAACGTTGCATTTAGGAATTCTTCTTGGAATTCTTTTTTGGCTCCTAACTCAATGTATCGAACTCTATTAGCAATCTTGTCTGCAAGTCCTCTGATCTTTTTAGATTTTAAGGCCATTCTTGCACCTGAACCTGCAGTATTTCCCACGAACTTCATGCGATTTGTTGAAATATTTGGAAAAATGCCTATAGTTTTTGCGCTATCAGGATTGATATACGTTCCAAAAGATCCCGCCAAATAGAGCCGCTCTATCTCTTTCGGTGACACCTTCAGTTCTTTCATTAAAATAAGGCAACCAGTATATATTGCAGCTTTAGCTAGTTGTATTTCTCTTATATCCGATTGGGTTATTGTTATATCCCCTCCAATAGCATTCTCGTCCTTTTGGGCAATTAAAAATTCTTTTAGGCCCTTTCCATTAATAATTCTACTGGAGTTATTATTTGCTATAATATATCCTCTTTCATCTATGATGTTCGCTTTGAACATTTCAGAAATTGCATCAACTACGCCTGAGCCACATATTCCAGTAGGCTTTACATCTCCAATTACTTTGAAAAAAACATTGAGAGTCTTAGGTTCTATCCAAATCTTTTCTATCGCGCCTTTTTGTGCCCTTATTCCGTGTTTAATATGCCCCCCCTCAAATGCCGGCCCTGATGCACAAGAACAAGCTACAATTCTTTCCTTATTTCCTAGAATTATTTCCGCATTAGTTCCTATGTCTATCAGCATAGATAATTCATCGGATTTATGAATACCGGTAGATATTATATCTGCTATCACGTCGCTTCCTACAAAACCGGCTATCACAGGCAAAGCGTGAATGTAGCAATTGGGATTGATATTTACTCCAAACTCATGGGCCTTAATATCGAATGAATTCCTTACTACCGGAGGATAAGGGGATAAGGTAAGGTAGGTAGGATTTAGATTCATGAGTATATGATGCATTGCTGTATTTCCCACGAATGTTAAATCATATATCTCATTGGACTTAACCTTGAATTTATTACAGAATTCATCGATTATATCGTTCATATTAGATCTTACTAATCTATTCAATTCAGTCAACGTTTCCTCGTTATCAATCACATGTGTTATTCTTGAAATGATATCTTCTCCGAATCTTCTCTGGCTATTTATCCTAGAGGTGAAGCCCAGTAATGAGCTATCCTTCAAATTCATGAAATATCCTGCAATTTTAGTAGTTCCAATATCGAAGGCAATTCCAAAATTTCTGTCTGACGTATCTCCAGACTCAATACATGAGATCTCTTTGTCCATCCAAAGAGCTGCAGTTACCTCCCAATCGCACCTTCGCAACAACGATGATATTTCCTTTAATGTCTTATACGATATCTGAAGATTTGGGAAACCTTGAGATGATAGCGCCTCGATGATCCTATCGAGATCTGAATTTATGTTTTTCAATGTAGTTTTCGATAGTTTAATGAAAATTTTTCTGACAGCCGGGTGAGGCAGTACCTGTGGCTCAAGACCTACTATTGAAAGTTTTTGATACTCTTCTCTGCTCTCGAGAGGTATTTCTATGACTGCGGCTTCGTTTTTTCTGATTACGCCGTGGCATGCTAGCCTATATCCCTTGTTTAACTCCTCTGTGGTTAGCAATTTTTTTTCAGAATCGCTGAGAGCGGATAGGATCCTCTTTCCTTTTTTAATAATGACTTTGCATTTGCCACAAACCCCTCTCCCGCCGCAAAGCGATTGAACTCTGAATCCTCCTCTATTCAGAGCATCCAATAAATTCTCATTGAGTGAAGCTTTTATTTGAGTTTTAAAGGGAAGAACAGTGATTTCCGACATGAAAAAACACTTTTAATAACCTTATGCAAGCCCCAATAATCAAATCTTTGGGTAAGTTTCGATTATGGTAGGCAATTAGTTAGTTAGGTTTTTATTCCAATGATCTGGTTCTTAATTAATTTATGACAAAAGCAGAGAGCAAACCTCCTGTACC
>CP070672.1:3135821-3142546 GCA_020351895.1 Thermoplasmata archaeon
AAACTCCCCAGAATTTTGTTGTGTAACCTTCATAATATATTTTATACAAATCTCTTCCAGGCAGAAACTTCAATTGCTCCTCGAAAGAAGGTTTTTTCTCTCTATATTGATTTATGTAACTTTTGGACAGGGCCAATAAGATCCTGAGAGCTTTACCAGGCGGAAAATGGAAAATATCCCTCATTATCGGGGGAAAGTTGTGAAATTCGCCCTCGAAATAAGACTTCGCCGTGATATTCTTTTCAAGTAAATCATGGCCCAATAAATCCATTATAAATTTCCTATATTTTTGACTGTTTGTATGAATCACATGGGAGCCAACATCGAAAATGAATTCTCCATCGACAATACTCTGGGCCATGCCTCCCACCTTCGACCGCACCTCAATCAATACTACCTTATAGCCTCTTTTAAGAAGCTCTAATGAAGAGTAAAGCCCTGTTACTCCACCACCTACAACCACGATCTTTTTCATTGTTTTTCCTCTTTTACATTTCATTGAATTAAAGTAAACTGCCATATGCTTCTAAATACTCGTCTACCACCTTTGGCCATGAATATTCCTGTTCTACCTTTTTTCTTGCACTTCTTCCGAGATTTTCTCTTAATTCTTGTGAATCCAATAATCTCAATATGGCATTGGCAATAGCCACTTCTTCCATTTCTATAACTAGTCCAGCTTTTTCTGACATCACCCGAGGGACATCGCCAATATTTGAACCGACAACCGCAAGACCAGATGCCATGGCTTCCAAAACAGTGAGAGGCAAAGTATCCTGATAACTTATATGTACAAAGACAGAAATGCTTTGATAGAATTTACAAATCTCTTCCCTCGTCATTTTACCGAGAAGTTCCACCTCTTTTTCCAATCCATTTTCCTTGATGGTTTCCTCTACTAATTTTCTATAATCTCCTTCACCGACAATTTTCAGTTTGATATCTGGATAGGTAGAACGCACCCTTTTAAAGGACCTGATCAACAGCAACAAACCCTCGACTTTCTCCTTCCAAACGAAGTTGGATACGGCCCCGATAATTGGAGTTTTCATAGATTGGGGTGAAGGAGTGAAAAAATTGGTATCGACACCCACAGGAATGGCTATACTGGCCTCTAATCCGTATTTTTCTTTAATATCCCTTAGTTGATTGGTTGCAGTCACTGTCATTGAATCTGCTCTACTGAACACCTTTCTGACCATGGTTCTTTTGAAAAACGATATTCTATTGGGGGGTTGTGTTATAAACGTATGAATCCATTTGAAGTTCCTGGCTGAACTTATGGTTCCAACAAATCCATATTGTATCGCCCCGAATGTATGCACAATATCCGGATTGATCTTTTCGATCTTCAAGACCATATCACTTTGAACGCTTGTCAATTCTTTGTACCCGAACATTTTTTCAAAGAAATTCAAGCCCTTCAAGATTCCCCTCTTTTCCTTAAATGGCAGAGGACGCTTTTCGAAGGTGAGAACATTCTCATCTTTGTACGACGGGGCGCATGTTGGTGTGAGGACCTTGACTTCGTGACCTTTCTCTCTAAACGATCTTGACAGACCATGAGCAATTAGAGTGTAACCTCCAAGAATAGGAAAATAATAAGGGGTTATTAATGCGATTCTCATCTTCTTTTCTCCTGCCATTCAAAGCTTATGAGGTTCACATAAAACAACATTGCTTTTACCTATTTATGGATTATTATTCGAATAATACATCTTAGAGTTGAGCATGAAGCCTTCCTTTATCGTATTCCATTAGTTATGTCGTTATTTATTTATATTATTCTCCTTATAACTCAACTTCGAACGGGTGATTTCGTTAATAATGTGTTATCTCTTATAAAGCCTATTAGATACCTTGGAATGGGAGAATGCAGCTATGAGAGAGGATTTTTTGAAATTATCAACTTATCTTGATTGCAAAGCAAAATCGGGGTCCCCCTATGAAAATTAAGTCCAGTTACCTTGGAATCGTCGGGATCCTTGTTTTAATTTATATTCTTTTAAACATCAACCTCTCCAAGGTGGTCTCAATATTGAAATCTGCAGATTTATTCTTCCTTGGCATTGCAATTTTAATCAATGTCGTCGTGATTTCCCTCCTCACAATAAGATGGAAATATATTATTCACACCATGGGGGTTGAAGTAAATTTCAAATTATGCCTAATATTGAGGCTAAAAGGCTCGTTTTTAGGAAATATAACCCCAGGAAAGATAGGGGACCTTTACCGTGCGAAACATCTATCAGAGGAGACCGATTTCGAACTAGCAAAATCCTTCTCCAGTGTAATAATCGATAGGATACTTGATATCTCTGCCTTGATATTTTTGAATATCCTCGGTCTATATATTTTACTGTTCGTTTTTGAGATCAAAACTTTTTGGATAGAATATATCATTTTTTCATTTTTAATATTAATAGGCCTGTTCCTAATCATTAAAAAGAACCTTATGAGAAAACTACTAAAGCCGATATATAAAGTTTTTGTACCCATGGATGCTAGGCAAAATATTGTTATGCATTTCAATGAATTTTACATGGCCCTGGCTAAGATAAAGTTACGTAATTATCTATTTAGTTTTATTATCAGTATAGCCGTTTGGATCGCAGGTTTCATAGGAATATACTTTTTGGCGTTGTCATTGTCTATCTCAGTTTCATTGATTTTCATAATTTCTATGGCGGCTTGCGCAACATTTATTTCGGCTCTACCAATCTCAATTGGGGGATTAGGAACGAGGGAGGCAGTTTATGTGTTTTTTCTTTCATCTATAGGTATAGAATCAGAATACTCTGTTGCATTGTCTCTTATGGTTTTCATATTTTTGAACCTGATTTATGTTCCTGTGGGGATAGCAAGCTATCTTATTTTTAAATAAGAATAAAAATTACGAATGATAAGTAACCTTATCACAAGTCAAGGATTCGTATCCGAAAAACAAAAGTTCATTTGCCATCATTATTTTTCTCTAGTTGCTTTTGTTATAATGTGTAAGCCAATAATAAGCCAATTATATAATATATATTGTTGACGAAAAGAATATAAAGAAACGCAGGTATTTCAGGGCTAATTACTCATGAGGATATGAAAATGAAGGAAAAAATAGCCTCAAGAACAGCCAAAATCTGCGTCATAGGATTGGGTTATGTAGGTTTGCCCACCGCCATCAGCTTTGCAGAAAAAGGTTTCGATGTGATCGGAGCCGATATCGACAAGAAAAAAGTCGAACTGATCCAAAAATCCATATCCCCACTCAAAGATTTGAATTTGGATGATAGGCTCGTAAAAGTGAGGGGAAATGGCAAGCTAAGCGTAACATCTGATATACCCCAAGCAGTTTCTAAATCTGACATTATATTAATAATAGTACCCACACCTGTAACAGAGACAAAAATTCCAGATTTGAGTTTTATTGAATCTGCATGCAAATCCGTTTTAAAGGGACTACGAAAGGGCCAGCTTGTAGTATTAGAATCTTCTACATTCCCAGGCACTACCGATGAAATCGTCAAGCCAATCCTTGAGCAAAAGGGCCTGAAGGCCGGTCCAGATTTTGGCCTTGCTTACTGCCCAGAGAGATACGATCCTGGGGATGAAAATCATACGTTAGATAAGGTGGCGAGGATAATCGGAGCAATCAACTCCGATTGGGCGGAAACTACAAAAGAATTATACCAAAGCATTATTAAAGAGAAGGTTACAATTGTCAAGGATCTGAAGACCGCTGAAGCGGCAAAGATAATTGAGAATATCCAAAGGGACCTCAATATTGCACTTTTTAACGAATTGGCCATGATTTTCCAGCGAATGGACATCGATGTCATATCTGTCATCGAGGCCGCCTCAACTAAATGGAATTTTATTAAGTATTATCCAGGCCCTGGGGTTGGGGGGCACTGCCTTCCTGTTGACCCATATTATTTAACCCATAAAGCAATGGAACTAGGTTACCACCCTAGACTTATTTTGGCAGGGAGGGGCATCAATGACTACATGCCCCTTCACGTGGTTAACCTGGTAGTAAATGGCCTGAATGAGGTGGGCAAGTCTGTGAAAGGCTCTAAAATCTCGATATTGGGCATATCTTATAAAGCAAATGTAGGGGACATTAGAGAGAGTCCCGCACTTTACATCACTAATCGGCTCTTTGAAATGGGAGGAAAGATATTCATTTTCGATCCTGTTGTCAATCCATTAGAAATCGAAGAATCTGGTATTTTTAAGTGTTACAAACTGGATGAATCATTAAAGGATTCGGATTGTGTAATAATAATAACTGATCATGATGTTATAAGAAGCCTTTCACTTGATGAAATCATTTCCTTAGTCAAGAAGGATTGCGTTTTAGTGGATACAAGGAATGTTTTTCGACCTGAAGCCATCCCAAAAAACATTATTTATCGCGGCATAGGCAGGAGTCGTAGTTAAAATGCCGATAAAATTGGTGTTTAAAGGAAAGCGAGTTCTCATTACGGGAGGGGCAGGCTTCATTGGATCACATTTGGCAGAGCTTTTGGCTCCTGGAAACGATGTTACTATTTTAGACGATGGAAGTACAGGGAAACTTGAAAACATCAAAAAATTCGAAAATCGTGTTGAGTTCGTTGAGGGTAGCATCCTTGATGTTTTACTACTGAAAAAAGTTTTAAAAGACATAGAAATTGTATTCCATTTAGCAGCTTTACCCTCTGTAGAAAGAAGTGTCAAAGATCCTAAAAGCACACATGAAGTTAATACCACAGGAACCCTGAACATGCTTACAATCGCAAGAGATTATAAGATAAGCAAATTTATCTATGCGTCATCATCATCGGTCTACGGAGACACACCAGAACTTCCGAAAAATGAGAAAATGGGGCTCAATCCACTTTCGCCTTACGCAGTATCTAAAGCTGTTGGTGAGCTCTACTGCAAAGTTTTCACAAAAGTCTATAGATTGCCCACTGTAGTTCTCAGATATTTCAATGTTTTCGGCCCGAGACAGAATCCAAAATCTCAGTATGCAGCTGTTATCCCAAAATTCATTGATCTCATGAGTCAAAATCAAAAACCCTTAATATATGGTGATGGTAAACAAACACGGGATTTTACGTTTGTTGATAATGTTTTATGGGGCACTGAGCTCGCAGCCGTTGCTAAAGATGTCGAAGGCGAAGTTTTTAACATCGCTTGTGGCAATCAGATAAGCGTAAATGCACTGGTTGATACCCTTAATAATATCATGGCAAAAGATATCAAACCCATATATACCGATCCAAGATCTGGCGACATAAAACACAGCCGTGCTGATATCTTGAAAGCAACCCGTTTACTGGGTTATGAAGAGGTCGTAAGCTTCGAGGAAGGTGTGAAAAGAACCGTTGAAAATATGGTTAATTCTGGTTAATTCAGACCGCTCATAAACTAGTTGTTTAGTTTGCAAATAAAGGCCGCATAAATTTTATATGGTTCTTCAGAGTAAAGAAAATAAATTAATTTTCCTGGCCTCCTTTTTTAGTGAGCCTAAGAATTATCGTCCAACTCTGCTTGTTAATAATTGGAAGCTTCGAGATAAAATTATCTATTCGCATTAAAATCGGTACCGAGTGGTCCTTAAAAGGTATGTATTTATGCAAATCTATGACATCTGGAAAACCAAGTAACGGGTGTGCAATATACCCATTATATATTACACTTTTTATATCAAATCTATCCCCGAATAATTTAATTAATTCATCTCTCTTAAAATTACTATGTATAGTAGAGAAATGTTTGCTCTCCTTCACCATTTTTCGTGGCATTGCACTTAAAATTGTTTTAATTGGCTCAACAACGATCAATTCACCACCATCTCTCAGCACCCTTTCCATCTCTCTTATGGCAACTTCTTTGTTATGTACATGATGTAATAAGGCTTTACAAATGACTGAATCGAAACTAAGATTCTTAAAAGGCAACTTCTCGGTATCTCCTCGAACTACATATACCATCCTTGATTTCGCTTTATTTAACATCCCTTCGGAAATATCAATGCCGATTATATTCTTGTTCGGAGAATGCTCAAACAGATTACCTACACCGCAACCATTGTCTAGAATAAGACCATCATTCTTGATTAGTGATATGGCGACAGATAGCAAAGCCTCATGATACATAAGCGAGTATTTGTTTTTGTATCTAACGTTTGCGTAATACTCGGACACAAAATCCTGTAAATCAATTTCCTCACTGATCATTATAATTAGCTCCTAAATACAGTTAGTGTTTATTCTCATTTCCTCAGTTTTTTTATCGCATCTAACTTGCTGTCTTCATCCATTGGATGGTCTTTTTCAGGCCACTTTTAAATGATGTTTCGAATTCGAAACCCAATGACCTCAGCTTGGAGTTGTCTATATTGAACTTCTTGATATCTCCCACCATCCAATCATCGTACTTTACTGGCACTTTTTTATTTAATAGTTCGAAAAGGTTTTCAGCCAACTCATTGATGGTTACATTGATACCCGAGGCACAATTGTATACTCCCCCAAAGGCATTTCTTGATTCGGATACCATCATATTGGCATTCACAACATCCTGAACATAGGTGAAGGAACGCTGCTGGGTTCCATCACCATATATCGTGATGGGAAGATCTTTTAAAATCCTATGAGTAAATATGGAAACAACCCATCCCGCATCAGAATAATCCTGTTTTGGTCCATACACATGAAAATATCTCAATACCGTTGTATCCA
>CP070672.1:3142646-3145499 GCA_020351895.1 Thermoplasmata archaeon
AAGAAATCGTAAAAACAGTCAACGAACCTTTTCATATCGCCACACAAATCAAGGTACCCACTCTAAATGGGGATATCAAAAAACCTCTCTCTTAGGCTTGAAGTAATTACTGCAATCGAAATCTGTTCGCCTTACCCCAGACTTGTGGAAATATTATTACCCACTGCAATAAAGTGTCAGATTTGTGTCACTCAGGCTTTAAGGCATATATCCCTGAGAGCCCCGCTGGAGTGCCATTCTAACGCGTTCAGCGACGCTCACCAGACACGATTCTGACGCTTTTAATCCCTAAAAGGTATCTAGATACCTATAATCCATTTCATACCCCATTTTAAGCCCTGTACAGGCATCGGGGAGCCTCAAAACAGACTGTGGCATTGATATAGCTATATCTGATGCATATGCTAATCATCTTTAATCGTTCCTTCTCTTATTTAAGCTGGTGACCATCTTCCTACGACTAATTGACTATTTATTTCTTAACAAAACTTTACTAATGTATAACATAGCTACATTAACTAGTATCTAATAAAGGACAAGATTTCTCTCGTCAGATGGGCATAAAACGATGACAACTAATCATAAATTCCATGAAGTAGCGCCTCTCATGTCTGTTAAAGAAGTAGCAAGCATTTTTCATGTTCATCCCAATACTCTAAGGCGCTGGAGCGACCAAGGTATGATAAGGTCGTTCCGACTTAACGACCGCGGCGACCGAAGATACAGGAGATTTGATGTTTACCACTTCCTTCTCAAACTGCGAACGCACAACGGCAATTACAAAGAAGGCAAGAAATATTGACATTAATGGCAAAGAAAGGATAGCCAGGAATGTATAGTCTATCTACCGAATATCCAGAAAATAGAATTTCCAAGGGAGAAGCGGAAGAAACAGACACCTTGCTAACAGCTGGGGAGGCAGCAAGTTTGTTAAACATCCACATTAATACAGTCAGAAAGTGGAGCAATCTTGGAATAATACCAAGTTTACGCATTGGACCGAGAAATGATAGGCGATTTAGGAAAAGAGACTTAATGACTTTTCTATTGAAGTAGACTAAAGGAGAGCTGGGGATGGAAAAGCCTAAAGACGAGATGCATGATAAAGGAAAAAGACTGTAGCTGAATATTACCAAAAGTCCAAGATAGGACATTCATTTATTTTTCTACCTGTAAGCAGAACTTGTATTAGGAGGTTCTATTGTGAGTACAAAAATACAGATCCAAGAGGCTAATAAGGAAGCCAGAGAATCGACCATCAAGCCTAATGAAGATTTTGAGAGACAACTTGAAGAGGAGCCTAAGCAAGTCGAAGAGCAAGTAACAGCATCGTTCGATGAAGCTATGATCCAAGTTCGAAAGACACTCACAACTTACAAAGAAGCCGAACTCAATGTAGCGGCGGTGTATAAGAAGAATGAAGATCAAATAACTTTGCAATATAAGAAGAGGGGACGAAAATCTGCAATTGCTTGTGATGATAGCATAAGGGAAGCCTTGAAGGTCCGCCAAGAAGCTATAGCGCAAGCCGCAAAAGTTCATGCGGAGGCAATAGAGCAGGCCGACATGGTTTGCCAAGCGAGTATAGAGCAAGCATGGAAAAGGCGGGAAGAGGCTGAAGAGCAAGGCTGGAAAGCTCGTCAGGAGCGTTTATCGGAAAATTGGAAACTCTATACTAGACACCTAGGTTCAGGATAGCTTGAAGTTTTACAAAGGTGTGCTTTAGGTATTGGCATAGCTATTTCGGAACAAGCTGTAAATTTGGAAATATACTTGCGGTACGCCATACTATTTTACCATTGACCATATCTTCTAAACGATTTAGCATGGGGGTAAGAACCTTCTTTTCTCAATGTTCTCCTCCTTGGGGTCAGGTCTGGTAGTCGAGCCAGGCCTGTCTCTATGTTACCCATCACCGAACGCTGCCGTAGAAGGCTATTAAACGTGTTCAAAATGCCCCAGCAAGGGCTAAAATAGCCTCTATATTGCCTCACAAGTATATTTACCATTCATAAACTATATAAACCCTTTAAAATCGCATCCTGCGTGCATCGCCGTATTGACATAGCTATACTCAGTGCTATAATTCATGCCGTAAGGATAGTGTGGTATGCGCTTTTTGAAATTCGTATGGTCTTTTTTACTTGGCATCATTGTGGTTCTTGGAACGGCCGTTGGTATATATTTACATAGGCGTAAGGGTTAAACCCTCCCATCCCACACACAACTTGAATTTTTTTTATTCCCAAAGCTAGAAACCATACTTAACAATTATCTTAAAAATGTACGTAGCTCTCTTCGAGCCTTGCCCTTGCTCCATAAAAAGCTTTCAACTATGGGTAAACATAAAGATTATATTTCCGTAGCTAACTATTACATAATAGATCTAGTGCGCCCCTTATATGGGGTCGAATTTTCGCGAGAATTATCGAGTTTTGTGGGGTTACCATGCGTGACACCACACAAAAATAAAAGGGAAATTAGCAAAAACAAATTAAAATATCGGGGTTCAAACGGGTTTTCATCTTTGGGTCTAAACAAATGGCAATTAAGGGTGAAGCGAAGAAGCTATATCAGCGACGATATGTGTTCATCTATTTGAGGATTAGGTGCGGTGGCATAAGTGAAGGAAGATATGCTGGTCCACAGAGTGCACTGTGGGGCGATTCGTAAAAGGGAGCGGGTCTATATTCCCGCTCCCTTATTACAAGTAATATTACAGATTATTACGGTAATAATAGGGGGTGAGTATCTATTTTCTTACTCTTGACATCCCACCAAATAGGATTAGAATTAACTTGCTTGATGTAACCGAGTACTGAAACAGAATATCAGCGTAGGGTGTAGTGATGT
>CP070672.1:3145599-3148620 GCA_020351895.1 Thermoplasmata archaeon
ACAATGGAGCAAAATCCAAGAACCCAATGCCATTTTACGTCATGTTTTTGAGGAATTCGGAATCCTATTTCGACCTGAAAACAGGCAACTGGATTATGTAGAACTCGAGACTATACAGAGAAAAGATGGTGAGTTCCGAGCAAGGGCATACCAGACATATCAAGGATTTCCCATTTATGGCGCATCAATCACGGTTTTTGCTAATACGACTCGCGGAGTCTATAGGATACTGAACAGCTTCTGGCGCGATATAGTCATTGAAGGAGAAGATAGAGTCAATGAAGAAAAACTCCAGCAAATACTTCACGAACGCTTGGAAAATGATCCAATATATGACAACAAGATACGCGAACTTTTCAGAGAAAGAAAAATTAGCGAATTGGAAAAATTTCCAATCATTTCTAAGCCCGAAAAATATCTCTACCCAATATCAAGAGTTTTTCACTACGCCTACAACCTTTGGGCTTATCAGCCAATAACCTGGGTTGGAGTTGACGGTAAATCCCATCGCATAATCGATAGGGTAGAGCTTATGTTGAATGCGGAGACAGGTGAGATAATTTGGGAGGAACCGGCAAGAGAAGGTTTGGCTTATACAGATACAAATGGGGATGGACTTTCCACTCTGCAAGATGATGTAAATAATTACCTAGTACGTCAGCTTCGTGTTGTCGATGAGGCTGGAGGCGATTATCTCCTAATCAACAGGGATAATACACCTCATATCATTACCCATGACGCTGGTGGCACATCTACGAATCTGATAAATAAATTAAAAAACGATTCTGACATTTCTACCGATTCAGACAATCATTGGAACCAAACAACCACCAGTTGTCAAGAAGCTCAACGTGAAGCCTCTCAACAACCTGAGGTGGATGGACACTTCTATGCTGCGCAAGCATTCAACTTCTATAATAACTTGGGCTGGGTCGGATTCGACAATGGTGGATGGGGTACGCATTGTCCGATACGCATAGTTGCTCACCTTGGTCTTTATGCGAATGCATTTTTCGACAAATATAGCGAGTGGGATGCGGCCCTAGGGATGAATAAATACTATGGTTATCTGGGGTTTTATGATGGTAAATGTGAAGCAGGTTCAGTAACCTTTGATTTTATCGCTGGAGACCCAGTAATTTTTGGGCACGAATATCAACACGCAATAACTTTCTTTGGAGCTGTAAAACAAAATGACGCGCCAGGATACCTTTATGGGAACAACCCTTGGACAGGTGCAATACGAGAAGGGCTATCAGACACTTTTGGTTGTTTGAGAAGAGGTCTTTGGATAAGTCCTCCTTTTTGGAAGGATGGATGCTTACGAAGTGGTCAACCATTCCGACGCATCGAATATCCGCGCAGTACAAACACGAATAGTGGCGACTGGTATTGCGATCATTATGATGACTGCGATGGTACAAAAAACAAGTATTTCCACTCAACGCTGATATCGCATGTAGCTTACCTTGTTGGTCAAGGTGGTGTGCATCAGAGGGTTGGTCGGAAGCCTGAATTGATTCCCGTAATTGGAGGATATTCAGAAGAAACCGCTGAGATCTTTTTCTATGCACTAACAGAGCTTTTTAAAAATATTTCATTGTCTCTTGACGAGGAAACGTTCATAGAAGTTTCTAATCATCTGTTGGACGCTGCTGATGATCTTCCTGGAGGTACGAGAAGCTGTGTGTACGCGATGATGCGTCGCGCGCTATACGCAGTCGGTCTATACCCATATGATGCAGCCTATAATAAACTAACATATGGGGGGGAGGTTTGCATGATTCCGCAAACCTACAAATGGAGGTTTTCCCAACCGTACCTGGGTTTCCCACCTGACCAGTATAAGTCTCCAGATTTATTCATCAACAATAATGGCAACCAAGAATATAACGTAAAAATTGATCGAGAAAACAAGTTATTTGCTCGTGTAAGGAATATCGGTGATCAGGTCGTTAACGATATCAGAGTCAGATTCTATTATCGACTCTACGGTACAAACCTCCCACCTAATGCAATGCAGTGGACTGCCTGTGAAGATAGCGCGGGTAACGATTGTATCCTAGACATTCCTTCAATTCCAGCTGGCGAAATGAACTTCACTGATGCAGATAATCCTCCGGGGGATCAATCAGTTTCATGGTATATCGATCCCGCACTCGTAATGGAAGGATTGGATCATTTTGGTGTACGAGCCGAGATCGAATTCACAGGAGTTGCCCCACCGAACAACGATAACGATTGCACAAACGCGGTGGATTCCAACATAAGTTACGAGGTAATCGACGAAAGAAGATGCTCATTATTGGGAATATTAACAGCCCTGCTACTCGCAATATTCTTGGTCAGAATCGGTACAATGCCAGGTGGAATCCAGCCATCTGTTGATCTACCCATTTATGTACTATTTATCGCCGTGCTCATTTACTGGAGAAGAGAATGCAGACCAAATGAATGTAAGCTACTTACAGTGGCTATCATTGGATTCGGTCTCGGAGCTTTAATACTACTACTCATAGCCCTACAAGGTGGATATACTCAGCAACTTCTCATTGTGCTAGTAGTAAGCATTATCATGGCCGTGGCTGCTGCTTTACAGGCCTGGAGAAGAAATTGTTTTCCGCTAACCTGGTGATAATTTTTTAAATCCGCGCGCTCATTTTTATCATTTTCTTCCCTTCGTAGTGTTGAAAGACCGTTTTATCTGTTTTTTTGGTGTTTATGATGTGTTTTATGGTTGGTTTGTGTTCTAATCTCTTATAAACTGGTGAAATTTCAAATTTATCTATACAAATTCGCGCGCGCAGCGATCTCCTCTTTAATCCCCCAGGGGTGTGTAGACCTTCAGGTTTTTTCCTTCAGGCCGAGGCCGGGACCTTGAGCGTGGGTGCCTTGTTCACAAGTGTAGTTTTCCTATTCAAACCATCGTCTCTTGAGAAATACTGTCTAAATGTAAAAAAAGATCAATACCCTCTCGCATCATGTGCCACATATAGAAGCATAACCCAACCACCATTATGC
>CP070672.1:3148720-3152594 GCA_020351895.1 Thermoplasmata archaeon
TCTATACTTCAACAGGACATATGTATCAATCGATGATGATCCAAAAGTGGAATTACCGGATCCCTATGAGATCAACACAACCACCTGGGATGATGGAGAACATGTGGTTGAATTGGAAGCAAAGGACACGGCAGGTAACATCAATTTATCTTGGTTCAATTTTACAATCGACTCCGAGCCTCCAAAGGTCACCCTTACATCACCGGATAATAACTCCGTCTTATCAGCAGATACAGAGATCAATTTATCTATCTCAGATGACAACCTTGAAAAAGTAAGATATTCAAGAAACGGTGGGTCAAAAACCTCCCTTTATTCACCCTTTGCCATCAACACAACAGAATGGCCCGATGGGGAGTACACGGTCACGATCTATGCAGAGGATAGGGCAGGTAATCTCATTGAAAATTGGTTTCTTTTCACCAAGGATATAACCCTACCGCAAATCACCTTAAAATCCCCTGAGAACAACTCGCTTTTATTGGATCCCACAATCCTTGACTTCGAGGTCATCGATGATTATCTGGATTTGGTAAGGTATTCAGTGAACAAAGCAGCGTATAAAATCCTGGACTCTCCCTATGATATCGATACAACGGACTGGGAAGACGGAGATTTCAATGTTTCAATAAGAGCCGAAGATACAGCCGGTAATATGAATGAGCAATGGTATTTATTCAGTTTCGACACTACCCCTCCATCTATTTCATCCACCTTCCCTGTTAAAGATGCAGAGGAGGTTCCTGTGGATGCTGTAATCAAAATAACTTTCAGCGAGCCAATGGACCAAAAATCTGTGAAATCCGCAATTTCAATGGAGCCTTATACAGAATATACACTTCTTTGGAGTGATGAAAACACGACCCTAACAGTAAATTGCACCGAAGAATTGGAATCAAATACTCTCTACATGTTTACCATAAGCACTCAGGCCGAGGATATGGCTGGTCGACCTTTGGATAGCAGATTTGAATTCGGCTTCAGAACACAAGAAAAGAAGGAAGAGGATGGGGGATTTCCCATAATGTACCTTCTTTTGGCCGTAATTCTGGCCATAGTTGTCGTCCTTATCATTGTGGCAATGATTGCGGCAAAAAAGAGGAAGGCCCCAAAGGCCACCATGATGGCTGCCCAGCCCGAAATTGAGGGACCCTCTATGATGCAGGTTACATGCTCCACATGCGGCAATCTACTTCAAGTGGAGCATATAGGTGTTACAATGAATGTATCATGCCCATATTGCACCACTCTTTTAACGGTCGAGTCTCAAATGCCTCAGCAACCCGAACCAATTTCAATGCCTCAACTTGAGCAACCCACAGTCCCCATCACGTGCCCGCGGTGTTCCTTTGGATTTACAGTCGAAAACACAGGTGGTCTTGTGAGGATCCAATGCCCAAACTGTGGGGTCACAGGTTCAGTTGACCTGGGAGGAGCCGGTTTAGGTGCTGCTCCCCCACCACTATCAAAAGCACCGGCAAAACCATCCCAGCAGATAAGATGCCCTTCATGTGAAAACCTCTTTGTGGTGGAGACCACAGCAAGGCCTATTTCCATTCAGTGTCCACATTGTGGGGTTACTGGGACGCTGACGTGATTTTTTTATTTCCTTTACTGCAACAATAACAGTTTTAAACTTTGGAATGGCACATGGTGTAACGTGGGTAATTACCATATAAAGTTTAAATAAAAAATTGGTGCATTTTATTATATGAGAAAATGAAGGGTCAGCATGATTGATAGTGTAATTCAGTTTGGAACTGTAGCTCAAATGAAGACTCGGATTGTTTCTATATATTTATTGTTCATTTTGTTTATATTCTCAATCCTAGTTCATGATATCCCTATAACTCTGATTGAAAACTCAAAAGCTGACCTTCCTATAGTTCATGATATTAAGGCCTCATCACTATACGTTTGTGGAGGAACCTATATTTACATCCAAGTCAACGCCTCGGACAGTGAGGATCCTGAGGATCAATTAACACTTATTGTTGAGTATCGATACGGCTCCGAGTCTTGGAAAACCGATTACATTACCGGTCCCACAATTTATGAACCGCAGGGATGGATGAAGATAAAGTTCGAACCATCGTATAGCGCTATTCAAGGCGACTACGATTTCAGGGCAAAGGTTATGGATACAGATGGCAACATTAGTAAAGACTGGGTTCAGATAGACGATGCAGTAACTCTTACCACATGTCCACTCACAGGAATTGAAGATATTTCACTTAGCAAATCTAAGGTCTATAGAGGGGAATCGTTTTTCATATACCTGAATGCTTCAGATTTGAGTTACCCTGAGTGGGAATTGATTCCTTTGGTCCAATATTCTCCACCAAGCGGAGGGTGGAATGATATTCCATTCTCAAATATGTCCTATGATTTCAATAAATATCATTGGGTGATTTCTTTAATCTTTGGTAATGACGCAGCACCCGGTGAATATAAATTCAGAGGAAGGGTATATAATAGGCAAACCTACAGTAACAAAGGACATTACATTTACACCCTGGAAAATTTGAAACTTAAGAACCATCTTCCCACGGCATCCAATCTGTGGATAGATAAGGAAAACAAAGTGAAGAGAGGAGATTCCATATTAATATCTGCGGATGGAGAAGATGTAGAAACCCATGAGGCTGAACTTACACCGTATTTCGAATACAGAGCATCAGGTAAGGATTGGGATGACACATTCCTGAATAATCTATCATACGATGAGGTTAATGGAAGCTGGAAAATCGCCTTCTCACCACCTGCCGATGATGAATTTACTTTAGGCAATTACGATTTCAGGGTATGGTTCGTGGATAGGGATGGAGATGAAAGCAACATCATAGAAGTGGAGAACTTTGTTGAGGTCCTGAATATACCACCCATTGTGAATTACTTTATCGTACATTCAACCTCAGGTTACCGTCTAGATTCTTTTCTAATCATTGCTAATGGATCTGATGAAGACCAGGGTGAAAACGGGCTCATCCCGATCTTCCAATATAAAACTCCAACAGGGGATTGGATTAGTGTTGAAGATAATGGTAGTTACTTCCAAGATTCCCCTAATTACTATACTAACCATTGGATGGTGATGTTCCAAATACCCGCGAATGCAGAGCTTGGTCAATACAGCTTCAGAGTTCAGTTCTTTGACGGTAATGATACCAGCGAATGGATGTTGAAAGAAAACTACTTTACATTAAAGAACTACAATCCATATGTAAATATTACCACACCTGAAGGCGTGTATTCCTCAACACAAATAATATTTACAGCTGATGCCTCAGATGAGGAGGATTTCAAATTGAGTTATTTATGGGATTTTGGTGACGGTGTAACCTCAAAAGAAGAATCCCCCATACATCAATTTGATAATGGGGGAACCTATATCGTTACAATAACAGTGATGGACAGAGACGGAGGCACATCTACAGACAGAATGACCTTGACAATATCGCTAGAGGATAAACAAAAAGGATTTGCCGAGATATTAAGTACCTATATACCTATCATATTGATAGTTTTAGCGATATTAACGGCTGTAATATCATTCTTTACATTTTCTTCAATAAACAAAAAAAAGAATAATAAGGGGAAGAAGAGATAACTCCTCTGATACCCTTGTTTGCTTTACCGAAAGATAGGGTGCCTACTTCTCGATCTCAAAGGATATCCTTACCTCTGCTCGGTATTTGACTACATTGTCGTTTTCCACCTTTACGTCCAATTTCGAGATCTCAGCTCTTCTAATGCCTCTTACCGTCTTGGCAGCTTCCTCAACCGCATTCTTTGCGGCATCGGAAAAGTGTATGTCAGAAACACCGACAACATCTATTATTTTGTACACAGACATATTACCTCCTCCGTAAGA
>CP070672.1:3152694-3155303 GCA_020351895.1 Thermoplasmata archaeon
ATCGTCGATTATATAGGGCTGATCCTGCGACCCGTTGCCGCCAAAAGCTCGCAGATAAGGATAGGTCATACCATCCACCGAAACCCAGGTATCTTGTAAATCCCATTCGGCATCTGCAAACAATGATGTATTCTTCATCTCAGTGGTGTTTTTACCAATACCTCCTTGACTTACCGTAAATCCTGAGGTTTCATTATCCCAGTAGCAGTTTATCACTTTACCCCAATTCTTACCAATGAACCCTCCTGAACTTCCACCACCATTCACTAAACCCGTTGAGTAGCAATTGAAAACGAAACCCTCGGAATATCCCACAAATCCGCCAGAATTAACACCTCCAGTTGTTTGACTACTTGAGAAGCAATCGCTAATTTTTCCACCCTCCAGGTTACCCCCGACAAGACCTCCTATGACATCACCGGATACATTCACCTCTCCGTAACTGTAGCTCTGATCTATCCAAGCCCATTCATTCCAGCCCACCAAACCACCGATGATCCCCGGGCTGGATGAAATCACTTTGACACCGCTGTAGGATTTATTAATTACACCGTATTTATAGGGGAAAACTTTGTCAGAAAAAGAATAACCGTAACCCTGATTTACGCCGACCAGGCCACCTATCATAAGACTGGTTCCATTAACCACCCCAGTTGCAGAACACATGGAGATAATACCTCTATTGCTCCCTGCCAAGGTTCCAACCCCCTCCGAACCTGTAACATTGAAATCTCTCAGATGAACGTTTTTGATGGATCCATCCTTTAATATCATCCCGAACAGGCCAACTGTGACGGTAGAAGGCCGGTTTATATAAAGATTGCTGATCTCATGACCTTTGCCGTCCAATGTTCCAGAGAAAGAGGCAATTGGTTCAAACCCTGCTCCCAAATTCCAGTTCACGGTATCGGAACAATCGATGTCGTTTGCCAGGTAGTAATTGGCCGATGGATTTGATTTTATGTTCTGCAGTTCGTATACATCTGTTATGGCAATGCCCTCTCCAGGTGTAATGTTGTATCCATCTGCCGAGACGTTTTCCCCAGAAATCATTACAATGTTCGATACCAGAAGGAGTGTCACTACCAAAATACAATTGCCTTTCTTTATAGACCTCATGGATAATATCCTCCTTTATGTTAACTGAGATTAAAGATATTATCATAAGGTATATATTTTACTATATGGTTATTTAGTTCTCAGGCACTAGATTTAAATTATTTAAGAGCTATTAAAAAGAAGATTAAGAAATATCCTGCCGAATCGCACACATTTGTACTCGGTAAGGGGGCTTATGTCCGCAACACGACACTTTTGTTTATCGAGTATTAGTATGTGATCCTGTGGTTGGGGATCTTCATGTTGGGATTTTGGACTTTTATAATGGTAGTGAATCCAGAGTTAAAGGATTATGGAGAATTACGAAGGAAAAAGAGATAGAAAGAAAAAAATAAAGAAAAAGAGAGGTTCGCTGTAATAACAACGAATATTTTTGACTTGTCGATTAAGTTAGGATATGAGAATCCTAAATAGTTATTACCTCCACTGAGCATACTGCGTTATTCTGAGTCTCAATCAATGCTACAACATCTAGTTTGATGAGTGAAGCACATGAAAATTGGATTGATAGTTCACCATTCGATGGGATACACAGCGGTTTCGTGATGTCAAGCCCCTCAAGTATTTCAATAGTTTCAAGCGTATCGGCATAAACGACATCCCCCCCATATTCTGCGATGATACATTCCATCGAAATCCCTTCGGGAACATTTACATAGGTTATCTTTGACGATTCATCTGTATTATAACCTATAAGCCCTAAAACCGCCTGATGTTGTGCATAAATACTCAGGACCTTGTAGTTCTTATCACAGTTGATTTCTATATAGCCATACTGAGGCATCAACTTTCCATACAAAGTGATCGTTAAGCACTTAATAGTCGGAATTTTGTCAACAGTTTTCTCGTTTCCGGATTTCGGTGCTAATACAGGAGTTGGTACAACCAATGTCATTACAAGCACGGCTATAATAAATAAGCTTAGAAAAAAAGCTCTTGAGCGTGATTTCTCTTTCAAATCTATTCACCTCCTCTCCGTAGGATAAGGAGATTATTGGTATTTCTTGGATAAGAAAACATTAGTTTCCCTCTCATATAGCGGCCCACCTCGCCGCTGTACCTTTTAGTTTCTCTCTTAAAGATAATAATGAATAGCATTTATCTAACTAATAATTATTGTTTAAAAAAAAGAAATGAGAGATTTTATACCCAAGTTCTAACACTTTTGAGAGGAAAAGGGGGCTTATGTCCTTCACCCGACACTTTTGATATTGCCAATCAGTATGTGATCCTTTTTTGGGGAATATTCTTTTTAGGATTTTGGACAATGATAATGATAATCAATCCTGAGCCGAAGGATTATTGTGAGAAGATACGGAAAAGTTCATAAATAACCACTATTTTATACCCTTATGGTTACGGAGGGGGCAAAATAAAAAAGGAAAAATATAAGAAAGTTCCAGAATCTTCAAAATGGACAATTGGGATACCGAAAATCTTTAGCCTTGAGAGGACTCATCGATTTGAACCTAAGAAAAAAGAAGATAAGA
>CP070672.1:3155403-3162608 GCA_020351895.1 Thermoplasmata archaeon
ACAAATCCACATGCCTTTTGTTTCGGGGACTGTCCAGCGCCACCACCATTGATATTCAAGAAGTGGACTTCGGGGAGGTGGATTTAGAAATTGTAGAGAGGAAATTCGACCATATATGTTGTTACCCTCCCTCACATTCATTCTCCAAAGAAGAGGCCGAAAAACAGGCCAGATCTGATGTTGAGAAGGATGTCGAGAGTGCGAGACTCCTAAAACGGGAGGAAGCCGAGACGGCTGATAGGGATTATTCTCTAAAATCCGTGAGAATGTTGACTGTTGTCGCTCCTTGGGCTGCCACCAGAAAAGCAGGAGAAGGGGCGTTACAGACCCATTCAGCAGCAAAATTCACCCCAGAGAACCTGAAGCCAAGTGAAGGTGAGGATTTTTCCGCTTACTCCCAAAGATTGAAAAATATGGAAGCGAGCCTTTTCGAGGCAAAAGAAGAGGAGGAATCACCACCAGCAAAGGAGAAAAAGGCGCCCGAGCCTCCTCCCCCTCCAGAAGTTCCCACGGCCCAGGTTACAACCCCAACAACACCAACCAATATAAGCATCGAAATCAAGCAGCCTGAGGCCAAGGGAAAGGAAGCCTTTGACGAGAAGAAGGAATTGGACATCCTGCGCCTGAAAAAGACCCTCTATATCCAGACAACTGATATCGAGGATCTGAGGAAGAAAACCGGCGAGATCAACAACAAGCTGGGAAACATAGAGCAGATGAGGCAGACAGTGTTTCGGATGAACAGGAAGGTCTATGACACGGATGCAAGGATGACACAGGTGGAAAAGAGCCACAGGGAAATGATGAAAAAAATCGCAGAGATGCGGGCAGAGCAGAGGGAAGAGAACAAGAAGATGCGGCGCTTTATCACAGAGAAGAGCAAGAAGGCCAGGAATCAGGCATTGATTGTAGCCATAATAGCCCTGGTTTTAGCCGCTGTTTCCCTTCCATTTCTCATAATGCTCCTTTTACAGTTCTGGGATAAGATCGGACCCATGATCGGCTTCTAGCTCATTTTTTATGCCACTCCAGGGCAACCCCACAACCAGAGCAATATTTTGACCCGACTTTCAGGGTCTCGTTGCATTTGGGGCACCTGTATACGATGCTCCTTCCTTCCTTTTTGAGCTCTTTAAGTTCCTCCTCTCCCATGATCTCGTCTAGCAAATATCTACCTACTGCAACTCCCCCGAGAAATCCTACAACGGCTGCCGCGGCCACCTCGGGGTTGGTTTCCTTTTTCTTTGCCATGAAAAGCACCCTTTATCCATGATTCTAATGCCTTACATGATATTAAATGCTGTCGCTATTTAGAAGGTTTTATATGGTTTTAAGCGCATTTAACATGATGGAGGGGGGCTAATATGCGAAGGGAAGTAATTAGTGTATTTGTGTGTGCGATTGTTTTGGTGAGCGTGTCTGCAAGCATTTCGCAGAATGTTGGGGAGCCGAGTTCGAGGGGGGGAGGTGGGCTTGTAGATTCTCCTAGGCCGATGTTTAGGAAGAATCCCAACGATACTGGTATTAATTTAATAGAAGCAAATAATGGAAATGAAGCATTGAAGGATCCCTCATCAAATCTCGCTGGTGGGATGGTTTGTATCGAGTCTTTAAATTCAGATAAAAACGAGTATAATGTAACTGAGATAATTAAGACAGCTGTTGAGGTAAAGAGAAATGATGTTTATGCTTTTGTCTGGGAGGGAGAATTGATTTTTGAAGTTTTTAACAGTACTATGAATCTAGTCTACACGAAGGCTCATATGGTGTGTTTTGTATCCAGCCCAGCAGTACAATATTTCTCCTATAATTTCTACTTAATTGAAACCGGTGAATATCTTGTTAGAGCTACGTTGTATTGGGATGATGACTCTGTAGTTGACCTGAAGGAAATTGACATAATCATTATTGAGGAACAGCAAAATCAATCTCCAATCGCCGACGCAGGCCCCGACCAAACAGTTTATGAGGGAGAGATTGTGCAGTTTGATGGAAGCAATTCTACTGGTTCCACAAATGGCGACCCGCCTTCTATAGATCCAAATGTTGTGGCCCTGTATCATATGAACGAGGGCTCCGGGAATTCCATAACCGATGAGACAAACAATCAGAATCACGGCACAAAATATGGGGCGACTTGGACTTCGAGTGGGAAATTTTGTAATGCTTTGAGCTTCGACGGTGTGGATGATTATGTGGAGGTGCCGGATGATCCGAGTTTGGATATCACAAGCGAAATAACAATCGAAGCATGGATTTATCCAAGATCCATTGACGATGGGCTCTATCATAGGGTAGTGGATAAATTTTATGGAGGAACAGGTTATGCATTAAGGATAGAACCCCGTGGTGAATTTTCATTGGATGTGAACGGTTGGTTGGGATCGGATATCGCCTTACCAGGAAATAGTTGGTCTTATCTTGTTGGTGTCTCCGACGGTACCTATTCCAGCCTGTACCTGAACGGACAATTGGTAAAGACAGGCAAAATTGCAAATCCAAGTGGAAGTATTAAGGCAAACAATTACCCTGTTAAAATTGGGTGCTGGGCTGGTGGAGCAAAATCTCATTTTGACGGAATTACTGATGAAGTGGTTATCTGGAATAAGAAATTATCTTCTCAGGAAATTTTAGATTACTACAATAGTGGTATGGAACATTTTACAGGTTCAGAGGGTGGTCCCCCGTGTACAATAGAATCTTTCGAATGGGACTTTGAGAGCGACGGAATTTATGATTACCAAGAAACTCCTAATAATGCACCAGATGGGAATTTCGATGGAATCACCGAGCATATCTATGGCGAGGACGGAGTATACACCGCTACCCTTAGAATAACAGACGAAACAAATCAAACAGATACAGATACTTGCATAATCACAGTTTTACAAGTAAGCCAACCACCCAATGCTGACGCAGGCCCCAACCAAACAGTAAACGAAGGTGACTCAGTGCAATTCGATGGTAGTGGTTCTGTTGGCAGCCACTCTCCTGCTCATAGTGTGGTGGCACTGTGGCACATGAACGAAGGTTCGGGAAATGTGATTTATGATGAAACTGCAAATCACCATGATGGTACTATTATCGATGCAAACTGGACTACCCAAGGGAAATTTGGAAATGCATTGAGCTTTGACGGTGTGGATGATTATATCGAGATAAAGCCCAGCGATCAAATTTTTGGTGACAACCCTGATGAGTGGAGCTATTTGGTGTGGTTCAAAACTAATAATAATGTGGATGATATGAGTATCATTTCAGATTTTAATGCTGATGAACCCGATCCTTACGGAGATGCAAACTACACAGTAAATCTGTATACAAAATATTCGAATTGTTTTGGTGAAAAAGCCTTGTTTACTGGTCTAAAATGCACAAAAGTGCGTCCGAGTGGAACTCAAAGTGCCCGCTATACAACAAGTGAAAGACTAAATCCCGATAATAATTGGCAATTACATGTCGTTACCGTATCAAAAACCGATGATGCTTTTTGGTGGTATATTAATGGTCAACAAAACGTGACTACCATGTATCTTCCAATGAAAGATGGTGATTATTTCGATGGAGATATGTTACGTATCGGAGCTTCCTGGAGATTCGATGAATCAAACACACCGGGATCTGATGATATTAGATGGCATTTTGACGGGGTTATCGATGAAATAGTACTTTTTGACAGAGCGTTATCGGCTAAGGAGATACATTACTATTACAATTGCGGGAGGGAGTATTCTTTAGAGATGGATGTTGAATATGCAGATATAATCTCCTACGAATGGGACTTCGAAAGCGATGGAATCTTCGATTACCAAGAAACTCCAAATAATGCACCAGATGGGAATTTCGATGGGATGACAGAGCATATCTATGGAAATCACGGAGAATACACCGCTACTCTCAGAATAACAGACGAAACAAATCAAACTGATACAGATACCTGCATAATCACAGTTCTACAAGTAAACCAACCTCCAATCGCCGACGCAGGTCCCGACCAAACAGTAAACGAAGGAGATGTCGTGCAGTTCAACGGCTCAGCTTCTTACGACCCTGACGGAACAATCCAAATCTGCGAATGGGATTTTGATGCAAGCGATGGCCTATGGTGGGAGACTAGCACAGCACCTGATGCAATAGGTCTAGAACCAATCCATATCTACGGTGACGATGGTGTATTTGTTATTACATTGAGAGTAACAGACGATGATAATTTAACTGGCTTAGATACTTGCAATATAACTGTCCTAAATCTTGATCCTACAGTTTCAATCGAATCAGCAATTATGGATGTTGAAATCGGATTGAGGGTAGCGGGTAGAAAGTACAATAATGTGAGCATGACTTTGTTTGAAGAAGGAAATCCCATTGGGAATGTATCAATCGAACGATTACCCGGTTCACCAGACGAACAAATGGCCTGGATTCCTTACATCCTAGACATGACAAAAACATATTCAGCAACCGTGATCTATACCCCCGCAGATCCGCCAAATGTTGGTGGAAATCCTGTTTGGATATACATAAAATTCCCGAACGGAACTATCCAAAAAATCCACCACACTTTTAATGTCCAGCAATCCAAGAAACGAGATAGCGAACATTGGAATCATGTAGAGCCCTGGGAAGTGGATTTGAATGCACACTTGATAGGGCATACCTTCGAAATAACCTCCCATATCACTGATCCTGGTAGTGACGATGAAACACTAACCTATAGCTATGGCTCTCAGAATGTGACTGTTGTATATTTGAGCAATCCACCTAATCCTGATCCATATCCTTCACCTGAGGTGAATCCGAGGGATATAATGGACACTACAACTCTGGTTTATGAGGGAGCGGGAACGTTATCTCTTATGATGGTGGATGATGATGGGGGAATTAACTCAGTAATTATTGACCTTGGCTGAGAGGCTTTACTTCGGGATATTAGTTATGATCCAATTTTTTGAGTTAATTTTTCACCAATTATTTTTTCAATTTGCATTTGACAATTTAATGCATATTGATAAAGAGCTGATTTCAGATCTTCTTTATTTCCCTTTAGCAATCCAATTTGATGCTCTGGGAGTGCAAAATATCCAACAAATAGTTTCTTTTTGATATTTCTTTTATTCAATCCGAATATTTCAATCCTATATCGATTAAAAACATCCCTTCTTATTTTGATTTCGACCAATTTCTCCAATGGGATTTCTTTGTTAACTATATGTTCTGCCAATAAAGTATCCAAATTAATTTCTTTGATATCTTTCCTCTTTTCTCTTGTTCTATAATGATTCACTATATCAAGATAAAATGACCACCCCCAAGCGTAATCATATCCAGTTTGTATTAATGCAATCCTTTTGGAAGTTATAAACATAGCATAATTCCATGTAGCAAAAGAACCATAGACAACAACCCGCGGAATTATCCCTTTGATTTCCTCCTTCATATTGGCCACTTCTTATTAGGTAAACTCTATCACCTTGAAGCCCCTTATTAAGCTCCTCCTAAAAGGAAGAATTACAATCTTATAACTTTTTTGTGGGAGTGCCCTGGGAGTCCTACCCCTTTTAGCTCGAAGCGTACGTGGTCAAAATTTATTTTTAAATTTGAATTACTTAAGCCTTTCTCTATAAATCAAATAAAACAACATGCCTCCTATTAAGCCGCCTATGGCCATGGAGGAAGGAGGATGCGGAGAAACAGCAAAAAGTAATACGACAATGAAGATTGTAAATAATGCAATGATCGTTACCAAGATATCATTATCTTTAATCTGGATCACCTTCTTTCGGAAACAACATTTGCAATATTATCATTCACCAATCCATTTTTTTATTGCATACAAATCAACCGGTAATATGACAATGCCAACAACAAGATATCCAATTTTGTAATACATATCTAATGGGAAGAAAATCCCAATTATAATAAGAATAATACTCAACACCAACATAACCGCGAGTATCTTTACCCTTAAATGATATATGAAATTCTCTTCCAAACGCACTCGCCCCTAAAACCATTATTCCCTTCAACAGATAAAGGTTTTACCACCTCCCCCTCATGAAATCCATCCTTTTCTGATGAGGTGAGACAATAAATTGAAATTATTCAATGATCATTTCATTTTTTATTATGTTCTTGATAAGTAATATCATCATCTTTTCTTATTGGTTTTATCGAGAGGGTTCTGCCTTTGTTTTGACTTTCAATACGAAAACTAAAATATTTAATATATTTCTTAATAGTTTCAATACGAATATGAAAAAACAAATAAATGCAAATTAAAATCAATATAATCAATACAATCCCAGTTATTAGGTCTGGATCATAATAATAAATGATTGATACGAGGATAAGCATGAGAAATAATAAAAATAGCAATATCAATGATTGTTTTAAGGAAAGCACAAAATATGTGTTCTTTTTATTCTCTTCTTTTAATTGACTATCTATTTGGTTATTATTCACTTTCTCTACACCCTCCAATATTCGGTCCCTACTCCTCAAACCCCAACCTAAGATTACTTGTTTATCGTCATTTAAAGATATATTACTATCGCTCAAATTCCCTCACAGAATTCTTTTTAGAATCATTGGAGAAGGTTTTATATGGTTTTATACACATTTATTTATGATGGAGGGGGATGTCATTGCGAAGAAAGGTAATAAGCTGTGTGATATGTGCTTTGATGATTGCTACTGTTTTTATGATAGAAATTCCATGTAACGTAAAAGCCCAAGTTATCGAAGAATGGGTAGCAATATATGATGGCCCGAGAACAGGCCATGATTATGCTCGTGCAATAGCCGTCGACTCAGAGGGAAATATATATGTTACTGGTAGAAGCTCCGCTATTTATGGGACAGGTTTTGACTATGTCACTATTAAATATGACTCTGATGGTAACCAGCTCTGGATAGCGAGATATGATGGTTTCAATTTTGATGACCGTCCCAGTTCAATAGCTTTGGACTTAAAAGGAAATGTATATGTGACTGGATTTAGCTATTCACCCGATACTGATGAGGACTATACTACAGTAAAATATGATTCATCAGGTAATGAACTTTGGGTAGCAAGATATGATGGCCCAGGTGATGGGTGGGATTGGCCTCAGGATATCGCTTTGGACACATCAGCTAATGTATATGTAACAGGTTACAGTGGTGGTGTTGGAACTAGAAGGGACTATGCCACGATAAAATATGAC
>CP070672.1:3162708-3208114 GCA_020351895.1 Thermoplasmata archaeon
AACCCTAGATAAAAAGAAGTGATATATATGTTGGGTCTAGATTACCAACCCAAGATGGTTTGTCGCTAGGATGAATTAAACGAATTACAATCAATTTTGAAGAGAGCCTCTGAAGGACAAGGAAGTATGGTTTTTATTTCAGGAGAAGCTGGTATTGGAAAAACTCGATTGGTGAATGAATTAAAAGAGATTGCCCAATCGAAAGGATTCCAGATTCTGTCAGGAAACTGCATGTATGAATCCCTGACACCTTTTATGCCCATTATGGAAGCCTTAAGGTCAGGAGATTTGGAATCTCTATTTGCAGAGGAAACACCTAAGGTAGAAGCTATTTACCTAGTGACACAAAGCGGCCTATTGATCAAGGATGTGGTCCGACAAGAAACAAAACTCGATCCCGATTTATTTTCTTCGGTATTAACCACACTTAGTGAGTTTGCCTCTCAATCTCTTTCGACTCTATTGGGGGAAGAACAGGAAGGTACATTGAATAGTTTAGGATATAAAAATTATAGAATTCTCATCGAGAGCAGAAAGAACTTGAACCTCGTTGTAATCCTTTCAGGGAAGGAGAATGAATTTTTGATAAACGATATGAGGGATATCTTCTCAAATGTCAATAAGAGCTATGGAAATATCATTGAGGATTGGGACGGTGACGAAGACGATGTAAAGGGAATCAAGAAATTCCTCGAGCCACTAATCACCTCGGGAAAGTACGACGGCATCTATTATGGAAAGGAGGATCCGAAGGCAAGAAGGAATCTACTTTTCGAGAACGTGTCAATGGGACTTGCTAGATTTTCTCAGATATCACCAACTCTTTTATGCATCGAGGATTTACAATGGGTTGATCCTTCTTCATTGGCTATGATGCACTACATTGCCAGAAACACGAAAGATTTTGGTCTCTTCATTATAGGAACTTATCGACCTGAAGAGGTGGTTGCAGAGCATTGCAAAGTACACCCCCTTATAGGAACCATGCAATTGATGAACCGTGAGGATCTATATGAAAAACTGGAGCTTGCGAGATTACCCAAGGAAAGTATAAACGAGTTTTTATTTGCCCTCCTTGGGAAGAGTGATTTTACTGAGAATTTTAAAAATAAAATCTACAAGGAGACCGAAGGAAATCCATTATTTGTGATAGAGCTTGTGAAATTCCTTGTAGATGAAGAGATAATCCAGAATATTGCTGGAACGTGGAAATTAGCTAAGGAGCTCAAAGATGGAACAATCCCCTCAAAGGTATTCAATGTGATTTCGAGAAGACTGAACCGAGTGGAAATGCAAGACAGAAAGGTTTTGGATTTTGCTTCTATAATCGGAGAAGCATTTGATACTACCCTACTTGCTGCTACTCTTGCCATGAATAAGGTGCAACTATTGGAGCGATTGAGATATTTGGAACAAACCCATCGATTGATCCATCCTCAAAATGGGAACTTCAAGTTCGATCACGCCAAGATCAAGGAGGTTTTATACAGCGAAATACCGGAAGAATTGGGAAGGGAGTACCACTTGGAAATAGCAAATACCTTGGAAACTCTAAACAAGGACAATTTGGATGAAGTAATCGTAGATTTGGCATTTCACTACTATCGTAGCAGAAACAAAGACAAGGCCCTTTTCTATCTCATCAAAGCCGCAGAAAAAGCAAAGAAGGATTATTCAAATGAAGAGGCAATTAAATTTTATAATTATGCTTTAGAGCTTGAAGAGAATCCAAAAGAGAGAATTAGAATACTAGAAGATCTGGGCGCCATTTATGATTTGATTGGTCAATTTGACAAGAGCATAGAGTGCTTCAAGATCCCATTGGGAATGACTGAAGATAGAAAGAAGAGAGCAGAGCTCACTGTGAAACTTAGCGGAGTTCTTGAGAAAGGAAGAATGTTTGATGAAGCCATGAAGATATGCAATGAAGCATTGGATACAGTAAAAGGTGAAGAATGTAAGGAGGAAGCACTAGCCCTTCATAATATTGGCCATTTGTATTTTAGCATGGGTGAATATGATAGAGCATTTGAAAACCTTGAAAAAAGTATAAAGATATTTGAAAAGATTGAAGATCCACAAGGTATCGCTAGATCAAGTACCACGCTGGGTACAATATATAATTGGAGAGGAGAATTCGATTTATCTATAGAGTATTTAGAAAAGAGTTTGGAGATGTTCGAGAAAATCGGATATTTACAAGGTATCGCTGCTACACACGCAGCATTAAGTAAAACATGCGAGATGAAAGGCGAATTCACAAAATCTCTTGATCATTCAAAGCTAGGTCTTCGTATATATGAAAAAATAGGCGATCAACGTGGCTGTTTAACATGCCTATCAGATATTGGGGAACACCTTATAGGAATGGGACACTTTCGTGAAGCATTTGGTTATTTAGATAAATGTTTATCTTTATCTAATAAAATCGATGACAAAGATTTTGTATCAATATATTTTAACAGCATCGCATTATGGCATGTAATTGATGGTAAATACGAAAAAGTTATTGATAATTATAAAAGGAGCAAGGCAATTGCTGATAAAATCGGAAGCCCTTTGGCTTCTTCTTCGGCCATATATCTCTTAGGTATGGCGTACTTCTACAAGGGAGAATTGGATACCGCTTTAGATTATTTCATCCAAAGCAAAAAAATAATGGAAAAATTAGGTATCCCATGGATAATTGGTGCATCTCATGCATATCTTGGTCGAACATATTACGAAACAGGTGAATACAATAAAGCAATTCTTAACTTGGAAAAATCATTGGATATTCTTGAAGGGATGGGGGCAAAGTGGGGAATATGCAATGCCTGCAATGGCCTTGCAAAAACTTATTTCAGAAAGGGCAATTTGCATAAAGCATGGGAACTATCTAATCGAGCACATGAAATTTCTGGGAATATTGGAACAAAATGGCAGCTTGCTGAGTCGGCTCGTAATCTTGGAATGGTTTATCGAGAACAAAAAAAGTGGGAAAAATCTGAAAAGCACTTCCAGGAAAGCATTGAAACTTTCGATGAAATTGAAATGAATCCTGAATTGGTAGAATCCCATTTTGAGTTCGGATTGATGTGGAAAGCTCAAGGTGATTATAGTAAAGCGAAAGAGCATCTGAATAAAGCACTCGATATTTATGGGAAATTGAGGTGGGAGGAGAAGAAAGAGAAGGTGAAGGTAGAGTTAGAGGCTCTTTAGATATAGAACTGAAAATACTACAATGGGAAAGGTGAATAATTGGCCCTAAAAAAAAAGATAGTCCTTCTCGGTGACAGTGCAGTGGGTAAAACCAGCCTCATTCGAAGATACGTTTTCAATCAGTTTGAGTTCTCATACGTTTCCACAGTTGGAAGTAAGGTTACGAAAAAGAAACTTACGATTCCCGCCCCAAATAAAACCGTAGATATCACCTTTATGATTTGGGATATAATCGGACGGGAGGGATACCATGCCCTGCATGCCAGAACCTTTGTGGGTGTTCATGGAGCAATACTGGTGACAGACCTTACGAGGAAGGAAACCTTGGAGAATTTGGAGAAGTACTGGATCCCTTTTTTGTTAAAGGTCGTGAAGAAAGTGCCGATGGTTTTTGTTTGTAACAAGTCTGATTTGACAGGTGAGTACGAGTTCGAATTCGAAGAACTGGAGGAAATAGCACAAAGATACAATGATGCTGTGGACGAAATCCTTCCAGCTGAATTGAAATCATGCTATCTCACGAGTGCTAAAGACGGTTTGAATGTTGAAAAAGCCTTCGAAACCCTGGGCCATTTTGTTCTCACTGCAAGTAGCCTGCAAGACCCTGTAAAGAAAATAAGTGAGGTTCTCAAAGCAACTAGTATTCGAAGGACAACAGACAAAACAACACCTATTGGAGCCCTGGACGCAATCATTGTGGATTTCTGCGAGGATTTCAATGATTCCAGGATTTCAATGATAATACTTCGCCAGGAGATCGCAAGAGCCGGAATCAATATTGACAGCCCAACAAAGGAAGGAATCTTCAAGGTCGTGGAGTATCTTGCTGAGGCAGAGCATGAGTTCATTGACGAGGAAAAAGTCTTTTCAAATCTGGAAAAAAGAATGGAATGGGCAAAAAAGATACAAGAATGATATAATGGATAGTTCATTCTATTGAGTTTTTCGACCTTATCTACCATTGATCTTACAGAAGTTATTTTTATTAGATATATTATTACTGTACAATTATAGGAGGAAGAAACATGGAGAAGGAGAGGAAATACACCAAGAACCTCAGAGTACGGGTTGAACCTGAGCTCTTTGAGTTGGCAAAGGAGGAAGCAAGAAAACATAATACAGACCTGTCAACCTTTGTGAGATGGTGTATTCGTACCGGGCTGTATCTAAAAGATGTTAATATAGAAATGAAATCAAAAAGTAAAGAAGAATAGAATCTCAAACTCCTTTTTCATCGTATTATATGGATTATGATTATCGGGTTGACTTTTTTCTACTTTTAATATATATCTTGCCTGTGTTTACGCGTTATCACAAAGGATTATATGTTGGAGACACATTACAAAAAAAAGTTAGAGTCTCAGGTTTGCATAGAGGGCAACATATTAATCCATATCTGGACTTGGAAGCCAGCTGCAAGGAGAAATGCAAATGAAGGTAGAGGATAGGTACAGCAAGACCATTCAGGTGAGAATAGATCCGGAGCTTTTAGAGGAGTTAAAAATAGAAGCTGATAGGCTCAATACTGATATGTCCACTTATATCAGATGGTGCATCCGAACCGGGATTTATTTGGAGGAGTTGAACACGTATATCCGAACTTGTGATAATGGGAGGGAGTGAACATATTCTTATTATATTGATAGGGTATTTTTAAGGTAAAAGCAGAGGAAATTTATTAATTGCCTTTAAGATTTTATTAGTTCTCGGGATAGCCTAAAGGCACAATATTTCTAGTAAACAAAATTGATGGAAAGGACCTTTGTCTTGCATTTTGTATAGATGGGTCATCTTCTTCTTGTGTTGACATGTAATCACAAAATTTTATTTTGATTAACCGGTATGCTCGGGAGCGCAATCCAATTGAGAGTTGGGTTGGGTTTAAAAAAGCAGGAGGAATAGAAAATGAAAATAGGAAAAGTATTGAGCATAATAGTGTCTTTTGCCATGGTCGCTACTGTTTTTACAATAGCTCTGCCGACGAATGTGAAACCAGATGGATTTATATTGCATCCGGGGTACATCGAAGGTACCTTGTCGATTCCGGGTCATAACTTCATGGGAAGAGGATATGCCTATGCAAGTGGTGGGGGTTACAGTGCTGAGGCCCAAATCATTGGAGGGCAGTTCACCTTGGTCGTCGAAGGCGGTGACTGGCCATATCATATAACAGTTAGTCAGGCTTTTGACGGTGACTTAAACAACAGAATCAGGTGGAATGGAGTGGTGACGGTGGGGGTAAACGAAACGGTTTACCTCGATATTGTCGCCGATGCAACAATTGAAGGAACAATTTCTGTGGGCTCCGGGGATACTCAGGAGATAGTTAGGAGTTCACGGGTATCCGCCACAAGCGGTAGTTTCACAAGTTCTTTGAAAATGTTCTATCGTGACAGCGTAACAACAGCCTCGGATTCGGTTGGCAGTAATGACGGAACCCTGGTAAATGGTCCCGAATGGGCAACAGGTATAGTTGGGGGTGCCCTTAGCTTCGATGGTTATAACGATTACGTAAGCATTGGGAACATGGGATCCTTTCCTACAGTAGGAGCTGTTGAGTTCTGGATGAATCCAAGTGCAGTTCAAAATTACAGAAATCCATTCACTACAAATTACAATGGCCGTAGTGCAGGTATAAGATTCGAGGAACACTCAAGCCACATTGGATATACTAATGCATTTTATGTAGTCATAGGAAATGACGATAGGACCGACGTTAATGTGTGGAGATTTGGATCTGATCAAGAAGGCAATCCCATACAAGCAAATACATGGACTCATGTTGTTGTTACATGGGATACAACATCGAATAATGTTAAAGGATATTGGAATGGTGTAAAGGTGATTGACGATTCTCACACAGGCTGGCCAACCTTACTCCCCAATGTAGCCATTGGAACAGGCCATTCAACAGATCCTCAAAGACAATGGAAAGGCCTGGTTGATGAAGTGGCAATTTACAATCAAGCCCTGACCCCAGAAGATATCCAGCAGCATTACAATGATGGGCTTGCAGGTTTACCGAATCCTGGTGTGGATGGAGGAATGGTTTCGTATTGGAAACTTGATGACGACCTCTTCCCCAAATCCCTGCATTACTCCCTTCCTCTCATTGGCAGCGATAATCAATACCAGGTGGCGGTACATGATGTCAAACTCACAGATGGTGTTGATTACTTTCGATTTCCACCACAATGGACCTCCGTGGCCCCTGGAGGAACCACTACAGTGGATTTTCATGCAATGCCCGGATACATTGAGGGTACAGTCACAGTCCATGGAGCAACCCTTTCCGGAGGAACCATCGCGGCTTATATCCCCGCTATCCCCGAAAATGAAGGATTATGTACCTCATGCGGAGGTGGTAGCAGGATCGCATCTGATGGGACATTCAGGTTCCCCGTGATTCCCCAACCTAAATATTGGGTTTATGGTGGTATCGGTACCAGTATAGGTCATTACGGTCTCGAGGTCAAGATCATACCACCTGTTATTGAAGGGGAGACCACTTTTGTCGATTGGGAACTCTTTCTCGAAGGATCCATCTCTGGTGATGTAGCAATCGCTGGGGTAACCATAGATGAAGTTCGCATCTATGCTTATGGACCGTATGGGGCTTCTCGCACATCGACATTATATACCGAAGGTGAGTACTTCTTCGATGGGACAATACCTGGTGAATGGCGTATTTATTCATACGTATATGACAGGGAATTCGACCAGTCTGTAGGCTATTGGGATGTCGATTACTATGTCTACCCACAAAATTATATAGAGATTGCCCCTGGCCAGCATGTGACCTATGACCTAACATTTACTGCGGGATTCCTGGAGGGTACTATTCTATCCCCCGATTCACCCGCCACAGAGGATATTGTTAAGCATTATGTATGGGCTCATCCAAGGGATTACTACCAGACCTGGGGAGATGAAGCTGCAACAACATATTCTTGGTTCACGCAACAAACCGAGAATTACGACCTGAATCAATACGATATGTTTGTCCGACCAGGCGATTGGATAATAGACAGAATCGAACTTAATTTCAGGACTGGTGATCCTATCACAACAAAATCGACTCTTGGCGTTTATAATTATTCCTGGATGGCCAATGCCTTCCTCAACATCTCTGCTGGGGAAACTGTGGTGAAAGACTTCAACTACGAGACAGCCACTATCACCGGAAGCCTGAGGGTGGCCACGGGCGAGCCGCTTTCAAAACCAAGAATAAGCGGAAGATTCATCCAGGTTGTTGATGGCATTACAGCCAATCTCAATGCCCAGAACATGACATCAGATCTTACTGAGGGTTTTGTGACTGCATATGCGATCCCAGGAACATACAGATTGACAGCACAAGCATATGTACAAGGTTCATGGACAACCTTCGGTCAGCCTTTCATAGTTACCGTAGAACCGGGGGATGTCGTCATAACTGATCCCGACGCACCAACAGTGAACATATTATGGCCGCCTGGAAATTATGAATCCGATAGCCCCTGCGTTACCGTGCAGGGGACCGTGACGGACGAATCCGGTGTAGCAAGCCTGACCATTAATGGCAACACAGCCACTGTGAACGAAGATGATACATTCGAGATGGACATTTGCGGCATGGTGAAAGGCGAAAATATTATCGAAGTCATAGCAGAAGATGTCCATGGAAATACCATCTCAATTCAAAGAACAGTCATTGTTATCAACTCGGAGCCTACGGCGGTTCTTGGAGGACCCTATACAGCTGAAGAGGGAACCGAAATAACATTAGATGCAAGCGGTTCATGGGACCCGGATGGAGACGTATTACAATACCGCTGGGATTTTGACGGCGATGGGGAATGGGACACGGAATATTCGGATAGCCCAACAGCCCCCTATATCTGGGATGACCAATATACAGGGACAGTAACTGTGGAAGTTTATGACGGATTTGTTACATCTACCGCCACAACCACTGTAGAAGTTCTCAATGCAGATCCTTCCATCACAGATCTCTTAATAACCCTTGATCCAACTCCTGTGGGTACCTCTGTGGACTTGAGCGGAACATTCACCGATCCTGGAATATTGGATACCCATACAGCTACAATCGATTGGGGTGATAGCACCACCAGCTCTGGCACCGTGATTGAAAGTGATGGAAGCGGTACAGTCACCGCGGATCATCCATATACCACACCTGGCGTGTATTCCATCACCCTTACTGTTGAAGATTTAGATGGCGGAAGTGCCTCATCGACTTTCCAATACGTTGTGGTCTATGATCCAACGGGGCAGTTCATAACCGGTGGTGGCCAGTTTGACTCGCCAGCAGGGGCACTTATTTCTGATCCGAGTATCACTGGAAAGGCAGGTTTCGGATTCGTTTCCAAGTACCAGAAAGGTGCCACTGTACCGGGAGGCAACACCCAGTTCCGATTTCATGCAGGTGATATCAGTTTCCATTCATCTAGCTACGATTGGTTAGTTGTTACAGGTTCAAAGGGTATGTTCAAAGGAAAAGGGACGATTAACGGTGAAGGTAACTATGGCTTCATGATCTCTGCAATCGACGGAGATATGTCTGGAGGTGATGGAGTAGACAAGTTCAGAATCAAGATATGGGACAAGGACACTGATACAATTGTTTACGATAATAATCTCGGTGCTGGAGATGATGCAGATCCTACGACTGCACTCACCCATGGCAGCATAAAGATACACAAATAATGATTATGGAAATTGACGAAAATGAACGAAGGATTAGAAGACAAAATCGAAAGTATGAAAGAATAAATAAGGAGATAAAAAACAATAGAATCGGAGGAAAAGAAAATGAAATATGGAAAGCTGTTAATCGGCATAGTGATAGTGTCCTTGCTTGTGAGCATGGCCATACCCATGGCTGCCGCGAAAAAACCCCCAAAGCCACCACCTGATGAGCCACCTGCAGACCCGGCTATAGCGTATATCAAAATAGGAAAGAATAATGCACTTATGGTGATGAATGCTGACGGGACTAACCAGGTTGAAGTGGATTCTGCAGGTAATCTATACAGCCCGACCTGGGCACCGGATGGAACATCTATAGCATATACCAGGAACATTCCGCATGATCTCTACACTATTGATATATCTGTGGACGAAGGTGAAGTGCAGGCAGGCGAACCAACACTCCTGTACCAAGATATCCAATACAATATTGCATGGTCGCCCCTAGGTGGTGAAATAGCCTTTATTCAAAAGCTCTACGATCCCTCTACTGGTAGTGAACGTCCAAGGATGATTCAGACGATTTCTCTCAGCGATGGTTCAGTGGATACACTATATACAGCGGATGAAGGACATTATTTAGTGGATATTGCCTGGAGCCCTGATGGCACAAAAATAGCATATGTTGACTGGACAACGGCAATCGACGGTAAATCGTACATCAATATCTTAACAATTGATTCATCAGAAGACCCTGAGACAGTCTATGAATATGGGCTGACTGGTATTAGAGATTTGGACTGGTCTCGTACACCAGATCAACTGGCATTTATGTTATACCCGTCTCTTGAAGGGTCTGAAAGAAGTGCGATATATACTTTGGACTTGACAGAGCCCAATCCCACAGCCCAGCTCATTTCCGGTGGAGAAAGTCGTTATCCCTCTTGGTCCCCCGATGATTCCCAGCTGGCATTTTCCAAACCAAAACGTATCTCAGGAGGCGGACGTCTCTCCGGATGGACTGTTTACGTATACGACTTCGGCACAGAGCAGACTGAGGAACTAGCAAAAGGTTGGTGGCCTGACTGGGTAAGATAAGTTAGGCTCTATAGGAAAAAAACTCGCGGTGAGAATCAGCAATAGTGTCACCTGTGTAAATTAGGGACCATTTCCAATATCCTCGCCGCATATCTTTTTTTAATTAACAGCATACGCTATACCCCTCAATCCCACGAATATCCTCCATTCACCCGCAAAAACCCAAGCCGAATCCTTTTTATAATGATAACAAATTCTCCTAACCTATGAGAAAAGGCTCAAAGAGGAAGAAGAAGGAGAAGACGGAACTAGATAACGCGGAAAAGAAATTCCAAACCCTTAAAGAGAAGCGGGACCAGTTCAATGCCGAGGCCAACGTCTTTCGGGATGAGCGTGACGCCCTTCATAATCAGAGAAAAAAGTTTCAGGACGAGATGAAGGAAAAAAGGGAGCTCAGAAACGCATTGGTTAAAGAGATGAGGGAGCACAAGAAAAAGAGAAACGAGCTTCAGAAGAAGGCGAAAGAGCTCATCGCATTCAAGAAGAAAAAGGGGGGTAAGATCGAAAGAAACCTGCCTCAGTCCATTGAGGAAGTGAGAAAAGAAATAGCTAGGATGGAGATCAGGCAGGAGACCACCTCCTTATCAATTGAGAAGGAAAAAGAATTGCTCGAATCCATAAAAACCAAGGCAAAAGAGCTGAAAGAAATGGAAAAACTCATGAAGGAGCAGGTTGACATAGTTGCAAATGTAGAGGAGTTGAACGCCAAAATCGATGAGCTTTTTAAGGAGGCTGACAAGGAGCATGAGGAGGTAGTCCGTCTTTCCGAAGAAAGCCAGGAGCACCATGACCGGGTTACCGCCCTTATGAACGAGTCCTCGATTCTCATAAACGAGGCGCAGAAGAAGCATGATAAATACATGAAGATCAAGGAGCGGGCAGATCACTATCATAAAAGGGCCATGGAGATGAGACAAAAGGTATTGGAGATGAAAAAGGAAAAAAGAATGGAGGCAAGGGAGGCGAGGAAGCTCATTGAAGAGCAGAATATCCAGGTGAAAAAGGCCTTGGATGATGAGAAGGAATTGGATGAATATGCCAAAAAGAGCGTTGAGAAACTGCTTAAGAAGGGTAAGGTGGAGATGTGATTAATTGAAGGCCGTGGTACTTGCTGGAGGAGTAGGAACCAGACTCAAACCTCTCACATACAAAAGACCGAAACCTCTAATACCCATAGCAGGAGAACCATGCATCGATTTCATGATCAAATCCCTTGTTTCGGCAGGCTTCAAAAGGTTAATAGTCACAACTGGTTATATGTCAGATACGTTGATAAGAAGTATAGGGGAAGGAAAGAAATTCGGAGCAAACATTCTATATGCTTTTGAAGAGACGCCAGCAGGTACCGCAGGTGCCGTAAAGAACGTGGAGGAATTTCTTGATAATACATTCGTTGTAGCCAGCGGAGATGTGCTTGCAGATGTGAATATCAAGGCACTTTTCGATTATCATAAGGAAAAAAATTCCGTGGCAACCATGGCACTGACAAGGGTCGATAACCCAATCGAATTCGGAATAGTGGGGCTTAATGAGGATAACAGGATAATAAAGTTCAAAGAGAAACCGAAGGAAGAGGAAGTATTTTCCAATCTCATAAATGCGGGAATATACATACTTGAACCGGAAGTATTGGACTTTATTCCTGAGAATCAGATGTTCGATTTTTCAAAGAATGTGTTCCCATTGCTCCTTGAAAATGACATTCCAATATTCGGAGCCCAAATATCTGGTCTTTGGATGGACATAGGAAGGCCCACTGATGTGCTTTCCGCCACATTCGAGGTTGTGGAGAGAAATGGGAAGGAATTGGACATTCAGGATGTAAGTACAGAGGGAAAGATGATCATTGGGAATGGTGTGGCTCTCGAAAAGGAAGTAAAAATCAAAGGCCCATGTTTCATAGGAAACGGAATAGAGGTCGGAAGAAACAGTGTTTTGGAAAGGGCATGTGTATATGATAATGTCAGAATAGATAGGGGAGTTGTTATAAAAAACAGCATAATCATGAGCGGAAGTTCTTTGGGTTGGAGATCTGAAGTTGTGAACAGTATCGTATCCAATAACTGCACTTTGGAGGATGATGTAAAACTCAAAGACAGTGTGATAGGGGAAGGTGTCACCATAAAAAAGCACTCAGTCATGTCAGATACTAATATATCCCCGACAGAATAATGAGCAATTCACATTTTATCCTCAGATTTAATTATGTCCAGCATTCGATTGTAGATCATATGATCAATTTGTTGCATGCGCAGGTTCTTTTCAAGAGAGTTCTTCATAGGTCCTAATTTATTTAAGTCCAAGTCAAATTCAAAATCATAGCCCACATCCATGAGTATCAAGGGCTCAGGTGGAGCGCATCCAAAATCCTTTTTGTGTTTTGAATCTAGAGAATTCTTTACTTCTTCATATGATACATTACCCTTTACCACACCCACAATGGCAGATACAATCCTTCTTACCATATGCCACAAAAAACTCTGTGCAGTAAAGTCGAGGATAATGAAGTCTCCCTTCTTTGAAATATCCAGGGCATCCATTGTTCTTTTCGGATTCTTTCCCTCCTCAAGTTTGGCGAAATTCGAAAAGTCGTGTGTCCCAAGAAAAATCTTTGCCGCGTCCTTGATAATATCTTGGTCATAATCCTCATTTATTAGATAGTAGCGGTACCATCTCTTTTTAGCATACCTTGGATTGAAATCAATTGGCACCTCAGCCATTCCATAGAACCATATCTCTTTCAAATTCGCGTTTAAAGCCGGGAGAATCTCGTCTCTTCTGAAATCCGTGTTAACTGCAAGAACATTTCCTGAGGCTGATACACCCTTGTCGGTTCTGGAGGCGCTCTGAAAATTCGCGCTTTCTTCATTTCCAATCATTTTTGTCTTCTTGAGAGCTTCATAAATATCACCCTCTATTGTCCTCAGATTGGGTTGACGCGCATAACCCGAGAAATTCTTGCCATGATACCCGAATTTTAGGGCATATCTCATAGACCCACTGAGCTTGGATTAACAAAACTCTAGATTAATAATTTTTTGCTCGTGCACTTATCCGTGATCCCTTTTTAAGGACACGGACTCAGGAACAGAAAACAACAAGTGTAAAATAGCCAATCTTCTTTTATCCATTTGAGGTGTTACGATGCCAAAGTACAACGTGATCCTAGCCGAACCGAAGTTCGAGGGGAACATCGGAGCCATTGCCAGGATAATGAAGAATTTCGGAATTTCGGACCTGGTATTGGTGAATCCCTGTGATATAGGAGACGACTGCCTAAGAAGGGCCATGCATGCCAAGGATGTGGTTGAAAATGCTAAAACCCATGCTGATCTAGATTCAGCCCTTGAGGGTCTCGATTATATTGTAGGAACTTCAGGCATTGATACCGAAAGCGACAAGAAGCATCTTAGGAAAAACCTCAATCCAAGGGAATTCGCATCCAAGATGGAGGAAATGGAGGGTTCAGTTGGCATCATGTTCGGAAGGGAGGATTATGGCTTGTACAACACTGAATTGGAAAAATGTGACACAGTGATTACGATTCCCGCATCCTCAGAATACCCGATACTCAATATATCCCACTCGGCTTCCATAATCTTCTACGAACTGTTCATCACCCAGGCTCAAAAAAAGCAAACTCGTGAAGCCTCTGGATTTGAAAAGGACAAGATGATGGAGCATTTTTCCGATTTTCTGGATGCCGTGGACTATCCAGAGCATAAGAAGAAAAACACCCAGGTCATGTTTCAGAGGATACTGGGGAGGGCGGTTCTATCCAAATGGGAGTTTCACACTCTAATGGGTGTCTTTAGCAGGACTTTAAATACCCTTTCAAAAGATTGAATAATGTAGAATGCATTTATCTTTCACAGGTGAATAATATGGCGTATTGCCACTCATGTGGATATCAAAACCCTGAGGATGCTTTTTACTGTAATCGCTGCGGGACGTCTCTTAAAAGTGACCGAGAATTCGAGGATAAAGTGAGGAGTTTTACAGATGAGGTGGTTAAGGTCGGGAAGGAGGTGGGAGAGAAGGCCACAGAGCTGGGAAAGAAGGTAGCAAAAGACGCAAAGGCCTTTGCAGAGGAGGTCTCAAAAAAAGTCGCTCCCAAACCCATAGACTGCCCCAAATGCAGTACGAGAATCTACGAAACCGATGAATACTGCTGGAAGTGCGGGGACAAGAGGGGATAGTTTTTCTATTCAATCTAGATTCACATAGACAAAGCAATTTATAAGAAGCATGTAAAATATTTTATAGATCCATAATCACTCCAACAGGGCAATGGTCGCTACCCATTACTTTGTTGAGTATAAAAGCATCCTTGATCTTTGATAAAAGGTCGTCAGAAACAAAGAAATAATCGATCCTCCACCCGATATTCCTCTCCCTTGCCCTCGTTTTGTAGTCCCACCAGGAGTACTGTCCAGGTTCTTTATTGTACTTCCTGAAAGTGTCTGTGTAACCATGGGATATGAACTTATCGATCCATTTCCTTTCGATTGGAAGAAATCCTGAGACATTCTCGTTCTCCTTTGGCCTTGCCAGATCTATCTCCTTGTGAGCGGTGTTAAAATCACCGCAGGCGATAACTCCCTTTTTCTTCTTCTTATAAATATCTGCCATGGACAAGAAGGCATCGTAGAAGTCGAGTTTGTATCTCAGCCTTTCCTTGTTCTTTTTACCGTTTGGAAAGTATACATTGAACAAAACGAACTTCTGATACTCTGAAATCACCATACGGCCTTCGTTATCAAATCTTGGTTCCCCCATCCCATACAATGTCCTTTTCGGTTCGGCTTTTGTGTATGTAACGCAACCGCTGTATCCTTTCTTTTCTGCTGAGCTCCAATATGAGTTATATTCCCTTGGATTTATAAGCTCTTGGGACAGTTGCTCGGGATGCGCCTTTGTCTCTTGTAAACATAGTATGTCTACATCAGTTTCTTTAATCCAATCCAACAAACCCTTTTTGGCCACGGCCCTTATCCCGTTTACATTCCATGATAGAATTCTCAAGACCATGTTAGTTCCCCTTCATAATATGTTTTTATAAGTAATAACGGTATGTGTTTTATAAAATTCTCTCGGTTAAAATTTCCTTTAACCATAGGTAAGTCAAGAAGTATTACCAACCCAAAAAGGCAGCTCATCTTGTCCACTTTAAATCATCGATAGGTAGAGCTAAAGAGGTGTAGACTTCCGCAACATGACCGAACTGGACCGTGAATTCTGCAGCAGTTCCTTCATCAGGTGCAGAGAATATCACAAGGGCATCCATGGTTCCGAAAATCCCCACGAAATGCTCAATTACCACACCCTCTGGAATCTTTGGTCGCTTAAAAGCCTTGATAGCCTCAAGATACTGTCCATGTAATGCTTTCAATGACGTTACAAATAACATCCCTTGCCACCTCAGGGAATATATATCGTTTAGGGTATATTAAAGTTAGGTGGAGTAAGAAGTACCTTCAAGATCGGTTTAAAAGATAAATACCCATTAGAAAAAGCCAATATATTTATATACATAATTTATCACTGAAAGAGAAATGAAGGGAAAGGAATGGATTGGATAATCATTATTATCTTCGCCCTGGGTCTTCCTGTGATTGGAGGATTAATTGGCGTATATTTGGTATCCAGTAAATACTATTACATTAAAAGTAATCCACAAGATTTCGGTTTGGAAGAAGAACAGGAATTTCGAAAGAATTTCGGTAAATACGTGGTTTTTCAACAGATGTTCGTTACCGCTCCTATTTATGGCCTACTGATATTGATTCTATTTTGGTCCTTTTCAAGGGATTTGGACACAGCATCTAGTAACTTATCCAAGTTGGGTGTAGTGAGTGCCATGGCCATAGGAGTCCCTGGCCTTTTTTGCAATATCAGTCGTGGATTGATTATGAGGGAGGGATTTGTAAGTGTGGTTAGGGATCCAAAGAACTTCGGAAGAGCAATTGTTCAGGTAGCCTCAGTGTAAACTCCCCTGATATATGGCTTACTTATTGCAATTTTGTCTTTCTCCTTTTCTGGGCTATTTAAAGGTGAATTTACCCTTACCTGCAATCAGACTGACGAGATGCTTTTAGCTGTAATTGTTTTCTCAGCATTGTCAGCAGGCATTCTCTTATCGGGTCTTCTAATTAACAGGATCGAGGATCCATTTTCTCCTTTAAATTTTGCCAAAGGAATTCAGATGAATTTTGTGGGTGCACTCCCGCCGATAATTGGTTTGGCGTATGTAATAATAAAATTCAATGAGATTGGATTGTTCACAGGGGGATAACTTCTCTTCTCAATGGAACCACATTGGCAGCTCGCGGTCATAGCCCACAAGCTTAACACCTGTGATTGCGGCAGCATCGTAGGTTAGGGCCATTATATGATCCTGATTGAGTTCCTTTTGGTCCCGAACACCCAAAAAGTTCAAGAGAAGTTCTATCTCATTCTTTGTGGCATTTATGTAGTTGTCAAGTTGCTTACCTGCGATTTTCCAGTTGAATTTGGCGCGCAGCGCCTGATCTTTTGTGGCGATACCTTTTTCACAATTTCCATCATAGCATTCTCCACAAAGGTCGCAGCCAATGGCCACTGTTGTCGATTCAACTAATCCGCATGCATCAACACCCAAGGCCAAGGCTTTTACGACATCAGCGCCATTGCGAAAACCTCCAGTAACAAGCAGTTTTACCCCCTTTTTTTGTGCGGAAGCCGTTTTAAAGGCTTTCACGGCGGGCGGTATGGAGCCCAAAAGCGACCCACCGTATGTGCCGTTTATTGATGCCGGAGTTGAAAAAGGATCTAAGCTCGTGTCAATAATCACTGCATCGGCATCTGCTTTAAGGGCGGCTTTCGTTCCTTCAAACACTTTTGCAGGGGGTATTTTCACGATTATTGGCGGATCATACCCAGTGGCTTCTCTTAAAAGGTTCACATGTTTTTTGATGTCATCTGATGAGTATATGTCCAGATGGCGCATTGGGCCTAGAACCTCCCCACCGATCAATCCATCTTTGCCTTGGATTCTTTCAAGGAACTCGCTCTGAGAATAGATATTTGGTTGATTTGCATGGCCAAGGTCTATGACTAAGGCTTTTGCTTTGCCAATGGCGTTACTATCCAATCCGATCCTCAGTGGTGACCATTGCAGAATCATATCACCATCAAACTTCTTTGAAATCCGACTCTCTTCCTGCAAGATTCCCTCACCGATATTGATTGGAGTTTTTGTGATGCCTGCTCCGTAAGCTAAGGCTATCCTTACATATTTATTCACCTTGGCCATGGGATTTGCGTCTAAAAATATGGGATGGCTCAAAAGAAGCGGAAACCTGACATCCCGGCCTTCACCGATTATGACCTCGGTGTCGATCTTTGATTCTTCTTTTTGACCTTGAGGTTCGAAAGGAAGAGCAGGCGAGAGGATCAGTTCATCCAACATGGAGGCCATATCCTCATCCGCAAGGCCCCTAAACCCTGTTATTCCGCTTTTGGCCTTTTGTTCTATCTGCTCCAATGGACCGCCTCATGACACTTTTATCACGTCATAACCTATCCAATTCATTATTTGAATCATTCATTCTTAGTTTTTGAGGTTAATCCGAATGAACTCGTGATTATAGAAAGGGGTATTTCATCCTGGCTTGTGATCTTCTTGAACTTGAATTCACCTGATATGTTCTGCTCAGTGAGATAGTTGGTTAACTTCAACTTGTCGTTTTTGTTGGGTCTTTCGCTTTTTGCATTTTTTCCAAGGCTTCCTATCTTTCCGTTTATGAAGATGTTTCCACCCAACATTAAACATCCAACCTTCTTTTGAGCATCACCAGTGACTATTATATCACCATTGTAAAGTTGCATACCCAGGTCATCTGTTACGTCACCATCGATTATTATTGCTCCACCTTTCATCCCGGCTCCCACCTTTGAACCTGCATTTCCTTTTATTATAATCTCACCTCCCAGCAGGTTCGTTCCAGCACCATGGTCTACATTTCCGGAAACAACGATTCTCCCGGAAATCATGGCATCCCCAAGGAATCTGCCGGAGTTACCGTTGAGTAAAAGTGTTGTTCCGTTGTTTAGAGCCCCAAAAAAGTCACCTGCTTCGCCTACTATGGTGATTTTTACATCGCTACTTAGGCCCACGGCTATGCTGTCCTGGCCTGTGAGCCCCTCAATTCTGGTGGATGCGCCCTTTTTTATTTGAGCTCTGATGGCCTTGTTGATGTCTTTTGTGGCATAGATGGTTTCTGCCATTTGCCCGTCCTCTGCCATCTGTATCTATTATTAGTGATTAAAAGTTTTGTGTGGTAAAAAAATCTTCTATCTGATGGGTGGCATCATTAACATCAAGATGAAGGATAATCCGCAAGAACAATGGCCTTTCACAATAAAAAAGTGTTTTCGGCTCATAATTGGGGAAATCAACGAAATACTCCCTGTTTTTGTTATCAATTTCGATTTTTTTGTCAAAAGCATTTAATCGAACATTAACGAATGAGCTAACCGGCGTTTAGTCAATGGTCGGTTTAAAGGAATTCAAGAAGAAAATAATTCTTCTTGGCGATGGAGCAGTTGGCAAAACTAGTCTCGTTAGAAAATACGTTATTGATAAATTCGATGATGATTATTTGCTTACAGTGGGCTTTAAGATCACGGCAAAGGACCTACAAATCTCCATGAATAATAGGGTGCTTTACCTTAAACTCCAAATCTGGGATATACTTGGTCAGAAGGGCTTTATGGAGCTGCATAAATCCAGCATTCCAGGTACAAAGGGGGTTCTCTTTGTCGCCGATATCACCAGGAAAGAGACATTGCTGAGCTTAGAGAGTTATTGGATACCCACAGTCCATAATATGGTTGGGAAGGTTCCTTTCATTATAATGGCCAATAAATCAGATCTTTTGGATGATGCCGAATTTAGTGAAGAAGAACTAAAAGAGTTTGCATACAGATACGATGTGCCTTTTTATCTCACGAGTGCCAAAACAGGAATTAACGTGGACAATGCATTTTATTCCCTGGGGAGAAGAATGATTGAGCCTGATGGCATCCCTCTTCCGAAATCCATGAAACATCAAATAATCGAGGGGGAAAAGAGCGAGATAGCGGTCCTAATCGATAAAATAATAGCAGATTTTTGCAGGGAATATGGTAGATCTGAGGATGCAATGCCTGTATTAAGAAGGCAATTCGAAATCGCCAAATTGGACCTAAGCAACCCAACAAAAGAGGCCATAAAAACCATGGTTTATCGATTGGCGGAGGTTGAGGCTGGTTTCAAGAAAAAGGAGATTGCAGAGGCCAATCGCCTTAAAAGAATAAAATGGATCAATGAAGTTAAGTAGTGCCAAATAAAAAACGAAAAAACCGTCCATATCGGTTGTAAAACGCCATCAGCCATAAATACTGGGTTAAATAACCGTCTAGACTAAGCGGTAATAAACCGGTGGTTTACAGATGCCCGATTTAAAAGAATTGCAGAAGAAAATACTGCTTATAGGCGATGCAGCAGTTGGAAAAACAAGCCTTGTTAAAAGGTATGTGGTCAATAAGTTCGATGACAAATATATAGTGACCATTGGCTCAAAGGTCACTGCCAAAGCCATTCATTTCGAAAATGAGGGGGAAACGGTCCATATGAAGCTTCAGATTTGGGACATTCTTGGACAGAAAGGCTATAAGAAATTGCTTAATTCCAGCTTTCGAGGCACGGCAGGGGTTTTTCTTGTTGCAGATATCACGAGAAGGGAAACATTAGACAGCTTGGAAAACTACTGGCTCCCGAACTTACTGAATATTGTTGGCAATATCCCATTTATTATATTAGCTAACAAATCGGATCTCATAAATCAGGCAGAATTTAACGAACAAGACCTGCGGCATTTTGCTGATAAATACGATGCTCCGTACTATCTTACAAGTGCTAAAAGTGGTGAGAATGTGGACAGGGCCTTTCTTATCCTGGGAAAAAGGATGCTTAGGCCCGTGGCATTTGGTCCTTTACCATCGTCTAAGGTATTGATGCCTGAAGAAATATACAACAATATTACCGAGCTCATAGACAAAATCATAGACGATTTCTGTAACGAGTTCAACAGGCCAGTGGATGCAATGCATATTTTAAGAAAACAATTCGAGATTGCAGGATTGGATCTTAACAACCCAACAGAAGAGACGTTAAAATCGGCTGTTGAAAGGCTGGCAATCGTCGAGACAGGTTTCAAAGATCGAGAGATTGCAGAAGCGAACCTAAAAAAAAGGCTAAAATGGATAAAAGAAAGCACCTAGAACAGCATGATCTAAAGGGAAGTAAATGCAGATTTATTACCAAAAATATTCGAGGAGAACATATGAATTATGATAAGACTTTCTTATAAAGCCGTGACCGCGAGCATTATTAAATTGGTGTTATTCTTGGACAATCCCCATAGGAATAATAGAATATGTTTCAAGTATGGATTGGGAGCTTATCGTGGCAGTAAGCTATTTTGTGTATTGTTTATTACGTCAATATTCATTTTATTTATCAATATTCCTTCATTTTTTCCCAATGTAAACGCAGATTCAGGGCCCAATGGCCCTGAAATAAGTAATGTGTTCTGTCAACCAGATCCCCAAGAAATTGGTTGTTATGTGAACATCACCTGTGAGGTGGATGATCCTGTGGGTGTGTTTGGTGTTTGGGTGAATATCTCGCTTCCAGGAGGAGGATATACAAATGTTTCAATGTTAAATGGTAATGGCAGTAAATGGTATCACAATGATTCCTATTCAGTCTTGGGTATCTATAACAATATCATCTGGGCGAGAAATACGAATAATACATGGAATAGCTCTTCTGGATATTCTTATACGATACAGATCTCCAGACCGCAACTTACAGAGCCAAGTGTTTTTCCAATGACAGGTTACATCAATACATGGTTTAATTTTTCAGTAAATTATTCCCATCCCTTCAATTTGCCTCCTGATAAAATGACTTTGAATCTCACAGGACCTTCTGAAGGAACTTTTAACCTTATAGATACTGATCTCTCAGATACAGATTATACCGACGGAAAGCGATATTTTTACAATGCTTCGGGTCTGATTTTGGGGACATACTGCCTTTATTTTGCAGCAAATGACTCAACAGGATCTTGGGCCCAAGATACAAATGTAATATATGGCCCAGAAATCATTCCAAAACCGGCTTTTCTATCGGTTATTAACGGTTTTGTGGAGGAGAATGAAGCCACATCTCTAATAGCCATGCTCGCTGATAATGATGGATATCCAATTGCCAACGAGCTGGTGAGATTCTTCTTGGATAAAAACAAGAACGGAATCTACGAAGGTAGTGAGTTCTTAGGTGTGGGGACGACATTGGCAAGTGGTGTTGCAACCAGAACATATTCTGCCGATATAGAGCCTGGTATTTATGGCGTTTGGGCTAAGTATATCGGATCTTTGAATTACAATGTAAGTGAGATTGAGGGGCAACTGTCAGTGCAGAATTTTGATAATAATCCCCCCACGATTCTTAGAGCAGTTCCCAATCAAATAAAACCTGAAGACAGTCCACCTTGGACACTTGATCTCTCTTCTTATGAGGCAGATTTCGAGGATTCCAATGAAGACCTAAAATGGTTTTTAACTGGGGTAGACACCAATCTTTATTCTGTAACTGGTGAAAACAGCAGTGATGATATACTTACATTTATACCCATGAAAAATGCATTTGGCTCAGATGTGGTGAATCTTTGGCTTGGGGACAGAAGCGGTTATCGAGTTTCCCAACCCCTTTGGATTAATATAACTCCATCAAATGATCCACCTTTCTTCTATCCCCGACCTCCTGATCTACAGATATGTTACGATGATCCATTTTCCTGGAACTACACCTTCTATACCCATGATGTTGAGACACAAGTAAATAACCTAACACTTACAACATCCGAACCAACAGTGGATTTGGGCCAAGGCTATGCAGAAGTTCAGGGTTTAAAAGTGATATTCTCCTACCCACAAAGCAGGGAAGGGAAGAGCATTTTGGTCACCCTAACTTTATCGGATGGAGCCGATGTTGCTCAAACTGTGATTTTGGTAAACATAACCTCAAATCAGGTACCTGATCTCATTAAAAAGATACCAGATTTTGTACTTGAGGAGAATTTTATGCTTAATAAAGTAATTGACTTGGATGAACACTTTTCTGATGAAGATCATAATGATTTAGTTTTTTCATCGGATTCCTCCCAAATAATCGTGAATATTGGCGAGGATAATAATGTGGATATAGCATCAAAAGGGAAATGGGTAGGAATCGAGTTTGTAACTTTCAGGGCAACAAATCCATTGGGCGCCATCATGGAGGATACCATCAGAGTGACTGTACTTTCGACAAATGATCCCCCGCAAATAGATGGTGTCCCTGATATTGTTGTTCATTACGATTATTCATACGGATTTGACTTTTCACCATACATATCAGATCCGGATAACAACACCTCCGAACTGTCCATCTGGACATCGGAGTCCACAGACAAAATATGGCTTAACACCCACAACCATCTTGGCATAATCGTGAACTACCCCAAATCCATGAACGGTACGACTCTACCAGTGACAATCTATGTTTCTGATGGTATATATACGGCATCCTTTATGTTTCAAATTAAAGTGTCAGATGGATTTCCTCCCGAGTTAATTAAAAGAATTCCCGATGTTTATTTCGATGAGGATACATCCCTTGCGAACGAATTTACCTTAAATGACTATTTCCTAGATTCCGATAGTGCGGTCCTTAACTTCTTCTGCTACAGTGAACTCATTAATGTAACAATCAATGAAGATTCAACTGTAGATTTCTCAGCCCCTGAGAACTGGTATGGATCTGAGCATATCACATTCAGGGTACAAGATGACATAGGAGCGATTTCTGAAGCTAGGATTCAAGTTGTTGTGGTACCTGTAAATGATCCTCCGACTATAGGAAGCATACCAAGGCTGAATATCAAGGGTATGGAGCAATGGAAAATGGACCTTTCTCTGTATATCGACGATATCGATAATGACCTATCCGAGCTTAATATCACTTTTAGAAGTGAAGATGACCAGGAGTACGTAACCTTGGTTGGGAATATTCTCGTAATCCAAAACCCAGAGGAAGTTCGCGATGATATTATAACAGTTGTAGTTAGCGACGGTGAGCTTGAAACTGAAAGGAGTTTTACGGTAAGCAATATAGGTCCTACACCAGCTGCACCTAGTATATGGGAGATTGCCCCTTGGCTCCTTTTATTCCTTTTTGCTACTGTGGGTGGTGCATTCACACTTCAAAGGAAGAAGAGCCGCTTCTGGATCTATGAGGCGTTTTTGATCCATGAAAAGAACATGCCCATTGCTCATGCATCCCATGAGAAGATATCGGAATTGGAGGAAGTTGTATCTGCCGGCATGTTCAATACAGTTCAGCAGTTCATTCAAGATGCTTTCTCAGGTAAAACTGATGACGATGTTTGGGAGCTTGATGAGATGGCATTTGGTGATAACAAGATCCTCATTGAGAGATCGCAGAATCTCTATTTAGCCGTAATATTTGGGGGAAATGGTGAAGCCCTTCGCAACCGCATAAAGAAACTACTTTCGGATATCGATGATGAATTTGGTGATGTGCTTGATGATTGGGAGGGTGATGTCAGCCAACTAATGGGTGTAGAAACAATGATAGCTGGTTTAATTACCGAGAAACTCAAACAATCAAAATCGGAACCCCCAGAGGAATATTTTGAAGATAAATCGGTAGAACAGGATGATGGGATGGATGAAAATGAGTGCCCAGTCTGTGGAGCAAATTTCGTTTTTGGTGATACTAATTGTTCTGGGTGCGGGGTAGAGTTTGCAAAGATTGAGAACCTTTCATTCCTTTCATCCAAATAATCAGATGGCTCAATTGTTCAGATTGGTTAAATATTATCCAATGATAATAATAAATGATAACTTATAACGAATTCTTATATAGGGTAAGTAGGGATATTTTTATTTTAGACCGGATGGGGTATCAGCCGACTGTTTACCATCTTTGTAATGATAATCTTACTCTCAAGAGGAATGGGAACAGGAACATGGTAGGAACACATGACGTTTAAAAGAAATAAATCTAAGGGAGCGAACGAATCAAAAGTATCAGAAGTTCGTTTATCAGATGACAAATACCACCCTCACGGCAGCCTAGGTTTAATAAGAGGTGGACCCGAGAGTGATATCAGCATAGCTGATGGAAATGATTTAATTATTGGTAATGATCCAACCTCTGGTGGCCCCAAATTAAAAGGAAGGGGATTGGTGAATGGTAATGGTTTAACCAATGGTAGTGGCTTTACAAATGGCAATGGCTTTTTTAGAGGAAAGGGATTAGTCAATGGTAATGGTTTAACCAATGGTAACAGGGTCTTTCGTGTGAGGGGATTGGTAAATGGCAACGGATTGACCAATGGTAATGGATTGGTAAACGGTAACGGTCTGACCAACGGTAACAGGGTATTTAGAGTGAGGGGATTAGTCAATGGTAATGGATTGACCAATGGTAATGGATTGGTTAATGGAAACGGATTAACCAATGGCAATGCATTTCAAAAGAACCTCCACCTGAAAAATTCCAAGAGAAAGATAATGGTCATCAGGGCAATTATGTTGATAATTTTTTTGACAACTCCATATTGGCTCACTAATTTACCCTTGCATTCCAATGAAAGAAATGGAATATTCATAGATGGAAATACAAGCGACTGGAAAGATGTTACGAGTTATGAGGATTCCCATGATGACCAAAACCCAGAACCCGATGTTAATATCGTGAATTACCGTCTATTTTTTGAAAAAGAGATGGAGAGGGGTTGGGAGGCAAAGATTTCGTTTTACGTGGAAGTAGAAGGTTATTTATTCGGCAATCCCAAGGCTGAGGAAGCAGGGGATCTAACCTCCTATGCAGTGCATATTTTCGTAGATTCCGATCGTGATCCAAAGACAGGGTACGAAGTAAAGGGTTTAGGTGCGGATTTGGTGGTGGAGATAGAGGGTCATGATGGAGTTATATATACTTCCATGCTTATGGAATTTGACGATTCTACGGATAATAATAATTGGAATGGATACATGTACCGAGATACTGTTTCATCGGCAGTAAATAAACATGCCCTTGAGGCTCAGATCTTATTAGATCCAATGTCAGTTGATAAGGTGGATGTGCTTTTCCAGGTCATGGATTCTAAGTGTAACGAGGATTTTTCTGACACTATAATCAGCAATGAGGAAGGAAGACTCATAGTCACTCAACAAAATATTGCACCTGAGGTTCTAGATAATGGTGTAAAGGATGTGAAGTTCTTGAGGCTGAATTTGGAAGCGCAAGATGTGGATATAGAGATAGAATCCATCAACTTAACGCTTATGGGAACCGCACAAATGTCTGATATAGATGATATCAGCCTGTTTATCGATAATAGGAGCCATAATATAGATGAAAATGTCAGTATAGCAACAGCTGATTTTTCTGAAGAAAAGATTGAAGTTATACTGGATAAATCTATTTTATTAAGGAATGAGAGTACAACCACTATGTTCGTTACAGTAAGCATATCTCATAGCGCGGTGAAACACAGAGCATTTGGTTTATCAATTGCCTCAAGGAAAGATTTAGTCCTTAAATCAGGAACTGTAACCCTGCATTCTGACCTTAAACTGGTATATATTGGAGCAATACCGAACGAAGTGATGATAGATGGAGCATTCAGCGATTGGAGAAGTGTGGATACCATCAAGGATTTTGATGATTCACAGATTAAAAATGAGAATGTGGATGTAGACGAATACAAGGTTACAGGTGATTTTCAAGAACTATCCTTCTATTTTAAAGTCAGAGGCAACATGATGGGAGGTACATCCATTCCCATAGTTCCGAATTACTATGAATACACAGATATTCCAGTGGCAAATCCTGAAAAAGATGATAAAGAGAATGATACTACAGAGATTCTACCCTTCGATAAGGAATCGGTTCCAGAGGGATTGTTTGGGGAGGATTCGTTCTATATATTCATTGATTCTGATCAGAACCGAAGCACAGGTTATCGCCCTGATTGGCTTCCTCTTGGCGCAGAACATTTGATTGAAATATCAGGTAAGAACGGAATCATATTGGGAACCGCCAGTTGGACCTTTAATGACGTTCTCGTAGAAGATATTTCTTCAAGTATATCTCTTGAGCGAGAAGTTGTCCCTGAAAATCGTGTAGAATCCTTTTGGGAAGTCAGTTGGAGGCGAAATAATATAGATATAAAAGCACAAACAGATTCTGACCAGCTCGAAGCCAAAATACTTGGCGGATTATGGGGTAGAGGAAGCGGAGTGGGTGTTTTCTTTATCGCAACAAATTGGAACAACCGCGATATAGACTCTGAGATTTTATTGGTATCAAGAGCTTCTATTGGAACAAGAACTGGCGGAGAAAGCCTTACCGAGCTTATCAATGGTATTGGAGTGGGTGAAGAAGATGGATTCGGGTGGAATGTTTCCTATGCTGGTGATGTGAACGATGATGGGTATCCCGATATTATCGTGGGGGCACCATTTCATGATCATCTTGATTGGTGGGACACTGATTGGGGATTTCGCAATAAATTAACGTTCGATAATAGCGACCAATCCGAAGAGCTGGTGAGCTTCCCAATCTTGGTCAATTTAAGTGCATCGAATATCAACTATTCAAAACTTAAATCCGATGGAAATGATTTGCGTTTTATAGATGCCAATGGAGATACCGAACTAACGTTTCATATTGAAGATTGGAATGTTTCGGGATACAGTTATATCTGGGTAAATGTGACGAACATAGATGCTGCTTCATCCTTAGATCACATCTGGATGTATTACAATAACTCAGGAGCATCTGATGCTCAAGATTCCAGTGGAACTTACAATGCGAATTATGTAGGTGTTTGGCATCTGAATGAAACCTCAGGAACGCATTATGATGCAACATCAAATGACAACGATGGAGCACCCTATGGAGGTTTGTCACAAGACAGAACTGGCTGGGTGGATGGAGCAGATGAGTTCGATGGAAGCGATGATTACATTGACCTCGATTTGTTCTCATTAATAAATTTCACCATCGATTTCTGGTTCAAGGGTGAGGGTTCGATTATAGGATACGAGAATCTCACTCTGAAAACAAGTGTGGATCTTAACAGTGAGAGTGCGGACACAACCATAATTGGTGAAAGAGGCGGGGATCAATCAGGTTGTGCAGTTTCTTCAGGAGATGTCAATGGAGATGGTGTCAACGATACAATCATTGGAGCATACGGTAGGGTATTCATCATCTATGGCTATGATAGAGTCGACCCTGATACACATGATTTGAATAGCGTATTTGCGAACATAACAATCGAGGGTGACGCACATGAATCGTTTGGATTAGTAGTGGCCGCCGGTGACGTTAACAACGACAGCTATGATGACGTGATCGTAGGGGCCAAATTGGCGGATCCTACAGGTGGGGAAGATGCAGGAGAGGTTTATGTCATCTACGGTGGAGATTATGCTTCTGGAACAACCATCGATTTGAATTCTGGGTCTGCGAATCTGACGATTTCTGGTGATGATTCTGAGGATAATTGTGGGAATGCGATAGCTTCAGGAGATATCAACAATGATGGCTATGATGATGTGATAATCGGAGCTCCTACAGCAGATCCCGCTGGAGGGGATAATGCAGGAGAAACTTACGTAATATATGGTGGAGATTGGACTTCTGGGGCAACAATCGATTTGAATTCTGTTTCTGCAAACGTAACGATCTATGGTAATAATTCTTTTGATATATCTGGATGGGCAGTCTCTTCAGGCAATATTAACAATGACGATTATGATGATGTGATCATCGGTGCTTATAATGCAAATACTCCTGGGGGAAATAATGCAGGGGAGACATATGTTATCTATGGGAATGATTATGCCTCCGGAACAACCTTTGATTTAAACTCCGTATCCGCTAATTTAACAATTTATGGTGATAATGCCACTGATTATTCTGGCTATGCAGTATCATCTGGTGATATAAACAATGATGGGTTTGCAGATGTGATCATCGGTGCATACGAAGCAGATCCTCCTGGGGGGACTGGTGCGGGTGTGACTTACGTGATATATGGTAATAATTATGCCTCTGGCACGACCATTGATTTAGATTCCGTGTCCGCCAATATTACGATTTTCGGTGATGATATGTGGGATGATTCTGGTAAATCAGTATCATCAGGAGATTTTAACAAAGACGACTTTGATGATGTCATAATAGGTGTTCCAGGTGCCGATCGGGGTGGAACTGGTACTGTTGGTGAAACTTATGTCATCTATGGGGAGGATTACGCATCAGGAACTACTATTGACTTGAATTCTGTGCCTGCCAATATTACGATAATAGGTGATGATGCACAAGATCAATCAGGCTATGCTGTATCCTCAGGAGACATTAATGGTGATGGTTATATTGATGTGATAATAGGTGCTTTATATGCGGATCCTACAGGTGGAGATCAGGCTGGGGAAACATATGTGATCTACGGTAATGATTCTACTTCGGGGACTATCATTGATTTGGATTCCGAGTCAGCAAACCTTACTGTATATGGTGATGATGGGAAGGATCATTTAGGTAATGCTATGTCCTCTGCGGATATTAATGGTGATGGTTTTTCTGATATGATAGTAGGTGCATATTATGCGGATACGCCAGGTGGGATTCAGGCGGGAAGGACATATGTGTTCTACGGCTCCAATACTTTTACACAGACAATTGATCTATCTTCCGAATCAGCAGATATTACAATTTACGGAGATGATGCAGATGATCAATCCGGATACTCTGTTTCGTCAGGTGATATCAATGGCGATGGTATCGATGATATCATTATAGGAGCCTATGATGCCGATCCTGCAGGTGGAACTTCCGCAGGAGAGACCTATGTGATATATGGTACCAATTATGCCTCCGGAACAATCATTGATTTGAATTCCGTGTCTGCAGATCTGACAATTTATGGTGATGATAATGGTGATTTCTGTGGCTGGGCAGTATCATCCGGTGACATTAACAATGACAGCTATGACGATGTTATCATAGGGGCACCCTATGCAGATCCCAGTGGCGGTAATGCTGCGGGAGAAACATATGTCATCTATGGGGGGGACTGGACGTCCGGTTCAACAATCGATTTAAACTCCGTATCTGCAAATCTGACTATTTATGGTGACGATTTCAATGATCTTTCTGGCTCTGCAGTTTCATCTGGAGATATTAACAACGATGGATATGACGATGTGATCATAGGTGCATACGCTGCTTATCCTAATGGAGGGGATTATGCAGGAGAGAGCTATGTTATATATGGTGGTGATTGGATCTCCGGTTCCATCATTGATTTGAATACTGAATCTGCAAATATAACAATAGGTGGGGAAGATCCAAGTGATCAATCCGGTACGACAGTCTCCTCAGGAGATATAAACAAGGATGGCTATGATGATGTGATTATTGGTGCTCCCACTGCATCAGTTACAGGTAGAAGTTGGGTTGGAATAACTTATGTTATCTATGGAGATGACTGGGCGTCCGGCACACTTATAGATTTAGATACAATGTCCGCCAATATCACGATAATAGGCGATGACGCCAGTGACAATTTTGGAGGCTCGGTATCATCGGGGGATGTTAACAACGATGGATTTGAGGATGTGATCATCAGTGCCTCTGGTGCTGATCCCGTTGGGGGGGATAATGCAGGTGAAACTTATGTGATCTTTGGTGATAATTATAATTCGGGCACAACAATAGATTTAGGTTCAGTGGCTGCGAATTTAACAATATATGGGGATGATAAATCGGATAGGCTGGGAAATGGAGCCATATGTACGGGAGATTTTAATAATGATGGTTATGCCGAGTTGATGATTGGGGCCAAGTTTGTAGATGTAGACACTCGCTATGATTGTGGAGCACCATATGTAATTAATCCTGTATCATCTGCAGGTATTATAAAGGTTGAAACGATAAACTCTAGAATCAGATCAGTGTTCGCCCCTAATCGAAATTCTTCTGCAGTAATGTCCTCAGGCATTAACAATTCTAATTGGCATTCTGTAACAATCACAAAAGGCGGTGACCTCCGCCTTTATGTTAACGGCTCGTTGGTAGCAACATCAAATATCCAAAGCGATTCAATTGCTGAAGCCCTGACCTTTACACTTGGTGCTCTAAATCAGAACGGCACTTTAAGGAATTATTTCGATGGAATAATCGATGAGATAAAAATATCGAGCATCGCAAGAAGCGCAGATTGGGTTAATGCTCAATATCTCTCTATGGACAATAATTTTGTGACTTATGGTAGCGAGCAGAACCAATCTGAAGCCCAATTGACAGATTCAGGTGCAGCCTATATTTTCTTTGGTTACCCAGGCATAAACTCTAGTAGTATCAACGCCTCAAATGCTAATGTCACGATATACGGCGCCAATGCTGGTGATCTTTTCGGATGGAGTGTATCGGACCTCGGAAATGTGAATTCTGATACAAAAGATGATATTATCATTGGTGCCCCTGGTTTTGGAGTCGATAAAGGTAAAGCATACGTGTTCTACGGAAGGGCCTCACCGTCATGGAACGATATCAATAATGCAGAAATCGGTGCAGATATTAAGGTAACTGGAGAATCGGATGGTGATAGATTCGGAAGCTCTGTTTCGGGAGCAGGAGATGTAAACAGCGATAATTATAACGATGTGATAGTTGGTGCAACCGAATACCGCGACCTTACTGGAATTTATAAAGCCGTGTGGGGTTCTTCAGATATAATGGTCAATCAAAATTCAGACACTGAGGCCCAGGCTGAACCCGCTATAGCGGTGGACTCTAACGGGGATGCAATTTTTGTCTGGCATGATTATCGCAGCGGTAACTTTGATATCTTTGCTCAGAAGTTCGATTCTGATGGGAATGTATTATGGAACTCGCAAGATGTGAAGGTCAACCAGAACTCAGACTCTGCAAGTCAACTGAATCCCAGTATAGATGTTGATTCAAGTGGGAATGCAATTATTGTATGGGAGGATAGTCGGGACAGTGGTACCAATGGAACCGAGATATACGCACAAAAACTCAATTCCACTGGAGACCCCCAGTGGGGTTCTTCGGATAAAAAGGTCAATCAGAACTCAGATACAGCCGCTCAAATGGACCCTGAAGTTGCAGAGGATTCTGAGGGAAATTTGATTGTAACTTGGCTGGACGAACGAAATGGAGCTACAAATGATTCTATCTATGCGCAAAAACTAAACACAACCGGTGATGCGCAGTGGGGTTCTTCAGACGTGCGTGTCAATCAAGAATCTAGTCTTCAGAATCGACAATCTATTGATGTAGCTGTGGACTCGAGTGGAAATGCGATCATTGTATGGACTGATTTTCGTGACGATACCGATATCTATGCACAGAAACTCAACTCTACTGGAATCGTGCAGTGGGGCTCTTCAGATAAAAAGGTCAACCAGATCTCAGATAGTACGAGTCAAAGCTCTCCCCGAATAGCAGCTGACTCGAGTCAAAACACTATCATTGTCTGGGAAGATCAACGAAATAGTGGATATGATATTTACGCCCAAAAACTCAACACAAACGGAGATGCTCAATGGGGCTCTTCTGATATGAAGGTCAACCAGAACTCGGACAGTGCCAGTCAACGTTTTCCGGTTGTGGATGTAGACACTGATGGGCGGGCTATTGTAGTTTGGCAGGACGGTCGTAACAGTAATAATGATATCTATGCGCAAAAACTTGACTCTTCCGGTTCCACACTTTGGGGCTCTACAGATATGAAAGTCAATCAGAATTTAGATACTCAGACTCAACAAGACCCTGACATTGCTTTCGACTCAGATGCGAATGCTGTCATAGTCTGGCGCGATTATCGCAACTCGGCCACAACAAGTTGGGATATATACACTCAAAAGCTAGAACCTCCTGTTACAGGTGGAGCGTTCATCTTCCATGGCGGTAGTACAATGGACTCTATAGCAGATTTAAATATTTCTGGTGAGAATGACGGTGATAAATTCGGTTTTTCAGTTTCGAGTGCAGGTGATGTGGACAATGATGGTTACTATGATGTGATTATTGGAGCACCTTACAACGATGACACCGGAACTGATGCAGGCAAAGCATACATCTATTTTGGTGGAGATATTTATTCTTATGTAGCTTCAAATATTACCACATTGGGTACTATTTCGGACTTTAATAATTCCAAAAGTGAATCCGACAGTGGTGTATATGCCACCCTTACCGAGGAATGGGATACAGGTGTTGCAGAATCGGGAGATGTCCATTTCTTAGTTGTCCAAGGAGCACCTGAGAGAGGTAGTGAGGCATGGTGGGAGTGGATCGTCGTCAATCCAACTGGTTCTAGCAAGAACTGTACCGAGGTGAGGGTAAAGAGAACTGATAATACGGATATGTCTTGGACTGTTGGAGTTCAGGGTTACCCCACAGGTGGATGGGCAGATGGTGGCACCGCGGGTTTGTATTGGTCTGGTTCTGAGACCATCTCCGCACATTCTGCAAAGCATTTCAGGGTTAGAGCCAAGTCAAATGTGGGTGATGGTGGAGGTGAAATGACCTGGTCTGCAACTGTGACAGGGGAATCTGTGTCGGATGTTACAACCACAGCAGCTGCGCCAAACGGAGGTTCTTGGGGGGGCATGTTTTATAACAGACCAAACAGCACAACTGAGCAGACTGAAGTCGGGACATACCCCGATGGTCTCTATGCCTATCTTTATGAGGATACCAATAATCAACCCCTGATTCCAGGAATGGAATACACATTCTACGTTAATTTCCATGAGTGGGCAGACAAGGCCATTGCAGCGGGGGGTACACTCACTATAAACATACCAAAGGAATTTACAGATGTCGAATTGATCGATAATTCTGATTTCTCAGATGCAGTGGTCAGTGGAGGGTCCTCCTCGAATTGGACGATTACAGGCACAAACGATGCAGCCATCAGCAATGATGTTCAGAACCTCAGTTTTAACGCTACTGCTCCATTGGGTTACAACACGAACTCAAGCTGGCAGTTTGACACTAGATTTACGGGCACCGGAGGAGCCAGTGAAACTGTTAGATATATCTGTGAGGCAAATGTATTAGTAAAAGCAGATAGCAGCAATTATAGGATGAGCATCGAATTCAATACAACGGATCCTCGCTTTGGTGATGGTTATTACCTAGAACTGAACTACTCAGTGGATGGATCTGAGCCAAATTTCGGCCTTCAATTTTATAATGGAGCCAGTGGTAGATGGGATGACCTTAGCTCCCAAGGTGATCTTACATCAACATCCTTCACGATAGAAGAGTACACCTTAAACAACAATAATCGTTTAGGTATCGGCTATTTCAGAGCTAGGTTTATTGGTCGAAACGAAACTAGCGATAATGATGAGTCTGAGCTTTATATAGAATATTTCAGAATAAAAATTACAAATGCATATCTCCCAATTTCGGGCGAATATTCAGATAATCTTTTTGGATGGAGTGTGGCCAATTTGGGCGACATAAATCAGGATGGTTCTTATGATGATGTGGTTATTGGTTCACCAAACTATCACGCCGAGCCTCCTGAGCGAGTTTGGGGTGTTATGGATCAGATAGTAAATCAAAACTCGGACACCGACAATCAATATTATCCAGATGTTGCCATGGACTCAAATGGAAATTCCATCGTTGTATGGCAAGATTACCGCGGCGATGGTAACTATATCTATGCACAGAAATTCGATGTTAATGGAAATCCACTATGGGGTTCTTCGGATGTGAATGTTAGCCAGTATTCAGGCAGTGGAAATAAATACCGGCCTGCTGTGGCAATAGACTCGAATGATTATGCAATCATCGTTTGGGAGGATGGTAGAATTGGCGAAGGCAACAGGAACATCTATGCTCAAAAACTTGATGAAGATGGAAATCCCCAATGGGATTCATCAGATGTGAAAGTCAACCAGAATATCGATAGTCAAATACAAGTTTATCCTGAAGTTGCCATTGATTCAATTTGAAACGCAATTGTAGTTTGGGAGGATTTACGTTCTGGTTCTCGTTATGATATCTATGCGCAGAAACTCAACTCTACTGGAGCAGCCCAATGGGGCTCCTCTGACAAGTTGGTTAACCAGAACAATACTGAAAACAAAATATCGACAACTCCAGTAGTCGATTCCACAGGAGATTCTTATGTTGTTTGGGCAGATTACCGATCTGGATCCCATTATGACATCTACGCACAGAAGCTCAATTCTACCGGAGATGTACAGTGGGGCTCCTCTGATAAAAAGGTGAATCAAAACTCTGATGCATTTAATCAGGATCTTCCTGATATAGCTTTAAGTTCGGATGGAAGCGTTGTAGTGGTTTGGGAGGATTCTCGGGACTCTATTACCAATGGCGATGATATATACGCTCAGAAACTTAATCCCTCTGGAGCACCGCAATGGGGCTCCACAGATAAGAAAGTCCACCTCGATTCGAGTATATGGAATCAACGAGATCCCAGTATTGATGCATATTCAAATGGAGATGTAATCGTTGTTTGGGAGGATGAGAGGGATAACCTTGATGAGATATACTCTCAGAGGCTAAACTCTTCCGGGAGCACACAATGGACCTCATCCGACAAGATTGTCAATACTCCCCCTCGATCAGCCTGGCAGAGGGACCCCGATATAGTTTTGGATTCAAATAATTACGCCATCGTTGTCTGGTGTGACGAGCGCCGTGGAACTGAGAACGATGATATATACGTCCAGAAAGTCAATTCCACAGGTGAGCCTCAATGGGGGATTTCGGATCAAATTATAAACCAATATGCTGGCAATCAACACCAACAAAATGTTTCTTTGGCTGTTGATCCAAATGGAGATGTAATTGTTGTGTGGGTAGATGAGCGTAACACTGTCAGTAATAAAACAATATATGCTCAAAGAATAGATCCCAATGGTAATGCCCTCTGGGGCTCGCAAGATGTCAGGGTTAACCAGAACACAGATTGGATAAATCGGTTGGAACCTGAAGTTGTTGTAGATTCTGATGGAAATGCAATTGTTGTTTGGGCCGATTACAGAAACGGACACTGGGACATTTACGCTCAAAAGCTCGATTCAAATGGTATTCCTCAATGGGGCTCTTCTGACAAGATAGTCAATCAATATTCAACAGGGACTCAACAGAATCCGGATATAGCTTTAGATTCAGACGGGAACGTTGTTGTGGTTTGGGAGGACGATCGCGACAGTCACTGGAATATATATGCCCAGAAACTTAATTCATCTGGAGCTCAACAATGGGGAGCTTCGGATGTACTTGTTAACCTGAATACCGATTCCGAAGATCAAATGAATGCTTCGGTAGATTGTGATCTAAATGGCAATTCAATTGTGGTATGGCATGATTATCGCTCTACTTCATATTATCAAATATATGCACAGAAACTAAACACTTCTGGAGCTCAAAAATGGGGTTCCACAGATAAGCGAGTAAACCAGAACACAGGCACTCAAGAGAGAATCAATCCCGATGTAGTTGTCGATTTAAGCGGTAACTCAATTATCGTCTGGCAAGATGATCGCAATGGAGTATCGAACACAGATATTTACGTCCAAAAACTAAATTCTGCTGGAGATGCACAGTGGAGTTCCTCGGATGTAAAGGTGAACCAGAACTCAGACTCTGAGGATCAAGACAAACCAGTGATAGATATCGACTCAAGTGGATATATCATAGTGGTCTGGGAGGATAGCCGCGACGGTGCCACGGACACAGATATTTATGCACAGAAATTAAGCTCAGATGGCATAACTCAATGGAGTTCAAGTGACCTGCTAATAAGCGATAATGGGGCTTATGGCACTAATAGGGAATATTCGTGGAATCCAAAGGTAACTGTGGATTCTAACGACGATTTTTACGTGGCCTGGGATGATCAGAGAACTGGATCAACTAATAAATCGATATATGGACAGCGCCTCGAGGCGATAAATCTAGGAAGAGTATATGTTTTCCATGGTGGTAGTACCATGGACAGCTCTTCTGATATCAATCTTACAGGCGAGAATGACGGTGATAAGTTCGGTTTCTCAGTGCATAGTGCCGGCGATATCGATGGAGATGGAGCTTTAGATATTATCGTCGGTGCCCCATATTGGGATAATAGCACGACCGCGGATTGTGGAAGGGTTTACATATTTTGCGGCGGTTCATCCATGGACGCAACTGCGGATTATCATTTTAATGGAACACAATCCAATGGTCATTTCGGCTGGTCTGTTACCCTTGCCCTCAAATTTGATGGTGGAAGTAAAAACGTGATTATCGTTGGGATGCCTCATTACGATACACAGTCAACTGAAATCCCCTCCTCTGCTTCTAATGTTGGACAGGTAATCGGAATGGTGATCGCATCCGAAATTATTCCTGAATTCTCAGAGATAGCAATACCGATCTTAATTTCACTTTTAACATTCTCAATCTATCGGAGCAAAAGTATCAAAAAGATGAGAAAAAAGAAACCCAAAACTCAAACTAAAAAGGAGGAACAAATGAAGTAAAGGTGCGCTAATGAGTAGGAATAACAGAAAAGAGGAAAAGGATTCGGACGAATCCGCAAAGAAAAGCAATAAGACAAGGTCAAAGACCTGGATTTATCTCTACATCGCTTGTCTTATCTTTGTGGTGATATCCAGGGCAGTACCCATCCTTGCCGACATCTATATCGATTCAGTGATGGACGATATGAATGATGAGTACACATATCATTTACGATTTCCAAGAAATGGATATCAGAGCCACTACTATATCGAGCGTTGGAACACATCTGCGTACGGCATAATCGATTTGACATACCATACACCAACACATACTTTGGATGTTCAAACTGCCAATTTAAAGGTTCTGGGAATCAATTCCCGTTCCATGTACGTGGATGAATGCAAGAAGATTACGGGAAGAAACCCGTATGATGACAGCAATTTATACAAGAAATATTTCATTGAGAGGGACCTTTTCTCAGTGAACATCATCACAATGGACAACCGGCCCATTGAGAATCTCTCCTTTACGGATATGCCCATTGCTTATGAAGTGAGAGTGGATGGTAAGACATGGAATGAAGGGGAGGGTTACTATTACACACCAGAATTTGATATGGTAATAGGTAATGTTCCTTCAGGCACCACACATGTTGAATTATGGTTTAAAAGCCCTGGTAACACGGGTCCAACTGCGATTATTGATAACAATGAGATTACAGTAGAGGTAAACGAAACAATCATCTTCGATGCTTCCTCTTCCAATGACGATGTCGGAATAGAATTCTATCATTGGGATTTTGGAGATGGCAATTTCTCTTCGGAAAACGATCCCATTACGATCTATAGTTATCCAGAAGTAGGAGTATATGAGGTTATTCTTACTGTCAGAGATGCTGACCTATTGATCGACACTGCATACATTACAGTAACGGTGTTACCCCATACTGGTAATAATCCACCTGCGATTTCAGGCATTGTGCCAAACCAGGAAAAGGACGAGGATAGTCCCCCCTGGGTTCTGGATCTCAGTGGTTATGGCTATGATGTTGAGGATTCTGAGGATAACCTGAAATGGTTTATCACCGGGGAGAATACCTCACTTTATACGCTAGTGGGGGAGAACCTGACCAACATCCTGACATTCATACCTTTTCCACATACTTCGGGTAACAATAAAGTGACTTTATGGTTAGAGGACACAAGTGGTGATCGTGATTCCCAGCCTCTATGGATCAACATCACACCAATAAACGATGCACCTTGCTTCAATCCCCAACCCCCCAATCTATACGTTCACTATGATGATCCAAACACTGATTACGATGATCCCACGCCGTGGGACTACAAATTTTATGTGCACGATTCTGATACACCTTTAAAGGAACTTTTCATCACGACCTCAGAATCCAAGGTTGATTCAGGAGAGGGTTATGTAGAGGAAGATGGATTGAATGTAACGTTCCATTATCCACAGAGCATGGTGGGAGAGAGCTTCCCTGTGATACTGACATTATCTGACGGTGTAAACAATGTAAAAACCATGATCATAGTCAATGTCACGTCAGACTGGGTGCCTGAGTTGGTTAAGAAAATCCCTGATGTTGTGCTTGAAGAGAACACCACACTTTACAATGTTTTCGACTTGGACGATTATTTTGTTGATAGGGATCACGATACACTTTATTTTTCTTCGGGTTACTTCAATCTAAGGGTGGATATTCAGGATAACAATTCCGTGGATATAACAGCAATGGGTCATTGGACTGGGAGTGAGTTTGTGACATTCAGGGCAAAGGACCCCATAGGGGCTATCGTTGAGGACACGATAACAGTGAAAGTTGTGCCTGTAAATGATCCTCCTGTGATTGCGGGTGTTCCCGATTTTGTAGTTCATTACGATTATCCCTATACTTTTGATTTATCCTGGTATATCACTGATTCAGATAATTTCCACTCTGAGCTAAGGGTATTAACCTCGGAGCCTACAAGTAACATCTGGATTCAGCCTCAGAACAATCTTGGCATAGTGGTTAACTACCCAGAATCGATGTTGGGCATGACGATTCCAGTTACCATCTTTGTTTCAGATGGCATTGAAATGGGCTCACAGGAGATTCAGATATCAGTCACTGACGATCATCCTCCTGAATTGAACTATAATCTGCCAGATGTATCATTTGATGAGGATACGGTATTAGAGAATGCATTCAACCTTGGGGATTATTTCTATGATATGGATGGAGATGCATTGTACTACACCAATGGTACGAAATTCATTAGTGCCATAATAAATGATGATGATACAGTGGATTTCTATGCCCCTGAAAACTGGTATGGATTCGAGTATATAACGTTCAGAGCTACGGATCCATATGGTGCACTGGCCGAGGATAAAATTCTTGTGGTGGTGTTGCCAGTTAACGATGCACCAGTAATAAGGGAGATACCGAAGCATGATATGATAGTCGGAAAGCCGTGGATATTAGATCTTTCTCAGTACATTGAAGATGTTGATAATGATATAACTGAGCTTGAAATCACTGCAGAGAGCGAGGTGGGCCAGGACTATGTAATCTTGGCTGGAACCATACTGACATTCCAATATCCAGAGGGAGTTCATAATGATATAATAACGGTCACAGCAAGTGACGGAGAGCTTGAGACCAGCAGGAGTCTCACTATAGGTGATCCAAGCCCCATTCCGGTCGCACCTTCTATATGGGACTTGATTCCCTGGTCTTGGCTCTTTTTCTTCCTTTTTGTTTTGGTTGCCGGTGCATTTGCATTCTATAAGAGAAAGAGGCGCTTTTGGGTCTATGATGTGTTTTTGATACATGAGAATGGCCTGCCCATAGCCCATATTTCTCGTAGGGAGAGTTCTGAATTGGAGGATGTGGTGGTAAGCGGTATGTTCACAGCAGTTCAGGACTTTATCACCAATGCTTTTTCAGGAGAGACAGATTATGATTGGGAAGTTGATGTGATGAAGTTTGGAGATAATCAGATACTCATCGAGAGGTCCCCCAATCTCTATTTGGCTGTGATATTCTGGGGTAATGGCCGCACTCTTCGAAGCCGTGTGAAAAAGGCCATCAGCAATATCAACGATGAATACGGTGATGTGCTTGAGAATTGGGATGGGGATTTAGACCAATTGAAGGGTATAAAGGAATTGATCGCAGGCTCGATTTCGAAAAGGCCTGGCAAAGATTTTGAATTGGGCGATACAACTGTTCAACTCCAATCAGAGCCTCTTGGGGAGGACTTGGATAATGCCGCGACTGATGGTGAGGATAGGCCTGAAGATACAGTGTGCCCTGAATGTGGAACGAGAATGTCAAAAGAAGACAGTAGATGCCCTGAGTGTGGATTTGAAAATATTAGAAGAAAGAGTTGTTCACTTTCCAATCCCTAAAAAATTGAAGATTAAGAGAAACAAACTAGAACATTACCAAAAATAAGAAAATCACCGATTTTGGGGACAGCGCTGTTTTTGTTGTTATCAAAGTTGATTTTATCAACGAAAATGTTTAATCAATATTTTTAGTTGTACATATTCATCATTGTCTTACTTGCCCAAAATTGAGGAAAACACGAGAAATTGCCGTGTTCAATGGCTAAAACATGGTCACCAGGAACTTAAAACGAGGTAGTCGAAATGTCTGAGAAGAAGCAAGTAATGAGGAAAATATGTTTGATTGGGGAGGCGGCTGTGGGGAAAACCAGTCTTATAAGACGATTCGTTTATGATAAATTCGAAGATAGGTATATAGCCACAATAGGAACGAAAACCTCGGCAAAGGAGCTAATAATAAATATGGATGATAAGAAATACCAACTGATACTTCAGATATGGGATATCATAGGCCTTAGATGCTTTGCCAAGCTTCAAACCAGGGCCTATACAGGTGCAAATGGCGCGATTTTTGTGTTGGACAGAACAAGAAAAGGTACCTGGCATGCATTTGGGAATTGGCTTTTATCCCTGTATAGGGTAACAGGAGAGATTCCAGTGATAGTCCTAGCCAATAAAACCGATTTACAGTCTAAATATGATAATAATGAGATTGAAAACTATATTAAAAAATTTGGGTTTGAATGCACATTCACCAGTGCTAAAACAGGAGAAAATGTCGATGATGCCTTTCAGAACCTTGGAGAACTAATGTTAAAACCTTGGCCAAAAAAGAATTTAATACCAACTCTTGAGAAGTCGATCACAATGGAAATGGAGCCAGAAATGGAGATGGAAAGAAAACTATCTATATTTGAAGTGGAGAACATAATCTTGGCAAGGTACTGTGATCTTCTTGAAGATCCAGATATCGCAATGTCAATAATAAACGAACAATTCAGGAAGGCCGACGTGGGCTTCATGAATCTTTCGGTTCAAAGGCTGAATATGGTTGTTGAAAACCTGATAAAAGCCGCCATGAACCGAGTTGAGCCAGTTCGATTAAAGAATGAATTGAAGGCCTATTCGAATTTGATTAAGATGATCGATCATTGAAGAGGAATAATAATGGCTGAAGCTAAGGAAATAATAAAGAAAATTTGCGTTATCGGGGAGGCAGCGGTGGGAAAAACCAGCCTTATTCGAAGATTCGTTTATGACAGGTTCGATGATAGATATATCTCTACACTAGGTACGAAAACAACGGCAAAAGAATTACAGATCACCGTCCGAGAGGAAGTATTCAATTTAAAGCTTCAGATATGGGACGTGCTGGGCTCAAGGAGCTTTGCTAAGATTCAGAAGAGCACATACAAGGGTTCAAATGGTGCATTGATTGTATTAGATCTCACAAGGAAGGAAACAATGTATACCTTCGGTAATTGGTTGTTATCGTTGTACAAGGCTGCGGGACAGATTCCTGTGGTTGTCCTAGCCAATAAAAATGACTTAAAGTCCGAATATGATAAGGAAGAGATAGAATCTCTTCTAAGAGTATATGATTTTACCTACTTTCTTACAAGCGCTAAAACAGGTGAGAACGTAAATAACGCCTTCAATACAATAGGAAAGATGATGGTCAGGCCCTGGACAGGATTGAGTATAGGGCCCTGGCTAGGAAGTCCTGAGACATTGGGGGAGATGGAGGTGGAGATGGAGGCTAATAGGAAATTTACGGCATTGGAAGCAGAGGACATAATCATGGCCAGGTTCTGCGATCTTCTTGAAGATACGGATATCGCAATGGCAATGATGAGAGAGCAATTTAAGAGGGCTAATGTGAACTTCATGAATCCAACAATCGAAGGACTTGCCAGGGTTATAGATTACCTGATAAATGCCGCCTCATCGCATGTTGAGCCCGATCGGTTGAAAAAGGAGGAGAAGGCCTTTCTGAATCTTATTAAGAGAATAGCCTGAAGGTAATAGACAAAACTACAGCAAGATTTGGTATTGATTTAATGGCTGTTCATCTCCAAATTACATTATCAAACATGATTTTATAGACAAAAGTATTTAATTTGCATTAAAATTTATTAGATTTACTGTTGTATTTCTCATGGTATTGGACAATTTACAGATCGAATCCTAAATCAAACCTCTCTAGGGAATAGAATGACCAAAGTCAAGAAAATGATCAAGAAGATGTGTGTAATCGGCGATGCAGCAGTTGGAAAGACGAGTCTCATTAGAAAATTTGTTCTGGATAGATTTGATGATAATTATATTGCTACTATTGGCACGAAAACCACGGCAAAAGCCCTAAAGATTCCCGTGGGTTCTGAGGTGATAGACCTTCAGCTTCAGATTTGGGATATACTTGGGCAGCAAGGTTATACGAAACTGCACGAATCCAGCTTTCGGGGAACAAATGGCGTATTTTTAGTGGCAGATTGTACAAGAAAAAAGACATTACATAGCCTGGATAAATATTGGATTCCAAAAGTGCAGCACATAACAAGCTCTATACCATTTGTAATTCTTGCCAATAAATCCGATCTTATCGGGGATGTGGTGATTTCCCGGGAGGAGCTAAAGAAACTTGCATTTAAATACAAAGTTCCCTTCTATTTTACCAGTGCAAAAAATGGGGAGAATGTGAAACTTGCATTCAATAAACTGGGAAAGAGAATGGTCGAGCAAAAAGGTGTTGAGCCCCATCACCCTGAAAAACCAACGATTTTTCATCCACGGGTGCTTTTTGGTGGCGATAAAGGAGAAATTGCCAGGGTAATAGACAGAATAATAGTGGATTTTTGCAGTGAATATAGCAGTCTAGAGGATGCCATGCCTGTTTTGAGAAGGCAATTCGAGCTTGCAGAATTGGACATAAATAATCCAACATTGGAGGCCTTAAAAAAGGCAATTGAAAGGTTGTCAGTTGTTGAGATGAGTATCAAGAAAAGGCAGGATGCTCGTGCAGATCACGATAAGAGACTGAAATGGATTTCGGAGATCGAAAAGAAGATGAATAAAAATGCTGATACGTACGTGTAAAAAAATCATTAATAGGATTAAGAGCCCATTCATGGTGGTTTGACCGATGAATTATGAGATTGAAGTCAAGAAAAAAATAATTCTTTTGGGTGATGGGGCAGTGGGAAAAACCAGCCTTATCAAAAGGTTCGTAATCGATAAATTTGATGATAAATATATATTAAGCATTGGAACGAAGGTCACAGGAAAGACAATAAAAATTGAAAGAGAACAAGACCTAATCAACCTCAAGTTTCAGATATGGGATATTCTAGGACAGAAGGGATTCACAAAATTACACCAATCCAGTTTTCGAGGAACAGATGGCGTGATATTGGTTGCAGACATCACAAGGAAGAAAACGTTGTTAAGCCTGGCAACTTATTGGATTCCGAAAGTGCATCACTTGGTGGGTAATGTACCTTTTATCATATTGGCGAACAAATATGACCTTAAAGATGATGCGGAATTTGGCGAGGAGGAGCTGAAGAAATTCTCAGCGAAATACAATGCATCATACTATTTCACAAGTGCCAAAAATGGTGAAAATGTGCATAAAGCATTCTTTAGAATCGGACATAGAATGCTTGAAGTGATGTCAGAGAAATCTTCATCACCCGTTAAGCACGGGATCATTCATCCCCGCCTGCTATTTGACGGTGAAAAAAGCGGTATTATAAAACTCATTGATAAAATAATAGACGATTTTTGCAGGGATTATGGCGAGCTCGAGGAAGCCATGCCTGTTTTGAGAAGACAATTCGAAATAGCAGGCCTTGATCTCAGCCACCCCTCAAAGGTTGCCTTAAAGAGGGCAGTTCACAGGTTGGCACAGATTGAATTGGACCATTTGTCAATGGAGATTGCGGAGGAGAACCAGGTAAGAAGGCTAAAGTGGATTAAGGAATTCGGCAATTGGACTTGAAATTTTGTTGATTACCGATTTTTATTGATTTAATGCTTAAAAATGCAATTAAATTGGCATATTTACATTTAAAATGGCGTTTTTCCTTCAAATATGAGGTTTGTGATTTCCCACAAAACATATATATCATTTCATATCTTTTATCTTTTTACAGGGGGGCGATAATGTGACGAATGAGTCATTTGGCAATATGAAGTTTAAAAAAACCTTTCTTTTTTGGGAGGTGTTTGTGATAGCAACACTGCTTTTTATGATTGCCATAAGCAGTTCTGTTTTGGGAGCTTCATCCACACCAGAGGATGGAGAGAAGGATGTACCAATTGATACCGATATTATAATAGTGTTCGATGTTTCAATGGATACAGATACAGTTGAAATATCCTTTGACCCTGACCCTGGAGTCTCAATCACCAGGGAATGGTCGAATTTCAATACAACTCTAAAGCTAACACTTTCTGAGTCATTGTCACATGATAAGAAATACACAGTGACTATTGGAGGAAGATCGGAAGTTGGTGATGTAGTTCCTTATAGGTTCTCGTTCACCACCGAACCAGAACCCATCGTTTTATTTGGATTCAACATTCAAGAAGACCTGCCACTTCTAGGATTCAGCCTCTGGAACCTCATTATGTTCATCGTGGTTCTGATCATAGGCTTGATTGTGGTTAAGATAGTTGGAAGGTCAGTTAGAAAGTCCCTCTTAAAGGGCAAGGCATCCGAGATTCTGGCCGAGTTCACAAGCAGGTTAATAAAGATTATGTTAACGATCTTCGTGGTGTTCACTGCCTTAGGATTCTTGGGCCTGGACATGGGTGAATATATCTTGGGCCTTGCCGTGGTCCTTGGCTTTGTCCTGGGTTTTGCCATGGGGGATACCCTCAGCAACATTGCTGCTGGTTTCATGGTTGCAATAACAAAGCCCTTCAAGGCAGGGGATGTTGTGACCATAGGTGGCGAGACCGGTGCCATTCAGAGCGTGGGAATCAGCGTTACAGAGCTTAACACACCCGATAACAAGCGCATTATCATCCCCAACAAATCGGTATGGGGCGGTAACATCATCAATTTCACACGCCACGGAAAGCGTAGGGTAGACATGGAGGTGGGTGTGGGATACACAGATGATTTAAACAAGGTCATCAAGACCACAATGGAAGTTATTAAATCGCATCCCAAGATACTTTCCGACCCTGCCCCGCAGGTTGCGGTAAGCGATCATGGCGATTCCGCTGTGGGCCTTGTGGTTCGGCCGTGGTGCTTGACCGATGATTACTGGGATGTTTTCTTTGATATGAAAAAGGCATTGAAGGAGGCCTACGACAGGGAAGGAATCTCCATACCGTTCCCACAAAGGG
>CP070672.1:3208214-3211712 GCA_020351895.1 Thermoplasmata archaeon
CCCTTTACATTCACAGTTTTTGTCTGAATATTGTTGGTCTCATCAGTTTCCTTGTTAACATCGGCATCATCCACAACAACGTAAACTGTTTTTGTGCCGGCTGTCGTCTCCCAATCAAATGACACCACTTCCGTTCCGCCCCCGGATAGGATATCGTATGTCTTGGAATTTATCAGAAGGCCGCCAGCCTCGGGATCTCCATTGAATATATCCACCCTTACGAGGTTTGCATCGGAATTACCTTGGTTTTGCACGGTCGCTGTAATCAAAACCTTACCTGTTTCTGAACCGTCAAGCTCTAATTCCACGGACAGGTCCATTTCGAGCAATACGGTCTGTGTCTTGCTCATTAGATTGTTGTTCTCGTTCAATTCGGATATCCGATTTCCAGGATCTACCTCCACATAAACGATATGGGTTCCCACAGGCGGTTGCCATGTAACTGAAGCGGAACTCGAGCTGCCGGTAGAAACGTTCACTGTGTCGTAACCCAAGAACTTATCCGAGGTGTAAAACTTGACTAAGACATTTTCTGCATCCCCGGGTCCGATATTTCGCACATCGGCTGCTACATACGCACTTTGGCCCTCGAACACATTGGGTTCTGATACAGTCACATCCTCCTTAGCCAGGTATAGATCCGGTAGAATTTGAATGCTCTTGTATGCAATATTATTTGTCGGATCCGGATCATCGGTAACCGAGACCTCGACATGAATATCATGTGTGCCAGATAAAACCGTCCAATTTGCAGTTACATTGCTAGTTTGATCTATCCCTAGAACATTGACGGTTTTAGTACCAATCAATGTCCCACCATCATCGGGATCTCCGTCATAGAATCCCACCTGGATAGTTTCGGCTGAGGCATCTCCCACATTCTCAACATGGGCCGTAATCTCTATCGTATCCCCTGCCTTAGGACTGTGGGATGAGAAGGAGATATCTTGGGTTTCTATCTCTAAATCCGGTAAACTCCTTATAGTGCAGAATGCCTTGTTGTTCGTCTCGTTATGCTCCGTTACCGCGTCACTGGGGTCAACAACCACATAGATTTTATTTACACCCTTTTCCACCTGCCATTGAAATGAAGATGTGGGATCCGAGAGTCTGGTTACATCAAGGGTATCGGAGCCAATCAGCTGGCCACCTGAATCAGGGTCTCCGTCATAGAATTCAACACCGACATCTTCTGCTGCCGTGTCCCCAAGGTTACTGATTGTTGCCTCAACAGTTACCGTGTCTCCCTCCCTTGCCGTCACATTGTTACCGCCACTAACAAGAACATCTGCCACTGTCAGATCGGGTTGAATTGTGTAGTATACAGTATTAAGATAATCCCTTCTGTGCTCCCCTTCGATCGTGCTTTGATAAAGACGATAGAGGTATATGAGTCTTCCATCAGGACCCAGCGCCTGGGCGGCGTAATAGTCAAACAATGTATTTGAAACCGCCAGCTTTCTGGGTTGCGACCACTGGGAATTATTTACAAGATCCTTTGTCGATACATATGCATATCCTATCTCGGGTTCGGTCCAGTTTATGAGCTCAAAACCCCCTCTCCAGGTCAAAATGGCTATCCCTTCATCTGTTACATCGACAAGGGGATTGACCATGGGGAACATGCTGGGTGTCTCCTGGATGAATTCCGGTGTGGACCATGTATTTGCATTCGTATCAAATGTGCTTGACCATAAGGTCCAATTATGTGGTATATCGTATTTCCAGTCCCTTTTGCACCAGACAGCAACTACCTGATCGCCGTTGGTACCCAGTGATAGATATTTTTTAATGGAATTATCATTGTATATCTCCAAAGGCTGACTCCAAGTTCCACTGTCCCAGATCGAGTATTTAATCTGCTGATCTGCCGTCGTAGTGAGATTCTCATCCCCATCATTGATCCATACAGAAATAAATCTGCCATCTTTGAGTGGTTCTATTGCCCCACCATAGTTCTTGCCTAAACCAGACGGTTTTTCCTGCTCTGATTCCCATGAAGAGCCGTCCCAATGTCTGGTATATATCTTTGCATCATCCACTGTGCTGACATTGTTATCCATATCGCGTCCCCATATCAACAACACACTATCATCGTATCCTGCCACAGCCTGTGGGCTGGCATCGATACCTGGATGTGTGGTCAGCTGCTCAGGAACTGTCCAATCTCCGCCCTCATATCTTGAATAGAAGATATCGGAGCCCCCGATAAGGTCAGTGATGTTATTTTCAGTCCAAATGAGATCCTTATTCTCACTGCAATTGGTCCAGAACACAAAAGGTGTACCTGTTGAATTGAAGATGGCAGCAGGCTCGGTCTCCATGGCATAATTTTCAGTGATATTATACCAGGTATTTCCATCCCAGGAATACACTATCTCGTAATCTGGAAGCTGGGTCAGATTAGTCTCAAGATCATCACTCTTAACATACAGAATATCACCATCGCTGCTTACAGCAATAACTGGTCCCCTTGGAATGCTGACATTTGAGGGGCCCTCGAAAGGTTCTTGATAAGTCACGTTGATATCATCACTTGTGAGGTTTTCTGTTGTCTCCATCGGGCTGTGTGCCTCTTGTATGTATTCCCATTCACCTGAATATAATGGATAATTATCGCCATCCCAAATTACCCAGGAGAAGGTGAATGTAAAGAAGAAGAAGCTGATCTCAATAAACCCTTCAACATAATATTGAAGGAAAATATCAATTGCAGCGGCAACTCTTGCAAAGAACCCGTCCAATGTTGAATAACCCATTGAAACTTCTGGGTTCAATCCAAAAACTCCCTGAATAACGGCTCTGATGCCTGCACCAAATCCGAAATCATCTATCGCCACCTCAAGACCCGCCGTGACGGCGATGCCCACTTTAAAGTAAATCGTGGGACTTATACCGATTTCAAATTTCTCGATTACCAAACCCTCTTGAGAATCTCCTGAAAAACCCACCTCAGCAAAGCCTCCTGTATGAGGTTCCAAAACTGCAAATATTTCGGCCCAAAGAATGGGAGGAAAAATCTCCCATCTTCTGGGAATTTCATATCCCGGTGGCATGGCCAGTTCGATAATCTCAAACAAATCGAAGTGTCCCAAATAGATATCCCATTCCAAACGTGAGCCGCCTCTCATTGTGATTGAATCCAACCAGCTTTTATGGGACAAGGTCGTGAGGTACTCCTGCCACAGGTCCCAAAGCTCTTCGAAGCTATCGGGATAATTTTCAAATATCTGCTTTGCCACATCCACAGAATCTTTTACCGGGTAATATATTTCATTACCATTTAAGGCATTTAAAATTGTCCCTAAATAAGCCGTAAAATCACTTGAAGTGTTATATGCATCTTCAGAAGGTTCGAAAAGGTCGTCCCATTCAATATCCGAAAAATCATATTCCAACATGTCCTTAAAGGATGACTTATAGGTTTTAAGAACAATGGCATTTGTGAACAGGGTCTTCATATCCTTGATTTCAATTGCATTATCCTTGTTAACCTCG
>CP070672.1:3211812-3219018 GCA_020351895.1 Thermoplasmata archaeon
TTTATCACCGCCATATCCTTCTTCCTTCCATTCTCCTTCGTAATACCAGTCATCGTCCCGGTAATACGGGAATTCCGATATTTCAAGGCCTTCTGCAATCTCGAAAGTTACAGTGATATCCATATCTCCAGCTGCATAGCGTCCTTGATTCCAATCCCTGTCATAAAACATCATCAGGGAGTTCTCGCCCTGGAATACGAATATATCGGTAAATGTTCCTGGATGTCCATTTGGTGTGAAATTCGTAATCTCTATTGATTCGAAGATTGTTACATTTTCCCATGTCAGATTGTATTCAGGGAATTCCGGTGAAATCCCTTTCTCTCCTGTTTCATAATCATACCACTCTTCCTCGTACATTAACATTGGGTAAAACATATCGAAAGTTGAGAGGGTTACAGTGTAATCGGTCACTATACCAGTACTTTTATTGATTAAAAAGTGCAGGTAATTTCCAATTGCTTCTCCGTCACTGTAGTTGAAGTGTCCGGGTTCATAGCCCCACATTTCCCCCCAGTAAAAACTATCGCTGGAGGTTTCATCACCCACCGTACTTGCAATAGGTAGTGCGGCCATCATCATGCAAACAAAAATTGCTACAATCGCTTTATTCCCCATCATTAAATCACCTAGAAAATAGATTATTCTAATGCACATAAATAGGTTTTGATACGTTTGTTAAACAGGTTAGTACATTCGTTGAACTGCGATGCCAAGAAAGAATTCGTAACTTCATTACCAGAGCTTAAGGCAGTCTAACCTGGATTATTTCCCCGTCCTTGATTTTTCTGAAGACCTTTGCATCGCCGATTACTCGTGCAAACAGGTTCACTGGACTGTAGGCATTTGGTTTTTCGGTTTCGGAAACAGGTGTAGGGCCGAAGAATAGGCACATTGCATTTCCTGTTGGCCAAAATGCGATGTCCCCCACCTCCATCTCCTGCTGGCCGTTCTCCTCTACGACTCCCACAGGTATGTTGAAGTATATCTCCTCTCCCCATACATTGGCCTTGCCTTCGAAGGGAAGGGCTTTTAAAACCGCTTCTGCGGTTTCGGGATTCTTATCAATTATTTCGGCCTGAACCTCGCCGATGCTCTCGCTTTCAATTGCTAGTTTTAAGTCTGCTGACATCACCATGGGAATCGTATATAATGCTTTAATCGTTTCGATGGAAGCCTCTCAAAAAACCGGGCATTATAAAAACATTAAATATAATGGATAGAATACAGGAAAACAGGCCAATGAGGGCCGATGGTCTAGGGGTTACATTGGTGGAAGAAACCTCCACTGTGCCTCAGATGACGTCGCGCTTACAACCGCAGGGAACAAGTTCCCTTGGGTCCTTGCCACCCTGTGACAAGAGACGCGGAGGTCGCCGGTTCGATTCCGGCTCGGCCCATTTCTATTTTCATCATTCCGTTAGAAAAAACGATATGAGGAAAATATTCCTAAATTCTACATATGATGGATTTTCAGCAATAATAATATATGCATTATAACAATAACTATTAATCATTATCTTATGTTTATTAAGTGTATCGAAAAGAATCTGAGGTTTGTGCCTAAGACTTGAAGGGTGAACATGCTAAAGAAATTGTTTATTACAAATAAGAAAGTTGCAGCGTTATTCCTTGTAATTATTGTATGTATCATATCCTTTCCTTTTTTCTTGTATACCGTACATTATAGACTATCCGTGACAGCCCCCATTACCAATAAGATTGCCAAGTCAGGTGAGACAGTAGAATTCAACATAACTTTTGAGCTGGAAGGGGGAAATTCTGTAAAGGTTATTGAAATAACGGATATAGATAAGGTAGGTGATTGGAATATTGGTTATGGTGGTAGGACTATAAGGATTTCCCCGGATTCAATTAAAAATGTTACTATAACAGTTAATATACCTGAGGATGCGGAAAACTTTAAACGGTATTCTTTTGAATTTGATCTACGAGGCGATTATTATATGGAAAACCTGAGATTCAGAGTAACAGTAGATAACCACGAACCCCCATTGACAGATCGCTATGCAGGCTCTATTCGGGGGATGGAGGGTGGTTCTGATCTTGGGTTATCACCTTTTGTGTTCATCCCAGAAGCAATTATTATAATATGTGTAATCTTATTGTTTATATTTGTGAGAAAAGCCCGATCAAATGAAAAACAAAATCAGCCTCCCTAAATGAAAATAGAGTATTTCCTGAGTGGTAGGATCGAGTTTGAAAAATTATGGCTTGTTGCATCTATTAGTTATCCATTAAAAAATCCGTTATTCCTCCCCATGATACCAACACGACGCGATCGCCCAGTGATTATCCCAAACTTTACCGCGATGGTGGCGGTGGGTGAGGTAATGGACAGCTAGGTGTTCTAGGCGGAGGTGGTGACGGTTATCCTTGAACATCAGTTTGGGGCGGTTGGTACATTTCTTCTCCCTTAACAAAATTGCTAGTTGTTGGCTTTCCTGGTTTCTTTTTTCGTCTGATAAATCTTACTGTGAAAATTAATGTGAGAATTATTACTACTAGAAATATCAGTAAGATATAGATGTCGAGGCCCTCCTTCCCAGGCTCTTTCCATTTTGTCGAATCTAGGGGATAATAATCATTCTCGTCAAGGATTCCATCATCATCGTCATCAGGGTCGGCGTTATTCCCAATGCCATCGTTGTCAGTGTCCAACCATTCCGTAGCATTCAGAGGAAAGGTATCATTCACATCCAAATATCCGTCGTTATCGTCATCCTCGTCCTCAAAATCCAAAGTGCCATCTCCATCAAAGTCTCTATCAGGGGTTGCATTTGTCGAATTAGAAAGGAAACCTTCACCAACGGCGTTCACAGCACTCATTTTGTAATAATAAGTGACGCCGTTAGTAACATTTGTATCATTGTAATACAAACCATTTCCAATTTCCGTAAGGAATGTCTCTCCACCTGATGTTTCACCTCTAAAGATTCTGTAATTTGTAACAGGAGAACCTCCATCTGAAGAGGGAGGACTCCAACTCATATTTACGTATGAATTTCCACAGATAGAGTATAAATTAGTAGGTGCTGTAGGTATTGTCACAAGAGTAGCATTCGATTCATTGGACAATACTCCTTCACCAACAGCATTTTTTGCACTAACCTTATAATGATAGGTGATACCATTTGTAACATTGGTATCATTGAAATACGTTATATTACCAATTTCAATAAGAAAACTTTCCTCCCCCGAAGTATTACTTCTGTAGATTCTATAGTTTGTAATAGGAGAACCACCACTTGATGTAGGAGAATCCCATGTTAAATTTACACAATAAACACCAGCATTTGCTTGAAGATTTTGAGGTGCATATGGCGGTGCCATAGGGGTTGCGTTTATTTCGTTGGATATTGGGCCTTCTCCCGCCGTATTCTTAGCACTAACCTTATAGTAGTAAGTGATGCCATTTGTTACGTTTGTATCGTTGTGATATAATTCATTCATAATCTCCGTAAGGAATGATTCTCCATTGGGTACCTCACTCCTGTAGACTCTGTAATTTGTGACAGGATCATATTCGCTGGAAGAAGGGACATCCCATGTTACATTTATGAAGGAATCCCCTGCCGTTGCTACCAAATCTGTTGGTGCAGATGGAGCTCCCCAAGGATACTTCAATGGATAAAAATCTGTGCTGTTGGCATCGATGTCGTATTGAGTGTCATATATACCATCAGGCGATCCTGTTGTTTGGGGAGTATCTGCTCCACTGTAATAATCTGCATGTGCTCCACTTAAATAAGACCAATAGTTGCCCCCAGTAGGATAGGTATCATTCCAATAATTATTCCTGTCATCATAAACATTTAATCCGTTGTTGATTAAATTGTTGTGAAAAATCCTGTTATATGAAGACCACTTAAGACTGATTCCATAATGTATGTTGTTCGTGACGATGTTACATGCTATTATGTTACTGTTTGATTCACCGTGGATATAAATGCCATCATGTTTGTTTGAGAGAACGATGTTTCCAGTGATGTTGCATTCACTGGATGAACTAATATACATTCCATATGTGTTGTATGAAACGTTGTTATTCGTGATGTTGATGTTTGAAGAGAAACCTATCAAGATACCAACATAACTATAAGTAATCTCCAGGTTTTCTATCTCGACTTCGGCGCAGTTTGCAAGTATCACCTGCCCTACATCAATTGGGATTGAACCACCGGTTTGATTTTTCAAGTAATATACAGGTTTTCCGTTGATGGTGTTTGATTGGTCAATGTTATGAGTATTCCAATGCTCGATTTGACCCCCCCAAATATGAAACCCATTTTTTATTATTGTGTTTTCATAGAAGTTATTTCCTTCAGAATCCCAAAGATGAATACCATATGGGCTGTTTGAGTATAGTGTATTGTTTATGATTGTGTTTTCATTTGAAGAGAAATGTGTACTAATATCCCTATAGTTATTCGAAAAGTTATTGCTACTTATATTGTTTCTACTGGATGAATCTAGATGGATTCCATTTCTGTTTTCGAAGGCAATATTCTCTTCAATATTGTTCTCATTGGAGTTCCATAAAAATATGCCTCTAAAAGTATTTGAGACGTTGGTATTGAATACCTTACAGTTCTCTACCATCCAGAGTTTTATCCCCCCATGCCATAATGACTCCTCACCATTCCTAACAGTCAAGGCCGATACATTCACCCAATTTGCACTAACGGCAACAACACTCCCTATACCTCCGCCATCGATAATCGTAATATCTCTGTCCTCCCCGGTCAAATTTATGGTTTTATCCACCACTACATTCTCATAATACGTCCCACTATAAACATAGACGGTATCCCCATCATTCGACACATTTATCGCATGCTGGACACTAGTATAAGCTCCTCCGGATCCTGTAGTATTCACATATATAGTGGCTCCAGAAACCCTTTCCACTAAACCAACAGGATTATCATAAACGCACAGAATTGCCAAACCACCCATGCACAATAATAAACTTAGCCAAACTGAGATTATCTTTTTTACCAAAGTCTTCCTCCAGATACTGATTCGATCACGGTCTATACGGTAGCCATTCATTTATTTCGTTTATATATATAATTTTGCCAAAACTATAAATAGAAGCTCCCAACCCACGTAACCAACGAAACCATTTTAAGTGTGGGTGTAATTCACGAAAGGAGGTGCTTTTCATGAAGGAATATCAAAAGATTCTGATACCCACAGACGGTTCAGAGGCGGCAAGGCATGCTGCATTAAAGGGTTTGAGCCTTGCGAATCTCATCGGTGCAGAGGTCATGGCTTTACATGTAATTGAGCATCCACACTATCTTGGAGAGATGCTGGCAGTTGGTGATATGATTCCAATTGAGCCTCCTGAGATGAAGGAGTCTGACATGTACAAGGGTCTTGAGAGAATAGGTCAGGAGGCTGTGGATTTTATTAAAGAGGAGGGGGAAAAACTGGGAGTCAAGGTAACCACCAAGATTATGGAAGGTCATCCAGCAGATCAGATTGTAAAGCTCTCTGAAGAGTTCGACCTAATCGTAATTTCCGCATTGGGTAGGAGCTGTGTTTCTGACCTTCTTATGGGTGGTGTTGCCGACAAGGTGGCAAGGCACGCCAAATGTCCGATTCTCATTGTAAGGGAAAAAGGAAAATAAAATCTATTTCAATTGTAAAAGGGTGATGGACATGAATTCTTGTATCGGTATTCGCAGGGAAGATAAGAACCGCTGGGAAAGACGCGTACCTCTAACACCGGATCAGGTGAAAAAATTAAAAGAGGATCATTCAGTGGATGTCGTGGTTCAACCATCAGAAATTCGGGCCTTTTCCAATGATAACTATGAAAACGCGGGTGGGAAGGTGAATGAGAACTTATCTTCCTGTCAAAGCGTGTTCGCCATAAAGGAGATACCCATTAAACTATTGGAACCCAAAAAAACGTATGTTTTTTTTGCCCATGTGATCAAGGGCCAGGAGCACAACATGCCCATGCTGAAAAAGATGATGGAGCTGGAATGCAACCTCATAGATTACGAAAGGATAGTAAATGAAAAGGGTTTTCGCCTGATATTTTTCGGTAAATGGGCGGGTCTTGCCGGCATTACAGATACATTGACTGCTTTTGGAAATAGACTTCAGTACGAGGGGATTGCCAATCCTTTTACAGATCTTCAATACACACACAATTACAAAGATCATTTGGAGTTGAAGGAAGCGATCTCCAAAGTAGGAGAAAGGATCAAAAATGAAGGATTGCCAAAAGAAATAGTACCCATGATTGTTGGGCTGGCAGGTTACGGAAACGTGTCCAAAGGTTGTCAGGAGATATTAGATAATTTTCCTGTAAAAGAGATTCCACCCGAGCAACTGGTTTCGTTTATGGAGAAGAAGGAATTCTCAGACAAGCACGTGTACAAGGTTGTTTTCAAAGAGGAGCATATGGTAGAGCCAATATCCTCTGACCATAAGTTCGGGTTGCAGGATTATTACGATCATCCAGAGAAGTATCGCGGGGTGTTTCCAACTTTTGTTCCTCATCTTACCCTCTTAATGAACTGCATATATTGGGATAAGATGTATCCCCGGCTGGTAACCAAAGAGCTTGTTAAAAACATGTTCGAAAACGAGAAGGTATCCAAACTGAAGGTAATTGGCGACATTTCCTGTGACATAGAAGGAGCAATAGAATTCACGCTGAAGGCCACGAGCATAGATACTCCCATCTTTGTCTACGATCCAATTGAAGGCAAAATAACGGATGGTCATGAAGGAAGGGGTATCGTGGTCATGGCTGTTGATAATCTTCCCTGTGAGTTGCCAAGGGAATCATCGACACAATTCGGTGATTCTCTTTTCGAATTTGTTCCCAGTATAGCAAAGGCGGACTTCTCCCTTGATTTTGATGAACTCAAGCTTCCACCACCTGTAAAGAAGGCAGTGATTTTACATCATGGAAAACTTACACCGGATTACAAATATATAGGGAAATTCCTTTGAAATTTTAGATGAACAAAAACCGTAATAAGAGAAAATGCAATTACCTAGAATCCAAAACTATTGAAAAAAATGAGGAGGCAGAAAAATGAGTGATGTTCTAATACTTGGTGCCGGAATGGTTGCAGGACCAATGGTAAAATACCTTTTGGATCAACCAGACATAAATGTGAAAGTTGCGAGCAGGACCCTGAGTAAAGCCCAAAA
>CP070672.1:3219118-3237455 GCA_020351895.1 Thermoplasmata archaeon
AAAGAAAGGGATATTAAATTCCTGATCATCTTCCGCTCATCCGAAAGATAATAAGGCATAAAAATTACTGTATTTCTATCCCCCACCATTCCTGTAATGGCAGCTCTGAGTTTCATCTTAGATATCAATTTATATGTAGCTTTCACAATGTTGTTCATTTCGGTAACGGGAACATAAATCTCTCCCAATACAGCCGAGGGACCGGCTCGTTTGGTGCGAAGTTCAAAAAATCGTTCATTCCATTCATGTTGGGCAACTTCTTTTTCTTGTTTCTCTCCTTTGCAGTTTTTAACAGTCCTGTCCAGGATTTCTTCTTCAAGATCCAGAACCTCGGAATCGCCCTCTAATGCTAGGTTCAATATTCCACTAACATTAGGCATGTTTTCTTTTACTCCTATCTCCCTTAGAAAATCAAAATGGTTTTTATCTAAAAACGAAATATGCAGGGGTACAACCTGTGATTTTGTTACCGCTTCTACCGCTTCTGAGAGCGTTTTGAAATCTGAAAAACCATAGGATATGGGTCGCAGCTCCTCAGGGGCGGGATATATTCTTAAAATTGCCTTGGTAATAATTCCCAGTGTACCCTCTGCACCAAAGAATAATCTATTGATATTCTGATCACTATTGTTCATTTCAGTTTTATCAGCTGTATTTACAATTCTACCGTTTGGTTGAACAACCTCTAAACCCCTTATATGATCGATTGCTGATCCGTACTTATAAGAACCTACTCCCACGCCACCGGTATTGATCCATCCTCCCACTGTAGCCGCATAGGCACTACTTGGGTAAGAACCAATGAGAAATCCCCTTCTTATTAAGGTTTCATAGAGCATTTTCCAGGTGATTCCGGATTCCACAGTTACCGTTAAATTCTCTTTGTCAATGTTTAATATTTTATTCATTTTTGTTAAATCAAAAACTATGCCCCCCGAAATAGGCATTGCTCCCCCCAAACCCCAACTTGCCCCTCCTCTTGGAATTATGGGTATCCCCTCTGAAATCGCGATTTTAACTATTTCTGAAATCTCATTTGCGTCCTTTGGTATCACAACAAGATCCGGCATCATTTTAAATCCAAGTTCCATCATTTTTGGAAGGGAGGCGAGATCGTGGCTGTACATCCTCCTTTCAAAACTGTTGATTCTAACCATGTCCTTACCTGAGATTCCGATAATCTGTTCATATATTTCGTCTGGGATACTGCTCATTTCGCAATCTCCATGCTGTAATTCATTAATTGAATGTCGTGAACCTCACTTTTTTGGACATCTTCTTATTATTTTATATCAGACATATGGCAATTATTTAGTTGATTTTCGTTTGAATTTATACTGATGCCGCAGTGGAAATGACGATAAACGAATATATAAATTCATTTGATTTATACATATCGGCATTTTCACATCGCTTTTCGTCACATCTGCATTAATTTATGGGTTTTTATATTTAACGGTTCAATAATCAATTTGTAATTTATATAGCCTAATCTGTTTTTACTGTTACAAAAAATTCAATATATCAAAATTATATACCCAAAAGGTTTGAGGGATTTAGGATGAAGGAACATGAGAAAAAAGAGGAAATAAAGATTGTTAAAGCCCACGTTAAGGTCTTTTGGGAGGGTGGAGTTAAGACCAACAGCATGATGCGGGGTTTTGAGGTGGTAGCTGATGCTCCCAAGTGGAAATATGGAACCAATACGGCTCCAGCACCTGGGGAGCTCTTTTTAACCAGCCTGGGAGCCTGTTTCACATCTACATTTACTAAATGCGCACAGGAACTGGCCATCATCTTGGATGATGTTACCACAGATGTCAGGGCCAAAATCGATCACGAGATGAGCGGAAGAGAGCGGTTTGTGAAGATCACAATGGAACTATCCGCTTTTGCTGACGAGAAATACAAAAAGGAGCTAAAAAAGTGCTTTGAGATGGCAAAGATGAGGTGCCCTTTGACAAATGCAGTCAAGACTGAGCTGGAGATTTCCTATAAATTTCGAAAAGTATAACCTGATTCGAGGTATTGAATCAAATTTTTTTTAAACAGCGACTATAAGCAGGACAGCACACATCACGATATTGTAGTTTGTAGCAACCATTGTTGCCCTCAGGCTTTTTATAATGTTCGTCGGTTCTTTTATCAACGGTACTGCCGAAATCCAAAAGATAACAGAGATAACCAACATTGTTATGATAAAAATCAATGAATCAGAGAAAAAGGTGGCAAGGTAGATTGCGAAAATCAACGTAACCACCGAGAAGACAACGCTGAGTAAAACTACACTTCTTGGTTTCGGTTTTATTAAAAACGTTTTTGCTACATTAATCGCCCAAGGCAATGTAAGAATATGAAAGGCCTGCCAGAATGCAAAAACGAGATATAACACCCAGGGGATGGGTGAGGTAAATAATGTATCTGGAGAAAAGGCAACCCAGCCTCCTACAGCTATTAATGGAGGTATTGGTGCAAGAACCAGATATCCAATCCTGTCTCTAAGATATGGATATAATGTTCCTAATCCTAAGGCTACCAACTCAACAACCACAAGCTGCCAGTTGAAAAATATATATGTTAGAATTATTCCCAGTGCTGCAAGTGATATGGCATAATAGGCTCCGCTTCTTCGGGAAATAATCTCAGAGGGAAGGGGTCTATCTGGCCATTTCTTTTTGTCGATTTCCTTATCTATTGTATCGTCTATTGTGTGTTCTGCTGATGTCAATAAATAAACGGCAATTGACCCTATAACAATTGATTCCAAAGAGGGGATTCTTTCCAGGGCGATAATGGCTGCTGCAAAAAACATCAGGGGTCCCATAATGGCGATTGCGGGTCTTTGGAGGCATATAAGACTTAGAATCTTATTTTTTATTGATTTTCCCTTGGGAATCCCCTGCCCGTAAAGTAGTCCCATGATTTTCATTGAGGTTGTGAAATCCTCTTCTATTTTCATGCTCTCACGGATTATATTCATTCGTCCTGTTTATCGAGTTTAGGATGATATGTCTTTTTTGTGCAATATTGATGGCTAATTGCCAGATAATTTATACCTTTTTTATTCGAAAGTTACATAATGAATCCACTATATATCGATTTTTTGCATAAAAGTGATATATTCCAAGGTATGATGATAATGCTTTTGATTTAGCTTTCTGTAATCATGAATATCATTGATCAATATAGTATGAATTTCTTTAAGGGAAGACCTCATGGAATATTCTAATTCTAGGGGGCTCCTTTCTTATTTAAGCCCTATGATTATGTCAGAATCCATGAAACCGTTTCCATAATATGTAGAATTCGTTAGCAGCAACTCATTGATCTCTTTAAGGTCATCTATTTTATTCATTTTCAATTTGTTCTGCGAGTAGGTATAAAGAACATCATCGATGTAAAATGATCTTTTAATATAGTTGTCATTATACCTATACCAACGACTGTATCCAGACTGAAATTCGCTACCATTGGAGTGACTTATTCTTCCCTTCAACGAAAATCCGTTTTCTATGGAGATATGTAGGACATAAGCGCCATTCCATACGTATTCTCCTTGGGTATTTGGTGGTGCACCGTTTGGATATCGGCTTTCGTTGATTTCGTAAAGTTGTATTGGTAAGACAAGCATATTCTTTTCTTGGCTTACTAACAAAGCATGAGGGTCCCCTAATGCCAGTGAATTGGTTCCTCTGTCTCCGATAATGAATTTCGATATCTCCTTTGGATTCTTCACATCGCTGACATCGAAGAGAGAAAGTTTTACACCTTGATACCAGGCAAATGTCCCCATATCCACAGTGTCCTTACCCAATCCAATGATGTGGTTCTCGTCATATGGATGGAGGTAATCAGAGTATCCTGGAATCTTCAATTCACCCAATATCTTTGGTTCATATGGATCTGTGAGGTCAATGACAAAGAATGGATCCACTTTCTTGAATGTGACAAGATAGGCTCTGTTTCCCATGAATCGTGCGGAGTAGATCTTCTCTCCTGGTGCAATGTCAGATATGTTGCCCACAATGTTTAGGTCCATATCAAGGATATGAACATGATTTCTTGCACCGCCTTGTCCATTTCTCCAGACATTACCAGTGGTGGTGGCAATCCTGAAATAAAGTTTATGCTCACCCATGGAAAACCGGTTCAAGACATGTCCTGGGACCTCTCCCATTGCCTCGTATTGTATCATTCCATTCCCAATAGATATACGATGGAGGATGGTCATTTCGATGCGCTCCGTATAATATCCTTGGTTCTTTGAGTAATAATTTGTTGAAGATGATTTCGTGTATGTAATATAGATGTTATTCATTGAGAAAAATATGTTTTGAGATCTCTCCATTATTATGGCCCTAGAGACAGGTTTTACCGAACAATCGAGAACATTGATGGACATAAAGAACGTTATTGGCAGCCTGGAGGAGTAAGGGGAATATTCGAAGTTATTAAAATAATAAATGTCTTTCGGATGAACCGGAAGATCAGTTTCCTGGGTAAGGCGGTTCACATACTGTTGTGATATGAGATATAGATAGTCTCCAATCAATCGGGATTGTACGAAATTACCCTTGAAGTGGTAGGTATCCATCAATTCTGGATTTTCCTTGTCTTTTATGCCGAATATATAGATCATTGGTCCCCTATCATTCTCGTAGCTAAGTAGAACTAGCCTATCCCCATATATATAAATCTCTTTTATGGTCCCATTCATCCTTATCTGCGAGAGAATTTTCGCATTCTCTGCAGGATGAGCCTCTATTATGAGCACCTTGTTCTTATGGTTTTCATCCTTTGAAATGATATACGCATACTTACCATCATTTTTAATAATGTCTCCCTCGTCAACACCTGTGACCTGGACATTTGTGATGGAATAACCTGAGCCTGAGTTTCCCACTGCAGAGCCAAAAGACTCTACAGCTGAACCTTTGTTGGTGATTGTTATAAAATTCATAGTTCCTGAATCATTCTCCCAGGAGTTACATTTTGGATAGATTCTTGGTTGGAATGTATTATTTTCCACATAGCTTCGGAACTTTTCAAAAGAAGGAAAATTCCTAATTCCACATGATTCATCTTCTGGATTTTCTCTATCCACAAAAGGAGTGACATCATCTTCTTGATCCTTGGAGTTGATCTCAATTATTTCCTTTATTTTTATCTCCTCTATTATTAGAGGTTCAGGATGGAAAGGCAGGGTCAAATTGAAAGTCTTTCTATGTGTCACTAACCCGGCCTCCACTTCTTCCTGGATTTCACTTGTTTCTTCTGCTGCTTCCTCTTTTGGAAGTTCAGTCTCTGGTAATCCCTCAACCGGAAATTTCTCTTCTGGATTTTCATCCTCCTTTAGCTCTTTATAATGATTTCTGATATATTCTGCGGTATTATCATCCAATCCACTTGGCAGTTTAACATAGATTATTTCATTGTTGCCTCTTACTAAGATATAATCTGAATCTGATGTATAATCTGTTTTGAATTCAGATTTACCAGTTACAGGTTCAAGTTTTTCAACCATAAGGTCTGAAAGCCCAGCATTACCTATTGTCACATTCGCCAAAAGTAACGTGCATAAGGACACGATTCCAAACACCATTATCTTCCTGTTCAGCATGATGTTCACCAATTTATCAATCCCAATCGATATAAAAAGTATTTTTGGCCTAATCGTCAAAATGTTGGCACGTTCGTCAAAATGTATGACTAAGAAAAAAAGAAAATGACGTAATTAATACTTCTCATTTTGGGGCCTTAAGTAAACCCCAAATCACTCATTTATCTCTTACTCAATAGTTTTAATATTCTGATGGACATATCATGATACATTTAGCTAATCGTTTTTCATATTCCATGTACATTTGATGATCATAATAGCCATCTATAAAATTATCAAACCATGAGCTTTGGGTATTATCCTTCTCATCCTTAGAAATATAATTACTAAAATACACCCCCCATTCATGGAGGATATTTCTCCCCTTTTGGTGTTTTGGATATTGCGGTGGAATTAAGTGGATATCACCGTCTGCTGGCTGAATCAAGAGGTGAAACCTTATTATCTCTTCATATGATTTTTCGGTTTCAACCTGAATGATTTCCTCTATTACGTCTTCAGGAATATACATAATAGCAAAACGGAAAGGCTTCTGACCCGGAAATAGTCTGGCACCCTTACCCAACCACTCATCGATGAAATCTTCTATTTCGTTTTCAAATAATCCCACTTTTGCAAGTTCAGCTCTGAAGAAGTCCTTTAATTCTTTAAGACTTAGTGATTTTCCATCTAAAAATAGATTACCTTCTTCGTCCCTATCCAAAATCCAGCCCTATTCCGAAGTCTTCGGTTCATTTAATAGCTCTTCATAATAAAGGAAGTTATAATACTCTCCATCATAGAGCAATTTTCCGTTCTCTATAAAAACGTCCTCCCAAACAATATCGGTGCCAAGTTCAACCAAGGGTACAGCCTTCGTTACTCTTCCATCAACGATGATTCTTATGGTATCGAAACCTGGAGTTTCCCGGTATAAATAGATATTAGGACTAGATGGTCGTGGTGCCACCATTTTAATAATTGACACATTGTAGTTATCATTCCAGACTGTCAATTTTACTTGATAATCTTTTTGGGAGTCCTCAAATTTATGGCTCGCCTCGATCCCTATAGAGGTTTCACCATCCCCAAAATCCCAAGAATAGAAAAAATCATCATGAGTAGTTCCCTCTGGAGTGATAGTTGAATTAGCATTGAAAGTAACTGGGTTGCTCCATGAATTGAGTCTATTATTCCATGATGAATAATATTTTAAATAGGTGACATTTTTTTGTTCATTTATGTCACAATAATTCCCCAAGAACTCTTCTTGATTCCACCATGGAAAGTCATTAGGTGCTGTTGTTATGAAATCAGGTATTAATGGAAGAATATTATCTTTATTCATCACGACGACTTTAATCCAATAAGTAACAGCGTGATAGGATAAATCGGGCTTTTGATCGTTATTTTCATATTTTGAGACAGAGTCCTCAATCCATAGAATAAAACCCAAGCGTTCATATATATATGTATGTCGTATGCCCACTAAAAAATATCCGGGCTCTAAAAAAGCTCTGGTAATGGATGTGGAGGTTGTATTTTCTTCGTAAATTCCATCTCCATCAAAATCCCATTCCAACCATGAGCCGTCAGTGAGGCTAATTGCCTCAGAAATATCAAATGTTAATGGTTCATTTAGATTGCAAAATAGGTATCTTTCCATATCTCTCTCGTAATAATTCCCTAAAATTACAATCTTGGGATTTTCACTTCCCTTTAAAACAACAAATGTTTTTGAAACACTATGACTCCACCCCCTCATATATAAAGTAACGGTGTATGTCCCTCTATGAGAATAATTATAGCAAACATTTATTCCCTCAAGGATATTGCCATCCCCGAAATCCCAGTAAAATATTGTTCCTTCATTTATATCTATGGTTTTTGAAGCGTCAAACTCTACTTGGTAATCCTCTAAATATGAGATCTTTTCACTTTCAATCTCTTTCACCCTGACATAAACAATAGATGGATCAATAACTTCGTTTCTTTTTCCATCAATATGACCTTGATGGGGGCCTATTGAGGAGGTTCGAGGATTTCTTACATTTAACTGATATATTTTAGGTTCAATTTGTATTGTAAAAGGTTGATCAGAGAATATAATCCCTGAATTTTCTACATCTTGCCCAGCTCTTAATTCCCTCTCTTCCACAACATTACAAAGCTCAAAATCCAGTATTGGAGGATATCCAGTTTCTATAGATCCTACACTCACTTCAATTGTATATTCAACAATATTTTGATATTCTACAAATTTGGGAGTAATATTTTCTATCTCAACATTTTTCTTCGTATTTAATCGGCCTACTCCCGAAATTGAAGGAGTATCACTTCTGGTATTCCTTATATTTGTATCCATTGAGACATCACCAGTAAACTGTGTAGAATTTGATACAAAATCATTTGAAACAAAATAATTAACATCATCTATGTATATTGGATAATATGAATAATTATAGTTATAAGTAATTCTTATATGCATATCATAAAGTCCAATTGTGGTGTATTTATAGGATAAAATAGGTGAAAAGCTAACCTCTTCATATATCCCATCACCATCGAAATCCCCTTCACATTTTTTAAGATTATACGAGGAAAACAAAGATGAAGTATCGAAACTCAACAACCCGTTTACATCGCAAAAAAGATGTCCATCCATAATACCTTCTGTCATCTGATTTGTGAGAACAACATACTTGCCTGATTCCTCAAGAGAGAGGTTTTCATTTTGAGGAATCACCTTGGACATATCATCCATCCCATCTCCGTTTTCCCCGATATTACCATTCTCATTTGATTCTTCTTTGATTTTTTGTATGATTCGATCTTCAATTTCTATTTCATCAATATCCTTGGGCATATCTACTGTGATCCTATTGCCATCCTCATCCTCAATCATAAAGAACATCTTTAGTTCCTCAATTGTAAGAATAGGATGATATAAAGATTCCATTGATCCCTGATATTTTTCAAAGCTAGAGGCGATCACCATGCTTTTCCCGTAACCAAAATTTGTTCCAGTTCCTGCTGGAAAAACCAGGGAAATAAATAGTACAAATACAATGATGAGTATGGCCACTTTAATAGTTCTTCCGAACATATTTATCCCTAATTATCTATTTCCGATGATATAAAAAGTATTTTTGGCGTGTTCATCGAAATGTTAGCAGGATTATAGAAATGTCATTTATTAAGGCATTATAAATCAGGCAATAGAACCCTCGATTATCTCAATTACCTTTTTCAATTGTACATCTTTATTGAGTGAGTACACGATTTCTTTCCCTTTCCTATGCTTATTGATGATTTCAGCATCCTTCAAACGCTTAACATGCCAATTCACTGTGGAAGGATATATTTTTAGGGCGTTTGAGACACCCTTTTGGTTGGATTCTGGATTCGAGATAAGGAATTTCACAATCTTCCTTGCTGTATTGTTCTTAAGGGCTGACATAATGTGCTTGTAGCCATTTCCATTCGTATATTTGCTGTACCTGTTCTTATTGATATAATAGCGCTTAGACTTGCCATTCTTATGAGAGACAATCTTATCCATGCCCTCCAAGACAGAAAGATGATACCTTGCGCTGCCGGAACTAAGGTCCAATTTCTTAGTAATTTTCGCCAAATGTTCCCCAGGATTCTCTGCAATGTATATATAAATATCTTTCCTCACGCCGTCCAATATCCCGTTCCTATCTAACCTAGCAAAAAGCCAATATGACAATACAAGCGATCCTATAATAAGAAGAGATAAAGTGTACATTAGGGGTGGAGGTATGAAACCACTTCCAACCTTTCCCTCACCTTCTCTCTCAAATTTTGCATTTTCGTAGAACTGCTCAGCCAGGGCAGCAATAGCTAAGTCATTAATATTATTATATTTCTGAGATCGTAGCCAAGTCATTGCATTATCCGCGATTTCTTCAATAGGATGTGTAGTTAATGCCATAGTAGCCCAAGCGGTGTCCTCTATTCCTCCAAAGCTACCGTCGGGTCTTTGTTTTAGCGCCAAAGCTGATATTTCTTTCCAAACATCAATACCTCCGCTGTCCAAGGCCAATATGGATTTTGAGTCGTCCTCAACCGAACCCCAAGTAAATTCATCCTTATCCTCATGTTCTTGGAGCCAAATAAGACCCTCTTCGACTGCTTCGTCGTTTTCTACTCCTCTTTTATGCAAAGCATATGTTGCTATGCTAGTGTCGCCTACATCCAAGTTCCAGCTCCCATCTGGCCGTTGGGTATCGGTTATATAAAAGTAAACATCATTTTCAAAATCATCAGTTTCCATATTAGGTGCGTCCCAGTATTTGGTTCCCACGTGAGTGCTCCAAAGGATCATCGAGTGAGTTTCTACAGAGAGGTTCTCATGGTAGTTATTTAAGGTCCAATTTGTACCTCTATAAGCAGCCCCTCCATATGTTATATATTCAACGGAATCGCTCGGATACCTTTTTAAGGCTTCATAATTAGCAACGATAAGCTCACCTGAAACATTAATATCGTTATCCCAACTGCCATCTTCGGATTGAAACCCATTAATTTCATCAAGTAATTTAGTTCGATAGTCAATCTGGATCTCATATTCCTCGGCACTAGCTCCGCTTGCGATTATAAAAATTACACAAATCAGTAAGAGAACTGCCATGCCCAATAATTTTAGACGCCACTCCCCGCTCATCGGATATTATAACCTTTATATATACTTATATAATTTTTGGCTTAATCATAGAAATATTAACAAATATATCGAAATATAATTAATACTCTTGAACCTAAAGAAATTATGCAATCGAACCTTCGATTATACCAATTACTTTCGAAAGCTGCACTTCCTGATTGAGGGAGTACACTATCTCCTTTCCTTTTTTCTGCTTGGTGATGATCTCAGCATCCCGCAACCTCTTTGCGTGCCAATTCACAGTGGATGGATGGATTCTAAGAGCCTTTGAAACACGTTTCTGGTTCGACTCTGGATTGGATAATAAGAATTTGACTATCCTTCTTGCAGTGCCGTTTTTAAGGGCCGACATTATTGGCTTGTATCCGTTTCCGTTCGTATATTTGCTATAACCATTTTTATTAACATAATACCGCTTGTACTTGCCGTTCTTATGGGAGACTATCTTGTCCATTCCCTCCAATACTGAAAGATGATACCTTGTGCTGCTTGAACTCAAGTCGAATTTCTTGGTAATATTGGCCAAATGTTCCCCTGGATGCTCTGTAATGTATGCATAGATATCTTTTCTTACTCCATCCAATATTTCATTCCTATCTAGCCTAGCAAATAACCAATAACCCAAAGCAAGTGAACCAATGATAAAGAATGAAAGGGCGTACATCCAAGGTGGAGGAATGAATCCATTTCCCTCTTCCTCTCTTTCTTCACTCAATTTCGCATTCTCATAATACTGCTCAGCCAGGGCGGCCAAGGCTAAATCTTTGTTATTGTCATAATTTTGAGATCGAAGCCAGGAAACTGCTCTCTCCATACTCATCATCGTATCTTTATTTGGGCTGGTTGACAATGCAATTACCGCCCAACTGGTATCCTCGATTCCCCCAAAGCTGCCGTCCGGTCTTTGCCTTAACATCAATGCCGCGATTTCTTCCCATACATCGATACCGGCACTGTTTAAGGCCATAATTGCCTTCGAGTCATCTTCAATCGAGCCCCAGGAGTGCTCTTGTTTATTCTCCTGTTCTAGGAGCCACTCAATACCTTTAATCACTGTCTCTCTGTTCTCTGGCTTTGGTGGTGATAAACCGTATATTGCCATTGCAGTGTCACCTACATCGTAATTCCAGCTTCCATGAGGTTCCTGTGTGGCCGCGAGAGTTATAATAGATTCGGTTTGTAAAACTGAGTATGCATCTGGTGAGTTCCCAGTGTTTCTTACACTAATCGTATACGAGCAATAATCCACAGAAGTGCATTCTTCAACATTTTCTGCTATCCATTTGGAACCACCGATAATGTTCTTCTCGTAATCTTCTGATTTACTATCAGCGTCATCATCATAAATATATTTATATTCACCCTCATTTCTTGCATATCCTTTTGTCGTATCCAAAGCAACATCATTACCTAAGTTAGCAATAGCTGTGGTGTTTACATCCTCATCCCAACTACCGTTATCGCTCTGGTTTTTATTTAGCGAATATAGCAAAACTGTAGAATTATCCCCTCCTTCAACCTCGCCATCCGCACAGGCTGTGCTGGCTATTATGAAAATCGAGCAAATCAATATGAGGGCAAACAGACCCACTCCCGTAATCCGCCACTCCCCGCTCATCAAAGAATATACCTTGATGTATACATATATACTTTTTGGCACAATCATCAAAATATTATAGATCGTGTGAAGTAAACTTATTCTTTAAAACCCACCCACCATCCTCCTTCCTCCACCCAGATCATTCAATAATTTTAGATAATTTCCGATTCAGAGGGAGCAATTAGAGAACCATAATCCTTCATCATGTTCTTTTATAAACAAAGCTAAAATCTCACCATAATTTAATTACCATTCAAAGAATTATAGTTCGATTTCATGAAAATCCTCCCAGATGTGCGATTGATTGTGAACAATGTTCCAATTTCCACAAGGCAGATTGAGGTTCTCACCACTATAGCTTCCATCAAATCCCAAAACAAGGCCGCAAAAGCATTGGGAATCTCTGTTCCTGTTCTTCATAGACATATAAAAGATTTGGAGAACAAGTTGGGTATGAATTTGATTTCCACAACACCGCAAGGAACGATTTTAACGGAAAACGGAAGAAAGATTATAGAGGAATATAACAGGTTCCTAAAAAGAACGGAACCTACACAAAAACCTGTTGTAGCCTGCTCTCCTTTGTTTAGCAATTTGGTTCTGGAAGCTGTCTCAGCAGCTGAAAGAGAAGGTTACGAAATAAACATTTTGATCGGAGATGACGAGCTAAATAATAACTATCTATCCATGGGTCTTGTGGATGTTGTAATCTTCGATGACCCGATTTTCGTATACAGGATGAAGGAGACAGATCAAAGGCACGAGATAAAAGAGGTTGTAAAAGATACATTGATCCATGTAAATCGAGGAAATAAATACCTCCGATATAGGTACGGAGCCCAAAGAATTGGTTTTAGCAATTTGGATTTGGAAGGTGTTAGTTACGAGGTTGTAGGAGAGACAAGGGATTTCATGCGTCTTCTAAAATCGGAAAATAGCTTCTTCATAAACAGGAGTTTGGCGGTAAGAGAGGGATTGGACTTGGTAAGTGACACGCCTTTAAATCTGCTTATTCACAGCATATTCGCCTTAAGGATGGGGGAAGGAGATGAACTCGATGTCCTATTACAGCAATTGGGGCCTGTATAAAAAAATTTTCCACGAGTGTTCAACTTCTTTTAGAGCCTGATATAATCCCTGTCCGACCTCGGGGGCCTCTTTTTTAACCAAAGATAAATGACAGTTAAAATAAGCGCTCCAACCAGTGATATGACACTAAATACGATATAAATTGGTGAGTATCTGTCCATGATTTTATAGGTTAAATCGACATCGAAGCTACCTGAACTCGAAGGATCGTTGCAATTGAAGTTCAAATAATAAATCCCACTTTTATCGATATCTACTTGGAAGCGAGCACTGCTGGCATGTTCGATTTTTTTTACATAATCATTACTCCCAGGAGACCAGGCTTGACCATATGTGAGGTAGAATGTTACATCTGCTCCATCTATATAATATTTTATTTCTAATATGTCGCCTTTTTTAGCCTCAACACCGGTATAACATCCTGTGTATCCTCCTTGCAGGGTTTTATTGGTTGGGTCCACACGATCATGTGGAATTAGACCCCAAATAAGAAGAATCATGCTGAGAACAACCAGGATAATTGCAAGGACCTTGATTATGATATTCATCCATTCCTTTTTCTCACTTGGTGTAGATTTGATATCCTCGTCTGGATAATATCCTTTCATGCAATTGGTTTATTCTCATGCTTGTATAAAAAACTGTGGTTGATACTCATTGGAGTGTCAAAGCCACTTCTCTGTACTTTATCCCTCACCATGTCCTTTCTTACAAACTAAGGTTGAGTCGTCTCTTTCTTTATCCATTCTAGATATTCAGGATTGCCTTCTTCGAAATGAAAAAACTCTATACAAGGCACTTCATAGGAATGGACCGCTTTCACCTGGGAGATTATGTTCTCGGAGTTCTTTTTTTGGGTTTTCATGATCAGAACGATCTCATCCTCCGCTTCGATCTTACCTTTCCACCAGTATAGTGACTTGATGGGAAACATGTTTGCACATGCAATAAGGTGTTTATCGAGCAGGTGATTCGCAATTTCCTTAGCCTCCTCTTCGTCCTTTGCTGTGACATATACCATTGAGTAACTCATATAGACATAATCGGGATTGGGGGATGTAAATTTATCGATGAAAATTTGATGATGCTTTTTAGGAGGAAATCCCCGCAGGCCTTTACATTTTTTAAAACTCCCGCCAGGTGTGACCACATTTCGTGCATCTGTATATCCTGGTTTCAGGTTCATCGGCTGCCCTTGTCTGCCTCAGAATCCAGTATGCCTCTTTATTTTTACAATCTGGACACTCGATCCTCGTTTTTGGAAGTGTTTCCAAATCCCCTTCTACAACCAATGTTTCCCTTTCCTCTGCGACTTCCTGGATACTGGTTGACTCGTGTCCCTCTATTTTTATCTTGTGACCGCATTTTCTGCATTCGAAATTTCCTTCGATGGGAAACATTAGTGATTTGCATTCTGGGCAAAACATTTTCTCACCGAATTTTAGCCCGTAAAGGTTTTACATGTATAAAAGTTTGATTGCTCCATCTTCATGTCGAATTCTTATTGGTATATGTACGGTAGATGCATTTTTCTCCCCCACCATCCAAAACCCCCCTCCACCCACCCTAATAAGCAATCTTTTTCAGATGTATAATAATATCAAAATATAAAGAAAAATTAAATATTCTTGCTTTTAGGGTATTCCCTGGGAAATCCCCCACAACGTTTATATTAAAGAATCAATGTTATGAGGGATGGTAATACCCATAAGAAAACTACAAATATTCAAAGATAGTTACGCAGAGGGGGAAGTAAATGGCTCTTGATCCTTCAACCATTGGCTTGGCATTATTGATATTTGGTATCTTGCTGATAATAGCAGAGGCTGCCACCCCAGGTTTCTTTATTGGTGTAATAGGAACCGCATTTATCGCCATGGGTATTATAGGAATATTCTTCCCCTACATTCTTGACACTCCTTGGTCTCCTATAATCGTGGTTGCGATATCGGCAGGCTCCATGATGGGTGCCATTATGTTCTACAGAAAATTGGGTAAATCACAACCAACTGCAACCACTATAACAGAATCCAACGTTGGGAAAACGGGTATCGTAACAGAGGACATCGAGCCCCATAGCCTACACGGTAAAGTTAAAATAAAGCATCAGGTTTGGAGTGCTACAGCCGATGTAAAAATTCCAAAAGGAAGGACCGTAAAGGTTGTGGATTGGGAAGGTGTCCATGTGATTGTAGAGGAAATGAAGGGAGAAGAGGGTATTGTTAAAAAGAAAAGCGGGGAAGTTGAGGTTTAGGGAAGTGAAATTATGGCAAATGGACCTGAGGGCGTTTGGATAGCGTTAAGTGTCATATTGTTGATAGCCATCGTGATAGTAATAGCCAGCGGGATTCGTATTGTGCGATCGTATCAAAAGGGTTTAGTTGAGGTTTTAGGCTCTTTTAAGGGGATGTTGGATCCTGGTTTTCATCTGGTTATCCCCATGATAACCAGGGTTACGTTCATGGATTTGAGACTTCAGACCATGGATGTGGCAAGACAGGAGGTCATCACAAAGGACAACTCACCAACGAATGTTGATGCCGTCATATACATCAAGGTTGTCGACCCGTACAAAGCCTATTACGAGGTCCAGAACTACCGTCAAGCCACTATATTCCTTGCTCAGACAACGCTGAGGTCCGCAATTGGCGAGATGGAACTGGACGAGATCTTGTATAACAGGGAGATGATAAACGCAAAACTCAGGGACATACTCGATACCGCAACCGACGCCTGGGGCGTAAAGGTGGATGCAGTGGAAATTAGGGAAGTGGATCCCGTGGGTCCGGTGAAAGCCGCAATGGAGGAACAGACCTCATCAGAGAGAGAGCGAAGGGCAGCAATTCTAAGGGCCGATGGACAAAAAAGAGCAGCGATTCTGGTTGCCGAGGGAGATAAGCGTTCGAGGATTCTACAGTCAGAGGGTGTAAGGCAGTCCAAGGTCCTCGAGGCCGAGGGGCAGAGGCTCGCCACCATTCTTGTTGGACAGGGAGAAGCTCAGAAATTGCGTATATTGGCCATGGGTGCAGCTCCCTTGGATCAAAAAGCGTTGACCGTTCTTTCCATAGATGCGGTGAAGGGTTTGGGGAATGGTCAGGCTACGAAGATAATATTCCCGTTTGAGCTGACAAAGTTGATTGAAGGGGCCTCAGATTACATAGGCGTAAGCAGGAAGACCCCGGAAGTAACACCAACATCCTATGAAGACCTTGAAGATATGCTTGGAAAGGCCGAGGATGTACTGGGTGAGATTCCTAAACCCGGTGAGATTAGGAAGCAGCTCGAAACCATTGAAAGGGAATTGGAGGCGGAAACCACGCGCTCCGAGGAAATAGCCCATATCAAGGGTAAGAAGGGACCCCCAAGGCTGGTTGAGGTAGAAGAGGACGAGACACCGCCCCCTCCATAGTTTGACAATCGGGCTCAATCTAAACGAGTAAAAACACCAAAGCCGAAGCCACGACAGCAAAAAGCAGGGAAATAAAGGTGGTGATTCTCAAAATAGCCACAGTGGAATTCACCGTGGAGCTTAATCTGGCAACATTTTCATGACCAAAAACACTTATATTTTTTGCCAAGCCAGTGATCATCCCAACCTCAACTTCTTCCAGATCATCCAAAGCTTTTTTCACAAGGATGTTCACATCCCTAACCAAATCCTTTCTATCCATCCTCAGGCCACCTGGATTGTATCCACCGATTGTGGCGTTAACGGCATGATTGTCTGTTGTTAGAACTTCGGCATCATCAACAGATTCGGAAACAACATTCAATATCTCTTCTCTTAAGCCCATAACCATGTTGTTGCCATCGAACAGGATATAAGCCGCTTTCTGGCCATTGGTCTTAACAACTAGAACCTGTATTCCACTTCTACCGATTCCCCTTTCAGTTTCATAGCCAGTCTTCTGTGCATAACCTGCAAAAAGTCCCTCTGTTGGATTCTCCTGTGCTTTCTTGGCTGCTTCTTCTGTCAAATCCTGAAGCTCATAGGCTTTCTTTGATCCGAAATACACGCATCCTGAACCCTTTTCTGCGCAGTTGTGGGCATCGATAAACAGGATGTCTCTTTTTGTTGCAGATGTTGCCTTCTCCCTAACAGCGCTGCCTATGCTGTATTCAACATCATCTGTAGGATTAGGGGAGGAGGTATGGATGAGTAATATTCCATTACCTAGTACTTGGGCACATACCTCCATGTGATTGCTGAGCCTGATGAATTTACCTGCTTGATTGGAATATTCGATTTTGTCCAATATTCCCCTGACCATCTCCGCAATCTTGATTTTATCTTCCGATGATGATAGATTCAGATCATGGGTTGCAGAACCGTGGGGAACCAGAACATTTTTACTTTTATCTTTTAAATTATCGGTGAGTTTCTTGGGCAGATCACTTCCCCCTAACAGACCAAAGGGGCCTGGATGAACAGAGGGCACTATCATCATGCTTTTTACTTGATTGCCTCTTTTGAAAGCCACTAAACCAATATGTACATCCATCTTCTGTGAGAAGCTTTTAAAGAATTCCTCAACCTCGTATGCTCCCTCATAACCTCCTTCAGTGATATGGTCTAGGGAGTATCTTACCATGGCAAGTCCATCCACCCCAAAGGCCTTTTTCATTGGGAGAGTCGCCACCTGGGTGAGGATGTACACTGAGAAAAGAAATATCATCAAGAAAATCACTGCTAATAAGATTTCCTTTAATCCAAACGGAGGTAGGAATATAAATAGCATCATGAAGCCTAGAATGGGTTGGATTAGGGAGGCTGGAAGGGAATGTGAATGACTGCTTTGGGAAGTGGATAAAAGAGAAAGATGCCTTAGCCAGATTGTTGCAGAGTACCCGAAAATAAGTACTTCTAAGGTCTCGATACCAGTTTCAACAAACAAGTTTAGAGCGGTAAAAATAACTAGAATTCCTGCAATAATCATGAGTGACAAAAAGGACATGAGCATGGATCTTCTAAGGTACAATTTTCCTCCCAAGGATTCCGCCAAGGGAACCGATATTAATGCAGAGAGATAGGTAGGGACTGCGAGAATAATTATTCCGTTTATAATGAATGTTTGGAATGGATCATTTATATCCAGATCGATAAGGAGACCAAAAAATAAAGAAATAAGGAGAATTGGCCCAATAAGAGTCACGGGTTTAGGCGCCCTGAAAAGATGCTCCATAACACTTGCCGTCTGTTCTACGCTCTTCTGAGCATCTAAAACGGCTTTCTGCCTATTTTTGGGCATACAGGTGTCCTCACGCCAAGGGATTTTTGGTGTTAAGAAGTGGTTGTATATATAGGTTTTCTTACCTCTAATCAAAGTGGACAATAATATTAATAATATCATATTACCTG
>CP070672.1:3237555-3241588 GCA_020351895.1 Thermoplasmata archaeon
ATTTGTGGTCACTCTGGGCTGGTTGGATTTGGGCGGTAGGTGCAGCTTGGCTTGGTGGTGAGCGCGGAGGTGGGGGTTGCGGCATCCCATTACAATGGAACTTCCCACTCGCATTCAGCCTTGGCATGGATCCAGTATCCTCTTCCTGGATTAAAATAATCGTACTCACCAAGATCGTGCCAGGTTTGTGTTGAAGCGTTATACCACTGAACCAAATCTATCTCTTGACCGAAGGTTAGATTGTTCAACCCTTCTGTTCTATTATAACTTGTCAGGGATGGGTAGCCTACCATATTCCAGCCCGGATGGAGGGTGATGGTCTGGTTTGAGGTTGGTTGTGTTCCGTTGTAAAGAAAAATCGTGACTCCTGGTTGGGTGATGTGAACCCAGAAGCCCATGGTTTCGTCTAGCTCGAATAAATCGTTTCCATAGGGCTTACCAGGTCTGTTGTGCTTCCACGGATCAATGGTATCTGTAATATCATACCATTGGACTGCATCATACCAGCTATCGATTGCGCCGAGAACTCGAGTCAGGTTCTTCTCCACCTGGATAAATGGAATAGAAATCAGGTTCCAGTCTTGCTTTAAAATTGTACAGTTTTCGAGGACCCTTTTCATATTCATCAATGGATAATTGTCCCGGGAATTAGAATCAATAACAAAGGGTGTATCCCCGATACCATCGGAATCCGGGATGTTCTGTTTTGGGCCTTTAAAGTAATCTACACCACCATAATTGGACCAATAATTACCACCTATGGGGTAGCCATTATCCCATTTATTTCTATTATTTGTCTGATCCCATGCTTGATTCATGTTATCGATGACAATGTTGTGGTAGATTATGTTGTCACTTGCATAATCTATAACTATCCCATAATTGGCATTATTCGACACTTTGTTATAGGAAACAATATTGTCCTTTGACCAATCATTAGAGGCATCCTCTCGGGTAAGGTAAATCCCATAGTGATCATTATTGTAAACTCTACAATCAGAAATGTTATTTGAATCTGAAGAATGAATATATATACCATCATTGCAGGAGTAAACATAATTATTTAGAATCAAGTTGTCATCACAATATCTTCTGAGGCCTATTCCCCATTCATTATTATCATGAATCACATTATCTCTAACAGTATTGTTGTTTGAATAGTAATAAAGGCTTACTCCATTCCAATTGTTATAAAGCGTATTATTGGAAATTTCATTATAGTCGCTATAGCTAACAAGACTAATCACGCCTCCGCAGTTATAACCCGTGTTATTGAAAATCTTGTTACGGTCCGCGTTATCGAGATTTATCCCATTTCCACCGTTATTATAGAGTATATTATCCGATACAATGCAATCGTTGACATTGTTTCTGAGGGCTATTCCTATATGATTGTTAAAAACGATATTGTTGGTGATACTACAGTTTTGAACCTTGTAAAGTCTTATACCGGTGACCCAAACGGAAAATCCACCGTTTGCCACGGTAAATCCGCTCACGTTAACCCAACTTGCGATGATATTGACAACATCCCCTCCATTACCTCCATCAATTGTAGTATTATCCCTATCCTCTCCAGTCAAATTTATGGCCTTGTCTACCTCCACACGCTCATAATAGGTCCCGTTGTAAACAAATACTGTACCACCATCAATACTGTCATTTATCGCATCCTGTATCTTCGTATATGCTCCACCACTGCCAGTCGTATTAACATAAAGTGTTGTCCCTCCTACATTGAGAGAAATATCAATACTCATATCCACAATCACAATAACGCTCACCATCATGATTAGACTAAGCCAGATCGTAATTACCCTCCTGCCCATGATGTAAGTTATTATCATAATAAGTTAAAAACCTTCCGCTCACCCTCCCTTATTCCAGTTGATCTGTGGTCACTCTGGCCTAGATGGATTTGGGCGGAAGGTGCAGCTTGGCTTGGTGGTGAGCACGGAGGTGGGGGTTGAGCGGTGGTGGGGATGCGGAAGCCCTTTACAATGGTACTTCCCACTCGCATTCAGCCTTGGCATGAACCCAGTATCCTCTTCCTGAGACAAAAAAATCATTTTCATCGAGATCATGCCAGGTTTTGGTTGCAGCATCATACCACTGGATGAGGTCAACCTCTTGTCCAAAGGTAAGGTTGTTCAATCCTACTGTTCTGTTGTAACTTGTCAGGGATGGATAGCCTACCATGTTCCAGCCAGGATGGAGCTGGATGGTTTGGTTCACTGTGGGTTGGGTGCCGTTGTAAAGAAAAATCGTGTCTCCGGGTTGGGTGATGTGGATCCAAAAGGACATGGTTTCGTTTAACTCAGATAGAACGTTTCCGAATTGTTTGCCAACTTTGTAATGCTTCCAGGGATCGTTTGTTTCTGTATTATCATACCATTGAACGGCATCATAATATCCATCGATCATCTCAAGAATTATAGTTAGGTTTTGATTATCCTGTATAAAGGGTATAGAGATTAGATTCCAACCTTGTTTTAGGATAGTATAATTCTCAAAAGTTCTATTGGTATATAGCCCAATAAGTGGATAGTTATCCTGGGAGTCTGAATCAATGACATACGGTGTGTCACCAATACCATCTGGCGGAGGGACATTTTGTTTTGGGGTACTATTTAAATCTATACCATCATAATCGGACCAGTAATTGCCTCCAGAAGGGTAACTGTTATCCCATAGGTTTGTATTGGTATAATCATAAGCTTGTTTCGTGTTTCCAATAATATTATTATGATATATCATATTGCCTATGTTCTCGTCGAATGAAATATAGATTCCTACATTATTCATCGAGATGTTGTTCATTTTAATTTCGTTATATCTAGATTCATCAATATAAACACCATTTTTACTATTTAATAAAATCATATTCCCTGAGATTACATTTTCATTAGATTTGGTGATATAAATACCATGACCATTGTATAAAAGGGTATTATTGTCGTTAGTATTGTAGTCTGAGTAATGACAATATATCCCGTAACTGTTGCCGGTAGCATTGTTGGTTTTTACTGTGTTCCAATCAGAATAATAAAGGTATAATCCATAACTACTGTTTAGGATCTTGTTATCGATTATATTGTTCCCTACAGATTGATATAACCGAATGGCTTCGTCATTGTTTGTGATGATGTTGCTCGTTATGTTGTTTATATCTGAATAAAAAAGATTTATCCCATACTCAGTGTTTGAGGAGGCATTGTTGTAAGTTATATTGTTACTATGGGAGCGAGAAAGAGAAATACCATATTTCCCATTTAAGTAAGTCCCATTTTTTATTATGTTCTCGTTTGAATAGCTTAGACCGATACCACTAAGCAAGTTTTGAGAACCATTACTATCTAAAATGTGATTTCTGGATGATTTATAGAGAAGGAATCCATATATCCCCTCTGTGGAAATTATTTCAGTAATTGAACAGTTCGATGAAAAACCAAGTTCTACCCCCACAGTCGTATTGATGAAATTCTGGTCATTTATCGTAATGTTAGTACAGTTACCAAGAATTACCTGTCCCGCGTTATTAGGTACTGTCCTGGATGTTTGGTTTTTCCAATAATAAACAGGTTTTCCATTAACGGTATTTGAGGTATTAATCTCGTGTGTTATCCAATGCTGAATGTCTTCACCATTAATAGAAACTCCATTATATTCCATTGTATTACCGGTGATATTGTTTCCAATTGAGGATTGGAGAGAAATTCCACCTAGTTTGTTCGCTTGTACATTATTTCCTTCGATATGATTACTTGTAGAATAATCGAGATTGATACCCAGATTATTGTATGAAGCAGTGTTTCCTATAATGATATTATCATCTATACAGTTGCGCGGGTCTTGAAGCGGTTTCCGATGATGAACTCCACAGTCGTGGGAGAGGAGATTCTTCTTCACCACCGGGTGGACATCGGGATGGCCGTTGCCCTGCCCGACGGGCTGATCGTACCGAAGGTGCGCAATGCGGACAGGAAGGGCATCTTGCAGATCGGCCGTGAGGCTCGGGCCCTTGCGAAGAAGG
>CP070672.1:3241688-3244826 GCA_020351895.1 Thermoplasmata archaeon
AAGCAAGCGACACTTCTGGATGGGGACAGTGATTTCACCATTTTCAATCAAAAAGGTTCCTTGTCTGAGAATGCCAGTATAGTCCCCTGTACCACCATTAGTGATGTAAGCATAGTGTAGAAAGACCAAATAAATCCCTTTCTGTGTTGATGCTATCATCTCGTCAATGGATGATGTGCCACCTTCCATGTAAACGGCTGGGAGTAAAGGCAGGGGCTCTGATTGATACAATTGACCAGGATAAGAGGTCATTCCTGATCCAGCCTGAGACCGATAGGCATTACCATTCGATTGTGTGTTTAGTCCAGTGGCATAATATGTATCCAGAGGAATTTCTCTGTGCACTCCATCTTTGATAAGCGCAATGTCACGTGTGGGTACTCCTTCATCATCGTACGCTCCTGACACAGGACTGGAAACACGTAACGGATCATGCCCCATGGTTACCCCCTCAAATGCAATTTGTTCACCAATTTTATCCTTTAAAAGTGGCATATTACGTTCCTGGTTCTGGGGCACCATCACATAACCCAACCAACCCAAGAGGGTCGATACTGACATGGAACTAAAAATCATCTCATATGTTCCCGCTTCAACTTTTTGTCCATCCAGAGCACGTACAGCCATATCTGCCGCATGATCAGAGAGTGATGCTGTTTCGATTTCATTTAAAGCATACCCAGAAGAAGAATGCGAGCCTTCACGACGATCAGTTGCAGATTCAGCGATGGCCATCAACTCGATTTTCCAGAAAGTTCCTTTTTCTGCTACATCAACACCATTAGTATTCATTACATTTTTGGAGTATTCCACCAAATGAGTTGGGCCTGCTGCTTCTGTAATCGCTGCATCTTTATCCAGAGTCTCCACTATCATCTGGTTGACTTGAGCATTGATATCTGTGTAATCATGGATGGTTTCAACTAGTTTTTTATCATAATGTGTAAATGTGCGGTTCGTAGTTTGGGGAGTAGCAAAAGAATAATTGGAATCAACCTTTCGATATTTAGCGATAGCTAAGGCTTCCCTTATCGCTTTATCAAGGGCCTGATCCGAAAAATCACATGTCGATGAAAAACCAAGGCCAGCGTCCTTGGTTAAGATACGGATTCCTAAACCAGCATCTTGAATAATTTTACTTTCTAAGACTTTTCCAACAGCTGAACGGATTGTTAAAAGATTATTTGCTCCCAAAAAAACTTCCGCTTGAGCTGTCTGAGCGTGAGTTTGGGTTTTTGCCAGTGCATATTCGATCCGTTCGGAATAATCGTGCATCATACCATTAACCATCCTCTATTTACCACTCCCAGGTCCAACTAGCGTTGCAATACCTCGCATTGTAGGACCCCCATTTCCAACAGTACCCCCCTGCATTGGATCTCCTTTTCCACAGCCCGACCAAAATAATTGTTGATCATCTGATGCAAGGGCATCGATGCTTTCAAGAAATATGGGGGTTGTAGCAGTGGCCGCACATGAGTGAAGATGATCCGCTAGTTCACCATTTTTAATCAAATAGCCTTCTAGGCTTGAAATTGCCCAGTTATAGCGCTGATCATCAATACTCGGGATATTCGCCCCAAGGAGATACACACCATCTTTAGTATCCTCAATAATTTCCTCAGCTTTCCAATCACCCGTTCCCCAGAAAACATTAATTGGTCGAATAATGGGATGATACTCGTAGGTATTTGCCCGCATGGCGCCGTTGGGTTCTACACCCATTTCATACGCGGTTTCACGGGAATGCATTCGTTCAGTGAGAACTCCCTCCTTAACAAGTGTTGTTTTCTTACAGGGTGTACCCTCATCATCATAGAGCATATAGGCGAAGTTTCCTAAAACTGTAGGGTCATTATACACTGTTACATATTTTGACCCAATTTGTGTAGGATTACCTTCATCAGCACTCATCCCCTTCCACCATGTACTACCCGCCCATGCTGCTTCCCAACCAAGAACCCGATCCGCTTCGGAGGGGTGACCGATAATTTCATGGACAAGCAAGGCCATATAAGACGGGTCAAAAACAATGGGCACATTACGTAGGGTTGGAGCAGGTTTAGCATTAGCTAGGTTGATAGCTTTTTCTCCTACGATATTACAGATCTCCGTTAGGTCACCATCGTTCCCAAGAATTTCATGTCCTCCTGTACCGCCCACATTATTGAATGTGCCTCCCCACGGCTGGTAGTAGGTCCTAACTCCAGATGTACCTTTAGCTACGCCCCCAAGATTCACATTAACAATTGGTCGAATAAATTGGATCTTAGTGCCTTCAGAGCTCCAGAAGTATTTATTCGCCGATATACTGGCATAATCAGCAATCGACCGTACCAATGCATCAGATATAGCAATTTCTTGAGTCCACTCCAGCACCATCTGGATTTTTTCCTCAAGGGAGATCTCACGAAAGTCCTGTTTACACTCAACTTCTACTTTTGCTTTTGATACAGGGATCTCCGTGAGTCGGATGGGCTTTTTAGTCCGAGTAGATTCTGTTTGAGCCATTTTACGAGCAATTAACACAGTTTTCTTTAGTTGGTCTTTATCATCTATTTTTGGAGTGCAAGCAAAACCCCACGCACCATCTGTCAATATACGAATCCCTACACCCTTTTTCTGGTAGGTAAAGGCCTTCGAGATCTCATTATTAATTGAACGAATCACAACATTTTGAAACGTTTCTAGTCGGATATCCAGATACTCGTTGTTTTTACCTAAGTCTAAAACATATTGTAATGTATCCTCAAACACGTCAGCACCACCTAGTTTGTGAACAAGGAGAAATCAGATCAGATCCTCACTGTACCAATCCAAACTGCATGTATTATGTTTTCTATTATCCAATGGTTGGTTCTTTCTAAGGATTTCTATGATCAAAAATGTAATAGGGAAAAGATTCAGAGCTATTGGCTTACTTATTTCTCTATCTAATTAAACCACCAATCCAAGTAATTTCCATTCCTTTCACTGTTAATTGATCAACGAAAGGGTTGATCCCGATAGAATCTGAAGCAAGGTGTCTTGTTATAATAAGTCTCCCATAATCTAGATTAATTAAAGTAACCTAGAAATTTTGTATTTTATCACCTTTAATTTGCCATATTCAATCTGTTTTTAATTTAATAAAATAGT
>CP070672.1:3244926-3249091 GCA_020351895.1 Thermoplasmata archaeon
ATCTTTCGCCATTGGAAATTGAACAGAACATACCTCAACTTCTATTCTCAAAGGTGTGGCGAGAGGATCGAAATTTGGATCATCTTGGTTTGGAATCGAAACCTCCAAGACAACGGCTTCGCTCTCTTGAATATCCAGATCCACCGAGAGAATTGGTGTTGAAGGATCAGATACTAGGTACAGACTTGCCCATGAGGATTGATCCCCACCTCCATCCACACTTGTATCCATGTCCAAAACTTCGAAAAAGAAGGTTTCATGGATATTGCCAATATTCTTGACTGTGAATTGGAACATTACCGAATTCCCCACATCAACATTCTTGCTTGTGCTGTCAATTGGAGTGAGCTCCACGAGATATACAGGCTCTATATGTATGGTGCAAACATCGAAAACATCGGTATTACCCACACTCGAATGGACCTTGATTGTGAGATTGTAATCCCTGCTTTCTGCAATTGATAAATCTGAGGGGGTGTTTAAGGTAAGTGTTACACTTTCTGTGGCTTTCGCAAAAATCGTAATGCTTGGTGGAGAAAATAAATACCCATACGCACTCCAGTCCTCCTCCCACTGATATATATCATATGTAAATGTATCAGTGTCCGTGCCCGTGTTCTCGATTTTGATTGTAAATTGGGCAGGCTCCCCGGGCTCAACATCCAGTTTTTTGACAAAGAAATAGAAATTAAATTCATATATGGGATTTATTTCCGCAGTTACCTCAACCTGATCATGGATACCATATTCATCACTGGGCTCCACCTTAACAATCAAAGTAACATCATCGGGATCGAAAGTTGGGTAGGCAGGATCCGTTCTCTCTGGGATAGTGATCTTCAAGATTATATCGGTGGAAACACCAGCAGCCAATTCGATATTGAATAGGGCTTGCTGGTCGAATTGCCCTGTTTCAGAATGTGTCAGTTCACCCCAATTCACTGAGCCAGGAATATCGGGATCACCCTGAAGCTCCACACTGAGAAAGTCATCGAAATTTCCTTTGTTGTTTATGGTAATTGTGTATTCCACGCTTTCACCAATGTCAACGTTCTTGACAGAAACAGTATCCTGGATATCTGCCCAATAGAATCGTTCAACATTCACAGTGAAGATTTCAGAGTCCTTTGTGTTTATGTCCCCCTGAGAAGTAACCTGGACAGTTATCTCATATAATCCAGGGGGGATAAGAGAAAGATCAGCAGGAAATGGTATGTCAACGTCCATGGTAACCAAGGCTATTGAATTTGGGGGGTGGTTTGAAATCATTGAGGGATCGAAGTTGATCTCAGAGTACCAAAAACCTGTATCTCCGCCAGTATCGGTGGTAATATCAGTCACATCTATGGTATAACTATCAATGAGATCACCTGTGTTCTTAACTTCGAATTGAAATGGTATGGATTCACCTGGCTCACCGGACCTAAATCCTCCTGAGATTAAGTCCACATTATAGTCCTCTGCTTGTGCATGTGTAGAGACGATCAAGAGTATGATTATAATACCCATTATTACAAACATGCCAAGGATTATCCCAGTAAGCGGTTTTTTCGGGAAGAATACCTCACCTGTTCCACTCTTAGGCAAAACGAATTTTCCAGTTTCCCTTCCTTTCATGGAAAACACCACGAATAATCATGTAACTTGGGTCTCTTAAAAGTTTCGGAAAAATAATTAAAAAGTTACATCTCAATGGGTATTTAAATTGGATATAAGAGAAGGGAAATATACAGCCATTTCACAATCTTCAATTATACAGTCCCGCTGGTACCGCAAATTGGGCATTGGATCGTGGGTTTTGATAGATCCGCTTGGAACGCATTTTTGCATTTGTTGCACTTGAGGTTTGCCCAATTTGATTGCAATGGTCTTATATCACTTGAATACTCTCTATAACCTGTTTTAGATGATGATTTCCTTGTCCCACGTACAGTAATAATAACTACAGTAATAAAGATGAATATTAATCCTAATAAAAATATCCAATTTTGGGATTCCTCAGGATTCTTTACATCGATGGTCAAGGTCTTTAATTCGGATTCACCTTCATCATCGGTAATTTTTATTGTTATTACATGCTCACCATCTGAGAGTTTTGTTGTGTCTATTTCATAATTCCAGTACGGTGTGGCTTCTATTTCCTCCCATTTGCTGTTGTCGATCCTAATCTCGATCTTCTCGATCTTGCCATCGATATCCGAGGCAGTGCCTTGAATTGTAATGGTTCCCGAGACTTTATCCGGTATATCCGAGGTTATCGTCAAAGAAGGAGTATGTGGATTGTCCACCCAAACCACAAGAGATTTTTCCAAAGAATATTCTATACCATCGAAAGCCCTGGCATATATCGTGTATTCCCCGTCATCGAGAACTGTTGTATCCCATGTAAAGCTCCAGCTTGTTGTTCCTTGAGCCTCTTCCCAATCGCCCTGGATTTTTACCTGAACATATGTTATTGTGCCATCTCCATCCGAATCAGATGAGGTTCCTCGAATGACCACGGTATTAGAAATGGTTCCTGTGGTGGGGAATAATATGTCCACCTGAGGCCGTGTATTCCCCTTGTTTTCTACAAAAAGAACAATTGAATCTTTTTCAGAATTTTCCCTTGCATCATCCTCAGCCCTTGCATATATGGCATGTTCACCGTTTTTCACTTGGGTAGTGTCCCAAGAATAAGACCAAGATGTTGTTCCGGATGCCGTAATCCACCCACCAGAATCGATTTTTACCTGCACCTTTTGAACATATCCATCGGAATATTAGGCAGTTCCCATTATGACAAACGTTCCTGACACCTTTTCTTGCATGGGAGTAATAGTCACTGTCGGTGGATTATTTGGTTGAACAATTGGAACATTGTCTACAGTTACATTTATAATATCCTCATAAGAATAATCGATTCCATCAAAACTTCTTGCACGAATTGTGGCAGGACCATTATCTACTGATGCACTACTCCACACATAGGTCCAGGACGATGTCCCTTCTGCCGCAATCCAACCTAGATTAGGGACATTCACCTCCACCAGCTCAATAATTCCATCGATGTCCTCGGCCCATCCTTCGATAACAAAATCATCTGAGACAGTTTCCCCTTCATAAGGTGATGTGATTCTAACAGTGGGTGGATTGTTGGAGGATGGAATTTCATTGTACACATTTACGTTTATTAAATCTTCATTGGAGTACTCGATTCTATCGTAACTTCTTGCGTAAATTGTGTGGAGTCCATTGCTTAAATTCGTGGTGTTCAAGGAATATGTCCAAGATGTGGTTCCCTGGACAATGGTCCAATTTCCATCATCGATTTTAAGTTCCACAAATGTGATTGTTCCATCTGTATCTGCTGCTGTGCCCTCTACAGTGATGATATCTGAGATGGTCTCTCCATCAGAGGGTGAAGTTATCTCAACTTTTGGTCGGATGTTTATTTGAGTATCGAAACACCTTTTGTAGTATATCTCCATTCTATCTCCATCAGAATAATCCCTACCGTCAGACCAAGCCACCTTGGCCTTATCGTTATGGTCCAAATCGATCACCGGGAAAAGTGATTTTGAAGCATTAGAAGTGAGCATCACCTCGTCTTTTAAGATATTTCCTTCATTATTTACTTTCATATAGTAGATTTCTGTATTATTATTTCGCTCATCTTCCCATACTATATGTATATTACCATTAATATCAAGATTAAGAGATGGATGGGATGCATTTTCTTGGTCATTTGTCAATCTTTTTTCATCTACTATAGGAATACCATCATTATCCAGTTCCATGTAGTATACCTGCTTGTAAACATTTCCCTTCCAATTCGGCATGCTGCCGCATGTAAGATGAATTAAATCATTTGAATCTATCACAATATTTGGGCGGAAGTGGTCCCCCCTGACAAAGGTTCTGGTGTCATCGATTAATGTGTTTCCGTTGTTGTCCAATTTTGTATAGTAAACATCCTGACATTTTGTGGTTCCCGTCTCGTTTCTGTCATCTAGCCAGACTACATGGATATTGCCCGCAGAATCTGCCTCACAATCAGGAAAAAGGGATTCCTCACCGTCCTGTCCGGTCAGAGCCCGATCATCCACCAGAGTCTCGCCATTGTTATCCAGCTTAGTGTAGTATATCTCCTCCTGCAAAACACTCATCACATTTACTTCCTCGG
>CP070672.1:3249191-3255433 GCA_020351895.1 Thermoplasmata archaeon
CCCCCCCCATCACCCAATTCCAGAACAATAGGCTCAGAGGCATTAGATGACCATGTATTACCGCTGTTGTCTATGACCTCTATCTGAATAACATATTCCTGGCCACCTTTTGCACCATCCTTGCCATATTCCCAGATCCATTTCACGATCAATGAGCCATTGTCTGTTTCTGTTTCCTGCTCTGTGACATGCTCCGCATCGGCTGGACCCTGAAATCGGATAGTATAATTGGCAATGTCATCAACACCAAAAGCCGAAACAACAGTTGTATTGATAATTAATTTCTCAGATCCTGCATCCATATCATGTCCTGGTGCATCTACTACCACAGAATTACACGGCAGCACTATATTTGATGGGTGCTCCGAGCTTCCCCAGTATATATCAACATTGGCGCCAAGTAAATATATCGAGACATCCACATCAAAGACATCCCCTGCCTCAAGCTGCAGATCCACTCCCGATTCAGTGCAGGGGTACTCCTGCGGGCTCGAGCTGAGTGGCAGAGAACCGCTTGTCATCAATATCTCTGTGTATTCATCGTTAATATAGAGCCCGATCTCGAAATATATTACACCGCTTCCAGAGGCCCAGAATACCGTGTTTAAGGTGCCAGAGATCTGCAGGGACTTGGGCAAGGGTCCTGTGCTCCAGCGACCCACATCCGTTGGCAGCACCATCAAGCTTGGGTCCATAGGAAAAGGTCTGGCTCTGGGTTTCATTGGAGGGTTCTGTGACAAGTTCACTATTTGTACTATAATAAAGGGTGACATCCTGTATATCTTCAGTTTGAGCATTAACTTGCGGGTTGGGTAGAAATGTTACGCAGACTAGAATGACTACTATTATACAAATTGACCCTTGCCATAACTTTCTATTCATACCTCAAACCTGGCCTTTTCCAACAGTTATGGAAATGAATTATGAGATATAAAATAGCTTTCACGCAGAAGTTCAAGTTCCACTTAAGTCATTCCACCGATGCTGGTTACCAAAAAATCCTAAGATTTTATGATTTACCTTCTTCTTTTTAATTCTTCCTGAATCTCTGCTGCCATTGCCGCGGTGACGCCAAATCCTCTTCTTTCGTTTGAGTCGTCATCTTGATAATAATAGAAATTGTAGACATCTTTGATAAATACAGATGGTTCTATGCTTATGATCCTGTTCCATGGTATCAATTCAATCTCCTTACCATCTTTGAGAGCAGTTTGAATTCCTTCCTCCATAAACAGCAAGAAGTAGGGAGTGTTTTTATCTCCATAATAATTCATTCTGACTCCCACTATGATGAAGAAAATGATTACAATCGTACTGAATAATTTCTCCAAAAATGAATCAAGGTAAAATACTGTCAATAACAATGCAATGGCAACAAATATCATTATGATGACATAACCTAAATAAGTTGGTTTCATCTTGTTTTCATATTCTATTGCATTGGATTCATTCATTATTCAATTCTCCTATATGTTCCGAATATCTTTATGTACTCATCTGATCTAAACCCTTTTCTTTCACTGATAGCAATGAGGTAATAATACAATATATATATTCCTTGGGAATCCCCCGGGAAGCCCCATTCACAAAGATACTCCCCTTTAAATCAGTTTAAAATAAATGATAAAGAAGAAAAAAAGTTATAAAGGGAGAGCAATAAATATGCTCTCTATTTTCAGGGATCAATCGCCCTTATTGTGTCCTCTCCCATGACAAGCCCAACACCCTCGAACTCCCCGGAAACTGTCAGGACTATGTCGTCTCCCGGGCTCAGCATGTCCTCCAGATCAGATCTATCGAACTTCACATTCAGGGAGTGACCCGTATGTATGAGATGTTCTGCTGGAATACCGCCATTCAAAACAAGCCATATGGGATCTTTATCTTCACCCCCATCGGGTCTTTTTGGTTGATCCATGATGCAGGAGACCCATCTGCCTTTACTTCCAAGATTCAGAGTCTCTGGGTGGATATCCACCTCCATGGATCCAAATTGAACTGGATTGTTCACTATCATGACAGGGATCGTCTCTACGAAGGTGTTGCCCGATTTATCGGTGATCCGCATCCAGATGTCTGTTGCTCCATCCGGAAGTGTTGTTGTGTCCAAGTTGAGGTCGAAAAAGGAGTTGGACGATGGTGGAAGGTCATAAGAACTCAGTAACTGCCTGTCTGCAAATATTTCAACCTTTTGCAGGCACACATCATCAGATGCTATACCGTTTACCGATATTGGACCTTGAGCAATTTGTCCACGAAGCGGAGACCTCATGAGAACACTTGGTTGCTCGGTATCGGGTGGAGGGGGGGTTCCTGTTTCATGGAATCTGACACTGGTTGTGCATGGGACCATTGTTCTCCCACCTTCATCTTCTGCAGTGATCACGAATTGAAAGTTGGTGGGTCCAGTTGCATGAGCCGTAAAGGCGCTTTCTGGGATATCCACCCTCCAAATCCCGTCACCGTCTGGATCCTCCATTTCAAAATACTCCAATGGAACCTCGGTGAGTGTGTTATCCGGTTTAGGTGGTACCCAATCAGGAGGTATCATACTGGCTTTTACATGACTAATTGGTTCCGGGGAGGCGATTTCAACCCAAAGAGGTATCAAAGGTTGTGGGGGCCATGGGTAGGGTTCCGCTGGTATGAGTAGCAATGGAAGCGGTATCCGGGCGATCAGCAGACAAATTCGATCCCCCATTGTTACTGAAAAGGCAAGATTTCCGTCTCCGTCATGAGGCAGATCCCCGCTACCTGCTGGTTCGTCCCAACCGTGGCCAACACCATCTCCATTGTCATCAAGGAGTGGATGATACCAATTGAGATCTTCGGCAACACGCCAGCTTCCGGCATTGAATGCATCTCCCAGGGACCATCCCCATTTAATCTTGGGCCAATACACCTCTGTGAAGTACTCCCAGTATGGCGCAGCACTTGGATAACTGGATTCGGCTGCCTTGCTTGATGTGATTGTCACCCTTCCCGCGCTTGAAAGCTCATCTATAAAACTGCCGCTGTGGCAAGCCATTATCCAAGTGTGGATATCGGCTCCTGTACTCAATTCCAAAGTATCGAGCCAACCGTCCAGTTCCGCCGCGGAAACCGAGTCCGCTGGAGCAAGTGGATTGTTAAGACTGAAACTGTTTGTACCTCCATGGTCGAACATAACGAGGAAAAGTGGTGTCCAAGGATTCGTTATGGCATCGGCCCAGATCGTAATGGCATCTTCGAGATTGTCGCTTGAGGCAATATCATCCACCCGCCAATTAGCCCAGTTATTCAGGTAATATATGTCATCGTCACCATAACCGATGCATTTGAGATCGTCATAAATCTTATTGCAGGCTTCGTCGATTATGGTCTGTAAATCGTCCATGAAATTTCCACAAACAAGAATCACCACACCTTTTCCTCGTATTGGAATCAACGGGCCATCCCATATTATATCGGCTGGATCCACGGTGTCTACTACCTTAATTTCGATATCATCCCCAGGCCATTCTGGGAATAGGAGATGTGCTGGATCTATATGATATATCTCTTGTTCACCTGGCGGAAGTTCCCAAGAACCACCACCCGGTATTGCTCTTTTCATTTCGGGGCTTGGATAGATCTGGTTCCCCTGGTTATCGTATAATTCTATCTTCCATAGAGACCCGAACTCAACAGTTGTATTGCCTACATTTCTAACGCTTATGGCAATGGGTTCATTATTTTTATACATCTTCTTGTTGGTTCGCACCTCTATTTGACCAATTGCTTGCGATGAGCTCGTATTTGTGGTCACTGCAAACGTAAAAACTGTGGTCAGCATCATCGCACACAAAATTACACAGAATATTCTTTTTAATTGATTCATATTTTCTTCCTCCTATCTATTATTGGCTAGGTCCATTGGAAAGCATTCAAAAAAGTGGAAAGGTTCACTACTTTCGTTGATCTCAATTATACTCTTACTCTCTCTCCCTCCCCTTTTCAATCACTTCCAATATGGCACGTGCATTGTGTTAGAAGTACTTAAGTTTTTATAGAAGAACGCTTTACTTAATTCGGAGGTGTTTTCATGACAGATACACGATCCGATAATATATCAGGAGATCTCTTGCGCATACACGCCGCAATAACAAGGGGTATGGATATTGTGCTAAAAAGCAAAGGTGAAATGGGAGCAGAGCTTTTTGAAGAAAGCCTGTATGCCACAATTATCACGCATCACAAGACTGAGGATGAAACAACATTTGTTTTCATGCGGGACAAACTTCCCGAGGTCCCTTTTGATGAGCTTATCGAAGACCACCGTAAACTCGGTGAATATGCAGAGCAAAAAGATATTGTTAGCCTAAAAGAGCTTTGGACAGCGCATATTAAAAAGGAGGAGAATTACTTCACGCAGGAACAGTGGGACAATCTAACGAATCCCGAAGAGCAGGCAGAACACAGGCTCGAGATAGGGAAGACGGCAGGGAAATATTCACAACCCCCTTATCTTGTGCTGCCCTTTGCCCTGTTCAATCTCACTGAAGAGGAGAGGAAGGTTTTTGCCCGTCAGCTGCCCCCTGAGGTTTTGAATATGGTGAACACAGAATGGCAGGAAAAATGGAAACCCATGGAGCCTTTGTTTTACCACATATAAAATAGTGCATGATAGAGATTCCAAATATAGCAATTGCTTTAAGCAAATGTTAATCTTAATTATAATCTGATTAATCGGCTTTTATTTCGGGTTCTTCTCTGATTTCTTCCTCCACAGTTTCTTCCTCTGTATCATCCATTTCCATTTCCTTGGGCTCTCCTATTTCCGTTTCTTCAGGTTCTTCAAATTCACGTATAGATTCGGGGACATCGGGTTTCTTTTCCTTTCTTCCCATCAGCATCATAAGCAGGATTATGACTAAAAGAATTATCACGATGATAAGAAGTCCCTCTGCCATACCCATCTCTTCTCCTTTTTCGGAGGATACCTCGTCAATGGAACCCTGAAGATCCTCATTGACCTCATCAAGGTGATCATCCAGGGCGCTGAGGTTATTCAGAATATTGTTCAATTTGGCCAGGTTGTTGAAGGTGGCCTCCATATCGTCAAGGCTGGACACATTGTTATTTAATTGACCTAGCTGGGCCTGAAGTGAACTGTCAGTCTCCGTGAGGTTCGCATCAATTGCATCCAGGACAATTTCCAGCCATTCTCTCAGGGCATCATCATCTGTTGTTATATCATCCAGAAGACCTGTGAGTTGGTCTGATAGGGAAGCGTTCATGCCTATTACATCATCTGTTATGCTTATAAGCAATCCGTCGACCTCATCAAATAATGACGAGTTCATGCCCTGTAAATAGCTCAGGATGTTTGTGTCGTTCAAACCACCTAAACCGTCCAATATATTGCCTTCAACCTCCAATAATGTAACTTGCAGGGAATCGTTCACACTTAAAAGTTGTAAAACAAGATAATCAAAATCTGCGCTCATGTTCTCCAACTGAGAACGCATGCTCTCACCTGAAACCAAAAATGTCGAGGTGTTTGTAGCTTCCCAGATCAAGGAGCCCTGATCATATCCGTATGCTGTTGCAGAAATGGTGTAGGGCCCCAAAATCGCGTCACTGAAAATAGGCAGACCAACTGTGTATTGGGATGAGCTGGGAAGGGATTCTAAAGTCATGAAATATGGATTGCCGTTTAAATCCGTATTGCTCACCATCAGATTCATGGAATCAAAGGAAGGAGGCGATAGGATATTCACGATTACTGTAACCTCCTCATCAGGCTGATACTCGGACTTGAGGGTGGTCACAGCGATATAATTCCCTGACTGAACCATATTATTCTGAATCAGGGTGATGGTTGTGGGGAACGGGTAGCTGGGATAGACCACGGCCTCGGCTTTCAGATCGAAGCCAACATCTTCAGGAAATTCGGTCGTATCCAGAATGCACTGGTAGGGATACGAGTCATCGGACAGCACGTAAACGCCATCGATGTAGAAGTTTACCTTTTCCAGATCTGAAAATGTCACGGCTGCCTCCACAACAATGGTTCCGCTGACGTAATCACCCTCCTCGTGACTGGTTATCAGAATGTCGCCTTCTATGGGTAAGATGGGTCTTAAAAGCGGATATTGATCCTTCTCGGTTCCACCAAAAATGTCGTAAGGTATGTCGCCGAGACCATCGCTTCCAAAAATATCCTGGTTGATGCCCGAGTAGCTATCCTTTCCTGTGTAGTCACTCCAGAAGTTGCCGCC
>CP070672.1:3255533-3264605 GCA_020351895.1 Thermoplasmata archaeon
ATAGGTACAATGCTTACAATGGAACTGCTTTGGGCTTTGCTCATACTCTCCGTCAGACAGCCATATTCAGGCCGAGACATAAAAGCAAGAAGGTTAAGAACCTGTATTACACCGGCCAGTACACCCATCCTGGGATCGGTGTTCCTATGGTTATTATTTCATCCCAAATTCTCAGCAAAGAAATAGGTGTACATCATGCCAAATAGAACCATTTACAGGATATTTAAAAGGGGTAGCAGAACCTACTTCTACAACAGCATATTCTTTCCAAAAAAGATCAGAGATGATGTCTTTATATTATACAGCTTTGTTAGAAAGGCTGACAATATGGTAGATTCAAATCCTCAGAAAGTAGATGAATTTAATGGCTTCAAGGAAAATTATTACAAAGCAAGGGCCGGTGAAACAACAGGGGACATCGTTGTGGATTCCTTCTCTGATTTGGTTGATAGAAAGGAATTTGACGAAAAATGGGTGGATTCTTTCCTTGGATCCATGGAGATGGACTTTACCAAGAAGAATTACAAGGACTTTGATGACCTGGATGGGTACATCTATGGATCCGCCGAGGTAATCGGGCTTTTCATGGCAAGAACATTAGGGCTTAGGGACAAATCCCTGCCCCATGCAAGGTATCTGGGTAAGGCAATGCAGTATATCAATTTCATTCGAGACATTCCAGAGGATCTGAACTTTGGAAGACAATATATTCCTATGGACCAATTAACGGATAGGGGTCTTGCTACCCTTGATTATGATGAGGTTATGATGAACAAAAAGGGATTCATAGATCTGGTTAGGTCTCAGATCGATGTATACAATGATTGGCAGAGTTATGCAGAGAAAGGTTATAAGTATGTACCACGGAGGCTCCTTATCCCTATTAAAAACGCCTCAGAAATGTACAAATGGACTGGAAAAGTGATCAGGAGGAATCCAATGGTGGTTTTCAAAAAGAAGGTGAAGCCCTCGGTTCCCAGGATAGTCCTTAATATCAGCTATAATACTTTGACGACATAATATATACTATACCTCAAACGGAGTACCAATTTCGCAGATTATTACCTCCGCATCACACATTGACTCCACCATTCTTTTAAATTTTATAGGGTCTTGTTTTATTTCAGAGAATGTATTGTAATGCATGGGCACTACAATGGGACTTTTGATCATCTGTGCTGCCTTTGCAGCATGCTCCGGTTTCATTGTAAATAATCCACCGATCGGAACCAAAAGAACATCAGGTCTATAAATCTCTCCTATCAATTTCATATCCAGAAAAAGAGAGGTATCACCTGTATGGTAAACGGTTTTTTCTTCCTCAATTATAAATCCTGCAGGATTTCCTCCCGAAAAATTCAATTTCGAAAAATCGATTCCAGAGGAATGTAAAGCTTGAACCATTGTAACCTTAATCCCCTTTACCTTAACATCCCCTCCGTAATTGATTCCAATTGCTTTGGCATGATTGATTTTAGCATATGTTGATATCTCATAATTGGATACAATGGGTATGCCATGTCTCTTGGAAAGAGCTATGGCATCACCAAAATGGTCCCTATGGCCGTGTGTAACCAAAATCAGGTCGCATATTATCTCATCGAATGGAACTGTTATTACAGGATTTTCCCTGATAAAAGGATCAATAATAGTACGGATTTTCCCCTCTAATAAAAAGTTTGCATGCCCATACCATGTTATCTTCATAATGTTCACCAATCAAGATAAGGGAGTGGCTGTTTATTTAGATTGTGCTTTCCTCAATAGGTAAAGTTAACTGCTTATGGTCTACATCTGATTGATTTTTAAGATTAGAAACCGAGATGCCGACAAGCCTCGTCTTTCTTTTCCCGATATCTGTTTTTAAAAGAAGTCTCTTAATTATCGCCATGATGATGTAAGAATCATCCACAGCTTCCCTTAATGTAGTCCTTCTTGAGATTCGCCTGAAATTATAATACTTTACCTTCAGGGTGATGGTCCTCCCTGCAATATTATACCTTTTCATCCTATCCGTTAGCCTCTCTGAAATACCTTCAAGTATCTCCACAATTTCCCCCACATCATCAAGATCCTCATGCAAGGTCCTTTCACTTCCAATGGATTTTCGAGAGTGGAAAAGGTGCACCTCCCTCGAATCTATCAGATGGGCCATATTGTAGAAATAGTAACCCGATTTTCCGAAATACCTCCTCAGCTCCTCCCGGGAATATCTCTTAAGATCCGCCCCTGTCTCGATCCCCAGATCCTTCATTTTTTTCTCAGTTGCCTTCCCAACACCTCGGAATTTCCTGATGGGGAGATTGTCAATGAACTCTGCTGCCCCTTCCCGCGTTATGATCGTGATGCCAAAGGGCTTGTGAAAATCGGATCCCACCTTGGCAAGAAACTTATTAAAGGAAACCCCTGCAGAAGCTGTACAGCCTGTTTTTTCGTTTATCTGATTCAGAATATCCTTGGCTATCTGTTCTGCAGATTCCATCCCCTTTTTGTTCTCTGTTACATCCAAATAGGCCTCATCCCAGGACACAGGTTCTACTAAATCTGTGTACTCATGGAATATCTCCCTGATCTGATCCGATACTTCCTTATATACGTCGAATCTTGGAGGAACGAATATTGCGTGTGGACATAACCTCAAAGCTTTAGAGGAAGACATGGCAGAATGTATTCCATACTCTCGGGCTTCATAGGAGCAGGTCTGTACCACACCCCTTCCATGAGGTCCACCCCCAACACAAACAGGTTTACCCCTAAGTTCAGGATTGTCCCTCTGCTCAACCGCTGCATAGAAGGCATCCATATCCACATGAATTATTTTTCGGCCTTTTTCCATTTTGTCCTCCTTTTTAAAGTCTGGTTGATTATAAAGTTTTTTTTCGATAGAGTTGAATGAAAGTAAAATTTTGTACAACAAGAGAAAATCCAGATCATGAAGGATTTTATGGGATATTATTTATACCTCGAAAACCATTTTATAATTGTGGGGTCATGTTAACCTATTATTGCCTTGCGGGTGTAGTGGTCGTAATATTTGTCATTGCATTTATTTGGTTTTTCTTCGTGGAATCCTTGGTCAGTAGGCCCCCTCCTATACCATTACCTCCCCCTATACCACCGCAACAAACTCAACAACCTGGTCAACCACCTTATCCCCGAAAGCCATATCTTTCTGTTCCACAGGAAACAAAGGTAGAGGTCGGTATCTGTAAGAGTTGTGGAAAACGGATTCCCCTCATTGATGACAATTGTATATACTGTGGAGCCAAACAAACTTCTGAGTTCGAAAAATCTCACTAGTTGGATTTATAAACTGATATATGTTTATATACGATTAAATTGGTACATACAGCGAAAAAACAACTACAAAAATGGGGCGAGAGGGAATTACGAAAATTCTACATATAGAGGATCAAATCAGGTGAACAAATGGATATCCGCGGTCTAAGGTCATTGAATCTCGTGGGGACGGTCTTATTTGGATTGTTCGGTGTATTAATACCTCTTTTCTTTATATTTCCATTCGGTTTTATGTTTTGGATGGCTCCTGGTGAAGAGTTTTTTACCATCTGTTTCACTATTATAGTTGTTTGGATACTTATCGTTGCCTTTTTAACGTTCATGCTATATCAAAATACGGTTATAGGTTTAGACCAAGGTAATTTCCATAATGCAAAAAAATGGGCCCTCTATGGAGCAATAATGGGATTTTTCCTTGGGGGTACTGGTGGTCTTGGGATCATCACATTTATCATATTCCTGATATCATACATTTCATTCGATGAAGCGGTTTGGCCTAAGCCATATTATTACCCTCCTCCCGGGTACTACCCATTCCCCCCGCCCTATTATGGCCCACAATACCCTCCTCAACCTTCAGGACAAACAACGTTATGCCCGAACTGCAGGCAGCCTTTAAAATACATGTCAGAATACAAAAAATGGTACTGTAATACATGCAAAATATATGTTAAATCCTAAAAGATACTTTATACCACAAGTAGTTGGGTCCCTAATCATCCAAACTACAGTTTTTCCTTGATAAGCCTGGTTGCAATCGTGAAACCGTGTTTTAAGGAGTTGAGTTTTGAAGGGGCGATTCTCTTGTTGTAATGTATGGGAATTTCACCAATCTTGTAGCCCATTTTAACGCATTTGGCGTACATTTCAGCCTCGATATCGAAGTGTCTTGCATCTAGATTAAGACGCTTAACGACATCGCCCTTAAATCCCCACATTCCTGTGCATAAATCGCTGACCCTATGTCCATTGGGGAACAAAACATTGGCTGCTCCGGTTAGGAACCTATTGCCCATATAGTTCAACTTGCTCATGGCCCCAGGCATGATCTTGCCATTGAGCCTTGAGCCAAGAACTACATCGTATTCTTCAGATTCGAGGAGAGGCAACATATCCATGATGTGGTAACCTGGATAGGTGTCGTCAGAATCCAACATGAAAAGATATGTGCCATCGAAGGCATTGAAGGCAGCCCTCATGCCCATGCCCTTTCCTTTTCCTTTCTGTAAAATCAGGCGCGCCCCCCTGTCCCGAGCGATCTTCCTGGTGTTATCAGTGCTGTTGCCGTCAACAACCATGATATCTATTTCATATCCCTTTTTCATGAGTCTGTTGACAGGTATGCCGTCAATTACCCTGCCTATTGTTAACTCTTCATCCAATGCGGGTAAAACCACCGAAATTTGGTTTTTAGGCATATTCCCAACCCAAGTGTCTATACACTAACTTATATTTAAGTTTTAGGAATGGTAAAAAACCCGTTTAACCTCGAAAAATCGTATCTAATCGGCGAAATTCGTCCTATTCCAAATTCTTTGGAAGTAGATTTGGAATCCCCTCCTCAATTGGATAATCCACACCGCATTTTGTGCAGGTCAGAACCCCCTTAATTATCTCCTTTTCATCCTCCTTTTCAATGGAGAGGGTCAGATCTGATTTGCATGTCGGGCAGCATATGATTTCCATAAGGTCTCTTTTCATATTATCAACCTGGCATCAATGTCATTGCATTTATAATTTCCCCAACAGGCTATGGATTTTTCCAGCCGATACCAAGGTATTTTACCCCCTCAGATGTGAAACTTTCTGGGTCGAAGGTCCTTCTGCCATCGATTATCAGGGGGGTTTTCATCAAATCCTTAAAATCCTGTGGTGTGAGAGACTTGAACTCAGACCAATCGCTTTGGATAATACAGATATCAGCATCCCTTAGGGCCTCTTTGGCTGATTCAGCGTATGTAATATTCTTTTCAGTCAACTTTTTGAAATTATCGATAGCTTTAGGATCGTAGGCTATCACCTGTGATCCCTTTTCTATGAGTCCCTGAGCTATTGGCAATGCCCTTGTATATCTGACATCGTCAGTGTCTGGTTTGAAAGAAAGCCCTAGGAGGGCGACTCTTTTATCATTCAATGGACCAATCTTGTTCTCAGCCAATTCTATGATCCGTCGCGGCTGGGTTTCGTTTACATCCAAAATGGCATTTAAGATCCTTGCGTTATATCCCTTTTTCTTTGATACAGCTGCAATTGCATTTACATCCTTTGGAAAACAGGAACCACCGAATCCAACTCCGGCATTTAAAAAAGCAGGGTTTATACGAAAATCCATGCCCACACCCTTCATCATCTCATAAACATCCACACCGAAGAATTCGCATATGTTGGCGAATTCGTTTGCAAACGTGATTTTCGTGGCTAAAAGACAGTTTGCACCGTACTTCACCATCTCCGCGGTCCTAAGGTCGGTTTCAAATTTCGGGCAGTCGAATCCCTCGTACACCTTCATGACGGTATCTATGCTTCTTTGATCGTATCCCCCGACGCATATTCGATCGGGATGTAGGCTGTCCTGTAAGGCTGCTCCTTCTCTCAGAAATTCAGGATTCATACACAATCCGAAATCCTCTCCCACCTTCTTTTTAGATTTCTCTTCTAAAATAGGAAGTATAAGAGAATCCGTGGTGGAAGGAGTGATGGTGCTTTTTGCTACCACGACATGATATCTATCCATCTCCGTCAAGGCCATCCCGATATCTGCGGCAACTTTTTCTACATGGCCCAGGTCGATGGAGCCATCTGGCATCGAAGGGGTGCCTACGCAGATGAATGTGATATCACTATTCTTTATACACGATATGTTATCGGTTGCACCGTGAAATAGTCCAGATTCCACGACTTCTTGGACGAGTTCATCCAATCCTGGTTCATAGAAGGGGGTCATCCCAGAATTCAGTTTCTCGGCCTTTTCAGGGGTTGTTGTGGTGCATGTTGTATCGAAGCCGTGCTTTGCAAAGGCAGCTCCTGTGACAAGGCCAACATAACCCATTCCTATCATGGTTATCTTCAAGTCCTTCATTGAAATCTCCAGCCTAATCTTGCTTTGGTTATTTAATAATTTTCTTACATTTTTGATGATGGCCTCTTTCTTTTACTTTCCTATTTCCAATACCTTTCCGTCTTTTGGTCATGAAAAAATGATTCAAAGTTGTAATCATAATGGACAAATTATGGACAAGAGGTCATTCGAATCTACAATCGTATGAATTGGGGTGAACGTCGATTCCTACCCGATAAAAGACGATATAGAATCACAATCACAACAATGAGGATAATAAATACCACAAAGAGAATCAAAAACAAACCGGTTCCTTCAGTAAACAGTCCCTCATCTTCCCCAAGATCAACTCGGATGATCACAAAAGTCTCTTGGGAATAGTCCTCTCCATCGTAGGCTCTGATATAAATTGCGTGCTCTCCCTCGGAAACATCCTTTGTGTTCAAGTAGTAAAAGGCATAGGCCGAATCAGAGATGATAAGCCAATTACTGTCATCCACTCTAACCTCTATCCTTTGAACTTCACCGTCCTCATCTAAAGCTTCGGCCTGAATAAAAATCTCATTTGAAACCGTATCCCCGTTTGCAGGAGTTATCAATGTAACAGTGGGGGCTACGTTCGTCCTGATATCAATAACCAATGAGGCAGAAGTCTCCTGGGACCAAACACCCATATCATCCCTGACTCTCAAGTAAATATCATGATTTCCCACAGATAAAGACGAGATGCTTAGGGTACTTTCAGTACCTATTTCTCCATCGATGTTGGATTTCCACTCGTAGGCCTCCACCTTGCCGTCATCGGTACCGTGTCCCGTTAAGGTGACAACATCCCCCTCTTCGGTTGGGTTGGGGGAGATGGAATCAATGTAGGCCAAAGGAATCCCGTTAACATTCAGTTGTCTTATATCTTTATTGGACCACACTTCCTCGTCGTCCCTCACAGAAAAGGAGATGATGTGCGTTCCCGCTGAAAGCTGATAATTGAACTCTTGGGAATTGCTCAGAAAACCGTCTATGCTGGAAGTCCACAGATATGCCGTGATATCTCCGTCATCCGTGCCCTCTCCTAAAAATGAGATGGCTTCGTTCTCGTTGGGAGTTTCTGGTAGAATAGTACTTATTCTTGCCTGTGGCCTCTCATGAACTTTAAGTTGAAAAAACCTCTCCTGGGACCACTCATCGTCTTTATCCCTGACCTTGAATGATATGATGTGATCCCCCATTGACAGGCCAAGCCAGCTGAAAGACTCCGAGTTACGGAGATAACCGTCTAGGTTCGAGCTCCAATAATACTCCTCAATTTCTTTGTCATCAACACCATGACCAACAAAATATATGGTTTCGTCAATCAAGGCGGGATTTGGAGTGATGGAATCAATATACGCTTTGGGAATTCCATTGACCCTCAATTTCATCTGGACTTCATTTGACCAGGTGAATAGATCATCCCTTACAGAGAAACTTATAATGTGGTCTCCTACCGATAAATTTGATAGTTCGAATTCCTTATCGAAGCTGAGAATGCCATCTATGCTGGAATACCAAAAATAAGCCAGTATATACCCATCATCGGTTCCATGGCCGGAAAACGTGATGGTATCTCCTTTGTTAACATGATCGGGGGAGATGGAATCTATTTGGGCGGTTGGAATTTGATTTATTTTCAGGTCAGCCTCTTTGATATCAGACCAGACGCCATCATCATCCTGGACCTTGAAATATATTACATGATCTCCAATGGAAAGAATAGAAGTGGAAAACGATGAGGAGATGCTGAGAAAACCGTCTTTACTGGAGTACCAGTAATAACTGGTTATGCTCCTGTCATCGTCTCCATCCCCTGTGAACGTCACACTGTCCCCATCGTTTGCGGGATTGGGGGATATACTGACTATGTATGCTATGGGAATTTGATTGATTCGAATGTTTGTGACGACTAAATCTGACCACACTCCATCATCATCCATGACCCTGAGAGAGATTTCATGCTCTCCCACACTTAAATCGGATCTTGAAAATGATTCCTCCTCACCTATTATACCATTGATGCTCGAACGCCACTCATAGGCCAAAACAGCTCCATCGTCAGAGCCGTATCCCACGAAGGATACATCCGAGCCTTCGTTTGCAGGATCCGGAGAAATGCTGTTTATATGGGCTGTGGGCTTTTCATGGATCCTAAGGATTTGCACAACCTCGGAAGACCACGTATTATCACTGTCCTTTACTTTGAATGTTATTTCGTGGTTTCCAAGGAAAAGGTCATTTCTCATGAAGCTGGTTGTATTTTCCAATGGTCCGTTTAAACTTGAATGCCAGCTGTATTCAATAATTCCTAGATCATCATCACCATGTCCCTCAAATAAAACATCCTCATTCTCCAGCGCAGGGTTTGGGTTTATGGAATCTATATAAGCCACAGGGGCACCGTTGATTCTCAAATATAACGAGACCTCCTCTGACCAGGTTTCGTTATCGTTTTGAACTGAAAAATATATTGTATGCTCGCCTGAGGTAAGGTCGGTGGTGCTGAATGACGCCAAGTCATTTAAAAATCCGTCCTCACTGGAGCGCCAATTGTAATCAATTATCTGTCCCACATCCTCTCCATGCCCGACAAAGGTTACGCTCTCACCTTCGTCAGCAGGATTTGGCGAGATGGAATCGATAACTGCTGTGGGAATTGGATTGATCCTTAGATACTGAAAATC
>CP070672.1:3264705-3275329 GCA_020351895.1 Thermoplasmata archaeon
CCAAGAATTGAATTGCGAGATTCTATCCGTAAAAACAAGCGAAGAGGCCCTTGATGAATTGGACAAACATGAGTTCGACCTTACACTGGCAAATTACAATCTTCCAAAAATGATCGGACCAGAGCTTCTTATGAGGATCAATGAGGACCATCCAGATATTCTAAGGATGGTGTTTGTAAGTGAAAAAGATCTTGAAAATGCAAAAATAGCCTATCGAAATGCCGAGATAACCAACTATGTGATCAATCCCCTGAATCCTGTTGAAGCCATGATCTTAATTGAGGCAGCATTAAAAAGAAAAACCGAACGGGAAAATCAAGAGAAAATCGAATTTCAGAATGTAACGGATGCAATAAAATCGATTCGCCAGTTTCAAAAGGAACTCGAAAAAATTGATCCAGAAAGCATCATCAATAAAAAGCCGAAATTGATGTGGGAATTCAAATCACCTCGGGAATTCAACAAATTCTCCTTTGAGATTAAGAAGATGGATAACTGCGATATAGAAGATATTTATATATTCGAGAACAAATACATACTGACCGTGGAAGTGATTCCAACATCGCTTAAGCGTGTTAGGTGATAATAATACGGTAGCAAATTGGAGTGACAGTACTGGTGTATTGAAATATTTGAATATCATGTGATTGCAGCAAAAAGGGGGGATATAAAATGGTTGAAATTGAGATAAGAAAGTTCAAGGAAGTGAACCTTGCAGGTGGAACGATCTTGGAGGGATTTCCGGGCATTGGTATTGTGGGACCAATAGCTGGAACCTATCTTATAGACTATCTTAAAATGGACCAAATATGCGCCCTGGATTCTGAGGATTTTCCACCAACCTCCATGGTGTATGCCAACAAGCCCAAATTCCCAGCGAGAATATATGCAAGCAGTGATCATAAAATTGCTCTCTTTTTATCTGAATTCACACCCTCTTTGGAATTACATAGACCTATTGCTAAAAAACTATTGGAATGGGCGAAAGAGCAACAATGTAAGAGGTTTATCTGCATGGAAGGTCTGCCTTCAGAGGTGGACATCGAACCGGGAGGAGATGGAATAAGGGAGATAGATGTTTTCGGGGTAGGGAGCACTGATAATGCCCGCGACGAGCTAAAAAAGGCTGATATAAAGAAACTCGAGACAGGAATAATATACGGCGTATCGGGAATTCTTCTAAACGAGGGGCGTTGGGAGAATTTCGATGTCATAACTCTTCTTGCCGAAGCATACATTGATGTCCCCGACGCCCTTGCGGCCACAAGGGTCCTTGAAGCCCTAAACAAGCTTATGCCCAACATCAAGATAGACACCAAACCATTGCTTGAGCAGTCTAAGAAGTTCGAGGAGCATCTAAAGGGTTTGAGAAAACAGGCGGAACTTCCAGTTAAGGAACCCTATAAGGCGATGTATGGTTGATCTAATTTACTGAGTTAGATTTTAAAGGGCGATTTCTCGATAAAATTTATATACCCTTTTTCAATTTTTATGGAAAAAACTTTCCTATCTCCCCTTGGATTTCGATGGTTTCGAGCCCTCAATGATCTTACTTTCTAGTTCGTTTTTAAACCAAACCTCCCGCTGCGGGAAAGGAACAAAGATGTCATTCTCCTCAAGGTTGGTTTTTATCTTCCACAATAGTTCCCTTCGAACCGGATACCATTCTGGTGAGGGAACCCAGAACCTGACCATGATATCAACTGAGCTGTTTCCCAGCTCTTTTACATAGACAGTGGGTTCAGGATTTTTCAGGGTGATTGGGTAGTTATCAATAATATCCTTGATGATTGCCACGGCCTTGTCAGCATCGTCTCTATATCTAATGCCAACAACATATTCCAGTCTTCTAGCTGGATGAGCCACCAGGTTGGATATATTGGTTGTGAAAACCTTTTCATTGGGTATTCTGACGAAGATACCGTCATAGGTTCTGATTATGGTGGACATAATTTTCACATCCTCCACGTATCCCATTTTCCCCTCCACCTCAACCTGATCACCCACCTTCATGGGCTTTTCTATTACCAGAAAAATTCCGGCTACCAGGTTCCCTATCACGCTCTGGCTGGCTAGGCCAATGACAAGACCAAGAAAGCCTGCTACAACCAGAAGACCTGAAGGATCCACTCCAAGGATGGGGAGTATCAAAATAAGTGCAAAGATGATAATGATCAAGTATGTGATTCTAATGATACTTCTTTGATGCTCCTTTTTCACCTTGTCTTTTAGTGATCTTCTTAAATTGAGGGCAAATGCCTTTCCAATTATCATGGCCGCTAAAAGTATAAGAAACACTAAAAACAGGTCAAGGAGGGTCAAATCCCCGAAAACCACGAAATCCCAGTTCATAGACCCCACTCCATGATGAATTTTGTAGAGACAACAGGAATCTTCCTAGCCGTGTAAAGCTCGAGGGATTTACTCATTCCCTTATAAATTGGAGAGTCGAAGAATTCTGTCTCACCGATTCCTCCCGTATATATCTTCATTGTGGCCCTCATTGACACTGTTTTGTTTCCATAATAAATCTTCATCCCATAGGCATTGAAAACAGGCTGGGTTATCTCATGCCATCTTCCAGTCGTATTATTGATTGTAAGCTCTATAACACCTTCTTTGTGGGGATTTATAGAGGGCACTGAGTCATATACCTCACTTTCCCAGAACTTACAGATAATCCCCCCTCTTACCTCCCCATAAAGTGTGAACTTCTGCTTAACCAGGGTCAGGATATCTAGTACCTTAAATTCCTCCAGTCCGGATATGAATATTCCTATTTCTATGGGGAATTTCAGGTAGATTATTCTCTTTACCTTAGGTTCGATTACAATGGGATTTTCAGGCTTAATAAGAAGGTATGGTGTTAATTCCCTGGGTTTGTGAAGGGGCTCAATGGGGTTTACATGGATTTTATTACTTTTTGTGAGAAGGATTTTTTCAATCGTTTCTCCACTGAACTCCCTTTTATAGATGAGATTGTCTCCCTTTTTTTCCACGGTAATTAAAATATCTTCATTTTCTATCTTTGAGGGGACAGCATGAAACCCAAACATGAGATTTTATCGTGATAAATATATTTAAAAGTTTTGAGTGTTAACTTGTTTGGAGTAAATATTAAATGTTGGGAATATATGCACCCCTCTACATGAAGGAAGAAATCAACTATGTTATGATAGATCCCGAATGCTTCTATGGTATAGTGCTTTCAACAATCGAGGTCTTTAACAAGGAAACAACGGGTTTCCTAATGGGCAATTACAGAAAAAGGATAATAAAAGGTAAAAAGAGAAATATTGTAGCCTGTGAATTTGCCTATCCTTTGCAGACGGCCTATAGAAGTCCCACTTCCGTGGTGAGAGGAAATGTGAGTGCATTTGAGAGGGTAAGGGCAACGATACCATCCATGAACCTATATCTATTGGGAGAATATCATAGTCATCCATCAACTAATGCCATCTTGACAAAAGAGGATATGGATTATATAAAGGACAGACTCGAGCAGATCTATGGCAAAAAGGAGAATCTAATCAAGAATTATTGGCTGGAATTGGTGATATCGGTTAATAGAAAGAAGTATAAAAAACCCCACAAACTCGGTTGGTCTTGGCAGGATTACCCCCAAAAAGCAAAATGCAATGTAAAGATCAATCCCTATCTGGGTTACGACCTGACTTTTGGTGGATATTGGGTTTATGTCGATAATGGTAAAATGAGGAAGATAGAAACCACAATATATATTCCCTGGGTGAGAGATTACTGGTCGGGGTAATCTGTATTCAAATGTTTTATATGATGAAATCTTAATTTGTTTTGTTTTTTTTCCGTGAATAAATTAATAAGTTAGAATTTTTTAGTGATTTCGATGAATAATCTTATCTTTTTTAAAGGAGTTAGCGAAAAGCTTAAATAGATATTTTAATATGAGGGGGTTGTTACCTTCATTCATGAAGACACCAAAATAAGACAAGTTCAGATTGTCATAGAAACTATGAACAATCATGAGTCCAAGGAGGTATAAACCATGGACACAAGAAAAAGAAAAAAGGGGAAGAAGAAGAAGGAAGAGAAGAAGGAAGAGAAAGAGTTTGAATAATTTAAGAGTAGGCATCCCAACCAAAAAATTGGTGTTATTGACATTCAATTTTGATGTCGATAACACCTATTTCATTTTTTAATGATTATTTTTATAATATATGGATGTGAAAGGATGGCAAGGAAGGCAAAACTTGATAAAATAGATAGAAAGATTATTGAACTTTTAAAAGAAAACAGCAGAATGACCATATCAGATATTACTCGTGAGATAAAGGACCTCACCGAATCTACCATAAGATATAGATTAGAAAATTTGGATCAAGAAGGATATATAAAAAACTATACTGTTGTCCTAGATTCAAAGAAGTTTGAAAAAAATATTTCTGTAATATTTAATTTAAAAGTCCTTCCTGAGCACATCGATAAAGCAATAGAATACCTGAGAGAACTTGGGACCTTATCTAGCGTGTACCTTACCACCGGAACCTACCCCATTGTTGTCATAGGCTATTTCAAAAATCAAAAAGAGATAACAGAGTTCATCACTAAAAAATTAAAAAATGTTCCATTAGTAGACTATGATGTGGCCCAGATACTAAAAAAGGAAAGGGAAACACATTATTGGGCCTAAGGAGGATATTTATATTCAATATTTTTAAAAAGGTGGGGTGCAAAATATGAAAAAAGAAGATTTTTTAAAAGAAGAAATAGAACATATAAATATTGAGAACTTTGATTCTACACAAATTATTGAAACTTTTAGAAAAATGTCTTTTCAGGCGAGAAATCTGGCAAATGCGGCGTCAATTTATGATACAATGCTTGTTGACAATGATTGCTCAATAATCCTTTGTTTGGCAGGATCATTATTTAGCGCTGGATTAAAGGTTGTAGTTCGGGATTTAGTAAGGCATAATATGGTTGATGCAATCGTATCAACCGGTGCAATTATGGTGGATCAAGATTTCTTTGAAGCTTTGGGTTATAAACACTATAAAGGTTCCCCATACATAGATGATGAAATGCTCAGAAGAATGATGATAGACAGAATTTATGATACCTATATCGACGAAGAGCAACTCAGAATATGTGATATGACAGTTGCTGAGATTGCAGATTCTCTTCTTCCAAAACCTTATTCTTCACAAGAATTCCTTTGGGAGATGGGACGTTACCTTCACGAGAATAAAAAAGATAATGACTCAGTTGTATTGGAATGCTTTAAAAGGGATGTACCTATATTCGTGCCGGCATTTTCGGATTGCTCAGCGGGTTTTGGATTGTTGTTACACCAGCGTAAACGCGGTAATAAACCAAAGGTTACCATTGATAGTGTAAAGGATTTTTTTGACTTAACAAGAATAAAAACCCTCTCCAAAGAAACTGGATTGGTCATGATTGGGGGTGGTGTTCCAAAAAATTTCGCTCAGGACATCATAGTTGCTGCTGATATATTAGGGGCTAATGTAAGTATGCATAAATATGCAATACAGATAACAGTAGCGGACGAGAGAGATGGAGGACTTTCCGGCTCAACCTTAAAGGAAGCTCATTCATGGGGCAAGGTAAACAATGTGAATGAACAGATGGTATTTTCTGAGGCGACCATAGCCTTTCCGCTCATTGCAAGTTATGTGTTTCATAAGGGTAATTGGAATAAAAGGAAACCTAAAGCCTTCATAAAAAAGTTGTGGGAGATAAAAAAATGATTCCCACAAAAGTATTTTTTACAAAAGGTATCGGTGTTCATAAAGATAAACTGGCATCATTTGAACAGGCTCTGAGAAAAGCCGGTATTGAGAAATACAATTTGGTCAATGTATCAAGTATATTCCCTCCCGGGTGCAAAATAATTACCAAAGAAAAAGGATTAGAGTTGTTAAAACCAGGACAAATAACATATGTTGTTCTCGCCAGAAACTCCACCAATGAACCAAACAGATTAGTGTCAGCCGCTATAGGATTAGCTAAACCTGCTGACAAGAAAGATTATGGATACCTTTCTGAGCATCATGCATTTGGTGAAACCGCAAGAAAAACTGGAGATTATACCGAAGATCTTGCAGCCACAATGCTAGCCACTACACTCGGCATAGAATTTAATATCGAAACTGCGTGGGATGAAAGAAAACAATTGTACCGAACCTCAGGGAAGATAATCAATACAATGAACATCTGTCAATCGGCGAAGGGTAAAAAGGAAGGAGTCTGGACCACAGTCGTTGCCGCTGCAGTATTCATAATATAACATATTATTCTCACCAAGAACTTATGGGGATATAATCATATGAAAGTGGCCATAATTTACAATAAGGACATGTCCGGAGTAATCAATCGCTTCGGCTTACAAAACAAAGAAATATACAATCCCAAGACAGTTAAATTGATTGCAGAGGCCCTTGAGAATGGAGGACACAACGTGCGCATTATTGATGGGAACATGCACGTCATCGAGACCTTACAGGAGTTCATGCCCAGGGTGATGGAATGTGAGCGGCTGGGCATGGTATTCAACATGGCATATGGAATTCAGGGCGAAAGTAGATATACACACCTACCAGCTTTGCTTGAGATGCTGGGAATACCATATGTAGGCTCCAATCCCGAGGGCCATGCACTGGCTCTTGATAAGGTAATTGCCAAGATCATAATGCAGCAAAACAAAATACCAACTCCAAAGTTCTGGGTGTTTTCCACAGGGGATGAGGATATGAGCACTTTGGAGTACCCCGTCGTGGTCAAACCGAAAATGGAAGCGGTCTCATATGGCTTGGAAATCGTAAATAGCGAGGCGGAGCTGCGTAAAGCCGTAAAATATACAATCAAGGAGTTTCAGCAACAAGCACTGGTTGAGCAGTTCATCCGGGGCAGAGAATTCATTGTTGGCATACTGGGCAACATCGATCCCGAGGCTTTTCCCGTCTTGGAAATCGACCTGGGGGGAGATTCTGATGCCATTCAAAGCGCCATGGACAAACTAAAAGAACCTCGAGAAAAAATCTGCCCAGCAAATATTTCTCAAAAACTTTCTGATGAAATGGTTAGACTCAGCAAGGAAGCCTTTAAGGTTCTTCATCTAAGGGATTTTGCCCGCGTGGATATTCGAATTGACGAGAATGAAAACATATTCATACTTGAGATAAATTCAATGGCCAGTCTCGGAAAGACGGGGTCCTATGTCCATGCAGCAGGCGTGGCCGGATACAGCTATGGTCGCCTTATAAATAAGATCCTAGATGTAGCGACTGTTAGATACTTTTCTGAAGATATCCCAATTATCTCTGATAATGAGGTTCCTAACAAGAAGAAACTCCCTGAGTCTGTTCGTGTTCGAACTTTTTTAAGGAGCAAACAAGAAAATATCGAAAAACTGCTGGCCAAGATGGTCAACACAAACACATACGTACGAAATGTTGAGCGTGTAAATGAGCTTGGCCAGTTCATCTCGAAGCAGCTGAAACCCCTGGGATTTGAGCATCGTTCCATTCCACAAGCAGAGGTAGGTAATATACTCCTTTTTAGCAACACTGGCGACGAAAAGTTCGATTTTCTGTTTCTCACACATCTGGATAATTCAGTTCCGTTTAAAAGGCATGTTTATTACAGCCAAAAAGGGCATAAGCTCTTTGGGACAGGAATATGGGATAGCAAGGGTGGTATAGCTGTTTTGATATCTGCCTTTCGCGCTTTGCGATTTATGCGGGTTCTGCGTAAAATGAAAATTGGAATATTGTTAGTTACCGATGAAAATCTTCAGGGTAGGATAAGCGGTGACACTATTTTTGAGATTTCCAGTAAGGCGAAGACCATAATAGGTATAAACGGGGCTTCCACAGAAAGTTCTGTTATTACATCCCGCTCGGGTGCGGCTGTGTACAACTGCCAGATGAATCTGATCAATGCAAAAGATGCTATAGACGTTGCAAAGGCCAACTCGAAATTCACACGGCTTCTTACAAAACTTGCCAAACTTTCAAATGAAGAGGATGGAGTCATCGTAAGTCCCAGGGAGGTGAAGATCAACTCAAACATATCAAATTTATTTTCCCATGGAGAAGCGGTTTTAAGCGTAAGATTCAATAAACCTGAGCAGGCTGAGATTTATGATGATAAAATCCATCACCTCGTAAAAAAGGTAAGAAGCGATAAATTCCAGATGCAAATCAGTGGAGCGATTCGGAGGAATCCCATGGTTAAAAATGAAAAGATCGAAAAGATTTATCAGAAGGTGAAAAAAATAGCCGATCAAATCGATGTACGTATTCTTGAAGAACACAGGTGGAGTTCGTCCAATATCTGTTTTGTAGATCCCAAAAAACCTAAAATCGATGGTCTTGGCCCAGTAGGCGATGTCTCAAATGAAAACGAGGAATATATATTGCAGCACAGTTTGATTGAAAGAGCTACTTTGCTTGCACTCCTTTTAATGGAAATACATAAAGGAAGGTAGTAAATGGATTTTAAACGAATTGAATCGAATTTTAAACCGACAAAGGATGGAAAGTGTGCAAAGGCCACAAACGGCCTAATATCCACTGCATTTCCAGATGCGACAAATGTCGGGATTGAAATTTTAAAGAAAGGTGGTAATGCTGTAGATGCCGCTTGTGCTTCCGCTTTGACATTAGGCGTTTGCGAGCCCCAGGCCAGTGGCCTTGGCGGTCAAACCATGATGCTTATATACACCGGTAAAAAAGTGAAAGCAATAGACGGATCCTCAAGGGCACCTTCTTTGGCACATTCAAAGGCCATATACAAAGGAGACCGTGCAATTGGTTATCGAGCTACAACCGTCCCGAGTACACCGGCCACTCTATGGTATGTACACAACCGTTACGGTCGGCTTGGGTGGACAGATATATTAGATCCTGCCATAAATATCGCTGAAAAAGGATATCGAATAACTAAATTACAGAACCAACTTCAAAAGCGGGAGTTAAAGGATTTCAAAAAAGTGGAGTCAAGATCCGGTGCCAAGTACTTTCTAAAAAAGGGTAATCCATATAAGGTGGGCGATATTTTCAAACAACCCGAACTCGCCTCTCTTTTAAGACGACTCGCAGAAAGAGGAATAAATGAATTCTATCAGGGAAAAGTTGCAAAACAAATCGATGCAGACATGCGCGAGAATGGAGGCTTACTTCGATATGATGACCTTTCCCTTATTCCGTGGCCCATTGAGCGCAGACCCCTTAAACGCAAGTTCAGAGGAATGACAGTCTATACCATGCCTCCACCAGGAGCTGGTAGAACTCTTCTTTTCACCTTACTCATGCTAGATGCACTCCCCCCAAAAATATTCATTAAGGATAAGAATAAACAATATTATCTTTTGACTGAGGTTTTCAGGAAGGCGTTTTTGGAGCGGGAAGATAGACCCTTTGATCCGAACTTCTATCCACAGTTGACCGAGAAACAGATGCTAAATAAGAAGTATGCTAAGAAATGTATATTGGAAATTCTTAAAAAAGTAGATCGAACTCTCCTTCCAACTATAATCACAGATGATGAGCTAAGGGGGGAAACAACACATCTTTCTGTAATCGATAGCGAAGGTATGGCAGTGAGCTTGACCCAATCCATCGAGAAAGTTTATGGTAGTAAAGCTGCAGCGGAAGGTCTGGGATTTCTTTACAACAATTATTTAATAGATTTCGAATACAAAATGATCTCACATCCATTTTACCTAAGACCAAATGCCGTTCCATGGGCTACTGTTGCACCCTCAATGATTTTTAATGAGGAAAATCTATGGATGGTTGTGGGTAGCCCAGGTAGCGAACGAATATTCTCAACAATTGCACAATTCTTGATTAATATAATCGATAAAAATATGTCAATGGATAAAGCCATGCAAGCGCCGCGTTTGCATTGTTCTCTCGGCGGTAGGGTTAGTCTTGAAGCAAAGCGTTTTCCTGATTCTCTTGTTGGTTATCTAAGGGAAAAAGGATATAGGATAGATAGAAGGGAGCCATATGCATTCTATTTAGGTGCAATTCATGCTGTAATAAACAAACATGATAATTCTGGTTTTCATGGAGTTGCCGAAGTAAGAAGGGATGGTACTGCCGGGGGATTCTGACGAGCTCTTATTCAACAATAGCTCTAATATAACGCGGTTTAACAATAAAAGAAGAACTTTGGGCGCAAGATTTCTTTTTCGATAACGATAGGTATAAAGTTAAAGATTGAATTATTGGAGAGCGATAAAATGGGGCTGTGTGCCTGATATCGGTAACATACATGAATTAATATTGTGCAGTTTTATGTTATATTGCAGTGATTTTATGAGCGAGATAAAAATCGTACCACTACAATCCAATGAGCTTGATGAAGCTGCAGAATTATTGAGTAAGGCTTTCATTAACACACCCTTTACCGGAAAAATCATGGGTGGGCACACCGAAAAGCACCGCAAACAACTTCAGATGGGTTTTAAGATGATGTTGGGGAAGAAACCTGGTACAGTGGTTGTAGCAAAGGAGAATGGAAATATGGTTGGCGTTATGCGAATGGTGAAGTGGCCTGATTGCCAGAATTCCATTCCAAAAGGTGTCGAGACAATTCCTCTTCTTCTTTTTGCCAG
>CP070672.1:3275429-3279323 GCA_020351895.1 Thermoplasmata archaeon
ATTCTACAGGAAGTCTTTTGGCAAACACGACCACGGATCTACTGTCTTTGTAAATATCCTTGGGGCGAAAGCCTTTTGGAGCCTCATTGAATCTTTCAACTGGAGCTATCCCACAAAGATCTGCTCCCAAACCCTTAATAATTTCTTTCATTTCTTTTGATCCAATCAATCAAGGTCCTCCTGTTGTACAACCTTCAATACAGGAAAACAGCTTTATCTTATTTTCGCTACTCGCTTTCAAGCCCTACAATCCATATTATTGACTGTGATATAAGGATTGCGCTTGTCCCACTTCGGAGTCGGGATTTCACGAGGCCTGGGGACTTTGATTGGGGTTTGTGTGCTTCGCACTTACACCCCAGTCCCCTAGAATTACAATCTCGCTTCAATATCCCATAAAATCACAAGGGTCCTCAGGATGTCCATTGTCTCTGAATTGGCTAAAAGATCACGAAAATAGGATACTATTCTACCTTCACCATTCTCGTTCTCAAACTGTATTCGATGGAGCGATCCTATGTTCATAATTTGCGGATTTGAAAGATATTTCGCCAAATTCGGGTCCGCCTTCAACCCGAGTTTTAGAAAACTTGGCCTAACCCAGATATAACCCTTCTCTCCTTCTCGTACAGGAACCCATTTACTTGTAGAAATCCACAATTTGTAAAAGGGACCGCCACCGGGTCTTGTATGACCTGGAAAGTAATAGAGTGAAAACTCCCCATGTCTTTTGGTACTGACTTTAAGTGTACCATGTCTAAGTGGCCCTCCTCTCAGGATTTTCACGTTTACAAGTTCTCTGTACAAGACAAACACAATTTCAGAATACCTTTTAGCCTGCTTATATTTATTAAGAAGAATCGCCCAGAATATAAAACCTAGAATTATTAAGATCATCAAAGGAGGAAAACTGATTGAAATGAGAAAGGCAATAGCCACTATTGGAGTTAATAAGATAACCCCCACCAATAATACATTCACATGCTCTATGGTCCAAGGTAAGTCTACAGCTCCTATTGTTCCAAATCCATTCTCCCTCAAGTTTTCCCTTTCTCCTCCATTCTTACAGGTATCAAATAAGTCAGTTCTATACTTAAACATTTCGAGGGAATGCCCTGGGATATTTTAAAAATCCAATGAAAAATAAAGGTAATTATACGCAACCTGTGTAATTGCTAAGCCGAACAAAGCTTTCACATGGACAAGGATTTTGTCTTCTATTCATGAAGGTTACTCCTGTTCAGTTTTTGGCCTATTTTGGTGGAGGAGGTGGAGGTGGTGGCTGTTGTGGAGGACGCTGGATTGGAGGTGGAGGAATTTGGGGTAGTTGTGAAGGTTGTAGAGGTGGCTGTTGTAGGGGGCCCACTTGACTTTTACGCTTTCTCCTAGATCGGATAATTAGTCCTATAATTGCTCCCCCAAATAATAGAAAAAACAAAATTACAGCTCCACAGATATAGTCTGTAGCCGGACGATCGTAAACCTTGATTTTGGCTTGATATGTAACATTTTCATATTCCTCAGTCATTATAGCAAGGGTAAACCTTGTTCCATCATCTGAACCTACGGAGAAAGTATTGGAATACGATCTTGTAGGAGTATCTTTACTGTATATTACATAATAATCACTGCTTAAGCTAACTGAATGCCCTTTTATGAGAAATACCATGATAGTTCCGCTTCCTTTTACTTCAAATGAATAATCTATTTTTTTATTTGAGCCAGCTGTAATTCTGTATTCATTCCATAATTCTGTTGATTGTAGTGTATCAACTGAATTGTATGATTTTTCCACAGTAAAAACTTCAGCAACCACAAACTCTGGACAACATAGCAATATTACAAGCCCCACTCCTATAAATGCACTCGGCCTCATGCTGACACCCATGAAGATAAAGTAAAACAAACATAAATATTTTTGGAAATTCTAACAAATATATCTCGTTTACTACTCCAAGGTCCTAATCAAGGCTTCTTAGTATATATTTTATTACCTAGCATTATTTTTTATCTGCTCAAGAATTGGAGGTAAGTTGATTCGCATGGATATATCCAAATAGAACTTACCAACAGTCTCACCAACTTGCGGTTTTCTTGCGATACAATGTGCCACTCCAAAAAGAGCTTGGTATCTATCTCTTATATGGTATCTTGGTTCATTTGTGGTTGCTTCAAGACTAATTCCCGCATCTTTTGCAATTAGAAATGAGTGATTGTAATATGGAACAATAGTAAACATGCCTGGGGGGTATTTTGCCAAATTGATTGTTGCAGAATAATCAGATCCTAAACAACTTATCAAGCAAGAGTCATTTCCCTTCAGCTTTTTAATTAATTTTCTATCATTATTAATATCTTTTATTGCTTCGGAATTAATCAAACCTTCCTTTATTATCTTTCTCGGATCAGTATGATATTTAAAAACTAGATTATGAGGGACAAGTTTATTAGATAAACCGACACGTCTCAGGATATAGGTTTCATTTATTGGATATGGGATTTCTGTAAAAAATGTAGCAACTCCTTGAACACTGTTCTTTTTGATGTTTACTACCGGGACTGTAATATCCATATACGAGAAATATTGATTTTTAATTGGAACTCTCGCATGTACAAATTCGTGTGGATCATATTCTTGGGCTTTCCTTAAAAAGTGTGCTTCGAGAGTAGCTAAAAATCCTTCATATTGATCCACATGGGACCCCACTACATTTATTGCAGGTTCTCCATTAATCACTTTTTTTAATTGCTTTTTTATGCTTTTATTCAGGATCTTAATAAATCTTTGATTCACCATTTATAATGCCCTCACACATAGGAGAACCTAATATGTTCGTTGGCTTATAATAATTTTGATAATTAATAAAAAACAATAGAAATATTATACACAATCTCTGAGACCGAATCATTATTAAAGCTATAACGGAAAATTGGATTGCGAATACCCAGTGCATTGCTTTACGAAAAGTATAAAAATAAATAAGTCAATATTGAAAAGAAAAATGGAATAATACATTCAGCTGTCGGAGGAGGGAAGTTATATGGTAAGCCAGAAATTTGTCAACAACCTAAATTTGTATGCACAGAAGAAATTGAAAAATGTTCTTGCAGGTCAACTTACAATCCAACCTTTGGGATCTGCTGCTGACAAACACAAGGGGCTGGCAGATGACCTCAAAACAAGGTTTATTCCGTTTCGGAAGTCGGAATACGAGGCTGAGGAATATCTGTTTGCGAGGTTTCCAGTCCGTGGGGAGCACTTTTCTTTTATCGACTTTGCAGCACCTATTCTGAACGTGAAAGGAAAGAGCATTCAGGGTATAGCAAGTTTTGTCACCTCGATTCCCTATCCTGTTCCCGAAACATATGTTCAGCGGATGGTGGGATTGAAATACAGACTTGTTCCCCATAAATTGGTTGTAGAACAGAGTCTCAAACCCAAGCAAGTTATAAAAGAAAACATGATAACATACCGGGCCGTGAATGCCATCCATACCGATAAGAAACTCTGCAACAAACTTCAGGGTTCCTATGATTGCAAGGTTCAAAAACCTCTTAGCAAGTCTTATTATAAAATAAAAATGGACCCTTTTGAATATCCCCCTGGGATGTTCTCGATCGTCCCTTACTATGGCCATTCCATACTGATAGCAAAAGAAGCGGGAGATTACGGGGCATCTGTGGATTCTCCGAGGTACAGATTCAATGAGCGCTTTGAAGCTTTCTCAGGGGTTGCCAAACAGATAGCGGCCTCCCCACAAAGAGGAGAGGAAGTAGGTAAATTCTACATGGACTCCACGTTGGAGATAGTTTTACTGCCTCTTCTAGAGCATCTTAAGGGGCAGAGCAAGTAGTCTCAGAATGTAAAATGGGAATAACCATACCCATATAGAA
>CP070672.1:3279423-3292808 GCA_020351895.1 Thermoplasmata archaeon
GCCCCATTCATCCTTGTCCCTGACATCCAAAATAAAGGTGGTGTGAAGATTACCATCACCGATATGTCCGAATGACGCTATTGTGATATCATTGTCCAAAGATATCTTTTGGGCTTCCTTTATTGCATCCGGAATCTTGGATATAGGAATGCCGAAATCCTCGGCAATAGGAATGAGTCTGAAACCCTCCCGGAACCTGGAGAGTGCAGAGACAAGACCTGATCGAACCTTCCATAACTCCACCCTTTCGTTAGGATCGTCCGACCATTTCAGGTCCCTTCCATTATGTTTTTTACAGATATCCAATATCTTATTGATGTGTCTATTCACAGCCTCTTTATTGCCATCGACCTCCATCATGAGCATGCTCTCTATGCCCTCTAAATCCATATTCATGGACTCACTGACAACCTTTATGCTGATGTTGTCCAGGATTTCACAGGCAGAAAGCGGAATTCCCGATGAAAAGATTTCAGATATGGCAGATCCGGCATCATCCATGGATCCGAATGAAGCCACAGTGAAGGCAACGTACTCGGGCATGGGAACGATCCTGAAGGTTATTTCCGTGATCACCCCCAGGGTTCCTTCAGCCGACACGAAAAGCCTTGTGAGATCGTAACCTGAAGAGGTCTTGGGAGCCTTGGTCCCTGTCCTTATTATCTCCCCGTCTGCAAGAACCACCTCCAGGCCAAGGACGTAATCTTTGGTTGTCCCGTACTTTATGGCCCTCACACCGCTTGCATTGGTAGAAACCATGCCGGCCACTGTGCATATTGAGGAGCTTCCTGGGTCTGGGGGGAAGAAGTGACTGGGAGATAGTGCCTTATTCAGGTCCTGGCATATGACACCAGGCTCAACAACTATGTACCTGTCCTCTAATTTGATCTCCTTTATGCGGTTCATCTTTCCGAAGTCCAGGACGATTCCCCCAAAAAGGGGTAACACGGCTCCTGTGACACTGGTTCCAGAACCCCTGGGTGTAACAGGTATCTTGTTTTCATTTGCCAGGGCCATGATCTTAGAGACTTCCTGACTTGAGTTGGGAAATACTATGACATCTGGGTACCCCACATGAACCGACATGTCCCTTGAATAGCATATGAGCTCCAATTCGTCAGTTACGACGTTTTGCCTTCCCACAATTTCTTTTAATTGCTCGACATATTTCACTAAATTACCTCTCTCCCCATGATGTGGAATAGATAAAGATATTATGGGTATTTATTGTTTCGGGAATATCATTTTCGCATGGCATCCTGAAGAGGTTGTTTTTCCCCATTTTCGGCGGTTTTGAGGCGATTTAATGGAGAAATTAAATTAATAACCACAAGATAAAATTTATAACCTACTTCATGTATCCTAACCCGGTGATTTTATGGAAGGTCAAACCCCCCAAGGAGTTGAGAATGTACCGCAAGAGGGCACTTCAGCCGGTTACACACCACCACCGTCGGATTACGCACAACCCTATCAGAGTAGCTATCCTGGATCCAAAGTTGGTACCAACAGATTCAAAAGCACTGATAGGCTCGTTCAGTTGATAGCATTAGGCCTGTTTCTGATGTTTCTTGGCACCATCATAATCACTGCTGTTACCACATCTGGTGGACCAAATAAATATGATGAGAGATACGATGACAACGATGATGGGAATGTCGATGCAGACAGATGGGATAATTATTACGAGGACCTGAGAGGATACGATGCCATGCACGATATAGGAAGAATCATAGGCAATATCCTGATCAGTTTCGGCATAGTGATAGTGGTTCTCGCCCTATTTGGAGGGGCACTGATAAACAAAGAACTGGATAAACACGCCCGCGTGACCATGATCGTAATGGCAGGCTTGATACTCATATTCTCAGGCATAATGTTCTGAAGGTTGCGAGCCTTGTAATTTAAACCTGCTCTATAACGCAGAAAAAACCTCTTTAGCAACTGAAACAACGCTTGTTTCGTTCTCTATGGTATCTGTGGATATCACATTATCACAAACACCCTGCAATCTAGAAAGGGCATTCTTCGCGAATAAGCCATGGGTGCAGGCGGCATAGACCTCTTTCGCACCTTGGGATTTTAATTGCTCTGTGGCTTTCACTATAGTGCCGCCGGTTGCTATAATATCATCCACTATTGCCACCTTTTTTCCGGCAACCGAGAGGTTTTTGGCCTTCATCTCGACCTTTTCACCATCTATTCGTGTCTTCTCGAGGTAGTCCCACTCACAGCCAATTACCTCAGCCACCATCTTCGCTAAATCCAGGGCACCTTTGTCGGGTGCTATAATCGTATCGGGTGAAAGATTTTTGAGGTATGCGCCGAGCTGCGGCATGCCAGAGATATTTTTTGCCGGTATGTCGAACCAACTGAGTATACCTTCTTCGTGGATATCCACTGTTATCAAGGAATCCGTGGAGAGTTGTATATGTTTTGCCAGTGTCTTTGCGCTGATTGGCTCCCCTACATTGAATTTCTTGTCCTGTCTCGCGTACCCATAATATGGAATCACTGTAACCAGGTTCTTCACGTCAAATTCTTTTACAGCATCCTGAAGTAGAAACAGCTCGATCAGCTTCTCATCAGGATAGGAGGTTTGAACCAGGATCACTTCCTCACCGTCCAAATTGTCGTGAATTCTTACATAGCATTCATCATCAGGAAAACGCCTTGATTCCGCATTGGCGAGTTTTACACCCATCTCATTGGCAAGATTTTTTGATAAGGAGACAGAAGCAGAACCAGAAACAACCATCATTCTAACACCGAAGGGGGGAATGGCGATTTGGAATTTTTATACTTTCGATGAGGCATGTTAGAAATCAAAATTGTCTAAAGTGAATTCCAAAAGGGGCGGTAATCGGCATTAAATAACCGGAATAATCGATTAAAGACAAAAAAATAAAGAAGAATGATAGAACCCGAATGAATCCTAAATCATTCTTTTCATTAAAACCTACGTTGTGGCCTTCTCTTTCTATAGCACTCTTGGCAATAGACAGGTCTCGTGCCATCCGGTTTAAATGGAACCTGGGCTTCTTTACCGCAATCAGCACAGGTTACATTGTGCATTTCTCTAGGAGGACGATTGTACCCTCCTCTTCTCTCTCTATACATTTTTATACTACCTATTTCTTCACCAAGCTCCAATTCGAAAACTCGGTGGGCTACAGAACTGTCAGGTACTATATAATACTATTGTCAGTTTACAAAGACTTTATTTATGACCTCTTGTCATTATACACAAACAACTATACCACTACCTTAATAAACCAAAAGGATTATTACCACGGAATTCGGTGAAAAAAATGGACATGGGGCTCGTTTTTACCCTATTGGCAATTATATTATATGTAATATTTCTAATTGTACTTAAAGTAATAGGCGCGTTCAAGGAGGAAAAGGTATCCCTCTGGGGCCCCTTTCTGATGTGGCGTACACAAAAAGGTAAGAACCTCATCGAAAAATTGGCATCTGCAAAGAGATTTTGGAGAGGATACGGCAGTGTTGCCGTTGGAATCTGCATCTTCACCATGGTATTGATGATGCTGTTTCTCATATGGGCCGCCACATTGGTTCCTTCTGTTCCGAGAGAAAGGGCGCCTTCACCGCAGCTTTTGATAGGTATACCTGGTGTGAATCCCATAATACCCATTTGGTACGGGATTTTTGGTCTGGCTGTGGCTGTGGTTATCCATGAATTCGCACACGGTATTCTGACAAGAGTTGGAGGTTTGAAGGTAAAATCCCTTGGAGTGGTGGCATGTGTCGTGCCTATAGGAGCCTTTGTAGAGCCCGATGAGGACGAACTTAAGGCCACCCAAAAGGAGAAAAGGATGAGAATATTCGGAGCAGGTCCTGCAACGAACATCATCTTTGCCATAATATGCGCCCTCCTTTTCTCGTGGGTTTTCGTGGGATCCCTTTCTCCTGTCCATGAGGGAGTCTTCATTGGCGGGGCCCTGGAGGACAGCCCTGCATATGAAGCCGGCTTAAACAAATGGTGGATGGAAATCGTGGAGATTAACGCAACCCCTATCACAAGCTCTGATGATTTTGACAATGTGCCCGCTCCAGACCCCCTTCAAAACACGACAGTTACATACTTTTACAAGGGAAATCTCCGCAGTGTCGATGTTACATCAGGAGTGGTAATCATCCATGTCTCAGAAGATTATCCTGCAGATAACGCCGGAATCAAAGAAGGAATGATATTGGCAGAGATCAACGGTACCGAGATCAGAAACGACCAGGATTTCACAGAAGCCATGAAACTGACGAAAACGGGTCAGATCGTTAACATCACCCTTTTTGAATACAATGTAACAACTGCTTCCTACACCACCTTCAACACTACGGCCACCTTGGAGGATAAATATGAGTATTACGAAGATAACTACCCTTCCTACTTGAATGAAGAAGAATTCAAGGGAAGGGGTTTTTTGGGTGTGAGCAACAGCTATCTTGGCCTAAGAACTGGGGGAAATCCAGGGGGATTAACAGATACTCTCTCCCATCCGGTCTCCAACGCCGATTCCTCAGACGAAGCAATGTTCAACCTCATGACATATATCCTTCTTCCATTTCAGAGAATATCACCCTTTACCTCCCCCATGACCGACTTATACGAAGTAAACGGCCCTCTTTCGGTCCTACCAACTGAGCTTTTTTGGGTAATAACCAACATCCTGTATTGGCTTTTTTGGCTGAACCTGATGCTGGGTTTGACCAACGCGCTCCCTGCCGTTCCCTTAGATGGTGGACACATATTCAAGGACAGTCTGGACAGCATTGTAGCGAAAATCAGAAAGCAACTCAATGAAAAGGAAAGGGAGCGTTATGTCAAGACCATATCATATTCACTTGCCTTCCTTGTACTGTTCCTGTTTCTATGGCAGCTCATAGGCCCTAGGATTTGAGTTCGGTAGATGTCTAAAATAAAAGAGAATGACCTTCATTCTCCACCATCCAGTAAAAAGATATAAATATTCCACAATCATATAAATACACCTACTTTCAAGCGGCTTTCGGGGGATATTTGATGAGATACAACAGTGTTAGAGTATTATCCTGCTTTATCATTCTGTTTCTTATTTTAATTTCCTCCTTTGAAATTGTAGCAATTGAGAATTTGCCAAAAACCGTTATTGCCTCGGGTAATAAGAATGGGGATGAACAATCTGCTCCTTTAATGTCTTCCACACCTTCCACTCCTTTCACCCCTTCCACTCCATCTACAAATGACCTTCCAATTGTCCCACTTCAAAATATGGGTTTAGGAAATTGGCATCCACTTAACCCTGAGGAATATGAGCTTTCTTTTTGCATTGGAGAAAACATGGAACTTGATTTAGAAAACAATTATTACCCTTGCTGGAAGATCGAACCCTCATTACTGGCATCAATGAAAGACACAGAAAGAGTAAAAGTGCTCATCACATCAAATGATATGGGGGAGGTAAGAGAGCTATTGGGAATTGAGAATCCAAATTATGAATATGAACAAAAGGGAAACATGATGAGGCTGAAGACATCTATACTCGAAATAGAAAGCCATCAGCTTCCTAAAATAGCGCAACTTGATAGTGTGGTGAGTGTTCAACACTATGAACTTCCAAAGCCACCACAATTTCCAGTGGATCTCGAAGATGGAACCGATCCTGCAATGTGGAACGCAGTAAAATACCACGGAGCAGACGAGGCCTGGAGCCTCGGATACAATGGCTCAGGCGTGAAAGTGGCTGTAATTGATACAGGTGTGGATTTTGCTAATCCTGATCTCAATGGTACACAAGCCAGGGATGGGAATCCATCTTCACCATACTTTGGTTGGCCCCTTGCCTTCGATTCAAGGTCCATGAACAGTTACCTTTCATCGGGGGGGCAGGGTTATCCAGGGAGCAACAACTGGTTTAGCGACACAAATACCACGGACATGGATAGCAATGGCAACGGAACCCTCGATTCATCTGGTTATAACGTCATAGGTATCGTGAGCCAAAGCGGGATTTATCATATAGGCGAACATCCTGATACAAGGTTGAAAAATTTGTACGGTTACAATGCAGTTCTAGTTGTGGATGAAAATACCTCTGGTGTTTACGATACTGTATATGTTGATATAGACAACGATAAGAACTTTACAGATGAGAAACCCTGCAGAAAGGGAGATGAAGTATCAACACATGATTTTACAGGTGATGGTGTTCCTGATAGATCCGGTGGGATGACTTATTTCATAGCCGATGGAGTAAATCCAGTGCCGTATTCCGATATCATTGCAGCCGAAAATGGTTATTCCCTTCCGATTCCTCCCAATGGCAGCCTTGTGGCCTTCATGATAAACGATTTTACAGAGGCTGGAAGAAATCATGGTACGTTATGTGCTTCAGCAGTTGCTGGACAGGGAGTTATCGGGGGAGGTAGAGTAAAAGGTACCGCCCCAAATGCCAAGATAATAGCAGTTGGAAATGTATACCAGCAGGGAACTAACTGGGTTGATTCCTATTACTTTTCCGTAGAAGGCTACGATGGAATTCCCGGCACAGGTGATGAGGCAAATATTGTGAGCTGCAGTTTTGGATCTTCGGATGTGATCAGGGGTGGATGGGAGTTTACTTCGAGATTAGTGGACAATATCACCACCTACTACGCTCCAAATGTGACATTTGCAGTTGCAAGCGGAAACGGCGGTTATGGGTACGGCACAGTTGTCTCGCCAGGCTCCTCCGTGGGTGTTGTAACGTGCGGAGCTGCGCTCAATAAGCAAATTACAGATATTGTATATTGGTCGAATCGCGGCCCGAATGCAGTGGGACAGGTGGATCCAGATATCGTGTCGGTTGGAGTTTCAGCCTACGGGGACAGGCCCCTAAACCAAGGCACCGCCAACGGCAACAACGCTTACAGTCCCTGGAGCGGGACAAGCCTTTCGACTCCCGTTACCGCGGGAATACTAGCATTGATCTATGATGCCTACAATCAGTCCAATGGACAATATCCTTCCTCCGATCTTACCCGAAAGATACTGATGTCAACTGCAGACAACCTTAATTATGATCCCCTGGTTCAGGGTGCTGGTTTCTCAAATGCCACAAGAGCTACAAAGGTTGCCAATAATATCTCTGGCATGCTGTTATCCCCCACATTCTGGACTGCTGGGGATTACAGAGGGACAGATTACGATGCCTTTGCGCATATCATGCATCCAGGTGACACCGATGACACAACCATAACAGTATCAAATGCCCATCAAAACGATACAATGGAGGTCTTCATCTCAGACTATATACTTACCATGACCGAAAGCCATTCAGTGACAATAGAGGCTAATAAATCCAGGGAGGATGCATCCACGGCTCGTCCCGATTTTTTAGTTCCGCTTAGGGATTCAAAGAACAACATATCCTATATTCCAAACGATACTGCACTTCTTAAGGTCTCGGGCTTTATGCCTTGGGACGAGTTCGACCCTGATTTCGATTACACCCAGGAGAATAGATTCTGGACCACGATCTACAATTGGAACGATAACAATGGAAACGGAAGCTATTGGAACGATACCAACGGTGACGGTGTTGCCCAGCAAGCCGAGATAGAATGGGGGGAGCTTTCCAGTGTATGCTCATCCTCCATTACAGCCACAACCCAAGAAGCGAGAATGCATGACCCCATATCAAGAATTGATGATGGACTCGTAGTAGGTGTTTTCCACAGTCCTACCGGAGATGCACCGGAAATCTCACACATATACATCCAATCCCAGTGCTACAATAGAACAGATTGGAGCTGGCTTTCTGCTAACACTTCGTATCTTTCTGTTGAAGCCAAAGGTCAAGCGACCTTCGAGGCATCCTTGATGGTCCCTCCTTCGACTCCTATTGGAATATACGAGGGTTTAATTGCTATAAACGATACGAGAAACGAGACAGTGGTTCCTGTAATCGTGAACGTCGCTGGGAATTCTGAACAGTTCACATTCGGAGGAAATACATTATCCACGGATTTATACGCCAATGACCAGATATTTGGAGCTTTCAGGTGGGGCTGGAGATACGAGGGCGGCGACTGGAGATTTTATTTCACAGATATACCGGATTCTTTTAACGTTAAACCAGGTACAAAATTGATCGCCGATGTTAAGTGGAGCAATTACCCCACGGACATAGATGTTTTTCTCCTGGGTGGATCGCGGGATTCCTTTTCAAATGAAATGCCAAGCAGATTCGGTCCATATACCCTGGATATCAAGGGCGCAAGCTCAGATCAGTATATATGGGGCGGAAAGTTCAGGTTCAACACCACAACCAATGGTCCACACGAGATAATTTCAGCGGATTTGAGTCCGGGATTGAATGAGATAATACTACATAATGTACTGTATGCGGGCCAGTCCTTCTCAGAGAATGTGACAGGCACCATAGGAACGGTCAATGTTACTCCTTATCCCTGGGACGTTGGCTTGATAGAAAATGTGGCAAACCTGACTGGAACACAGCAGTTTGAGCTGCTTTCGAGTTTCAATCTATCAGGTATCGACGTGCAAGGCTATGGAGTATATCCACCAATGGAATATCCCAACGAGCTCGTTTATCAGAATGTCCCCAGCGACAAGACCACTTCAAATTGGTCAAGGGAATTCGATGTAAGTGGTGCCAAATCCATAAAGGTTAACATTTCAAGCCCAAACAGCATTGATATCGACCTTTACCTGTTAAGGGATGATGGCGATGGCATACCTGAGTGGGGATCCGAGCAGGTGGCCTCCTCCACTTCCCCTTATGCCGATGAGGAGGTCATACTCAACAGCCCTTCTGACGGTAAATATTGGGTTTTTGTTCATGGTTGGAATGTGCCTTTAAGTCCTTCATTATTTGACTGCTACATAGAAGTGGTCTCAGGAAACAATATCAATATCTCGGATATTCCTGGAGGATCAATCTCGGCAGGTGAGCCGGTTTACTTCAATGCCACCCATGATCTACCGCCTATTACAGGTGAGTACAGAGGGGTTATCTATGTCATGCTGACAAATCTATCAGATTCCATTAGCATTCCATTTATGGCTGAATTGGAGCAAGAGAAACCCATAATCACGAATCCCCAGCCTGCCAATGGTTTGTGGGTCAATTCAACCCAACCAATGATCGGTGCCCAGTATTATGACTCGGGCTCAGGGATCAATACCTCCAGGGTGTTCATTTTTCTGGACGGTATGAACCATACGGACAATGCAACCATAACTTCGAGCGCAATAAACCTAATTCCACCTTCGGCGATATCGGAGGGAAACCATACCGTTTATCTAATAGTCACAGATATGTTCGGTAACCAGAACTCAACAACATGGCGATTCTTTGTGGACAGCATCGATCCCATTGCAGACGCAGGTTTTGATGAGTCGGTTATCGAGGATGAAGTCATCGTATTTGACGGCTCCCTTTCCTCGGATGAAAACGAAATTATAAATCTAACATGGGATTTTGCCGATGGCAACTTCGGATACGGAATGAATCCATCCCATAGCTACCCCCAATCAGGAACATATGTTGTGACCCTGACGGTTTGGGACATAGCCAACAATACGGATTCCGATACAGTTACTGTCTATGTGAACAATTTAGCACCACATGCTGTGGCAGGAGAGGATCAAATAATCGACGAAGGTGATTTCGCATTTTTTGACGGCAGTGATTCCTACGATACACCTTCGGATAATTCAACCCTGATTTTTACCTGGTATTTTGGTGACGGGGATGTGGTATCAGGTATAACAACAAGCCATGTTTTCATTGATAATGGTGTTTACACCGTCACCCTTGTTGTTGAGGATGACAATGGATTTACAGACTCAGATACACTCTCTGTAACAGTAAATAATGTCGCACCAACTGCCGATGCACATGGACCCTACGAGGGTGATGAAGGCTCAGAGATCACGTTCACAGGCACAGCCTCGGACCCCGGCATATCCGATACTCTCACATATCATTGGGATTTCGGTGACGGAAATACTTCCACCCTACAGAATCCCACTCATACTTACGCAGATGATGGTATCTTTAATGTGATTTTAACTGTCACTGATGACGATGGTGGACTGGATTCTGATTCTGCCATTATGACGGTATATAATGTTGCGCCACAAGTGGAGGCAGGAGGACCTTATTCAGGTGATGAGGGTATGGGTTTGACATTTTTCGGTTCAGCAACCGATCCTGGCTCTGACATTCTTACCTATGAATGGGATCTGGACGATGATGGAATCTATGATGATGCTGCAGGTCAGAACCCTAGTTGGACTTGGTATGATGAAGGTGTGTATATAATCGGTCTGAGGGTTTCAGACGATGATGGTGGAATTGGAACCGATACAGCTTCCATAAACATCAATAATGTTGCACCTATAGCAGATGCAGGGGATTCTTACATTGGAAATGAGGGAGACACCATAACTTTCACAGGTACAGCAAATGATCCCGGCTCTGACCTCCTAACCTATGAATGGGATTTCGATGATTCAGATGGTGTTACATACAGTGATTTCACAGGATCCAATCCCACCTGGATTTGGCCCGATGATTTTTCGGGTTTAATCTACCTAAGAGTAACAGATGATGACGGTGGTATTGGAACCGATACAGCCTCTGTTACCATCAACAATGTTGCGCCTATCGCAGATACAGGTGGTTCGTATACTGGGAATGAAGGAAGTGCATTGACGATAACAGGCTCGGCAGAAGATCCTGGTACCGACATTTTAATCATTGAATGGGATCTTGATGATGATGGTTTCTATGACGATGCAATGGGTGAAAATCCGACCTGGACATGGTATGACGACGGTGTTTATTTCATTCATTTGAAGGTTACAGATGATGATGGTGGTGTGGGTACAAATTCGGCAACTGTGATTATAAATAATGTTGCTCCCACACCCGATGCAGGAGGACCGTATGTGGGAAATGAGGGCACATCAATGGATTTTATCGGCAACCAAACCGATCCTGGATCAGATACGTTTACATACCTATGGGACTTTGGAGACGGCAAGATTAGCACACAACAGAATCCCACTCATATTTATTCTGATGATGGAGTTTACACAGTTTCCCTGACAGTAACAGATGATGATGGTGGGATGGCATTAGATTATGCCATAACCATTGTTTACAACGTTCCTCCTTCAATCGAGCCTGTGGAGAGTCCGATGAATGCCATTGAAGACGAAACCTTTTCTTTGAGGATATTGGCCACAGATTCTGAGGGGGATATGATTTCCTTTGCGGATGACACCGAACTTTTTAACATAGACCCCTTAAGTGGTTTAATCGAGTTCGTCCCCTCAAATGATGACGTTGGTTATAATGAAGTAACGATTACTGTTCGTGATGATGAAGGAGGAACTTCTACCCTCGTTTTCGTGATAAATGTTTTAAATGCTAACGATCCGCCGGCTCTTCATGAGGTCGGTCCTCAGAATGCGCAAGAAGATGAACATTTCCAATTCACTGTATTCGCAAACGATATCGATTCAGATGATGAATTGAAGTTCTCGGATGATACCGACCTCTTTGAAATCGACTCTAACACAGGCATCATATCATTCACTCCTACAAATGATCAGGTTGGTGTGGAAATTGTCACAATCACGGTAAGGGATGCCGAAGGTGCTTCAGACTCGGAGAGGGTGACCTTTACCATCCTCAATACGAATGATGCTCCGGTTCTCGATAGCATTTCTGATAGGCAGGCTGTGGTTGGGCAGAGAATCACCTTCACGGCAATAGGAAACGATATTGACGATATAATGCTGACATATTCAGACGATTCCGAACTATTCGAAATCAATCCAGTTACTGGTGAAGTGACCTTCACACCAAATCAAGAAGATGTGGGTATGCACTTCATAAACATCACGGTTTTCGATGATAGTGGTGCAAGCGACACTCAAATGATGAAACTCGAGATCGAGAGCATACCGGAGGAGGAACCCGAGCAAGAGATTGATTGGATATCCCTGATCTTACTCATCTTGATGATCATCCTGATCCTGCTCCTTCTTATACACATCCTGATGCACAGAAAAAGTGAAGAAGATGAAAAGCCATTGGACCTTGCGGATGACGAGAAGGAGCCCACAGGAATAGAGGAAAAAGAAATTGAGGAAGGAATTGACTCTGAAGAACAAAAGGAGAACCAAGTGGCAAATGAAGAATTAATGGAGGAAGGAATCAAGGAAAGAAAGGATCCTGAAGAACAAGAGGAGAACTAAGAAGAAAAGGAAGAAGTAATGAAGGAGGGAATCAAGGAAGGAAAGAAATCTGAGGAACAAAAAGAGAATCAAGACGTACGGGATTCGGAAGAAGTTAAGGATGAACAGGAAAAGAAGAAAAAGGATTAATTAAGTTCAATTCGAAGGTTGGTGGAAAACATGACTGAAGTGCTCTATATGAAGGATATCGAGGGAAACTACATAAAGGAATTCGATGCGAAGGTGATAAAGAAAAGGGATAACTATGTCGTGCTGGACAAAAGTGCATTTTATCCACTTGGTGGAGGGCAACCCTCTGATACAGGTGTGCTTAAATGGTCAGGAGGGGAGAGCAAGGTTGCCGAGGTTCAGAAAAAAGGCATTATAAAGCATATCATAACCGGTGAAATGCCCGAAGGAGAGGTGCACGGGATATTGGACTGGGATAAAAGGTACGCCCACATGAAGATGCACACGGCCCAGCATGTCATATCTGGTGTGGTATACGACATCTACAATGCAAGGACCGTGGGAAATCAGATTCATGCAGATCATTCCCGGGTGGATTTTTATCCAGTCAACCTCTCTGAAGAAGATCTAAAGACCGTCGAAAATGCATCAAATGAGGTGATCAGCAGGAATGCTGACGTGAAAATTTATGAAGAGGAAAGGGAAAGCTTGGAGAAGAGAACGGACCCATTGCGATCCAATTTGGACCTCATTCCCGCTTCAATTAAGAACCTCCGTATTGTGGAGATTACGGGTTTTGATGTCTGCCCCTGTGCCGGAACCCATGTGAAAACAACCGCAGAGCTTGGAACATTAAAGATAATAAAGAAGGAGAACAAGGGAAAGGACAAGGAGAGAATAATCTATACATTGCAGTGAGCCTTTTTCATTAGCTTTCTGCCAAAGATAATTAAGTGATTTGCATGGGTATTGTGAGACTGGGAAGATTGGCATTGAGATGGTGTTTTCGCTGTAACCTGCCAGTCTTGGAATCAAAGGAATGCGGAATCTGCGAAAAAGAGACAAAAGAAGTCAAGCTAACACCTCCCGGAGATGTAAGACCTGCCTTTGAGGGAGATCTGAAATTAATAAGAGAAATAATAGACATTCAATTTGGGGA
>CP070672.1:3292908-3298567 GCA_020351895.1 Thermoplasmata archaeon
AATCATGGGCGGGACATTCACGGCAAGAAACAAAGAATACCAGGAATGGTTCGCAAAAAGATGCTTTGATGCCATGAACCAGACCGAGGCTTCGTCACTTGAGGATGCACACAGCCTGAATGAATTCGCTCCTTCAAGATGCATTGGAATGACAATGGAGACAAGACCTGACTGGTGCAGGGAAGATCATATTGACGAAATGCTGAGATTAGGTGGAACCAGGGTCGAACTCGGAGTTCAGACAGTATACGATGACATTCTGGATAAAATAGTGAGGGGTCATGCAGTTAAGGACTCAATTGAGGCAACTAGGCTTCTAAAGGATGCAGGCCTGAAGGTGTGCTATCATATGATGCCGGGTTTGCCAGGATCGAGTTTTGAAAGGGATATTGGGGCGTTCAAAACCATCTTCGAAAATCCTGATTTCAAGCCAGATATGCTGAAGATATATCCCTGTCTCGTGGTTGGAGGGACAAAGCTCTATGACATGTGGAAAAAAGGCGAATATAAACCCTATGATACCGAAAAAAACGCAGAGCTTATTGCTGAAATCAAGGATTTTATTCCAAATTGGGTGAGAATCCAGCGGATCCAAAGGGATATTCCAGTAAATCTAATATCGGATGGTGTGGATAAGAGTAATCTAAGACAGATAGTCCAGGATATATTAAAAAAGAGAGAGAAAAGCTGCCGGTGTATTAGATGCAGGGAGGTCGGAATCAGCTCTTTAAAGGGTAAGGAGCCTGAGCTTGACTCAATAAAGTTAAAAAGAGATGAATACGAGGCTTCATTGGGTAAAGAATATTTCCTGAGCTTCGAGGATTCAAAGGACATCCTAATCGCGTATGCCAGATTGAGAAAACCCTCTAAAACATCCCATAGGCATGAAATAAATGAGAAATCCTGCATGATTCTCAGGGAGCTGAAGGTTGCCGGTGAGATGGTTCCAATTGGCAAAATAGATGCAAAAATGTGGCAGCATCAGGGTTATGGTAAGATGCTACTTTCTGAATGCGAAAAGATTGCACAAGAATCAGATGCAAAAACGTTACTCGTGATGAGCGGAGTTGGGGTTAGGGAGTACTACAGGAAATTAGGGTATGCAAGAGAAGGACCCTACATGGCAAAAGTCCTGAAATGATACCCTAATTACCCCTGCTTTTATCAATTGTTTTTCGACATGTCATTTACATGTCAAAATAAAGGATATATATCCTGTATGCATAGATATATCCAAAAAGGGAGATGTTGCGCATGAATAAAGGCCTAATTGCATTAATAATCGTCGTGTCCATGGTTTTGGGAGGAATTGTGGGTATATATGCCCTATCTTATGAAGAATACGAATCGGATGGCGTTCCTTCCTACGAGTATCAAGCGGTAAGTTACAGCAGCCTCAAGAAATTCCACAATTACCAGGAGATTGTTGATTATCTCGATGATAATTCAAAGCTATCTCAATACTATTACTCTTACTACTATAAAAGCAATCTGACAACAGAGGATCCATCTAATGAATTTAGAACTACAATTGGAACGCCAGATTCCTTTGAGGATTCAGATTCTTCAGGATCTGGAGATCACTCGGAAACCAATGTCCAGGTTGAGGGGGTGGACGAGGGCGATATCGTTAAAAATGACGGCAAATACGCCTATATCGTGTCCCGCAACCTTACAAAGGTGTTCATACTCCAGGTATATCCGGCAGAAGAGGCCAGGATCCTGTCCATTATACAGACGGATTGGACCATCTATGAACTGTATCTGTACGAAGATAAACTGGTTGTCCTTGGTGCCAGCATTTTTTATTATGATTATTTTGGGGACATATATGAACCATATTATTCGTATACGCCAATTACCCGTATAAGTGTATACGATATAGAAGATAAGGAAAATCCTGTTCTTTTCAGAAGCGAAGAAATTGAGTGCGGTTATGTCACATCAAGGATGATCGGGAATTACTTCTATGCCATCCTGACACAATATACATACCAGGTACAAGGCGAAGACGATCTGCCAGTTCCGGCTTCTCAGGTATATTATACAGATGACTATGACTATTACTACGTTTTCACCACAATTATGTCCCTAAACGTCCAGGATAAAAACGAGGAGCCAAATATAGAGGTCGTACTTACGGGATCCTCCACCCATATTTACGTATCTCTGCATAATATCTATCTAACTGGATTGAGAAGGATGAGCTGGGTGGAGAAGATGGAGAGAAGGGTGGTGGATATTATCATACCATCGGTATCTGAAAATACTTCCACTGAAATAGAAGAAATAAGAAGTTCTGACGACACCAGGTATGAGAAACTACAAAAAATCGACCAGATTGTCGGTGAATATCGTGAAGATCTGGATGATCTGGAGGAGGAGCAGTACGAGAAGGATTTGAAGACCAAAACCTCGGTATTCGAGGAAAAAATCCAACGCGAAATCGAGAAGACCACAATACACAGAATTAGCATATTTAAAGGTGAAATAAAATACAGGGCAAGCGGTGGCGTACCTGGATACGTCCTGAATAGATTTTCCATGGACGAATACAACGAACACTTCAGAATAGCCACCACAACTGGACAGGTCTGGGGCAGCGGTAACAACGAGGCAAAAAACCATGTTTTCGCCATGAATCTGGATTTGAATGTAGTCGGTATGGTCCTTGATATCGCTCCAGGAGAGATGATATACTCGGCAAGGTTTGTTAAGAATCGAGGCTACCTTGTTACCTTTAAAAAGGTGGATCCCTTCTTTGTCCTTGATTTAAGCGATCCGCGAAATCTAAATATTCTGGGTGAACTAAAGATTCCAGGATATTCAAATTATCTACATCCTTACGATGAGAACCACGTAATAGGAATAGGGAAGGATGCAGTTGACATGGGAGACTTTGCCTGGTATCTGGGAGTAAAGCTCTCACTCTTCGATGTCACCGATGTCCATAATCCCAAAGAGATATCAAATTATATAATCGGTGATAGAGGAACAGAATCATTGGCTCTATCCGATCCCCATGCTTTCCTTTTCAGCAGAAACAAGAACCTGCTGGTAATACCGGTTCAGCTGAGGGAGATAGACGAGGACGAATACCCAGATGAAATTCCACCAAATGCTTATGGGAAACTAACATGGTACGGAGCCTATGTATTCCACATATCCGCAGAACACGGAATCGATTTGAAGGGCGGAATAACCCATGATGAAGATTTTGATCCTATCCAAAACAACTATGGCGATTGGAACTTGCGGGTGAAAAGGTCCTTTTACATCGAGAATGTGCTTTATACCGTTTCAAATACAATGATAAAGGCAAACAATCTGGACCATCTTTCCGAGATTAAGGTTGTGGCTTTCCCAGATTGATTTCTAAACCACAATCTTCTTTTTCTTTTTTTTTAATCCATGTGTCTCGTATTATATTTATATTTAATTTAGGTTGTAGAACAAAACGATCCTTAAGGTGATTCCATTTTTCTTGACATGTCAATTTGTTTCTGACATGTAGCTTACATGTAAAAATAATCAATATATATCCTGTCTACAATAGAATAAACATGGAGATATTGCCGAAAAATAGGAGATGAGCAACATGATAGACGTGAAACTCAAATTGATGGTCGTGTCCATGGTTGTGATGATGTTTTTAGGAGCGGGAGCAGGGATTTTGTTTCCAGGGGAGCCTCATGAAGGTGAAAGATCCACATTAAGGACTTTTTCCTCGTTTTCCGAGCTACAGGATTTTTTGAATAAAGAGCCTGATTACCAAAGAAGTTACGGATCATATCTGTATTCTCCAGGGAAAATCGTCACAATGGAAGGAGCAACTTTGGATAATTCTGCGCCAAGCACTTCACCTTCAGGGGAACACTCAGATACCAACCTTCAGGTAGAAGGTGTGGATGAAGGGGATATCGTGAAAAACGACGGAAGATTCGCTTATATTGTCTCGGCTAATAAGACAGAGGTATTCATTGTCCTGGTTTATCCTGCCGAAGAGGCGAGAATTCTGTCAGTAATCAAACTGAATTGGAGTATAAGGGAAATATATCTTTATGAAGACAGACTCGTGATTCTCGGGAGGTACAGTTACTACTATACTCCATACGAAAATGCTTGTCTAGCCTATTCTCCAGGAATATATGTAATGGTCTATGATATAAAGGATAAGGAGCATCCACAACTTAAAAGAGAGAAATGTTTTGAAGGAGGCTATATTACATCCAGAATGATTGGAAAATATTTGTATGTAATAGTGAACCAACCGGTATGGGGGATAGAAAGTGAAGATGATCTTCCAGTCCCCCCCCATGAGATATATCATGTGGAAGAGCACGATCATTCCTACACATTCACCAGCATAGTTTCAATAAATGTTGAAAATGATGAAGAGGAAATCAATAAGATAGTTATACTTCTTGGAACATCCAACAATATCTATGTATCCACAAGCAACATCTATATCACCTACAAAAAAATGTCCTACGATCATTCCCAACTGTATTTTGCATCCGTAATAAATACTGCAAAGTATCCGACATATTCGGAAAAAACGGTTATTCACAGGATATCTATAAATGACGGAATATCGGAATACAAGGCAAGTGGAGAGGTGCAAGGGAGGGTTCTGAATCGGTTTTCAATGGACGAATATAAAAGACATTTCAGAATAGCAACCACTACAGGTCATGTCTTACGATCCGGTGATAGCAGCGCCAAAAACCAAGTATACGTTCTTGACATGGATCTGAATATGGTAGGCAGTATAGAAAATATCGCACCGGGAGAGAGAATCTACTCTGCAAGGTTCATGGGAAAAAGAGCCTATTTAGTGACCTTCAAGAAGGTAGATCCATTCTTTGTTCTGGACCTGAGTAATCCTAGACACCCCAAGATATTGGGTGAGTTGAAGATACCAGGCTACTCAAACTACCTTCATCCCTATGATGAGAACCATGTCATAGGAATCGGAAAAGATACTGTGGATATGGGAGACTTTGCGTGGTATCAGGGTGTAAAACTTTCTCTGTTTGACGTAAGCGATGTAAAGAATCCAAAGGAGCTCGCAAAATTCATAATCGGGGACAGGGGAACCGAATCAAATGCCCTGCGTGATCCCCATGCATTCCTATTCGATTTGAAAAGGAATCTTCTGGTTATACCCATCACACTCTATACGATCAATGAATCGAAGTATCCGGATGGCGCACCCCCTCATACCCATGGAGAATATACATGGAACGGAGTCTACGTGTTCCGAATTTCAGCTGAAAATGGAATCGGTTTAAAGGGAAGAATATCGCATGAAGATCGGATGAATTCCGATAATTACTACCAACGATATTATTCCAATGCCATTCCAAGATCATTTTACATTGAAGACACACTCTACACGGTATCCAGCAGATATATAAAAGCACATAATCTAGACGACCTAAACGAAATCAATTCAGTAGAACTTGGCTATTAACACACATACAGGGCCAAAAAATTGATAGAAGATTGTCCAAAATGTGTACCAAAATCAATTAATAAACAACAATCCATATCTTAGATGTGGATGGTGAATATCATTGGGCACCATAGCTGGCCATAAACCCATGAATGTCGGAATAATTCTGATTTCGGCTCTTTTCCTTCTTTCACTTTTCAT
>CP070672.1:3298667-3301267 GCA_020351895.1 Thermoplasmata archaeon
CATTATTAAACTGTAAAAATGTTGAGGCCGTGCGCGCGAAATAATGTTCGCATTTCCTGTGCATAATCAGACCACACTTGTAGAGATTCTGGCCTATACCCTCCATGGAGATGTGGAAATTAGATACAAAGACACGGGAATCGATCCCACTCAAAAATAAGTTCACGATCGACAATTCATAAACATATTTCTTACTTTTTTTTCTAAGTGCATTTTACGAATTACATTCTCGTTTAGTGTTTCGACATCATTTAAATTCTGCCCTTACGGTTTTGTGTTTAACTGGAGCGGATGAACAGCAATATGAAAAATGTTTCCAATGATGAGATTACGGTCGTTATACCTGTATTAAATGAGGAGGAAGCAGTTGGGCAGGTAATTAAAAGGGTGAAGGAAGAGGGATACAGCAATATTCTAGTGGTCGATGGTTATTCGACTGATGACACATTCTCTGTCGCATCGAAGAATGGTGTGAGGGTGATCTTCCAGAAGGGGAAAGGAAAGACCGGTGCGATTGAGACCGCAATTAAGCATGTTAAAACGCTTTACATGGTCGTGATGGATGGTGATTGTACCTATGATCCCAAGGATATCGAAAATATTCTAATGCGATTAAGGGAGTCAGATCTGGTAATAGGTGTTAGGGCCATCGGGAGAGGGAATATACCGTTATTCAACCGCTTCGGGAACTGGATCATCAACTTCATATTCAACACTTTGAATGGAACTGATCTTGTAGACGTTTGTTCTGGAATGTACGGCTTGAGAACAGATTTTGCTAGGAGCCTAGATTTTAAGACTGGGGGATTTGACGTAGAAGTAGAGATGGCCGCTCAGGCCAGTAGGCATGGGGTGATCGATCAGGTTCCGATTCGTTATCACAAGAGGGTAGGACTCCAAAAGCTCCAGTCATTCAAGGACGGATTTCAGATAGTCCTCACCATGTTCAGGATGGCATTAAAATTAAATCTAAATTACCCACTCAAGCGAGAGGTCTTCCAGATAACAAATGAATAACAGCGCGCGCACAAAGACAATCAAAATCTCCTTTGTACAATCGGTACGCTCTGCGATGTTATTTATGTTTACATGCGCGCTCGGGTTTATACTTCATTCACTGCACGCGTGAACCTGATGATTTTTATAAACACAACTCAAACACGTTTTTAGGTAGTCAATACAACCTTTATCACTGTTACCACAAACGGCCTCACCACGACTAATGGTTAAGATCGTAATGTCGTTTCGAAAACACGAACAGGATAAGTAGAGCCATCATTAGACCGATGAGGATTGATTCTGGTGGGTATCCGGGTATCCCCCAACTTTTATTCATCCAGTTAATTATCGGGGCATCAACGCCTTCATGAAACTGGGTAAGCCCATATTTATAATCAATAATTTTACCAACATAATATATTCTTGCGCCAGCCCTTTCTGAAGACAAGATTTTCGACCACCTTTTGTTCTCCTCGTCCCATTCACATGACATCCAATCGACATATAGGAGGCCGTCTTCACCATCAAAGGTCTCTCCATCGTAGGAGTATATTGCCTTAAACCAGACTTCCTCGGTCGCCCCGAGTGTGGATTCCTGGTTGCTCGATCCACTATCTGTGATCAGGACGAGGTCCCAGATACACGTAACATTGTTACTTTCGAATCCGGTCATACCGTATACATCTGAGATGTTGCTAACATAGTAGGTGTAGTCCTTTACTTGCGACAGGAGTTCTGGCTGGATCACCGTAATGTTGCCCTCGAAAGGTTTAGAATCATATTCGTAATACCCAGATACTGTGACCTTTGGACGTGTCCAAGTATCGACTCTGGTATCTGAGAGGGATAAATTCAGTTTTACGTTGTCGATGATTATATGAAAATCCCTGGAATCGAAAGTCGTCAAGTTGTAATTAGCATCTCTTATTTCGACAATCTTGTAACCATACCTCCCTATTGCTTTATCTACCACTGTATCGTTTAGTATCAAGGTTCCAGTATAGGGCGCACCATCGTACTTGTATCGAACGAATCTGAGGGGGATCTCGCTCCCAATATCAAGTCTCTGATCCCGTGGGATCACAACCTCTACTTCGTCCCAGATTATACTAGGATCTGAGGTCGTCTGGTTGTACATCTTTACGCCCAAGGCGTTCGCACCCGTTATCGTCCAGGTTTTTCTCACCACTCTGTTGCTGTACGTATCAAAGGATATCCAGCCGGTGTTGTTCACCTCGTAGGCTGTGCCGTTTACGTATACAAAACCTGTTGTCATGTTCTTTCCAGTGCTCCATATTGAATGGAAGTATATCCGCTGTGTTGAGTCGACATCAACTCGTTTATCCGAGACGTATGTATCGGTCACCTCGATGAAAGGAGGAATGTAAGAAAGATAGTCATTGTCCGGAAGTTCATCAATGAGTTCAGAGTTGTACTGTGCCAACAATATTCGAACTGTATTGTTTTCAACATCTAGGCCATTTTCAAAAATGGGAACGCTGAACTCGAAAGTAGAGTTGATGTATACGGATGTTAGTTGAGTCTTGTTTGGCCAGTCCCACTCCTGATTCTCTTCATCCCAAGCATGGAGATAACCATAA
>CP070672.1:3301367-3308047 GCA_020351895.1 Thermoplasmata archaeon
ACTCTGGGTATCCTCATCCCCAAGTGAGATGTTCGTCAGACATTTCTGATATAGCCTTGGGTCCGGGACGCCTCCTATTGTTATATAAACCATGTTCTCGGATGCGGGTGAATCGACGAATATGTCCTGCACGATTTTGTGTTTCAGGAAGAATTCTGCTATGCCAAAACCTGCTGTGTACTTGGCCAGTATTTCGGAAAGCCTCTTTACGTTTCGCATTTCCTCCTCTCTTGTTTTACCCAATTTAATATCGTGTCTTTTGGCCAATTGATACAATAATCTGTTTCCTATACTGAGAACATATTCCCTGGCCTGCTCGGGTCGGTCCAATTGTATTGTTCTCGGATAATGCTCGATGAGCTGTTCCTTTGTAAGATATATCAGCTTCATATGGTCTAAGGAAATAGAATACTCCGAAGGGAAGATATGGTACAATGATTCGGTTTTTCCCGGGATCTGATAAAGACCTATTTTCGAACCGTCAATGGTATCCTCAAAAATCAGTTTTGCATCGTCTGGAGGGGATGGGGTCACCCATGTAAAGGAAAAACCCGGCCTGATCTTATGATATTTTTCAAAGATTCTGTTCATACCCCTTTTGATGGCTGGAATCTGCATTTCCTCATATGTCTTAAGAATGTCGAGGGTGGTCTGTGCCTTCTCCTTTTTCTGGTCTTCTGCAGCCGCCTTTGGCTTTGATTCTGTGGATGGGATTTCTGTTTTCGCTTTCTCCTCTCTCTCTTGTTCCGGTCTGGTTTTTCTCTCTGAAATCTCAATGGAAGATTCCTCTTTAGCCTCCGTATGTGGCACTTTTGTGACGGTTTTTTCTTCAGGTTCGGTCTGTGTTCGGAGCCTATCTCTTTTTTTCCTTTTTACCTTGAGGATTTGCTCCTCTTCCTCAGCCAGATTATCACACTCCCTATATAACGATATTAAATCCTCTATAGAATATGAATGACCTTAGGTCCTCAAGATTGTTGAACAGGTAAACAAAATCGCTTTTCGTTGTTTTCAGACAAGGTCCGCAGTTCGGGGTGGGTTTCTTCTCCAACCTTTTGGTGTAGTCAATGAATGTCTCATGAAACTTCAGGATATCTGTGGCAAATATCTTCTTGAGATTAAGAAATAAAATCTTGGGATTCAGTTGGCATTTCTCGCATGCACTCTTCTGTTGGCTTTTTTGGGAGGCCGTGAGTTTGCTGCTTGCCGAGAAATACTCTCCATAGGGATTTCTAATGGCCAGCTGTTCGAGTTCTTGCATTATTTGGGCCATTCGTTTCAAGAGCTCAAGTGAATATCCGAAGTACTGCCTTTCGACATAGTGTGACAAAATCGCCACATCTGCATTGCTTTCCGAAGAAAGGGCTTCTAAGATGCCTTTTAAGCAATAGCTCTGGCGCAGGTCTCCTTTTCCACCACACTCTTTGCAATCCGCGATAATTCTTATCTCCCTGTATTCCTGTTCGACATTCCATTTACAGGAATAGTCTTCCTTTTTCTCAACAATTTCTTTTTCCTTTGTTTTCATGCAAATAGCCTCCCTCTGGACGCAGCAGTCATAGATTTTAAGGTTAAAATATCTTTTCATTTTTTTAGATTGAATCCTGAGGGGGACCGATAAAACCGGTTTTAAATGCAAAAAACCATAATATATTTATTTTCAAAAAACGTTATCATAATTCCATGCCGCACAGACCGCTTCATCAAGAGGACGAAGGAATTGGAGGGTTCTTCGAGGATATTCCCACACTGATAATAGTGATTTTGGGCTTTGGTATATTTCTTCTCAGCATAGTCAATGCATTCGTGGGATATCAGGCCCAGCAGGATAATTTTAGAATGCACAGGGAATGTGTGGAGTTCACAGAGGCCCTCATGGCATATGAAGAACTTACATATGAATCCACCAAAGGGATAATCGATGGAGATAAATTCCTTATTATTTCTGAAGATGACCTTAAACAGGATTTTAATCCGGCCTCGCTGGGTTTTGACTATAGAATCATAATAAAGGATGTAAGCGATTACGAAAACAGCAATACATACATAAAGAGCTTTCAAACATCCTCTCCACCGGCAAGACTCTCAAAATATTCTGTGACATCCTCCATCGTGATCAGGGTGAATGGGAATTATCACGGGGCGCAGTTGATAGTAACAATTTGGTAGTGAATCCATGGTTTGGAAGATGAAAAGATTGGCAGAAGACGATAAGGCAGTGGCATCCTTGTTCGATGCCGTGATGTTCTTCATGGTGATGCTCATCGCTGCCACTGTAATATCTGTATTCTCAAATCAGGCCTTCCAAACGGCAGATGTTGTGGGAAGGGAAGAGATGATCAGGTATACAGAGGAGACGAGGACCGCAATATTGCGAAGTACTATTTATGATACCTGGTATGAGGATAATGAAGGAAATGAGTCCCATCTTTACAACATGACTGTCAATGAACTTCTGCTCTATGAACTCGTGCTCTTAAATGACGACAAACTGAATACGGACCATCCGCCAGCCATGGAAAAGGACATAGAAAATGTGACAAACCGTTTGGTTAAAAGTGGATATGGTTATGCATTGCAGGCGAGGTATGGCTCTCATGAGATTTTTATTTCATATGAAGATATATCCTCAGAGGATGAAATTCCCCAGGGACTTATGATAACTTCACTTTGGTCATCTCCAATGATAAATGGAAAGGATGGTGATGCAGAAATTACTCTCAGTATTTGGAGGGAATAATGGCATGATATCAAAACCGATGCTCAGTAATTTTGTAGTCCTAATCTATGTTTACAAGGTGCATGAGGTGTGGATTTGAAAAAGATCTGTTGTGACGAGAAAGCAAGGGCATCCTTTGCCTTGGTGGGATTGTTCATCCTATTTATCGGGAGTATGAATGCATTATACCTGGCTGATGTAAATAATGATTTTAGAGGCAGTTATGTCGAGAACAAAGAGATATCTCAGATGGTTTTTTTAATAGATAAGGCTCATATTGAAGTCCAATCGGCAGCATATTTCAAGGCACAAGAGGCCATTGGTTCTGCAAATCTGGAGAGAAATTTTACGACCGACCTTAAAAATTATCTAAACGATATCAAGAATTTCCCCAAAAGGGTCAGTAAATACAAAATCACAATCTACAACCATTACGCAAATATTAGTGAAAACGCACAGAATATATATGAGATATCTGGAGAAGTCACTTATATCATTAGTAATCGAGAAACAGAAAATGTCATGGAGAGAACCATGTCATTGGATAGGAGAATTGATCCATCTAATTTATGATGATATTGTTTTTTACCGGGAAGTTTAAGCTAAAAACAAGTTTCGGGGGTATTCAATCCTAACCTTCTCTGTGAAAATGACAATCTAACTGTAGTATGAATCACTTCCCTTTCTTAATCAGGACCTTGGATACGACCAATACCAGTAGAATCAGGACTATGATAATCACGATCAAAGCTATCATCTCTGTACCAACAGATTCAAGGAAGCCCTCCTCATCCGATTCACCTACAGAACCTTCCCCTGATTCCTCCAAATCTGTTGTCTCCTGGACGAACTTTATCCTGATATCGTCAAAAGCTTCATTGTCCACCCGATCAAAAGCCATGATTGAGAAAGTATGTCTTCCTTCTAACATATCAGAGGTGTCCAGTTGATATTCCCAGTTTCCGTTTATGAGCTTGAAGGTGATATCAATAATTTCATTATCGTCTATTACCAGATATAGCTTCTCCACTTCAATATCGTCCAAGGCTGTTCCCTGAAGAACGAGAGGTTCACCCATCTCTACCGAATCCACATCTGTTGTTATCTCGACTTCAGGCTCCTCACTATCGATGAGTACAGTGATACTTGCCATACTATTTTGGCCCACAGAGTCTGTTGCAGATACCGTGATTTTATGCTCACCCCTCTCAAGACTTCTTGTGTCTCTGTATTCGTGGTTCCATTGACCATCCATGATCTTCCAGGTTATATCCGAGGATTTACCATCATCGATTATTAATTCAACCTTTTTAAGATCCCAGTCATCAGAGGCTGAACCCTCCATATATATTGATTCACCGGCCTTGAATACCTGACCATCCATTGGAATACCTATGCTAGCCACAGGAGCATTTCCATACAAGATAACCTCGATTTCGGAAGAAGCATGATTTTCAACATAATCAGTGGCCATAATCGATATCGTATGTTCCCCCTCGGATAATGAAGTAGTATCCCAGCGGTACTCCCAGTAACCGTTTGAAGGCATTGGAGCCAGGTTGATTTGAATATTGTCATCTATAACAAGGACAAGTTCATGTACCTCGATATCGTCCCAAGCAAAACCTTTGATTAATAATGTATCACCTATATTTATTGGGTCTTCTTCAATAGGTGTGATTTCAATTTCAGGTTCCTGAGCATCTATTCTAATAATAACACTGGTTTTGTAATTATTTCCAACAGAGTCTGTTGCAGATACAGTGATTATGTGTTCACCACTTGTTAGGTCATTTGTATCCATGAGTTCGTATTCCCATATGCCGCCCACAGCCTTATTGGTGATGTCCACCCACACCTTATTATCTAATATCAGCTCCACTTTAGAAAGTTTCCAGTCATCTGAGGCTGTCCCCTGAAAAGTGATATAGTCACCGGTCTTGAATATCTGGTAATCCATGGGAATCAATATTTCAGCCTCTGGATCTGTTCCATCCAAGATGACGGTGATCGTGTCTGTGGCGACATTGCCCGAGGCATCGGTTGCTATAATCTCGATAATATGTTCACCTTCGGATGATGATTCAGTGCTCCAGTTGTAGTACCACAACCCATCCTCCATAAGACTCGATATGATGTTTATCGTTGCCTGGCCATCAATAATAATCTCCAAGGAGACGATCTCCCAATTATCCGTTGCCATCCCAAAAATGTCGATAAAATCCCCAGGTTTGAAAATCGAGCCATTTAAAGGTATATCGATTCTCACATCAGGTTCCACGATCTCCAAGATCCTGAAATTTCTATCCATGGATGCATAATTGGATACGATATCGTTTGTCCAGATAGTTATCGTATGATCCCCATAATCAAAATCATTGGTACTTATATCATAGGACCAGAAGCCATCAACCAGATAAGGTAAAAGATCTATTGCATTTGCATCATCTGAATCGATAATAAGTTCCAGAGATTGAATCGAGGTGTCATCGATTACAGTACCATATGTGTTTAAAATATCGCCTATCCGCCAGATAGAGCCTTCTGTAGGACTTTCAATAACGATCTCGGGGCTTGTTCCATCCAGAATCACAGTTACCGTATCTGTGGCAACATTATATGAACCATCTTCAGCTCTGATCTCTATATCATGCTCCCCATCAGGGGAAGTGGATTCAGTTTCCCAGTAATAGGACCAAAATCCATCTTCATTTAATTCTGAAGTTATATCAATTGGATCCCCTGAATCGATGACAATTTCCAGGAAGATATATTCCATATTGTCTGAGGCAGTGCCCGAAATGAGTATCGTATCTCCTGGTCTGAAAATGGAGCCTTCTGAGGGTGTATTGATCCTCACTTCTGGTGGAACAGATTCAAAAATCCTGATATTCACTGTATCAGAATTGAAATTGGATGCTGTGTCGGATACCCAGACTGTTAAATTGTGCTCGCCATAACCGAGATCATTTGCGTATAATTCATATGAAAATGTATCACCATCCAGATACGGAATAAGATCAATACTGTTTGCATCGTCTGAATCTATAATCAGTTCGAGTACGTCAATCCAACCGTTATCATTTGCTGTTCCATTTAGCAAAAAGAATTCCCCGAGCCAGTATATTGCTCCTTCGTATGGGATCTCGATTTCGATATTTGGCCTTGATACATCCTTCAAATTGATGTTTATCGAATCTGTAGTGGAATTTTCGTGGTCACTGGCCATGGCTGTTACCTTATGCAATCCTGGCTTATAGCTGCTTGTGTACCAGTAAAACTCCCAGGTCGTGTATGGATCCTGTTCGGCGCTACTGGTATCGATGGCATATTGCCAGCTTCCCTGATCGTCTATATCGACTCTGACATTTATTACACCTATTGGGCTCCATGACGTGCCACTGATAATCACGGTTTGGCCCTGGTTGAACTCGGATCCATTTCCAGGTGATGTGATATCCACTGAAATCGCGCTGTAAATATTTACAGTGATGTTCACTATCTTAGTGGTCTCCTGGGAAAACTCGTTTGATAAAACCACGTAATGCCTGTCCTCATTGGGAAAGAGGAACGCCAAATCCTCGGAAGAAATCCTCTGAAGGACCCTGTAGGCATTATATGACAAATCATTAACATACAAATTGTAATTCAAGGAATCCGCAATAAAGAAGTCAATATTGCCCGAAGGACCGTACAGATCTCCATGCTCCCCTGTATAAGAGTTCTCAACACTCATTATATTGGCCTCTACCTCGAAACTGATGTTCATCCTGTATTTTGGATCCACGACTCCCGGTGGAACCACATCCGTTACTCTCAAGGCATTAGCGCTAAGTGGAAGATGGAAGATATGGGTGTAATTGGTACCTACAGAGGAATTTTCAATAACCTGTGTGACTCCGTTTAAAGGATCGTTTCCCAGATCGTCGGTCTCTGCACTTGACCAGTAGTTTCTCTCATC
>CP070672.1:3308147-3323363 GCA_020351895.1 Thermoplasmata archaeon
GCAAACGTAATAGGTAACGTTGGGAGTGGTGGAGATTCTGAAATCTTATATATTTCGAATGACTTGTCGCTCACAAATACAACAATAAAATCGTTTGGTGGTAATGGAAGAGATGCTGGTAATGGTGGGAATGGCAATGAAAACGGTCCAGGTGGTGGAGGTGGGTTAGCAGGGGGTGGTGGTGATACCTCCATGGGAAATATTGATGGCACTATAGGGGCTGGGGGAGATTCGACAATAAATATGAATGTTGGAAAAATTTACCTCTTTAACACTGATATTTTTTCTTACGGAGGTAATGGTTCCGATGCAGGAGACGGTGGAAATGGTGGTGGGGATAATGGTGGTGGAGGTGGTGGTGGATATGGCGGAGGAGGAGGTGGAGGGGCAGGGGCTTCTGGTGGCGGTTCAAATGGGGGCAGTACCACTGTTTCTGGTTCAGTTGGCGTCGGCGGATCATCACAGATCACCATCAATGCCTATTATCTACTAATCATAATCTCAGAACTTAAGTCATTTGGTGGTGACGGCGGAGATGGAGGAAGCGGAGGCTCAATAAGTGGGAGCACTGGAGGTGGTGGAGGTGGATACGGTGGGTGTGGGGGTAGCCGTGGAGGGGCTTATCCTGGTGGATCATCAACACTAACTGGACCAATAGGAGATGGAGGTTCATCAAATATAATTCTGCAAATTAACCGCCCAACCATCTCAAAAGATTCAACAATAACTTCTACAGGTGGTCTAGGTGGTAATGCACCAAATTCTCCTGGTGCAGGTGGGTATAATGGGGGAGAGGGAGAAGGGAGGGTTACTTCTGACGGAACTGTCACACTAACCATTCCAATGTCTATACCCTTATTACTTTCACCTGCCAATAACTCATTTACTTTAACATTTACTCCTACCTTCCAATGGTTAGATTTGCATGATTCCACCACCAATGGTAATCTTGTTGAGTATGAGATACAGATCGATAATGACATCGATTTCTCCTCCCCAGAGGATTCGGCCGTAACAACATCCCCAAATTACACTCTCGGCTCGTCATTACCATCGGGATTATATTACTGGCGGGTAAAAGCGATCTACTCGACACCACCTGGGAGCTTTCAAAACTGGTCCGATGTTTGGGTTATAACTATTGGAATGGATACTACTCCACCAATTATTTACGTAAAAGACCCCGGAGAGACCCCTTCCCAAATTTACTTTGTTGGGGAGATAATCACGATAACCTGGATGGCGGAGGATAATTCTCCATGGCCTAATTCCGGTAATGTCGTCAATATTAGTTATGGAATAACACCAAGTGGTGGCACAACAATCGTAAACCAAACTCAAGAGGATGGAAGTTTTGATTGGAATACATCCTCCATACCAGCAGGGACCTATTATATCAACATCACAGTCTATGATATAGGTGGAAATGAGTCAGGTGATAGTAGTAATTACACCTTTGACCTTGTAATAGACTCAATCGATCCCACATCCGAGGTTGATGATTTGCCCTCTTTTAAAACAACCTCCAATTTTATTATCACCTCTATTGCAAGTGATAGTGAAAGTGGTGTTCAAAAGGTGGAATTGTGGTACAAAAAAGATGGTGGTTCATGGATTCTTTACGCAACAGACACAATTTCTCCATGGTCCTGGGACTTTAACACCCTGACAACTGGGGGGGATGGAATATATCAGTTCTATTCAAGGGCCAGGGATTGGGGAGGTAATTACGAGGATGCTCCTGCAGGAAATGATACATGGACACTTGTTGATACCATTCCCCCGACATCAAGTGTCGATCCCTTGACAACTTACACTAAAAACGTAACATTCTTCGTAAATGCAACGGCTACAGATTCAAATGGAATTTCTAAGGTAGAACTCTGGTATAAAAAAGATGGAGGTTCATGGACTAAATACGGAGAAGTTACAGCATCTCCCTGGTCTTGGAACTTCGATTCTTCGTTTACCGGGGGTGATGGGAAATACCAGTTCTATTCTATTGCATATGATATTCCAAACAACTACGAAGATCCACCAATAACCAATGATACATGGACTATCGTCGATACTATTAAGCCAACTTCCAGCGTCGATCCCCTTCCAACCTACACAATTTTAGCAACTTTTAGTATAACTTCAACAGCATCAGATACCAGTGGAATTTCAAAGGTAGAGCTGTGGTATAAGAAGGATGCAGGCCTATGGACAAAATACAGTGAAGATACTGTATTCCCATGGTCATGGAATTTCGACAGCACATCAACAGGAGGAGATGGAACATATCAGTTCTATTCTAGAGCATGGGATAAAGCCGATTCCTATGAGGATGCGCCAGTAACAAATGATACATGGACGATTGTAGATACTGTTAAACCTACATCAACCACAGATACCTTACCCACGTATACAACAATCGGAACATTTTTTGTAAATGCAACTGCATCTGACACCAATGGGATTTTAAGAGTTGAGCTTTGGTATAAGAAGGATGCAGGTTCATGGATAAAACATGGTGATGACGCAGTATCTCCTTGGTCTTGGAATTTCGATACCATAACCACTGGAGGAGATGGAATATATCAATTTTACACAAGGGCATGGGATAATGCAGGCAACTATGAAGATGCACCGGCAACGAATGATACGTGGATTCTGGTTGACACCACCAAACCTACATCCAGTGTAGATCCCTTGCCAACCTATACCTTATCAGAAGCATTCATCATAACCGCTACAGGCTTCGATACAAATGGAATTACAAAGGTGGAACTATGGTATAAGAAGGATGCTGAGCCTTGGGTTAATTATCAGAATGATACATCATCTCCATGGTCTTGGGATTTCAATACCTCAACTATCAGTGGCGATGGTACCTATCAGTTCTTTACCAGGGCTTATGATACACTAGGCAATTATGAAGATGCACCTGCCACAAATGATACCTGGACCATCGTCGATACAATAAAACCTATATCAAGTAACGATCCACTACCAATCTATACGAATACCGCAGAATTTTCCATAACAGCGACGGCTTCGGACATTAATGGAATTTCAAAGGTGGAACTTTGGTACAGGAAGGATTCCGACTCATGGACCAAATACGGCGATGACACCTCATCTCCTTGGTCCTGGAACTTCGATACATCGACAACTGGTGGAGATGGAATTTATGAATTCTACTCAAGAGCATGGGATAATGCTGGGAACTATGAGGATACACCCATAACTAATGATACAGGAACTATCGTTGACACGATAAATCCTACGTCCAGCGTGGATTTCTTACCAACCTACACAACCAATGAATCATATATTATCACGGCTATAACCTCAGATCTCAATGGCACTTCAAATGTAGAACTTTGGTTCAAGAAGGATTCTGGTCCATGGACTCATTATGAGGATGATACCGTGGCACCGTGGTCTTGGAATTTCAATACCACAACGGTTGGTGGAGACGGAACATATCAATTTTATTCAAGAGCTTGGGACAATGCTGGTAACTATGAGGATTCACCTCCCACAAACGATACTTGGACCATAGTTGATACTGTAAAACCTTCGTCCAGTGTTGAGAGCCTTCCAACATATACCGCCATCGGAACCTTTGCCATTACCTCAACAGCATCAGATCTCAATGGCATTTCAAATGTAGAACTTTGGTACAAGAAGGATTCTGGCTTATGGACCAAATATGGTGGTGATACATTATCTCCTTATGTTTGGGATTTTGATACCACAACAATTGGTGGAGATGGAATATATCAGTTCTATTCAAGGGCATGGGATAATGCTGGGAATTATGAAGAGGCTCCACCGATAAACGATACTTGGACCATCATTGATACCACTCCCCCAACATCCAGCGTCGATCCCTTGCCTATCTATATAAATTCCAAAACGTTCATATTAACTGCAACAGGCTCGGATACAAACGGAATTACAAAGGCGGAGTTGTGGTATAAGAAGGACGAAGGAGCCTGGACTTTTTACGGTGAGGATACATCATCCCCTTGGTCCTGGAATTTCGATACCACAACCACCGGTGAAGATGGAACATATCAATTCTATTCTAGGGCATGGGATATTGTGGATAATTATGAAGATGCTCCACTGATAAATGATACTTGGACCATCGTTGACACAATTAAACCATTGTCGATTATCAATTACTTGCCATACTATTCTACGACTGAGACATTCATTATTACCGCTACAACATCGGATGAAAATGGAATCTCGAAGGTAGAACTTTGGTATAAGAAAGATGACGGTATATGGACCAAATACGGTGAAGACACATCATCCCCATGGTCATGGGATTTCAATATAACAATTATAGGTGGAGATGGTATATATGAGTTCTATTCTAGGGCATGGGATAGTGCGGATAATTATGAAAATGATCCAGCCATAAAGGACACCTGGACCATTGTGGATACAACTAAACCTGATTCCAGTTTGGATGTTCTATCAACCTATACCACAACACCGATATTCATAATAACAGGGACGGCTTATGATACAAATGGAGTTTCAAAAGTTGAGCTATGGTACAATAAAGACGGGAATGGGTGGTTGAATTACACAGATGATCAGACATCCCCATGGTCTTGGGAATTTGATACCTCAATTACTGGTGGAGATGGGATATATCAGTTCTATTCAAGGGCATGGGATGTACCGGATAATTATGAGGATCCTCCAGAAACAAATGATACCTGGACCATTGTAGATACAACTAAACCATCTTCAAGTGTTGATGCTTTGCCCACTTATACAACAACTGAAACATTCATTGTAACAACGACAGGCTCGGATGCTAATGGGATTCAAACAGTGGAATTATGGTACAATAAAGATGGCGCTCCGTGGATTAAATACGAAGAAGATACAACATCTCTATGGTCATGGAACTTTGATTCCACAGCTTGCGGCCGTGATGGAAAATATCAGTTCTATTCTAGAGCATGGGATATTGTGGATAATTATGAAGAGGTTCCTGCTACAAACGATACCTGGACTATTGTTGATACAACTAAACCGTATATAGTTGTGGATAGCCCCATTGATGATTCCACCATTACTTCTCCTACGGAAACCATTACCTGGATTGGGTATGATCTTCTATCAGGTATAGACCATTATGAAATAAAGATAGATGGAGGGGAGTATAAAAATATTGGCTCGGATACAGCTTATACTTTCAAGAATTTGAATGATGGTGCACATAAAATTACCGTCAAAGCTATTGATAAAGCCGGCAATTTCGAGGAATCTACAGTATCTATAAATGTCGATACAAATCCCTTCAGCCCAAGCGGACCTTATGATGGAATACCACTTTACCTTTCGATAATTTTCGTTTTAATTTTGATAATTTTGGCTCTTTTATTATGGAAACGAAAAAAGGAACCTGAGGATACACTGTCAAAAGAGCAAGAACCAGTATCTATACCTTTAGAATCTCAAGCTCCATCAAAGGAGGCTCCCATATCACAACCCACACCTCCTCCTCCTCCATCGTCTTTTTTACAACCGCCACCCCCACCACCTCCGCCACCACCCCCACCTGAGTCGTGAGAATTATTGTTAAATCAATGTGATATTTTTTCAATATTTACAGCCTGATGTACTCCTCCCCTTCCTTCTTGCCTCTTCTTCTACGAGGTAAAACGATCTCCTCCCCACATTTTGGACATATAACTTCCCCTCCTTCTGTCTCGTAGAGCTTTGCATACCTTTCATTGTACTCGGAGAGACAATCCCTGCACATCTTTGCTCCGCATTCATGCTCAACTTCCACTGAGTTCTTCTCGCAAATGGGGCATAAGGCTTCCTCCACACTCACTTCTTTTGTATCCACTGTTGTCTCGTATTCAAGGGGCTTTTCGAATGGTACCTCCTCCAGCTCCCTGGGACTCTCTCCCTCCATGGATTCCCCATAGGCGTACTCCTGGGCAAGTGACCTCACCCTGATCTCAGGTGTAAGAACTTCCTGGTCATGAAATGTGGTGAGCACGGAAAATACCTTCTTTGCCTCGTATATACCAAGGTTCATTTCGGAAATCAGTCCCATGAGGTTTCGACTGTGTGGAGGAAGTTCCAGAGCCCTTTGAAGTTTGTCCTCCAGCTCCGGATCCACTTCATCCACCTTAACCTCCATATCATCCATTTTGTTAATATATACCAACAGCCTCTTGGCTTTTGGGATGTCGTAATCAGGAAATCTCATCACCACGTCACTCAATCTCAATCCGTGCTTTTCGAAGGAGGCAGGGTTTTCTCTCAGGGCGGATACTATGGCAGAATTGGAATCGATTTCAAACTTTTCCCTCTGTTCGTGGCTCATTGCCATGATATCCACGTCCTCCTTCTTTGATAAAAACTCGATTACTGAGTCGAGATAGCTGTAGGGAATATGGCATATCCTAAATGCCTCCTCTTTAGTCACGGGCCTTTGGTAATCCCTCTCGAACTTGAGTATCTCCCTGGCATAACGCTCCATGTTTCTGTTCTTTATCATTCTGTCTGCCCTTTCCTTTCCCTCCAATGCAGGCAGGAATTTCGAGTCCATGGATAGGGCATGATCGAAGCATCTTAGGGCCTGCTCATAATTTTCCATGTTGTTCAGGATTATACCTTTGCTGGTCCAAATTTGTTTGTTGTTGGGATTCAAACCCAGGGCCCGATCATAACAGCCCAGTGCCACCTCCATATCACCGAGTTTGGAGAGTGCCATACCCTTCCTGTACCAAATATTGGCGTCCTTATCGTCGATCCCCAGAGCCCTATCGTAGCATGATATGGCTGCCTCGTACTTTCCTGTCCTGTCCAGAAGCATGCCCTTGTTTATCCAGTGGGATTTGTTATTTTCCTCCAAATCGATTGCCCTGTCGTAGCAACCGATTGCACCCTCGAATCTACCAAGGCTCATGTAGGCCTCGGCCTTACTGACCCATGACGACACATCATCGGGTTTGGCTTCAATAACCTTATCGAAGCATCTTATGGCGCTCTCAAATTCATCGCTTGCCATGAGGGTCTTTGCCTTACCCTCCAATGCCTGAAGGTTTTTATCGTTTAATTCTAAGGCCGAATCGAACGCCTCCTGGGCTTCGTTGTAGTTGCTGGCTTCGTATAAAGCCAGGCCTTTGTTGGTCCAGATTCCATCGTCTTTGGAATCCAACTTCAAGGCATTATCATAATATAAAATGGCATCCTCATATTCCTCCATTTTCGCCAGAAGATTCGCCTTATCGTTCCATAGAGTCTTGTTCTTCTTTTCCAGGGTCAATGCCTTATCGTAGCATTCTCTAGATTCTTCGAACAGTCCGATCTTGCTAAGGGCTCTGGCCTTCTTTTGCAGAGCCGTAACATCCTTTGGATAGGATTTTAAAACAACATCATAGAGTTCGATTGCTTTCTCGTACAAATCCAGATTCTCCAGGGCTTCACCCTTATCCTTTAAGGCCTCCATGTTGTTTGGCTCGTAATCGAGTATCCTATCACAAGCATACAAAATATCATCGTACCTTCCAAGTGATTTTAAAACTCCCTTTTTGAGCTCCCAAAGTTTTAGATTCTCAGGCTCGAGATCCAAGGCCTTTTCGTAGGATTCCACAGCCAAGCTTTCTTTTCCCTGCTTCGTTTGTGCAAATGCCTTGTCCTCCCATGCCCTGGCATTGTTTGGAGCCAGCTCAATGATTCTATCACAGGTCATATCCACATCTTCGTAATCACCGAGCTTCATGAGAACATCCTTTTTGCTGATCAATGCCTCAAGGTTATCGGAATTGATGTCAAGGACATTGTCAAGGGACCTTAAGGCCTCAGATCCCCTGTCCATCTTCACCAGAACGAGACCTTTCCCTAACAAAGAATTTTCATCCCTGGAATTCAAATCCAGGGCCGAATCAAAGGTCAGCAAGGCCTCCTCATAGCGACCCAACCAATCCAAGGCCACACCTTTAAAATAAAGATATCTAGAGTTTTCCGATTCTATTGAAAGTGCGCTGTCGTATGAGGCCAAGGCCTCTTCGTACCTCTCTTGGTCCAAGAGGATCTTTCCTCTCTTGTCCCAAATCTTGACGTTCCTATCATCGAGTTTCAGGGCCTTGTCATACCATCTCAATGCCCCTTCAAAATCCTCCAAAGCCCGGAGCGCATCGCCTTTACTCTCTAAGATCTCCTCGTTTTTTGGATCCAATTTCAATGCCTTATCATAACATTTTATGGCTTCCTCATAGGCTCCTTGTCGACCCAGGGCGACTCCTTTTTTATAGATCGCGTCTATATTATTTGGCTCAAGTTTCAAGAGTTTATCGAATAAATCGATGGCTTCATCGTTTCTTTGGAGATTTATCAAAGAAGCTCCCTTGTCCTCAAGTGCCTCTAGGTTCTTAGGGTCCAATCTGAGAATGCTGTCACACGTGACTATGATGCCTTCGTCCTGTCCCAATTTCTTAAGGGCATCCTTCTTTTTCAGCAGAATATCCAGGTTCTCAGGCTCGATATGCAACGCCTTATCATAAGACGATACCGCCTTTTCTGTTTGTTCCAATTCTTCAAGCACAATGCCCCTATCAACCCATGCTTCCACTTCCTTTGGATAGAATTTCACGATGACATCACAGACCTCAAGCACCTTCTCAGGCTGATTCAGTTTCTTGAAAGCTCCTTTTTTGTTGGAAAGAGCCCTCAGATCCTTTGAATCCAGGCTCAAGACCCTGTCAAAGAGGTCAACTGCCTCTTCTGGTTCATCAATAGAAAGCAGGGCCCAGCCCTTGTCATTCAATGCCCTTAAATTCTCGGGATCCAACTTCAATATTAAATTGCATACAGCGATGACCTCCTCGTACCTCTCCAGGGTCATTAGGGCATCATTCTTATTGCATAGGGTCAAAATGTCCTTGGGATCCAGCTTTTCAGCCTTCTTAAAATCGCTTAGAGCCTCCTTGGCTTTCCCAATTTCTAGGAGAACAACTCCTTTTTTATTCCATGATTCCTTGTCTTTTTTGTCGATTTTTATTGCATTTTCATATGACTTCAATGCCTCCTTCAGCTGGCCGCTTTTGTGAAGCATGAGTCCCTTACCCTTCCATAGCGATTTATCCTTATGATCCAGGTCTATCCCTTTTTGAAAGCTGTCTGCTGCCTCCTGAAACTTGTCGAGCTTACCAAGAACCCAGGCCCTGCCGCTCCACACATTCTTATCCTTTGGATCTATCTCAGAAGCTCTGTCATAACAATCCAGGGCCTCATTGTATTTTTCCCCGCCTTCCAAAACCTCAGCCTTCCGAAGCCATATGCTCTTATCATCTGGAGTCAATTTTAAAATCCTGTCATAGAATTCCAGTTCATTTGGATAGATATCGATTATTGAAAGGTAACACTCCTTGGCCCTCTTCGGCTTATTCATCCTTTCCAAGGCTGTCCCTTTGAAACTCATGGCTCTCTTATCCTTGGGCTCGATTCGCAGGGCAGAATCGAATGATAAAATGGCGTCCTTGAACTTCTCTATTTCAATCAAGGCTTCACCACGATTCACCCAAGCATTCGTGTTTTTCTCGTCTAGATGAAGGGCTTTGTCAAAAATTCTCAGGGCATCGTTTCTTCTGTCAACCTTAATCAGTGCCTCGCCAAGGTCGTTGTAGACACCAGAGATAGAGCCCTTATAAGTGGATATCTCATCCTTATGCGATTCCAAATAATCCATGAGCTTTGTATACTGGATTATTGCCTTTGCATCGTTTTTCTTTGTGTGATATTCATTGCCCTTATCCAAGAACTTTCTCGATTTGTCGTGGATATACTTCTCTTTTTTTGCACCGCTTAGAATCTTCTCCATGATCTCCATGGTCTCGCCCCATAATAAAGAGGTAAATCATATCTAAAAGCATAAAGCCTTCGGTGGATTCAACAGGATCCGTTAAGATGAATGTTTGTACACTTGTTAAATGTCCTCTACTGATTGTATAAACTAAAATTCAGAATCAAACATCAATCAAACTAAGCGTGTCCATTATTTAATATAATTAATAAAACAGACTACTATACCTTTTACATAAATCAATTATTTCTCTTCCTTCTTATCCTCAGCTCTTGCTTCACCCAGAGACGATTCTTCTTCATCCAGCCCTTCAGCCTCTTCTGCCCCATATGTGTTTATGAGTTTAAGGAAGTAGTTTGTAGCATCGATATATTCCTTGTCCTCAAGGGCTGATTCTGCGCTTTCCACCAATGCCATGGCATCTGTTATATCTATGCCTTCTTTCTTTGCTACATCCAGTTCCTCTCTTACTGAGAAAAGTTTTTCGTAAAGGTACCTTTTTATTCCCCTTTCAACGAGCTTCTTGCAGCTATCGGTGAATGAAGTGACCTGCAGGTAGTATCCCTCCTCCATTGCGGCTTTGGCCTCGTTCAGCATGTTATTTGCTCTCGAAACATCAAAGCCCAGCGATTCTGCGGTTGAAATGAGTCGCTTGCAGCTATCAATTGGTTTTAAAAGGTGTTCTTTGTATAAACGGTCCGCTAATCTGATGGTTTCCTTGGCGAGCTTAATGGCTGCAAGATATTTGCCACCATCAAATTCCTTCTTTGCTGTGTCAAAAGTTTCCTTTATATCTCTAATATTCACCCCTATGTCTTTCCCCTCGCTTATTCTGGCCGAAGCTGCAGAAAGTGTTGTTGACGCTCTCTCATACTCCTCTGTGACCTCTAATAACTCCATGCCACTCTCCATGATGTGTCCCAGGGCTTTCACGTAATCGTGGTTATCCAATTCTGTTGATGCGTTCGTCAAAAGCGCCTTAATCCTCTCGGATCCAATGCCATTTTTCTCTGCTTCCTTAAGGTTTTCTGTGGTCTTATCAAGGAATTCTTCCACCATCCTCTTCTGTAGATCTGCTTTCCCTACAACGCTTTCACTCTGCATGGCAAATTGTAAGGCCTTTTTAATATCTCGATCTGCGAAAGCGTCCTTTGCCTCCTTAAGCATTTTATATGCCTCAAAAACATCTTTACCTTCACTCTTAGACCTATCTATTATTGATTGGAATAGGTCTATGGACTCCGATACTTTCCGTTCTTTTACCCTTTTTGCCAGGATTATGCACTTCTTACCGTGTTCTATTGAAGATATATACTTGCTGTCCATTAGCTCGGAAATTGCTTTTGCCCGCAGAGCTTTTGCTTCGCTAATATCTGCATTAATATTCTCAGCCTCTCTGATATAATTCCCTGCAAGATAGATTATGTTGGCAGCTCTCTGGCTCTCGTCCCTTATATCTTCGATTTCAACCAAGCTCTGGAGGGTGTATCTTGCTGAGTTCTTATATTGATATGACTCTTGGGCATCCCTTGCTTTTTGATATAATACTTCGACAGTCATCACCTCTAAACCCGACTTTTTTAAATCGATTATGATGGAATTAACAGAAGAAAGTAATGCTGTAATCCTTGTACTGCATAGCTCCTTTGCCTTTTCCGCGGTTTTTACCGCCGAATCAAGGGCATTTTCATATTGCTCATTTTTCAGGTATATTGCGCTCTTTTTTAGGTGCAGTTCTAAATCTGAGGTGTCCATTTTAATATCTTTTAAGATATCTATGAACTCCTGGCTTTGGATTATTTTCTCCTTTATCAAATGGGCTGTTGTAAGTTGCTTGACATCATTATCACATTCCTGGATTTTCTTTGATGCTGTATCAAAATCCTGAGTCTTTAACGCTAATTTGATCTCATCGATCTTCTTTAGAGGCGCTGACATATCTATGCCCATTTTTCTTGCTTCCTCTAATTGTTTTATAACAGAGCCAAGTGTTTCAGAAAGTCCTTTGTACCTTTCTCTTATCATCTGTATTTCATCTTTTATTTGACAAATAATGGAATAGGCTTCCTTAAATAATCCCTTATTTAAGGCTTCCTTCCCCCGGGTCAGGGCATTCTCCTGCTTTAGAAAGTCTATTCCCATGTCTTTTACCTGTTGTATATTATCATTTATTCCGGTTAACATATCGGTAACAATACTTTTCTGCTTTTCATCAATATCCTGTATGATTTTTCCTGATTTGGTCAAAGCTTCGGGATAATTCTTGTCTTCTGGGATAGATTTCACTTCCCCCAACTTGTTTCCGAACTCCGAAGTATCGCCTCCCATCTCTCTAAGCAGAGATATTGATGTTTCCGCGGCTTTGATGATATCCTTTCTGTACACTCTTACAACATTTTTGCATTCTACAATATGACCATGAGCTCCAATGTAATTATCCTTATCCAAGGCTTCCTTGGCATTGGAAAGAAGGGCAAGACATCTGCCTTTCTCATCTCCCTCTTTCAGGGAGGTTAAGATTTCGCTGAATATGTTTATCTCCACGGTTATACCCTTTCTTATGCCCTCTTTTGCCCCTTCCTTACCTGCCGAAAGCTCCATTACCCTGTTGAAAACCTCCAAGGCCCCGTCATACATGTGGGATTTATACAGGGCAAGAGCCTTATTTGTCAAGATATTATCATCATCTGGATCCAATTTCAATGCGCAATCAAAGCTTTTGATTGCATTCTCGTAATCTTCCATTTTCGAAAGTAAAATCCCTTTTTCGGTTAAGAGCATCTTATTGTCATTCTCAAAATTTAAGGCTTCATCATAGCACTTCAATGATGCTTCATATCGCTCCAATCTGGCAAGGGCTTGGGCCTTCTTATGCAAAACAAAGATATCCCTTGGAGAAGATTCGAGAACATTGTCATAGACCTTAATGGCCTCATCGTACCTTTCAAGATTTTCCAGTGCCTCGCTTTTATCCCTCATAGCCTCCTTATTATTTGGCTCATGGCCAAGAATCTTATCACAGGTAGAGATAACATCCTCATGCTTTCCAAGGTGTTTCAAAGTTTCTTTCTTCTGCCCTAATAGTTTCAGGTTCCCAGGCTCAATGGATAGAACCTTATCATAGGCTGAAACGGCAGCATCATGTTCTCCGAGATTCATCAATGCATATGCCTTGTCCTCAAGAGCCCTTATATTGTTTGTGGAGACTAAGAGAATTTTATCACATATCGAATCAAGTTCTTTAAAGTTTCCAAGCTTCTTGAGAACCCCTCTTTTCCCCTCCAATGCATTTAAGTTATCTCGGTTGACATCCAGGACCTTATTCAATGCATCTAAGGCTTCGCCTTCTCTCTCCATCTTAATTAGAACCAAGCCCTTACCCAATAAGGCATCCTCATACCTTTCATTCAATTCTAAGGCTGAATCGAAGGCTTGTTGCGCTTCATCATAACGATTCAGTTTATCCAAAGAAAGGCCCATAAGATACAGGAATCTTTGATTTTTGGGATCATAGGTGAGTGCTTTTTCATAGGATATAAAGACCTCCTGGAACATCTCTTTCTCCAGAAGAATTTTCCCTCTCTTGTCCCATATTTCAACATCTTCTTCATCAAGCTTCAAGGCCAAATCATAGCAACTTACAGCCTCCTCGAGTTTATTTAGGTGCCTCAATGTATCCCCTTTATCTTCCAAAATTTCCTTGTTGTTTGGATCGAGATTCAAGGCTGCATTATAACATTTTAATGCCTCCTCGTGGGCTCCAGTGCGGCTTAGGGCAATGCCCTTTCGAAAGTGACCATTCGCATTATCAGAATCAAAATTCAACAGAAAGTCCAAAACCTCTATGGCCTCTTTGTTTCTTTCTAGGTTCAAAAGGGAAGCCGCTTTATTTTCAAGTGCCTTGCTGTTTTCGGGTTCGATACTCAATATATTGTTGCATGTGCTTATTATCTCCTCGTCTTTCCCCATTCGCATCAGAGAATTTGTTTTCTTAAGCAGAATATCCAGATTATCGGGCTCTATCTTCAATGCAGTATCGTAAGAGTACAAGGCTTCATCCACCTGTCCGAGTTCTTCTTGCACTGCACCCATATCAATCCAAGAATTCAACTCATCGGGGAAGAATTCTACAATGTTCTTGCATGTGGTTAGCACTCCCTCCAATTGCTTCAGGTTCCAATACGCCTTTTTTTTGCCATTGAGTGTCTTCAAATCCATTGGATCTATTACCAAGATCTTGTCGAAGATCTCTATGGCTTTTTCAGGTTTTCCTGAAAGTAGCAGTACTGAACCTTTGTCCCTTTGTGTCTGCAGGTTCTCAGGATCGAGCTCGATTATTATATCACATACTTTGATTACATCCTCGTGCTTAGCAAGCGCCATCAATATCTTTTTTTTGTTATTTAATGTCTCTATGTCATCAGGTACCAGGGCGAGGGCTTTTTCGTGGGCATTCAATGCCTCCTCGAACGATCCCATCTCGAAGAGGAGGGACCCTATGTTATTCCATGATTCATGGTCTTTCTCGTCCAATTTAATGGCATTTTCGAATGCATCTTGTGCTTCCCTCAATTTACCAGTTGAATGAAGCATAGATCCCATACCCTTCCATAAATTCGCATCTTTTTCATCTATCTCTAGGGCTTTTTTGAAGCTAAAAGCAGACTCTTCGTATTTATCGAGCTTACCCAGAATCCACGCCCTATTTGCCCATATTTCCTTATTTTTAACACCTAATTCAAGTACCTTATCATAGCATTCTAAGGCATTCTCGTATTTCCCGTCCTCATCGAGCACCTCTGCCTTTTTTAACCAAATACTCTTATCTTCGGGATTGAGGTTCAGGATTCTGTCGTAGAATATAACCTCCTTTGGGTGATGTTCCAATGCAGTCAGGTAGCATTCCTTGGCCAAGTCAGGCCTGTTAATTTTCTCATATGCCTCTCCTTTGAAGCCCAAGGCATTCTTTTCTTTTGGCTCGATTTTCAGGGCAGCATCAAAGGATTTTAAGGCCTCATCGTGCATCTTTGAGGTTATTAAAATTAAAATTCTTCCCCTGTTCACCCATATGTCAGTATTCCTTGGATCGAGATGAAGGGCTTTGTCGATTATTCTTAAGGCATCCTTCTCCCTATTGGCTTTAATGAGAGCCTGACCAATATCCTTATACAATCCAGAGATATAGACCCTATTTGAGGGCTGATTATCCTTATGCGAGTCTAGATAGTCTATTGCCATATTATAGTATGCAATAGCCTCAGATTCTTTTCCTTCTGCATAACACTGATTGCCCGTCTCTATGAGGTTTTTAGGTTTCTCAGGGTTGAAATTCTCTGTATTTGGACCGGTTGAAATCCTCTTCTTCTTCATAAACTCGC
>CP070672.1:3323463-3326464 GCA_020351895.1 Thermoplasmata archaeon
AGCATACTACCATCAACTTATAAAAGAATTGTATGATTACATCGAATCTCCTGAAGAGATCGAAGAAAAGGCAATGTCTTGGCTAAATGCGGAGCTTCCAAGGCTATGGGATACAACCAAAGAACTTGCAATTATCTATGGGATTGAGCCTAATATTGATACCATGGATAATGAGATTGGAATACGTAGTGTCGTGGGGAAATCGGAGCTTATGGCTTTCATAAAAAACCTAAGAGAGAAGGCGAAAGAAGTCATGGAATCCCGTTTGGTCAGGGTAAATCCAAAATACAAAACAAAAGTTCTGAAGACCCCTGATTACCTTGTGAACTTTATTCCTACTGCGGCCATGACAATGTTCGATTCTCTAACTGAACAACCATTTAATATATTCTTCGTAACTACTGATGAAAAACGCTCACCTCCAACCAGCGTACCTGATATCTTTCAATTGGTAATTCATGAAGAATATGGCCATTGTGTGAACTTTTCCAACTCGGCTGTTGGTTTTGAGTACAAACCAACTTTGGTGGAGAGGTTGAACTCACATCTTCATTATCCCATATCTGAGGGAATTTCGTTTCATAGGGAGTATGAGAGCCTAGAACTTCTTGAGGAACTGGTTGCAAAGCCCGAGGAGAACCTGTCTTTTGAAGAAAAAGAGTTTCTAGATGCCTTAACCAGTAAAACCGATATCAAGACCGTTTTTTTGGAATCCGAATTTACCCTGTTGAAATGGAGGATTATTCGGTTTTTGAGGGCTATTGGGGATGTGAGAATCAATATGAACAAACAATCCCTCACCGAGTTTGTTGAATGGGCCGCAAAAAAGACAGGTTTTACAGAGAAGGTCATATACGATCAACTTTTCGTATTCCAAGAGAATCCTGGTTATGCACCCTGTTATTCCATTGCTGGAATGGCCTTAAAAGAGATTCAGGATGAGGCAAGGAAGAAAGGGAAGGACATTTTGGAATTCAACACCATAACCAGCTCATTGGGTTTTCCACCAAGAACTGTATTTGAGGAAAGGCTTAGGAATCTTTAGCAGCCACAGGTTAAATAAAATATTTTCCTCCTCCAAAGCTTTAAGAACATCTTATAGTATTAAAGTGCTCGGGCTCGTGAGGTAGTCATCCAGGTTGATTTCAACTTGGACTGCAATGGATATCCTTCCGGCCTTCGGAAACCCTTTGAATTCATCTAGTTTCTCATTTTAAACGGGTTTGGAGATAGCCGGATACCGGGGTTCGAATCCCCGCGAGTCCGCTATACCGTATAATTATTGTAATTCGCAGACTCGCTTGTGTTCAAGTTATACTTGGATATAAATTAGGTCTCAAGCTTGAACACCCCGCGGTCCTCCGTGAAGTTTCAATTATTATTCGCGGATTCGCTCATGGTAGCTTTTTACTTATCAATCCGATACAGAAATCGATATTTATATCGTATTATTCTCTTTATTATTCATTGTTTTGCCTTTGAATGAGGTGATTTTTCACACTATCAATTTTAACCACTGGCATATCAAAGGTTAAATAATATAACATTATTACCCATTCAAAAGATTGCCAAGAGATCGATAACAAAACAGAGCATCCAGAATGTCCTTATAATGTCAATTACGAAAACAATACAAGCGATGGAAACTGTGGATTTATGAACGAAAATATTCAGCTCATTGAGGATAATTTATGGCAAGAAAAAGCGCCATTTAGCTTCGAGAAATCAATCAAGCTGAAACCCTACCCAATTCTTCGAAATATTTATGATCGATTTCTATACCCCATCAGAAATAAATACCTTGCAGATTATCTCAGCAAATTCGTATCCAATGGAGATTCATTACTGGATATAGGCTGTGCGGAAGGCACGATTCCTCACCTGATGACTAAAAAGAAGAAGATAAAAGTTAAGGGAGTGGATGTTTATTTTAAAAGCGAGCCAGTTATTCCTTTTATACATTATGATGGATATACACTTCCATTCGAGGACAAAGAATTCAACTACACAATGGCTGTAGATGTCTTGCACCATTGTAAGGATATAAAGGCTATATTAGAGGAAATGATGAGGGTATCCCACTGTATCATTATAAAGGATCATTATTATGAAAATGAACGGGATCGTTTTCTTTTAAAATTGTTCGATGTATCCGCGAATATTCCCTCTGGGGTGAATATACTGTTTAATTTCAAAAAATGGGAGCAGTGGGAACAGATATTCAACGAACTCAACCTGAATCACAATTATGTAGATAAACGTATGGACTGTGTTAAATTAGGTCCAATCAAGCATTTTTGTATCCTTTTAGAAGAAAATGGAAAGAAGTAGGTTATGAAAAGGGATTGGGGTCCTCCTTAAAAACCTGGACTTAATTCATTTATTTTACCTAATCTACTAATTACATTATTTCATTGGATTTTACCCAATTGTCTATGAATTACCATTGAAGGTTGTTTAATTCCCAAATACGATCCTCATTGAGGACGCTTAGAATCCATTCCAACTGATCTTTATAATTTTTTGATTATTCCTTTTTCTCTTTAATTTCTCTGAGCCAGACCTGCAATCCATATTCGTTCGCAAGCCAAATATCACTCTTTTTTACGAATGAGCGTTTTTTTGGGCTGGGTCCATATAGTGTCACTTCAATTTCGTCCATCTTCCACGCATCATCGTCAATTCCGCCTTTGTGGCTATGTTTTCTTAGGTAAACATAATCGATCTTGTCCAGGTCAATATTTCGACTTTCTGGGTCATTCCATCCCTCGGATTGGAATGGGTTTTTTGCGTTATTCAATGCGGTACCTTCCCAGACATCTCCGAACCAGTACTTAATATCGGAACCTGCTTCGAAGTCCTTGAATCCAGGGACATCGAGGGGAAACTCCCCACCCCCACCGTTTCCCATAAAACCGATATAGATGTGGTCAACGGTCCCAGCCCCGCATTCGCGTTTAGTTTTAAATATTATTTACAATACATTAAGAACAGTAATTTA
>CP070672.1:3326564-3329682 GCA_020351895.1 Thermoplasmata archaeon
AAAGAGGTTGTTTTTGACTCAGTAACTTATAAAAAAGGGGTTGATATAATTCTTGATTCTCAACAACTACTTTTTGCTGCCGAGATAGCGAAAAGAGGTTATAAGGTTACAATCAGGGACATTCCTTCCGTTAACGAACAGGTTAAGAAAATATATGGAGACCTTTTCAATTATGAGTAAATCGGACAAAGGAACCGTTACGGTTAACTCCACTATCGGCTTTGGTAACAATATCTTCCAATATGTATTCGGCAGGCTTCTAGCCGAGTACCACGGACTGAACTTCAATCACCCAGCTCTTTCTCCTTTTGGTATTAAAGCACAATATACACCGGTAAACAAAAGGTTGAGAACGATTCAAATAGGTGTAGCGCACAAAACAGGAGCATACGATAAATACTTCCGAGAGAAGACACCGGACGTTAATTATAATGTGAAAGGGTATTTCGAAGATTATACTATATACCAGAGTCATCTGGATTATATTAGAAGTTGGTTCCCTACTCTACCGAGAAAAAATAAAACGGATTTGATCGTGCATATCAGATTACAGAACCGCCTCGTACAATTGAATCATTATATGAGTTTTATTAGTGGGGAGGCATATGCCAAAGCGATAGGGAGTTTCGATTTTAGAAGGCTACATATTGTCACAGATGCTGAGAGGTGGGCCTACTATACAGAGGATGATGTGAAGAAAATACAAAAGGATATTCTTGAAGGGCCTAATCCTGGTGCGGCATGGGTGCCTATTCAGGATTCATTAGACTATATGAAGGAACTTGTTGATGCATTTAAACCTTACGATCCCATAATTCATTGTACTAATTCCCCAACAATTAAAGGGTCAGGTGGGCTCAGAGACAATTTCATGGACGCCTTCAACCTCATACGGTCTTTTTCCCAGGTAATGATTTATAATAGCACATTTTCGTGGTGGGCAGCCGTACTGGGCAATGCCTCAAAAGTCGGTGTATTCTCCTTATGGAAGCCAGGCAAAGAAGATGGGAACCCCAACCTTGGACAGACAAAATATCCCGGTTGGTTCAGCTGGGGAGATGAAAAGGATCTGATCAGATACAGAAAAGGGGCTTTCCCATATTACAATCGAAGTTGGAGATTGAGATCATTTGAAGCCCGCTGGAAAAACAGATATTTCTTTTTAAGAAGAAAAATTTACAGTACGATGAGCAGTATTTTAGAAAAGTGAATAGCTCTAAAATAAACTAGAATTTTACACAAGGTTAAAACTTGTAAAAGGGGACCGACAAGAAAGTTTCCGTAAAAAGGACGGCAATTCCAAAATAAATTATTTTACTTTTAAAGAATTAACTCATGGGAGAGAATGTCAGGTTTTTTATCAATAGAACTGAAAATTTCGGAGGACCATCAATTTTTGGCCATCTCCTTAAAGGGGAGTTGATAAAGAAAGTTTGGCGATGGGATTATTTTATACCCCAGGTTTCCTATATATTTGCTGCCGGATTTTTTCGCCCTTTTTGCAAGAACATCTTGAGATTGGATGGACTGTATTTCGACAGCGAGAATACACTTGGCGATTCCGACAAAATGAATCAACCAATTTTCAAGAGTTATAGAAAAGCAGACGGTATTATTTTTCAATCAGAGTTTAGTCACTTACAATTTAAGTATTTTGCAGCGTAACCACAATTTCCCTATGTTGTCATACCCAATGGTGCGCCTTGGGATTTCTCCCCTTATGGAGAGAAGGTTGATTACGGATTCAAAAAAACACTTATCTGCTCGTCAGAATGGAGGGCACATAAACGTCTTGATAGTATAATAGAGGGATTCCTAGAATATGGATCTCAGGAGGTTGGACTTGTAATCATGGGTGGTGGTATTTAAGAGACAGTGGCACATCCTAATATTAAATGTTCAGGAAGCGTGCCAACAGAGGACTTACCAAAATATCTGCGAGGAGGCGATGCATTTATTCACTTAAGCTGGTTTGAAAATTGTCCAAATACAACAGTTGAAGCGCTTACATCTGGCTTGCCGGGCCTTTGCACTCGTAATGGAGGCACAAAGGAAATTGTTAGATCTAACGGCATTATTATTCAATGCGAGGAAGATTATAATTTTAGTTAATACCCCGTTAAAGTTGAGCTTTACAAGCCCCCTAAGTGTAATAAAACTAAGATAGCTCACGTTATCGAGCAAATACTAAAGTGGCAAGACAAAATTGATGCGAGCTATTTAACAATTGATACAGTTGCTCGGGAATACATGCAATTTTATGAGTACATTAATAAACAAATTCAACAATGAAACGGTTATGAATAGTAGATGATTCCTAGGGAACGCGAAGATAGACTGTACAAGTCTGGTAAGAGATGTGAAATTGCAAAAGAAGAAGGAATCCTTTTTGGGTATTTAGATAAAATATCTGATCGTGGCAGCCGAGTTTTGGACATTGGCGCTGGATCAGGAGATATAACATATAAAATCAAAGAAAAGGGATTTTCAGTTACAGGGGTTGATTTTTCTGAGGAAGGGGTCAAACTCACCAGGAGATTAGGCCTCAATTGCCTGGTTGTTGATCTAGATAACGGAATACCATTTGATGACGGGGTATTTGATATTGTATGGGCAGGAGATATTATTGAGCATCTTTTCGACCCCATTTTTGTACTGAAAGAAGTGAATAGAGTTTTGGCCCCTGGTGGTGCACTATTATGTACCATTCCATATGATTTAAGAATAACTACTAGGCTTAGAGTGCTGTTAGGACAGTCATATCAAGAAAGCGTGTATCGAAAATATGGTCAATACAAGCATCACACATTTTTTTCGATACCGCTGATGAAATATATGTTTAGAGAAGCATCTCTGCAAATTCAAGAGATGAGGTTTGTCATCAAATTTCCTAAACTCAATAAAGAATTTGTCACAAAGAACAGAGCAGTGATTGGTTTTGCAAAAACGATGGCGATTGCGGCGATTTCTGAGTAGAATAAATCTTTGATTGATTATGACCTTTCCCCCAAAACTGATGCGAGCTATTTAACAATTGATACAGTTGCTCGGGAATACATGCAATTTTATGAGTACATTAATAAACAAATTCAACAATGAAACGGTTATGAATAGTAGA
>CP070672.1:3329782-3333157 GCA_020351895.1 Thermoplasmata archaeon
ATCTCAGGGGACGGATCAAGCGGTCTTTCTAATTATAATGTGAGGGTGTTAAATAACCTATTTCCATCTGATGATACAAATGGAAATCACTATGGAATAAACCTGCATAATTTTGGAACACATTCAATAGTAAGCGGAAACACGCTTCATGAGGTCCATACAGGAATATTCCTGGATTCACAGGAAAGGGCAATAGTCTCAAACAACATTATAATCAATGCAAAGAACAGGGGGATATACCTATACGATGCTGCAAATGATAATCTAATTGAAGGTAACCTAATTTCTGGAGCACCCACTGGTATTAAAATCGATATAATACCTGGTAAGCGATCAAACGATAGAAATCTAATTCTAGGAAACCAAATCAGGGATTGTGATACCGGCATACTAGTGAATGGTGCTAATGACACCGTAATACTGGATAATTATCTCTATAATGTAAATATACCAATAAATGTAACGGCGTCTGGAATCAACACAACCATTCGAGATAACAGAGGATTTCTCACTGAGAACAGCGGTACAACTTCGACAGGAACATCGATTGTTGTGAACCATGGTCTTGCTGGGACACCTACCAATGTTATAATCACCCCGCTTGATGTACCTGGTTACTATTATGTTACCAGCAAAGGACCAACTTCTTTCACAATTATATCGGAATTGGACATAGCTTTTGATTGGTATGCAATTTACAAACCATAAAGAATTATAAAATTAAAATCGAGGTGTATAGAATGAAGTCGAAAGGTAGAGACTCAGGTCTATCAAAAAGAGTATGGATAATATCCATGGTGTTGTTGCTGGTAACAATAGCCATCATGCCAACATCAAACAATGTCGTTTCAGGAACTGAAACCGTGTCTATGGAGCTAAAAGCCGGCTGGAATCTGAAGGGCATACCGAAAACTATTACAGCGTCGGATTTGGCACTCAAATCCAATCATATAACTAGCATAGTTCACAGAACATCTGAGGGATACTATGAGACCTATATCCCATCACTGGGAGGAACGGATTTTATCCTTGACGTAAATGAAGGTGTATTTATTTATTCTGAGGAAGACACAACAATAACATTCACTATAAGCACAACAAACGGATATACCGGTGGAGACTTGATTGTAACTGGGGATTTTAATGTCACAGGAGATTGTAACTTCGATAAAAACCTTACTGTCATAGGAAGTATGTCAGTTGCTGGGAATTTTGAAGCAAACAGTATGAATGTCGCAGAGGATCTGACAATTGATGGGGACTTGACAGTTAAAGAAAATCTAACTGTTGGTGAAGTTCTAACAGTCAATGGAAATCTGATGGTCGCAAAAGATCTAACCGTAGGAAGCATGACCATCACAGAGAATATGACGGTCAATGATGACCTAGCAGTTTATGGAGATGCGACAATAGATGGTGATTCAATAGTTACCGGAGATATGAAGGTGCTTGGTAATTTAACGGCTTGGGATTTCATAGTTGGTAATCTGACGATTTCAGATGACTTGGATATCAAAGGCAATCTGTCAGTAGCAGGGTATGCAACAATCGGTGATGATTTGACAGTCTCAGGCGATGCAATGATCGCTGGTAGTTTAACTGTTGGTGATTTTACAGTCGGTAATATAACTATTTCCGAGGATCTATCTGTGGGTGGAGATTTATCTGTTTCAGGGAGTACTTTTATAGATGGCGACCTGACGGTAAACGGAACCTTTTCAGTGGATAATGATGTTCAAGTTGACGGTAATCTATCTGTCATACATGATACTACGATAGGTGGTTATCTAACTGTAACAGGCAATGGTACCTTTGAAAATGATTTAACTGTTAATGGAAATCTAACAGTATATAACCTTGTGTCCAATATTGTGTCAGAAAACTATGTCGTCGGAAATTTAACTGTAACAGAGAATGTATCCGGATTGGCATTCTCTGAAACAGCAGATTATATGATCTTCATCGATAGTGGTGTTGTCCATGCAAAAAATGGCGCCACTGGAAATATCGATTTCCAATCCACGAATATCTCTTATGTTATACAATCCTCAATAAATGCTTTGCCAGCAACAGGGGGAAAAATATTCATAAAAGCTGGGACATATAATTGCCCAAGTGCTTTAAGGATTGAGCATTGGAAAGATCCAAACGATGGAACAATACTAATTGAAGGTGAAGGATTCAATAAGAACACTGTACTTAAACTGACTTCTGCATCAGATCTTCTTACTTTTGTATCATTGAACGGATCAAGTCATTTACAATTTAGAAATCTTCAATTCACAGTAAACAAAAAAGCCGATTATGGTATTAGAATGGAAAGAGATGCCTCTGGGGAACAAGCTGGTAATCATGTATTTGAAAATGTTATCGTGAGTAATGCAAAAAAGGTAGGAATCCTGATTTATGGGAGTGAAAATGTCCATCTTGAAAACGTGTATGCTACTTATGGCAATCCAATCGGCTTGCTTGTAACCTCAAAACCACCTGTTGCGGATCCTACAATCATCAACAGCACAAGTGTGGATGTATCAGCACCATCAATATCCACAGGGGGTACCACTTTAGTCAATTGTAAACTTGGACATTTAGTAACAACTACAAAAGCTGCGTTGATAGCCTATGGCTCACACCTTCGTGTCTTCGGAGGATATGCTGAAACTCTACCAAACGCAGAAGCAGTCTTCATTTTAGATGATATGTTAAACCAGAATATATTCGACGGGGTTTGGATAGATGCCGGGCCTGGTATAGGATTCAGAATAGGTAACTATTCAAGTTATAGAAGTATTTTAACAATTACAAGTTTAACTGCAAGAGCAATGGGTGGAACCAGCATAATCGAAGCAGAATACCTTAGCGGCTCTGTAATAGAGGGAGTAACAACATCAAAATCAGGCGGTAAAATAGTTCTTGGCCCGACTACTCGAAGAAATTTTATTGCAGGCTTTATAAATACTCCCGCTGGAGAGTATCTAACAGTGGAAGATTATGGGATAGGCAATAGTATATATCAAGCCACAGTAACAATAGGAAATGATCTGACAGTTAATGGTAGATTAGACGTTACAGGAGATTTGTTTGTTAGTGGAGATATGACAGTATCAGGAGATATGGTTGTTACAGGAAATCTGTCAGTCATAGGAGAAATAATAGGAGCTACAGGGAGAACTGCTACATTTACTATCGCTGCTAGTAATTCAAATCCACTAAGTAAAAATCAAGCAGATTATGTTTGTGATGGTTCTAATGATGAAGAGGAACTTCAAACTGCTTTAGATGCTATTTCCACTACTGGAGGTAGAATTGTATTAATGGAAGGAAATTATTATTGGTCATCAGCACCTACATACTATAGTAACATAATTGTAGAAG
>CP070672.1:3333257-3335839 GCA_020351895.1 Thermoplasmata archaeon
GGAACACCTCCATCACCTGGTTTCGACTCAACAGAAATGATTTTGGATGCTTCGTTGTTGTCCTCATCAGCCTCATCAACATCATCATCGGGATCCAAAACAACATGGATATCATGATCCCCGCCCTCATCAGGTGTCCAAACCACGAAAACGGTTTTTTCCTTGCCTGAAAGTATGTTTTCCTCACCCGTACCTATCCTAAAACCGACACTTGGATCGCCATCGTAGACCTCATAAGTCACCCTACCACTATCGGTACCGTCATTGTGTATCGTTATACCTATGGATATCTCATCTCCCACTTTCGGGCTCCCTCCAGGTAGACTTATGTCCTCGGAATCAATGGCAAAATCGGGTTTCCCAGAGACTGTGATGGTATTAGATGCCTTATTGTTGTTCTCATCGCTTTCGTCGATTGAATTCCCGGGATCCAGGACAACATAAATGAAATGTAGTCCTGATAACCCTGTTGTATCCCAGCTCACAAATACATCCCTGTTTCCGCTTTTAGGAATCGATTGCGTGTCTGAGCCTATGTTATCCCCTCCGGCATCGGGATCGCCGTCATAGACATTCACCAGGACGTTGCTTGCATCCTCGTTTCCAATATTCCTTACGGTGATTCTGATTTGTACAGTATCACCAGAAAACGGATCCGAAGGATCGAAAAATATGTCGGAGGTTACAACTGATAGATCGGGTTTCGCAGGTGGTGCCATTACCGTGAGTAACTCCGTGGTTTGAACCGGTGAAAGAGAGCCTTTTATTGCCCTGATTCTAACGGTATAGGTATCCGCATCAATGGGGGCTGTGATGTCGGTGGAATAAAGGCCACTCGAATCCGTTGTTGTAAGCCAGAAGCCGTCCTCTCCAATGATTGTTACATTTACTTCGGCATTTTCCACATCCTCTCCGGTATTGTATGTCACATTACCTTGGACCTGGACTGTGCCTCCAGCCTCCACAGAGGTCGGGTTCAGGTTTGAAGTGAGCGAGATGCTTGAGGGGATGTTGCTTACATTTACAAGGACACTAGCAGGAGGCTCAGTATAACTTTCACCATCATTTGCCCTCACATATATCGTATGCTCACCATTTGGCACGCCGTCCTCTGTATTCCATTCATAACTCCACTCCGACCAAGAATTGTCCGAAGAATCATCCTCTGCCAAAAGCCAGTTTCCGGAATCGATTCGAACCTCCACCCTGTCCACTGAGCCATCCGTATCTGAAGCCGTACCACGGATTGTAACTATGCCTGCAACAGGAGGATCGTCTTCTTTCGGAGAATCGATTACCACCTCGGGTGGAGTATTGACCACCCTTATCGTTATATCGGTAGTGCTAATGGCTCCGTCATCGTCCGTGATTCTCAGGGTAGCTATGTACTCATCTATTGAATCGTAAGTATAGGTGGTATTGCCTTCTTCTAATGTAAAGTTTTGATAGCCTGTGCCGTCTCCAAAATTCCATTCATATTTCACGATTTGGCCATCATCCGAGGCAATGACCTTAAAGTCAACTGGTTCATTGATCTTTGGAAATTCAGGGGTTGTGGTAACATTTAAGATATCAGGATTGCGGTTTGTTATTGTGATGATTATCCAATCTGTGTGGTTTGCCCCGTCTTCATCCAAGACCGTGAGGGTCACGTTATATTCTCCATCTTCTGCAAATTGATGTTCAGTTATTTGATCAGAACTTGTATCGCCATCATCGAAATCCCACTCATAAGATGATACTGTTCCATCATCGTCATAGGAACCTGAGCCATCGAATGTTATATCCTGATAGGTGAGGGAAGAAGTGACATTGGATGATGCAACTGCAACCGGGGGATAGTTCTCGATTATAATGGTTATTGTAGTCGAATCTTCTTGACCTTCATCATCTCGAACCGTCAATGTAACAAAATAATTAAACGGAAAAGCGGAACTGGAGTAATGATGGAATGTTGTGGGTTGTGTCATCCATCCGCTGTCATCACCGTCCCCGAAATACCAGAAATACTCTAAATCCACATCATTTGGATCTGATGAACCTGTTCCATTGAAAAAGATTGTCTCGTTCACACTGAAGGTACTGAATGGAGAAGGATCGTCTATCGAGGCTGTTGGTTCGACATTGGCAAGGATTGTGACCCCAACTGTATCGGTGCTATTTATCGTACCATCCCAAACGGCTAAAGTTACAACATATGTTCCTGGTGTATCATAGGAGTGAGTAGTATTCTCAGTTGGAGTATTTGTCTCATTATCGATATCATTTGTGTAGTTACCATCACCATTTGTATCGGTTCTGTTGTCGTAATCCCAAAAGAATTTGAGTATTTGGGTTTCTGCATCAGAGGAGTTGTATCCATAGAAGGTTATCGTTTGATTTACATAAACCGAGGTTGTGCTTGCTGTTAAATCCACATATGGCGGATAATTGTCAACTATTACTGTGACATATGTGAAGTTCTGAAGTTGGGAGTCATTAACTGTGAGCTTTACATTGTAGGTTCCTTTCTGATTAAAGGAGTGATATGTAATATTCCCAGTGGCAGAATTTCCATCATCGAAATCCCATTCATATGTTAA
>CP070672.1:3335939-3339127 GCA_020351895.1 Thermoplasmata archaeon
ACCGAGCCAATCCCCTACACTCGGTGTGGTGGAGTTGCTTGTGAATACGATATTGTTGGTAACGGTACCTTGGGCGATCAAGTAACCATCTACAACAAGTTCGTATGGACCATCAAATTTAACGACTACCCCTGGCTCGATTGTTAGTGTTACACCAGGAACTATTGTTATATCATCTGTAACGATATATGGGCTGTTTGCTAGAGTCCATATTGTATCTGAATAATAATATCCGCTTACTACCGTTGGGTCAATCACTACTGGGAAATTTCTCGTTATGTCACTTAACCAATCATATGGTGTAGATATACAGAATAAAATCTCTTCGTTTATATGTTTTACTACATATTCGAAATCGATTCTTTCCTTTTCGTTATTTTTTTCATATGCATAAGGTTCTGGCATGTAGAAAAGTTCGTTACCGTTTTCATCAACAAACACTATTTTAGATGAGGTAATGAAATCGCCTTCTTGCTCAATACCATCGACATACATCGATAACTCTGATGGAAATTCAATTATTCCAATATAACTTAAATAATCAACATTATCCAAATTTGTGTGTGAGTATGGTAGTTGGCTTAGAATAATCTCATGCTTTAATTTATTCTCAAATACAGTAAACACTTCTGATGTAAGAGGATAAGTGCCCTTATAAGTTATCGTGTTCTCCTCTATTCTCCCTTCAACACTGTGTACCGTTTTTATTGGTTTAATCCCATTTGTATCATCTAAAAAACTCATCTCCTTCCACCTCCACACTGCCCAATGATCTCCAATGCCAACTTTCACTCCTTCCCCATCACTACTTTCATCGAAATACACTTTTAATTTAGAATCTTCGTTTGCATATTCATATCCATCTTCTCCATATGGTACTATTGAATCCCCTGTTTTTGTTATTCCAATTGTATCCGGTTGCCCAGCATTTTGCATTAATGCTGTAAAAATATTTGCTACCATCAGTGCACAAATAAATATACTTACCATCTTGGAATTCATTTCAATCCCCTCTATCATCAGCCTTAGAACCCTCCCTGGATCCGCCCATTTCCTCGAACTCCTTCTTAGGACCTTTCTCTTCAGGTTTTCCTACTGTTTCTGATTTCTCTTTCTCGAGTGCTTCTTCAGGCTTATCTTCTGGACTTGGTTTCTCTACCTTGGGTGTTTCTTCAGGTTCTGGTTTCTCCTCTTTGAGTGCCTCTTCCAGTTTTTCTTCAGGTTCTGGTTTTTCTTCCTCGAGTGGCTCTTCAGGCTTTTCTTCTGGAACTGGTTTCTCCTCCTCGAGTCCTTCTTCAGGCTTCTCTTCTGGTTCTGGTTTCTCCTCTTTGAGTCCCTCTTTTGGTTTTTCTTCTTCAATTTCAATTTCAGGTTTTTTCCTCAACTTTGTGGCCCATAACAATACAATGAGTACTAGGATTACTACGATTATTATTAATATAAACAATCCCCAGAACCAATCTTCTTCAATGATGGATTTCTTAGGTATTGTTACAGGGTTATCCACCTCTACACCAATGCTAGCAACTTCCGAATAATTCTCACCGTCAAACGATCTTGCGTAAATTGTATGCTCTCCATTGGAAACGGTGGTGGTGGACCAGTTATAGCTCCAAACCACCGTTCCACTGACTTGGAACCAATTACCATCGTTTATCTTGATTTCGACCTTTTGAACTATTCCATCTGGATCGGAGGCGGTCCCTATGATCTCAAATACCTGGGAAATTGTAACTCCCAGTGATGGGGAAGTTATAGAGCAGATGGGGAGCTGATTTTCAGGTGATGGATTATTTACATTAACGATGACACTCTTCTCTGATGAATAATTCTCACCATCATATGATCTTATTGATATAATATGCTGGCCATTGGAAAGTGTTTTTGTATCCAGGCTATAATTCCAGGATAATGTCCCAACGACCTCAATCCAACCAAAATCATCTATTTTAATCTCAACCTTGGAAATCGTTCCATCCGAATCAGATGCTGTCCCCGATATCTCAATTATACCTGAAATTATTTCCCAGGGGGATGGAAAGGCAATCATGCATGTCGGAGGTTGATTTATTAAAGAAAATGGAGTGGCACTTACATCATCGCCATCAGATAATGGACCTTCGCCAATAACATTCACGGCACTGACCTTGTAATAGTAAGTTACCCCATTATCCACTCCTGTATCATTGTAATATAATACATCTCCTACATCGATAAGAAGATTGAGAGAATCCGAAGAGGTACCCCTATAGATTCTGTAAATTGTGATGGAAGAGCCGCCATCTGAGGCAGGAGCAGTCCAGGTTAAATATACGTAAGAATCTCCTGCAGTTGCTGCCAAGTCTGTTGGAGCTTCAGGAGGATAGACTCCTAGAGCAGTGGTTTCGCCCGGGCTGTTTGAAATATCACCGTAATTTGGTGTCTCATCATAAGCTTTTATAGCAAACCAATATGCTGTGTCGGGATCAAGACCAGTGATAACCTGCGTCTCAGTACTACCGGGACTCAACGGAGTCCAAGATTGACTGTAGGTCTTTGCAGAAGTCCAGTTTGCCTCTATTATCGGTCCTGATGTGGAGTACTTCACTATATATCCGACAGCTGACCCTGTAGTACCATTGTCCCCTGTGGCCGTCCAAATTAGTGTAATAGAACCGGCTGTGGTATCGCTCGTATTTAAATCAGTGATTGCAGCTGGTGGTGTGGTATCACTGGGTGTTTCTGTTGTCTCACTGGGACTATTTGAAATCCCTCCATAATTCGATACTTCATCGAAGGCTTTTATGGCGAACCAATATATTTGGGAGTAATCGAGACCAGATACAACCTGAGTTTCCATATTGCCTGCACTCTTCGGGGTCCATGATTGGGTATAAGTTGTTGCAGATGTCCAGTTTATATCTATTACCGGTCCAGATATTGAATATTTAACCACATATCCTGCTGCAGTCCCTATATCACTGTCATCACCAGGAGCAGTCCATGTAAGTGTAATTGAATCGATTGTGGGATTGCCTGCTGCTAAATCGACAATTGCTTCTGGGGGAGTGATGTCACCAGATGTCAATGTGGTGTTATATGGGCTATTTGAAATCCCAGCATAATTCGGTACTTCGTCATAGGCTTTGATTGCAAACCAGTATTTGATGCCTTCATTTAACCCTGAGATCACATGAGTCTCGGTATTA
>CP070672.1:3339227-3356279 GCA_020351895.1 Thermoplasmata archaeon
AATAGTGCTGACCCCGGATTTTGAGTGATTAATATTAATCACTCTTCATTTTCAATTTTTTTAAATAACTCTTTTTAGTGCTCGGGTGCAGAAATTGCCTTCCTGTTCTCATCTATAAAAACATGGGTTGTGTAACCCTCTGCCACAGGCTCCAATTCACCGTCCTCTTTTTTCTTGAAGATCCTACTTTCTATCTTGAAGCTCTTTTCTTTGATATCAGCAAAATTCGTATGTACCTCGAGAAGATCGTCAAAATATACAGGAGCCAGGTATTTGCAGTAGGTATCTACTATTGGTATGTCCCATTTATAGGGCAGGTTCAGTTCCCTGTACATCTCGATCTTACCCACCTCGAAGTACAGAAAGAAACTTCCGTAATAGACCACCTCTGCCGCATCGGTCTCCGCATATCTTACCCGAAGTTGGGTTTTAAAGGTCTTCATACTCTACCTCTTGAAGATGGAACAGGAAATAACGTTATACTATTAATTGTATCGGTTTTTAATATATTGAGAGAAAGGGGGGATTCCCCCCATATTTTCCTCCTTTATTCCTCTTTTGGCTTTGGTTTTGCTAAAACAGCCTCGAATATATCGTCGTCCTGATAGGCTCCTTTGGCAATCAACTGGCGATACTTGATGAAATCTATTACGTCCTTGCCTGTGATCTTCTTTGTGTTGAATGCGTGGAATCCCAAGAAAGCCTCACCTGACATGTTGGCTGCAAGCCAATGCCTGTTGTAGTTCTTTGAGTAGTCCCAGAAAAATTTCTTCTTGGCCCTGATGCTGTCTATAGTCTTTATGAGGCAGCCGGGAAAGAGGTTCGTGAATCTCCAAATGACTTCGTTTAGTGAATTGTCCAAACCTGTAAAATCTGTCTGAGCATTCTTCACATAGGCCCTAGCTTCTTTGAATTCATCTCCTTTCTTGAATTCACCATATACGATCTCTCCGTCCTCAACCCACTTGTCTGTTATAACCTGGGGATTTCTTATCCATTTGTCCCCTTCTTTGATAACTGGTACGACTCTAGTGAGGTATCCCAGCCTTTTCATCTTGTAAGCGCTCCAAGTCTCGCATGAAATGCAGTTCCACATTGCATCCTCCATTCCAAGGTACCATGGTAGGAAATCGCTGGATCCCCCATCCGGTGCAGAACCATGTCTTGGGCCGGCTTGGCCGTATACCGCCAAATCAGAGCTAACCGCAATGTCCGTGGCCATTCCAATCTCCTGGCCTCCTGCAATGCGCATTCCATTGACCCTGCAGATTACGGGTTTTTTGCAAAACAGTATAGAATCCACCATGTGGTTGAAGAGTTCCATGTACTCGCCATATTCATTAGGTCTCTTGCTGTAATATTCCGCATATTCCTTGGTATTACCTCCTGTACAGAAGGCCTTGTCACCAGCACCTGTAAAAACAGCTGCAACAACGCTTCTGTCCAAAGAAGCATTATGGAATCCTGCAATCACACCCTTTACCATGTCTGTGGTGTAGGAGTTGTACTGCCTTGGGTTGTTCAGGGTTATCCAGGCTGAATACAGTCCCTCTACCTCATTACCCTCAGGATCCACAACTGGCTTCTTTTCATATACTGTACAAGGGGGTTCTGTTCCAAAATAGTCCTTACCCTTGAAAAGCTCATGGTCTTTCAACTCATCTTCTCTCGGTAGCCATTCCAAACTCATACAATACCTCCAATAAATGTTCTTATATATCCTCCCCCAATGGCACGCCTTTAAAATTTTGGCCTTACAATTGGGCAACGCCGAGATAGGATTGGTTGTTTATAATTTTTATCGTTTGCAATCGGTTTTCTGATCGATTATCATAATAACTAAAATTAGGCAAAAATGATTTAACCAGGAAAGATATTCATAGCGCACAACAAATCAACAAAATATCCCAGAAAGTTGGTGCTGGGTATGGCAAAAAGACGAAGTGAAATTGGAAAAAAAGGAAAACATGGCCGAGAGGGGATAGATTTATCCCTTGATAGGGCCGCCAGAAGACGAAATAAGATGATTTTGATTCTGGTCACCATAATAATCGTGGTGGTTGTGATTTTAGTTTCAGTTTTATACTTTCTCCTCCCAACCCCTGAAGAGGATGAGGAAGAAATGGATGTACTAACGACTGACACCCCGCAGATGGGAGGATATCCCAATGAAACCGTAAGTTTTAGGTTCACGGTACACAACCCTGATCCGGAGACTGACGTTTATTCCCCGCTGATTTCAGGTTTACCTTCTGATTGGGAAATAGACCTCCCCAACACCATAACTGTGGAGAGTATGGCGTCTAAGCATGTGGACTTCACCATTATACCTTCATTTGCAACAGCATATAATGGAACATATCCATTCATATTAACTGTCACATCATCCAATACACAGCATACATATCCCCTTGAATATGATTTGATAGTTTTTGAACTACTCTTCGATGTAGAGCTCACTACAGATACACCGCATAAGGAGGGAAACCCAGGTGAAGATTTTACCTTTAATTTCACAATCTACAACCCGAGAAACAATCCTGATACATTTATACCTGTGATTTCAGGTCTGCCTTCAGATTGGAATATCACCATAACATACAATGTTTCGGTTGGAGGAAATGAATCGGAACAGGAGTCTTTCTCTATCGTTCCTTCCACTGATAGTGCCGTAAACACAACCTATTCCTTTATGTTGAACGTCACTTCTTTGAATCTGCTTCGTACATATTCACTTGGATTTAATCTAACCGTCTTTCAGTACACCTGGGGGGTGGAGCTTCAATGCTACAACAACTCTCATGACGTGGATCCTGGAAGGTCGACTCACTATGCAATAGTGGTGAGGAACACCGGGAATGGAAATGATACGATGACATTATCTTACAATGAAGCACATCTTCCTAATAATTGGACAATCTCTTTTGAATATGATTCCGTGAATATCTCCGGGTATGACTCCAGCGTCGTTATATGCAATATCACCTCGTATTCAGGAACTGACCCCGGAAGATACGATATTTTAATCAATGCCTCTTCCAGTGCTGGGCCCACTGACTCGATTTGGTTGAACACTTCTAGGATCAAGGTATTTGGAAACGAAACTGCGGTAGCTGGCAATAATGCCCAGGTAAATTATATAGGAATTTTAGTAGATGGCGAGATTTTTGACACATCCCATTCTGATGTGGCTCATAACGATGACTATCCTAAGACAGAGGATTTTTCAATCAGGGATTCTTATTCCCCCTTAAAGATGCATGTGAATGGCACAGATCCGGATAGTTCAGACGATTACGGTCAATTGATAGAAGGATTTTGGAAGGGTGTCATCGGTATGAAGGCGAACGAAACCAAGGTGGTACGGATTCCTCCCGAAGAGGCTTACACAAAACCGGGTTGGGAGAGCCATAATCTTTATGGAAAATCGCTTATTTTCGAAATCAACTTGGTGAGCATAGACAACTAAAAACCATCACACCGAGAAAGGAAAGTAAAATTCCACTGAGAGCCGTGTTAAGAAAAAAAAGGTTATAAGGCTGTGGGCTCTCAGTGGTATAGGGCGTTGAGGTAAGGGAATGAAAAATTGATTTTTACTGATAAATGCTTTATGCCGTGGTTATCATTTTTGATAGTGACTTCAACGGTTTTATTTAACACGAGTATAATTTAAATCTCGGAACCTTTCTTTTTGAACACGGTTCTTTTATTCGAGATGATTGATATGGATAACACGATGTCTCTTGGTCTATTTGCTCTCGTTGGAGGCGTGGTATTGTATCTTATCAGCGGAACCTTTTCCCTCATGAATGCTTCTTTTGGGATCCTATTACAGATCTTAGGAGTAGTCCTGATATACGTTGGAATCGCCCTTGTGATGTGGAGTGTTTTGAGTTCGCTCGATCTGTTTTTAGAAAGATTGGTAAAAAGAAGTTAAATAAGGTGTACTAAAATTTCATTATACTTTTTATTATTCAAATATTAGGAAGAGCATGGCTTATTACAATAAAAAATTAAAATGCTCCCGACGGGTGTTTGAGCTTAAGAAATATTTGAAGTCTCATAATAACTCAAACACGAAGTGGGTGCATGGATTGAAACAATAAAGAATTATAATGCTCCCGACGGGATTTGAACCCGTGTCCTTGGCTTTCTCCAGCCAAAGAGACTGCGAGAGGCCAAAATGATTGGCCGGGCTACACTACAGGAGCAAATTTATGCCTCTAACATCCTATAGCATAATAAATTTGCGACTTAGTTTTTATTTCTACAGATATACCTTAATCAGCCTGATACTTAATGTAATAAATAAAAGTTATTAAGGAAATCTTTAATCTTTCTACATTGACGATCAATCTATCTCAAGGTCGATAGTGTATTTTCCTGGATCTTTTTTCATTTTTCTCATGAAAGTGAATATTTCGTACAACTCTTTTTCGGAACTGCCGGTTATATTCACGGAAACGGTTTTTTCCCCGTCATTGATGAGTATCTTACCGGTGCAATCCTTTTCAGCCATAATTATCACCAGATTAAAGGCTATGAACGCTATTAAATTTTTCTAAATTATCTTATTCCTTTTAGATCATCCTTCCTTATGAACCAGTTTGAGCTCTGCGGTTCCAATTGGAAGCTCCACATCCAGATAGACCATGCCTTCGAAGCCGTCATCATCACGGAAAATTATTTTATATTTATCTCTACCTTCTAATTTAGAGACCTCGGTAATCTCAATAGGCAATGTCTCGCCCAGTGCTATCTTTTTCATATAGACACCCAAGGAGTGATTGTTATCAACTTATTTTAAAGATTTGTTGTAAAAGGCCACCTTTGCCCCTCAATATCTTTTTATCTTTGATATATCCCCACCATCTTCATCATTAATACCTGAATTACCCACCACCAATTCCCCCTCCTCCCACCCTAATAATCCGTCATTTATGCACCATATTCTCATCCATTTTCAAAGTTTTCTCTATCCTCACCATCAACCGGGTTTTTTATTAATAGATAGAAAGGATATCTATCATTGAAAAATCTCCATGACATAATCGAAAATTACTTAATACCAAAACGGCTTTTGCCCAAACATAACGGGGGGACCTACATGGCTAAAAAGAAAATCAAAAAATCGAAATTGGAGGAGAAACTTTCCAGGAAACATGAATTGGTATGGGACAAGCTCAGTGAAAAGGAGAAAAAAGCTGCTTTCAAATTTTCCCAAGACTATATGAATTTCATGGGCATAGCAAAGACTGAAAGAGAGGCCGTGGTGGAGATTATAAAATTCGCCGAGAAAAATGGATTCAAATCAATAGAGAAGGTTAAGGGTCCAAAACCAGGATCAAGGATTTATATAACAAATAGAAACAAGAATATTGCGTTGATTATTCTCGGGTCCGAACCCATAGACAATGGTGTGAAGATCATTGCATCTCATATCGACGCTCCTCGGCTGGATCTGAAGCAGAATCCGTTATACGAGGATGATGATACGAAGCTGGCTTTGTTCAAAACGCATTATTACGGTGGAATAAAAAAATATCAGTGGGTCAATCAGCCATTGGCTGTGCATGGGCGAGTTGTGAAAGAGGATGGCAGCACTGTTGATATAATCATTGGTGAGGATCCCAAAGAACCGGCTTTTACGATAACAGATTTGGAGCCGCATCTGTACCACAAGACACAGGCTAAAAGGCGACTTCCAGAGGGAATCAAAGGCGAAGAGTTGAATGTCCTTGTGGGTAGCGTCCCAGTAAAAGATAAAGATGCTAAATCTAAGATCAAGCTCTGGGTGCTGGACCATCTCAATAAAAAATATGGTATAGTGGAGGAGGATTTCACCACAGCCGAGCTGGAAATCGTACCTGCGGGATCCCCTAGGGACATAGGCTTTGATTCCAGCATGGTTGGTGCCTATGGCCAGGACGACAGGATTTGCGCCTATACATCAATGGCAGCCATAGCTGCCCTGAAAAGACCGAAAAAAACCGCCATTGCATTGTTTTTTGACAAGGAGGAAATAGGTAGTGAAGGTAATACTGGTGTCAAGTCCAGGTTTCTTGAAAACTTGATAGGCGAACTCATCGAACTTACAACACCTGATTACAGGGATAGCATGTTGAGAAGAGCATTGTCAAGGTCCCAAGCCCTTTCTTCAGATGTTACTGGTGGTGTAAATCCCAATTACAAGGACGTGCATGAGATAAAAAATGCGCCTAAGGTGGGTTACGGTTTAGTAATAACGAAATTCACAGGTGCGGGGGGTAAATATTCCTCCAGTGATGCCAATGCCGAGTACATTGGTGAGCTTCGGCGCCTCTTCAACAAGAACAAAGTCCCCTGGCAGACAGGTGAATTGGGAAAGGTTGATGAGGGTGGGGGAGGAACCATTGCGAAGTTCTTGGCCGAGCACAACATGGAGGTTGTGGATTGCGGTCCGGCATTGTTAAGCCTACATGCTCCTTTTGAGGTGGCGAGTAAGGCCGACTTGTATTCCACTTACCTGGGCTACAAGGTGTTTTACAGTGCCTGATTATTAAAAGGTCGAAGATAGCATGAACATTGATGAGATTTTTGAGGAGATTCTTCCTTATCTTTCCGATCCTAATGGAATCAAGGAATTCCTTAAGGCCCATGAGGAGAGCAGCATTGATGGGGTGATAGAGGACATAAACAAGTTGTTACCCGAGGCGGATGTACCTTTTAAAACCGATTTACGAATTCTTTTAAATGCACTTTTGAAACGATCATGATTTTATAAATAAGATAATAGCGGGGGATTGCGAAGCTTAAGAAATAATTGATGTCCAATCATAACTTCGCAATCGGATGAAAGGAGATCACAAACATTCTAATATTACCTTTCATCCCATCCAAGCTGAAAAAAGTTTTTTTTTTATAAATTAAATAATAATACAAGAAAAATAACTACAAGTGATAAATAAGTAATAGCGGGGGATAGATTTGAACTATCGATCTACGGGTTATGAGCCCGTCGGGATATCAGGCCGAAGGCATGATACAAAGAGGTATCGCATAAGCCTCGCGGTTTCCTGGCTACCCCACCCCGCTATAAGATCACTCTGCCGCGATTCTCAGGCCACCGTCCTTGTAGTATATCCATACCTTGTCTTTTAGGTGTTTTGTGAGATTGGCTAATGATTCGTAGACTGCGCTCTCTTCAACACCAAGGGATTTTGCAGCGTCAGCTGTGGACCACTTGTTGGTTTCGAAGTTATTGAGCTTTATGTATTCATAAAGCCTTTTGTCAAGGTCACTCAAATCTTCCTGTGCCATTTAACCGCAACATTGTGTAATTGTACCATCAATTATAAACCTTTCCTACACACGTAGGTTATGATTTTTATATTTGCCATTCGATAATATTTTTTATGGTATTCTGGTGTCTTTAAGGTAATTACCAGGGACAGTATAAATACACCAACTTGGGATAGTATACTTTAGAAAATAGGATTGAGGTGAAGATAAATATGAACAAAAGACATAAAAATCATCTGAGAAAGGCCATCTTGCACGGGGCACTGCAATTTGGTGATTTAGAAGTCGAGCATGAGTCACCGGAATAATAAAAAATTTCAAGGAGGTTTGGAAGGGATGGAAAAAAACGATTCGACTTGGTTCCTGGTGTTAAACGACAGTTCCCTGCTTTCGAAAACAAAGGGAGCATACAGATTGAAGACAATCATGAAACTTAAAGAGGTAAATACTCTTTCAAATTTCAGTAAAAGTTAGTTTCGTTCTCTCTAATTTAGGGCCAGAACCACAACAAGAACACCAAAAAAGCTTATATTCATATAATCAGTTACGGATACAAAGCGGAAGATGAGGTGTTGTACGTGGTAAAAAGACCCTTTAAAAAATTCAAAAGTGAAGCGCCGCCAGGCGAGCCTGAAAAGTATATAGATCTTGGGGAGATGTCTTTTGAGGGGGAGGACATTGGTGCCTTTCCCGCGAAAATGAACATCAAGGTCGCAGAATTACATAGATACGAGGATCTGGGCGACCTCACATCACAGGTTTATGGCGGAAACATCTTGCTTTTAGATTTTACTCCTATAGCCAAGGATACCCTAACCTTAAGACGGATAACCAATGAACTGAGAGCAGTCTCAAGAGATGTGAAAGGAGATTTAGCGGGAGTGGGTAAGAATCTTTTAATACTCACGCCAGAAGGAGTGAGAATCGATAGGACGAAGATAAAAGGATCGTTTTAAAAACCATCTGTGCTCGAGAGTTAGGTTTCTATTTTCAGCAGTCCTTTTGTTCTTTCGTTTCCCTTTGAAAATTTGAATTAACAGATGTTAGTTTTCAAAATTCCAGATATTATCGCCCACATGATGTAATGATTTTACTGCCTTGCCCTTGTCAGAAAGTAGCATCTCTTTACCTGATATTAGAGCCTCTCCAATGGCAAGTGGCTGTTTATTCTTTTCATCTCTTATCCACACCAGATCCCCTTTTTTTATTCCTTCTTCTGCCTCGACTATTCCAGGTACCATCACATCTGCTCCATTGTAGACATATTTTACTGCACCCATATCCACAGTAACAAATCTTTTTTCGGGACGGTATTTCAAAAGACCTCTAACAGTCAAAAATGGAGCATTTTGTATTACCAATCCAAGAATCTCTCCATTCACAAGAATAACTTCAAAACCCTCCAACTCTGCCTTATCCACGGTGTCATTTGTGGAGAAGCATTGTTTTGAAAAAATCTCCTTTAAATGCTCGGAAAAAGCCTTTATCTCCTTGTTTCTGAGTCGGTACCTCTTTCTTAGGCGAATGGGCATGACTTGCACCTGTAAATTCCAAAATATCATTGTGTCTTATTCTTGAGTTTCTTCTTTCTGATTATGACCTTCTTCTTGGTTGCCTTTTTCTTCCTAAGAGCCCTCTTGATCTTCCTGCCCTTCGGTTTTTTTACCTCTTCCTCATCACTTTCAGGAATATGTTCCTCTTTTTGGTCTTCATCCCTCTCCATTATTTCCGATACGCTTTCTTCTATTCGTGGTTCATCCATCTCTTCATCGATAACCTCGATATCATCCAAATCATCAACTTCTAAATTCTCCTGGGAATCGATCTCATCTAACTCGAGGTCCTCAACTTCTGGTTGGTTTATATCCTCATCAATGACCTCAATATCAGGTAATTCCTCCACCACCAAACCATCCTCTATATCCACCTCTTCCGCCTTTGAATCCTCTGATGCGGTATCTAAATCCAACATGTCATCAGTCATTTCGTCTTCATAGCTGTCCTCATGTGCGATACTGATACCGATATCGTCCTCCTCTTCCTCCTCCCCTTCCATATCTTCATAATAGTCTTCATCTGGTTCATCTTCAGGTAACTCTCTTTCCTCCTCATAGGCCTCTTTTGACCCTTCCAAATCGATCTTTTCATAGGAATCGGCCTCTTCTTCCTCTTCAAATTTCTCTTCCCTTCTACCTTCCCTACCCATGTATTCTATGAGGATGTCCCTCAGCATGGATTCCACGCTTTCTCCCCTTTTTCTGCTCAATTCCTCAAACTCCTCTGCCATTTCCCTTGGCACCCTCACTCTCAGGACCGTGCTTTTGTTCATCTCTGATATCAAGGTTTTTAGGGCTACCGCAAGATCGGAAACATTATAATCGTCCGAGGAAACCTTCATCTTAATAGCGTATCTGATCTCATCTTCAGTTAGCCATTTTCCATTAACCCGTATTTTCCCCTCCTCGAGGTCGATGTTCTCCATGATTTCCTTTGATACCAAAATCTAATCCCCCATATTCGTTTCAGGTCCAATTTTCTCCGACAAGACAGGCATTTCTGAATATACATCGGCCTTAGTTCTTAAGTACTTTTTGGTGTAGCTACCTTTTTCAAATCGCCTTATAGAAATGCCAAACCACCGTTCACTTGTATAACTTCTCCTGTAATATATGAGGATCTTTCAGAGCAGAGAAATATCACTGTATCCGCAATTTCGGAAGGTGCTCCCAGCCTTCCCAGAGGGATCTTCTCTAAATAGTAACCCTTCTCTTCCGCACTTGAGAATTTCGTCATATCGGTTTCTATATACCCGGGTGAGACTGCATTCACCCTGATATTGTATGGGGCAAGTTCCATGGCCAGGGATTTCGTGGCCGAGACAACACCACCTTTTGAAGCTGCATAATGAACCTCATGATCTGTTCCGATATAAGCAATTACAGATGAAATGTTCACTATTCGCCCCCATTTTTTGGTCATCATGTTTTGGGCAAAGGTCTTTGCACAGTTGAAAACACCCGTTAGATTAACTCCTAAAACCGTATTCCAGTCTTCATTGCTAAGCTCCCAACTTTTCAGATGTTGATGAATTCCGGCATTGTTCACCAGAATGTTCACTTCACCCATTTCTTTGTGCACCCTATCCCTCATTCTTTCGACTTCCTTGGAATCCGAGACATCCGCCTCGATCATCATGGCCTCTCCGCCTTCATCCCGAATTTGAGAGACAACCTCTTCAGCCTTCTCTTTGTTCTTTACATAATTCACCACGACCTTGGCCTTCTCCTTGGCCAAGGCAATGGCAACAGCCTTTCCTATTCCCCTTGAAGATCCTGTCACAAGAGCCACTTTATCTTCTATATCATTCAAATGGGTCCCCCCGTAAACTTTTTGATGCACAGGATGTGCACTGTATATCTAGTTTTTGGGGAAGGCTAAAGTGCTAAAAAATGCCCCTCAAATTAGCGAAATTATTAAGTGTTTAGTCCCTAATATATAATAGATAGCTCATGAACAGGAGGGGCTTCTCGATTATCGTGACGATGCTGTTGGTTTTGAGTTCATTGGCAGTAATAGACATTACCATGGACATCATGCCGAAGGCAGGTGCAATCACCATCTATGTAGATAATGATTACGGCTCTGAAGATGCTACCCATAAAAAGACGATCCAGGCTGCTGTGGATAATGCTAGTGATGGGGATACTGTTTTTATTTTTAACGGGACTTATCGAGAAAATATAATTATAAATAAAACTTTAAATATAATTGGAGAGGATAACTTCAATACAAAAATCAATGGGATGGAACAGGTTGGTATTTTTATTGAGAACGCTAACTATGTGAATATTACTAACATCTATGTTTATAACGCTTCCATAGGGATTCATGTGCAATCATCATATAATTGCAATTTTTCAAACAATAGAGTTTATGGTTTTCGAGGTGAAGATCATGTGGGCCATGGGGACGATGGGGGAACTGGCATCCATATAGAATATTCGTCTGTGTTCATATCCGTTTGCAGTATTTTTGGAGGGGATGGCGGGACTGGAACTTATGAAGGAGGAATATTGCTATCTTCATATGGGGGTAATGGTGGGCATGGCATTTATGCAATGAATTCTTCATTGAACTTAAGCCAAAATAATATCTATGGTGGTGATGGAGGTGATGCAGAGGAGGCATTTGAATGGAGTTGGGGAGGCGATGGTGGCAGCGGTATATATCTGGAGGGGGATTCTTATTTAAATGCAATAAATACCGATTTTAATGGTGGTTTTGGCGGTCAAGGACATCACTTTGGAGGAGATGGAGGGAACGGTATTTATGGTGAGGATTCCTATTCAAAGGCAGTGGGTTGTGAAATAATAGGAGGCGCCTCCGGGTTTGGAGCAGGGTTTTATGGCATACCTGGATTTGCACTATATTGTTTGGACTCTTCATCTAATGTAGTTAATTGTACACTATTTGGCGAAGTCTTTAATCCGCCTTTTTTCTATTTTAATGACAATGCCTTTTATTTGAAAGGTTATTCTAACGCTATTGCTCTTAATTCAGATCTTAATAAGACTAAAGTATATTTCAGGGATACTTTACCAACTCTGAAAGTCCAGTGGTATTTGCATGTGGATACCATGGATAATTTAGCCCAGTCAATCCCAAACGCCATCGTTTGTATCAAAGATTTCCGAAACTCCCTACCTGCCCAAAAACATAAAACAGATTCCGAAGGTTGGGCTCGATGGATCGTGGTAACCGAATATGTAGAGAAAGACACGAACGGAGATACCATAGGAGAAAAAACCTACTACACTCCCCATAAAATCACTGCCTGGAATGAAACATTAATGGGTTATACTGAGGTCAATATGAATGTAAGTAAGGAAGCAAATGTGGTTTTAGACATTCCTTCCTATGAAATTCCACTCTACAAAGGTTGGAATCAAATATCATTTCCTCTGGTCCAATCTGATACTTCTATTTATTCGGTTCTGAGTTCAATTGCAGGAAATTATGATGTAGTCCAGTGGTACAACGCAAGTGATGGAAGATGGCACACAACTGATGACGATCTTACCGATCTGGATCACACCATGGGATTCTGGATTCACATGAAAAATGATGATACCTTAATCATAACTGGAGACATACCAAATCTAACCTCAATCCAACTCTACAAGGGCTGGAACCTGGTTGGAAACCCATCCTTCTGTATTCATTCGATTGATGAGATTTTTAACTCAATTATGGGACATTATACAGCTATACAATGGTATGACGCAGGAGATGGTGGAGATAATTGGAAGAACTACCATATCAGTAAGCCTTCAAAATATAATGACCTGAGGTACATAACAAGTGGCCGTGGATATTGGCTTTTTGTAAATGATGACTGTCTATGGGAGGTAAATAACTTTTAAACTAGATTGTTTTATGAAGATCCTTCCCATAAATCACAACACTTAAAACCAAAAACAGTAATTACACGAGGGAAAGGATTTAAGGTGACCCCATGAAGGTTATTGTGGATGGTGAAACCAAGGACATGCGGTCCGTCTGGATGGAGGATGAGGAGATCAAGTTCATAGACCAGCGTGCCCTTCCCCATAGGCTCGAGATATTTTTGGCTATGAATGTGGAGGATGTGGCCTTTGCCATCAAGGACATGGTGGTAAGAGGAGCCCCTGCCATCGGTGCTACAGCAGCACTGGGAATGGCACAGGCCAGTATGCTCGATGGAGATTTGAGTAAAGCGGCAGAAGTACTCAGAGCCACAAGACCAACTGCCCAGGATTTGTTCACTGCAATAGACCACATGTTAAGGAAAACAGAGGAAGGAATGGACCCAAAAGAAGCTGCCGAGAGTTACGTTGAAAACATCATAGAAAAGTGCAGGAAAATCGGGGAGCACGGCGAATCTTTAATCAAATCCGATCAGGAAATTCTCACCCACTGCAATGCTGGAGCCTTAGCCACTGTTGATTTGGGCACGGCATTGGCACCCATAAGATTAGCACATCATAATGGAAAGAAAATATTCGTCTTTGTGGATGAGACAAGACCCAGACTTCAGGGGGCCCGACTCACTGCCTGGGAGCTACAAAACGAAGGCATTCCACATGCTTTAATAACCGACAACGCTGCAGGTCATTTCATGCATAATCGTGAAATCGACATGGTTTTGGTGGGAGCCGATAGAATCGCCAAAAACGGTGACTTCGCAAATAAGATAGGTACATATGAAAAGGCAGTATTGGCAAAAGAAAACAACATCCCTTTTTATGTGGCTGCACCAGTTACCACATTCGATTTTTCCATAGAGACCGGGGAAGAGATTCCAATCGAAGAAAGAAATGCCGAGGAGGTATTGGCATTTTCAGGGAAACGGATGGCGCCTAAGGATACACAGGCCAAAAATCCGGCCTTTGATGTCACACCCAAAAAATTCGTGACTGGATACATAACCGAGAGCGGGATTCTTACAGCCAAAGACATAACGAATCTGAAATCTTGAGAGGGAGGGTTGAGAAAGCAAGTCTCTTCATATTCCCCATTTTGGTGATAATATTCATATCCTTAAAATGCAATTCACCATGGAAAATAAGGCATATTTGGCCAAGTGTTGAAAAGGGAAGTTGATAGGATGCAATGTTCCAACTGTGGTGCCGAGATAAGTGAAGAGGCAATCTTTTGCGAAAAATGTGGGATCAAACTGAGGGATACCGAGGCCACAGAAGAAGATATAAACAGCCAGGCAAGCGAGGCTCTACCCAGTGAAATAGAGGTGGAGCTTGTTGAAAAAGAGGTCCCAAAGAAACCATGCGAGATTTGCGGCAAAGGAGAGTTGGAACAGGTGAGCGAAAAGGGCAAACCCCTGCTATACAGATGTCCCGCATGCGGGCACTATTTCGGTAATTTTATGAGGAAAGGTAAGGACATCTATTATGATACCACACACTTGAGGATAGGCCAATACATTGCGAGTCAACTTATACACGGCAAGTATCGGGTATCGGCCCGTAAAAATCAGAGAGAGAAGGGTTTGGAGGATATGGCAGAGAGAATACAACAGGATATTAAACTGGATCGTACAATAATCACCAATGCCTTGTCATATCTAATAGAGAAGGAGGTACTCTATAGTTATTACGAACCTACACCCGACGGTGAATTCGAATGGTTTGGAATAGCTTTTACAGACACTATCCCAGGGAATACCGAGATTACTAAGTGAATAATCCTTTCTTTTTTGATGAAAAAAAGTCCCTTGATCAAAGTCCTTTGTAACGCTCACGGATCGAAAGGTACGGCTGGGTGCCCAGCTCCAATACACTCTTTTTTTCTCCGGTTGTGATTTTCACATGAAGGGATCTATCTGTGGTTCGCACAACCCTTGGTTTCACACCATCTTTTTCCAACATTTTTAAGAGATGCTTTCTGAACTTGGCCGCCTTTTTCCTGTAACTCTCTTCTTTCTTTTCTATGAGAACCGTGGGGTAATATCTTTTAAATTTGCCGTCTTGAATGCACTCGATTAATCCTATGCGCTCCAGATCTTTTGTGTGTCTCACCACGGTTCTTTGATTCAGTTGTACGTCATCGCAAAGATCTTTTTGGTTGATTCCCGAGTTGGATAGTATTTTTCTCAAAATGGGTGTTGCACGTTCGTGGTTTATGACGGTAAGAGCTTCAATATCCTCCTCGGCTATCATTTTCGCGGGATAAAATACAGAATCACCATTTACATCTTCTCTGACTATGAAATTCTTCTGAGCCAGTATATTTAGATGCCACTTTGTGGAGGCATTGCTCAATTCCAATTCCCTGGCAATCTTGGACAATCGCGTGCATGGGTATTTGCAAAGGTACTGCAGTATCTCCTGTCTCCTTGGATTCATTGTTATGGTTTCTTTTACCCTTTCTTCAAGACCTTCAGGTACCTCCTTATCCTCTTCTATCTCCTTTTTGAGGGCATCAACCATTCTTCTTGGCATTGGTATCAGATTCCTCACTATATGTCATAATCAAGTCGTTAACCAGTTGTTTCAAATCAACTTTCTCGAAATCCTCATCCGTCAGGTTGTCCAAAGATATTTTTATGTTGTTCCAGACTCTCTTTGAAAAGGATTTTTCATGCTTTTTCAGTAGCTTTTTCAACTCTTTCGGAGCCTGCCTGGTTTTGTCCTCAATTCTTGCCTTTCCCTGTACAAGCAATCCAAAACCTCTTACTATTGTGTATGGATGAGAAAGGTTACTGTGCCTTGAGTTTCTGCTTTTCACAATCTCTAAAAGCCTGGAGGTGACACCATCTGATCGGGTGTACTTGAGATGAATAACGTTATCTGCCAAATACATGGGAATAACGATCTCATTACCAGAGAGGTCTCCTTTTGAGCCATGCTCTTCTAATGTGCAAATAACGGTTCCTATCTTCTTAGTCTCTTTGAGGAGGAGCATGAGCAACTCTCGTTGTTCGTACCTTCCATCTGTTGACCAAATAACAGGGGTGAGTGGATCCACCACTATTCTCGATTCTGAGCCCTTCCACTCCTCAACGAAAGTGGGCAGTTCATGTCTGATGAACTTTGAGAATTTCTTGCCGCTTGCATCGATAAACACGAGGGAGCCATCTTCAATATAATCGTGGATATCAGCCCAACCCATCTCCACGGCTTCTTTTATGATCTGGTCCTGGTTCTCATCCAAACTCACGAACAGGGCATCTTTCCCAGTATCCAATCCCCTTCTCAAAAATTGCGTTGCACACGTGGTCTTCCCGGCACCCGAGGTTCCGATTATCACTGTTGTGGAGTTTTCGTTTATTCCTCCATCCAAAAGCGAATCCAAGCCCACGATCCCGCTTCTTATCTTTCTCATTGCTCCTATTCCCCAATGTTTGATATTGCGATTTAAATACAAAAACTTTCCTTTTGTATGGATGACTCAGAATTTGGGCGTCTCAATCCACAATGGTTCCGTCGAATTCCTCCCCCAATATGGCGTTTTTTAAGGCATCCAAATCCCGTCCATGACAAACAAAAAGGGGAATTATGGCCTTGGAGATGATATCTGAACCCTTGGGATCAAAAATCACATTGGGGCCTGCCATACCTTCAGATTCCGTGGTTAATGCCATCAACTGATCATATGACATCCTTGTGAACTTTTTTGCATTGGGATTCTTCTTTGGATCGGTATCGTATACACCGTCCACGTTCGTTGCGTTCACCAGTCTCACGGCCACCACCTTTTTTGCAAGCATGGCTGAAACGGCATCGGTTGTATGACCTGGGACAGTACCCCCCATGACAACGATTTTATGGCTCTTACCAGCCACCATAGATTCTTCTATATCGAATCCTGGTTTCGGATATGCATAATCTCCTAAAGCTGTTATTAGAAGTCTAGCGTTTAGCCTGGTAACCTCAATTCCAAGTTCATCCAAGTAACGTTCGTCACCCCCCAATGCCCTGCCCGATCTTATGTAATATCTGGCTATTCTTCCTCCACCTGTTACGATAAAGAGTTTCCTCTCAGTGGAAAGTTCCTTAAACATGGAGGCGAGTTTTTTCATGTAATCTGTATCGTTCTCATTCGGCACTAAAACAGAACCCCCAATCGAAACAACCACCTTATCCATTTTCGCACCCGAGCCTTAATTACAACAAACAAATCTTTATAAACCAATTCATACTTTGTGAAATTCCATAACATACATAAAGACTAAGGGTGTTATAGGTTTTGTATTATAATATCCTTGCGTAAGAC
>CP070672.1:3356379-3358950 GCA_020351895.1 Thermoplasmata archaeon
GCGGGTTTTAAAGGATGTGCCCTGATTGCCACCATTGGGGACCTTCCGTACTTCACTCCCGTGAATATCAAGGCCCTTTGGCTGCTCCAACCGTATATCTTGAGATAATCCGACGAATCCAGGGAAACGATGGCTCTAAGGCTGTCTATTACAGTGTAGCCGTGAACATCGCTTTTTAGGGAGTCACTGGAGAGGTTCTTACCCTTAATCGCTGCCACGAAATTCCTTGCAGTCACAGGAACAGGGAATTCCTTCATGCTGAGAATGGCCTTGTTCTGCTTCTCTGATTCGTAGCGTTTGAGGATCCTTCCCCCTCCTTTTATGTCAAGATAAATGAGGGCGTCCACGATCTTCTTCACAGTTGCCACTCCGGGAGATTTTCGCCTCCCTGATTCGTAGTCGGAGATCACTGAAGGTGATATGCCCAGATGCTCTGCGAGCTCCTGTTGGCTCAGATCGAATGCCTCTCTCCATTTTCTTATGGTCACTCCTGGCTCATCAGATAGGGATATCTCCCCTGCGATCTTCTCTTTCAGTTCGATTTTCATGTAATTCATCGCCTTCTGGTATATTCTAGTAAAGATGATAACATGTAGAGGGACATCGTCATTATACAAAGTCCCAGATAGATGTTCCTTTTCATCTGGATGTGAATATGATACCATATATATAAAACTGTCGAAGTGGAGTTCGGCGATAGACTAACATACAAAGACTCTGACCCCCTTTTTGGAAAGTTCTATTATTTATTATCAAAATAAAGGTTTGGAGTGCATAAAAAGTGAAAAGGGATTTGTTATATATCCCAAAATTGATTAATAAAAAAGAAATTAGTTAGTTGTTCGAGGTTTGTTACCCCATATTATGCACAGTATTTTTAGGTAAAGGAAATTTATGTTTTTTATCCGAGGTTAAAATAATGAATACCTTGTTCTACCCCCAATCTAATATTGTCGTCATCTTTCACTATCAAGGTTACAGTTTTCAAACCCTCATAAACGAGAATTGTTGTGTCTATAATGTCTCTTGGATTGATTCCCGGAGACGGATACGGGTCTTGAACTGGGGGATTGTTCAAATAAGAAATTGTCACAATCTGGGAACCATAAGAGTAAGTTAAGATTATATCATCACTTCCAGGATCAGTGACATGTGAGGTAATTTCGAATGGAAGTCCAATAAAATGAATATTCAAATCAACTTCCCAGGGTTCCACATGATTCCAATGTTCGCTGTCTTTCTTCTTGGACTGCTGGATGTTGAAAGTATGATGTATCTTAGTGATGCTACCGTTCTGGGATTTTATGTATATCCAAATTGGGTTCGCACCAACATTTGGCGGATCTTTAGGAGTGTATCTCACGGTTGCGGAATAGGATTTTGAAAAGTTGATGCTGACAGGTATCCAGGACATTAGTTCGTCTGGGGAACCAGGCAGGCGTTCGATGGAGACATAAGCCAATTGGTTACCATCTTCATATAATGTCATGCTAACATTGTTGTATTTCCTTCCTGCAACTCTGAGGCCAATTTCGACATTCACTGATACAGATTCAATGGTAACTCTCGGATTTACATTTTGAACAATTATATTACAGGTATCTGTAGCTGATAGATTATCATTGTCTGTCACCTTCAGAGTTACTATGTAAACACCATCATCGCCATAGATGTGGGTTGGTGTTGGCCCTGTTGCATCAGGCACTGCGCCTGTTTCCCACCATAGGCCATCATCTTCATTAAAATCCCATTCATAGGATTCGATTGTGCCGTCAGGGTCATAAGAAGCTGAGCCATCAAGCTGTACAATATTTCCCTCGTTCATAGTCTGATCTAGACCTGCATCGGCTACTAGCGGATTAGGGGTCTTGCCAAGAGCATACAGTTTGCAATCATAAGAGCTGACATAGATTGTACCATCAGAGCCAATTGCTGGTGATGAACCCACATAGAGACCAGTTTTATAACTCCATTTCTCAGTGCCATCAGGGTTGATCGCATAAATTCTATAGTCATCAGAGCCTACATAAATCGTTCCATCGGATCCGAGTGTAGGTGAGGAGTTCACATTGTCCCCAGTCTTGAAATTCCATTTTTCAGTCCCATCCGGGTTGATTGCATACAGTTTATCATCCCAAGAGCCGACATAAATTGTGCAATCAGTCCCAATTGCAGGTGAAGACCACCCAATACCTCTACCAGTTGTAAAATTCCATTTCTCAGTGCCATCAGGGTTGATTGCATACAACTTATTGTCCCGAGAGCCAACGTAAATCGTACCATCAGTTCCGATTGCAGGCGATGACCTCACCAATTTATCCGTTGTGAAACTCCATTTTAGAGTGCCATCAGGGTTAATCGCATAAAGTTTAGCGTCGTTAGATCCAGCATAGATCGTGCCATCTGAGCAAATTGCTGGCGAGGAGAATATCCCATGACGTGTCATATAGCTCCATTTTTTAGTACCATCTGGATTGATTGCATATATTTTATAGTCACTAGAGCCGTCATAAATCGTCCCATCTGGGCCAATCGCAGGTGAAGAACCGACATTGCTACCGGTCGGGTAAC
>CP070672.1:3359050-3363435 GCA_020351895.1 Thermoplasmata archaeon
AAGGGCCTTTTTCATTTCAGCAGCCTTTGAGACATCGTATATCACCCATCCCAAGGCAAGTGTTGTGACAACCCCGGCCAACCCTCCTGTTAACAACCTGAACAGATTGTTGCTTTCATAGGGAGTCAGAAGCTGCACCGTGCCGTCCAAACCAATTGGGACCAATCCCCCAATAAGCCACCACCATTTCAATGGAATTCTAATAAACAGAACAATGCCTAAACCCAGGGCCATACCAAAAAAAATCGCAATATCCCTTACACAGAAGGGCATTTGATTTCCATTGATAAAAAAGCTCCTTTCCTTTATGGTATGACAGTTGAAATCCCCTGCGTCGTAATAGTGTTTAGCGTATAGATTCATGTCCTTGGTTATGTCTTCATTCTCCACTTCTCCCACGGTCCCGGTTAAATCTTTAACGCTGTTTGCAGGAAGCGTCAGCGGTGCTATTATCATCCCCAGACTCCATATCGTAACCACAAGAAAGATGATTATACCTACTGTGGGAATTTCAAATCCCTTAAATGAGATTATCCATTTGAACTTCATTTTCTTCAACCTATTTTCTAAAATTGTGCCCCATCTGAACTTTTAATAAATGATTTGTATTATATAAAAGACTTTGTTATTCTTATTGGTGACGGTTGACAAACGTAAAAAGCCTTATGTAATCCCGATTTGACAAAACCCCCAACTTTTAAATCGAATTAATACATTCGAGAACTTCTGTTTGAATAAAAAAGCGGTGAGAGCCTTTGAAGGTTGTGGTCAACGATAAACTCGTGCTTGTGGGAACAGCACATGTCTCCAAGGCCAGTGTGGAGGAGGTGGAGGAGGTCATATCAGAGCATTCGCCTGATATCGTTGCTGTGGAGCTTGACGAAAAAAGGTACGAGGTTCTGATGAATAAAAAGAAATGGGAGGAGACTCCCATAACGGAAATGATCCGAGGCGGAAAGGCTTTTTTCTTTTTAGCTCAGGTTTTTCTCGCATCGATACAAAGAAGACTGGGTAAGGAATTCGGTGCCGAGCCAGGTTCTGAGATGCTTGCAGCCATAAAAACTGCAGAGGAAAGGTCCATAAGAGTGGAACTTGTGGATAGAGATATCACCATCACACTGAGAAAAGCTTGGCGAACCATGGGCTTTAGGGAGAAGTTTCGCCTATTCTGGGAATTTTCGAAGGCAATGGTGGGATACTCAGATGAGGAGGAGATCGATTTAGAGGAGATCATGGACGAGGATGTCATAACCATGATGATAGAAGAACTTAGCCAGATAGCACCCAGCGTGACGAAAATCCTCGTCTATGAGAGGGATGCGTTCATAGCCAAGAAGCTGTCAGCGCTTACCGCTGAGGGGAAGGTTGTGGCCGTTGTGGGAGCAGGCCACCTGAAGGGAATCCAAGATAACCTTACAAACATAGATGACACACCCACTTTTGAAGAATTGAATGCAGTACCAAAAAAGAGGATAAAGTTGGGTAGGGGCATAGCCTATGCAATTCCCATACTTTTTGGTGCCCTTTTGATTTGGCTATTTTATAACGGCCTCACCACTCAGAATCCAGACTATTGGGACAACTTAAGGAGGGTCATGGTTACATGGTTTTTGATTAACGGGCTTTTTTCCGCAGCCGGGGCTCTTATTGCCAGGGGGCACCCATATTCCATAGCAACAGCCTTTTTCGCAGCACCATTCACTTCTTTAAATCCTGCAGTTGCTGCTGGATGGTTTGCAGGATATGTGGAGGCAAAGGTAAGGACCCCAACTGTGAAGGATTTCCAAAATCTTAGCGAGTTAGAAACCACGAAGCAATTCCTAAATAACAGGGTGATAAGGGTACTTATGGTGGCTGCCCTGGCAAACATAGGCAGCGTTATAGGCACGTTTGTTGCGGGAGCAGAGATATTCAGAATCATGCTCGCGTGATTTTTAAATAAAAAATTATTATATTGGGGAGGTGCTGGAAAGTAATTAATTGGTATTTACCCTCGAATCTCCTCCCAAACATTTATAAGTTACAATCTTATCTTACTATTTATATCCAATGTCGTGACGAAAGAGGCAGGTTAATGTCCTGGAAGAGAATTACAATATTAATTTTTCTAACTGTAGTTTTACTCAACATTCTTCAAATTAACATCTTCCTGTTGTACGTTTATAATTCTCAAATTGAAGAAGATGGGGTAAGTTCTGAGGTGATACCACTTGTGTGGTACGCGGAGATCTTTTTGGGGATAGTCATAGGATTGGTTTATATCGCCAATTATCTGAGCCATAAAAAACGAAAATTGACTTTACCCTCAGAAGATGCTTTGGTGGAAACAAAAAGTGATGTGAATATCTCATCCTCGGTGGGATACAATAGTACCAATTTGTTTTATGAGGTGATGATAGATAATAGGAGCGCATTTCCCCTAAGCGATGTTGTCATAACTCCTTATTTATCGAAGAAGGTATTCACACTTGAGGATGATAAAAAAAGGATTCCTTTAATCAGACCATATGATTCGGAAACCGTAAAGTTCAGCGTGATTCCAAAGCCAGAGGAGCAGGGCGAAGCAGATGTTCTCGGCAGGATCAACTACTACAATACTGGTCTTGATGAATATGAGGAACGCCTTTTAAAACCCGAGGCCATAGGAATAAAATGGCCTGAACTCGAGGGAATTGAAATAGAAAATAATGAATGGGAAAATATCATGAGCACACTTTTTAAGGTTGAGGAAACTGTGGAGGATATACCGGTTTCAGGGGAGAAATGCAGAACCTTCGCCTTGGATATCGTAAACAATAGATCCTACGAAGTATCTTCAGAGATAATTAAGAAAGATACCTACATGGCAAAAGATAAATTTTATGCTGGTGATGAAAAAGGGCTAAAATATGGTGTTGAACTCATTGTGACTGCAAAAAAAATGAACGAAAAACCATCCCAACTTAAGGTCATCGTTTATGCAGAGAACAAAGAATCTCTGGTGTGGCTCTATTACCTTATTTTCCACGAAATCAACAAGGCTCTAGAAAAGATAGAGATAGATCTTGAGATATTGAGAGAAAAAGAAATTGCTGAAGCGAAAATATCAGCCACAGCACCGATATCGGTCCAAGCAATGGAAGCGGCTGGGCAAATGCGAGATCTATTCGAAGAGTTTGACATATTGAAAAAACGTGTCGAGACCATAGAAAAGGATAAAATCGGTGTCGATTCTAAGTTCAAATCCCTTTATGAATTGGATGAACTTTATAAGATACTAGCCGAGGATTTAGTTAAGCGCAAAATAGTGGATATCAAAGCTGGGGAGGAGATCGTTAAAAAGAGGTTGACTAGGAAACAGATTAAAGAGCTTAAGCGGTTTAAGGAAGCCTATAATTACCTTTGTGAGGCTGAGACTTCAGATACGGTTCTCACAAGAAAGGATTTCCCTAACTCGGGTAAAAAAGCAATTTTATTGGTATACTTCAACGCCGTGGAGGTTTATGTTAGAGAGAGGCTAAAAGAGCTGTTACCCAAAGGTGTCACCGTGCTTTTAGGTGAGAATCATGGCCACATAAACACCAGGAAGAAGGATTGGGAGAAGAACTGGGCTGTTTTAAGCCTTGGCAGCTGTATACATATCATCAATAACAATGGGTACCTTTTTTTAAAGAATGAGATACTATGGAAGCAAAAGGTGGAAACTTTGATGCATCAGGTCAGGGACCTAAGAAACACTGTAGCGCATCCCTCCAAAGAGAATCCTGATCCGAAATTGGTACGGGAAAAGGTGTATCAGCTTCTTAAGGAGTTACCAGAGGTTTTAAAGTATAAGGAGTAGTTTAATTCCTTCTCCATTATAGGTTACCGTTCTTTGCCGAGAATATTCGCCAATCTCTCTCCTGTTTCCTTGTCTATTATCAACTGAAATTTATCATCATTTTCGATGTGAATTCGGACGTCGTTTTTTCCAATATTAATTCGTCTTATCTCATTGAGTTGCATCTCTAAAAACTCCAATCCACCCAATTCCTTTGTCTTATTGGATCTGGCCAAAGCATATTGCCAGTCTCCCCCTCCAACGAATTCATCACCCACCAAACCTCCTGCTTGCCTTCCTGTGGCCCAATAACCAGGGGGGAAATCCCGCGGTCTTCTGAGAAAGAGCAATCGTAAATCAGTCAGTATAAACTCTCCTTCCCCCTCGAAATTCATGATTCCATGAATCTTACCTTTTTTTCTCGTGGCCCAGTTCATACATGTTCCTCTGAATCTTTCTTTAATATTCTCATTCATATAGAGAATGGGCTCACCTTTTTCATCGTATATATTGCCTCTTCCTTCAAGATCCCCAATCTTCATATTCGTGAATAACGCCATACTCACATAAGAATGTTACGCAGGGA
>CP070672.1:3363535-3366268 GCA_020351895.1 Thermoplasmata archaeon
CGGACAAGGGGGTGATTATCATGAAAGCTACTCCTTCATGAGAGGTCAATTGTTTTCCATGAGGGTCATACAGGTTTATTTTCCTGGTGACAAAAGGTAATCCTTTAAACAGAAGAAAGGAGAGAGAAGTCATGGCTACCAAAATGATAAAAGCAATAGCACTTTTTTTCTTTATTATTACCATGATGAGTTTTTCTTCTCCGCTTATTGGCGCGGATGAAATTGCTAAGGATAGACTCATTCCACCTCTAAAATGCCTCATTTCTGGACCCGGATGGCGCCTTGAAGGTCATGAAGCGGATTTTCTTACCTTAAGGAACTGGAAAAAGTTGGGATTCGAGGTGGATGTCAAATATGCTCCCAATTGGGTTACATTTGTGAAGATGATAGATGACCCGTGGCCTTTCGATATGTTTGCTTCATCTTTTAACGAGAGACCTTCAAGGCTGGAACCTGACAAAATTCTCAATGAGTTTTCGGCAGAGCAGATAGGTCCTAAGGGAAGGAACTTCTATGGGTACAATAATCCCAAATACATGAAGGTTTTGCAGGCTTCAAGAGAAGAGATGGATATTGAAAAGAGAAGGCCATTGATTCTTAAGTGCCAGGACTACCTTGTTAGAGATATACCATCAATAGCCGGGTATCATCTGAAGTCTCTCCACCCTGGGAATAAGAAGAAATGGGATAATATGGTTGGTGGGCCAGCATTGGGGTTCTTCAATATGTTTAATTTCACCTCGGTAACTCCCAGGACTCAAGACAAGACTATCGTGATAGGTTCAGTGGAAGTATTGCGAGCCCTCAATCCACTTCACGTACCCTCTACAAATATGCTGATGTTTAAGAATTTCGCTTATGATACCCTGGCAGCTGTTGGGCCTGAGTCTAGTGCTGTTCCATGGGCGGCCAAGGGATGGAAGAAAAAGGATAATACTACGATCGATGTAAACCTAAGGGACGGCATGAAATTTCATGATGGCAAGCCTGTGACAGCAGAGGATGTAAAATTCAGTTTCGATTATTGTAAAAAATACACAGTACCTGAGTACAAAGCACTTTTGGCGCCGATTAAAAAGGTAGAAGTTCTTGATAAGCTCACTGTTAGATTCATTTTACATAAGCCCTATGCGCCCCTTTTCATGAATACCTTTAGCACCATTCCTATTTTGCCAAAGCATATCTGGGAGAACATAGTTGAGAAGGAGAAGTTATCCCATCCTGATCAGTGGAAGAATCCCAAATCAATTGGCAGTGGACCTTTCAAACTTAGTTATGTACGGCCTGGAGAGGAACTCGCCCTTGAGAGGAATCCTAACCATTTCAGGGCACCAAAGGCTGCTGGCGTAACTGTCGTATTTCCTGCAAATAGAGAAGCAGAATTCCTCATGCTGAAAAAAGGGACTATTGATTTTGTTGATAGCAAGGGGCTGAATCCTGTGAGAGCAAAAGAGGCCTCCCAAATGGACCATATCAAGATTATGGAGTTGGGCAGTATCCATGTCCACTGGCTGGGGTTCAATCTTCGGGAGGGTCATCCTACGAGGGATTATACTATCAGATATGCCCTGGCTCATACGATACCCTATGATGATATAGTGAAGAATATCCTCGCTGGAAAGGGTGATGCTGGGGCCGGGTTTATCGCTCCGGCAAATAAGTTTTGGCATAATCCTAATCTACCACTGAAGACATACGATATGGTGAAAGCGCGAAAGATCCTTAAAGATGCAGGATTTGAGTGGGATTCGCAGGGTAGGATTTATTGGCCAAAGAATTATACGATGACGGTACTTCCGAAGTAGGTTCTGAGTAGAAACCGCATCAAACGTGGTTACCTTACGGTAGTCTGTGAAATTATCCTCCGGTACTTCTGCAGAAGTACCGGAGGATGCTTTGGGCTTTAGCTAATCCTATAATTACGGAGGTGGAGTATGCAGGATGACTTCATGCACCTTGAGCTATGCACCTATTCTATAAAGGATGTTGTGTTTGATAAGAGCAGTGGGATTGCTGATGGTATTGTGAGGATTGACAAGGGAGAGATTGAGCAGAATCTGTATACCGATAGCAGATTTAAAAAGGTCCATATCGATATCGCACGGCCTGGTGAAATGGCCAGGGTTATCCACATCCTTGATATCATTGAACCGAGGGCAAAATTTGGTAGTGATTTGCACATTTTTCCGGGATTCCTTGGTCCTCCTGCCACAGTAGGTAGTGGAGTAACGCACAGACTTGAGAATGTTGCGGTCATAACCACAGCAGATATCCAGGCATCGAAATCTGTCGAGGGGCCCTCGAGTGTGACAGGGTCAAGAGAGCGAGTTGTTGATATGGCAGGGGAGGCTGCCATCTTTTCGCCGTTCTCTGAAACGATCAATGTTGTGTTGAGTTTTGAACCTTCCCCTGATATTTCTATGGAGGAATTTGACGATGCTATCAGAAGAGCGGGGCTTTGGGTTGCAGAGCATCTGGCAAAATTAACAGGCGATATATCCCCTGATCATACTGACACTTTGAACCTCACAAATATAGATAATAGTGATCTTCCACGGATTGCGTACATCTATCAGATCGCATCGGACGGCTTTCTGAGAGATACGTATCTTTATGGTGAAGGCACTCCCTATTTGATACCCACGATCATTGACCCGAACGAAATTGCGGATGGTGCGATAGTGAATGCCTCTGTATCTTTTGCTTCTTCTCCTACGTATGTACACCAGAATA
>CP070672.1:3366368-3370818 GCA_020351895.1 Thermoplasmata archaeon
CTGGAAGGAAGACTTGTTCGGGTGGGAGAAAGAATAGGACATCTTGGCGGATTCAAATTCGGTGCTTCAAAGCACATTGCTCGTATCATATTGACTGCAATGAAGTTTGATTCCGAAAATCGAAGTGCCATGAACATGAAGTACTTTCCAGAAATTCTAGAGTTATGCTCTTCATTGGGTTTTACAATTGGTACATTCAATAGGGAAGAAGAGCCACTTCAAACAACTACAATGGAGTGGGGCACTGAGTATGCCATAAATAAATTGGGAAAGGTCCCTGATATCATCTACGATACAGGGAGTATTGGCAAGGAGCCCATGATCCGGATCTTGGGTAAGAATCCGAAGGATTTTCTTGAAAAACTCAAAAAGATCATTGCTGAATTTAAATCTGAGAAATGACCAGTTATAGAGAAAGTTCTCCCCTTAGCACGATAACTGCATTTCCAATTAATTCCACCCTATCTTCTTTCTTTCGAACGATCAGTTTTCCCCCTCTCTCCGATGCCTGATAGGCTGTCATCTCATTTTTACCGAGTATTTTGGACCAATAGGGAGTCAACACAGTATGAGCTGAGCCTGTTACAGGATCTTCATTGACTCCAACCCATGGTGCAAAGAATCGTGAGACAAAATCGAAGGGAGGAGAGCCAAGTGAGGTTGCGATGACACCTATCATGTCCTCATCTGGATTTGAATCCTTCATCTTTTCATAATCTGGTTTAAGCTCCATTACATGTTTTTCGTCTTTCAGATGCACAAGGAGTTTCTTAGCCTCTTTTGAGAAGGCAACATTCTCGTAATCTAAGATTCCTGAGGATTTCAGCAACTCCTCGGGGGGATCAATGGGTTTCGGTTCATTTAATGGAAAGTCCAGTATTATACCGTAACCCTCTCTTTTTGCTATGAGATCTCCACTCAATGTTTGAAATCTTACTTCATTTACCGATGTTCCAACCCCGAAAAACAAAACAGCTGCAGAGGCCAAGGTTGCATGACCGCATAGAGGGACCTCAACCTTTGGAGTGAACCACCGAAGGGAAAATTTATGTGAATCAGCAATGGGCTTATCATCCAATGGTACCAAAAATGCTGTCTCAGAAAGGTTCATCTCCGCTGCAATGTTCTGCATGATTTTATCGTCTAATTTCTGTTTTAATAAACAAACAGCAGCGGGATTTCCCTTGAACTTCTCGTCTGTAAAGGCATCGACAAAATAGATGGGAATCTTATTCACTTCTACCATGATAATTCCTCCGATCATCCCGTATAAGCCATAGGTATATGTAGATTATTGTGAAGAACAACAACTCAAACGGGTTTGAACTTGTATCCGTAGTATATGACCCCCTGTTTTCCGTCCTCCCCTATCTTTCTGAAGGCAGATTTGACTTTCATGCCTACCTTAACGTCCTCAGGCTCACAGTCGATTATCTGACCCGTTGCCCTGACACCCTGTTCAAACTCGATAATGGCAATGATGTAGGGCACCTGCATTTCATAGGCTTTGGGAGCATTGTGGATAATAGAGTAGGTAACAACCTCTCCTGTTCCCTCGAACCTCGCATCCCTCATCTTACCAACGCTTTTTCTGTGGCAGTCAGGGCAAATTATCCGGGGGGGAAAGAACTTCTTGCCGCAGTTTCCGCATTCTGTACCTATGAGATTGTACCTGCTTGGAATCTCCCTCCAAAACCTGGGTATCGCCATTTCAAATCCCTCCCTCAAATATGTGAATGATTACGCTTGCACCAGTCCCACCTACATTTTGGGTCAAACCGTATCTCGTGTCTTTTACCTGCCTTTCGCCTGCCCCGCCTCTAAGCTGTCTCACAACTTCAACTGCCTGGGCAACTCCTGTGGCACCCACAGGCTGTCCCCTTGCCTTAAGGCCTCCAGAGGGATTTATGGAAATTTCCGAGTTTAAGGCGGTTTTTCCCTCTTCAGTTGCCTTTCCACCTTCGCCTTTTTTAAAGAATCCCATGTCCTCAATTGCCAAAATCTCGGATATTGTGTAATTGTCATGCACCTCTGCCAAATCGATGTCCTGAGGACCTATTTCTGCGTACTTGAAAGCCTTGTTTGCAGCCACAACCGTGGCATCCATTGTGCATATGTCCCTTCTATCATGCAGGGCCATGTAGTCCCCTGCCTGGCCGCAGCTTGCGATGCGAACAGGTTTGTCAGTGAAATCCTTTGCCGAATCCAAAGAGCACAATACCAATGCGGCGGCACCGTCTGATAATGGCGCACAATCAAAAAGTCCCAGTGGCTCTGCAACAGGTGGCGCCCGAAGCACCACATCCAAAGAAAGCTCCCTTCTGTACTGTGCATTGGGATTTAAGACCGCGTTCTTGTGGTTTTTGACTGCAACCATTCCCAGCTGCTCCCTTGTTGTGCCGAACTCGTGCATGTGTCTTCTTGCCATCATGGCGTGAAGTCCTGCAAAAGTGGCGCCGAACACAGATTCCCACTCCTGATCCGCAGTTGATGCCAAAATCTCCTGGGCATAGACCTCGCTGACGTCCGTCATCTTCTCGGCCCCTCCCACAACAACGATATCATGGACCTCAGAGGCAACTGCCATATAGGCAGAAGATAAGGCAAGTCCTCCCGAGGCACCTGCAGCCTCGATTCTGGTTGCGGGAAGGTTCTGTCCTGCAAGGCCGACATAATCGGCGATGAGTGGGGCTATATGCTCCTGATCTATGAATCTTCCAGAGGACATGTTTCCAATGTACAAGGCATCGATGTCCTCGCCCTTTATCCCTGAATCCTCTATGGCCAGAAGACCTGCTTGTATTCCTATCTCCCTGAAGGATTTGTCCCAGAGCTCCCCGAACTTTGTCTCGCCTATTCCTATTACAGCCACTTCCCTCATTTAAGCCCCCCGAAGATGTATCTTGCCCATGTACTTTGCATATGTTGCATAGGTAACGAACTTGTGATTGGAAATCAGGGCTGATACTGTATTATCTTCCGACCGATCTAGACTTTGTATGGCATCTGTCACAGTTATATCGAAACTGTCCGAACCCGCGCCTGAGCCGTATGCCACCATGAGTATTCTATCATCCGGCTTTGCCACATCCAGAATTGCCGCAAGACCGATGAGAACCGCACCTGAATAGGTATTGCCGATAACAGGTGTCAGAAGACCTTCTTTTATCTGGTCCTTTGAAAAGCCCAACTTCTTTGCTGCTGATATTGGGAACTTACCATTGGGCTGATGAAAGACTGCATAGTTGTAATCGGAAGGTTTGGTGCCCACCTTTTCCATGAGGTTCTTTGCACATGTTATAATGTGTTTGAAGTACGCGGGCTCCCCTGTAAACCTTCCACCGTGGCTTGGGTATTTTTCCCCTTCTCTGCGCCAGAAATCGGGTGTGTCAGTGGTAAAAGAATAGGTCTTGTTTATTTTTGCAATCACAGCATCCTTTCCCAGGATGTACGCGGCACCCCCAGCAGAGGCAGTGTACTCCAGGGCATCACCAGGTGCGCCCTGGGATGTGTCCGCCCCTATTGCCATGCCGTATTTTATGAGATCAGAGCCCACGAGGCCCAGGCATGTTTGAATGGCAGCTGTGCCTGCCTTGCACGCAAACTCGTAGTCCGCTGCCGTCATGTCCGGTGTTGCCCCGATTGCCTCGGCCACTATTGTCGCCGATGGTTTAACTGCGTAAGGATGGGATTCAGAGCCTACGTAAATGGATCCAATATCCTTGGGCTCTATCCTGCATCTGGTAAGAGCGGCTCGTGCCGCTTCCACTGCTATTGTTATAACATCCTCATCAGGACCTGGAACCGACTTGCTGGTAACACCCAAACCCTTGCTCATGGATTCTCCATCAACCCCCCAGACATCTGCAATTTCCTGGGGTGAGATCCTGAATCTCGGCACATATGCACCGTAACTCACTATTCCTACATCCATTTCTTCACTTCCCTCGGTTTATAGAGCTTCAAGGTTGTTTATCAGGCTCGTTGTGGATAGATTGGTTACAACCAAAGGAATTCTCTCGAGGTTCGCCAGCTTCACTGCAAGCTCGTCCACACGATCAGGCTTATGGAATACGACCATGGCGGGTTTTAAAGGATGTGCCCTGATTGCCACCATTGGGGACCTTCCGTACTTCACTCCCGTGAATATCAAGGCCCTTTGGCTGCTCCAACCGTATATCTTGAGATAATCCGACGAATCCAGGGAAACGATGGCCCTCAGGCTGTCTATTACAGTGTAGCCGTGAACATCACTTTTCAGGGAATCACTGGAGAGGTTTTTTCCCTTAATTGCAGCCACGAAATTCTTGGCAGTCACTGGAACCGGGAATTCCTTCATGCTGAGAATGGCCTTGTTCTGTTTCTCTGATTCATATCGTTTTAGAATCCTTGCCCCTCCTTTTATGTCTAGATAAATGAGGGCGTCCACAATCCTCTTCACTGTTGCCAC
>CP070672.1:3370918-3375802 GCA_020351895.1 Thermoplasmata archaeon
AAAAGGTCATAAAACTTGCTGGTGTTCCTATCAATAAATCAGGTTTGGCAACATCAGGAAGAGACGCTGTGAAATTGGCAAGTGAAATCGGTTATCCCCTAGTAATGAAGATCGTATCGCCTCAAATTATCCACAAAACTGAAGCCGGTGGAGTTAAGGTCAACATAACATCAGAGGACGAAGTAATAAAGTCTTATAATGAGATAGTAATGAGCGTGAAGGAGAAGGTCCCAGATGCAGAAATTAAGGGAGTATTACTAGAAGAAATGGTGCACGGTCCTGAGTTTATAATTGGTACAACCGTTGATCCGCAATTTGGACAAATGATAATGTTCGGCATAGGCGGGGTATTTGTGGAGGTCTATAAAGATGTCAGTTTTCGGCTTGTCCCCATAACACAGGGTGATGCAAAAGATATGTTGAGCGAAATCAAAGGTAAACCTTTACTTGAGGGGGCAAGAGGTTTTCCAAAAGCGGACAGAGAGGAATTGATTAATATTCTGGTAAAGGTCTCTGATCTCGTGGATAAATTTCCTGCTATTTTGGAGATGGATATCAATCCATTGGTAGCTACCAAAAAAGGTGCCATCGCTGTGGATGCAAAGATAGTGTTAAGTCAGGATGAGGAACCTAAAAGTGAAAGCGAAATAAAAGAAATGATAGATCTGAGCAAGCTCAGTCATTAAATCCTAATTTGAAGGATAAGAAATCACATAATAATGCTCATCTGGTTTTCTGTTTGGAGAATATTTTAAATATTCTCGAATACATAACATATACATTATGATTGTGTGAGGACGAAAAGATGCAAAACAAGGTGGAGGTGCATGGTAAGACGTTCTGTAAAGATACAGTGGAGGTTCTAACGGGAAAACGGGGATCCACAGATGTGGATAAAGCACTGCTTCCTGTTCTTGAAGCCATTGACAGCCCTGATGAGCTTCCTTTTCTCCTGGGAGAGATCAACTCGTTAAAGGCAACTGAAGAGCTTAGGCTGGCCCTTGTTAGAGTGCAGGTGCAGTCAGAGCTCAAGATGCATGAAGATTTGAACATGCATCAAAAAAGGCTCTATGCAGCTCAAACCATCGAAAAATTGCTTTTTGGTGAGTTGCTATTAGAGGGTGGTAAAGAAAAAGATGAGAAGGGGAAGGGAAAAAAGAAAGGAGAATGAGATAGGATAGCCGGTCTAAGTGTCATCGAAAATATCAACAGAACGATTTTTAGGTTCGTCGATTCTAGGATTTTAGGGTGGGAGGAGGGGGAAGGAGACGGGTTTTATTTGATGAATAGGTTCATCTCTGGAAAAGCTTAAGTAAGAATTTTGTCATGCGAATTTGAATTGAAAAATTGGGTCTATAATCAAAAAGAAGAGTTTTTATTAGTGTGGAGGTGATTTTATGAGAACACCTGAGCAATACAAAGAAAGCCTGAGAAAGATGAGACCGAACATCTACAAGTTCGGTGAGCTAATAAAGGATGTAGCAACACATCCTGCAACGAGGGCGACAATTGAAGGGCATGCCCAGATCTTCGAATTCGCCCAAAAGCCCGAGTATCAGGATATTTTTACCACTTCTTCCGATCTTACTGGAGAAAAAGTTTCCCGTTACCTCTCCCTCATAAAAAGCCCAGAGGACATGTTCGCAAATGCAAGAATGAAAAGGCTCATGTTCAATCTCACTGGGACTTGTACAGGAGGAAGATGTGCCGGTTGGAATGCACTGAATGCCATGTGGGCCACGACCTATGATATGGATCAAAAGTTCGGAACAGATTATCATGAAAGGATTAAGAATTGGCTCAGAAAGGCCCAGGAAGAGGACATAACTTTAGCCGGGGCCCTTACAGATCCAAAAGGTGATAGAACCAAGGTACCGTCTAAACAGGAGGATCCGGACTTAAGTCTTCATGTAGTGGGACAAAAGGATGAAGGGATGGTGGTCAGAGGCGCAAAAATCATGATATGTGGCGTGGCAGCTGCAAATGAGATCTTCGTTTTACCAGGGATGGGCTACAAAGAAGAGGATAAGGATTATTCTTTGTCCTTCGTCATCCCAAGAGATATAGTAGGTTTGACAATTGTTGAAGCCAGGCATCCAAGTGACATGAGGGAATTCGAACAGGGCTTCGACATCCCAGTTAAAATTGGTGGAATAACCCAGGCCTACCTCCTCTTTGAAGATGTGTTCGTTCCCAAAGAAAGGGTTTTCATGTGCAGGGAACATGAATTTTCTTCCGAGGCTGTAATGAACTTCATCTTACCTTATAGATCATCAATTGGAGCATGTGTTGCTGGTCAGGGTGATGTAATGATAGGTTCTGCTGTACTTGTTGCCAGGGCAAATGGACTATCAGAAAGGGTGTTCAGAGAAAAATTGACTAAGATGAGCATTAACAATGAAACAACTTTCGGTATGGGAATAGCTGCTGCTACCCTCGGCCGAAAACATCCTTCTGGTGTATGGCTCTGCGATCCTTTGCTTGCCAATGTTAACAAGGTTCATGTAGCCACCCTACCCTATGAAACAAAATTACTGGCCCAAGATATTAGTGGCGGAATAGCAGAAACAGGATGTATGCCGTCTTGCAAGGACTTCTATGACGAAACATATGGCCCTCTGATACAGAAATATCTCAAAGCGTGTTCTTCTGCAGAGGAAAGGGTGAAGGTAGCAAGGCTCGTTGAGTGGCTAACGGTGGGAGCAGGAATACCAGGCTGTATGCATGGTGGTGGCTCCCCAGAAGGGGCGAAGCTGATCATCAGAGCAAACATGGACATAGAGGATAAGGTGAACATGGCAAAGAGGTTGGCAGGGATTGAGGAAGACAAGAAGCAAAAGAATAAAGGATAATCTTTGGTGTTGATCATTTTGAAAGGTTGTTATGCTTTGATAATGCATCTGGAAAGAAAAGCTGATATAAGGGTAGGGAGCCTAGGTATAACTCATTTTCCTAATGGCCATTACCTTTATCTCGGCTCAGCGATGAATGGTCTGAGAGAACTTAACATATGAGGATATGATGGAATTATTCCTCTCCCTCTTTCCCCCCTTTTACATACCTATTTGTAAGAATTAACGTGACAATTGGTATCAAAAGTATGATGAGCGCCAAGGGAATTTCGGCTACATCTGGGATTCCATTATCGTTATCGTCTGTATCTGCGTTATCACCTATACCGTCGTCATCTGAATCTTTCCACTCGTTGCTATCCCACGGAAAGACATCTTCATAATTTGGATAGCCATCATTGTCCCAGTCTGTATCAGAGTTATCTCCTATTCCATCACCATCGAAATCCTCAGATTCTGTTGGATCATTTGGAAATGCGTCTTCTGCATCAATTACTCCATCACCATCCATGTCTTTCACAGTTGACACAGAACCGACATCATAGGGTTCTACTATCGGGTTTCCTGCCCTGTCCCATATTATAATCTGAATTCCATATTCTCCATCTTCCACATAATTCCCTTCATTATCTTGACCATACCAGTACTCCCTTTGATAATCCCCTGTGGTGTTGCCTATTAGTGTTGTATCTGTCATGTTGTCAAAACCTTGTACTCCATCGGTATCAATTATCATCTCGTAATAGCCCCGTTCGCTTGTCTCGAATCCAATATGTATCTCACCGCCGGGCATAATCAAATTACGATAATTAATTAATGGATTCATTACAAAGAACGGTGGTATAGTATCTGGAGGTAGGCTGCCATTCCACGGTTGCATTAGGGGATAATAATCTTGGGAATATGAAGGAACATAATAGGATGAATCGCCTATATTATCGCCGTTTCTATCACTACCATAATAATCGCTCCAGTAATTGCCTTCTTCGCCATTATCCCAATAGTTGTGGTCCCAGTAACTTGCCATTTCATCCACTTGGTAAACATTATCAATGAAGTTATTATGATATATCCAATTGTAATATGAAATCTTTAATACTATACCGTATTGATTTGAAGTGATATTATTATCAACTATCTCATTACCATTAGAGTAATACAATCTAATTCCATAAGTGTTATTTGATATCCTGTTGTTTGCAATAATGTTCCTTGTAGAGTAGTTTATACCGATGTCATTTGGAGAATAATATAAATAAATTCCCCTTTGATTAAAAGATATTTTACAATTTGTGATTGTTGAGTTCGATGCATGGTGTAGCGATATGCCCCTACCTCTTGTTAGCGTACAGTTATCAAGGGTAACATTGTCCACCCAAGCAAGGATTATTTGATTTGCGTCCAACTGCTTGATTATTTTATCTTTAATATCAAAATAGTAGTAAAGAGGTTTCTCATTCACTTCACATTCTAAAATACTATGATTATAATGCCTTTTCTCTGTACCTACTATATACATAGCCCCCCATTCGATATTCCAAAATCGAAAATTTGAGATTATTGTATTCGAGGAGTAATAAAGATAAAATCCATGGGCGCTATCTAGGATGCTATTATTTATTAGGGTGATGTTTGAGGTTTCATAAAGATAAATCCCATAATTGCATCCTGTGAAATTGGAACTCTTAACGATATTAACAGAAGATCTATACATATATATACCATATGAACAATATGAAATATCACAATTGTCGATATGTACATATCCATTTTGCTTTACATTAATACCGTGCCAATCCGCATGAGAGAAATTGAGATAATTGGAGGTCATTGTAATTTTATGAGTTTCATTTCCTATGACAATCAAATTACCTTCCACATCCAAGCGGTAGTACCCATCGAATTTTATCACCACACCAGGTTCAATGGTAAGGGTAATACCTTCATTTACCCAAGTATCGCCTTTAACAATATAGGGATTTCCTGATGCATTCCAAGTTGTATCTGAGGTTATATGCCCACTGACATCTGT
>CP070672.1:3375902-3379945 GCA_020351895.1 Thermoplasmata archaeon
GGCCTACAATATGAACCTTGAGCAACTGCGGGGAACAGAGATACTGGGCCTTTCCGAATCCGCACCCCTGCTGGCCCTGATATTATGGTTCATAGTGGTGTTCATTGCTGCAATCGAGATATTCAACAGGAAGGCAAGCGATTGATATCTGTCCCGCAGCCGGCGGCCCCCCATTTCCACCCCTTTATCTTTGGTGAACTTCTCGAATATTTACTGCGAAAAACCTTTATAAATCCTCAAACATGAGGAGCAAGTGGTTAGACCATTAACCGCTTTAATCCCCACTTAGCTCATCGGGGAAAGCAAGTTTCCCCTGGTAAGCAAAATACCAAAAAGGGTTTTTTGCTTATAGACAACGTTTAAATTCGTCGTCAACCATCATCTGCTTCAATCCCGACTTAGCTTAGACTGGCTAGAGCGACGGACTGTAGTGTGCTTTCGGTCATATCCGATTGCCGAAGTTCTGGCCGATATCCGTAGATCCCCGGTTCAAATCCGGGAGTCGGGACCACCTTAATTTTTTATAAATGTAAGTGATGTAAAGGATTTGAACCCTTGGGTTCACGAGCAAATTTTTCCAAAGCAATATACAGTTAAATTTGCGAGCAAGGGTAATTGATACAATTGCACAGAATTACCCTGAGAATCCGGGAGTCGGGACCACTTTACTTTTTTTCGATATAATCGTGGTCCCAACTCTTGCCTTCGTGTTATATTGTTACAGCAATATCGTCTTAAGCACGAACACCGGGAGTCGGGACCATCTTTACTTTTAAAAAACATCCCATCACTGGCCTCCCTTACCCTACCCAAAGCGGGAAGCTTATTCTGAAAATCATTTCACGACCACTTTCTCACCCAGAGCGGATCGGGCATCCAGCATTGCCTGGTTGAAGTACTTCCTGCTGTCCATTTTGAAAACGAACTTCCTGCCGTCTTTGACATGAAACGTTATCGTGGCCCCCACAAGTCCCTTTTTGAACACGACCTGTGTCACGAATTGGAAGGGGATTTCAAAAGCGTGCTTGTCCCTTGATAACAGTAGATTCGGGTCTGTTGCCATTATCTCCCTTCTTCGCGCATCGTCCGTGAACCAGCCGATCAATGCGGCCCAGCCCATGGCCGAGCCCCATGCATCGAATCGTGTAACGATTGCACGATAATTGGTAAAGAAAACAATCCATTCATCAAGTCCCAACCAGGCCTTTGGCACTACCGCAAGAACCTTCTCCGCTTCATTCATGGCTTTCCTCACTTCCGCAACTACCACTATCTATATTTTTGTTTCGCCTGAAAATCGTTCTTCCGATATTCGCCACGACATAAGGCCCCCTCGGTGGATGGTTCTTCTTGAATGACTGTACGTACATCTTTTTGATGGCAGGTAATATTAAATTACTGCACTTTTCACTCTTACCCTCATAACAATAATCCATACAACAAAAGAATAAAGCCTCCAAGTATCGGGGTACAGACAGTAAGTGGAACTCCCCCTGAACTAGGCAGTTGTGAAACCATCAATATTATCATACCAATTCCCAGGAGAATATATATTAATTTGACAATCCAAATCTTCTGTCCGTTAATTCGAATGCCCCCGCATAATCGCCGAAATAGCTCTATTCGATGATTTCATTCTTTCTTTGTAATTATCAATATTGATAATAATATGGCTCGGTATCCAAGTGCCCCCAATCCCGTTTTCCAAATCAGATTTCGGGTCAGATAGCCGCGAAAACACTTCTGGTGCGAGGAAGGGTGGGGATTGGGGACAATAATGTGATTTCCACGGTTTTATATAAAGTCTTTCATAATAATAAAAAGTATGATATTCAAAGCAAAAAGAATAAATATTATCACTACAATCAGAATAAAAATATCGGGAGTCTCGGAACCTGAGATTATGCAAGGGGAAAGTGGATTGAAATTTAAAGTATGTTTGATTGGCGAGGGTGCAGTGGGAAAAACGAGCTTGATTAGAAAATTTGTGCATGATATATTCGAAGATAGATACATCACATCCATCGGTATGAAAGCCACAAAAAAAACTGTGCGCCTGGTCCATCCACAGACCGATGAACCTGTGGAAATTTTACTCATCATTTGGGACATTATGGGCCAACCTGCCTTTCGAAACCTGCTGGGAGAATCCTATTTCTTCGGTGCGAACGGAATCCTTGCAACATGTGATATAACGAAGAGGGACACACTTTATGCGCTCCAGGAATGGGTGAAAGTCGCTTTCGAGGCCTCAGGAGAGGTCCCGATAGTATTTCTGGGTAATAAATGCGATCTTGCCGACGAACAAGAGGTTTTCCTAGGGGATATCGAGGTCTTTGCCTCGAATTATGGCAATGCCTCTGTTTTTCTCTCCAGTGCAAAAACAGGGGAGAACGTGGAATCAGCCTTCCAGAAGTTGGGTAAAGACATGTTAAAGAACATGGTCGGGTAGGATAGATGATTAACGATAAAGAGCTCTTAGAGCGTAAGAAAAGGGTTGACTTTTTATCCCGGGAAGCCAGAAGAACCCATGAGGCACTTCAAGGACTGTGTAATGAAATAATATTTGTTCAGGGATTCGTTTCGGTAGAAAAGGCTGCCCCCGAGATCAATAATCTATCGGAGATTTTAATGCATCAGTTAAGTAAGAAGGTCATGGAGCATTTAACCAACACTCGATCCCTGCTTATGGCCTACGAGGAATATTCCGGGATGCTCGAAAGAGCCATTTCCGCCCCGGAATTGAGGGATAAGGAACATAATATTCCCGATACCCTTCCAGTTAATCTTAAAAACCGGTGAGAGACCCGTAACAATAAACATGGCCATGACCGTTATGATGGGGGATTTGTGATGGAGTACGATCTTCCGCGTTGACATTTTAATCCGGGACGTTGTAGGTCACCCTTGCCTGAATATGCTGTCCGAATGATTATTTTCATAAGGATGGTATTTACGGGAACTATGGCCCCATTAATATCAATTTTGAAACTCAGGTGTCAAATTTTATTAAACCCAATACAATAATATGTGGCTGGAGTCAGAATTTAGACCAAAAGGAAATAGACGAGAGGTAGAACCTTGCCCGACGCATATAAATTCAAATTCAAGATATGTTTGATGGGTGCGAATTCAGTGGGTAAGACGAGTTTGATAAGGCGATATGTATTTGCTGAGTATGAGGATAAATACATTAAAACCATTGGAACGAAAATTACCAAAAAGAAAATAGAGATTCCACATCCGAACAATGGTGGGCTGTACGATATCCAGCTGCACATCTGGGATATCATGGGCGATAAGGGTTTCAGAGAGCTGCTAAAGGAAGCGTATTTTTATGGCTCTCAGGGAATAATTGCCATATGCGATGTCACAAAGCGAGCCTCATTGCCCGCCCTGTACGGTTGGATGATCACAGCCCAAAGCATCGTCGGAGATGTCCCGGTGGTGTTCCTCGGAAATAAAGCCGACCTGGCGAACCAGCAGCAGGTTGCCTTGAGAGAACTTGAAAGCTTTGCCTCCAAGTATGATAAATCCCAGGCATTTCTCTCCAGCGCAAAAACAGGACTCAACGTGGAGCTTGCCTTCAGAACATTGAGCGAGAAATTGGCAGAAGAGGCCTTGAATCCCCCAAATCCGTAAGAATTATATTTTATCGGGTATGCAGGGTGTTTCAGGTTCCTGACTTAGATTGCCCAGATATCGTTTGCAGGGATTCGAGCCGATCAGACAATCCAGGTATCAGGTACTTGAAAATGGGCTATCACAGGAGCGTGATCGGATTCTGGAAACTTCTTGTCAGTTGCATAGGCAAGAGACTCGTCAGGCAGGATCTCGTTGTAGATGGAGGTTTCCATCCAGTATGGAAACAAACCTTGGGAAACCACCAGGTGGTCGAGCATATTGCCCTTGCCGTGGTGAAATAGGGAGTACCGCTGCTGCGGCGGGACATTGTATTCGCATGGTATCATGACACGATCCCTGATATCCGGATTCTGGGTATCCTGAACGCTCCCGACTATTGCTTTGAAGGGAACCGACCC
>CP070672.1:3380045-3384030 GCA_020351895.1 Thermoplasmata archaeon
AAGTATCATGGAATCTTTTATTTTTACAAGGCCGGAAACAGGTTTTAACAGCGTGGATGAAGAGGGATATGAGGTGAGCTGGATATCTGTATCTTCAATCGTGAGGGTTGAGCGCTGGTGAAGTGAGCACCAAAACCATCTGCCTGTTAATTCCAAGCCATCTCTGCTAAGCCTGCCATCCACATCCGAATTTATAATATGCCAAGAGGAGTAACCAGATAATAGATAAACACCGGCTGTAACCGATGCGATCTCGATTGATTGGTTTATAATCGGGGGTAGATCACCTGAGAAAGTCGAATCTACCAAGAAAAATGCGGAATAATCCTCCAAGAGCATATACGACGTATTGGTGGGGGTCGGCTGTGGCTCGAAAAAAACATGTGAGCCTTCTTTTACATGGATTATGGAATTATCAACAGCATGTAATACATGAATGTCATCGTTTAAGGGAGGAGGACTCAGCCTTAAAGTGGAGCGGATAATAAATAATCTTGCACTATCTGACATTCTTATGATTCCATTAACTTGTAGGTATGCATCCTCCACTATCAGGGTTGCCTCCCCGCTTATTGATATGTTATCGCAATTGGAAGTTCCCGATATGGTAATGGATTCTATACCATCAAGAATAATATCCTCATAATCTCCTTTTACATTGGGGATGGGTAGATAAATAGAAGCCGAAATTAAGATGGAAATGATAATAATAATCTTGAGAAATCCAGCCCTAATATTCAATTGATTCACTCTCTACTTTGTCTTTTTCCTTTTTCGCACGAGAATAATGGCAATTATCGCCACTATGATCACCATAAAACCCAAAATAGGCCATGTATTATCTTCCTCCTCAAAACTCTCAACAGGAACAATATATTTGGCTGTGATTTCATGATAACCGTCTTTATCAACATTCACCACTAACTCATAATCACCGCTTTCCTTTGGTACATCAAATGATGCACTATAACTAGTCGAGGTTTTTCCATTGAATTTTATTATAATATCTGCATCGGTAATGGATTTCACCGACTTTAAGGGGTTTAGGTCAACATTCACCTCTAAAGGTTTTCCACGTTTTACCTCCTCGTAACTCACATGTAAATCAATATCGCCTTTCGAATCGAAGGAAATATTTGTTTTATAAGGCTCGAAAGCGGGATCTCCAAAGAGATGGAAGGCCGGATTATCGGGCTCCTCTCTTGAGTCATAATCGATCTTCCACTCCTTGTATGCACTCCATTTTGCTTCAGCAAGGGCTGTGCCCGCTGCAACATTTCCACTTAAAAGGTTCTCCCAGAAATATATTGCCTGGGTTGCACCAACTCCTTCAGGTGCCAAATCCCAGAAACAAATTGATTGACAGGTCACTGGAGCTATGTAACAAACTGCACCTGAATGTGCGAACGCCAGAGGTAACAGATCATTCTTATCCATGTCCAAAAATATATGGCCTGTATGACAGGCGATAACGTAGACAACGCTTGGCGAAAGGTTAAGGTTCGCAATGTCAGAAGCTGATATTTTATGCTTACAATTTTCTTCCTCCCCTACGGCATCATATCCCCCTTCCATCCACATTATTTCCGGGTTCGCCATACTTCCTCCATGGGCAATGAATTGTATCATGGAGTAGTTCTGAATAATGTTTAATATCTCCCCTTTTGAGGGATTTGTGTCATAAGGATCGGTCTTATTTTGAGGAATAATATAATCGGCTGAAAGATTTTGTAACTCGAATTCCGATTCAATCTCACCTGCAGGATGAAATGGCTCGTTGGAGGAGGTATGGGGCGGTCCACCATTTCTAGGTTGGTTCAATCTATGGCCATCCACTACCACAGATTTTTGTTCCCAGTTCAATGGAGATAGATTCGAATATACACCACCTGGTAGATATTCCGAATAGAAAAATGTTTTAACCAATTGATTGGTGGCATCCAATAAGGAGTGGCCTACAATCCTCCCGATTCCCAGATCTTCTTTCATTGTGAGGTTATTTGAAACCGTTTCTTGGAGGATTGCATAGGGACTGGCTGAAGGTACATAATGTAACTCTTGGCCCCAGTAAAGATATTCGGCATGTATATCATAATAATAATCTGGAAGTGCAAATGGACCCCCAACCAGGCAGATGAATTCAGGTTCATGCTCATGGTTTAAGAGGAACTTTTCAGCGGTATAAGAATCTGCTTTCACCTTCTCAAAATAGGGTTTAGTTTGTTGATATAATTGATCATCCCGATAAGCCTTCTTATGAATTTGATCAAGCAATAGACTATCCCCTGTATAGTCTCCAGTCTGAACAATGGCCTTTCGAAAAGCCGCCAGGGGTGCTGTGGCCAACGAAAGATTTGGGTATTTTATATCAGGATTTAATGGGATATCAGTATCATGTGGATTTGTGATGATTACGTAGTTACAAACCTGTCCCTTCGTGTCAAAAAGCTCTAATTGAAACTTCCAAACATCATCCTTTGAATCGAGTTTAATCACCTCATCAACATCTGATTCATATCCTCCAACTACAATAGTGCATTTCGTGCCAAGTTCTTGTAAAGTCGTGTCACTCGGATTTATGAGAATAGGGGCAGAAAGAAAACTGGCCATTGGAACCAACCACAACACATGCTCATAAGTATCTGTGATTATTACGATCTCGGCTTTGGTCCAATATGTCTTCGCTATATTCGCGGATGCAGTTGAAATATCGCTACCGAATGAGAGTAAGGTTTTATTTTCGTGGGGAATATCTATGATTCGGGCCTCTGAACCATCATTGAAGAAAAGGGGTGTAATCCGGTAACGGTCTACGAACACAGGTGCTATACATGCCGCCGCAGTAAATTGCCAACTTTCCTGTTTGAGCTCTAAGACCAATGCTTTATCAGGTTGATTTTTTTCGTTCTCATAGGCCCATATTCCAGGCTGTGGGTGATTTTGAACCACAGCATCAGAACCATCGGAATTCGCCACAGAACCATAGCAAGTCGATAAAATCAATGCAATTATTGTCACCATGACAAACCCTTTCAGATGCTGGCTCATATATGGCTCCCTCTTTAATATTCAATATGTACCATACCCACAGATGAATAAACCTAATAGTATTTGGATACTATTTGTATATTTTGGTTTTTGGATTATACGGTCCTTCATCTGACCAAAGCCTATTTAATCTAAGAGTTCAATTCAATCACATGGATTGGAGTGTTGTGGCAACGTCCCTAATACTCGGCTTTGGTGCAAGCCTAAGCTGCCTGGGCCTGTGTATGCCGATTCTTATTCCTTATATCGTAGGTAAAGATAAGACCTTTCGGGAGGGATTCATAACAGCATCTCTTTTCTCAGTGGGAAGATTTCTAATATATTTTGGAATGGGAGTGGTTGTCTTTATGGTTGGAAGTGCTCTGACTGAGGATGCTCCAAGGGATTTTTTAAAAGTTGCGGTTGCTATACTAGGGACCGTAGTAATTGTCTACGGTGTAATCATGGTGTTCAGGGTCCCCCGTCCAAAATGGTGCCCTTCAAAAATTACCAATAATATTGATCCTTTTTTCTCTTTGATCCTTGGCCTTCTCATCGGCTCCTTTTTCTGTCCCCTTCTTTGGGCCGCCCTGATAGCAGCGGCGCTTACAAGGGATTTTCTTACCATGGTTCTTTCCGTGGCTTTCTTCTGGGTTGGAAGCTCGGTTGCGATATTTATTACCGGGACCGTTTTCGGTGAGGTTGGTGGACGGAGTAAAAAGAGGATTGGTAAGGATAAGATTCGTGATATGATGGGTATGATTCTAATTATGGTGGGAGCGATTTATATAGCCAATGGCTTGATTGTGTGAAGATTATCCATTACATAGGAATATCCCAAACACAATCTTCTGTGGCGTGGACCCAATACCCATATCCAGGGTTCATGACATCATCAGGTCCTAAGGCCTCTTCCTCTCCCTTTGTTGTATTATAGAATTCCACTTTATTATATAAT
>CP070672.1:3384130-3390714 GCA_020351895.1 Thermoplasmata archaeon
GGTAACCTTCTGGATGTTCATCCTCTTTAGATGAAATCTCATCGATTTCCGACATGTATATCTTAAGTGCACCCTTCTTTTTTCTTACTCTTAGAAGACCCATTATTGAAATAAGGACAGCCACTATACCTGAAAGTATAGCCAAGACAAGTCCCCACCAGTCTAAAGATTGGCCAAGTAATGTCTCCCGACCAAGAGCCTCCTCCACATCCTCCACATCCACAGTCCAGGAATACGTTGTGTTAGCACCTGATTCGGTTTCGTATACCTTTGCGGTTATTATGTGGCTTCCGCTTGAAGCGTAATTTGTGGTATATGTATATTTATCAGAGCCTTCCCACACCTGTGTTCCATCAACATACCAAAGCACATCCAATGAATCGCCATCTTCATCTGATTTGGTAATGGCAAACTTCAACGCCTCTTTTTCCTTTATCTGGGCACTTTTTCCCTCGGGCTCTACAACTGTTAAGGTGGGTAATCTGTTCTTTTTTTGGACATTCACAGTCCAAGTTGTTTCATTGAAGTCATCCCCATCAGAAATCACAAGCCTTAGTATGTACTCACCCTCAGAATCGTAATCGGTTTTCAGATGGTAAATGGAGTTTGAAACGCCCTCTTCAAACAGGACTATCCTTCCATCATATGTCCACCTATAAGATAGTATGTCACCATCGTTATCTTCGGCAGATACGCGGAACTCAATGGATTCTGTTTCGGTAATTGTAATATCGGTATCCTCATGGCTCAAGTTAATGTTCGCAGGGGCACTGTTTTCGATAACCGAGGTTGCGCTTGAGAACCATTCACTGAAATCCTCACCGTCACTCACCCTTACCTTGTAGTACCAGATATCTCCTTTATCTGTCAAGTCCCATGAGATCTCCTGGTAATCATCATAATCTTCCAAATGACCGTTATCCCTGTACCATTTAATCTCGAAATCAGATAGAGGATCACCGTCTTCATCCTCATATAGGTCCTCAAACACTGGTATTAGATCCTGGGTGGATTTCGCTTTTGAAGGAGAAAGAGTGGGGATACCATTGATTGTAGGTGCGGTATTTGGGATCGTGGATGGCTCAGTTGTATGCCATCCACTCCATTCTGTGCCATCGTACACCCTGATTTCCGCATGCCAGCCGTCTCCCTTTATCAGATAGTCACCTAAAACCGTTTGATTGTCATCAAATGCAGGTTGTATATCATTATTTTTGTACCATCTGATTTCTGCGGATTCCACCATGTCCAAATCGATATCAGATGCGGAATAAGAAAGCCAAAGATACCTGTCCGAATCAGTAAATATCAATTCAACTGCTGCCTCATCCATGGAGGGGGGACTATTGTGTATCAATATGCCCTCCGATCCTCTCTCTTGGCCCACATTGATACCGTCACTCGGTATAACAAGGCAGTACCACACCTGATCCTTTACAAGAACTCCAACCGGGGTTACATTGCCGTGAATACCGCTGTCCTTTACTCCAAGTGCGTCCTCGTAAATCCAACGATACGATGTTCCATTTTCCGGATCACCATCATAATCGTAGTAATCATAGGACACTGAAAGATAATCCTCGGATGTCGCATAAGAAGGTGAAATCGTGACATTGGTAACCTGTGGTGGCGTGTTAAATATCTCCACAGCCTCTGTCCATGCTTCTGCTCCAAAATCCTCACCATCCTTTGGGATTATCCTGCATTTCCATAGGTCTTCACGTTGAGTGTAGGAGCTGGGCAATATACTTGAATTCACTCCTACAGAAGTCCAGTTGCCTCCATCTCTTTGGTAATACCACTCATAAGCCGAACCCGATTCACTGTCAAGATCGGCATCAGAGAAAACGTATTGTACCATTAGATTATCTGCTCCATTTATTATCATACTTCCTGACTCCGCCGTTATCCTTGAATTCTGAATAAAAGGCGGAGTATTGCCGATTGTCACGACCTGGGATTCCACAGGTACTCCCTCATCATCCCCATCGTGGGGAGTAACAATGCACTTCCATTGTTGTCCTTTGAAGATGTACAGGCTTGGAAGATAAAAGCTGTCTATATTGGAATAAACCCAATCACCCATTATGAAGTTATATATGTACCATTTATTGGTTGTTTTGGATAGATCTAATCCATCGTCATCCAAATCAAATACCTCAAAATTCACATAGAGGTCATCCCCTCCAGTTGGTTCGGATGGGGAAATTGTAACATTCGAAACCGAAGGGGGGGTATTATGAATTGCCAGCACATTGCTTTCAAAGGAATAGGCAGGATATGTGCTGTCGTATCCATCCGATGGATACACCAGAGCCTGCCATAATTGACCTTTTTGGGTGTCTTGTGAGTTGATTGTGGTCATATCATCAAATGCGGAGTTATAAATCCCGTTGATGTACCAGTGAATTATTGTACCAGATTCTGGATCATTCTCTGGATCTTGGTAGGTGTAATTCAATACGATGTCGTATTTTGTTGTTGGTTGATCGGTGTAATCGGGCTCAGGATCCGGATTGTCATGGTATCCAATGATTTCAATGAAGGAAACCCTGGGTAGCTGGTTCGAGACAGTAACATCCAAATGTTGGCTTTCATTTATTAAGGCCACATGTTCACCCATGTGACTTCCATCATCAATATAGATCCTGAAAGGATTGTCTGTGAATTCGTCCTCCCTAAATATGGTCTTTTCTTGGATCAAGATCCATTGGGCGAATCCCAAATTCACCTGTTCACCATAGATTATACTGTCCTTGGAATTAACGATTGTGATGTTTGCGTATGCCGGGATATTATTGTCAATATCATAGACCTGTACAGAAAGATAATGGTATACTTCCACCCTTGATCCCGAATCTTCTATACTGAGTTTCGAGAGATTCACCGAGGTATTTAATAAATACACCACTGCCGAATCGTTGAGAATAAGTGAAAAATCACCGAAAGAGGTGATCGAAGAGTTGTCAATTATCAGGATTCCAAGTTCCCCTTCATATCCCTTTGCTATGATCTCACCGTTGATTCCATTTGAAATAGAACAATTGATCATATTTATCGGACCTGGACTATCCATTACAAAACAGTTGATTGTCAGGTTGATAATCACATTTAATAATGTGATATCACGGCATCCTGTCAACCTTATCCCGGCTTGAATGAATTCCATATAAATATCCCTTAATAATAGATTATCTGAATTAATGAGCCAGATTCCAACCTCTCCTCCCATAAGAGTTACATTTTCTATATTTGATTGGGATTCATTTTCCATTTTTATTAATTGCTGGTTGTTATCTCCCATGATATCCCTTATTGTGCTGTACATACACCAGGTTGTGTATATTGCATCATCGACATTGCCATTTGTCCGAGCGAAAGTACATCTTTGAATCGTAGTATACAAGGATGACTCAACATATATTCCTGAATAATCCCGAGTTGATATGTTAGAGTTCTCCACAAATATATTATCAGATTCCAAGATGAGTATTCCCGGATTACCGAGAATTAGCGTATTATTATGGATAATGGATTGTGAGCATTGGTGCATGAAAATTCCATATGAAGGCTCATCACCCGCGCCCTCTAGGGATATGTTGGATAGGGAGATGTCCAGGGATGATACAGAGTGTGCAAATAAACCATAATGGGTCCTGCCATACATTTTCAATCCCGTTATTTCTATGTTCGAGGAGTCACCGATGTCCAAAAGGTATTCTGCTCGCTCCCATGGGTGGGAATAAAAAGTGATATTGTCAAGTACACCAAGAAAGTCCAAAGCACTGTATATTCCCAGACCCCAATATCGAGCATCGATTTGGGAGTTAGTCACAGTTAAATTTCTTGTTTGGCAGATTACACCTTTCATATATCCTTCGGTATTGCGTGTATCATCTCCGGGATAAAGGATTTTTGAGCCGTTAATCTGAACAATAGCATCCTGCTCGATAACGAAGAAATAGGGTTCCTCATCTTCCCTTAAGATTGTTACATTTTCACATCTTAGATATCCACTGTTATTTACAAATAAACCAAATATTACTCCTGACCACAAGCCAAATTGTAACGAGGTATTTCCAAGTTCAAGGTCTCCAAATACCCAAAGGGTACCATTCAGGGTTATATTCCCTAGGTCAACATTTTGAGGTGATGTCTTGTTTACTACCCAATCCCCGCAGTAAGCGCTGCCATATCTGGTGCTGTCAGATGAACTGTCATTGGCCTTTACTGCGTAATAATATGATTGCCAGTCCTCAGATGCGCTGATATGGACATAACTAGTATCGAAGGATGTTGCGTTTGGAATTCCTGTGGCCATATAATTATCTAAACTGGTTAAATCCTTTGCAATGTAAATGTCATACCATGCAACATCCTGGGAGGTTGAGGGATCCCAAGTCAATATGGTGCTGCTGTTTTCGTGGGAGTATGCAACCATATTGGTGGGGGCATTGGGTGGGGTGTTCCCAGAATAAACAATATCCACCTGTCTGTTACCCAAGACCATGAATGGTAGGGACCAAGCCTCCCATCCGACTTCATAGGCTTTGGCTGAATGGGGATTATAGGTTTCCGAAGGGACTCCCGTGGTAAATATCAAATGTACCACAGGTACATCCCAGGCATAGCCATCAGAACCGGTTATGGATTGTACCACCTCCGCCCCAAGTGGGAATGGCTTGATGTCGATCTTTGCTCCAGCAACGATTCCATTGTCATCTGTTACATATACGTCCACCCAATATTTCCAGGTCAGTGAGGATGAACCTTGTAAAATGGAATTTGACGCATTGCGAGCATCAATTGCAGTGATATGAGAGTCGTCCAACCAATATTGGTTAATTGAAGAGTTCATTACAGTCACAATGCTGTTGTCCCATGCCCGAATATCCTGATTGACATTGTTAAAAGTGAGTTCCGAAAGTGTTGCATCAGCCCTTGTGAAATCCATTCCAGAATTTGAATCATCGACGTATATATTATCCATCCAAATGCTGCCGTCTTTGCAATCAGTCAGTCTTATTCCACTAGACCGTGGATTATAAACTGAAACTTGTGATAGATACACATCACCTGCCCAATTTATCTCGATTCCGCTTTCTGGTTCGTAGATTCCGTCAATTAGAATGTTTTCACCGTACATATCACCGGACCATAAGGATAAACTGAGATTGATGTTGTAGGTAGAATAATCTATTATATTCGCACTCGAGTAGTCTACGGCAAATCCCCTAGTCTGTTCTAAAGAATCGGTTTCAAGATATATGTTTCTAACAGTGAAGTTATCCGATCCGAAAGTGACTGAGATACCTGTTCCTGTCAGACTGGTAACATTTAAATTCGAAATGCTTGAGTTATCGGTTGCATTGAAGTAAATCGGGGACCATACATCCGATAATTCGATGCTATCAAATACGATCCCTTCACTCTCATAGGCCCTTAATAGATCGGTACCGTCCATAATAGTAACGCCCGAAACTTCCATGGCCTCCGACCTCCAGATATCTATGAATCTCGTTACGTTTGTTGCCACGATATTTGATACTTTACCATTTGACGAGTCTTGGATACTCATTACATCATTGTCATCTGCAGTTGATACATTATCTATAGTAAAATTCGAGCATCTTTCAACCTCGATCTTTCTATTCCACTCCTCGCTTGGGTCGATCACTATATTTTGAGCTGAAAAATTGTTACAGTCAATAAATCTCAGGACTCTGTCCGATCCAATGCCATAGATATTCTTTATTCGGAACCCAGAGGATGTTGAGAATCTCAATACCTGTTCACCTGTGAGAGTGAAATTATCTATGTAAAAGTCGTGGGAATCCTGGGAATCTACGAGATAATTCTCTCCAACCTCCTGAAATGTAACATTGTTAATTCTTATACCTTGTGTGCTATACATAATCAAGGGGCTCATACCGATCTGCGATAGATCTATATTCTCAATGAAAAATCCGGTATTATTCCCTGAAAATGAAAGTGCCACAAGACTCGTGTTTATCCGGGTATTTGTAATATGCCCGGAATTGGTTCCCACATATATTCCCATATGCTCTGCATTCGAAACATCAATAAAACCGCATTGCCTCACAGTGGAGGTCTCCATAATTAGAGTGGAACCTGCTTTTGCAATAAAATAGTAATATGCAGATAAGAACTCGGTATCATCATCATCAGGTGGATCCGTGATATAACAGTCGTACAACTCCAGTATCCCGCTGTCTTCCACAGTTATCGAATATGGTGCAAGGGTAATTGACATCATCATTATGGTACAAGTATTCAAAACGAGATGACCGCCGTTTGAGATGGTGAGATCACCCCATAGTGCTATTATTTCATCTGTGTATTCCTCGTATCCTGTCACAGTCCAGTCCTCATGTAATTCCTGATAACCGTTGATACCATCGTCTGGTTGAGCCGAAACTTGACCCATAAGAAATGGGCTCAAACCCAAAGATATAACCGATAAAATCATTCCTGCTACAAGATACAGTGAAAGAACCTGTTTTTCTGCCATTTATATACCTCCCAATTTGCCCAACAGTGTTGATAATATTAATCATATATAA
>CP070672.1:3390814-3393437 GCA_020351895.1 Thermoplasmata archaeon
AAAAGACTGTGCACCATGGACTGATCTTTGCACGTTTAAAATAATTCCAATTATGGACTCACGTGAAGCCGTAGCCGTAGCTCGTCAATAACCCCATTCCATCCTCTCCCATATCTTTTTTCTTGAAACCACTCAGATGCTGATTCTACCTAGGATTAGAGTTGGGCATGCGCGCCATAACCTTCCAATTATATAGGTCAGGAATACTTCACACATATATCGCCGTTATCTAGCGCGCCAAGTCGATCACACCCAATAACAATGCGTGCTTTTCAAGACTTATTAATGTCCATTCTATGAATAGTTCGTACATTAAGGGAGAGTTAACCACAACTGATAGATTATTTAATTTCGCTTTACACCTTAACATTGATTTTTCTTTTACCTTATAGTTATCTATGCATTCTCCTGACATATGGTGCAAAGAGACAAAAAAGTTACACCAATGGTTCAAACACAAAACATCCTCCAGTAACAATCCAATTACCAATCTACAATGAGAATCATACCATTCATAGGCTAATAAAAGCCATATCAAACATAAAATGGCCCAAATCAAAACTAGAGATCCTGGTACTAGACGACAGCAAAGACGAAACATCAAGTCTAGTAGAGAATGAAATAACCAGATACCGTTCACTCGGATTCAACATCAAAGCCATTAGAAGGGCTGACAGGACAGGATTCAAAGCGGGTGCACTGCAAAATGCCGTGGAACACTCTCACGGCGAGTACATCGTGATCTTTGATGCAGACAGCACCCCGCAGGAAGACTTTCTTGAAGCCACAATACCTCTTCTCGAATCCAACTCTGAACTAGGATTCATTCAGACGCGCTTGGGGTATAGTAATCGCGGTTTAAACGAGATGACGGAAGCCTTTGCGATAGCCCTCGACAATCATTATCAACTTGAGCTGCCGGGAAGACAGAATCTGTATTTGATCTCTACTTTCAACGGCTCCGCCGGTGTCATCAGGAAAGAAGCCCTCATCGATATTGGAGGATGGCGCTGGTATACATTGACAGAGGATGCAGACCTCAGCGCGCGCATGGCCATCAACGGGTGGAAATCCAGATACTTGAACGAAGTAGTTGTAGGGAGTGAGGTCCCATATACCCTTGACGATTTCATCAAACAGCAGTCTCGTTGGGCGATGGGGGGCATCCAGGCCACTCCTAAACTATTGAAACCAATATGGCTATCGAAACACCATACAGTCCCTCAGAAAATAGAAGCGACGATTCATCTAACCAACTATCTGGCATTTCCGGGTATGGTGATATCATCCACCTTATTGGTGGCCCTCATCGTCTTGGGATTCGATCCCAAACCGATTTTCTATTCGTCGATCGGGTTGGTATCGTTAATTGGTTCACTGGGGGTCTCCTTGATGTACGCATCTTCGCTGAGATTTGCGGGTCATAGAATTATCGGTAAAATTCAGTATCTCTCATTACTGGGAGCGATCGGGGTTGGGATGTCACCCAGATTATCCGTGATGATCGTCAGGGACCTTTTATCGAAAAAAAGTGAGTTTGTCGTTACCCCTAAATATAATGCGGATAGCAATTCTAATCCAACTGATGTTGTGCTTAATAAACATTCTAAATCTGGCGCATATATTGAAATGATATTCATACTTATAACTTTAGTAGGCATAATTTACTCCCTCATAAATAAAACGTATATAGTAATCATTTCTTTTATAATCCAATTATTAAGTTACTTAATAACGTTATATTTCCTACGCAAATGAGTTAGAAACGGTGCGCGCGCAAAACATGCCCCCACACTCAAATATTCAATCTCGCGCCTTTATACGGTAAAAAATGTGAAAATTACCGTGTTTATGGCAGTATATCAGTAATTCGCACACGCGCGAATACTTGCCAGATGAACGTCCTATCTTATTAGTCACCGTCCCACTCACATGGTGCAGGATATCTTTAAGATGGGAAAAAAACTAGTCAAAAACGAGAGCGACATCCGAAAGAAGATGTTTATGCCCAACAGGTATGACATTCTGGGAGTTGTCGACAAGAATTTTGGATTCACGCGGATGAGAGTCATCTGCCAGGATGGGCATAAGAGGATGTGCAGAATACGTGGGAAGATGAAGAAGCGAAATTGGGTAAGGGAGGGCGATGTCGTCCTCATCTCGCCTTGGGACTTTGAATACGAAGCTAAAGGAGATATAATCTTCAGGTATACTCAAAATCAGGCTAGATGGCTGAGAGACGCTGGCCTACTTAAGATGGGCTAGATCGAGCGCTTGGAAGAGAAATGCACTATGTCAAATTTTATTCATGAGCGACAAGAACGTCGTCTAACAATCCTCGAAGGAATAAGCCAAGGCCTCAAACACTCGGAGATCGCCACCCAGCTTGGAGTCAATAGATGGGTAATAATAAATGACTTAAAATTTATGCGAAACAATGGTGATCCAGAACTCAAAGAGCTACAGAAAGCCCAAGAACAGATCCGAGTGAATAAGCCATCAGTAGCAAGCATAAGCAATGAGAGATTCCTAAATATGACTGGAATGACTTTCCAGGAGAAATCTTTCCGCAATATGATCGATTTCAACAAACATGAGCTAATAAAGATCCTTAACTCTAAAA
>CP070672.1:3393537-3397619 GCA_020351895.1 Thermoplasmata archaeon
ACACAATGGGATTTTGGATATATATCAGCAGACCGGGCGGTGTTCTTTTCAAATACTCTGGCTTTAAACCATCCCAAAACCAGAAGATTTCCCTCCATCCGGGCTGGAACCTGGTGGGCTATCCTTCTCTTAGTAATAAGGACAGAACCTCCGCCCTCAACAACATCCACTTTCTTGATGATGTGGATTATATCTTTGCCTTCGACGGCGCAACTAAAACTTGGGACGAGATCGGGGAATTGGATTTCTTCGAGATCGGCAAAGGCTACTGGTTCCACGTCATAAGGGACTACGATATCGTGTGGGAAGTACCGCTCTGAATGAGTTAGACTCAGACTGGAATTTTTAATTTATTTTCTGCCCAGTTTGAGGTGCCCCCAATCCCAAGGAGGAAAATTTTTCTGGTCAGATAGCCGCGATAAATTATGCGAGGAAGGGTTGGGATTGGGAGCGATTTGAATTAGTTTTTTAAGTTCTTATGTGTTTCTATTAATTCTAAGCCCTACCGAGGACTATGAGGAGTTGCTCGCATTTCGATATACCTATTCAGTTATAGAGGGACATAACACTCTTTATTTACTCATTTTCAATGGTAATAGAGTCTGGATAGTATTATCGTTTTTACGAAAGCTTTGTATATATAAACCTATCTATCAACTGGGTGTTTTTCTAATATATAAAACCTTTTGGTTAACTAACTAAGAAGGTATTTATAGCGGGAATGAGCGTTATATAATCGATATAAGGTCCTATGCAGATAAGGTGGCTGCAATAAGGGGACGTGATAAAAAAGCGGGAGAGAAAGGACAATAATACGATATTCCAGTTGAAACTCTTTCAAACTGGCCCTTTGATATTTTTGGGCCATAATATGTTGTGCACCGAGGTGGGGTGCGAAGATGTAAATACAAATCCTGAGAAGGGAAGGAGGTGATAAAGAATGAAAAGATTTATAGCGATAATAGGAACACTACTAACCGTAACAATTCTATTGAGCGGATCGGCAGTCGCTACATGGGTGTACGCAATATCTTATTATCTCGAGGAAGATTGTACTAACCCCGATGATGCACTCTATCAAGAAAATGATGAGTGGGCTACCCTTGGTGAAAATGATCCCGAAGCAAAACTCGGAAGACTGTATCTCGATTTAGGTAGCACCAATGCGATGCCCCCCAGCACAAATTTCACAGTGTTCGGAGCAGCTGCACTTGACGGAAATATTAATGAAACGTATTCGGTAACTGTCATGTCCCATGACATGTCTGAAAATTCATCTGTGTGGACGGGATGGGATACGGAGGATTGCGTCTTTACCACACCGTCAAAACTGGGGATTCAATGGCGATATATCAAGCTTCACGGTATGACAGGCTTGACCAATATGGACGATCCAATCTACGGGCCCGAAATAGACGCTGTCGGTTGGGATAAACCATAGTAGACACTAATACCGCTCTATAGAACTAGACTAATAGTTGTAAGGAGAAGACCAACTCCTGAACATCTTCTTATCTTTTTCTTTATACTTTAGGTAAAAACCGATAATTGTATTACGGATAAGGGAAATATAGTTAATTGCAGCAATTTAACACCATGAAGGGTTGGTATGAAAGACAGGTTAAAATCGATTGTAATTATATGCTTGCTCATTACCGGAGGATTTGTCGGATTAATGAATTTTAGTAGCGAGAATGCAAAAGGAGGAACTCCTGTAAGCGGGCTTATATCATCAGATACGACATGGGATTTAGCAGGTCATCCTTATTGGGTTGAAGACGATGTAATTCTAGAAGAGGGAGTTACACTAACAATAGAGCCCGGCGTGTGGGTGAAATTCGATGGAGATCACAGCATATATGTTGAAGGAAATCTGATAGCAATAGGTAGTGAGACAAGTAGGATTAACATAACATCGAACAAAACATACAAAAATCCCCGTGATTGGGATAGAATTCAGATAAACTCTACCGGTCATGCGGAAGTCAAATACTGCAATATAAGCTACGGCAGTTACGGTCTTTATCTTGACTCATCGTTAAACAACAACATAGCTAACAATAATGTATCGAACAACATGTTCGGTGTCTATCTTGACTCTTCATCAAACATCAACATAACAAACAATAATGTATCGAACAACCATTGGGGCATCTTTCTTACTTGGTTCTCATCAAACAACTATATAGTAAACAACAATATCTCATCGAACACCGATGAAGGCATTAATCTCGAACTCTCTTCAAACAATAATAATATATCAAACAACAATATATCGAACAATGGGGACGGTATATATCTTGACTACTCATTTAACAACAATATAACAAACAACAATCTCTCGAATAACTATTACGGTATCTACCTTAAGGAATCAAACAACAACATTATAAATAATAATATATTATTAAATAATCACGTGGGCATCCATTTTTACTTATACTCATCAAACAACATTATAGCAAACAACAATATCTTGAACAACAACTATATTGGCATTCGTCTTATGGAATTCTCATCAGGAAATACAATAACTAAAAACAATGTGTCGAACAAGGATAAACTTGGCATCGTTATTTCCAGATCATCAAACATCAACATAACAAACAACAATCTCACCAATGATGGTGTTTTTTTAGATGGAGACAAGCTCTCCGAATATAACACCCATACAATTCCTGACAATAACAAGGTGAATGGTAAACCCTTGTATTACTATAAGGATAGCAATGGAATGAATATAGATGGAATTGAGGCTGGCCAGGTGATTCTTGCTAATTGCAGAAATGTGAATGTAACAAACCTGCAAATAAACAATACAGACTTGGGAATTGAGGTTGCCTATTCCTTGAATATAAACATAACCAACAACACTGTTTCGAACAACGATTTATAGGGCATCTATTTTTACTCCTCATCAAACAGCAATATAACATTCAACAATGTCTCTTCGAATTTAAGAGGCATATATCTTGGGCCTTTTTCAAACAACAACAACATAATAGACAATAACGTTTTTTCAAACCTTAATGAGGGTTTTCTCCTTTCGTATGGCCTCGTCAATAACATAATAAATAACAATATCTCATGGAATAAGATAGTAGGTATAAGAATTGTGGGCTTTTCTAGCAATAACAACATAACAGGCAATAATATTTCATCGAATCTCGAAATAGGCATCTATTTAAGGCAGTCATTCAGCAACAATATAACAAACAATGAAATTTTATCGAATAATTTGGAGGGCATCTATCTTCGTCTTTCATCCGATGATAACACAATAAAATATAACAATATTTCTTTCAATTATAACGGTACAACTATCAAAGAATCCTCTTTTAACGACATAGTATCCAATAATATATCAAATAACAGTGGTTCTGGCATCCGTCTTATCTCATCATCGAACAGCAATATAATAACTGACAACAATATATCGTCGAACAAAGAAATGGGTATAAATATAAGCTCATCATCAAACAACAAGATCTATCATAACAACATTATCGATAACCTCAATCAAGCCTACGATGATACAAATAATGGCAATTACTGGGATAACGGCTATCCAAGCGGTGGAAATTACTGGTCAGATTTCGATGAAGAAAGCGAAGGGGCCTACGACGAGTATTATGGTTCAAACCAGGATATTCTGGGAATTGATGGCATAGTTGATCTAGGTCCCCCGGTTGGCGGCAAGAATCCATATGATATTGATTCGGATTCTCAGGATAATTACCCATTGATATCTCCTGTCTCCAATTACCTTCCTCTATACGAGGGCTGGAACCTGATATCGATTCCATTTATTCAGTCGGATACGAATCTTGGGAGTGTATTATCATCGATTGAGGGAGATTACTTTGCTGTCCAATGGTTCAATGCAACAGATTCCGATGACTACTGGAAGCACAACTGCACTATAAAACCAGAGGATTGGAACGATCTGGATGAAATCAATCATACTATGGGATTTTGGATTTATATCCGCAAACCGGGTGGTACTCTATTCGAATACTCTGGTATCAAACCCTCCCAAAACCAGAAGATCACCCTCCATCCTGGCTGGAACCTCGTTGGCT
>CP070672.1:3397719-3400609 GCA_020351895.1 Thermoplasmata archaeon
AAAGATCGATTGGTCGTTGCTTACTGGAAAATCCCTTAAGAATGTGAAGCCCATGGTGGCTCCCGTCCACGTTGCAACAGTCTTTAAGGATTTTCTTGCCTGCTCGATGGCACCTCTGGCCCTGTCGTTTGCAATATCCATGAGCTTGACATAGGCCTGAAAACCAGGAACAGGCAGAGGATCCTCAACGAGCCATATTCTTCGGAATATCGTAAAATATAGCACACCAAGTAATCCTCCCAGCATGGCACAAATCATGGCCACGGTTATGGGTGGAATCATACCCTCCGATATCAAAAATTCCCCTTCCCCAATTGCATAAGCAGGATGGCTCATGAGAAGATAGATTGCTGGGAATGTAAATACAAAACCCGTGCATGTTGATGATGCACCAGTGCTTGCCCCTGAAGCTATGTTGCACTCCGTAGGATGCCATTTCAATGCCATACCTATGAGATTCACGATATACCAGTTACCGGCAACAATTATTCCTACCTTTAATCCCACATACTGATTGATGAGAGCGAAAATGATGCCGATGAATATACCGAAGCCCACCCTCCTCCAGTTCCATTTTGACCTTGTGAATCCCTCAACCCTGGTCTTTTCGTTGAGGTACTGCTCTAAGGTTCCGGTATTGAGGTTGCTCCACATCTCATCGTCAAAATACTCCATTGTGCCTTCTTCTAGCTTCTTTATGCCATCTGCCGTGAGCGGTTGACGGTACACTGATTTTATAGGCATAGAATGTCCTCTTTGGGCCCTAGAGAATCCTTATGTAGTAAATCCTTAACCTGTAGTTAAGTTTTATGCGCTTAAGAAGGTATTCAAATCGCCTGTTTACCCATAAATTGTTATAGTAATGATGCCAATTACTTTCAACATGGAGCATCTATTATTCGGAGTCGTTGCCCTGCTGATCGCGGTTATATTCGGTTTTATCCTTGGAGGATATGCAAAATATGTGAAGAGAGATAAAAAACTCACACAGACCTTTTCCATTGTTGCCATCATAGCAACTTTGGCCTTTATGATATGGGTCTGGCTTTATCTTTGAGGAATCTTCATGGAATTACAAGATTTGAGTCCTAGAATGAGGATGATTCTATCGTGCAAACCCAAAAGAAATGAAGCCATAAAATGGGAAGAGGAGGAGGACAAAATCGTTTTGGTATATCCTAAAAACTTCACGAGGTTTGAAAGGTTCCTCCACCGTCGTTTTGGTGGACCCAGCGACATAAGAAGACCCTTGGACGAGAAGGGCACCTTGATATGGAAGATGTGTGATGGGGAGCATAATGTTCATGAAATATGTCAGGATCTATACAAGGAGTTTAGGGAGGATATCGAACCTGTTTTAAGAAGGGTTTGGGGCTTCTTGGAGATACTGCACAATCTTAACCTCATAACCTTTGATGTGCCTGATAAGGAAAAGATGGCGGAGGAAGATGAGGAGGATGATGTAGATGAGGTGGATGACGAAGATAAAGGTGATATAGATGACAAAGGAGAAGAATAAAATACGCAGAAAGGTGCTGAGATGCCCGCAATGTGGTGGTACGAACATCTATTACGAGAACGCCTTGATTACCGGCTACAAGTACCACTGCAAGGATTGTGATTATATTGGTGCCTTGATCATTGAAGAGGATGTGGAGGAGCCTGAATAGATCATTCTTCTGTTTTAAATACAGGCTTATTTCTGGGAAAGTGAAGTTTTAAATCGTGAGGATAAGCAAAGAACATCGTTTCTCCCCCACCATGAGCTCCCCGAGGCTATAACTGTTATCTTTGAAAATCATCAAATACATAGATTTTTAAATGAAAGTGTTTATAAGCTTCAATCACTTTGAATAGTCTGTGTTTGAGGAGGATTAAATATGAATAAGGAAATGATAAACACAGTTTTGCTAGCCTGCGGGCTGGTAGTGTTGGTAGTGATCGCCATTGTTCTGGCAACAGACACTGGTGAGGAAAGCCACGATGATGAATTGGGAACCCATGCCCATGAAGAGTTCGTTGAGAAGGCCGGAGACACCATGAGTGGGGATTTGGTTGTTCAGAACCTCTATACAAGCGGAGTGGTCAATGGAGATGGCAGTGGACTTTTAAATCTGAATGCCAGCAGGATAAACACAGGTACCATTGATTCTGCTAGACTACCTTCAAATCTAAATGCAGGTACTCTGGATGGCTTGGATTCCATGGCTTTTGCCCTGGCTGCACATGATCACAACACTATATATTACACGGAAACAGAATCCGATGCAAGATTTGCACTGGTGGGTCATTCCCATCCTTCAACAGGTGATGCAGATACCCTGGACGGCTTAGATTCAACTGATTTTGCAATGTCAACCCATATCCATTCTTCAGTTGATGCAGATACTTTGGATGGCTATGATTCTGCCGACCTGGCCTTAGCAACCCATCTTCACGATACCAGGTACTACTTAAAACCTGATGTGGATTCTAATTTTCTGAGTCTTACTGGAGGAACTCTGACTGGTAATTTGAACCTCCCTAACCTTTACGCAAGTGGTATTATCTCTGGAGATGGGGGCTCTCTTACAAACCTGAACGCAAGTGCAATCACAAGTGGAACCATTGGAATAGCAAGGCTGCCTCCCAATATCAATGAAGACACCTTGGATGGACTCGACTACTTGGATCTTTCCATGTCCATACACACCCATAATGCAACCCACATTACCGAGGGCGAATTGGATGAGGACAGACTTCCCCAGTATGCCATTGACGAAACTGAAATTGATCCAGTATTTGGTTTGGTTCCAAGTGGCACGATAGTCATGTGGAATGGTACTGTAATTCCTAATGGATGGGCATTGTGTGATGGAACTAATGGCACTCCTGATTTAAGGGGTATGTT
>CP070672.1:3400709-3405144 GCA_020351895.1 Thermoplasmata archaeon
ATTAAAATTATAAATTTCGATGAGAATGAAATCATTGTCGATGATAGTGAAGACTACCAAGCTGCGAAAACATTGGATACAAATTCCCTCAAATGCATTGCATGGAATGATATAGGTAAGATAGCTTATGATGCTTGCGTCGAACTCGAAGATGGGATTTGTGTAAAATTCATTGGGGATCAAGACAAGTTCAAAACTGGCGACTATTGGCTCATCCCTGCACGGACCATATTAAATGATATTCTTTGGCCTCCTTACCAATCAGAACAAAGTCCATCTGATCCATGTGCTTTGCCCCCGGTAGGCATTAAGCATCATTACAGCCTACTTGCAGTCATTAACAATACTGGGTCAGGCTGGGAAATCGAAAAAGATTTGAGGAGTTTCTTCAGTGACCTTTCCTCATTCCCCAGAATACTCTATGCTGGAGGAGACGGTCAAACCGGTATCCCTGGCAAAGAATTAACGCTTCCACTCAAGGTACGTGTAGTTAAACCATCAGATGCAGAAGCAAAAGTAAGTTTCGCAGTTGTGCGAGGAAACGGCTCGGTCAACCAATCAGATTTTATCGTTACTGATAGCAACGTTGAGTGTATATGGACCTTAGGCGACAATGAAATCTACCAACAAGCGACAGCTACATTATTAGATGAATTGGATCAACCAGTACCAAACTCAACAATCCATTTTAATGCGTATCTCAGTTACCCCTACATATACTATGTTGGTGGGGATGGGCAAAGTGGAGAAATTGGCACCACTCTTAATGTACCTCTGAAGGTAGGAGTATTCACAGGTAAAACTGACCCTGTAAACTTTTCAGTATTATTTACACCTGATGGCAGGAACGCTACACGTGAGTCAATAGTAAACGGATATGCCTCGTATGAATGGACTCTAGCAAATACACCCATAATTCAATTCGTTACTGCTCAACTTTATGATGATGAAAACGATGAACCCTTTGGAAATATAATAAGATTTCATGCAACCATAAAGGAAGAAATAATACCCATAGCAGTAAACTCAGGTAAAATTACCCTTAAAAAAGAGAATAATCGACTCATATATGGACCATTCATACATTCGTTGAAAGACATCACCGAACCACCAGCAATCATCCTTGGATTGGAGAAAGATTACACCCTGGGAAAACGATGGCAAAAACCAGGCAACCAAAGAAGAGCTCTACCTTACGGATTGACTTTAGAAATTCTTCGTGTATTTCAAAATATTTATTCGTCGCTGTCAAATCAGGATAAAACAAACCTAAGGAAAGGTGAGCTTGGTAATAAAATCGATACCTTATTTGAATGGCTTGGATTAAACCGAACTGATGACTTAACTGAGGCTAAACGTAGAGAATTAATTACTGTCTTGGAAGTTTTCCAGGAGACTGAGATCAAGAAATTAAAGGCAGCATACAATCGTGAAAGAGTGATTGATAGAGTTCTCTTCATGGAAGACTATGAATTATCGTTGAAAATGGCTTACCCTTGTTTTAAAGCGGTTCACATAACTTTGACCGATTTTAGAATAGAATTGGATTCTTCGCTGGAATCGAATAAATTGAATACTATAAACATTAGATGGTGGGCAATTCCTGGTAACGAGCAAGGAATACAAAGAAGCGACGATATAAGTGCAGAATTAATATCAGGAATAAATGTCGGCGAGGAAATCATGTTCGAGTTATCAAGTAAATATGAAATACATGGCTCACACATGCATCTGACTTATGCACCATATTCTGACCCATCTGAAGTGGAAGGGGAGTATAACTCAAGAACCATCATCATGGAGTACGATGAAACACTAAGGAAATTTATAAATAAAACCCAAACATATGATGAAAACATTTACTCCGTGGCAGGAAAATGGCGTTGGCAATGGCGTGACAAAATCAATGAGACTATTTTGATGGGATCTTTTGAACCTATAAATATAATTGAGATAGGAATGTTAGCAAGTGACGAGATAACATTCTCGATGATGGAAGTGGTCTCGGATATCGCTCAAGAAAAAATAAATGAATACTGCGCTCTAGAAAACCATGGCTATAACTTCGTGTTCCATGTTGACCTTGCTGGATCTGCTAGCACTGCCTTGGAGAAAGTACAAGGATACAAAGCTATGAATATAAACGCGTTAGTAACCAGTTTTAGAGACACAAATACAGATGCGCTGTCCTATATACGGGAAAACGGCATAACAGCGATTGATGCCTTCAACATCAATCCACTATTAGCCATACCTAGAGATGGATTTTACCGAATGCACCCGCAAAATAAATATCAAGGCCGTGTTCTCGCTGAAAATCTTATAAGATGGGGGATCGAGCGTATCGCCGTAATCCTTCAAGATTTACCGGAAAAAAACGAAATATACAGAGTCTTTTTGACCAGATATGAAGGTAAAGGTGGATCAGTCGCCTCCCTATTGGAATTTTCTGGAGTTGAAGGAACTGATTACAGTAATCTCGCAGAGGCGTTGGAAGAACATGTCGGGCGTGTGTTCTTCGAAATGGGCATTAACACGGGAGTTCTGTTACTTACCACTCATGATATTATGAATTTTATTTTAAACCTCGAGGAGTATTCATCATATTTAATGGACGTTATCTGGTTCGCTACCGAAGAATTTGCCGATAACCCAACCTTATTCGAGAATATAGGTTCTATTATTGAAAAAATTAGGTTAATCAGTCCTGCGCCCGCAATAAATGTATGGAATCAGTTATACATGGATTTCATAGAAGTATATCCGGATCAAACAGTCGAGATGCCATTGCATGAGGCCTGCCTTGTTTATGACTCCTGTTGGGTAATAGCGAAATCTGTCATTGCAGCAGGAGGTATAAGCGAGGGAATGGCTGATGAAGTAATTCTCGCAACTTCCGGACAACATGAGGGAACCACGGGTTTATGCTTGTTAGATGTAAACGGTGACAGAGAAATAACTGACTATGATGTATGGGGATACAACATTCAAGAAGGGGACATTGTATCACAGAAATTGGGTTACTACACATATGACACAGACACAACAATTCGTCCTACTGTTGGACCAATAGTGATTGATACAATCGGTACGACAAGTTACCTTGAAGCACGAGAACATAATATAGAGGTTCTGAGAACAAATCCCTCCCATGAGTTTGTAATCGAAGAAGATTCACACGTCACAGTGTATTTCGAAAATATCGCCGCTAGCACGAACACAAGAGAGCCTGACACCATTGAATTTCGAGTTAAAAGAAAAGGAGAAAATACGCGTGGTACCATTGCTATTGCTGAGGAAACTGGCGAAAATACAGGAATTTTCAAAGCTGAAATTGTTATGTCCAGTCTTGGAAGGCTGACTATCGGCGACAAAAAGACACGTCTTCTAACAGGTGATCCCATTCTGGAGCTTAGTCATATACGTCAAGACGGTGAGACACTAACATGCACACTAGTGATGAAGAGAGGAGAAGGCTAATTTTCCTTTAATTACTCTTAAATATTAAATCCGTATCTTTATTGACAGGTGAAGTTCTTGAATGAAAAGGTTGTATGGACTTTTAATATGAGTTCGGGTTCAGGAATATCGTTTAATGCAAATGGAGAATTCGTTCCACAGGCTGAATTGTCCATCAACGTACACTTGATCCAAGGATCTGAACAATCAATTATCCACACCCCGGATCAGAATTGTGAATTAGATTTCATCTGCATCAGTTCAGATCATTATGGCAAGGAACCTGATGAACTTGTGTATTACTTTAAACCGGATCAAGAGCTTCAGTTAATGCAAGCACAAATTCTTATGGGTGAATCGTTATTCAAAATATTATCAAATCACAAGACAATTACATTCAAAAATAGTACCGATGGTGACGTAAACATCAAGATACTCCTAGGACGAAAAGCCATCTATCCAACTGTCACCCTTACTACAACAGTTGGACCAAATGGAAACCTTGAACCTGATGACACATTCAAAGTTATGAAAGATGGTACTCAGACATTTGTTATCAAACCAGACGATAACTATGAAATAGATAAAGTTACTAAAACAAAAACAGGGGGTACACCAGAGGACGTTACAGTTGAAACAGACAACACCTTCAAAATTGACTGCGATGAAGACTACGCAATAGAGGTTACATTTAAGCTCCAAAAAGTCACTATTACCACAGAAGTGGGCGAAAACGGTACTCTTGACCCAACTGGGCCTCAAGAGGTCGATAAGGGAAGTGATATCGTGTTTACAGCAACACCTGCAGATACATTCGTTGTCGACAAAGTCACTAAAACAAAAACAGGGGGTACACCAGAGGACGTCACAGTTGAAACAGACAACACCTTCACAATAACCTGCGATGATAACTACGTCATTAAAATAACATTTAAATCAGGTGAGTAGAATGCCAGTCAATCCAACTTATCCTGGA
>CP070672.1:3405244-3409868 GCA_020351895.1 Thermoplasmata archaeon
AACTAAAATGATATCCATGATTATGTGAAACTCGATTCCCAGGTCCAGTAAAGCCACCGGGAAATATGATGTTGGTGGGGTTATATAAACGTATTGGGATTCTCTCAATTTGACCAATTAGGACCATAATTCTGCAAAATGTTTATATAATCAGTTTTCCTTCGTAGTATGGGGAGCGGTTTGGAGCCCAGGAAAAAAGTGCTGTTCTCAACAGCATACATCAGAGACAGAAGCGACTTATACAACTGGATGCAGACCAATGTGTCATACAAATCAAGGCTTCATGCCGAGCGTAGCATCTCTGCAGGGCTGCGATTTATAAAACAGAACATACCTGAAATAGAGATTCTTGAATATCCCTCCTGGGAAGAATATCTACACAAGCTAAAAGAAGGATGGGACATTGTTGGTTTCTCATTCTACCTAAACGAAACCCATGAAATAATCAAGATGGTAAAGAAAGCGAAAGAGATGGGTATCCCGGAGATATGGGGGGGTAACTACGGTGTGCTTACAGAGGATGTACAGCCCTACTTTGACAGGATTTTCTTGGGATATTCCGAGAACAAGATCGCCAAGGCCCTGGGGTACGAGGTGAAGGAGATAGTTCATCCTCCACTCGTAGTACCGGCAGGAATCCCAAATCTGAATCTCAATTGGATGGGTGTTTTATTCACCATAAGGGGGTGCGCAATAAAATGCACGTTCTGTCAGAGCCCGAGCTTTGAGGAAAAAATAGAGAAGATTCCTATTAAGAGCATAGACCGTGTCTTGGCATATTACAAGAGAATGGGTGTGGGAAATATCGTTATTCTCGACGAATATTTCGGTATGAACCCGAAGCATGCCGATGCAGTGGTTGCCTTGCTCAAGAAGTACAGGCTACTTTGGTGGACAATGACCCGTGCAGATTTCATATCCAGAAAATTGGACTCATGGGACGATGGAAGACTCGGTTTGGGGGGTGTGGGCCTGGGTCTGGAAAGCTTCAATCCAGAGGTACTTGAGAGAATCAACAAGAAGGAAGAGGCCCGTGAGATCATAGATAGTATTAACGAATTGCATGGCAGGGGAATAGGAGTCATTGGGTACTACATGATAGGTTTTGACATTGAGGACCGAGACTCCATAAAAGAGTCCCTCATACAGCTTGGGGAATTGAAGCTTGATGCAACCCAATTGTGCATAATAACCCCATTGCCTCAGACGCCATTATGGGACGAGATAGATGAGAATTACGGTATATTTGAAAAAGACTGGCACAAGTTCAATACAAAGCATCTTGTATGGAACCACCCCACAATATCACCCAAAGAGATGGAGGAGCTCCTTTACTTTGGCTTCGATCGCGCAAATCCCAGAAGAACAGTCTTTAGAAGGCTTCAAAAAATAGCTGTTGGAACTCTGAAGATCAAGGGCTATTCTGGAGTCGGGGAGATGATAAAGAATGTGTACAGGTCCAATGTCGTTTTCAGGAGGTTAAATCAACCAGTGATCTTTGACGGTCATTCAAGGAAGTAATAATTATGAGAATATGTAGTCTATAAAAAAAGGTTAGGAGAATATGGAAGGGAAAATCGATCTGCTCATAAGAAACGCAAATGAGCTATTGACGATTAAAGGGGAAAAAAGGCCCAGGACAGAATGGGGTATGAATGAGCTTGGGATAATAAAGGGAGGGAGCATCGCTGTTTCAGGCGATAAAATATACGCAATAGGCACAGATGAGGAAGTAGAATGGATAGTTGACATTTCCCCTGACACCAGGGTCATAGATGCTAAGGGAAAAACCGTGATGCCGGGTTTTGTGGATCCGCATACGCATCTGATTTTCCATGGCTCCCGTGAAGATGAACTGCATATGAAATTGGAAGGCAAGACCTATCTTGAGATACTGAGCATTGGAGGGGGAATACACCGCACAGTCAGGGATACCAGACGTGCAAGCAATAAAGTGCTCTTTGACACCGCGCATAAGGTCCTGAATCGAATGCTGAGTTTTGGCACCACAACTGTGGAGGCAAAATCAGGATATGGATTAGATACACAGACTGAAATCAGGAGCCTTGAAGTGATAAAGAAATTGAATGATGAGCATCCAGTGGATCTCGTCTCCACATTTCTTGGTGCCCATGCTATACCCCATGAGTACAAATACAAAGGAGATAGATATGTGGATCGCATCATAGAGGATATGCTACCAAAAGTAGGGGAGAAAAAACTTGCGGAGTTCTGTGATGTTTTCTGCGAGCAGGATGTTTTCTCTGTAGAGCAGGCCAGAAGGATTCTTTTGGCGGGAAAAGAACATGGGCTTACACCGAAGATTCATGCCGATGAAATCGTGCGTTTAGGCGGGACCGAACTTGCGTGCGAGGTTGGGGCAATATCTGCAAGTCATTTAATGGAATCCTCTGATATCGGTATCATGGAGATGGCTTTGAAGGGTGTAATCGGTGTTCTCTTGCCTGGAACCATATTCGCTTTAATGCAAAAGGAATACCCAAGGGCGAGAGCCATGATCGATTCTGGAGTACCAATCGCCTTGGCAACGGACTTCAATGCAAATTGCTGGACAGAATCCATGCAGTTCGTAATTTCTTTGGCATGCCATCAAATGGGAATGCTCCCCTCAGAGGCAATAGTTGCCTCCACGATCAATGGGGCGTATGCCATCAATCGAGGGGATGAAATAGGAAGCCTTGAGGTGGGAAAAAAGGCCGATATAATAATACTCGATTGTCCAAATCACCTGCATATTCCCTATCGTTTTGGGGGAAATTTGGTGGAGAGTGTCATTAAAGGTGGGAAGGTTGTTCGGTTGATGTTGGAATGAAGAATTTTACCCTATGAAAATCCATAATATTAAAAATTAAAGGTTCGAATCATAAAACAAAAGACATTTTAATTCATATCAACAACTTTTGTGGGTAAATTATCTATTAAAGAAGGCTTTATATGGTTTTACGCACATTATTCTTGATGGAGGGGGGTAAGAATGCGAAGAAAGGTAATTAGCTGTTTGATGTGTGCATTGATGATAGCTACTGTTTTGGTGATTGAAGTACCAAAAAATGCAAGTGCTCAGGTTACTGAGGAATGGGTAGCGAGGTATGATTATTCAAGTTCGGATTCTGCCCATGCTATCGCAATCGACGAATCTTTGGGGAACATTTACGTAACCGGAAGTACCGGAACCGTAGCCTATGATACTTATGGAAACCAGCTCTGGACAGCAAAAGGAAATGGTTGGGAGATTGCCGTTGCCCCATCGTCAGGTAATGTGTATGTTACAGGAAATGATGGCACAAGGGCATTTGATAAAAGTGGCAACCTACTTTGGGAAGATATCGGTTATGAAGGAAGAGACTTGACAATCGTCCAATTATCTGAAAAAATCTTCGTAACAGGGAATTGCGATATAAGCGGACAAGAGGAGAATTTCATAACCATTGCCTACGACTCTTTGGGAAATCGGCTCTGGCAAGCACACTATAATGGACCAGTAAATGGTTATGATGGAGGAAATGCCATTGCTATTGATCCATTTGGAAAAATAATTGTAGCAGGAACTAGTTCCGGACCTGATACTCCTTCAGGCAATCCTCAGGAGGATTATACCACTATTGCTTATGATTCATCCGGAAATCGGTTATGGGTATCCAGATATGATGGACCAGGTTATATGGATGATCACCTAAGAGCATTGGCGATAGATTCGGTGGGTAACATCTATGTAACAGGTAAAAGCGGTATATCGAATTACGGGGATTTTACAACCATATCGTATAATAATTCGGGTAATCAACGTTGGATAGATCGAATAAGTGGTCCTAGAAGTGACAGTAGTGATACTGGTCAAGACATCGTAATCGATTCCACAGGGAATATCTATATTACAGGGCAGTTAGAAAACAGAAAATCTGATTGGGACTATGCCACAGTAAAATATAATCCCTCAGGTACAAAATTTTGGACAGCATTTTACGACCCAGCTAGTTCTGTTGATCAAGCTAAAAGGATTGCAATTGACTCCCGAGGGAACATCTATGTGACTGGGTACAGTTACGGAGGAGGAAATGGTGCCGATTATGCAACATTGTCTTACGATCCCGATGGTAATCAACGTTGGGTTTCTAGGTATGCAGGACCTGGAGGTGGATCAGATATCGCATATGGTTTAGAAGTTGATTTATCGGGACATGTTTACGTAACTGGAAGAAGCTATGGTACTCAGGACAATGATTATGCCACTCTAAAATATTCCCAAGTGTTTCCAAACCAACTCCCAGTAGCTGATGCAGGTCCCGACCAAACAGGTTATGAGGGAGAGAATATACAGTTCAATGGCTTAGCTTCATACGACCCTGATGGATCTATAGTAAATTATACCTGGGAAATGGGAGATGGAACTTTCGAATATGGTGTTCTTTTGTCTTATATCTATCACAGTCCCGGGATTTACATTATTAATCTTACAGTAACAGATAATAATGGAGCTAGTAACACTGACACATGTAATGTTACCATCCTTTCAAAGGTCCTTTCTGCAATAATTGACATCGACCCCGACACCTTGAACCTCAAATCCAAAGGCCGATGGATCACCTGCTACATCGACCTGCCC
>CP070672.1:3409968-3412968 GCA_020351895.1 Thermoplasmata archaeon
TGCCATGGTTTTGATCCTATCGAACCAAGCCTCGATCGTATATTCGTAATTGCCTAATCTTTTTAATGTAAAACTGCCAACCCAGCGATCATTATCGAAATGCTGCATAGTTGCTTCATTCCAGGTTTCTTCACTTTTATGCCGATATTTTATTGTAGCTGAAACCTCATTATGTCCAGGTTTGATTATGTCCGCCAATACTTCGAATCTTTCCCCCACCTCCCTCTTAACCGGATATCTTCCACAGTCAATTTCAGGGGAAACCTTCTCTATGCTGATAGTGTACACATTCACATTCATTTCATTTGCACCCCATTAACACCGTCACTCAGCAGGGTTCTGGGTTAATTTAAATATTAACATGCCGAGAGGAGGTAATGTCAGTTTCAATGAATGTGGTCTCCCGTGCCACGAGATTTCTTCAGAATCGACTCCCCCCCGATTTCCTATTCCACTGCCGCCATACTCGGAGGCATCGCTGTTCAGTATCTCCCTATAAAAGCCTTTTTTCGGAACACCTATACGGTAATCGTGCCTTGGTACAGGAGTCATGCTTAACACAATAACGAGAAAATCATCTTGCCCTGCTTTCCTTAGATAAGATATTACACTATGCATCGTATCACTACAGTCTATCCACTCAAAACCTTGGTAATCACAGTCAAGCTCATGCAGAGCTTTTTCTTCACTATATATTCTATTGAGATCTTTCACGTAGGATTGCAGTTTAGAATGGAGAGGGTTTGACAATAAGTTCCAGTCAAGCTCTTTTTTGAAGTGCCATTCATCCCATTGGCCAAACTCGCCTCCCATGAACAGAAGTTTCTTTCCTGTATGTGTAAACATGTATCCAAGTAGAAGTCTCAGGTTGGCGAATTTTTGCCACTCATCCCCAGGCATTTTATTTAGCAACGACCGTTTACCGTATACAACCTCGTCATGTGAAAGAACTGAAATGAATCTCTCATTGAAAGCATAGAGCATGCTAAATGTCAGGCTGTTATGATGGTAGCTCCTAAACACGGGATCCTTAGAAAAATATTCGAGAGTATCATGCATCCATCCCATATCCCACTTGAGGTCGAAACCAAGCCCACCGTAATATGTTGAACCCGTAACGTGAGGCCACGCAGTAGATTCCTCAGCGATCATAAGCGCATGGGGATGATATCTGTGCACTACCTCATTCAATTCTCTCATGAAGTCTATTGCTTCCAGGTTTTCCCTGCCCCCATATTTGTTTGGTATCCACTCCCCCTGCTTTCTCGAGTAGTCAAGATAGAGCATAGAGGCCACCGCGTCTACCCTCAAACCGTCAATATGGTATTTATCGAACCAGAAGAGGGCGTTAGAAATTAAGAAATTTTTAACCTCACTTCTTCCATAATTAAATAGGTATGTTCCCCATTCCGGATGCTCACCCAGCCGCTGGTCTTCATGGTTGTATAAATGTGTACCATCGAACATGGCTAATGCGAAATCATCTTTTGGGAAATGTGCTGGAACCCAATCTAAAATTGCACCTATCCTATTCTGATGACACTTGTCAATGAAGTACATGAACTCTTCCGGAGTGCCATATCTGGATGTTGGCGAGAAGTAGTAGGATGTTTGATACCCCCAGGAGTCATCGAGTGGATGCTCCATTACCGGCAGAAGCTCGATATGGGTAAACCCCGTATCCTTAACGTAAGGGATCAGTAAATCTGCCAGCTCTCTATAATCCAGAAAACCTGAACCTTCCCTCTTCCTCCAAGAGCCCAAATGAACCTCATATATTGAGATTGGCTCTTTGAACCAGTCCTTTGAGCTTCTATCAGAAAGCCAACCCGCGTCTCCCCACCGATAATCCAGCCCTGTAACAAAAGAAGCTGTTCTCGGCCTTGTCTCAGCTCTGAAAGAGTAGGGGTCTCCCTTTAACCTAACTTGTCCGTCGCGCAAAGATTTAATTGCATATTTATAATTTTCACCTTCTTTTAACCCTGGAATGAATAGCCCCCAAATGCCTGACCTACCGATTACCCCCATAGGATGGGCACCAACAATCCAATGATTGAAGTCCCCCACTACGCTCACGCTTCGCGCGTTCGGAGACCATACTGCGAATCTTACACCTTTCACATCATCCTCCTTAAGAAGGTGGGCACCTAACTTCTCATAGCTCCTGTATTCCCTTCCCTCCCCAAAGAGCCATAAATCAAAGTCTGTCAGCTTTGACCTAAATCTATACGGATCCCCCCTCACCTCGATGAAGCCTGATGAATCGGCAAATTCAATAGAATATTCTTCACATAGATCCCCAGCTGGAAGGTGCGCCTCATAAAAACCTGAGCGGTGTATGCGCTTCATCTCTAATTTACTGTTCCCTACATTCAACCAGGCCTTGACAGCCCTAGGGAGATATGCCCGAACCGATATCTCCTTCCCACTTCTGAGCTGAATTTCATGAGGGCCCAAGATAGCGTGTGGATTTGACTCCTCAAAACTAACTATCCTAGCGACCTCGTCTTTAGTAGGTTTTGTGTTCATAATACATTATCCGGAAACTTCTATCCCAAAAAGATTATCTATTATCCTCGCTCTTCTGTCATTCGCTGCGCAGACTGAATAGTAATATTCCTTCTTCGCTTCATCGTCGGTTCCGCTAACCTTTATTGCGCGGTAAGCGTTAAGAACAACCTTGAAAAGCTCAAAAAGCCCGTTCGCTATCATGTTAATATCCCACCAAGGCCTTTTGCTAGCCCACCACATCTGATCACTATGAAAAGCCCTATCTAGAAGCAGTCGAGAAATGTTGGCGTACTTCTTAGAATCATCATTATCTGCAACTGCCAGGGCATTTTTAACTAAATCTGAGGCTAAATCTAAACTTTCCCATTGAAGAGAATGGATATTGTTTTGCGGGTCCCTCCAGAGTGGATAAGGATTTGCGTTTGCTATATCATCTTTTGTAGTGCTCCATGAAGATGGGAGCGGCTCAATAGCGTCTCCCTGAGGGAA
>CP070672.1:3413068-3425656 GCA_020351895.1 Thermoplasmata archaeon
AAGTTAGCTGCTCTGCCCCCGTACAGTTTGAGTGTGTCCAATGAAGCCATGACAAGACCTGCACCACATCCAATCACTCCGATATTCCCTTCAAGGTCCACATAGGATAGGCCTGCGTCCTTTGCCTTTTTTTCGATTTCAGTGTATTCCTGGCTTTTAGCGAACTCGGCTTTCAGATCTTTATGGCGGTATAGTGAATTGTCATCCACAACAAGTTTTGCATCAACAGCTAAAAAACCAGATGGCGTCATGGCAAGCGGGTTGATCTCTGTAAGCTCTGCATCATAGTCTGAAAAAACTTTGTAAAGTCTTCCTGCGATCCCTGCCACGGAGACCATTTCCTTTCCTTTAAGCCCGATCTTCTTTGCAAGGTTTCTCACCTGAAAGGTTTGAAGACCTTCAACAGGATCTATATCCATTCTCACCACTTTATCGGGGGCTGTCTTTGCAGTCTCCTCTATATTCACCCCTCCCTCGGAAGACATGATAAGAACGCTTTTTTTTGCTGTTCTGTCCACCACAAATCCAACGTACAATTCCTTTACTATTTCGGCCTTCTCCTCAACCAGAATGAGCTTCACAGGAAGCCCTTTGATTTCCATATTCAGAAGCTCGTTTATTTTGTTATGCGCATCATCCAGGTCATCTGCGAACTTGATCCCTCCTGCCTTCCCCCTTCCACCAACAAGCACCTGGGACTTCAGGACAACTGGACAATTGAACTCTTTAAGCTCCTTTGGATCCTTCACCAAGATCCCGTTGGGAACAGGCAATCCATAATCCGCGAAGATCTCCTTGGCCTTGTACTCGTGTAATTTCATGACAAATCACCACAACGCATTCTGGTGATTAAAAAGAAGTTATATTATGCTTTCGGGGAGGTGCGTGATTTATCTTTGTAGCAATTCATATGCACTGCACCTTGCAGAAAATTATCTTCCAACCCATCAATGATATTGCAAATATTACTTAGGATTGATTCACGTTATGATTCACCTCTTTGAAATAAGAAGTGGAGTTAGTGGAGTAAATCCTTTGGTATCAATTCCATAACAAATTATATATACCATAATACCATATATATTAAACCGTGGTATTATGGCAGAAGTTGTATCGATTGATGATTCTGGAAGGCTGGTGATCCCAAAGTCCATAAGGGATTCGCTGGGTATAATAGGTGGGACAAAGTTCATACTTACAGAGGGAGGAAATGGACGTCTGCTTCTTCAAAAATTCAATATCAATGAAATTGCAGAGAGGCTCCAGGAGGAGACAAAGGGCAAGGATATAGACGCCATCGTAAAGAGGATCAGGAAGGAAATGAATGAGAAACTCAAAAAGAGATACAAAGATATTCTTGCTTGACACCAATGTTTTTATTGTTGCCATTAAAGATCTAAAAAAAGAGACGCAAACATTGGGACTAATTCTAAGAATTATTGAAAGAGAAGATATTAGATTGGTGGCTGATGAATTTCTTGTTGAAGAAATGATAAGATATGCCGAAGAATTCAAATCAGAAACAGCCTCATGGATATTTAGTGCCCTGCTCGAAAAAATGGAATTAGTGGATGTTGGTGAGAACTTTATAAAAATATGCAAGGGCTATATTGAAACACCTAACATGGCTGATATTCTTCATGCTGCTTGTTGTCTGAAATCTGATGCAATTCTGATCTCCAATGATAGGCACTTCGATAAGATTCGAAATGAGGGCATAATTAAGGCATGGAGCATTTCAAAAGTGATAAAAGAATTTAGATAAATCTGTGGAACGGAAAAAGTCCCAATAGGGGAATGGTCTTGAGAAATCGAGAACGAATATGGCATCCCAAACCTCAAGCTCACCAGGTCTTAAACATCGGTTGTCAATTCTTAAAAAAATTCATTCCCACTCGATGGTTCCAGGTGGCTTGTTCGTGATGTCGAATACCACCCTGTTAACCTTGTCCTTCATGGTGTTTGTAATTCTTGTGGATATTCTTTCAAGTACATGATGAGGAATCTTGGAATAGGCAGCGGTCATACCATCAACTGACTGCACGGCCCTCACAACAATTGTGTACCCATAGGCCCTTATATCCCCCTGCACGCCAACGCTCTTTACGGGCAGAAGAACTGCAAAGTACTGCCAAGGTCTTTCCATCTCCCCTTTATCCGAAGCGGAATCGATCTCCTCCTCGGCAATTGCGCACGCCTCCCTTACGATTTTGGTGGCCTCGGGAGTGGCTTCCCCTATTATTCTAACAGCCAGACCAGGACCCGGAAAGGGCTGCCTATCTGAAACAGGCACCTTCAAGAACCTGGCGACCTTCCGAACCTCGTCCTTATAATTATCACGTAGTGGTTCAACCAGTTTCAGGTCCATGTCCTTTGGCAGCGCACCCACATTGTGATGGGATTTTATTGTATCCCGAAGTCCCCCACCTGATTCTATCCAATCAGGAGCAATGGTGCCCTGGACGAGGAACACTGCCTTTTCCTTCTCAGCAATTTTCTCGAAATTTCGAATGAACTTCTCACCGATAATCGCCCTTTTTTCCTCGGGGTCTATTACGCCCTTTAAGGCCTCGAAATATTCGTTTTGAGCGTCATAAATCTTAAAATTAACATCGAGTTTGCGGAGCATGTCTCCCACGAATTCTGTCTCACCCTTTCTCATGAAACCCGTATCAACATAGACTGCCACAAGTTTATCACCGATGGCCCTGCTGGCTAAAACTGCGGCCACGGTGCTGTCCACGCCTCCTGAGGCGCCTATTATTGCCTTATCGTCTATTTCATTCCTCAACTCTTTTATCTTTTCCTCAACGAATTTTTCAGGGTTGAACATTATTGGACACCTCTCCCCTAAGATAAATCATGATATGTTTTTTCGCCATCTTCTTTATTTCGATTTAAAGGCCTTGGCATCCGATGAAACCTTTTCCGCCATCTTTTTTCTGTAGGCAATCAACTTCGCTTCGATTTCTTTATCACCAAGAGCCAAAATTTCCGCGGCGAGAATTGCCGCATTCTTGCCATTATCCAGCCCAACAGCACCCACAGGCACGCCAGGAGGCATTTGAAGCACTGAAAGTACGGCATCGAGATTCAGTTTTCCGGATACAGGTACGCCTATCACGGGTCTTAGTGTATGAGAGGCTATGACTCCAGGAAGGGCGGCTGAAAGACCGGCTATTGCAATGAACACTTTCGCATCCGAAGCGGAAACAAGCTCGGATACCCGCTCTGGTGTTCTATGGGCGGAAGCTATGTTGATATCATAATCAATGCCCAGCTCATCAAAGACCGATTTGGCCTTATCAGCCACGTTCGTGTCGCTCTTGCTGCCCAAAATTATCAGTACATCCATAGTATCAACCAGGGAAATCACAGACAGGCTATTTCAGGTTTTCGAATACCCGGCATTAGGACTTCATGATGGCGCCCAGAAACAGAAGCAGAGCAATACATGCCCCGATTATGGCGGCAATGAGAATTATCACAGAATCGATGATTATTTGGGATATGTCTATACCCTCAGCTATCCCTGTTGTTTCCCTTATTGGTGGCAGCGTGTAGACCAGGCCAACAAGTAGCCCCAAGACTATCAAAACAGCCCCTATCTTCCTGCTCTTCCCTGCTCCGAAATAGGCCGTAAAGATCCCGGCTATGAGCGTGAAGAGGGCAAACGTTAAAACAAGTACGGTAATGAATTCCCAGGTCCCAGCCATCTTATTTCCTCCTTCTTAGAATTTTATTCCCGTCAACGTTTTAGTATCAACCACACCAGGTATGGTGCGAATCTTGTCAACCACTATCTGTCCCAGCAGATTGAAGTTCTTGGCTTCCAGTTTAGCAATGAGGTCGTACTCTCCGAAAAGTGGATGCAGCTCCACGATCTCTTTTATCTTCTTCAGCGCATTATAGACATCGTGTTCCTTCGCCGGGGCTGTACTAATCAATATAAAACCTATCGCCATTGCCTCACCGAGCATGTTAAAGTCATATGAAAGTATAAATCTTTCTATGGCTCAAAGACGATTTTCTTGGGATATAATTTACCTAACTTTTTTATAGGTGTGTGCTATTATGTATCGTGCCATTCTGCCACCTATCATTTGGAGGGATAAAGGCAGAATAAAACCTTACATAGAACCTCGAAAGGGGGAGGTACAATGACACATAAATCCAAAAAAGCATCATCGAAAAAGCATGGACATGAAAGCAATATCGAGTTCGAGCTGGACCTTCTGCAAAGGCATATGACCATGCTAAAGGCCATTATCGAAAATGAGCCAGTTGGTATCATCAGGCTTTCAGAGATGCTAGATTGCCCCCAACACAAGGTGAGGTACTCGTTACGAATATTAGAGCAGGAGGGTCTCATCAAGCCTTCGTTAGAGGGTGCCATTACAACTGATAAGATCACAGACTTCTTAAATAGGCTTACAAAGACCTTGGATGGGATTTCCAAATCCGGCAAGGAGATAGAAAAGGCATTAAAGTGAACAAAAAATTATTTAGCAAAGATTTTACATTACCATTGCATTACAGGATTAAATAGATGTATAAAAAATAGCTGCCGTCGTAGCTCAGTGGTTGAGCACCCGGCTGTTAACCGTCTCTTTCGGTACAGAAACCGGGCGGTCACCGGTTCGAATCCGGTCGACGGCGTTGGCGAATAAATCCGCAAGAAGACAGGGTGGGCCTGTAGCTTAGCCCGGTGGAGCGATTGGCTCATATCCGAAAGCCAATATCTTCCTGGTGAGAAACCAATTGGTCGCCGGTTCAAATCCGGCCAGGCCCACTATGATTATTTTTCAAATGGAGCCGTGGGCCTTTGTGTTTCAGTTATGCTGCATTTTTGCTTGTGTCTTAAGCTTCAACACGGCCAGGCCCACTTTAATTATTTTTTAATTGGATTCGTGGGCCTTAGTGTTTCGGTTATGCTCTTTATTGCTTGGATTATAAGCCGAAACACAGGCAGGCCCACATTTTAAAAACACCGAAGGAGCAGGTCGACCCTGAGTTTTTGGATGACCATTAAACTTTTTGCGAAGGGTTGGCTAGCGGACTGAGGTGCCAAAAAGTTTCAGGCTGAAACACGGGCAGGGCCACTTCCTAAAATATGCCCTACGAAATCTTTTTTATACTAAAACCCTTTTCTGGTGCCGTATCTATGAGAATGGGCTATGAAATTGGGCAAAAGTATTAAACTGTTTAAGATACATAGGGCAAGATACTGGCATATTAGATATAGGAACTTATTTAAAACAAAAGCTCATATAATACATATAATAACCTCAGCGTGGGATTAAAATGGCCATGGAAGATACAGAAGAAAAGCATCACTCCTATAAGGAATTAAAAAAGATGGCCAAACAGCAGAAGAAGGCCAAGAAGAAGGACAAGAAAAAGGCCAAGATGGAGAAGAAGATCACCAAAAAAGAAGCCAAGATGAGAAAAAAAGGCATGTTCTTGGAAGATGTTTCCACGGAAGAGGAAACCGTTGCAGAAGAAGATGTCGAGGTTTTCGAAGCCACACCCTGGGTCAGGAAGAGCACGGAAGGCATACCTTATCTTGAAAAGAAGATAGATAGAATGGCAGAGAGAAGGGAGAGCTCTTCACTGCATCAGATGTTTGAAGAAAAATACGGGGAGAGCCTCACCATTCCCGAGACCTACAGAGAATACGAGCTCACAGACTCCGAGAAAAGACGCCTCGAGGAAATAACAGGCAAGGAAGAGGCCGAAGAACCAGTTGAGGTTATTGCCGTTAAATCCGATGAAACAGCGGAAGTATCCGAGGAAACCGAAGTTAAAGAAGAAAAAAAGAAGGTCGTAAAAGGAAAATTGAAACCCATATATTATCCCTTCCAATTGTGGATTTATACAAAATACGGCCAGGACAAGCCCACCATTCTGAAGGTTATAATACTCATAATCTCAGGAGCATTACTTGTCCTGTCCCTTCCCTTCAGGCTCGTGATTTGGATAATCATAACGCTGATAAACAAGATAAAGTCAAGAAAGACCAAAAAGGTGAAAGCCGAGGCAACTGAAGCCACTGAAGCCTAGAAGAAGCTATATCCTTTTCATACCCCTTTTTAGCCACAAATAAACACAGCTAGCAGCATATCTCGGAGTCTCATTTCGTTTCCTGGATGTCCCTTCTCCCTGGGATTTTCCTTTTCTTATTTCTTCCAGGATTCCATCCATATCGAAGGTGGGATTATCGAGTTTAGTATATGCATTGCCAAGATGGGAGAGCGTGTGGCAGTCGGATCCCCCTGCCTTTCCGCATCCGAGCTCATCGGCCAGCTTCCTGGCCTTGACATTCTCATTTTTAAGGGATCTGCTGTTTGTAACCTCCAGAACCTCAAATTTGGTCCTTCTTACACATTCCTCACCAAGACCGGACCAGAACCGATAGGGATGTGAGGCTATTGCCAATCCCCCCAAATCGGTGATTCTCTCGATAGTCTCTTTTGGAGTGAGGCCTCCCTGCACGGGTTCCTTTACACCAAGGGCAAGGATATGACCTTCACTGGATGAAACCTCCATACCGGGGATGACTGTAAAATCCTTGTTATTCTTGTTCTCCTTCCAAAGCTTCAAGGAGCCCGCAATCTCGTTGTGATCAGTGATTGCAATACCATTTAATTTGATATTCTTAGCATGCTTTAAAATCTCTTGTGGCGCAACGGTACCGTCGGAGGAATAGGAAGAATGGATGTGTATGTCGATTTTCATCCTTACCACTATTTAATTTCAGCCCCGTTCTCAACTTTTTTATGCACAGTTATAAAGCCGCCGTGCTCGGTTACAAGGGGTATGGCCCCTTCCTTCCCTTTTACCAGGTTTAAGGCTATCTGGGTGCCTGAAAGAGCCGTGCTGATGCCTCCCTGGACCATCAGAGTCTCCTTGCCAATGTCCGTCTTTTCGTCCTCAGTTACGGTTCCCACAGTGAGGAGGATCTTTTGGAATTCTGAAAAGGATACCTGTTTTTTAGCCTTCCCTATCTCGCAATCCCTGCCCGTCACACGTACGCCGAGGTCCTCATCTGATAACGGGGCCAGGAGGCTCACCACACCTTTTGTGTCCTCTGCCGCAAGAAGCATACCTCTTGATTCAACGCCTCTTAGCTTGGCAGGTTTGAGGTTCATGACAACGACTATCTTCCTATCCTGCATCTCTTCTTTTGTATAGTATTGCTTAAGACCCGCCACAAGCTGTCTTTCCTCGTCACCGAAATTCACCTTCATTATGTAGAGCTTCTCGGCATTGGGGTGATCCTCCACGCTCTCTATTAGACCAACCCGAAGATCCAATGCTTCGATGCCTATATCCTCCATCTCAGGTTTCTTTATCTCTTCCATTTTCATATCCTCCTCAACTATCAATTTCTTAAACAGAGGCGAGGGCTTTCCCAGGCTCTGTTTAGGCCTAATTTCACTTGTTGCCTCATCCCAGGAAAGTGCAGAAACCGAACCTTCATAACCCAAAAGATTATAGAGTTTATCCGCAGAGAACGGCAGAAACGGAGCCATTGATATGCAAAGTGCCTTCACCATCCGAAGGCACACATGCAATACAGTACCGCACTCCTCCCTGTTTTTCTTTAAGAGTGACCAAGGAGCCCGAGTATCAAAATATCTATTGCCGAAGTGGGCCAATTCCATGACGCTCTTTATGGCTTTTTTGAACTGACAGCTCTCTATGAGCTCCGAAACCTCGTTTACCTGGGCCTCTATCTTCTTTAAAGCCTCCTTATCTTCATCAGCAAGCTCCTTCATCTCAGGTATTTCACCGTAGTTTGCATGGGTGAAGGAAAGAACCCTGTGTATGAAATTTCCCAGGGTTGATACCAGTTCATCGTTGTTTCTACGAATGAAATCTTCCAGTGTGAAATCTGCATCCCGTATCTCGGGCATGTTTATTGAAAGGTAATATCTCACCTGATCAGGATCGTATTTCTGAAGAACATCAGGAACTGCTATGGAGATTCCCCTGCTCTTTGAAAACTGCTCGCCACCCCATTTTAGATACTCGTTTGCAGGAACGTCATAGGGTAGATTCAATCCGCCGTAACCCATTAAAATTGCGGGCCAGATTATGGTGTGAAACGGAATATTGTCCTTTCCCAAGAAATAGTAATGCCTGCATGCTTCATCCATCCAGAAGTCCTTCCATTTCTCTTCTTCACCTCTTCTTCGGGCCCATTCCTTTGAAGTGGAAAAGTAACCAATCACGGCCTCGAACCACACGTAGATGCGCTTGTCATCATACCCTTCAAGAGGTATCTCCACACCCCAGGTTATGTCGCGGGTGATGGCACGATCCCTAAGTCCGCTTTCCAGCCAGTTCTTGGTGAAGTTCTTTGTGTTGTGGCGCCAGTGATTTTTATCTGATACATATTTCTCTAAATCGGGTTGAAATGCACTCAATCTGAAGAAGAAATGCTCTGTCTCCTTCATTTCCGGTTCCGAAGAGCAGAACTTGCACACTGGCTCGATCAACTCTTCAGGATCAAGGGTTCTACCACAATCGTCGCATTGATCCCCTCTGGCATTTGAATATCCACAGTGAGGACATTCTCCCTCAACATACCTGTCCGGAAGGAACTTCTTGCAGTTTGCGCAGAATGGAGAAAGCATGATTTTCTTGTATATATGGTCCTTATCCAGGAGTTTGAGGAATATGTCATGCACTACCTTTTTATGGTTCTTATGGGAGGTCTCGAAAAAGAGATCGAATGAAATCCCAAGATCCTCAATGGCCTTGGAGTTGATTTTATGGTATTTTTTGGCGATATCCTCGGGTTTCACACCTTTTTTCTCGGCTGTGACTGTGATGGGAGTTCCATGCTCGTCGCTTCCTGAAACCATTAGCACATCATTCCCCTTCATGCGATGATATCTGGCGAATATGTCTGGGGGCAGAAGCGAGCCTGCAACATGCCCCAGGTGAATAGGACCGTTGGCATATGGCCAAGCAACGCCTACCAGGAATCTAGACATGGAAATCGAAAGTGAATAGAAGAGGAGAGATTTAAACGTGAGGGTTTATCATATGCCATATTAGGGATAGTCACCAGATGCGAGTACATCCTTATCTTAAAATACCAGGTCGTCATACAAGGTGCTCGTGGCAGAAAACGATTCTGAATTACAAAAAGGACATATTCCCACTCAGGATGACGAAACCAAGGGCGTCAAGATACTTATGGGGGAGCCCAAGAAGGCCATTATCAAACTGGCCATTCCAATGATAATTGCCATGTCGGCAATGACAATATACAACCTCGTGGATGCAATTTGGGTTTCGGGTTTGGGTACCAATGCATTGGATGCAGTGGGTCTTTACTACCCCTTCTTTTTTATTGTCATGGCCTTGGCTGTTGGGTTGGGGATCGGTGGTGGTGCTGCAATATCAAGAAGAATCGGTGCAAAGGACAGGGAGGGTGCCGACAACGTCGCACTCCATACATTAATCATCATGATCATCATGGCTGTCTTTTTCACTATCCCCTTCTTCATTTTCGCAGAGGCTATTTTTTCCAGTTTTGCCTCGGGTGAAATAAAGGACATGGCCACTTCCTATGGGAGGATCATATTTGCAGGAAGCATAGTGATTTTTTTCATGTACATTGCAACCTCGATTCTCAGGGCAGAGGGAGATGCAAACAGGTCCATGTACGCCATGATGCTGGGGGCGGCCCTGAACATAGTACTTGATCCAATATTCATATATTCCCTGGACATGGGCGTGGTGGGTGCGGCCTGGGCCACTGTAGTTTCCATGATAGTCACGGCCCTTTTATTGATGTATTGGATGTTCATAAAAAAAGATACCTTTATTACCTTCAGGTTCAGAAGTTTTTCCTGGAATAAGGACATAACTTGGGACATCTTCCGTGTGGGCCTTCCTGCCATGGTGATGCAGCTTTCCATGGCCATCATGGCTGTTGTTTTAAACTACATTATTGTGAATGTGAGAGCCGAAGGAGGAGTCGCTGTTTACACCGTGGGATGGCGTGTCTCCATGATGGCTATTTTACCGCTTCTTGGCATAGCCACTGCAGTAATCTCGGTAACGGGTGCAGCCTTTGGAGCAAGGGATTATGTGAAACTGAGAACCTCCTTTTATTATGCCATAAAGTTGGGATTGATCATCGAGTCAATTGCGGCATTATTCACAGTGGTATTCGCAGTGCAGATCACTTCAGTCTTTACACAGGCTGAAGGTACAGAGTTTATAAAGCAAGAGCTTCCCAATTATTTCAGGATCGTGGCAATCTTCTATCCGGGGGTGGCTTTCGGTATGTTCTCCTCTTCCATGTTCCAGGGAATAGGCAAGGGAACGTATGCACTCATAGTCACCATTGTTCGAACACTCATTCTGGGAACACCACTGGCTGCAGTTTTTGCCATCAGCCTCGATATGGGTCTTTCTGGTGTATGGTGGGGTATGGTGATCGGTAATCTCTTGGGTTCGTTTTTGGCATTCACCTGGGCTTCATTGTACATCCGCAGGTTGATGGCACAAACAAAGGATTAATCCGCGTTTTAATTCCTATTTCGCGACAAAATCTAAATAATCAAATGCTGTTTACAATGCGATGCCTTATAAGATTCCCCAGGATGATGAGGTGCTCCGCGCCATAAAGAACGTGATGAACAGGCAGGGCGTTGTCAACTCCCAGACTAAACTGAAGGAGCTCGTGGAGCGGGACCTTCATGTGACTGATAAAGATTATCATGTGAGCCCACGTCGTCTACGTGTTCTTGCACTCTCCTCTGATGATGTTCGGGTCGAAATACACTGCCGCGAATCAGATACAAAGAAAGGAATCAGTAAATGTCCGGTGTGTAATCACAAACTGAAGCTCGTGAAGAACAAGACAATATTCGACGGCGTCGTGATAATAGGTCATGAATGCACCCACTGCCCGTACTGGACCGGGCTGAAAAGAAGGATTCCAACAAGGTATGTTTTTACTACAAGGTAATCATAAGAAGAGGGCATAGAATGGATTCTGAACAAAGAAGACTTCTTGAAAGGCAGCATTATCGTATCATAGGCAATCACAGCGGCGTGAAGGTCTGCCACTGGATGAGGCAGAAACTGCTTCATGGTAGGCCCTGTTACAAGGAAACATTCTATGGCATTGAGTCCCATCGCTGCCTGCAGATGACACCCACAATCGATGCCTGCACCCAGAACTGTCTCTTCTGCTGGAGGGTAAAGGGTTTTTCGGAAGAACATGTGAACCTCGATTTCGATGAGCCGGAGAAAATACTTAAAGAGTCAATTAAAGCCCAGAAACCCCTGATATCAGGGTTCAAAGGGGATGAGCGCTGCGATGAGAAACTATGGAACGAGGCCTTAAAGCCCAATCAGGTGGCCATATCACTGACAGGTGAGCCCACCCTGTACCCATATCTTGGTGATTTCATAGAGTTATGCCACAAAAAAGGCATGACCACGTTTTTGGTAACAAACGGAACCACACCCCATATTTTGGAGAAACTGAATCCCCTTCCAACACAGCTTTATGTGACTGTTGCGGCACCCAATGAGAAGATAGCAAAAAAACTCTGCGCCCCAATGATTCCAGACTCCTGGAGCCTGTTGAACCAAACCCTTGAAATACTTCCCTCCCTCGACACAAGACGGGTCATTCGGCACACCCTTGTGGACGGTTGGAATCTGGGATATGAAGAGGATTATGCAAAGTTGGATGAAAAAGCCGAGCCTTTATTCATAGAGCCCAAGGGTTTTGTATTCGTAGGCGGCGCAAGGCAGAGGATGAGCATGGACAACATGCCTTCCCACGAAAAAGTTCAAAAGTTTGGAAAAAGGCTTGGTTCCCTTCTTGGCTACGATATTTTAATGGAAAGAAGCGATAGCAGGGTGGTTTTGTTGGGCGATGACAAAAGAAAGTGCAGGGTGAGGTAAGGTCCTCTCATTTTATTAACCAGACACAGTTACAGTAGTGATTTATTTCAAAGACACATTACGTTTATCAACATAAAGGAAATTATTGAAATCCTTCAGAAAATCGGCCTCATCGAGTACGAAGCCAAAGGTTCACAATGGATACAATAGAACCGATACCTTGTCAGGTTCCATCAACTTCGCTGACAGAATTTTTAATGTCACACGGGTAGGGGACCAGATCCAGGAAAAAGAATCAATGGATTACAATAAATGCGTAAATTGTATGAACAAGACTTTCGAAAGGAATTGGAGGTATTCTGAGAAACAATAGAGGATGATATAAAATCCTTTTCCTTTTAAAAGTTGAAAAAATAGTGTATTAAATATCTCTCATTTTCTTTTATTTTATAGCTACATGGGAACCTGCCAGATCACTTCCTCTTTTACATGAACCCAGTATCCATTACTTCTCTCAAAGGAATCAGATTCACTGAGCTCTTTCCATTTTTGGGTTGAGGCATTATATGCCCAGATCGAATCAATATCATCGCCGAAGGTGAGGTTGTTCAAGGCTGTACTTACACTATTATTACTTAATGAGGGTTAACCTACAAGGTTCCAGCCAGGATACAGGGTTACACTTTGGTTTTCAGTGGGTTC
>CP070672.1:3425756-3438334 GCA_020351895.1 Thermoplasmata archaeon
CCGTCCACAACGTACCATTCGGGAAACTTATGGACCAAGATAGTTAAAAGTGAAGCCAATATGATAGATATTACAAAGGGGAGCATTAGGTTCGGTCCTCCACCGAACGTTATGGTTGTGTACCTGTAACCATCCTCTGTACCCAAAATTATTTCTTTATTACCATCCTCCTCCAGGTCTGTACTTAGAAAACTGTACACGTTGTACTTGAATATTAAATAATAGTATTCTTTTTCGCTTTTTAGCAGATCCGGTGAAATATAGATATTGGTCTCGCCATCCTCTGTTTTCTCACCAACTGCAATCACATCAGGGATCGAATCGTTTCGATTTGGAATAGAATAGTGCTCAAGATGCAAGGCCTTGATATCTTCAAACTTCGGTCCCTTTCTAACATGATCTGATGAAGAGACATTGAATAAATAAGGCCTTTCATCATCTACAGTAATGATATAGTCCTCGCCATTTGGATGGTTATAAACTGTCAAGGCCCTTATTTCCTCCAATTCCGAGATTTCAAGTTCTATTTCATGGGTTGTGGAGTTTATGAGAGTTATAGTAGAGCTGTCTGCTGCCACAATCCAACCATCATCTGTTGCATCCAGGAATTCAATGCTTACCAAACTTGATGACAGGTTAATATCAATTGAAGGGCTGTAGAGCTCTAAAACCTCTACCGAACCTGTATCTTGTGTCCCGATAATCAACTCATTTATACTGTCACGGTTCAAATCTGCTCCTGTTATCACTGGAATATCATCACGAGTCGAGGAATATTCCATGGATTGATTGAACCCGTCATAAACCGTGACCGCTCCCGTGAACAACACGATCTCAGTTGAATCGTCTGCATCGTAATTCCCTATCAGTATCTGAGTGATATTTGCGTCGAGCTCTTCACTTTCCCACTCCAGGGTATGATTCTCGCTTTCATAGACCCTGATCTTATGATCCGAACAGCCTGCAACCACCTCAATGATGCCGTCATCGTCCACATCGGCTGCATTTAAGGCAGTTACAGAGAAGCCGATTTCATTGTATCCCCATCCATCATCAGAGGGCGGATACATAACGGCTATGGTGAGAGGTATGAATAAATAGACCATTGTCATGAAGATAGCAGCGAGAATAAGAATCTTGATGAACTTCTCTTTCTTGCGCTTTGCAATGATCAATATAACAAACGTGACGAGGAGGATTATGCCCAGATACAGGAACGCGAAGCTTGGATTCTCTATGGTTTCCTTCCCCCCCAGGGCTTCGGCTTCCGCCTCGCTGTAAATGGGTGCTATGGCTAATGCGATGATCTGGACGATAACGAACAATAATCCCATTCCAATTACACTGTATATGTTATTTTTCAATAGACCACAGAAAACTGAAATAAACGGTTTTATATTTAAGGGATTGGGTTGAGAACTTTCTTATTTTGCACTTAACTCTTTACTACTGAAGTTCATTCTGTATACGATGTACTACTTAATCGCAAGGATGATCCCCTCATTTGGCACCGTTTTAGTGGTCAGTCCTATTAGTTTAATTGTCATACTTGTTACTGCCTATATAGCTGGCTATTTAAAACTCAGAAAGAAAATAAAGACCAACTACACGAGAAAAGTCTTCCATTTCACAATCTTTTCAACAGCCGGTTTAATCGGTTTCTTCCAGGGTTTTCAGGGAGTAATTGTATTCGGCAGCTGGGCAGGGATTTTTATCCTAATTATCCTTCATTTAGGTGATGGAAACATATTTTACGAGGGAATGGCCCGAGAGCAGGATTCACCTCACAGGTCATTTTATATCATAGTGCCATTTATTTCCACTGCCATTGCAGGCATGTTGGATAACATCCTTTTTGGACAGATTGCCTTGATTGGATACCTTGTTGCAGGTTGGGGTGATGCAGTTGGGGAGCCAATAGGGGTGAGATTTGGGAGACACAAGTATAAGGTTCCTTCTCGAAAGAAGGTGTTATGTTACAGGTCAGTGGAGGGAAGCACTGCCGTGTTTCTCACATCCACATTGGCTTCTTTTTTGGTGATATTCTTGGTATTAGATGAACCCCTGTATGTAAGTGCCACAACGGCTTTCTTAGCCGGATTGACCACGGCTTTAGTCGAGGGTTTTTCACCACACGGCGTGGACAACTTCACGACACAGTTTGCCTCATGTCTTGTGGCTTTTTCGATTCTGGCGATTCTTTGATTTCATTATAAGCACCACAACAATAATATATACCAATCTGATATTTCCAATCCCGATTTGGGTTGAGGTGGTATCATGGACTACGAATTGGCGATTATAGGAGGTGGTCCTGCAGGATTTACGGCAGGAATATATGCCACGAGAGCAGGAATTTCGACTGTGCTTTTTGATATAGGTTATGGTGGGGGACTCATGGCACTTTCGCCTGAGATCGAGAACTACCCAGGATTTACGAGCATATCCGGTCTTGACCTCGCAGATAAGATGAAGGAGCATGTCGAAAAATACATGAACCTGAATTTCGGGGAGAGTGTGGAGAAGTTGGAGGTTTCAGAAGACGAGGTTAAAGTAACGACCTCGAAAAAAACATACAGAGTAGGGGCGATAATCATTGCTACAGGTACCGTACACAGGAAACTCGGAATCCAAGGGGAGGAGAATCTATCAGGAAAGGGTGTTTCCTACTGTGCAACATGTGATGGGCCTTTCTTTAAAGGTAAAAAAGTAATTGTAGTAGGTGGTGGAAACAGCGCCCTGATCGAGGCCATTGCCCTGAAAAACATGGGAATAGATGTGAGCCTGGTTCACAGAAGGGATGTGCTCAGGGCAGAGGAGGCCTATGAAAAACAGGCCAAAGAGGTAGGGGTGAATGTTATCTACAGCACCCATCTGGATGAGATCAAAGGGGAGGATAGGGTGAAAAGTGTTATTCTCGACAATTTCAAGGATGGCACTCATCGAGAGATGGAGATAGATGCGGTATTCGTATCCATTGGAGAGGAGCCCCAAACCCAATTGGCAAAACAAATCGGCGTGGAGCTGGATGAAAAGGGCTTCATTAAGACCGATAAAAACATGCGCACAAATATTAAAAGGGTCTATGCCGCCGGTGATATCACAGGTGGATTGAGACAGATTGTAACCGCCTGTGCAGAGGGTGCCATTGCCGCTTTGTCATCCACAGAGGTATTGGGTAAGGTGTACCCTTACTGAGTTTATACAAGCCTATATATAGGGTTATGTGGTTAAAATAGGTAATTACCAAAGAAAATATATATATACTAGGAGCATAGTGGTTAATTGAGGAGAAAATACTCGATTAGGGCTTAAAAACTTGAGAAAATACTGTGATAAAATATGATACTAGAGAAAATAGGTGTGTTGAATGCGTAAAATTGTTTTCATGACTTTCTTCATGACATTGATGCTTGTAATCTCTTTATTTACTGGTAGTGCAATTTCAAATAAGACAATAGAACTGAAAGAAGCCGCAAAAAATGATCCCAGCAGCCAAAATTGGTGGGATCATTGGAATCGAGATATAAATCACAATGGCATCGATGATGTATTGGACGATATGATGGCTTCTAATCCTGAAACAGAGAGGACCAAGATATTCATAGATTATTCCGAGCATCCCGAAAAGGAAGACGTGGCCTTGCTTTCGAATTTCGACCTCGAAATCAGGTACATCTACAACATCATCGATACTGTATCCGCAAGGGATGTTTTGCTCTCGGATATCGAGAAGATCTCAGGATTGCCTAAAGTTGTTATGGTGGAATATGAAGACGATGTTCATGCATTGTTGGATATCAGTGCCAAAGCAGTAAAGGCGGAATATTCAGATGAATACACACCAAATACGGTGGACGAAATGGATATACTTGGCCGCGGCGTATCTGTAGCTATTTTGGACACCGGAGTTGATGACGGTCCAGCACCTGCCCCTCCACCCTATCACATTTCAGTAGATGATTTGGATGATGATATTGCCACAATCGATCCAAAGTTCATAGCAGGCGTCGATGTTACCCATGTAGGGTGGCTTGGGGATGGAAGTTGGAATCCTGATGATGCCTTCGTCCCTGGCCATGGTACACATGTTGCCTCAACAGCAATAGGAACAGATGCGGGAAGCGATTATAGGGGCATAGCCCCCCAGGCACGACTCGTTGATGTAAAGGTCATGGAGAGAGTCGGTACAGGTTCCATGGCAGAGGTCATTCGTGGTATCGAATGGTGTGTTGAGCATAAGGACGACGACTTCGATGATGATGGCTTCGAAGATGGCATCGATATAATGAGCATGAGCATTGGCGCAACATACAATAGCAATGGAGATGATGCGGCCTCCCAGGCCGTTAACGCGGCAGTGGATGCGGGTATTGTTGCAGTCGTAGCCATTGGTAACGACGGATCAAATCGAGTTCCCCCTCCAGCCTCTGCAGACAAAGCAATTGTCGTTGGGGCCATAAACGATATGGGAACCATCACAAGAGACGATGATACCATGTGGGGTAGCTCCAATTATGGTCCGAGAATGGATGATGGCGATACGGATCCAATGGATGAGCTAAAACCGGATGTTGTGGCACCAGGAGTCAATATCTTGGCAGCTAAATCCGGAACCTCAACAGTTTATGCCTCCTACTCGGGCACATCCATGGCAACCCCCCATGTCTCAGGGGTCATCGCCTTGATGCTGGAGGCAAACCCGAATCTTACGCCTCAAGAAGTTAAAGATATATTACATGGTACTTCCGAAATGCCTCCCGGGGTTGACCCCTCAACAGAATACGATGATGTTTATAATTTCAATTGGGGCTGGGGTATGGTGGATGCCTATGAAGCCGTAAGACTGGCAAAGCAGGAGGATACCAGTCCACCTCAAATATATGACGTGAATGTCGTTGATGTCAGTTCCACTACAGCCACCATTGAATGGCTCACAAATAAACCGAGCAACAGAATAATACATTATGGTGAGACCCAGAGCTTGGGTTCGGCCTGGGAAAACCTTAACATTTATGAAACCTCGCACACCATGACCATTGAAGGATTGAATCCAAATACAGATTATTATTTTAACGTGCTTGGGTACGACGAATACGGCAATGGTCCAGGGGAGAGCGGTATTCAAGATCCGTTTCATACCGATATTGTGCAAGATACGACACCACCAGAAATAGTAGAGGGACCAAGTGTACTCGGGATCACCGACATCAGTGCTACAATATATTGGAAAACTGATGAGATCAGCGACAGCGTGGTGGATTACGGTTTGGATCCAACCTATGGAAATACGGAGAGCGATTTAACGGATGTTGTTGATCACTACATAACCTTAGTTGGTCTGGATTCTTCAGAAGAATATCATTATCGTGTGCAATCCACAGATCCCAGCGGCAATCCAAAGTCCAGTTCGGATCATACATTCCAAACTGCATCAGAGCCCGATACCACCCCTCCAGAGATCACAGTAAAACCCGAGGCAATCGATATAACGGAGAATAGCGCCGTTATCATCTGGGAAACCGATGAACCATCAACAACCCTTGTTAGATACGGGAAGACCACAACCTATGGCAATGAAACTGCAGATTCCACTCCTGTTTTAAAGCATTCAATAAAACTCACTGGCCTTGTGTCCTCAACAATCTATTACTATCAAATTGAATCCAAGGATACGAGTGGGAATGAAAAAATATATGACGATGCCAACACAAGGTTCAACACAACAGGTACTCCCGATACAACAGAACCAAGTATCATTGACGGACCTGAAGTGACAATTCTGACTGACTCTATTGCATCAATTGAATGGGAAACAAACGAAAAAAGCGACAGCACAGTGGAATATGGATTGGATACCGGGGACTACGGTCCTCCAGAAAGCTCCCCAGATTTTGTATTTCTGCATAACATCACATTAACGGGTCTTTCTCCATCAACACCTTACCATTACAGGGTGAGATCAAAGGATAACAGCCCCAACGCCAACGAGAATATTTCTGAAGAATACACATTCACAACAAAGGCTCCTGCCGATTTAAAACCGCCCAAGATCCAGGCAGGACCCTATATCCTGGAGGTGGGTGAGGACACCGCAACCATAGTCTGGACAACGAACGAGGAAAGCGATAGTACGCTTCATTATGGCACCACAGCAAGCTACGGCTTAATTAAAACCGATCCCTCTTTGGTAAAAGAGCATAATGTAGTTCTGACAGACCTAAGTCCCTCTACTGAATATCACTACAAGATTAGCAGCACAGACGGATCTGGTAACAATGTTGAAAGCGGTGATTATGTCTTTACAACCCTGGATATTACGGTCCCCATAGAGATAGATTTTCTCAACCTGCAAAATGGACAGATAGTAAGCGGTGTTATAAATGTAGAGGGTACGGTAACTGGTGGAAGAGGTAACATCGAGTGGATCAAATATAAAGTGGACAACGAAACATATCAAAACCTGGGCACTGGAAGCACATTCAGCATAGTGTTGGATACAAAGACTCTATCGGAAGGAGAGCACACATTGTATGTTCAAGTCAAGGTGGGTGAAATGTCCATGCAGGAGGACGTAACCTTTTACGTGGACCAACAGGATGAATCCAAAGAAGGAGACATGTTTTGGTTGTTTGTTTTCCTAATATTGGTGATTGTACTCGTGATGGTACTGGTGATTTCCAGATTAAGATCCGGGAGAAGAATCGAAGGAGAGGACTCAGGTTATGAACCCCTTGTTGCGACTTCCGAGGTTCCTTTCACAATGGACACCTTCCCAATGGATGATGCAGGAGGCATTGGATTCATACCAGATGAGCCACCACAAGATGAGCCACTTGGTGGAATATCTTTCATTCCCGATACAACAACTCTTTCATTTGAACCTGATATATCATTCATTCCGGATAGGGAGCCGATTTCCTTTAATATAGCTGAAGAGGAGCCCATAGGTTTTGCAGTACTCGATACTGTAAGATGTCCGAAATGCAAGAAGATCTTCAATGCAGATATATCCAAGAAAATGGAGTGTCCTGAATGTGGTTTTGGTGCCGATCTCAGGAGATAGCCTATTGATCTTTTAATTTAGTTAATACTTTTTCAAAAGCATTGTAGGCTTTGTTGCCGTACAATACGAATATTATCTTCTTTAACGATGTGGATCCTTTTAGATGCTTAATAGAGGTTTTTAGCATGATTTCTGCGGCGTGTGTTATTGGGAATCCTCCCACCCCTGTGCCTATGGAGGGAAAGGCTATGGATGCCAACTTCAGCTCTTCCGCCCTTTTAAGTGAATTGAGGGTGGCGGAGGCTATCTTTTCTTCATCGGTTCTGAGGTCGGTACCCATTCCCGCGGCATGAATCACATACTTGGCATTCAGCTTACCGGCAGATGTTGCCACGGCCTCACCTATGGGTATTGGCCCTTGTCTTGTAGCCTCCTCCTCTATGATTTTCCCGCCTTTCCTCTTTATGGCCCCTGCCACACCTCCCCCCATCCAAAGATGGTTGTTGGCGGCATTAACTATTGCATCTGCTGTAACTTCTGTAATGTCACCTTGTTGAAGTTTAATTATCGTGTTCCCTACCTCAAGTTCCATATTAATCACTTCATTTTTGAATAGGATTTGCTTTATTTTAAGTTTTACATTCCATAATAAAGCGGCACCTTCCACATAAACAAAAGGTTTTATATGGAGTATAGCCTTTCTATATTCACATGGCGGAAGGATACGATTATCAAACACTGCTTAAAAGGGCCAGGGACAAGCTTCCCAAGGCCATCAGCGAGCATGCGAGATTTCAGGTGCCGGAACTGGACGTTTTAATCGAGGGAAAGACCACAGTGGTCAGGAACTTCGCAGATATAGCAAGTGCCATAAACCGCGATCAGGCCGATATTTTGGCCTATCTGCTCAAGGAACTGGGGACCGCAGGGACGAGCGATGGAAAAAGGGTGATTTTCAAGGGAAAGGTTTCCACGGAACAGATCAAGGACAGGCTGGACAGCTATGTTATGACCTATGTGCTATGTTCCGAATGTGCAAGGCCCGATACAAAACTGGTGAAGGATGGCAGGACCCTCATTCTGGAATGCGATGCATGTGGTGCCCACAGGCCTGTTAAGGTCAGAAAGGGCAGCAAAGGGCCCGAACCCACGGCGGCTATAGAGGTGGGAAAGACATACGAGCTCATGATCCAGGATGTCGGCAGAAAGGGCGACGGAATGGCAAAGAAAGGGGATTTCATTATCTACGTTCCAGGTACTGCAAAGGGTGCCCGGGTAAAAGTTCTGATTGAGAATATTTCGGGCACCATAGCATTTGGAAAGGTCATTAATCAATGATCACGAAATTCCTGATTCATGAATTTTCTTCTGGGTAAGGGTGATGGATATCATGAAGATCATTCCACTTGCCGGGGACAGCATGGGAACCAGGAGCATGGCCACTTTTATTGAGACTGAAACCTGCAAGGTGGTAATAGATCCCGGAGTCGCCCTGGGGCCATATAGATACGGCCTAGAGCCCCATCCCTTGGAAGAGCAAAGGATGGCTCTTCATTGGGAGAATATCAAAAGCCATGTAAAAAAAGCCGATGTTTTAATTGTCACACACTATCATTATGACCATCACGACCCTGAAGAGCCTGCAATATACAAGAATAAAATCCTTCTCACAAAACATCCAAAAAAGAAGATCAACAAAAGCCAGAAGAAAAGGGCAGCATTTTTTTTACAGCAGCTTGGAGAGCTACCCAAAGAAATCGAGTATTCTGATGGAAACGAATTTAAATTCGGCAGTACAACAATCAGATTTTCGAAGGCCGTGCCACATGGCACAAATACAAAACTGGGCTATGTCACAGAGGTAAGTATTGATGATGGTAAAGAGAAATTCGTGTACACTTCTGATGTGGAAGGTCCCAGCTTAAAAGAGCAGATCAAATTTATTTTTGATGAAAATCCCGAGGTGATTTTCTGTGACGGCCCCCTGTCTTACATGCTGGGATTTCGTTTTTCAAAAAAGAGCCTTGAAGAGAGCGTGAAGAATATCATCAAGATTGTTAAGGAGACTGATGTAAAGGAGTTCGTTTTGGACCATCATCTTCTCAGGGATTTGGATTGGAAAGAGAGAATAGAAAAGGCCCATAAACTTGCTAAGAAAAAGAAAGTCAGGATCATGACACTTGCTGACTTCGCCGGGGAAAAGAACGATATTTTGGAGGCGAGGAGAAAGGAGTTGTACGGTAAAAGGATAAAGGAAGAAGTCAAGAAAGAAAAGAAAGGTAAGAAAAAGAAGAAGAAAAAGAAGGGCAGAAAAAAAAGAAAAGGCAAATCCAAGAAATAAAATTTAGACCTATCTATTATGTACTATTTTATACCCTAATCCTTTAACATGCATAACATCATCACCCCGCGATGTTGTCATTGGTTGCAGTTGTAGCATTGATTCTTGCAGGGTTGTTCTTTGGCTCTCAATTCGTGCCGCAGAAGTACTGCCAGAGCTTTGATACCAGGGCCTATAACCTGTCCATGATGTTTGGGATAGCAATTGTTTCGGGGATAATCGCGTTTATCTCTTTTTTCTTTGATATGCCGGGTAATGTTTCGAAAAAGGAATTCTCCTCAACCAACATTGGATTATGCCTGCTTGCGGGTATAATATGGAGCCTGGGCAATCTGTTCATACTCGCCTCGATAGCTAAGATAGGAATGTCCCGTACCTTTCCAGTTGTGAATCTCGTTGTAGTTGTGGCATTCTTTGCGGGAATCATATTTCTCGGAGAGTTAAGAAGTATCGATGCAGTAATAATTCTTTTATTATGTCTTGGAATAGGAAGCGTTCTTATAGGTTCCTATTTTACTACAAAGGCTACATCAAAGGAAGAACAAAAAGTAAGGGATGTTAGAGGAGGAGTAATTGCCGCTCTTCTGTCAACTCTGTTTTTCGGGATCTATAACGTTCCCATACTCATATCTTTACGCTCCGAGACATGGTCTGTTTATCTTGCCGTGTTTTTCCTCAGCCTGGGCACGATAATAGGGGCAATCATATTCGGGTTTCTTTGGTTACGGAAAGAAATGTTCGATTTATGGCGCAAAGCTGTAAAGAAATGGCATTTTCTGGCAATCTCAGGGGGTATGATATGGGGAATAGGGCAGGTGTCGGCAAATACTGCCATGGAGGAGATAGGGGTGTCCATCGGAGCGCCATCCATACAGGGCCTGGTTATAGTGGTTGGTGCACTTTGGGGATTGGTTGTTTTCAAGGAATTGAAGGACATCCCCACAATGAGACGAAAAAGAGCCCTCTATATTCTATTTATGGGCTGTACCTTCGCTCTCCTCGGCTCTCTGGTCATGGGATATGTAGCCAGCCTTTTGTTCTGAATCGGTATTTTCTATATTCTCAATGGAGTTTCCCCCTTTAACTCAACAGAAAGGTATACATATAACATTGGCATTAGTGGTCAAGATAGGGAGAGGTACAATGGGATTTAATGGAAAACGAGCAATGAGAAGAACCATGCTATTTGCATCTTTAGTGATGGTGGTTCAATTAACTTTACTTGCCTCTTTTGTGAATGCTGAAACTAGTCCCATCAAGATCATAAACATTGATGATGAATTTGGTGACGGGTATGAAAGGGAGGTTTCGGCAAATGAGTCCACCATTTATCATTGGACCCTGTTCAATGATGGGGGTAACTACAGTTATAATGTTTCATTACAAATTGAGAATACCAACGACGATTGGACAGTTCAATTGAATCCTGGAACTCCTATATCTCTTTCACCAGGTGATGCTAAATCCATTACTCTTACAGTTATCGCCCCTAATATAGCCAAAGGTTCCGCAGAAGTGACCCTAACATATACGATCCTAAGAAATAATAGTGAAATTCATAGGGATCAGCGGTCCACCTTAACTTCTCTGACAGCAATAGAACCCGAAGAATATAGGGTACTGGATTGGTTTGACAATCCCCTCCCCGAACCTCTTGATAAGGAATGGGGAGTCTTCCTTTTAACAGTTGTATTTTGGCTTATCTTCTCATTTATTCTTATCTTAGTTCTCGACCCATGTGTGAAAGCAGCAACCAAGAGGACAAAAACCGAGGTTGATGACATAATTCTGAGGATTATAAGAACCCCAGTGCTCGTGTTGGTATTCTTCTATGGGGTTGTCTCCTCTCTCATCATACTGGAAGATCAAATCCCTAAGGTGGTAATTGATGTTCTTAATAGTATTTATGGAGTGGTGGCAGTTCTAATCATCTTCTATGTTGCCTACAAATTATTCAAGGATATCCTGGTCTATTATGGTGAACAGCTCGCCGAGAAAACGGCCTCCAACATTGACAATGTGGTCATACCCATAGTTGAGAAGATCGGGGTGGTGATCATAGGGCTTGTTGCCCTAGGATATCTCCTCGGGTACATGAACATAGATTTGACAGTGTTCGTGGCAGGGGGTGTGGTGATCAGCATGGTAATCGCATTCGCGGCCCAGGAAACCCTCTCCAACTTCTTTTCCGGGATATTCATTCTCACTGACCGGCCTTTTAAAGAAGAGGATACCATAATCCTTCCCGATGGTGACTGGTACGAGGTGCGGGATATTGGCCTTCGAAGCACTCGTTTGTTCAGATATAAAGATGCCAGTTTAATCAGCATTCCAAACAACAAACTCGCAGGAGACAAGATAATAAACTACTCAAACCCATATGACAACACGAGAATAAGGAAGACCATAGGGGTTGCATACGGAACCGACGCCGAAAAAGTCAAGAAGATTCTAAATGAAGTTTTTGAGGCAAATCCCCATATTCTGAAAGAAGAGAATCTAAAGCCTGTGATCAGGTTCGACGAGCTGGGCGAATCCAGCATCGATTTCTTTATTCAGGTCATTGTGGATGACAGAGATAATAAATTGGATGTGATCGATTACCTTAACACGGAAATCTACAGGAGGTTCAATGAAGAAGGAATCGAGATTCCGTACCCGCAAAGGGTAGTTTATGTGAAAAAGGAATAGGGTGATGAGAATGACAGAAATAGATATACGTGACCTCAAGGTTGAGGATGTAATCGATATCATGGTGGGAGAACCCGCTATTTTAAAGGAGGATGCCCAATTAAAAGATGCAGTGGAAGCAATTACACAGAACTTGATATCCCGTAAGGTCTATGTTGTAAATGAAGAAGGAGTATTAACGGGATTGATATCCATCGAAACTCTACTTCGACATGTTGGATACCGCGTGGGAGTGAGGGAGGTGGGCGTCATATCCTTCTTCAAGTTCTTAAGCGGAGTATTCAAGGAAAATGTAACAGAGATCATGGAAAAAAAGCCTGTGACTGTGACAAACAGACATAAGGTGCTTGATGCCATGAGATTGATGGTGGAGCGTCACCTAAATGATCTACCGATTATAGATGATGATGGTAAAATAATTGGCGAATTAAATAGCCTGGAGATTTTAATAAAGACAAAGGAAATATTCGATAAATAAGAGATTTTACCAAATACATCGTGAAAACAACCTTTCGAGATTATTTCAGGACTGGTGACTTA
>CP070672.1:3438434-3451982 GCA_020351895.1 Thermoplasmata archaeon
AGCTCCTCTATCCGGATGATATGCCTATTGCTGAAAAGATAGAGACCATCGCAAAGGAAATCTACGGCGCTGATGGCGTGGAATTCTCAGAAGAAGCGAAGAAGAAGATAAAATTATTCACAGAATTCGGGTATGACAAGCTACCCATGTGTATGGCAAAGACACATCTGTCCATCTCACACGACCCCGCTTTGAAAGGACGACCCACAGGATTCAAACTACCTGTAAGAGACATAAGACCCTCCATAGGTGCAGGTTTCCTTTATCCTCTATGCGGTGCCATGAGAACCATGCCAGGGTTACCATCAGTGCCTGCAGCAGAAGCGGTGGACATCGACGATACTGGTAAGACGGTGGGATTGTTTTAAATTTATAAATGAGGTTGAAGGTCCTTCTCCTTAACCTTTTCCTTTTTCTTTTTTTTTATTTATTCCCATTATTTCCCAGTAACTTCAAAGTCCTTTAACCAATGTAGTAGAAAGAAATCAATCAAAGGGATAAAGCGTGAAAAAAAAGATGGTTGAAAACGGATTGTTCCTCGGGTTTAACTTATTATGAAACTGTCTGTTTCAGAGGTTAAAAGAGGTGTTTGATCAGTGTCCGGTTCCCAATTTACATTGTATATCTCAACCCAGAATCTAACTTCCTTGCCGCTATCAAAACCAGTTGAAGTGAAAAGCTGTGAAGTCTGCCAAGTATTTTTAGAACCCCATGCCTTATACATATTACCTCGAGCAGACATTGTACGGCTACTCCCATTGTAGACCTCGATATTATAAACGACCTCATATGAAGACGGGACGTTCACTATTTCTGCATAATAATTTACACTATCATCGGTCCCTGGTGACAGTGGCTCATGATATACCCTTTTAATCTCCAATAGGCCACCCTCTTCCTCATCGGACGACGGTGTCCGTAGGATTAAAATCACACTGATTAATAAAAAGAAGATGATAACTACGATAACAATATAGGTAGTTGGAGACCTTTTGGCTTTTTTTTGAGCGGGTGGTGGTGTAGCCCTGGGATATGCTTGTTGTTGAGGAGCTTGAAGACTAATTTGTCCATGAAAATTGCAAAAGGGGCATACAAATCCCTGCGTCTGGCCCGTTACCTGAACATATAATCCTCTCTGGCATTTTGGGCAGGTCACCTGAACCTGTGTTGCTTGCATTGATTTTTTAATATATTTGTGTGAATATAATTCTTTTCATCTCACAGATCATCATTTAATGGATCAATATGATGAACGATAATTTTTAGCCAATTGGATACAAAACCACCTCGATTGATCTTTCATTATTCCAGGGATTTTCTAATCAATCCCCAAAAAATTCTTTACAATCCTTTACAACATCAAAGCTCTGTTTTAGGTCATGTATATAGCTCTTAAAATGATCCGCTCTTCTATCTAGAATCACGGCAATACCTCTGTCCCTCTCATCTCTGATCAGTCTGCCTATTGTCTGCAGCAACCTTCGGGTTGTTGGGGCTTTGACTGCGTAGTCCCAACCCTTCCCGAACTTCCTGTCATAGAACATCTCCAAAGCCTTCTGTTTGGCGGAAGGTTTGGGATAGGGAATGCCCACCACAACCAAGATCTCCATCTCTTCTGCAGGATAGTCCATACCCTCACTGAGCCTTCCACCAACCACAGATAACAAGACAGCACCCTCCTTGGATTTCGATTTGAATCCCTCTACAATTTTCATAACCTCAGACTGATTCATACCTTGCTCTTCCACATAACTTCTCTTATCAATAGCAAATTGTATCCCATCCTTAAGAAAAATATTCATCAATCTAAAGCTTGGAAAAAAGAAGGCCAGGTTCCTGTGAAATGCGCTGCTGAGGCCTATTAGGTAATCTTCCATTCTTGGTATAATTGAATTGTCCATTGCCAAATCCTCGTATCTTGTGGTCACATCATCCACAAAAAAAACCATCCTGTTTTCCTCGGGAAAAGGCGAGGGAAAGGACGCCACCATCGATTCCTCGGGCAGGCCAACCGAGTCTCGGTATTCCTCAAGGGGTGAAAGTGTTCCTGACATATGAATTGAAGTGTGGCAGTCGAGAATTGCCTTTGTGGCTAGAGCTGGTTCAAGACAGTATATCTCGAGCTTCGTGTTCTCGTGGTCGTGGATCAATTTCACGAAATCCTCGTCCTGCTGCTCCATCCAGAAGTATAAAAAATATCCTGCGGAATGGAGGTATGAGCGGGGAAGAGCGCCGTCCCTTAGCCTTACGTCCCTTATTATCTGGCCATGTATTATTAGGTCATTTGCCAGGGCCTTGAGCTTTCTGCTCGTGGTGTTGTAGATATGCATGAGCTCTGAAAGAAACTCCCCTGGTGGAATGAAGGCATCGTTCTCCTCGTCCTTCAAATAATCTTTTCTTAATGTGAGGATTATATCTTTTACATTGTCCATTAAATCAGTTATAAGCACACCATTGGAAGTTCGTAAATCACCGAACTCCTTTGCCTCCCTTTTTGCCATCTTAAGGGTTTGAATCCCCAACTCCATGGATTCTATATCCCTTGCATAGTCAGGAAGATTATGTGCTTCATCAACAATCAATATTAGATCCCCAAGCTCGCAGCCCATCCATTCCAAAATTCGAGTTCTTATGAACTGGTTGAAGAAATATATGTACGGTGCAGTCACAAGAAGGGCGTCTCTTAAAAGTGTTTTGTTTACCTCGTATGGACAGAAGCCAGCATCCTCGCATCGTACTGCGAACTCCTCCACTGTGGGAAGGGTATCTCTTGACCATTTTTTTATAGTGGATATATCTTCGGTGCACACCTTGGCATAGTACTTGCAGGCCTTTGGTGTTATTCCTTGGGAGATCGATTTTAGAACCTCCATTTTCCTCTTTCCACATACCCTTGAAAGTTCATCAGGTGAGCCATTTGCAAGCAATGAATCCTGTTTTATAGAGGGACACATCTGATGCCTGCCTTGAAGACCCTCACCAAATATTTTCTCCTTCTTGTTGATATTCCTCAGTTCGAAAATGACCTGTCTCTGCTGGGAATTTGTTCGTGTAAGATACAGCACTCTCTTATCATGCTCCATAGCATATCTTAAAGTGGGTACGAGTGCGCATACGGTCTTCCCTGAGCCCGTCCCAGATTCCAGAACCAAATGAGAGCTCTTCTCTATGGAATCAGAAATAAGATTCAATATCTCCTTTTGATTCTTTCTTAACTCGTAGGGAAATAAGGATTGTTCCATATTAGGTAAAACAATGGCCCCTGATAAAAAAGTTGGGGTTTACATTTTACTGATAAAAATAAATTTGTATATGATAAGTTAAGAACTTAAGTAAATAAATAAAAAAGGTATGGATAGGAAGATTTACTCTTCCTCTTCACTATCCCTTTTCCAAATATCTTCGGGTATCTCCGAGTATATGAGGCTCTCCTCTTCGGCCTTGGCTCGTTCTTTCTCTTCTGCAGCCTCCACAAGCTCTTTGATCTTCTCCTTTCTGAAAAGCCAGTAATGTATCCGCCATTCTCTTCCATCATACAGCGTGGTTTCTTCCCTTTCAGTGGTAAGAAGTCCTGAGTCTTCTAGCATATAGAAAGCGTCCCTATCCTCGGGTTCCAACACGTTGTCTATTATTCTATCACTGTAGCCAAAGAAGTTCAGAACATGGTTTGCCATTGCTCTTGCAGCCTCAGTCTCCATGCCGCTTTTATCGATGCTGTTCTTGATGGCCTTGGTAAGGTCATCCACAGTCAACGTTTCTACAGGTCCTTTTTTTATTTTTGTTAAGTATGCCATCTCTTCAACCTCCTTACCTCACATGCTCAATAAATGATATCGAAATCACGCTACAGATATTACAAACTAGGTGTATTTATATCTTTCGTACCTTGTAATCATTGCTGAAGATAGTGTATTTATCCAAGTAAACCTTCCTTAAAACCGTGATAACCCTTCTTTTTGCATTCTTTTGAGGATTTTACAGAGGTTTTGGATATTGTCAAATCCTGTAATTTTACTTTGCATCTCCTTATTGCTCAATTTCTTTCTTCTGATATCATTTATATGCTCGATAATTCCTGGTATGGCCCTCACGACATCGTCAACTATGGTAACATCGGATGATTTAGATGTTCTCGATAAGGGATTCAAATCTATTGCAATTGTCTTCTTTCCCATTTTTTTTAGGGCTTGCGCCCTATCCCCATCTTCTAGAGGAATTAGAATTACATCTGCTGAAAACGTACCTTCTTTCGTGCAAAATGCCCGTAAATGCTCTAAACCGGGAATTGTTGCAACAGGCTCCTCTCCAAGAACTTTTTCAGCCCCATGTTTTCTCAGAAGTTTTACAATCTTTTTCACCCTGTCTTCGCTTCTATAAAACAGGTTTATCTCTAGTTTGGCTGGAAGGAGTTTTGAAAGTGCAACCAGTTCATCAGGAACCAAAACAGCGGTGTTCCCGTTTACAGAGATGACTGGGTGCTCTGCTAAAAGCAGAAGATAAGCCGCGATTTCCTCGGCCAAATCCGCCTCTTTAACTGTCCGCTCTCCCAAAAGATAGTCAAAGGCCTCACCCCTTCCATGGGCAATCAAACCCGCCTCAGCCACAATACCCTCTTTTATACCCTGGATGATCTTCTCTCTCTTTTTCAGGGATTCATACCTTGGGTGAGACTTCGGGAGTTCCATATGCAGGTGATTGTTATTGTTTGCATTAATGTTTTTTATCAAAGTATCACAACATTTACCTGCTTATATCATTCTTAATAAAAATCCCATCATAGCTTAATTTACTAGTAATTCTAAATCGTCCACATATACTCTATTCCACCGGCCACCCTGAGTCTCAGATGGGCATCTCCTGTTAGACTAACCGATATGCTCAATTCTTCGGAATCACTGGGTATGGTGCCCAGTGAATTTTCGAAGGTGTTTGGGCCGAAAACCCTCCTCATGGCCTCTATCTCTGATAAAGGATCTTTTACTACAAGTGTTCCACCAGAATTACTCTCTGTTAGAACTTCGAAATGGTATATTAGGTTGTCGAAGGCACCCCAATCAGGATGGCCTTCTATGAGGGTATTATGAACTTCTAGAGCCGGTGATGTGAATTCCTCATCATAAAGATCCATCCCGCGGACAAAATATACCTCACCCGAAAAATCCCTTCCATATGAAACCAAGGTCATTTCAAGCAATGCGGATTCCGAAGAATCTTCCAATACCAAAGAACGGATCCACTTTGCAGAATCGTCAAATGAATATGTAAGCTTCTCACCTGTGGAAGATGAAGCATGAATCTCCACAAGCACGGTTTTTCCACTAACAGGTAGCTCAACGTTTTTGATGGATTCGACCTTGGCATTGAATTGCTCGATGCCGAACATGGAGAAGCTCCATTGCTTATTTTTCTTCAATGGAAAATCAAAGAGAGGTTGTGGTATGCCCTTCTCATAAACCGAAAGATCTTCGATCATTATTCTTCCAAGCATGGGATTGTAATTTAAAACCGCATGACGCTGTGCATCAATGCGAGATGCTACACCAGTTAAGTAGTTGCCTTCTTCCTTAGAGGCAACAACTATTCTCGAGACCATATCCTCAATATCGGGGGTCTTAAAGGAATATGTCCAGTACTTACCAGACTTCCAGGAAGGGGCGTTAACTTCACTGGGTGCAGAATCAAAACCAGCATATTCAACATAACCAGTTAGGATTGTTGCACCAATGATAAAACCTATGATGAATATGCCGATTATCGTGATCAAAGAAACCGATGTCCTCTTTTTTATATCCATGGCCGTCAGACTCAAATTATATATCTGTTCTGCTTTATTATAAATGTTTTGATTTTTACTAAAAAAATCGACTGCTTTCCGCAAAAATTTCATTTACTAGAAAGCTCATATCCCTATAATGGTTGGAGATAGCGAGGCATTAAAAAGGCTAGAAAATTACGATAGAGAGGACCTGGTTATATCCACGTTGTGCTCCCACACCAGCCTACAGATTTTTGATGGTGCAAGAAAGGAAGGATTCAAAACCCTGGGCATTTCCATAGGCCAACCTCCGAAATTCTATGACGCTTTTCCCAATGCAAAACCAGATGAGTTTTTTATTGTAGACAAACATAAGGATATCTTATCCAAATCCGATGAATTATGCGAAAGGAATGTGATTCTGATTCCTCATGGCTCATTTGTGGAATATCTTGGCCCAGAGAACTTCGAGAAACTTATGGTTCCCACCTTTGGTAATCGAATGGTACTCCGATGGGAGTCCTCTAGAATTAAAGAAAGGGAATGGCTGGAAGGGGCTAAAATAGAAATGCCAAGGTTATTTTCCAAACCTGAAGAAATAGATAGACCTGTGGTGGTCAAGTTCGATGGTGCAAAGGGAGGCAGGGGTTTTTTTATAGTGAAGAACTATGAGGAGTTCAAAAGGGTTAATCCCATACAGGAATATTCGATACAGGAATATGTTCTAGGCACCAGATATTATCTACATTACTTTTACTCCCCTATAAGAGAGGATGGTTACAAGCTATATAAAGGCACTTTGGAGCTTCTTTCAATAGATAGAAGGGATGAGACCAACATCGATGAAATGTATAAACTTGGCTCCCAGGAAGAACTAAAGAAACTGGACATTTATCCGAGCTTTGTCGTAACTGGCAATGTCCCTTTAACAATCAGAGAATCACTCTTGGCCGAAGTCTTTGATATGGGAGAAAAGGTTGTTGAGAAATCCCTGGAGCTTTTTGGGGGCATAATCGGTCCGTTTTGCCTTGAGACCATTGTAAACGACAGATTGGAGTTCAAGGTTTTCGAGGTCTCGGCAAGAATTGTGGCAGGTACGAATCCTTTCATATCAGGCTCACCGTATTCTGACCTTCTTTCGGAAAAACTTTCCACCGGGAGGAGAATCGCACAAGAGATATTAATGGCAAATGAAATGGACAGATTAGACGAGGTTCTCAGCTGATTCCCAATGACTCTTTTTTTACGATCCTCAATGCTTAAACAGTCTTACTCCTGAGAATACCATGGACATGCCGTGTTCGTTTGCAGCCGCAATTACCTCCTCATCCCTAACCGAGCCTCCTGGTTGGATAATGGCACTGACACCGAACTTTGCAGCGGCGTCCACTCCATCTCTAAACGGGAAAAATGCGTCTGAAGCCAAGACACTGCCCTTGGCGGCATCCCCTGCCTTACGGGCTGCGATCATTGATGCATCCACCCTGCTCATCTGTCCTGCACCTATGCCTACAGTTTGTTCTCCTTGGGCAAGAAGGATTGAATTGGATTTTACATGCTTTAAGACCTTAGCCGCGAACATCATGGATTTTATTTCTTTGTCTGTGGGTTTCTTTGTTGTCACAACCTTCAGGTTTTCGGGTTTGATCTCAGGAAAATCACCTGTCTGAACCAAAAGTCCACCCTTGACCTTCATCATCTTATGCTCAACAGGAAACTCCCTTTTTATGGTGGCACCTGTCTTAAGGAGCCTGATGCTCTTCTTCTTTGAAAGAACCTCAAGGGCATCGGAATGAAAGTCCGGAGCTATCACAGCCTCCACAAAATGCTGTTTAATCTCCTCGGCCGTGGCTAAATCACACTCCCTGTTGAGTCCCACGACGCTCCCGAATGCTGAGAGGGAATCTGCTGCCTCGGCTATCCTATATGCCTCTGAGATCGAATCGGCACTTGCGACCCCGCAGGGATTCGTATGCTTGATAACCGATGAAGTGGGCCTTTCAAAGTCCATGACTATGTCCAGTGCAGAGTCCAAATCTATTATGTTGTTGAATGATAGTTCCTTACCATGCAGCTTCTCTGCATTGCCAACGCAGACTCCCTGGAACCTCGAGTTTTTGTAGAAAGCCGCCTTTTGATGGGGATTTTCTCCATACCTAAGATCCATGGCCTTTTCGTAACCTAGGCTCATCACATCGGGAAAGGGTATTGTGGGTGTGAAGATTTTTGATAAATAGTCTGAGATTATACTGTCATACTTGGCCGTATGCTCGAAGGCCTCGAGGGCAAGCTTGGAGGAAAATTCGGGTGAGATCCCCCCACCATTGCTTTTTAACTCCTCCAATACATCGGTATATCTTCCTGGATTCACAACAACCGCAACTCCATTATGGTTCTTAGCAGCAGAGCGTATCATTGTTGGGCCGCCGATATCGATATTTTCAACGGCCTCATCCACGCTCACATCCTTCTTCTTTATGGTCTGCTCAAACGGATAGAGATTCACAACCACCATGTCAATGGGCATGATACCATGTTCTTTTAACTGTGTCATATGTTCTTCGGAATCACGCATGGCCAGTATACCACCATGGACCAACGGATGAAGCGTTTTTACCCTACCATTCAACATTTCCGGAAATTTGGTGTACTCGGACACCAAGGTTACTGATACCCCCTTTTCTTTTAAAAGTCTCGCTGTACCACCAGTGGATAGTATTTCCACTCCTAAATCGTTTAAGCCCTTAGCAAATTCTACGATACCTTCTTTATCTGATACACTAATCAATGCTCGTTTTATACTGATCAATTTCATCACTTCCTTTCGTCGTACCCCCCTTTTCGGGCCTGATGGGTAAGGCGATAAAAGTAGAAAAACTTGTTGTTGACCTGCTTATAAAAATTGTATGTCAATAAAACGGATTTTTGCCGAAGCATATTTAAATATTAAAGCCATTAGCGTGCCCCAAGGAGAGGAGAATAAAATGATCGTGATAAGCGAACGTATCAACGGATTGTTCAAGAAAGTTGGCAAGGCTATCGATGATAAGGATGCAGAGACAATCAAACAGATGGCCATTGAACAGATTAAATTAGGGGCAAATGTTCTCGATGTGAACACCGGGCCTGGAAGGGACGACGAGCCCGAGGCACTTGCATGGATGGTGAACACACTTCAGGAAGTTGTGGATGTACCGCTTTCCATAGACACACCCAATCCACAGGCAATGGAAGCCGGCCTAAAAGCATGCAACAAGAAGGCCATGATGAACTCAACCACTGCGGAGCAGAAGAAGATGGATACTCTGTTTCCCCTGGCAAAGGAATACGATGCCGATATATTCTGCCTTACCCTGGATGAGAAGGGTATACCCAATGATGCTGAGAAGAGAAATGAACTGGGCATGCTCATGATCGCCACGGCCATGGGCTACGATATTCCGCCAGATAACATATACCTTGATCCGCTCATACTTCCCGTGGGAGCAGCACAGGACCAGGGCCAAAAGGTTATTGACGCCATTCACATGTTCAAGGTACTTTCCGATCCAGCTCCAAAAACAGTTGTGGGCCTCTCCAACATATCCAACGGTACCAAGCAGAGAAGTCTTTTAAACAGAACCTACCTAGCAATGTTAATGGGTGTTGGATTGACGGCAGCCATAATGGACCCTTATGATGAGGAGCTTATGAAAGTGGCTAAAACCGGGGATATTCTGCTTAACAAGAAGCTATATGCCCATGACTATTTGCAGGTTTAGGGGTGCTAAACACCCCCTTCGATTTTCTATTCTTGTGGCGCGATAACCGAATTGTTGGGTTCTTTATTTCTCTAGAATCTCAGTGGCAAATTCCTCAATTTTTTGTTGGAATCCTTCCTCCAAGGGTCCCTTCATTCCTCCTACTTTTATCTTCAATCCTGCAGAAACCTTTGCCATGCCAGTTGATCTCAAAAGATCCTCCATTGTTTGAAGGGACCTTGTTTTTGGGTCCAAATACGTGGTCATGAGGGCATATTTTGCACCTTCGGGTTTGATCTCCAATTTCTTGAGGAACTTCCTCATTTTCCCTGCCGCCTTTCCCACCTGGGTAGGAGCACTGAAAACATAAAGATCTGCCGAGGGAATCGTATTGGGTTTGATATCACGAACTGAATGGATTTCAACATCATGTCCTTTCTCTGAGATGGTGTTTTGTAGATGCTCCACGCATTTTTTTCCATTTCCATATTTTGACTCATATGCTATACAAACCTTCATATCAACACCCGAAATCGATAATGATTTAAGGATAAAAAAAGTTTTGTGAATATATCATTTCTTTTGCTGTTGACTCTTTTGAATCTTGGATCAGGTATCTTTCAGGGTCAAAGTTCTATTCTTAACCCCATATGCCTCAAAAGCTGAAAAGAAGAAGAAAGACATGGCTACAAAAAGCTCTCCTGTTTCCCATGCGATGCTTTTTTCAATATAAATATGAGCTTCTGGATGAAAGTTTAAACCTATAATTAGAAATCCTATTGAAAACAGCACAAAGACCTGGAATACTGGATTTTCAAATTTGTCAAAAAGCCATCTAAATTTACCTGAAAGAACTATGATGATTAAGCCAAGAAGGCAAATTATTCTGAGAACTGATAAGAAGTTTATACCTGGTTCATAATAATAGATGAGTGATATTCCAAAACAAATAATGAGATCGTGGTGAACTATGGGAAAGCCAATTTTTTTAAAAATTGTATCAAAGCGTCTTGATCCCATTTTGAGTAGCGGTATTATAATCCCAAGTGTGGCCAATAGAAATGCATATAGAAAGTAGATCCAGTATTTCATGCTTTCGGTACCAATGTTGTGAATATTTGTCTCATCTTGTAGATTCAATTCCTTAAGGGTGTCAGGTGTACTGATGCCAAACAACCGCTGTCCATAACTGATCTCTTCAAGAAATAAAAAAATGAAAAATACCATAAAAAGAATGTAAAAAACACGTCTTCGTTTTTCCAATTTTGTCTCATTCGGAGCAATAATAAATGCAAATCCCCAAATGCCTGCACCCAATATATACAATATCGCCTGTATATACTCAACGATTCCATCCTCCCTTGTAATACTTTTTGCAGAGTTCAAATCCCAAAAAGCATAACAAACAAATAAAAAGCTGATAACGAGAAACGTGATATGAATCAAAGTAGCTGGAGGGTATCTTCTCGCAAATCTCATCATTCTTATACACCAAGAAAAGTTTTGGTCTAATGTCATATTCCTTTTCTCTACACTAAGGAGCTTTATGCAACTTTATAATTTATGTGAAGGTAAAGATAAAATTAAAGCTTTATTGTTGAAAAAGGGCGATTCTAATCGTTCTTCTCCTGCTGCTTTCGGATTTTAGCCCAGGTATCCCTTAGGGTTACTGTCCTGTTTAGGACAAGGTTTTCGGGTGTTGTGTCTGGATCAACACAGAAGTACCCCAAACGCTCGAACTGGAACCGATCTAAAGAATTAAGGTTCTTTACAGATGGCTCAACCTTGCAGGTCGAAAGGACCTCAAGAGATTCCGGATTGAGGAAATCCTTGAAACCGGCATCCTTCTGTCCTGCAGGATCTCTGACAGTGAATAACTTATCATAGAGTCTTACCTCAGCATCCACGGCATGGGCGGCGGAAACCCAGTGCAATGTGGACTTCACCTTTCGTCCATCAGGTGCATTGCCGCCTCGGGTTTCGGGATCCACTGTACATCGAAGCTCCACAACCTTTCCGTCCTCCTTGACCACATCCTTGCAAGTCACAAAGTAAGCATACCTTAATCTGACCTCACGATTCGGTGCAAGACGATAGAATTTCTTAGGTGGATCCTCCATGAAATCATCCTGCTCCACGTAAAGGACTTTAGAGAAGGGCACTTTTCTGGTACCGGCACTTGGATCCTCGGGGTTGTTCACGGCCTCCATTTCCTCAACCTTGTCTTCAGGATAGTTTTCAATAACCACCCTCAGAGGACGCAGAACCCCCATGAACCGAGGGGCAGTCTTGTTCAAATCATCCCTGATACAGTGCTCCAAGAACTCGAAGTCCACCATACTATTGACCTTCGCTACTCCAATGCGCTTTGCAAAGGTTAGTATTGCGCTGGGTGGATAGCCCCTTCTTCTCATACCGCTTATGGTAGGTAATCGTGGATCATCCCAACCTGCAACATGATCCTCATCAACTAATTCTTTGAGCATACGTTTGCTCATAACTGTAAATGTTATATTCAACCGGGCGAATTCAATTTGCTGTGGATGATAAACACCTAGCTCATCAAGGAACCAATCATAGAGAGGACGATGGTTCTCGAACTCCAGTGTGCAGATGGAATGTGTGATGTTTTCTATGGAATCCTCCAAACCGTGGGCCCAGTCATACATTGGATAGACACACCATTTATCACCTGTATTGTGATGACTCGCATGTAAAATCCTGTAGATTATAGGGTCCCTCATGTTCATGTTCGGATGGGCCATGTCGATCCTGGCCCTAAGTACTTTCTCCCCGTCAGAAAATTCACCGGCCTTCATCCGCTCCAGAAGAGTGAGGTTTTCCTCAATGGGGCGATCCCTATAGGGACTGTTCTCCCCAGGGGTTGTCCAAGTCCCTCGCGTCTTACTGATCTCATCGGCAGTTGAATCGTCCACGTAAGCCTTAGCCTTCTTCACAAGCTCCACTGCATATTCGTACATCTGGTCGAAATAATCCGAGGCAAAAAAGAGCCTATCCTCCCAATCGAAACCAAGCCACCTCACGTCTTCGATAATGGATTCCACAAACTCCTCTTCCTCCTTTGTAGGGTTTGTATCATCGAATCTGAGATTACACTTGCCTTTATAGTCCTCAGCTATTCCGAAGTTCAAACAGATCGATTTGGCGTGTCCTATGTGAAGGTAACCATTGGGCTCTGGAGGGAATCTAGTGTGTACTCTACCTCCGTACTTGTTGGTTTTCAGATCCTCGTTGATGATGTCTCGGATGAAGTCATGAGCTCCTGGCTCTTCGTTAGACATGATTTCTCACCGGTTACGACCGTGGGTTAGCAATGTTTAATATTATAATTATTTTGCTTGGAATATTCAGTTTTTCAATTGAAAAAGTATTTTCACCCTCCCCTTATAATCAAGTTTATATATATCAACCAAATTCATGATTTCGGAGGTTGTTAATATGGCAAGAGTTGTACACTTTGATATCAGTGCGGATAAACCAGAGGAATTGCGAAAGTTTTATGAGAAGGTCTTTGGATGGAAATTTGAGAAATGGGAAGGACCAATGGAGTACTGGATGATCATGACAGGGGAGGGACCTGGAATAGATGGAGGAATGTCAAAGAAGGGAGAGCAGAATATGGATATCAATACCATCGAGGTTACCAATTTGGATGAGTACCTGCAGAAGGTACAGGATAACGGAGCCATCATAATCTCTCCCAAGCATCCGATCCCAGGGATTGGTTGGTTCGCAGTATTCAAAGATTCCGAAGGAAATGTCTTCGGCATGATGCAGGAAGACAAAGACGCAAAGTAATTTATGAGTGGAGCCCCTGTTCCTCGTGTTATACTGATATAAGATGGTATCTTAAGCACGAAGGTGCAGGGGCTGCTCTGAATATAACAACCATAATTAAAAGAGCAGCCCCGGCCAGATTTGAACTGGCGCCAAGAGATCCAAAGTCTCTGATGCTACCTCTACACCACGGGGCTATTTGGCTTAGACATTAATTCATTCAAATAGCCCCTTCGTAGTAAAAAAAGGGTTGAG
>CP070672.1:3452082-3471834 GCA_020351895.1 Thermoplasmata archaeon
GGGCCTCTTGATATTTACCCTGAGAGATCAAGGCAATGTAACCCTGGGCATGAACATTGGCAGGACATGTGGCCTGACATGGTGGAGTTCCTCTTCTATCAATGGAATACTTCAAAGGAACAGCTTGGGGGAAAGGAATGTAGGCTGCCCTTCTTTCCCCAAGACCCTGGTCAAACTCGCTCTCCCTGACAACGGGACAGGCCTGGGCACACAATCCGCATGCTGTACATTTATCATAATCAATGTACCTAGGTTTTTTAGTAATCTTAGCTGTAAAGTCACCCTCCTCTCCTTTAAGTTCTGTAACTTCCGAGTGAGTTAGTATCGTGATATTGGGATGTCTTCCCACGGCAACCAGTTTTGGTGAAAGAATGCACATGGAACAGTCGTTTGTTGGGAAGGTCTTGTCAAGTTGGGCCATCCTACCCCCGAGAGAGGGAGTCTTTTCCAACAGGTATACATGAACCTTTGAATTGGCAAGATCCAGTGCAGCCTGAACCCCTGCTATGCCACCACCTATAACAACCACTGAATCGCTCAAGCCTTTGCCTCCTCTCCATGACGATAGCCTCTCTCGTAAGCCCCTTCATTTAGTTTCTCTGTTCCCTTTGGAACCGAAGATAAAATCGCGCTCTTCATGGCCTCGTAACCTACAACATCAGTCACAGCTGTAAAGAATCCCAGCATCACGATGTTGGCCACTATTTTCTTTCCAAGTTCTTCTGCAAATCTCGTTGCAGGAATCTTGTATATCTTCCATTTCTGTTTTCCAATCTGCTTCATATCCATTTCTACCAGATCTTCATCTATTAGCAGTATTCCGTTTTTACCCAATTGCTTGGTATACGTGAAATAAGCCTCTTGGCTCATGACAACCAATATATTGACATCCTTTAAATAAGGGTAGTCTATCTTCACATCAGAGATGACAACATCTGCACTGCAGGCCCCACCTCTTGCCTCTGGCCCGTAACTTTGAGTGAGCACTGCCTCTTTCTTTTCGTAGATGGAGGCTGCCTTACCAAGTATATAGCCTGAAAGAACGATACCCTGGCCGCCGAAGCCACAGAGTTTGACATCTGTTCTGCTCACTTACTACCTCCCACCCTTTTGGTTACCAAATCCAATATGCCCTCCCTCTGCATATCAAGGAACGTTGGTTTTTCCTCATCCTTGAACTTACCGCACAGTATATCACCTCCCAAGACGAGCTCTGCATCAGCAGGATCGGCATTGTGTTTTATCACACTGTGCTCTTTGTAGTACTTCATTTCCTGCAGACCAGTTCCGAGCCTGTTTCTCCTTCCGTATGCAGTTGGGCATGGGGCTATGATTTCAATGAAACAAAATCCTTTCTTTTGCAAAGCCTCCACCATGGCACTTTTCAGCCTTCTCGCATGCAGAGTCGTCCATCTGGCAACATACACGGCTCCGCTTGCAACTGCCACATGAGGCAAATTGAAGGCGGCCTCAAAATTCCCATAAGGAGTGGTAGTGGTTCTCGCCTTGAGGTGCGTGGTGGGCCCCACCTGTCCTCCTGTCATGCCGTAGTTGAAGTTGTTCACGCAGAAGACGTTTATGTCGACATTTCTTCTTGCTGCATGTATGAAATGATTTCCACCTATGGCAAATAGATCCCCATCGCCGGAGAATACGGTGACCGTAAGCTCTGGATTCCCCAGCTTAAGACCTGTGGCAAAGGGAATTGGCCTTCCATGTGTTGTATGGTAGGAGTCCACTTTTAGGTAACCTGCAATCCTACCCGTGCATCCTATGCCCGAGACAACGCAGTTTGAATCCAATGGAATGCCGCTTTCCTCCAGGGCACCGATAAGGCAGGTCATGGCTATGCCCAAACCGCAGGCACTGCACCAGATATGGGGGATCCTTCCTGGGCGAAGATACTTGTCCATTGGGTGTGCACCGTAGTCTCCCCATTTCCACTCCTCATGCTCCAGGTAATGCGGAGAGAACTTGTTTCTGCTGCGCTCTATATCCCATCTCTTATGCGCCGTCATATCATCTCCATGATACTGGCAATGATTGAAATTGGCAGTTACTCAATCTCTTACTATTATCTCCGGAAATTACTTGAAAAAATATGTACGATATCTCTGGTATTCTAGGCGAGCATTTTTTTGCTCCACCCGATCTCAAAGGATAGCCAGATATCATTCGAAGTTCACGTCGCCGTGAATAGGTATTCCCTCTTATAAAAGTTGCTATTTTATTATGACTTTGAGAATCAGTTTTATCAGAAAGAAAAAAATGCAAAATCGATAAATATTGCAATCCCATTACAATGAAACGATAGGATGGTCAAATTCGATGCCGTAATATGCGGAGCAGGGCCCTCAGGCTCCACAGCCGCGAAGTACATGGCAGAAAAGGGTTTGAATGTGTTGCTCTTGGAAAAGGATTCCTTTCCCAGGGACAAACCCTGTGGAGGTGCTTTGAGGCCAAAGGTCGTAGAGGAATTTGATCATGTCAGAGGCGGCCTTAAAAAGATACCTCATACCTTGTGCTATCGGGCAATGATGTACCCCCCAAGCCTAAAAAACCATGTAGATTTTAGATCAAAAAATGTTGTCATGTACGTGGTGCAGAGGACGCATTTTGATGCAATGCTTGTGGAGCTCGCAGAGAGTGCAGGTGCAGAACTCCGAGAGAACTCCGAGGTAAACAAAGTAATTAAAAAAAGCAATGGTTACTCAATTCAATTGAAAGATGGAAAGGAGGTGGCTGGAAAGGTATTAATTGGTGCAGGTGGCGTGCATGATCCCGTGGGGAGGTATCTTAGAAAGAAAGAAGGCTTACCCGAAAAATGGCCTGAATCAGATATTGCTTTGTCTGTTGTGCAGGAATTCAAAGTGGGCGAGGACTTCATAATTGACAGATTCGGGGAAGAGCACACCTCATACTTTCATCTCAAACCCAAGAATCTTTACGGTTATGCCTGGACTTTTTCGAAAGAGGACGCGTTGAATATTGGTTTTGGAGCCTTCTGGAAGGAAATGAAGGAAATCAACATCAGGGATGTGTTCGCCCACTATATACGACTTCTCAAGAAAGAGGGGTTGGTACCTGAAAACCTCAACACTTTCAAGCCAAAAGGAGCTCCAATACCCATGAGAGGAGGCATCAAGACCTCATACTCCGACGGTATGCTAATAATCGGAGATGCCGCTGGTTTCGTATCACCCCTAGGAGGTGACGGAATATATTTCGGAATGAGCTCAGGCAGGGTAGCAGCAGATGTCGTGGAATATGCGATTGAGCATGATTCTTTTGGTAAAGACACTTTGAGCAGATATCAAGAAAGATGGTATAGGGAGTGGGGAAAAGAACTGGAAATGCTGCGGTATTTTGCTGATAAGCTGTTTGCCAAAACAGAACAGGTATTAAAATATGCGAGCAGGGACATGGTCTTGCAAAAAAGGTGCGTGTACCTTTATAATGGCGAAAACAGTGCATCAGAATTAAAATGGAAAGTTCTCACGAGGATAGCACGAGATTTCTTCCTATATGATGTTCTAAGAAGGAAATGATTCTCGTGGGATCCTGTTTTTTAATTTGAATCCTAAAAATGGTCTCCCTAATTCTATAAAAATATGGATAGTAATATTACGAATGACTAATCATTTTATTGTTCCTCGTGTTCCCTTCTCACTCCCAAGTCCATAAGAAAAGCTCCTTTGGCTCTGCTTCGATGATGTGGTCCAAATCGAACTTGAAATCCCTGGCCTCTATTCTTAATTGCCTGTCATCTTTTGAAAATATGGCAGCCAAGGTTCCCTCTTCAAGAACCTTCAATCTGCCATTTCCTATGGTGCTACCAGTTGCCAATTGAAGGCCGTCGGTTAGGCACGAATACGTAGGCCTTGTTCCTGTTTCTGAAGTGATCTTCATTTCATGCCTTCCTGCCTCAAGAAGGTCCAATGCCAATTCCCCCATTCTGATGCCCAATGCTATATACGGCTGGTAGTGCCCGTGGAACCATTCTGAAAGGGTAGGAAGATCATAATCCATAACATCACCGAATCGGGTAATGTGGGCTTTCTTCTTAATATTACCGATGAAAACTATATCTTAGCTGAACTTTCCTTTAGACAATAAGTAACATAAACTTAAATATGAAAAAGTTTATGTATTGCTACATACCATATATTAATATCCATTTCTGGTGACACAAAATGGTGTTCAACTCAAATTCCAAAAAGGGGACGGATGAATTCTCAATGGACAATGAACTTTCGAACGTCGGTGAATGGATTAAAACCCAGAATTTTAAAACCACGAAAGATATCAAAATTCCCGATATGCTCGTGGACCAGGTCATAGGCCAGGATGATGCTGTTGTTGTGATAAAGAAGGCTGCAGAGCAGAAAAGGCATGTCATGCTTATAGGTGACCCTGGCACAGGCAAGTCCATGCTGGCCAAGTCCATGACCGAATTCTTACCAAGGGATGAGTTGCAGGATATAATTGCATACCATAACCCCGAGGATCCCAATGAGCCGAAGATAAGGGTTGTACCTGCAGGTAAGGGAAAGGAAATTGTTGGGGCCCAGAAAGCGGAAGCAATGCGAAGAAAGGAGCAGAAGGCTTCAATGACCATGTTCTTGGCCTTCATGATAGTGGGTATTGCCTTACTTCTTTCAATTAAACGGAACCCTGATACAGGGCAGATCGAAATAAACGCCATGGTGCTGATTTTGGGTATATTCGCGGCAGTTCTTCTGTTCATGGTGCTCAATTACCCAGGAAGAAGAAGAGACACTTTGATGGTGCCAAAACTATTGCATTCGCATTCTCCCGATGAGAAGGCGCCCTTCATAGATGCTACAGGGGCTCATGCAGGGGCCCTGTTGGGGGATGTGAAGCACGATCCTTTCCAAAGCGGTGGTTTGGAAACGCCTGCCCATGAGCGTGTAGAGGTGGGTGCGATACACAAGGCCAGCAAGGGTGTTCTATTCATAGACGAGATAAATATTCTACGTTTGGAATCACAGCAAAGCCTCTTGACTGCACTTCAAGAGAGGGAGTTTCCCATTATAGGGCAGAGCGAGCGCTCAAGCGGCGCAATGGTCAAAAGTCAGCCTGTACCTTGTGATTTCATTTTGGTGGCTGCAGGAAATCTGGATGCAGTTCAGGGAATGCATCCTGCCCTAAGATCCCGCATCAGGGGATATGGTTATGAAATATACATGAAAAATACAATGGATGATACCCATGAGAACAGGAAAAAGCTGGTAAGATTCGTTGCCCAGGAGGTGGCAAAGGACAAGAAGATACCTCATTTTGAGAGGATCGCCGTGGCTGAGATCATCCACGAGGCCCAGAGAAGGGCGGGGAGGAGAGGACAGCTTTCCCTGAGATTGAGGGAACTGGGAGGCCTAATCAGGGTGGCAGGGGACATAGCCCACGAAGAAAATTCCAAGATCGTGGCCCATAAACACGTTTTAAAGGCCAAGCAGATCGCTAGAACCCTGGAACAGCAGGTGGCTGACAGGTACATAGAAAGAAGGCAGGATTACAGGTCATTTGTCACAGAAGGCGCAGAAGTGGGTGCAGTAAATGGTTTGGCTGTCATGGGAGGGGGAGAGGCCGGAATATCCGAATACTCGGGAATAGTCCTTCCCATTGTGGCAGAGGTAACACCAGCACACTCACGCTCAGGCGGCTCCATAATTGCCACTGGTAAGCTCGGTGATATCGCAAAGGAGGCCGTGCAGAACGTATCCGCCCTAATAAAAAAGTACACAGGTGAAGACATTAGTAGGTACGATGTACATATCCAATTCATAGGAACACATGAAGGGGTGGAAGGGGATTCTGCATCTATATCCGTTGCAGCTGCGGTGATATCGGCACTGGAAAATGTAGAGGTGGACCAGAGTGTGGGTATGACCGGTTCATTGAGTATTCGCGGAAAGGTGTTGCCTGTCGGAGGCATCACAGCCAAGATAGAAGCCGCAGCCAAGGCCGGCATTAAGAAGGTCCTGATACCAAAGGCCAATATGCGGGATGTGCTGATTGAGGACAAGTACAAGGATAAAATCACTGTAATACCCGTTGAGACTCTGAAGGATGTCCTGACTCATGCCCTTGTTGGCACCGAAAAGGACGGTCTTCTCAACAAACTCAGCAGCCTGGTGCCAAAACACAAACCCGAAGTCCACCTTCCTGACAAGAGATCCATTGAGAGACCCTATCCCCAATAGATGTCAGGTTGAGTCGAAAGATTTTTTTGCTCGTATGTTTTAAGGTTCTGTGTAGGTGTGCGATAATGGAAGAATGGAAGACGGAATACCCATGGGATGAAGAGAAGAATGAATTCTGTGATAGAGAGTGCTATGAATTCAATGAAAAACTCAAGGTTCAATTCGATGATAAATGCTGCGAGCACTGTAAAAAATATCTTACACTTCAGTGTAGTTATTTGGAGGATTTCATGATCGAGATAGTTGATTTGGAAGATTTTGAGTGATTGTAATGCGCGCGTTAGTTTTAGGAAGATTTCAACCCTTTCATTGCGGCCACTTAAAGGTCGTAAGGGATATAGCTAAGGATTCTGAATATTTGGTCATAGCCATTGGTAGTGCACAGTACAGCCACTCATTGGAGAATCCTTTCACTGCTGGTGAGAGGTACACCATGATATTCCGGACTTTGAAGACCGAGGGTATAAGGAACTATCATCTCGTTGCAATTGAGGATCTACATCGATATGCAGCCTGGGTATCTCATGTGGTTTCTCAGACACCAGAATTCGATGTTCTATACGCTCACAATCCCCTGAGCCTGCGCTTGTTTCGGGAAGGTGGCTTTTCTGTTGTGGAATTGGAATTACACGAGCCTGGGAAATATTCAGGCACAGAGATCAGGAGAAGAATTATAGCACAGGAAGAATGGAGAGACCTCGTGCCAAAGGATGTGGCAAGCGTGATAGACGAAATAAATGGAGTCGATAGGTTAAAGGAACTGGCATATGGTTGTGCATAAAAATGGGCGAAGGAGAGGAGAATTTGGAGAAGGTGGTAGGGGATGTTTTACGTGATAAAAAACTCAGAATTGCAGTGGCAGAATCATGTACTGGGGGCCTGATCTCACACCGTATCACCAATATACCAGGAAGCTCAGATTATTTTGATAGAGGTGTGATTGTCTACAGCAATGCCTCAAAAACCCAAATGCTGAGCGTGCCTAAACTAATAATAGAAAGCTTTGGTGCGGTGAGTTACGAAACTGCGAAGGCAATGGCTGAAGGAGTTAAAAAGACAGGGGGAAGCGATCTGGGATTGGCTGTGACCGGAATAGCCGGACCTGGCGGAGGAACGCCAAGCAAACCTGTTGTTCTGGTTTTCATCGGTTTGGCCTCGGATAAACCCACAGTAGTCAGGGAGTTCAGGTTCACAGGGGCAAGGGGAGAGATCAAAGATCAAGCATCAAAAGAGGCTCTGAAATTGGTATTGGAGTTATTATCAGGATAATTATGCCTCGACCTTGCTCTTTTCGAACAGGAAAACTATAAAAATGATACATGCGATAACCATGGCACTCACCCGCCTATGGAGGCTGAAAGTATGGAACTAAGCCTTGTATCGAAAGATAAAAAATCGGTTGTTATAGAACTCACTGACGCGAAAGATACCATTATACATCCTCTGATCGATAGGCTTCTTTCAGATAAGGATGTAGTTTTGGCCACATATAAAATAGGGCATCCTCAGCTCGATAAACCAAGATTGACAGTGAAAACCCAGAAGGTAACCCCCGAAACGGCGGTTAAGAAAGCGGCAGACAACCTGGCTAAGGAAATAAAAGATCTGAAAAAAGAGTTCGAGAGGGCGATAAAGAGCCCGAAAGGGAAGAAACCGAAAGTGAGCAAACCCAAGAAGATTGAGGCAAAGAAGGCAGCTGCTAAGAAACCTAAGAAGAAAGAGGCAAAGAAGCCGAAACCCAAGGCAAAGGAAGCAAAACCGAAGTCAAAGCCCGTTAAGAAGAAGACCACCACCACAAAGGCAAAGTCTACAAAGAAGAAGACAAAATCGAAATAGAGATGCTCCTAGGATCTTTTGGGAGAGTAGAATCTTATTATCCCCTGAAAATCGGTCTTTTACTCAGAAGTATGGGAAGTGTCAGATCCTCGAATGGATAATTGTTCTGCTTCTTTTTGATGTGGTCGCTCAGTTCTTTTATTGTATATTTCGTGATATCACCCTCTCTGAATCTGACTGGCAGTTTTTTGCTCTCTTTCTCCTTTGCTCCCAATACAATGATCATGTTTATCCATTCCTTCTCTGCATCCCTGATCTTTCTTCCCACCTTCTCATCCCGGTCATCTATATCCACCCTGGCATGGAGTTGATTTGCAAGGTCTTCACAGTCCTTTAAGTACTCCTCTGAGACAGGGATCAATCTGATTTGAGTGGGTGAGAGCCAGAAAGGTAATTTACCCTTTCCCCCCTTTTTCATTTTTATAGCCTGGCGCTCGAGTATGGCATAAAGGTCTCTGTCAATAGCACCTGGTATACTGGCATGCAAAAGTAGGGGATTCTTCTTCTTGCCATCCTTGTCCACATAGGTGATATCGAATAGCTTAGTATTCTCGACATCGATTTGGACCGTCGATAATGTGGATGAGTTACCCAATGCATCGTTTACACTGAACTCGAATTTCATTATAAAGTAGAAGAATCTCTCCTTCCACAATTCGAGTAGGACAGGTTTATCTATCATCTTTACCAGTTCTTTGGCAAAATCTTCGTTTTCATAATAGAAGTCTGAGACGAAGCGCATTGCCACCTCGTATTCAACATCTATGTCTTCCATCCATTTCATGCTCATTACATACTGCTTCTTGAACTCCTCCTTTGCCTGATTGAGGTCCGCAGCAAGTGTGTGCATATCAGGCATGGTAAAGGCTCTTAACCTTCTCAGACCGGAAAGCTCGCCGCTTTGCTCCCTCCTGAAACTGTAATGTGTGAGCTCGTACAGTTTTAAAGGGAGATGCTTATAGGACATTGTCATGTCGTGACCCATTAGGTACTGACCAAAGCAGGCTGCAAATCGAAGGAAATAATTCTTCTCATCCGACTTTACGAGGTACTGCCTTGCTGGGAACCTGTTGAGGTATTTACTCAGCTGTGGATGCAAAAAGTCGTACATGACCGGGGTTTCCACCTGCATTGCACCGTAATCACTGAGCATGTTGGAGATGTGCCTCTCCAACAGATTCTTAATAAGAAAACCCTTTGGATACCACCTAAAATTGCCTGGATCAGATCCAGGCTCGTAGTCCACGAGCTCCAGCTCCTGCATGAGCCTGACATGGGGAGGTTCCGCCTTTGCCTTTCTGCTTTTTCCTCTCTCGTATTTGTAGAATGTTTCGAGCTCTTTATTTTTCGAGAAATCGTAATCCTCAACTTTGACCAACTCCCCATGGGGGGTGAGTACGAACCACTCCGAGTGAAGCTCTTTTTCCTTTCTTAGGGCTTCGGGAATCTTCTCCTCTTTTCCTCCTTTTTCCTCCACCTTTTCGATCATTATCTCCCTTGACAATTCTGATAGGGGATGACCCTTGGCCTTCAGATTGAAGCTTTTGTACCAACCGAATGGAGCCCTTGTCACATCATAGCCTTCATTTCGTATGGAGTCCTCAAGTTCCCTTACAATTTCCCTGGCAAATTCCGGATTTGAAGGGGAGCTGGTTAGATGAACGTACGGGTAAACAAGAACCTTTTTGATTTGTAGTTGCTCTGCAATTTCTCTCAGGTTATCGATGTACCGTTTCACAACCTCATCCTTAAAACCCTCATCCTGCTTTTCCACTGACGTGAAGATGACCAATGCTTCCTCCACCCTGTTCTTCTTTGTATCTTCGGTAAGCTCCTCAGCGAACTTCGTCTTTTTCTTTGTCTCAAATTCCATGAAGTCGGCATGGATGAATAGCAATCTCATTGGATTCACCGTTGGTTCGAAACGAAAAGCGAAAGCATGAATAAAAATGTTTGGATTGTAAGGCAACTGCCCTTCGCCCCTATGATCTTGATTTCATTCTTAAAAAACCTCTTTTGATGTTTACTAGTTCCCCATGTTGTTTCCCTCCTTCTCAACTTTGATCTAAATTATTTGTTTATGATGTAGGACACCAAAAATAGGGTTTTTATCCCGCCCTCATTCCCCCTCCTCCCACCCTTTATCCATATTCATGTGTTAAAGAAATTAGGTATCAAAGAAGAGCATATTCTTATGAAAAATCCTATACAACTCCAAGGTGCAGAACATAAAACTCGAGAATCCAACTCTATTTCAAAAACAATAAATTCGTACGACTATTCAAAAAATGTTCTAAAAGCCTTAAGTACTAGTAAGCCATTGCCCTTCTGTATACCAAAAATATATAAGTTGAAACTTCGTTTACGAAGTTAAGTTTGGGGGCTTGAAAATATGATAAACGATAGTAGGGATAAGAGCAATGGGCTTGTAAGAAAAATGGGTACATTTATGCTCACACTGGTAATGGTTCTGAGTGTATTTGTGGGCATGATAAATTTTGTACCGGTTGAGGTAGAGGCTTTGCAAACAGATGTGGATGCATATGGTTATTATTTTGTGGACTCCAAGGAACCGGATCCAGTGGAAACATACAGCTGGATAGATGGTGTGACAGGAGGTACAGCAACTGGATTGGGAGACGATGCTAACTCAGGTTTTATAGCCCTGGGATTTTCGTTTTTCTATTATGATACATTCTATACCGATGTAACCATCTGTTCCAATGGCTGGGTCAGTTTCATTGATGATCTAAATACTGATAGTGTTCCAGATCAGATTCCTGATGTGTCCGATCCAGCGGGTGTAATCGCTCCTTTTTGGACGGATTTGGATCCCAGTTATCCCGGAGCAGAGGTTTACTATAAATTCGATGTTGACAAATTCATTGTAACCTGGTGGGACGTTCCCATCAAGGGAACGGCGGAGCTTCAAAGATTCGAAGTAGTTCTCTTTGATTCTGGAGAGATATTGTTCCAATACATGGACCTTGACATGCCCCTTCCTACCGATCCACCTTTTCCATGGCCCGGTGTTGGCATAGAAAGTTCATTTGGAGACATAGGTCTTGGATATAATGATGTGCTTGAAGATAATCTTGCAATTAGATACTACATTTTCCCGCCTGCATTTCCAGATGATCTTGCAGTTATCGGGACCGATCTAACACCCACGAATGTAGAGCAGGGAGAGCAGGATATTCCCATTTTGGGACTGACACTCACCGCCGATAACAACGCAATAGGTGTATCCTCAATAAACATTGCCCTGACAGGTACAGCCACAGATACAGATATCACCGTGGCAAAATTATGGCATGATAAAAATAACAATGGAATACCAGAAGCGATAATAGACGAAATAATAGCCCAATCTCCCTTCGCTTTGGGTCAAGCAGGTCTAAGTATCCCGTTTGTTACAGGACAAACCTTACTGGTCAGGGTAGGAATTCCACAAAACGTGATCATCACTTATGATATTTCTCCCATGGCACCTATTGGTGCTACTTGTGGAGCTCAAGTCATATCCATTATTCTTGCCCCGGACTTCGATACTGTTAGTGGATTACCTGTAAGTTCACTAACTTCTAGTATTGCTGGCCCGACTCCCGATACGCTCACGGTTTCTTCCTCGAGTTTGCAGTCTGCAAGTGCTCCTTTTGGCCAAGGTCAAGCCATGATCCCAATGGCATTGCTGACCTGTACCGCGTCTTCTGATAGAGCGGACATATTTGCCATCATGGTGGAGTTGTCAGCATCTGCAAATATTAAATTTTTCAATGCATATGCCCGTCTGTTTCATGATGTCGATGACGATGGACAATTTGATGCAACAATAGATGTTCAGTTGGGAGACGGCCCCTTCAGCTCAACTCCTCCTTATACAGCTGCATTATTTCCAAAGGGTGTTACCTCCTATTTCAGGGTCAATGCCGGTACAAATGAGCAGTTGATAATAGCATATGATATTGAATATTTGGCTAATCCTGGGGTCACTGCAGATGTATACTTAGAGAGTACGTCCGTTCTAGCGCCCATGGATACCGTCAGTGCGTCGGGATTTCCATTCACATCCAATCAAGTACAAATCACGGCATTTACCCAGCCTTCTATGATCTCTTCCTTCACATATAATCCACCCACAATCGATGGAAGATACCACAGTGGTGAGTGGGCAGATGCAACTACCACGGATCTTATCAACTTAAGGGGCAATGGTATTCAGACCATTTGCCAAGTGATGAATGATAACTTTACACTTTACATGGTTTTGGATGCTGTTGGCGATACAACACGAAACCCCACGGACGTTTCTTCAATAGGCTTCGATACAAATCATGATGAGGTTGCAACCACAGGAGAAGAAGATCAATTCGTCATTGGCGGTTGGCTGCCGAATCAAACTGCCCATTATGTTTTCGATACACCAAGTACAGGCTGGGTCGTTGAGGATTCTCCTTTTAGCCATGTAAATTTAGCTGGTGCTTGGGGTTTCAATTCCACTGATAACTTAGGTATGTGGCACAGATTCTACGAGTACCAAATTCCACTGAGCCTACTTGGTGTCCCAACACCTGTCCCACCAGGATATACCGTGGGATTCACAGTGGGAAGACACGACAATGTTACCGACACTTATTTCCCAGGCTCCCATGATCCAACCCCGATAGGGACCTCAAATCAGACCTATTGGCCCATGTACTATGCGAGTGCAATAACGGATTTGTCCATGATGGGAAACCTTATTCTAAGCTCATACAACACACCTCCGCTCTTGGAATGGACCGGGGAGGTTGGATATATAACAGATGGAGTTAGCCCGGATTCCGGGACCCAATCCACACCTTTCGTGTACAGGGTCAAATATTCGGATTTCAACAATCATCCTCCGGCTTCAGGATATCCCAAGTTATACATTCAGAAACCCTGCGGAATTAATTGGGAATTGAGTCCGTTCACCATGAACGTCGACGATTGGGTTGGCACGGAGGGTGATTACACAGCAGGTAGACTCTATACATATACAAAAAAATTAAGCCCTGCAGGAACAGACTATGCATACTTCTTCAATGCAACCGATGGTATGCACTGGGCAACTGGAGATCCCACCTTCGAATGCACCGACGGACCTGATGTGACATTTACGAACACACCACCGGTTTTGGAATGGACAGGCGAGGCTGGATGGGAAACGGACGGTGTGAACCCGGATTCCGGGATCCCGGGTACAACTACATTCGAGTATAAAATAAAATATTCAGATATCGACGATGAAGCCCCAGTTGCTGGCTATCCCAAGGTATTCATAGAGAAACCCTGCGGTGTGCCATGGACGGCAAGCCCCTTCGAAATGACCCGTGTGGCTTGGGTGGGTGGACCCAATGATTACGTAGCAGGGGCGATTTACAGTTACCCAACAACTTTAACGCCTTGGGGTGACGATTATGGATATTACTTCAATGCAACCGACGGCTCTGACTGGGCAACCGAGGCTCCAACCATCCCGTGTACAAGTGGACCTGTTGTAAATACCCCGCCGGTTTTGGACTGGACGGGCCAGCCTGGTTATGTTTCTGACGGAATAGATCCAGATACCGGTAATACCAGTACAGTATTTGAATACAGAATTAAATATTCAGATGCCGATAACAACACTCCCGAATCGGGCTATCCTTTGGTGTACATCGAGAAGCCATGCGGTGTCCCTTACCCGGGAAGTCCGTACACAATGAACTTTCTATCATGGGTAGGCGCGGAATTCGATTATGTGGCGGGTGCGATATATAACCGGTTATATAATTTTCTCAATCCCGCAACCGATTATGCGTATTATTTCAACGTCACCGACGGAATAGAATGGGCAACCGGTCCGCCTACTGTTCCCTGTTTAGATGGACCTGTTGTGAATCCCCTAAACACCCCGCCGGTTTTGGAATGGACGAACGAGCCCGGTTACGGAGGAGACGGAGTGCACCCAGATTTTGGCACCACGGCTGACTATTTTGAGTACAGGATCAACTATTCAGATGCGGATAACGACCCCCCGGCTTCCGGTTATCCGGAACTGCACATCGATAAACCATGCGGTGAAGCATGGGGTGCCCTTCCCTTCGAGATGGAAGAAAAAGATCCTGCTGATACAAACTATGTCGATGGCAAGATATATTATTTCATAACTCAGTTGGTTCCTGCGGGTTCGGACTATGCATATTATTTCTTAGCTAAAGATGTTAACGATGCTTTGGCAACTGGTGATCCCACAATCCCATGTGCAAACGGACCTTTAGTGGATCCTGCCAGTGTTCTTGATGGCCCACCCAACCTGGAAGTTCATAGAAATCCTCCACATGTAGATCTCAATTGGGATGCCGTGACAGGAGCAGATTCGTACCGGGTCTACACTTCAACAGATAGGTTCCTGGACTTTGCCTCATGGACCCTACTGGCCTCTCCAACAGGAACGAATTACCAACATTTAAACGGGATGAGCAGTCAAACCCAATATTATGTTATCAGGGGTTTCAATGACACAGAAGGTTTGGGCAATCCTTCAGGTATGGGGACCCTGGCTTACGCCTCCTTCGCAACAGGAGGCAACCCCTCTGTGCAGATTTGGTTCTCCTTGCCATACAGGAGCATGTATACCAAGGCGAGTCACATCACTGACGAGCTGACATCAAGCAGCATAACTGTTCTTGGGAAATGGGATAATGATAAGCAGAAATCAATAGTATATACGTATTTCAGAGGGAGATGGCGAGGTCCTGATTTCGACATCAATGCCGGAGACGCACTATGGGTCAGGACTATTTCAGACTTCAATTGGTATATCAACGGCACAGATAAAGATGTGACCCTGAACTTCATCTACAAATCTGCCAAGCGCAATATCAACTGGATTTCATTACCATACTCAGGATATTATGCCAATGCGCATGAATTGGTGGCAGCCATTGAAGGTGGGGACGGCATCGGCTTCGGCAGCCCCAGCACCAAGATATCAGCAGTGGTGAAGTGGGACGCAGCCACACAATCAGAAATAAGATACGATTATGACGGTGGAACGGGCTGGGGTGGAGTCGACTTCTCAATCGGGCCCATGGACGGTATCTACATCGAGGTAATTGCTGATTTCAGCTGGCCGCCCGAAATGGTGACGCCACCATTGCCGCCCTAGTAGCTGTTAATCGATCATTTGGGAGTCAAAAAGTAGATAATGAGAATCGTATGCATAAAAGAAAGGTTAGGTGATTGGAGATGAAAAAGACAAGATGGTTAGGTATTATTACAGCAGCCATGATGTTGATGGTGATGTTTGGGGGAAGCAACGCAGGAGATCACGATCCCTGGGTGATAGGCGGTGGAGTTTACACAATGGGGGGCACTGCCGGTGATCCCACCAGTCCAGAGGCCTTTGCAAATGCCACGCTCTATTTGACCACCAGTCCTTCAGAGCCCATACAGTATTATGTAAATCTTATGGACGGAGATACTGTAACACCAGCCCTATTCGCGGACGATTTTGGATCGGGGTGGACCTGGAGCAATGCAGACGAATGTGTTGCAGTAATCGAGACCATATATGGAGTCAACGGGTGGACGGGGACGGGAGATATCAATGGTTTGAATTTCACGACATCATTGGACGATACACTCACAGATGACGGGGGATTCAGTGATTTGGGAGATGCAGAGATCGAACCTTTTCCAATACTGATGTATACGCCAGGATCAAAAGGCCCGGATTATGTTAACTGGTCATGGCTGAATCTACAGGACGCAAACGGTAATGTTCTGCATTATGAGGTATACAGGGACACAGTTTATAAACCTGTTTTGGACGATGATTTAGGCCAGAGCTTGCCTATAATGGCTGTAGGTTCATATTATAATGATACAGGTCCCTTTGCCGATACCTATTATTTCTACCAGATCGCTGTGAACTACCGCAGAGACACAACAGGAGGTTACCACACCACAGTGGGCAGATCAATGATAATCCCGGCAGACTTCAAAATACCTGTGATAACAAGCGGACCCACTGTTTCATCCAAGACAGACACCACAGCAACAATCACCTGGACCACTGATGAAGACGCCATAGGCAAGGTCATGTATGGACTGGAAGATGTCTTGACGGACGAAAGGAGCGAATCTGTTTACAGCACCTCGCATTCCGTTCAATTAACTGGCCTTTCTCCCGGTAGAAGGTACATGTTCGCAATAGAATCAACTGATATATGGTTCAATACTTACAGATCTGCAGACAGCTCGCTTTACTACTACTTCTCAACAAAATACAACGTGCCTCTCGTGGCTGGGTGGAACCTGGTCTCGACTCCCTTGAATCAGACAACAACGGCAGTGGATCAGGTACTGAGCTCAGTTGCTTCGGATTGGATGGCTGTGCAGTGGTATGACGTGATGGATACAAGCGATCTATGGAAGCACAACCACATCGACAAGGACCCAAGCTTAAACGATCTGACAGATATCGACCGGACAATGGCCACTTGGGTATACATATCCACACCAGGCGGAGCAACATTTGAGGTCGATGGCGAGGCACCTATATTGGGATACACCAATTCAATATCTCTACAGCCGGGATGGAACCATGTTGGATATCCTTCAATCACATCGAGAATGGCTTCCGCAGCGATATCAGTGCCATTTGATTTGGCAGAGAAATACGATTCTAATACAGGACAGTGGATGACCTATGACGGCTTCACAGGAGATTTCATGATCAATCCAGGAGATGGACTCTGGATACATGTACAGACAGCACAGACATGGGATATTGATTACTAGCGAAAACCTGGGTTGAAAGACCTTTCTTTCTTTTTTCTCTTTTTTATTTCTTTTTCTAGTTGGATTGTTGGAACATGATTATTCTAAGAATTCGATGTTTATGAACTTCCCATCAACCTCTCATTATTTAGAAAGAAAAGAAAAAATGAATATCCCCCCTGCTAATTTGGTGATAAAATAACTTTATACCATCCTATCCATCAATAAGTTTATATGTTCAAACACCAATATGAGCCATGACGAGTAACTGGGGGGAGATCCCTATGAAAAATGATGCAGGAAATAAAAAAGGTGGGCTTGTGAAAAAAATCTTCACAATCACACTTATTATTGTGATGGTATTAAGCATGGGCATTGGTACAATGGATTTTGATTCCGAGATAGTGGAAGCCTATGAAAGCGATGCAGATTCATTCGGTTATTACTATACAGATAGCAAGGACCCAGACCCGAAGATCACGTACAGCTGGATAGACGGTGTTACAGGGGGTAATCCCACCTCATTGGGAGATGATGATATCATCGGATTCATACCCATGGGATTCTCCTTTATTTATTATGATATAAGTTTTGACGAAATCGCAGTATGCTCCAATGGTTGGGTCAGTTTTGTCGACAATTACTCCACCGAACATACCCCTGATTCTATTCCCCACATAGACTTTCCATTCGGTGTAATAGCAGCATTTTGGACGAACTTAGATCCCAGTGCTGGGGGGGAGGTTTACTATAAGTCCGAGGCTGACAAATTCATAATTACGTGGTGGGACGTTCCGATTTATGGAACAACATTGCTACAAAGATTCGAGATCGTTTTTCTTGACACGGGCGAGATACTATTTCAGTATATGAAAGTGGACCTACCTATCCCCATGGCGCAGCCCTACTCTTGGCCTGGGGTGGGTATAGAGGATGACCTGGGAGAAAGTGGTCTTTCATACGACGATGTTATTGAAGATGGGCTTGCAATAAAGTTCTCACAACTCCCGGTTGCCATGCCTGATGATCTATTTGTCACGTCATCGAACCTGGCACCTGCAACCGTGGAACTGGGTGAGACCGATATTCCCATGTTAGGATTAACCCTCACAGCGGATATGAACGTAATAGGTTTATCTTCAGTAAAAATTGAATTGACAGGTGCATGCATCACGACTGATATCTCAGCCGTAAAATTATGGCATGATAGGAACGGTAACGGGATAGCCGAGGCGATAGTCGATAGAATATTTGCCTCAGGTATCTTTCAACCCGATCCTATAACAGGGGAGAAACTTGCATCTCTCAGTATCTCGATGAGTACTGGAAAGGCTTTTCTCATAAGGGCAGGTTCTCCCGAGAACCTGATCATTACCTATGATATTAGTGGGTCAGCATATCCTGGCAATACCACAGGTGCATTGGTTCAAACCATGTATGTGACCGGGATCGACACTGTAAGTGGCCTTCCAGTATCTTCATCAACCTCCAGTATCACATATCAGACTCAGGACACGCTTACAGTTGTTTCCACGAGTTTGCAATCTGCAGGGGCTTTAGCAAGTCAGGGCGAGGCCATGATCCCCATGGCGTTACTGACACTTACCGCAGGATCAGAAAGAGTGGACATAGATGCAGTTTCCGTGAGACTGTCAGGGTCTGCCACAGCCAAATATTTCTCTGTGTATGCTCGCTTAATTCACGATGTAGATGATGACGGGCAATTCAATGCCATGACGGATGTGGAGCTAGGAGGAAGTTACTTTGCACCAACACCCCCTAATAGCGCAACCATTTTTCTGAAGGATTCAATACAATATTTTAGGGTGAATTCAGGCATCACTGAGCGCTTGATAATCACGTACGATGTCGATTATGAAGGGGTCATTGGACGCACAGCGGACGTGTATCTGGAAAATACCTCCTTATCATGTTCTCCCGACACCGTGAGTTCGTCGGGATTCCCGTTCACATCAAATCCAATACAGTATGCTGCATTCAATCAGCCTGTTATCAAATCTTATTTCACAGAGAATCCCCCTACCATAGATGGAAAATATTCAAGTGGTGAATGGGTGGATGCCACCTCCTTGGATCTTGTGGATATAAATGGTAATGGGATTCAAACCATTTTGCAGGTTATGAACGACAACTATACGCTCTATTTGGTTTTGGATGCTGTTGGTGACACTACACGAAATAGCATAGATGTCTCTTCAATTTCATTTGACACAGGTCATGATGAGACAGCAACCTCGGGAGAGGAGGACCAGTTTGTAATCGGGGGTTGGATACCGGGCCAAACGGCACATTACGTCTTCGATACCCCATTAACAGGCTGGGTTATAGAGGATTCTCCTTTTGATGATCTATTGCCTGGTCATGGGAATTTGAAGGGTGATTGGGGTTTTAACACGAGTGATAATTCAGGAACATTACACAGGTTCTACGAGTATCAGATTCCATTGGCGTTGCTTGGGGTGCCGACACCTGTACCACCTGGATACACCCTGGGATTCGCAGTGGGGAGACAGGATAATTGGACTGATTCTACTACACCTGGAACCTATGATCCGAGTTTTATAGGAACCCTAAATCAGACCTACTGGCCCATGTATTATGCCACTGTGATGGAGAATATGTCCTTTTTCGGCGATCTCGTCTTGAGGGCATTCAACTCCCCGCCGGATTTGGATTGGACAGGAGAGCCTGGTTTCATATCTGATGGTGTCAATCCAGATACAGGCTCAACCACCACCCAGTTCGAGTACAGGGTAAAATATTCGGATGTCGATAACGAGCCACCGGCTTCCGGCTATCCAAAATTGTACATCGAGAAACCCTGCGGCATGTCATGGGGGGGAAGTCCATACACCATGAACCGCGTGGCATGGGTAGGTGA
>CP070672.1:3471934-3475245 GCA_020351895.1 Thermoplasmata archaeon
GCAGGATGATTAGGTCGATATACTGTTTTATTTAATTTGGTTAAACCAAGGCCTTTCAATATCGCTTTATGTCTCTTAGATCTTCCTATACCACTTTTCTTTAAGGTGATTTTAATCCTATCTTTCATGATTATCCCGTCTCTTCCTTAAGCAAACCACGATTCTTCATGATTTCTTCCGGGCTCCTGAGACTCAGCAGGCCTTCCATAGTCGCTTTGGTTACATTATGTGGATTGCTCGACCCTATTATTTTGGTGAGAATATTCTTTATACCAACTGCCTCCACAACCGCTCTTACTGCACCACCTGCAATAACACCAGTACCCTCTGCCGCAGGTTTTAAGACAACTTGAGTCGCACCATAATGCCCGATGACCGAATAAGGAATCGTTCCATTCCTAATAGCAATCTTTACTAAACTCTTTCGTGCTCTTTCCACTCCTTTTCGAATTGCCTCCGGTACTTCATTAGCCTTACCTTTTCCAACACCCACATGTCCCTCCATGTCTCCCACAACGACTAGTGCACTAAATCCAAACCGTCTGCCTCCTTTTACAACTTTAGCAACCCGATTGATGTGAACAACTTTATCAACAAGTTCAAGTTCGTCCGTATTTATTCTTGCCAAGTATTTACCTCCGTCATTCTAAAATTCTAATCCACCTTCCCTAGCACTTTCGGCCAAGGCTTTTACTCTCCCATGGAATGGATATCCTCCCCGGTCAAAGATAACCTTCTTAATCCCCTTGTTCAAAGCTTCCTTGGCGATCAATTCACCAATAATCCTGGCCGCGGCAATATGCCCACCGCCTTGCTGCTTTTCACGGAATTTGGGGGATAAGGTGGATATTCCAGTTAAGGTCTTGCTATTTTCATCATCAATTACCTGCGCATACATATGTCTGGAAGATTTAAAAACAGTAAGACGCGGACGATCATTATCTCCTTTCACTTTTTTTCGCACTCTCTTATGACGCATCCTTCTGGCAAAATGTCTTTCATTTTCCTTCACGAATCTCTCTCCTCCAATGGTAACTACGCTCCAGATTTTCCTACTTTCCTCCTAACAAATTCACCTTCATAGCGAATTCCCTTACCTTTATAAGGTTCAGGTGGTTTAAAGCCTCGTATTTCAGCGGCAACTTGCCCTACCTTTTGTTTATCTATTCCTTTGATGAAAATATTTGTTTGCTTATCAATGGCAACTTCAATACCAGCTGGGATTTGATATTGAACGGGGTGTGAGAAACCCAAATTTAAAGTTAAGATCCCTCCTGCAATACTGGCTTTATATCCGATGCCCACAATCACAAGCTTCTTGGTATATCCATTAGTAACGCCTTCAACCATATTGGCAATCAGAGTGCGGGTCAGACCATAAAGTGATCGAGCTTGTTTACTGGTTGATTTTGGTTTTACTACGATCTTCTCATCTTCGATTTCAAGAGCTATACTCGGATGTATACTAAGCTCAAGAATACCTTTGGGCCCTTTCACTAATAGGGCACTATCTTTATCAATTTGTACATTTACTCCCTTGGGTATACCTACTGGTAATTTACCTACTCTAGACATTAATCTCTTCCCTCATTTACCATACGTAGCACAAAACTTCGCCCCCTAAATTTGCCTGTCGAGTGTTTTTATCCGTCATAATACCCTTCGATGTGGATAAAATAGCTATTCCCATTCCACCTGACACCCTCGGAACCTTGTCCTTTTTTACATAAACTCTTCTTCCTGGCTTGCTGATCCTTTTTAAATTTGTAATAACAGGCCTATTGGTATTGTCATACCTTAAGTAAATCCTTATTACCCCTTGTTTTTGATCATCAATAATCTTAGACCCCTTAATATATCCCTCTTCCTTTAAAATCCGAGAAATTTCCTTTTTCATCCTCGAAGATGGAACATCCACAGATTCAAATTTGACCATACAGGCGTTCCGTATTCTCGTTAACATATCAGCAATTGGATCAGTTAGTGCCATAAATATCTACCCTCTTTCAATTTTACCAACTCGCTTTAATAATACCTGGAATCTCTCCACGTAAAGCTAATTGGCGAAAACAAATTCGGCATAGTCCAAACTTTCTCATATAACCACGTGGACGACCGCACAATCCACATCGATTATATTTCCGGACTGCATATTTTGGCTTTCTATTTGCTTTAACAATCATTGCCTTTCTCGCCAAAATCCCATACCCCTTATATTATAGTAAATCCCTTCTATTCCTTACCTCTTACTAAAAGGCATACCAAATTTACTGAGTAATGATCGTGCTTCTTCATCTGTTTTAGCTGAGGTTACTATTGTAATATCCATCCCTCTAATTTTATCTATCTTATCATAATCAATTTCCGGGAAGATAACCTGCTCACTTAGGCCAAAATTATAATTTCCTCTTCCATCAAAGGATTTGTCTGATACTCCTTTAAAATCTCTAATTCTTGGCAAAGCTACACTAACCAACCGCAGTAAAAAATCATACATCCTGCTGCCCCTGAGAGTTACGCAACAACCGATAGCCATCCCTTTGCGTAATTTGAAGCCAGCAACTGATTTTTTGGCACGCGTGATCATCGGCTTCTGCCCACTGATTTGAGCCAAATCTTCGCAAGCAAAATCCAAAACTTTAGGATTTTGAAGAGCCTCTCCTACTCCCATATTAATTATTACCTTAGTAACTTTGGGTGCTTCCATCCTATTTTTATAGTTAAATTCCTGACATAAACCAGGTATGATTTCCTTTTGATATTTTTCTTTTAATCCTGCCATGATCTTTTCTTCTTATTACTACCCTTTCCTGATTATAAAATGACTTCCTGACACTTTTTACAAATTCGTGCCTTTTGGCCATCCTCCAAGTGAATAGAGCCTACCCGCGTCGGTTTATTGCATTTCCCACATAACAGCATTACATTGCTAATGTGGATACTCCCCTCTTTTTCAATGATCCCGCCTTGTTGGTGTTTTTGGTCCTTTTTAGTATGCCGTTTAACCATCATTAACTTTTCAACAATTACCCGATTCTTGTCCTGAAGTACTTTGTTCACTTTTCCGGTTTTACCTCTTTCCTTTCCCGCAATTACATAAACCAAATCATTTTTTCTTATTTTAAATGTTTGTTTCTTACTCTCATGCGATTTTGAGCGCATCTTCATTACTTCCTTTATAGTCCCCTTATAGTACCTCTGGAGCCAAAGAAATAATTTTGGAAAAATTCTTATTTCTCAACTCCCGGGCTACTGGACCAAATATACGTGTTCCTATTGGTTCTCCTTGATTATTAATCAATACTGCTGCA
>CP070672.1:3475345-3480962 GCA_020351895.1 Thermoplasmata archaeon
AGAGAGCATATTAAAATGGGAGGAAATGATCACCATTCTGGTGTTGGGGTGTCAATTTCCTCCCCCCACTTTATTATTACTCCCTCCGAGGTCTAAGGTTTAATTTAGTAATATATAGCTATCTTAATACTTATAGTTTATGTGAATATATTATAATTGTATATATATTGATTAATAAACCATGTATAAAATTCACTAAGAAGAAAAAATTCACTAAGAAGAAAAATTTCAAGAAAGAATCTTGAGATCGATATGGTCCGAGAATATTTTCTTTTCATGAATGTGAACCTTCTCTTTTTGCACCTAATCAACAAAACAAGCCAATAACAATATCTTTGATTGTACACAATTTTCTATCATTTTCAAGGCATAATTGTACACAAAATGTCTAACAATATCTGTTTCTCTTGAAATTAGATATTATTCGAAAAACTTTTATAGATTCATGAGTATACCTTCAATATATTTGGTGTACATTTGTACTCCAACTTGGTGGATATTATGGCACAAAACAAAGCTAGGGTTTCTGCAAGGGTACCAGAAGAGCTGGTCCGAAAACTTGAGGGAATAATGGATAAGGAAGGAATTGTATCCATAAGTGAGTGTGTGAGAGATTGCATTGAGGAGTATATAAAACTGAAAACCGGATACATTTCCACTGAAAATGTTGTGGTTGACATAGGTGAAGATATTCTTTCAGATATTGACAATCTGGTTGACATTGGGAGAATCTCAGGAAGGGAAGAGGCCTTTAAACATGCAATAAAAACATGGACAGAATCCCAGGTTGAGAAGTATCTTTTGGGCAGAGATAAGTATTACAAGCAAGTTGCCCAGACAAAAACCAGAATTCTTGAGGACAGAGGCCAGCGGAAAATCAACTCTTATTATAAGAGGCCATAATTCCGGATAAAAAAACACTATCGGAGCCCAAGACGATAGTTTGAGGCTAACTTGGTTAGGATGGGAAATAAAGACAAAACCGAAATAAAATAGGAAGGATTCTGAAAAAAACCCGAAAAATTAGTGGAATAGAGACCAGAGGACAACAGATATGGAGGATATCTCTTAAAAAAGAGATACTTGGGCATCCTCCTCACCAATTATTGATAAGCCCTGATTTCATTAATAATTGGCCAAAAGGTCGTGAATAAGGGTCAAGGAACAGAGAATGTGATATTATGGCAAGAAAAGGAAGAAAAGAGCAAGGCGAGGTGGGATCTGAAATTGATTCTGAAATTGATGCATCTACAAGCTATGCAATGGGATTTTTAACCCTAAGAAATGCCATAATAGAAAACTGCAAGGACTGCATCAGGGATTGCGGAAGGGATTGTCTAGACAGTAATGCAAAACCTTTAGAGAAAATTAGATGCCCACTCCAGAAAGTCAGGATTGACTATGAAATCGCCATAAACAGGGAACAAAACGAATTTTGGAGATGAAGAATATTATTTTATTATCAATAAAAGTTAAAAATCGTGATCATCACAATCTCATATTTTTATGATTTCACTGCATCTATGGGGATATGTGAGACCCACACTCACACCCTCAAAATCCTTTAATTGCGTGTTAGCAGCGGTTATCGCCAAATCAGGGGTATTATTGTTTTGGGAAAGATGAGCTAAAAGAACATATCTTGTTGAGGAGCCGATAACCTGTCTTAATGTTTTTGCTGCAGCATTGTTTGATAGATGTCCGAAATCTGAGAGAATCCTTTCCTTTAAAAATTGGGGATAATAGCCCTCTAGGAGCATTTTCCTGTCGTAATTACTTTCTAGAATAATGAGATCTGAATTGTATGTATATTCCAGGAAGGCGGGGGTTAAAGTCCCCAAATCAGTGGCTATTGTGATCTTCTTTTTCTTGTTCTTTATAACGAAAGCATTGGGCTCCTTCGCATCATGGGGTACAACCAATGGAGTAATCAAAAGGTCCCCAATACTGAACTCAGCATATGACTTAAAGAACCTCATTTCCCATACAGAACTAAGGACATTTGATGTTTTAAAGGTTGTCTTGTTTGCATACACAGGAATCCCGTGCCTTGTCGATAAGACTCCTGCACCCCTGGTATGGTCAGAATGCTCATGTGACAGCAATAATGCCTTTAGATGGGAAGGACTGACATCTATGCTTTTTAATCTCCTTTCAAGTTCCTTGGCAGAAAAACCCGCATCCACCAAAATACCTGTCTTTTTTGTCCATATTACAGTGGCGTTTCCTTCACTGGAACTTCCCAGAACACAGGCTCTCATGTATATCACTGATTCAGGTTACACCCCATCCCGAAAACTATATTCAGGACTATGCAGGTATATATTTTGGCATAAATAATAATTTCTGTTGATAAAGATTGAATTGATGGGGAGAAATAGAATTAATGGAGAAGAAGCCACAATGTATTACTGTTAGAGAAAATAGTATTGATAATTAAGGTAGATCCTGTTCTTCTTCAAACCAGTCATAGTCCCTATATGTTATCTCTGAGATGTATTGTATCTTTAAAATCTCACAGATTATTTCATCATCTTCGTTGATCAGTTTCGACAACACCGACCCCTCAAATATACAGATATTGCAACTTCTACTATAAATATGCTTCTATACCCGATTATGAAAAAGTTAACTTTTTTTTATGTTTTTCCGTAATTTTTATAAAACCCCGATATCTATTGGACAATATAATTCTTATCTGGATACCAGTTTCATATACACCCTCATGTGATTAAGAATTAACAATATCTTGATTTTGGTTTCTACACCAAATCGCACAATTCCTCCATAAGTTCTGGGTATTTCTCTGAAATAACCTTTATGATCTCCAGTGTTGAAAGGTGGGTAATTTCCACCTCAGAAAGGGATTTTACGATCTTGTTGATGGATTCTTTGCTCATCAATCCCATTTTTTCCCTTGCCGCCCAATTCATGTAAAGTGAGTCTTCCAGCCTTTTTCTCCAGCCCTTTTCGTACCTTTTCAGGAATTTAATGCTGAAATCACCGGTTCTCACAGCCTCACCAACAACCTCCCCTGCTATTTTCCCTGCAATACAGGCATTTGCAATTCCGCCCCCTGTCATGGGATTAACCTGCCTCGCCGCATCCCCTACTAGCAGTATGCCCTCTCCAATAGCCCTTTCTATCGGTGCCGAGACAGGTACTGCCCCTGCCACAATCTCAATTACTTTTCCTTGGGAAAGTTTAGGATGCCTCTTAATGAAATCATCCAAATAGGCCTTGATCATTCCCTTTTCCTTTACCTTGTTAAGCTGCATCCCTACACCTACATTTGCTTCACGCTCGCCTTTTGGGAAGATCCAAATATAGCCCCCCTTGGTGATATCCTCCAGTATGAAATGGCAGTAATCTGAATCGAATTTGATATCCATCATACGATATTGAAGGCATGAGGATATATCCTGTGGTTTCAGATTGGTGTCGATTCCAGCCCATCTGCCCACCTGTGATTAGAATCCATCCGCCCCTACAACGATTTTGGCTTTGATATTGAATTCCTGGTTAAAATGTCCAGCCCGCACCCCCACGACCCTGTTTTCATCCCGTAAAACCCCTAAAGCCGCCGTCTTGACCATTACATCGGATCCTGCCATTACAGCATCCCTTGCCAGTTCTTTATCAAATATGTCCCTTTCTATTACCATGCCCACCTCACGACCCGCTATCTTCTCATCGATATAAAGTGTGGAACCGTCAGGTGAGACTATCTTTGCACCCTTTACCCTGTGAGTCAGCCATCTGTCGCTTTCCCTGATCCCAACTTCATCCAGCCATCGTCCGGCAATACCCTCTCCGCAACGAACTGGTGAGCCTATCTCCTGCCTTTTTTCGATCATAAGGACTTTGGCTCCGGATTGGGCTGCGTGTTTTGCAGTCATGCTTCCAGCTGGTCCGCAACCTACAACAACCACATCCACTTCCAGATCCTTCATCTCGAAATCTCCACTCCTATCAGGAATTGTACAAATATCCCGGACAAGTAAAAGGCTTAGGATTTTAAAAATATTATTATAGAAAAGTGATAACAATTGTGGATTTATCTTGGCATAACTTTTTATCTTGGTATGGCATTAAAGTCGTAGTATAGACTACTAAAAAGTGATGATATGCCGATTGTCATACCCCAGACTAAAGAGGAACTGGAAAGGGAATTTTTGAATGTCTCTGGCAAGCTTGAATCCTTGGGCCTCTCACCCTATGAATCCAAGGCCTATATCGCCCTGGTGGCCCATGGATATGGAAATGCCGAGCTTATCGCAAAGACAGCCCAGATTCCCAGGACCTCGGCCTATACTGTCCTCAAATCCCTTGAAAGCAAGGGTTTTGCCATGGCAACATCAGGCAGGCCTGTTATCTATAAACCCGAGCCTCCTTCCAAGATATTCGAAAGGGTGAAGCATGAATTAAAAGAGACCTTCCAAAAGCTGGAATTGATCCATGAAATACTCAGGGAACGAGGGGAGCCACAGCTCGTTTACACTATCACAGGCAAAGACAAAGTAACGGAAAAGATAGGGGAGCTTTTGGATAAGTCCACAAAGAACTTCATAATATCCACACCAGCATTTTTTGAGGTCAGAGAGAAGCTAGGCAAGAAGATCCAAAATGCAATCAAGCGAGGAATTGAGGTTACCATCATAACAGAGCCCTTGCAAAAAGTTCCGAAAGATGTTAAGGTGTTTCGAAGAAAGGGACTCATTGCCACAGATGTCATAAGCGACGGAGAAAGCGCTCTCATAGCCTCCCCTGATCTGAATGCATGCGGCTACATTGAGAACGCATCCTTGGCAAGACACCTTGAGCAATTTTTAGAGATTCTAATGGAACACTGAATATTATCATTATAGAGAGTCACTGCCAAAGTTTTAATTAATATAACAGTTTTTTTTGACAAACCCACGTTTATCGGGATGTGGGTGTGAAGGTTGGTTAAAGGTGTTTTAACCCCTTTTAACGGAAAATAATCGAATCGGAGGATGAAAAATTGAATAAGAGAGTATTGAGGAGTATCAAGAGCCTAGTAATTGTGAGCAGCCCTGCAATAATAGCGGCGTTAATGGTTCTGTCTTTGCTTTCGGGAAATGTCGGTGGTGGCACCCCTTTGGGTGGATTCAGTGATGATACACCAAGCGATGGTCTTATCGGTGCTGGTGGAGGTCCGCCTGGAGTAAGAGACACGATACCTGCAATTGGCATTAACCTTTGGACCGATACAGCAGATACCTTGAATTCGGTTACAGTTGAGGTCACTGATGTTCTAACAGCGAACTTCGATCCCACACTTGATTTGCAAAATGTATATCTATACATGGATGCCCCTTCAAGCACGAACGGAGTTTGGGACCCTCTTCTCGATCCTCAGATAGGATCTGGGGGAGGATGGGCCGGAGGACCTACAACATGGTCTGCCACGATTACCCCTGGAGTCCCGGCACAGATACCAGTGGATGATTCATGGGAAAATGAGGGAAGCGATTTCTTTATTGTTGTACAATCCGGTCCTTTTATAAATGACCTTGATGATTTTAACGTTGGCATTCCAAACGGCGGTATCGATACCTCCTCAGGTGCCCTGGCATTTACACCCTTTACAACC
>CP070672.1:3481062-3488674 GCA_020351895.1 Thermoplasmata archaeon
ATCTTTGGCGAGAGTATGCACATTGCACAGTCGTTTGTTGGGAAAGTCACCACCCATCTGGCCATGTTTCCCCCGATTGATGGTTCCTTCTCCAAAAGAAATACCTTAATTCCCAACTCTGCAACATCCAAGGAAGCCTGGATTCCAGATATTCCTCCTCCGATCACCAATACAGACTGCTCGACTGGGACCGTGGTGGATCCTATGGCCTCCAGCCTTCTGGCCCTTCCCACGGCTCCCTTCACTATGTGCTTGGCCTTCTCAGTGGCTTTTTCTGGCACATCATGATGCACCCAGGACACATTCTCCCTTATATTGGCCATCTCAATGAAAAATGGATTCAATCCAGCTTCGGATGCCGCCTGCCTGAAAGTATGTTCATGGAGTCTCGGGGAGCATGAGGCCACAACCACCCTGGAGAGCTTCTTTTTTCGAATGGCTTCCTTCATCACCTTCTGACCCTGCTCTGAGCACATGAATTGATTATCCGAAGATATTACAACATCAGGCAATGTTTTTGCGAACTTAGCCACATAAGTAACATCCACAACATTGGCGATGTTGGCTCCACAGTGGCATATGAAGATGCCAATGCGATTTTTTTCCTTCTTTTCTCTTTTCATACCATCGCTTAGAATGATAAATGATATGGAATGTTATAAATTCTTCTCTAAATTCTACCTAAGAACAAATTACAGCATAAAATATTTAAAAGAGCTTCTGTTATATCTATAATCATGGTGAATTATAACAAGCCTTTAGGCATCTCCTTAATGGCCTATTTCCTCTTTTTACTGGCTTTTATAATGATCCCTTTGGCCCTGTATGTTTATTTCTATGAAGATGAATTCTGGCATCATGGACTGCTTCAATACATTAATTCTGATTTACAAGTATTATTTATGGTCCTATTCATAGCCATTCTTCTTTTAATTTCGGGTGTAGGCCTTCTAAAATCCGCACAATGGGGCAGGGGCCTTCTTATTGCACTTTGTGCAATGGGTGGTATTCACGGGCTGATTTTGAACTTTTCAGAATTTTTCAGGGGCATTTTGATAGTAATTATATGTGGGATAGTGGCAGCCTACATGCTCACCTCAGGGGTATCAGATGAATTTTCCTCCATAGATACGAGAAAGGCTGTGGACGCAATCGATACCCTGGAATCCTACAGGAAAAGCAGGTTTTTTTAGCCAAATACTTACTTGGGCCCCTTATAAGCCATTCTTCTTAGGGAATCTCGAATCCAGGGAATCGTCCATTGCGAAGCTTTATTAACAAAAAACCCTTTTTCATGTCGAGGGACGGAAAGTGGATATAAACGAGTTATTTAATGGTTTGAAGAAAAGTAGATGGGTTTGGCTAATATACATCCCCTTGACCATCCCTGTAGATCTCTTTCTTGCCTTTTACGGCGGCTGTTTTGCCCCGATAATCGTGGCCCTGGCAACCTTTGGAATACCCTATTTTTTCGGGGTAAAGAGCATGAGGACCTTTTTCATAGCAGGAACAGTAATAATCCTAATTACTGGCATTTTATTTGGTGCACTTTACACCTATTTCATGTTCAACCAGTCATATATATTCGAAGAAAAGATGTTGAGTGGACCAGAGTTGCAGGACGGAACTGTCTCGCCATATATAGGTGAAGAGAACACCTCTTTCAATTTCACTGTGAGATACACTGGGACAGAGTCACCCTCCAACATAACAGTCTTTGTGAATATTACAGGTGTAATCGAGAAATATGAAGAAGGCTTTCCTCTTGATAACTATAATGGATTGTTCTATAAAGAGATAATACTGGACAAGGACATATACTTTTACAATTTTACAGTTCATACAAATACCACAAACACATGGAGTGCAACCAAGGATGTGGCTTTTGGACCTGTTACTGTTCCCTATTCAGAGATGTTGAGCACGCAGATCGTGCAATCCCTTCTATTATGGTTCATAAATTCCGGTCTGATATTCTACATGACCTTGGTCTTGTATTGGTGGGCCAAAAAATCAAAGGAAGAGAGAATGAAATTTGGTGAGGGATCCGAAGATGAAAAAGAGGAAAAAGCCAAAGAACAAAAAGATGAAACCTTAGAGGACGAGGATGAATTCGAAGAAGACTTTAAGGAAGAAGCTGAAGAGGAGGATGTGAAGGAGGCGGCTGGAAAAGGTGAATATTCATGCACTTCCTGCGGTGCAGATGTTTCTGAAGATGATACAGAATGTCCACATTGTGGCGAGGAATTCGAGGGTTTTGAAGAGGATGAACGTAAGGCAGAAGAAGAACCAAAAGAAGAGAAGGAAAAAGTCGAGGCAGTTGTATCTGAAAGCGAAGGGGAGTACTCGTGTACAGAGTGCGGAGCAGATGTGTCTGAAGATGACATTAAATGCCCGAACTGCGGTGAGGATTTCGAGGGTTTTGAAGAGGATGAAAGCAAAGCAGAAGAAGAAAAACCCAAAGAAAAGAAGGTCGAAGTCGAGGCAGTAATACCTGAAGGCAAGGGTGAATACACTTGCACAGAGTGCGGTGCTGATGTTTCAGAAGATGACATTAAATGCCCGAACTGCGGTGAAGATTTCGAAGGTTATGAGGGGGAGGAGGAGGAAGGAGATTAAACAAGTTTCCGCCCGAATGTTTTTATATCCACAATATTTATACTGGTTGGATAATATAGGATTTGAAATAGGAGTTGGGGCTATGACGTATAAATCCATTTTTACATTCTGGATTGTGGGAATGTTGGTGATATCTCTATTTGTGATTTTTATTTCGACCGACAATATGACCAGTGAGGTTCAAGCTGCTGCACCTATTTTAAGAGATGAATCTGCATGGCCAAGTGATCCAGACATTGTCTTTACTGTCTATTATGAAGATATTGAAAATGACCCCGGATCAGTTGTTCTATTTTTGGATGGAAATGAGTATCCAATGGAAGGAAATCCTGACGAAGATCCTGTAGATGGACAATATTTTAGCAGGAATGTCCCAGCATCAATAATCACAGACGATTCCGAATTCTATTTCTATGCCGAAGATTCAAATGGTGAATCGGTAAACCTTCGCAGCCAGGACCTACCCTTTTTAGTGGGTGATTTCGTCGGTTGGGGAGAAGCACCAGTTCTATCCAATCCTAGTGTTTATAAGGATGGCGAATGGGTATTCAATGTGACCTATCAGGATCCTGTAGATGGCGATGAAGCCCATATAGTCAATCTTGTAATAGTTGGCGAGCTGGATGACAATTATATAAGAATGGAGACCGAGGATCTGGATCCACTTATTGGCCAGAATTATATTGCTCGAATTCCAGAAAATGATGCTAATGAATTTACAGAATTCTATTTTGAAGCGGATGATGTGGAGGGGAGCTATACAGAACTATATGATGGAGAATGGGATTATTTCGTGGTTGGGAAACTACAGCAGTCCAATGGCGATACTAATGGTAATGGCGATGGCGATGGTGATGGAGATGGTGGGGGATTAAATCTCCAATGGTTAATAAATGCTTTTGGCAATCCCGAAGTAGTAGTTGGTGTCATCGGTTTGGTAGCAATCGGAGCTGGCTCTGCATATGGAGTCTATCGAAGAAAGAAGAAACATGGACGCTTTTCAGAGCTTTTAACTGAGATGGATAAGATATATGGGTCTTATAAAACGAACCCGAAAAGATGTGAGTTGGAGCTTGAAAAGATGAGATCCACCATAAATGAGGACTTAAAGAAAAATACCATTGACGAGAACAACTACGCAATCCTCAAAGGACGCATCGATGAGATAATCAAGGAAATCAGAAGCGAGACAATACATTCAGAAGTGAAGGACCTGCCAAAGGACATTGAGATTAAAATCAAGGATATGCTCATAGATGGGGAGATCACCCGGGAAGAATACGATAAATTATTGCCTATAATTAAGGGTTCTGATATGGCCACCGATGACAAGGAGAGAATGAAGAAGATGGTGGAATCCTGGGTCAAGGAAGACAAGGAAAAAGGAAGTGAATAGATTAAGAAATTCCTCTAAAACCTCACAGGCTCCTTAAACTCCCCGAAGACCTCCCGAAATACATTCGATATCTCCCCAACTGTAGCATAACTTTTTACAGCCTCTATTATGAAAGGCATGAGGTTTTCATCTGTATTTGCAGCTTCCTTCAATTTTTCGAGTTTCTTTTGAACCTCTTCATCTTTCCGTTCCTCTTTGACCCTGTTTAACCTTTTTATCTGTTCTTCCGCTTGTTTTGGATCATAATCGTGGAATTCTATGTTCCGCTCTTCCTCCTCAATCCGGTATTTGTTGACTCCCACCTTGATCTCCTCACCTGATTGTATTCTATTTTCATGAATATAGGCCTGCTTGGAGACTTCGCTTTGAATGTATCCCTCGGATATTGCCTTTACGATACCTCCCGAATCTTCCACTTTTTCCATGCAATTGATAATCCTATCCTCCATCTCATTTGTCAGAGACTCAACATAATAGGAACCAGCCAAGGGATCCACAGTGTCGGTGAGACCCATTTCTTCAATCAGAATCTGCATGGTCCTAAGAGATATCAAAGCAGCTTTCTTGGAGGGACTCGTATATGCCTCATCATAAGAACAAAGAGCCATGGTTTGTGTGCCCGAAAGTGCAGATATCAGAGCATAATACGCACCACGAACGATATTATTTTCGGGCTGCTCGATTGTAAGGCCTCCTCCCCCTCCACCTGCGATCATCTTCATCATCATGGACTTTGGATTCTTGGCTCTGAAATCCTCCTTGATAATCCTTGCCCACAACCTCCTTGCGGCCCTGAACTTCGCTACCTGCTCGAACAGATTGCCGTGAATATCGAAGTTGAATGAGAATCTTGGAACGAACTCATCAACATCAAGCCCCCTGTCCTGAACATGCTTGATATAGGCTTTGGCTATCTCGAAAGCATAGGCGATTTCCTGTACAGGATCTGCTCCTGATTCCCGGATATGGTAGCCACATACAGAAACTGGATAGTACTTTGGAATATACTTCGTGCAGTATTCGATTGTATCCCCAATGAGGCGAATCGAGGGCTCTACAGGGAATATCCATGTTCCTCTTCCAATGTATTCCTTTAAAATGTCGTTCTGGGCGGTTCCCCGAATCTCCTTTGGATCAACCCCCTGTTTTTCGGCAACAGCGATGTACATTGCCATTAAAATGGATGCTGTGGAATTTATTGTCAGGGAGGTGCTTATCTTGTCAATAGGTATACCCTCAAAAGCATCCTCCATGTCCTTTAGGGTGTCAACCGACATTCCAACTCTACCAACTTCACCTTCAGCCAATGGATCATCGGAATCAAGACCCATCTGTGTTGGTAGGTCAAAGGCCACATTCAATCCTGTTTGGCCCTGTTCGATTAAGTATTTGAACCTTTTATTGGTCTCCAATGCCGTGGCAAAACCCGAGTACTGTCTCATGGTCCAGGGCCTTGCTCTATACATGAACTTATGAATACCTCTTGTAAATGGATAATCTCCTGGTGCTCCTATTTTCTCCTCGTATCCTATATCTTTCACATCAGAGGGTGTGTAGATCGGTTTAACCTTTATTCCGGACTCCAAAACCACATCCATTGGTTCCGCTTTTTTGGATCTGTTCATGATACTCCCTCCGCTTTCTTTTTGATGAAATTCACGATATCTTCGAAATTTGAGCCTGTGGGATAGACCGCTTCCACCCCCAGTTTGTTTAGGCTATCAAAGTCCTTTTTTGGAATGTTTCCACCCACTATCACAGTTATATCCCTGGCACCTTCCTCCTCTAATTTCTTCATCAATTTCTCTGCAATTGGAATATGGGCACCCGAAAGAATGCTCAATCCAATGAAATCCACATCTTCCTGGATAGCAGCCTCAACGATCTGCTCTATAGTTTGATGTAAACCAGTATAGATCACCTCGAAACCCGCATTTCTCAGGGCATGTGCCACGACTTTTGCACCCCTGTCATGGCCGTCCAGACCAGGCTTTGCCACAAGGATTCTAATTGGTCTTTTTTCCAAGTTCTCAAACCCCCCTAAATTTCTTATGAATTTTATAGGTGTACTCAATCAACAGTAACTTTCAATACCAAAGCAGCAGCTGTGTCACCTGCAGCACAACCATCAAACAATCCATATCCTCCACCCAAAAGTACAAGCTCTTCGATTAACTCGATTATCAACCTTGCCCCTGTGGGGCCCTGTGGATGACCGTATATCAGGGAGCAACCGTAGTTGTTCATATCTCTTGTTTCTATTCCCATTTCGCGGGAGAAATATATATCGTTCACTGCAAATGGATTATGGGTTTTGATGGTCTTACAATCCTCAATTGCGATACCTGCCCTGTCCAAAGCCTTCTTTCCCGCAGGAATAATTGCCTGGGCCATGTAGCCTTTTTTCGCCCTTCCATCCCCATAGGACACGATTTTGATCTCTATATTATCTTTCGTTGCGAGTTTCTTTGCATTCTTCTGCGTGGTCACGATTATACCCGCATTTCCATCGGCTGGATAGGTCTGAGTACCAAAGGTCACTGTTCCATCTGGAAGAACAGGCCTTAATTTAGCAAGGCCCTCAGCTGTTGTTGGAAAAATTCCTTCATCACCTTTTACTGTGGCCAATACTTTCTTTCCTCTGCTGTCCTTTATTTCAATTGGAACCACCATGAATATCTTCTGGAATTTTGCATCATCTTTTAGGGATTCCTGATACTGGTTGTACCTCAAGAACGTTAATTCGTCCTGCTCCTCCTTTGTAATTCCACTTTCTTTTGCTACGTTCTCGGCAGTCTCAATCATGGCGTTCTTGGCAAATGGATCGTAGCCAAAGTTGTCCCATACCCAGTCCTCAGAGTCGGGTTTAGCCCCAGGGGCAAGCGAATTTGGATAGACGAGATGCGGTCCGTTTGAGGTTCTATCACAGCAAACAACCAGAACCGATTTATTGACACCACTTTCTATTCCCAGTGTAGCCAATCCCACTGAGTTTGCAGATGTGGCGCAGGCCTGGCCAACAAGGGGTCCTGTAATATCAGTAGCACCTATCATTCCCGCCACCCATGGTGCCCCGTAGAAGCAGTGCGTCTGGGGTATCGTCATGCCAAGGATGATCCCATCGAACTCAGTGGGGGGAATTTTCCTTTCATCCAAAGCACGCTTGGCAATCTCGGCTGCGAACCTCATGGAATGCTGGTTTGCAAAGCTTCCCTGCCACCTGCAAAATGGTGTGCTCCAATACCCCCCATATGGAATGTAAGCCTCCCTAAAAGCCATTATCGTCACCAATCCCGATATTTACAAACTCCTATTTATATTAGAGGATGTTGGATTTCCCCCATCACCAATTCCCCTTATTTTCCACTCCCTCCATCATAATCTCTCTAACCACTCTCCTTCCCACTCCCTCCATCTCATCCCCCTCCGCACACCCACCATCCTAACCCTCCATCTCACCCCATCCGCCCACCCTTTTTCTTAGAATTCATTAGAATATAAAATGAATTGAAAATCTCATTCCTGCAATAAATAATATTATTTACCATTAATACAATTCGTTGTCAAGTGATTTTAGAGGACTTGGGATGAGCAAGA
>CP070672.1:3488774-3492077 GCA_020351895.1 Thermoplasmata archaeon
CAACACCATGACCCTTAAGAACACAAGCTAGACTATCTGCCCTACCCTTTCATCTTCTCTATTCTTTTTTCATCACTAGAATCAGCGTCTGAGTGGTTTCAAGAAAAAAGATAGGGGATGGTTTTTCACTGGTACTTTCCTACATAGGTGGATTGTCACTACTTGAACTCAAAGCAGTGCATTTCCATTCGCCATCAATCTTCTGATACACTGCAAAGTATTTCTGCTCATCTTCGATTGTACCTTCAGGTCCCATAAGGATGACTTTCATGGTTCCTATGTCGAAAGCCATGTCCCTCGATGATGAAACTTCGATTCTTGTTGATTCACCAACAGTGGAAACAAGCGTCTTGTAGTACTCTTCCATAAACTCTCGATAATCTTTCTTGCCTATGAACTGGGGCATATTAGCTGGCTGTACAATAATGTCTTCTGCGATTAACGCCATCTCGGCATCGATGTCCTTTTGATTCCACGCTTCCCACCATACCTGTCCTAAACGAGCTATAATCTGCTTCTCCGCTTCCACATTTACCTCCTTCATTATCCCACTTCTCCATTTCAATTGGGTACTTGAATTGCTCCCATTTTGGAGCTTAGATTCTATTAGATTACTAACAGAACCTTGATTGTCAGTAGAAATTACGAGTCTATAACGTTTTGGACAGTCCAATTCGAGCAGTTTTTCACGTGAAACATCAATAATGTTGTTATTTCCACCATTATCCTTCTATCCCAACTCTTATCTTTTTATCATTTTCCTCTCCTTGGAGTGTTGATTTTCTGTTTTGTGGGTTGTTTTGGTGTTTGGGGGTAGTTTTTTGGTTTCTTTTGCGTTCTACCCCCACAGAAATGGTTGCGTGCGCTCTTATGTACAGATGTCGTAAATTATATTCTAGTTCGCATAAACGTTATTAATTCAAAATTATAACGAGTATAATATGAAAATAAAAATATGTTTAGGTGTAATTTTCGTCATCATATCTAGCATTAATGCTATATCATTTGCAGAGGACGCTTCAGATTATTCTGTACAATGGTTGAGTATTCGTGATGATACAAATTTTTTTGGTGCAAGTTGGAAACCAGATGGTTCATATGCACTTCTAGTTGGTTCAGAAGCGTCAATCTATAGAACTGATGGGATTGAATTTACTAGATTATATCCTGAATATGACATTCCAGAAGATCTTGTTTTCTATGATGTTTCGTGGAAACCAGATGGTTCTTATGCATTAATAGTGGGTGAAAGTAGTTGGATCCTAAAATTTGACGGTGAAAATTTTATAAAAATTGAAGACCCAGAAGATCAATATTTTACTTATCGCAGAGTTGTTTGGAGAAATGATGGTCAATATGCTCTATTATCAAGAAAGGATTATAAGACTAGAAAATATGATGGAAATGTATTTACTGACCTAGAACTACCTAGATATGTATATGCATCATGGAAACCAGATGATGAATACGCATTAATAGTTGATCATTTTCAAAGATATATACGTCGTTATGATGGAACAGACTCTGTTGCTATATATGATCATAATCGTTATGGTGGTGGAGTAAGTTGGAAGCCAGATGGTTCTGAGGCTTTATTTGTTAATTTACATAAAATACTAACGTATAACGGATTCGATGTAATAACTAAATTCGATAATATTGATGGATATTTATTCGATGCTGCTTGGAATCCAAGTGGAGAATATGCGCTAGTAGTTGGTGGTACCGAGTTACACAACAGAAAAAGTATGGTATTTGTGTATGATGGAATCAATTTACATGCAATAGATGTAGATCCCTCTGGTTTTCGATTTGAAAGAATTGCGTGGAATCCTAAGGGAAATTTTGCTTTATTATCTGGGTATGATTATTGGAGCGCAAACGGTATTGGTCGATTCGCACCCACTCTTAATGTGGACTTAGAATTGAGCACTCCAGGCATCTATTCTACCGATAAAGTAAATCTAACGGCCAGAGTATCGTATGAAGGGCAATCTGTTGAAGACGCATTAGTAACATTCGAATCTTCTCAAGGTACATTCACTCCTACGATTAATGCAGGGGGTGGTGTGTATACATCGGTATATACACCACCTATTGTAGGTATAGGGTGGGACACAAGACAAGAGACGATTATTGTTTCAGCGTATCATCCTGATCTTGTAGTAAACAAAGGGACAGATTCAGCTGTTGTAACAATTTCACCTTCTCCCATATTAGACATAAATGCTCGCATTACTCCAGAGTCTCCATATTCTGGAAGTGTTTCTACCATCTTCATGCAAGTATCTGCTGAGCTTACCACGGGTACAGAAGGAATACCAGACGTTATCTTTACATTCGAGACCGATGGAGGTGGGATATTCTCAGATGTAGAATATACTGGTTCTGGTAATTACAGGGTTTATTATACTGTGCCAAAAGTTTTTGCACCTGCAAATATCGGTATTGAAATCATAGGATCAAAACCGGATTTTTTAGAGGGGGATGTAGATGTTCAAGTTAATGTTCTTCCATTAGAAGCCGGAAAAGGGAATCTCCATTTAATTGTAAAAGATGAATTTGATAATGTTGTTGAAGGCGTTTTTTGTGAATTCACTAGTCAACCTCAAGGGCAAGATAAATTAAATATTATTTCAGATTCACATGGATTTCTATTTTTTAACAATATAGAGCAGGGAAATTATCGTTTACTATTTGAAAAAGAAGGTTTTGACACAATTGAGAAAACTGAATCAGTTTCGTCATCTGAAACGATTACGAGAACAATAAAAATATACAAATCTACCCAACAAACTCCCGAGCCAGAGCCTGAACCTGAGCCAGAGCCTGAACCTGAGCCAGAGCCTGAACCTGAGCCAGAGCCTGAACCTGAGTTTGAACCGGAGCAACAGAGAGGAATACCAGGATTCCCATATGAGTCAGTTATCTTAGGAATAATAGTAGCTGTATTTGCTATATGGTGGATTAAGAGAAAAACCTAAATGATTCATAAATGTTCATGGACTCAAATTCAACATTTTTCCATATGAATTTTAACATCAAAATTCATGCAGGAACGTGTCTTCAAATCCCAAGTCACGCAGACACACATCTATTCCAGTACAATTTTCACAGACTCGTCTGTATGTCGCGCGCGCGATGATATGAAGCGAAAGGTCTTGTTGAAGGATGAGCAAACGGGAGCCACGCTCGCCATCTTGAGGATTCCGAAGGGCGTCTACATGGAACAACGCCTCCACAGTCATCCCTATGCAAATCAATTCACGCTTTGGTTATCAGGAGAAATCGAGTTCCCTGATG
>CP070672.1:3492177-3495724 GCA_020351895.1 Thermoplasmata archaeon
AATTTATTAAATAATACCATTGCCAATAATGAGATAGGGGTTATATTGGGTGAGTATTCAGCCCCGGTAGAATATAACAATATATATGACAACACAATCTATAATCTAAAGAACACAGGTGCTGCTGATAAGAACATTTCAAACAACTGGTGGGGTACAATTGATTTAGATGAAATTTCAGCTAAACTATTTGATGGCTATGATGATTCAGAACTTGGAATATTATACTTTGAGCCGATATTAAATGAACCTGATGAGGGATTACAGAATATGTACTTTCTGGATGCGGATGGGGATGGCTACGGAGATGGTTTTGTTTCAGTAGGAGCGTGTGATACTCCTGTTGGTTATGTTGCAGACAATACCGACTGCGATGATTCTGATCCGTATGTTAACCCTGGAGCAACAGAAGTATGTGATGGCAGAGACAATAACTGCAACGGTACAGTAGATGAGGGATTCGATGCAGATGATGACGGTATTTGTGATAATGGAGATAACTGTCCCCTGGAATTTAACCCGAGCCAGAATGATATAGATGGAGACGGCGTTGGTGATCTCTGCGATGTCTGCCCGGCTGATCCGATAGACGGCTGTAATCAAGACGGATCTACTGCTGAGGAGATCACACCGGATGAAGGAGGCACCGTAGAGACTCCAGATGGGGCATTGACGATAGAAATCGAACCGGGCGACCTCGATGAAGTTACGAGTATCTCGGTTACTCAAACCATTCCACAGGATCCCGAAGTAGATATCAGTGTGGGTCCAAATCCAGGCTTAGGCCAGGCAGTTGCAGTGTATGATTTGGAACCGGAGGGATTAACCTTTGCCAATCCTCTTATACTCACCATTATTGTGGACGTCACGGCGCTCAATGCCAATCAGCGTAACCATCTGAATCTTTATACTCTAATAGATACGGACAACGACGGAGTGGAGGACTCCTTTGTTCCGATCGATGGAACCGTATCTACGGTTACCGAAGGTCCACCCGGAACATTCATTGCCGAGTTAATCGCAGAACTGGAGCATTTCTCGTTCTATGCTGTGATTGTACCTCTTGATAAGGATAACGATGGACTATTTGATTTCTTCCCTCCGGTGGATGAGGCCACCTATGGAACTGATCCGGTCAAACCTGACACTGACGAGGACGGACTTTTTGACTGGACAGAGGTAAGTATTGCATTGGGGGCCGGATGTCCTGATCCTGTCAATCCTGATTCAGACGGCGACACACTCCTAGATGGCTATGAGATCGCTAACGGGATGTCTCCATGCAATAGCGACACTGACAGCGATCAGATCCCTGACAATATCGATCCATTTCCTACAGATCCAAGAGAAATAAACGCATATCTTGAGGGAAAAATTCGGGAACTGGCAGATTTTATCTGGAATCTCGATGTTGTGCTCTTCACAGGACCCAATGCGAATGCGAACCATGGACGGCGCAAGGCCCTTTTCAATAAGGCTAATGCAGCAGCCAACACTGTCTCAGATGGAGCAACCACGGAGGCACTCGACATCCTTACCAATCTTAAAGGTTTTGTTGACGGTATCGAACCACGGCCAGATTGGATTAAGCCTTCTAACGAAAAAAATTATATCGTAAGTGAATTAGATCGCCTGATTGAATTGTTGGAATACCTGCTTTAGAGTGATTATTTTTCCAGCAAACCCGACAATTTTGACAGTGCCTATGTAATCAATAATAATATGAGGTCCATGTGTTGAGGCTGACAATATCTGCTTATGTCTCTTTGATTCATATCAAATCATCTTACAGCTCCATACATTCATTCTAATCACTTTCAGAAAACATATCTCTGCAAATAAATTTCCTAAAACAACTAGGGGGAAAAATAAAATTTTTTACGTCTATTAAATCAGAAAGGCAGGTAAGACAATCTCGATAATACGAGACATAGAAAGGGGGTGAAATTCAATGAAAACAAAGACAAACGTGAAGGCCGGAAATATCACTAGCCATTATGTATTCTAAGGATGAGTAAATGATAGGGATATTTCTTATCATATTCACTCAAGACATATTCAGGTTTAAATTTCATGAATAAAATATTTGATAAAAAGGAGTTGATTTAAAATGAAGACCAAAACCAACATTAAGACAGGGCAAGTACCTCCGTGGGTAACTACATTTCTAGCCTGATTTTAACCGAGAAAATACCGACAACTTATTTATAAGCCCTTGAAAGCGATTCTGCTTCCAGGGGTTTATTGTTTCTATGTCAATCATACCTTCCCAGCCGAAAAATCCTAAGGGAAAAAGAATTTCTTATTATATCAATCATTGTAGATAAATTAGAAAATATTTTTCCTTCGTAATTTCTTTTCTCTTATTCAAGATGAAAAGAATATGCTAAATTTAGATATATCGATTCAAACAAAATCAATATGGGCAGGAAAATTACTGAAAGGAGGTGAATTATGAAACGTTTCAAAAAAAGGTGTTTTTGGGGTTTATTTGGTGTCATAGGTTTCATAGGATTCTTATTCATTGTAAATTTTGGCTTTCTACATGAATCAACCATTATTCCAAAAGCGAATGCGCAAGGTCTTCAATATAATTCGGGTGGTATTGAATTACCTCGAGAACAGTCCAGTTATTTCCCCAGTGACTTACGGGAAACTATAACGACTTGTAGTGGTGGATGTACAGAAACCGCTTCTACCTGTGCATGGGACTGCGGGGCCACTTTCTCACAATGTGGAACAAGAAGCGGGCAAGGATCCAGACTCGGACTATTTGGTGGAAGTTATACCTTCGGTATTTGTCCTACCTCAACAACCTGCGGTAGCAGCTTATTTGGTAGCTGTGGCGGCAGAAGCTATACTTTTGGTATTTGCATTGGTACTGAGATTCCCACATTTAGGACCTGCAGTGGCGGCATCTTCTGTGGTGGAGGTGGTAATACCACATTCATGACCTGCGGAAGTAGTCCATTTAGTAGTTGTGGCATTATTGGGGGGTATACATCAAGCACTTGCATTGTTGGTTGTGGTTATATCATCCCGACCAGTAAAACTTGTTATTGCGAACCAAAACCAAAATGGATTATAAGATATACTAGTAATAATTGCGATATAATGCCTACTGGTTCTACTTGTGGGGGATTTTGTGCAATACCGCTTCCGGGAATTTTAGGAGATTACTCCGGAATGATTGGTTATTCTAATATGTCTTATTCTCCAGTTTCTGCCCCACCTGCTCTTTAATTTGATGATAATGGTAAATCAACCCAAAGTTTTCTCAAAAAAACCATTATAATTTTATGGGCCTTTGAAAGCTAATAGGCTTTTCAAGGCCCTTTTTTTTATTCTTAATCCTTAAATATTAATATTGTTCTGATTTGAAATCTTTATCTTTTTAATTACTTATAAGTATCATTCTCCTTAGTTACCACAGGATATTTAGCAGTTACAAAATAAACAAATAATTATAACCGTAATTATTAATAAATATTTTCGCCTATTTTATTGATTAATAAAGTCAAGGGAAAATTGATTTTTTTCAGGGCTG
>CP070672.1:3495824-3500563 GCA_020351895.1 Thermoplasmata archaeon
GCATCGCAGAATTTGCCAAGGAGATGAAAGAAGTTGCTGAAGAATGTCTTCGGGTTCTGAAACCTGGAAAGTTCTGCGCTATCCTAATAGGGGATACCAGGAGGAACCTACACTATGTGCCTGTGGCTTATCGGACCCTCCATTCTTTCTTGGGGGTTGGATTTATCCTAAGAGAAGATATAATAAAACATCAGTGGCAGTGCAAGAGCACGCCGTATTGGGTGAAGAAGTCAATGGAAAGTAACTTTCTGATGATTATGCATGAACACCTTTTTGTGTTTCGGAAGCCAGGGGAGGGGGAGAAGACAAAGAAATTCAAGGAGAGCATGCTTTAAGATATCATTTTGCAGTAGATTTGGCATAAGAAGATAAAAAAACCGAACATTTATATAGAAGTAAGGATGTTCACTAAATAGTGAACAATTCACAAAAAGGTGAACAATGAAGCATATACAACCTAAGACCTTGCAGATTATTGTAGCCATACTTACTACCAGGAATTTCTCGCAGAGAGGTTTATGGAGGTTCTGTAAAAGCAAACAGGGAATTTCAATAGGGCAAGTAAATAAGGTAGTAACAGAACTGCAGCAAAGAGGTTTTATAGAGAGATTATGGAGGACTCCAGCAAGTGAAGCTCTAGTAAAATTGGAATTTATCGGGGAGGATACATTGGATTTTGATATGGGTAGAGTAAATTATATTCTTACGGACCCTGTGGGACTTCTTCGATATATTTCTTTATTTAGGTCGATGAGTGAGTTGCGTTCTTTTACTCTGAATGTGGACGCATCAGAAGAGAGAGTAATTTCTAAATTGTCCAAACAAGATGCTGTCTTTTGTTTAGGAACTGCGCAGGAAAAATACACGCCCTATTATCGTTCAGATGAAGTTTCTTTTTATTCCCGAAATCCTAATAAGATTTATTCTTTTCTAAGAACAGCAAAGCGTGGCCAAACAAAAGTAAGCTGTTATAATATCGATTATGTACGTTTTCGCAATCAAAAATTGAATACTTTTCAATTATTAGATTCTCTTTTTGCCTATGAATCGGATGGTATTAAAATCACAACAAAAGTCCAAACAGTAGTTGACATGTTCTGCGACGGTAAAAGTACATATACGAAACCCCTCTTAAAATCTCTTTGGGGTGTTGAGACTTGATCAAACCATTAAGCAGATATGGCAAGAAATGGACCGATCTATCATTAAAAGAATTGAAGAATTTTGCCAGATGGATGAATGATATTCTCGGGTATCACCCAATAATAATCGGGGGTTGGGCTGTATATTTTTATAGCCCTAAAATGGGTTCGAGAGACATCGATGTAGTCCTGCCATCTTGGGAGATGAGGGATAGGATTATTGATTCATATCTTAAAAACAATGGATATGAACTGAGACAGATTGCCTTTGGTGAAGCTGAATGGGTAAAACTCCTTGATCCAAAGGATTCCACCTCGGAAACCTATCTCGATGTATGTACACTTCAAGATAAAAATATGGTTAAAGGGAGGGAGATAGAGGTTCCTTGGTCCATAGTAAGGGATTGGCAGAGAGTTAAAGAGTTGGAAGGGACGGAAATATACATACCGGACCCTGAACCTCTGTTTGTGCTTAAGGTCAAAGCTGCGTGGGATAGGTATTTTAAAATCACTAAAGAGGGGAAAAATGGTTTTATAAAAGACAAGCTTAGAAAAGATCGGTTCGATATCATCTCTTTGCTTTTAGATTGCCAATTGAAACAGGATATCATCAATGACATTGTGTTAAAGTATGAATTTAAAGAGTGTTTTAAAGATGTATTGAGTCGTGCAATCTCAGATCAAGAAGTTCTAGATAGACTTGATTTAAAAGGGGAAAATATTAAGAATTTGAAGGATAAGATCAAAGAGATGCTGGAAAAAACAAAATGAATTTCATTCACAATGTCAATAGAAAATAATTGGAATATATGTATTAGTAATGCACATCTTTCCTTGAAAGCTCCCCGTTGACAAGTAAATCTTCAAGTAATTGTATTTATCGATTCTGAGGGAGATGAAGGATATGGCAAGAGAGTGTTTTAGGGTTCTGAAACTTGATCACTTCTGCGCCATCCTGATTGGGGACACCAGGAGGAACCTGCACTATGTCCCGGTGGCTTATCGGACACTTAACTCATTTTTAGAGGTTGGATTTATCCTTAGAGAAGACATAATAAAACACCAATGGCAGTGCAAGTCTACTCCGTATTGGGTGAAGAAGTCCTTGGAGTCGAACTTTTTGATGATTATGCATGAGCACTTGTTTGTTTTTAGGAAACCAGGGGAGGGGGAGAAGACCAGGAAGTTTAAAGAGAGTATGGCTTAACTTTTTGATTTGCCTCTCAAAAACATCGCATTCCCCATACTCCCCTTTTTGGGCCCCCAAAACCCATCAACTCCCCATAAAATGGAAAAAAATCAATAAAATATCTTCAGCTCCACCTACTGGCCCCATATGGAATTCGAGGGGTAACCCCCGGAAACCGGATTGCAAATCCATAAGATAAATTATCCTAAAACGAAAGGCAGGGAAGGTGATACATACCCATTCCTTATTCATAGGCTGTCCTTTAAAATTTTACTGCTCAAAATGTTATAGGCAAGATCGACATTAAAGCCTGTTTTTGCACTGGTAAGGTACGCTCCAGGGCTTTCATATCCCTCTGAGAAACTCTTGAGTTCGTTTAATCCTATTTGCTGCAAATCAATTAAATCACATTTATTCCCAAGAAATACAGTTGGAATTTCCTGGGTTTTATGATGTATCCCATCGATCCAGCTTTCCAGTTCCGACAAGGTGGATTCCCTGGTATTATCACATACAGCCACTATTCCCTGAGCTCCATAGAAATAAGCTTCCTGCAGCAACCTGCGAAAACCCTTCTGCCCCATTATATCCCATATCAGTAGATCGACCTCGACCATCTCTTTTGTATCAGGGTGCTGAATCGATACCCTTTTCTTGGTGACTTTTGCTCCAAGAGTGGATATGTAACCATCCGAAAATTCGTTGAAAACGTATTTTCTAATCAAACATGTCTTTCCTACGGCATACTCTCCTACCAAACAGAGTTTGAATTTAATGGATTTTGTCTCTAACATAATAATCCCCCGCATATATATTATCTAAATGTCTAGATCCTAAAAGAGAATTGTTTTTCACCTTATAATAAGTTTAGTGTCAAAATTGTTGAAAAAGATAATCACATAGGCAAGAAAGCGATCCAATCCTGATTTCAGCTCCGATTCACCTAAATCACTATTATTGTGGGTTTTATCGGCTCTATTGTAAGAATACTATCAGGCATTCAATGCTCAACTCGATTTTATCTAAGTTCTGTGGACCTATTTTCATAAAATCTATTGGAAAGAGAAATTGAAGAGATTCAAAGAGAGCATGTTTTAATAATCTCCCACATCTCAATCCCTAACTGCATAGACCATATTTTGAGCCAATCATATCAAAAAGTGTTCAAATCTTTATTTATAGTGGTAATCCTAATATGGATTTTTGAAGGTGATTAATTGGGTAAGAATAGTAGAAGGGGGCCCGGAGGCGCCAAGTTTCAATCTTTCCTGATTCTCGTGATGATTAATAGCATTATATTAATTGGATTATTGATCCATGTGCCTATTGTTTCTGGCGAGCCAGAGTTGGACTATATAATCATTCGGGATGCACCAAACGGAGGTGGAAATCCCGTTGGGAATAGATCATATTATCTCGGTGATACTGATACCTATTATGCCGCTGGCTACAATAAATCCTCAGGCTATCTGGGCGACATTGATGTCGGGTGGAGGGTCACTGTCAAATACATTGGGACAGTGACTGCCTATGGGAACTCTACGACATTTACCCCGACAAATCCAGGATCCACCTACGTTACGGTAACTACCGACTCCCCCCTGGAAAAAGGGATCGGAAACTCAACAGGTGTGATAAATGTATTCAACCATTCAATAGATTACATAATAATCACTGAGCTCGGGGATGATGATTGGGTGGGGGATAGATACTATTATCCAGGGGAATTCGAATTCTTTAGAGCGGCAGGATACAATAACACGCATTTATATCAGGGATCCTACGCCGTGACTTGGACAAGTTCGGATCCTGATGTTTCAATAGTAATTCCCTCCGAGACCAGACCTTATAAAAACGAGTTTCGGGCAATTGGCACAGGGACATGCACGGTTACCGCAGATTTCGGTGGTGGCATAACAAACACAACGGGAACGCTTACTGTGGGTCCAAACATAGATTACTTCACAATCCGCGACGGCCCCTCAAACACGGGCAGCCCTGTGGGTAACAGAACATACCATGTCGGCGATAACGATACCTTCTATGCCGCCGGTTACAACAGATCTTCTGGCTATCTCGGTGATATTGATGTCGTGTGGAATGTCGACCCCGAACACTTGGTTAATTTAACTGGATATGGAAATTTCATGACATTTAACGCAACAGGACCTGGATCCGGGATAATCAAGGTGTATCTTCGATCATGGACGGTAAGTGCCGGGAATCAATCCGGTGTGATAACCGTGTTAAATAACTCGATAGATAATATAATAATCCGTGATAACTTTCGCGGGGATGGCGAATGGATAGGAGATAGAACTTTTTACGTGGCCGATATCGGTCTAATCGTTGTGGCCGGGTACAATAACACCCATGGCTACGAGGGGGACTTTGTCGTAACATTGACA
>CP070672.1:3500663-3509955 GCA_020351895.1 Thermoplasmata archaeon
AAATGATGTGAATGTAGATCCCAATATCATTCCCGTAGGAACCGCTCTAACATATGAACATTCACCTCTTTCCAACGGTCAGAGCTTTTTCTACAAAATCAGTGCGGAAAACAGTGTTGGTGAGGGACCATTTTCGAGTGTGGTCAATGGCACTCCCGGAAAGGTCCCATCTGCTCCACAAAATCCTCTGGCAGTATCCGGGGATTCAGAGATAGTGGTCAGATGGAGCGCTCCAGAGTCACCAGGTGACTCACCTATTACGAACTACAAGTTATATCGGGGAAATAGCTCAGGAGGAGAAATATTACTTACTACCTTGGAAAATGAAATAATATTTATTGATACGTCCGTCTTAAATGATCAGGTCTATTATTACATGGTCTCTGCAGAAAATAGCTTGGGAGAAGGACCTTTTTCTTCGGAGGTCAATGCCACACCAAAAGCCAATTTACCACCAGTGGATTCGGATCAGGATGGTTTGCCTGACACCTGGGAATTGGAGTATTTCGAAGATCTATCTCAGGCCGGTGACGATGACTCTGACAGAGATGGTTATAATAACTTGTTGGAATATCAGGGAGGCTCTAATCCAACTCAGGATTTTAGTTTCCCCCCCGATGACGATGATGGAGAAAACCAATATCTGTGGTTGTGGATATTGATAATCCTGGTGATTCTAATAGTTGTTATAATCTTTATTAAGTTTTTTTCTCCTGGGAAAGGAAGGATGCAATAATCCCCTATTCCTTCATCTTTCATAGGGATCGGAGGTACATCTCAGCAGCATTCTCATACTCAATTAGACTATCCTCCTTAAGCCTTTTTAGCATATCCTCCAGAATCGCAATGACTCTGTCTCTGTTTGATATGTTGTTCTCATACTCGCTGCTCCATCTGCGCCAATACGGTCTTTTGTGGGAGAGCTTGTGCTTGACGCCCTCCATCACTGTCTTATACGTGTCTTTGTCAACCTTTCTCACCAGCTGATCGGCCAGAATGTACCAGTGATATTCTGTGTTTATGGGTGCACCGGAATTCTTTGGAGCCTCTTTTCTTCTACGTTTTATGGACTCGAATGTGAAAACCCAGCTATCAGGATCCGTTTTTTCTTCTTTCCAGGTTCCGTTTGGATAGCTCCATACATGCCTGCCACCTATAGGCATTCCCATGTACTTAAGCCCATTGAATTCTTTAAGGTCATCATATTTCATCATACTCCCCCTTATAGGTAAAGATCATACAGACCTTTCAGTACTCAGATTATATCCGCTTTCTTTTAAAAGCCTGAGTGGGGGAGAATAATGAAAGTAAAAATGATACTACACCCATAGATTAATGGGATCATCATCCAAAATACATTTGATTGCAATTTAAATGTAAATCTTCACAATGGAACTTCCCAGAAGGTTCCTACTTTGGCATGGATCCAATAACCCCTACCCACCTCGAAATAATCTGATGGCCCGAGCTCATTCCATTCTTGGGTTTTCGCATCATAGGTCCAGATTGAATCCAAATGTGTTCCGAATTGTAGTTTATATAGAGCCTCTGTTCGGTTTTTAGGGGAGAGAGAAGGATAGCCTACCATGTTCCATCCTTGATGAAGATTGATATATTGATTGGATTTTGGTGGAACGCCTGAGCATTTAAAAAAGACTCCGCCTGGTTCGGTTATGTGGATCCAAAATCCCCTAATGTGATTTAAGTTCTTTAATTCGTTCAAATGAGATTGTTTTAAAGTATGATGATGCTTCCAGAGATTGGAACTTCCGGTATCACCGAATGCATCATACCACGCAACAGCATCATAATATCCCGAGATCGGAGATAATACGGTTTCAATATCTGTATCCATTTGAATCAGTGGAAGCGAGATAAGGTTCCAGCCTTCATTTAAGAAAATGAATTCTACAATGCTGAATTTGGTCAGGAAAATATCACAAGGACCTTTATTATATGTCTGATATGATCCGTTTGTGACTGGAAAGTCGTAAGAGTCTGTATTTCCTAGAATGAGGAGATCATATGATGCAGAAAGGATGCAGGCTCTCCCAAAATCCGAGGCATTTCCCCCGAGATAGGTGCAGTAAAGGAGATCGGAGCCATCGGAATTTAGAACAGCAAACAGTGTATCATTCTCCCCGTTGTAGGTGTCATCGAAGGCATCCGAGGTCACTGAGAAATTCTCACCCGAATCCAAGGAGCCAATGAAGTAAACATTGCCCTGGTTATCCACATCAATGCTTCCCACCTCCTCTTTCCCTTCGCCGCCAAGGAATGTTGAATATATCAGGTTCGAGCCGTCACTGCTCATCTTCCCGATGAAGGCGTCCTTGCTCCCGTTCATTGTCCTGTCGTATGCTCCGGGAGTGGTTGGGAATGGTTCCCCCTCTATGCCTGGTTTGTTTGTGATACCTGAAAAGTATATATCACTGTTTTCGTCCAAATATATCGACCAAATTACATCTAGGGCGGTACCGCCAATGTAAGTGGAGAATAGCAGAGTGCTTGTTGATGGTCTGTACCTCACAAGAAATCCATTGTGCCAATCTTCAGCAATTTCCTGATACACTCCGGGTGTGATGGGGAAATCCATGGAATTAGTGGTTCCACCTACAACCACATCACCATTGGTATCGATTGCCAGCGAATATGCCATCTCGTTTTGGGCTCCACCCCAGAACGCCGTGTGAGTCAGGTTTGATGCATCCTGGTTCAGGATAAAGAAGAAAGTAGTGCCGTGAGCATTGTTAATTGGCTCACCAACATATGGGAAATCATAAGAATAGGTATAACCCACCACATAGGCATACCCGTTGAAAATCTTAATGTCTCTCCCCCAATCGGGATAGCTGCTTCCCACATACGTGGAGTATATCAGATCACTGCCCGAGGATGCGAGCTTCACGACAAAGACATTTGTACTACCTGCTGGGGCCTCTTCCTGGAATGTACCGTTCGTTGTTGGGAAATTCCTAGCCCATGTTTCACCGGTGGCATATATATCGCCGTTGTCATCAACGTCCATTGCATAGGAGAAATCGTGTGAATAACCTCCGATATAGGTGGAGAAGATCAATTGGGTTGCATGGGGATCTATCTTCGTGATTGTCATGTCCGTAGGTCCAGCACTCTCGGTCTGGAATGCTCCCGTGGTGTTGGGAAAATCAGTGGAGTACACCTCCCCAAGAATTATTATGTTACCATCTCTGTCCACCACCAGATCCTTTGCCATGTCCATATTTGATCCCCCGAGAAATGTGGAAGTGGAAAATACAACTGGATCGATTGTCAATACCCTTCCCTCTGCCTTTTTTACCTCGAAACCATAGGTGTTTTCACTGGTTTTTTTAAACTGTATGGGTACCGTTGTTCCATCCTGGTAGAATGCAACTAGGTTCGTGTCCCTGATTACCGCTTTTTCTGAAATAGATATCTTAAGTTCATTATCCTTGATATCAAGACCACAGTGCCCTTGGATACCAAACGAGATGACCCCAGGATCAGAAAACTCACCGACAATAATGTCATATTTGAGATTACCATCTGTAAAATAGTACAAGATATCTATCCCTGGCCATACATCTTTGAATAGAACTTCTTCGTAACTCCTTGCATTCGTCACCCATTTTGTGGATTGATTTCCGTAAAAATAGTTACAATCGAACCCCATATCTTTCCGTCCAATGACTTGACTTTCCCCGCCATCCTGAAAAACGATTTTGATGACATGGCCTCCCCCCTCTTGGATCACATAGTAGGACACACCATCAGGACCGAGAGTAACATAACCAAAGGAGCTCTGGGCAAGAAAGCGTATATGGTCCTCCCACTGGCCTAGGTTCTCTGTGAAGTGGCCTAAATCCATATCAGAGAGGTCAAATTCCGGTCCATCTTCCCAAAAATCGGTACTTGAGATTGTGGAGGTAGGATAGGTATCCCCAGTTTCGGTTTGTTTTGATCCCAAGGCCACTCCCTCCATTTGAGGCTCCCAAAAATGAAAAAGATGCACCATAGAAAGGAGTGATATTACCACTATAACATGTACAGTAGTTTTGTTCCGCTTCCTTGTCATGTCCAACCTCCTACATATTAGTGATATATGATATAATATAAATCAGAATTGGTACACTTTTAGGACAATTACTACTTTTAGTTGATGTTTTTTTAACCCAATATGCATCTTGGCAACATCGAATCCTTCATAAAGTCCGCGGATAACATTCCACGACTTTCTCATACCCTTGGACCGTCATTCCTGAAATTCTTTAAGCATACCCTATAAGATCATTATCACAATGGAACTTCCCAAAATGTACCTACTTTCGCATGGATCCAATAACCCCTACCCACCTCGAAATAATCCGAAGGGCCGAGCTCCTTCCATTCTTGGATTCCTGCATTATAGGTCCATATTGAATCCACATGTGTTCCGAATTGGAGTTTATATAGAGCCTCTGTTCGGTTTTTAGGGGAGAGAGAAGGATAGCCTACCAAGTTCCATCCTTGATGAAGATTGATATATTGATTTGATTTTGGTGGAATGCCTGAGCATTTAAAAAAGACTCCATTTGGTTCGGTTATGTGGATCCAAAATCCCCTAATGTGGTTTAAATCCTTTAGATTGTTCATATGAGATGGTTTTGAATCATGATTATGCTTCCAGAGATTTGGATCACTTGAAATAGAATCACTGTATGCATCATACCATTGAACAGCATCGTAATATCCTGAAATAGAGGATAATACGCTTTCTAGATCTGTATCCGATTGAATCAGTGGAACCGATATCAGGTTCCAGCCTTCTTGTAAGAACATTGAAATTCTGTCGCTAAATATGGTCAGGAAAATGTCACTATTGCCTTTGTTCTCGGTTTGGTATGAGCCATTTGTAACCGGAAAGTCATATGAGGTCGTTGCTCCTAAAATGAGGATATCATTTGTTTCTGTTATCAGACAAGCACTTCCAGAATCTGAAGAGTTACCCCCAAGAAATGAGGAGTATTTGAGGTCTGAGCCATTGTTATTCAGAATCAAGACAAATGCATCGTCCTCACCATTATAGGAATTATCAAAGCAATCTGAAGTAACTGTAAAGTTTATTGCAGAATCGATTGTCCCGGTTAAAAATACATTCCCTTGGCTGTCGACATCAATTCTACCGGTTTCTTCATCTCCATCCCCTCCTATGAAGGTGGAATAAATCAAGTCGGCGCCTTTGGAGTCCATCTTTGAGATAAATATATCTCTGCCCCCATTAATCGTCCTATCGAATGCACCGGGCGTTGTGGGATAAGGTGTTGCTCCTTCTCCTGGGTTGCCTGTATTGCCTGCGAGATATATTTCGGTGCTATCATCGATATATACAGAACGAATGGATTCCCAGGTATCTCCTCCAATGTAGGTGGAAAATATTAAGGAATCGGAAAGTGGTTGATATTTCAAAAGGAAAGCATTATTTGTATCGCTCACTGCTGTTTGGTATGCATTGGGTGTGGTGGGGAAATCCTGTGAAAAGGTCACACCACCCACCACAACATCACCATTTCCATCTATTGCCAGCGAATACCCGAACTCGTTGGACCATCCCCCCCAGAATGCCGAGCTTGTTAGGTTTGATGCATCACTGTTCAAAATGAAGAACAATACGGTACCGTGTGGATCCCCACCAGGAGATCCAACGTGTGGGAAATCATAAGAGAGCGTGCTACCAACAACATAGGCATTGCCATTACGGACTTTGATATCATATGCATAATCGCTCTGGGTGCCGCCGACATATGTTGAATATATCAAATCGCTTCCTAGTGCATTGAGTTTCAGGACAAAGACATCTGGATATGTCCCTGAGGGATCCGATTCTTGGAAGACACCTGGAGTGGTGGGGAAATTCTGCGACCATGTTTGACCTGCTACATAAACATCATTGCTGTCATCAACCTCCAAACCATAAGGAATATCTCCCATCCAAGCCCCTATATAGGTAGAAAATATCAGAGCACTGGCATCTTGATTCATCTTCGTCACAATAAAAGAACCCCCATCTGTTTGATAGGCTCCAGTCGTGTTGGGGAAATCATTTGATCCAGTGACCCCTAGAATGATTATATTATTATTATCATCAATTGCTATGTCCAATGCGCCATCACCACCAGATCCCCCGAGAAATGTGGAAGTGGAAAATATAACTGGATCGATTATCAATGTCCTCTCTTTGGCCTTTTTTACTTCGAAACCATAAGTGTTTTCACTGATTTTTTTGAATTGTATGGGTACCGTTGCTCCGTTCTTATAGAATGCAACAAGGTTTGTGTCACTCATTACAATTTTATCTGAAATGAATATTTTAAGCCCGTTATCCTCGATATCTAAACCAAAATGCCCTTCGATACAAAACGAAATAACATCAGGATCAGAATACTCACCGACAATGAGGTCATACTTGAGATTTCCATCTGTAAAATAGTACAAGATATCTATACCAGGCCATACATCTTTGTATAGAACTTCTTTGTAGCTTCTTGCATTCCTCACCCATTTCGTGGGATCATTTCTATAAAAATAGTTACAATCGAATCCCACATCTTCTCTCCCAATAGGATAAAGTTCCCCGGCATCTTGGAAAGCGATCTTGATGACATGTCCTCCCCCCTCTTGGATCATATAGTAGAACACGCCATCAGGACCGAGGGCGAAATAGCCAAAGGAACTCTTGGCAAGAAAGCTTATATGGCTCTTCCATTGACCTAGGTTCTCTGTGAAGTGACCCAAACTAGTCTCTAATAGATCAAAGGCTAACTGAGTGTTCATTTCTTGTATTTGCTCATCCATATCAGTTGAGGAATAATCCAAAGTGTCAGAGAAAATGCCCACTTCTGTTGGTTTCGCTCCGTTTGAGTCCGATGATGCATTATGGATTATTATTTCCCCTGGGGGCATTATTTGCATTATTAATAGAAATATCAATACTAGGCTTACCTTTATTATTCGCAAGATATTTTTCCCCATCAGAAATAACCCCCAATTTTTATATTTATGATAAAAAATAATATGAATTGGGGTTATTAATTGATTATGGTACACTTTTTGGACATTGTTCGAATATGAAAAAAGTTAATCAATGTTCGAATCTAAATATTAATTGCTGTAAATAAAACGAAAAATATTTGTAAAAGCATGGCATACCCTCAAAAGCTCAAAAAAATTCTTGGGGAGGTAGATAAAATGATGACAATCGTAATGGTTGACGTAGAGGCTGGAAAAGAGGACCTTTTTGAGAGGATATATGAAAAATACAGCGAACTAAGGGATTATGTTCTGTTTAAACAGGTTAAATTGTTGTATCTAGATAGATGTTATACCCACTCAGATATCAATATGATGTTCGATGTGAAGGATTATACCCAACTTCCAAGAATCTTTACCGAGTTTCTATTGGGATTGGATGGAGTCTGGGACCTGCAAATCATTCAGCTTTTTACACCAAATTTCTTTAAGATTCCAAAATATGTTGATCTTGATAAATGGGGACGTTTCACCATAACTCTGGATGTAAAGTCCTCCAAAACAGAATCTGTTTTTAAATATCTCCGTGATATGGCTGCAACAGACGAGGCTGCAATTACCTTTCTCGCCTATACGTTCTATTCATACCAAAGCGATATAATCTTTACATTGCTTGCCCCTAACATTAAGAGTGCCAGTAAATTTGTTGATGAGAAGATCAGAAATATCGATGGTGTGATAGATTCAGTGATATGGGAGATCGAAAAATGGCAATTCGCCATCACTCATGAGGATTGGGTAAAATACATCAATTACTATCGTAAAGGAGATTTAGAGGACGAGGAAGTATTTGACGATGCTTTTATTTGTGGATGTTGATTTTCGTAATTATTTGGGATTTTCCTCAGTTCCCTTTCCTCGATCCTTTTAATTTGTTTGATACTAACGTCGATAAGAATTTATAAAATGGGCAATTTGTATATTTTAGACCGTCCTAATATCCATATAGAATTGGTGATATACTGAGTCCGCATCTGATTAAATATTACACAGGAAATATGGCCCCTTATGGCTTAATTCCCATATTATCCGTAAATATAATGTCCAAAAAGAAGAGTCCGGTTGTAGAGCAGGTGTTCCTAATCTACGAGGACGGACGGCTTATTTCCCATGCATCCATAAAAGGGAATGATTATTATGATGAAGACATCGTGGGAGGCATGCTTACCGGCGTAAAGAACCTCCTATTTGAGGTCTTCGTGAGAAAGGAAAGGGGCGAGGAGGACATGGGCCTGTACAAATTTGAATTCGGGGATAGGAGATTGATACTAAAGACTGGGAAGCATTTCTTCATAGCCATAGTTCTTCTTGGTATGGAAAATAAGTCTTTGCTGTCAAAGTCCGATGCTATTGTAAAGGATATCGAGCATAGATACGGAACTGTTCTTGAGGAGTGGAGCGGTGATAAAGATGATATTGATGGTGTAGATGAAATCATCATGTCATTGCTGCCATTGGATGAGTTATCAGAAGATGAGAGGAAAGCCATAAAGGAGGGAATGGGCAGGAAAATATTCGAGATATGGTCAAAGATACAGCTTTCCTTATCTCAGGAGAATTTGATTCCAAAACCAGGTATTTGGAAAAACCTGAATTGGAAGCTGAAAGGTGATTCTGAAAAGGAATCTGGGAAGTAGGATGAAAAAAGGAGCTGAAGATCTCATTTCTTAAAATTGTATGAATATTGGGTTCTTTTTCCGCCCTTCTTTCCTATTGCTTTATAATGTATCTCATTATTTTCCCGCAGTTTCTTAAGGCATACTGTGACGGAACCAATTGATATATTGATTCCCATGCTGATCTCTTTCGATGTGAACCATCCATCTGGATGCGCTTTTAGGAAATCGTAGACCTCTTGTTGTCCCATGAGTATCCATATGGTGAATGAGGCTATAAACATTTGTATCACCAGATATCCTTGGATATTACCTGAACAAATGAATATTGTGGTCTTTATTACCAGAAAACTTGCTCACTGGACCCATAATTTCTAATTATATGGATACCAAAAGATTATTATACACTTGAGAACATTGTCATATGCTATTGAAATACAGAAATGAGGGATATGAAATATGTGTTTATTGGGAATAATGTTGGCTGTTGCTGTTACGTGTATTTTTGGATATCTGTATACTAGGAACTAAAACAGCTAATACATTTGGAAAAGGCTTTCAAATCAATTCATCAGCTTTCAGCTTATTTAAAATAGGATGAAGAGTTGATG
>CP070672.1:3510055-3513175 GCA_020351895.1 Thermoplasmata archaeon
AGAACAGCCAAACGATTCCCTATCATGGAAAGGATGTTGAATTATATAGGAATCAATCCAAAGAGGCTAAAATTGGACTGGGTTTCGGCCTCGGAAGGGGAACGATATCAGAAGGTGATGACCGAATTTATCAGGGACATCAAGGAGTTAGGACCAAACGAACTCACGGCAGCAAACAGGGAGGTGAGCCCATGATCGAAGAGATAAGGGCAAAGGTTAGGAGCCTTCTCGAAAAGGAAGATATCAAAGGCGTTCTGGGACTAAATTCGGATCATTCCCATGTCGAGCCTTTTCTATTTACAGGGAAAGAGGAGCTTGAGAATCTTGTCTTGGATCCTAAATATTCACTGGGAAAAATCGTGAAAATATTGCAAAGGAAATATCCAAATGAAAAGATAGGGGTGGTAGCAAGAGGGTGTGACGAAAAAGGTTTCATAGAGCTTGCCAAAAGAAATCACATCGACCTTGATAATCTTCACATCATTGGAGTTGCCTGCACCGAAGAAGAGGCAAAGGAATGCGTATGCAAAACACCCTATCCACAGAAAATCGATGTTGGAAAAATGGCAAATGGTGTCGACTCCAATGAGCTTGCTGATAAGTTGAAGGAGAAGAGTTTGGAAGAGAGGTTCGAGTTCTGGACACGAGTTTTCGAAAGATGTATGAAATGCTATGGTTGTCGAGATGCATGTCCTGTTTGCAATTGTGATATATGCATGCTGGAGAAGCATGAGTGGGTTGGAGGAGGGGAATTACCACCAGAGCATCCAACGTTTCATTATATCAGGATATACCATATGACTGAGAAATGCGTGGGTTGTGGTGAATGTGAAAAGGCCTGCCCGGTGGAGATACCCCTTGCTGCTCTTCAGAAACTATTGAGGGAAGATGTCTTCGAATTATTTGGGTATGTATCTGGAAACGATATCAATGATAAGCCTCCCCTCATATCGACTTTGGAAGAGGTCCCATTAAAGGGGGGTGACCAATGAATTACCAAAACGTACTGACCACTTGCCCCTATTGCGGGACAGGATGCGCCCTGTATCTTCAGGTTATTGAAGGAGAACTTGCCGGAGTGATTCCCTGTAAAACACATCCTGTAAATGAAGGAAAGCTGTGCATCAAAGGCTACAACGCCCATAAGTTTGTCGAGCATCCAGACAGACTTAAAAAACCTCTTGTAAAAAAAGATGACAAATTCGTTGAGATCTCCTGGGAGGAAGCACTGTCGTTAATTGCAAAGAAACTTCTCGAAATAAAAAACAAATATGGCCCGGATTCAATTGGTGTTCTTTCTTCTGCACGATGCACAAACGAGGAAAATTACCTAATGCAGAAATTCGCAAGGGCGGTCTTAGGTACAAACAGCGTGGATCACTGTGCGAGGCTGTGCCATGCTTCAACAGTTGCAGGTTTAGCAAACGCATTCGGCAGCGGGGCCATGACAAATTCCACACCAGAATTCGAAAATGCGGATTGCATTCTCATAACAGGATCCAATACCATAGAACAACATCCCTTAATTGGAGGTAGGATGCTCCGCGCCAAAGATAAAGGTGCAAAGATCATAGTTGTGGACCCAAGAGCAATACCTATGGCCAAATATGCGGATATGCATTTAGTTTTCAGGCCGGGAACCGACGTGGCCTGGATAAACGGTTTCATGAATGTGATCTTGGATAACGGTCTTGAGGATAAGGAATTCATAGAGCAACGGACGGAAGGATTCGAAGACTTGAAAAAAATTGTGAAGAAATACACGCCTGATTATGTAGAAAAGATCACATGGATTCCAAAGGAGGATCTGATCGAGGCCGCCCTAACATTCGCAAAGGCAGAAAAGGGTTCCATAGTCTATTCCATGGGTATAACCCAGCATACAACTGGCACTGACAATGTAAAATCAATTGCCAATTTGGCCATGCTCACCGGTAATATCGGAAGGGAAAGCACAGGTGTGAATCCACTGCGGGGTCAAAATAACGTTCAAGGTGCCTGTGATGTTGGTGCTTTATCCAATGTCTACTGTGGCTATCAAAAGGTAAACGATGATTCCGCAAACGAGAAATTCTCCAAGGCATGGGGTGTTCCGTTACCCAAGAACATCGGTCTTACTGTTGTGGAGATGATGAATGGAGCATACGACGGTGATGTCAAGGCTATGTACATTATGGGTGAGAATCCCATGGTATCTGATCCTGACATAAACCATGTAAAACAGGCTCTGCAAAACCTCGAATTTCTCGTGGTCCAAGATATATTCCTAAGCGAGACTGCGTCCTTGGCCCATGTGGTGCTACCCTCTGCAAGTTATGCTGAGAAGGACGGAACCTACACTGCCACTGACAGGAGACTTCAGCGGATAAGAAAAGCTATTGAGCCTATTGGGGATACTAAGCCAGACTGGGAGATTATCTGCCTCCTTGCAAAGAAAATGAACGCCCCTGGATTTGATTTCTCATCTCCCTCTGAAATAATGGACGAGCTGGCCTCACTTTCACCCATATATGGCGGAATAAGCTACGACAGATTAGAGAATGAAATTTCGGTTCACTGGCCTTGTCCCTCAAAGGACCATCCCGGAACTCCGTTTTTGCATAAGGGTAAATTTTCCAGGGGAAAGGGGCTTTTCAATGCAATTGAATTTAAGGAAGCTAACGAGCTACCAGATTCCGAGTATCCCTTCATCCTTACAACAGGTAGGGTTCTCTTTCACTGGCATACAAGAACACAGACGGGAAGGACCCCGAAGTTGGATTCCGAGGTTCCCAAGGGATTTGTTGAGATGAATCCAAAGGACGCCCATAATCTGGGAATCAAAGATGGCGAGATCATCAAGGTCCAAAGCAGAAGGGGGAGCATAAAGATTCAAACCCAAATCACCAAGAAGGTACCAAAGGGCGTGGTGTTCATACCCTTCCATTTTGCTGAGGCGGCGGCGAATGTTCTCACCAATCCCGCCCTCGATCCTGTGGCCAAAATCCCTGAGCTTAAAGTTTGTGCGGTAAGGATCGAAAAAGTATGATTTTTAAAGAACTTGAGAATTGAAAGTCCGGGGGAATGATTCCGATTAGAGCATATATGAGGTATATATTCTACTGTAGGAGGTGGGCCAAA
>CP070672.1:3513275-3517753 GCA_020351895.1 Thermoplasmata archaeon
ACATTTTTAAAAGCACCCTGCCCACACTATTTTTCAGGAGAAAATGGTCTCTGAACTTCCACAATACCATTACATCCTCTGCCAGATAACTGCCATAGGATGCTGTGGCAATAAAACACCTTCCAGGAATCAATCTAAATACTTTTGCCCCAGAAAATCCGGTCTCCTCCTCACCTGGCCAATTGGAGGAACGAAGATTAGATGCTGCAACGTACAGTGTGTCACCAAATGTGGTAAAGGCCTCAAATTGCAGAATTGTCGCATCGCCAAAACCATCTCCTGTAACACGGGTCCAGGTGAGATCGTCACCGGGCCCTTCCCCCTTCCAGATATCTGCCCCATCACTGGGATTTACAATGGTTCCTGCATAAAGGTTCGAATTATATACGTAAAGATGTGAACCGATGGTGTCTGGATCACCAAAGCCATCAGAGTAAGAGGGGTTGTCACCTCCAACGGCATAAACCCAGGCACCATCCACAGTGGAGCCTGAATCTGTATACATCACCCGACTGCCGTCTTGCAGTCTTAAAATTCCCACAAAAAGTAGATCATCATATTCTGCCCAGCTCCATGCCTGAAAATTGCTGGTCATAAAATCGGCAGCATCACCAAAACCATTCTCATTGGTACCCTCATCATTCTCATCTACAAAATAATCCACTATCAAGTTCCATTGCCCTCCGTCAAGGCGAACTACCCTCGCCCCCCTTCCATTGCAGCCGCTGGTACCCGTCCCACCAGTAAAAAGGGTCATCGTCCCGCTGACATCACTTTTGCCAAAATTGGTAGAACTGGAGCAGACTGGATTGCCGTTCCTTCCTTCCATACCTGGTATCAGACAAAAACTGGTTGCGTTACCCGAAGGGTCGTACCCATGAAAAAGGCCAAAACTATGGTCAGAGGTTGGGGTCCAGTCTATGCCATTACTGGTTTTCCAGATGATCGTTCCATCCTCATAGTTGAGACCGATTGTTGCATAAAGTTCTTCATCTAGTATTTCAAGGTCCACAATCGATTTGTTCCAGATTTCTCCAAAACCTCTTTCATCTATCGAGCACTCTATGGTATAAGAAGCACCTGAATCTATTTCTGGAACCAGATGATTAGGTCTTCCCGTTTCCCCCTGCCTACTGTGTTGGGCACATATGGTGTATTCGTCCTCATTGGCATTTTCATTCTCCTGGATAGTTAATGTATCTTCTGTATTTGAGATAATATCAAATACCCTGATTCCCGGTGTGCCGGCTTGTGTGCCCTCAGTACCATTAAATTCCGCTGTAATCCGCACAATGCACTCTGCCCATTGATCAGTTATCCAACTTTTATTATTATCTGTGATTTGCGCAGTATAATCCCCATCGTTATCGTCACACCCGGAGATTTCAGTAACTTCCCCTGATTCATCGTTATCGACTGACTGTGAAATTACGGGTTGCCACGAGGTTCCATCAAAGCGCCAGATCTCAAACCCCACTGAACCATAGAGTTGCGCTCCCTGATACCCCGATGCTACGGCAACGTAAAGAGAACCTTTGTACTCAATCATATCCCCCCAGATATTTTGCATGAGATTGTATTTCGCATCAGTTGAATTTAAAGGCCCAGGTTTAAGATATCCAAAATAATCATTATTATCGGTAAACCCCGGTATAGTAAGCTGTACCCATCCGGTACCGAAAGTCTTCCACAGCTCAAAACCAGTCGCATCATTTCTTGTAAGGGCATACAGGCTTTCTCGATAGGGGCAAAGGGCAACGATTCCCACATTATCCTGGTTTCCGAAACCAGGCTGATTCACCCTCTCCCACATTGACCCATCTTCACCCCTAATGGTTTCCAATCCTTTCGGGATTTCCCATGTTGTGGCAGTGCCACTAGGCCTTGGAAGTAATGGCACAAATATAAAAACCACCAAGATTATTTTTACTAATACTCTTTTGCTCATTTTAGTGCTCCTTGTTTGTGATTTGATCAGCTTGCTTGAAATTATAATAGTAGGAATGAAATTCCCCGCATGAGCCAAGGGCAATATATAGATGATTCAAGTATTCTTTGAGGCATCATTCCAATTGCGAAGCAGGGAGAAGCTAAGGTATTCTTTATCTTTTTACTAAAAACTCAATAGCTGGTATTAATGACTCTAATACCATTTTGGCAGATTTTTTTATGGTTGGATTCCTATCAAAGATTTCAATTATTCTTTCCCCATTTTTGTAGTAAAGGCCAATCAATTTTTTAGCTGTTGTCCTTTTGCTTAATACCTTATCACGAAATTGTCTTATGTTATCAAGCCGTGGATCTTCTTCGCCTAAAAGAGATACCACAGGACATCCACCGCTAAACTGCTTAAGAAAATTTATGGTAGCTTGATTAATTTGATTTTGCTGTTCTTCCCTTGTAATATCGGCAGGGTTATCTTCCGGTTGTACAGGATCAGGGGAAGTATCATACCAACCAAACTGGGTATGATTACCACCTTCAATGGGCACGAATTGAGTATCAGGTGGTAAATGTTCTTTAGATATCTCAATTTCTTCAAGGGTACACAAACCGTCTTTTGTGCCATAAATAGATATAACCTTTATATCCTTATCATCGATCCTGAAGACTCCAGATGGATAGGATGCCCATAAAACCACCCCATCAACTTTATCAGTAAATTTTTTAGCATATGCACATGCCGAGACACCTCCCAGGGAATGACCTCCTATTATCCATTTTTCAATCTCACTATAGTCGCTTATTATTTTATTTGCTCTTGTTTCATTACCATATGCAATATCATTTGGCATCTTAACAATAACATTTAAATATCCTTCTGCTGCAATTGCATGGGCAGCAGGTGCATATGCTCTTGGATCAAGCAACGCTCCAGGATATATGATAAAACCTATCGTTGGTTCTACATTATTCGGCTCAAAGGCATAATAGAAGTCTGAATCTTCTGGCCACTCTTCTACTTCTACCTCTCTTACAGTAACAGCATCATCTGATTCCATAGCAGCTAAGGCTTCCGGCAGGGGTGGGAAACTATCTGCCCTTACATTCCCAATATCACAGAAGGACACGATTAATAATGTTAATAAGGCAACTGTTAATTTTTGAATCTTCATAAAGTCTCCTCCTTCCAGACCTTAATTCCCAGAAACACAGAGAATAACACAAAAGGGACGGGAACTAAGAATATTCCGAATGATCGGATTAAAACTATTCGCTTTAATTGAGATAGACTGAAAATAACTAAGAGTTTAAAAGTGAATATGAAAAAACCTTAGCATTGCTTCTGAAGGGCTGTATTGCTCGTTGAAAGGTATGCTTAAACAGTGACCTATTGTTTTCATCCTGAATGCCAGAGCCATAGACTATCGGTTCCTTTGTTGAGATCTGGCTATGAGTTTTAATTATACAAACTATTTCCTCTTTTTTTTATACTCCTTTGACAACTACACAATGAGAGACCATTATTGAACCAATCTAAAAATCTTTGCCCCTCCTAGACCACCGACAACAGAGTTGGCACCTTTACTTCCTGATACATAGAGCTTATCATTGAACTGTGTAAATGCTTCAAAATTTATGATGTAATTATCACCAAAACCATTATCGGTAACCTGTTGCCATGTTATGCCATCACTGGTTTTCCAAATCTGAGAACCTTTAAGGTACTCTTTTGTTCCGCCTAAAGGGGGTATATACGAAGATACTAATCCAGACCATAAATAATTCTCAGTGGCATAAAGATTAGCAACAATGTTTCTATAAAAGTTAATTTCCCTATTGGTGGATGCACCTTCATTTAATGTTCCATCAAATCCATTGGGGATTCCAGAATCTCCTCCTACACTATAAAACCAACTGCCATCTTCGAAGCTTCCATTGGGTGTATACAATACTCTTGCTCCTGCGATTGAATTAATACCAACATACAATCTATCCTTAAAGTCTGCAAGGCTCCAGGGCATAAAATTCCCATTAAACATGGTGCATTTCATCCCATCACCAAAACCGTTTTCATTGGTACCTGTATCATTCTCATCGACATTCGCATCAACAATAAGTTCCCAGCCGGTTTCGGTTAGTTTTGCCATGCGGGAACAGGCTCCTGCATTTCCTGAGGAACCAGTTCCCCCTGCATAAGGGATCTCAGAACCTGACACTGATGATGGACATAAGCTGAGGGCGGTAACAATGACAGGCTTTTGAGAATTAGGGTAGGTAGGATCAGTGTGAAAAACATCAAAACTGTACGTTGGATGGGTCAAGTTCCAAGTATCACCATCTTCAGTGTACCATACCTGTGCCCCATATTCATAATTGAGTCCAGTACTGACATACAGTTTGTTTTTAAATACTATCATGGTGTTGATAGCCCTATTCCAGTAATTTCCAAATCCGTTTTCGTCATGACCAGTCCCAATCTCGTAGCTATCACCAACCTGTATTTTACCGCTATCAAATTCATATGGTGGGAATGG
>CP070672.1:3517853-3524076 GCA_020351895.1 Thermoplasmata archaeon
TAAATTATCAAAGAGTATTGGTCTCATGAATATAACATCTGTTCCTTTTGGAGGCTTTCCTATGTGTCATGGCGCAGGTGGTCTCGCAGCACAATACAGATTTGGAGCAAGAACTGGAGGGTCAAATATTATTAGTGGCTTGATATTATTACCAATCGCTCTGTTTTTTGCTAGCCCAGAATTTGTCGCAATTATTCCTCTCGGCGTTTTTGGAGCATTATTGGTTTTTGTTGCGATTGAGTTAGGAAAACATAGTTTGAAAACAGACTCTTATATTGTCACGGGTATCATGGCAATATTAGCGCTAATAATTAATATTACAATTGCTTTCATTATTGGGATGATATTAGCATACGGATTGACGAAAATACGCAAGCATCCATAAGGGTCTAGGAATGAGATAGGCATATGGTGGGTTAACGCATAACGACCTTGGCAGGGATAAGCATTTTCTACCCCCTCCCATTGGAACCCCCCCTTTGACCTATTTGGTGCTATTGCACTCATCTAACGTGGGTTATGAATTTAAGATTGAAAAACCCATCGATATTTTTCATTGTAATCGACAAATTTTAGAATCCTCCAGAATGTTAAGTGAAATCATGGATTCAACCATCGTAAGCTTTTAATACAAAGCTACTATTCATAAATCATTTCGACACCAAAACGCATTGGTTTAAAACCAAGTTTTATTAGAATATATATCATAATTGGTCTTGGTGATTATATGCAAGTAAATATGGATGATGTGGTGCATATTACTGAGACCGGCCTTACGATTAGGGGATCAAGAAGATGCGCTGCAATTCCAAAACCCACCGTAGACAAAATTAGGCTAGGGAACGGTGATATAATAAGATGGATACTATTCAAGGATAGAAGCATGGTTATTACTGAGGTTAAAAGATAAAGACTCTAATGTCAAAGTACCGATAATGTTAGCAGCGATTTATGTTGCCATCATTGATACATCCCTTGGAATTTGTTATGCTATTCCTCACACACCTTTCCTATAGAAATTCACCAGGCATTTAATCTCTTTCTCAATGTTTCCCTTCATCCCGATTCTATATCTCATTAGATAAGTAGTTCGAGATACTCCTAAACTCATTATTTCTTTAATCCTCATCCTTGAGGGCTGCTAGCCTCAATATCTCGTTCTTTTTCAATACATTATAATATATACGGCAAATCCTGCCTGTCTTGAAAGGTATTTGACTTTAGGACGTGGTGAGTATCCCGAGATCTTGCAAGGTATAGAGGACATCTCCTTCCTTAGTTTTTAGTAAGTTATCTCACAGAAATCTTTCAAGATTTGATAAAAGGCGAGCCCTGATAAACTCCTCATTCTCACAAGCCTTAATTGTTGTCTTTCTCACGTTCTTTGTGGCCACGATATCTACTTCTAGACCAACTACATTTTCAACAAGAACATCTCCGATTTTAACAGGTGCATGAACCTCAATTTCTGAAATGGCATCCATAACATCAAATAACCTAACCTTTGGTATGGATCTATCGCTTTTTACACTAACCAAGGGCAATTCCCCGTCTTTGACAATGATGCTGGTGGTAAGTGTCCTTTTGGGATCAAGCAATTCTTCCTTTCCGTACTCTATTCCTTTTTTACATTGATGCCCTTCTATTTTTGTGATAATCCCACCTTTCTGATGAATTACCACCTTACAGCCTATTGGGCATATGATACATGTGATTTCGGATCCCATTTTATTCCACCGCAACAGTAATTTCCTTTGCCCCTTCAATCTCCTTAGCATTCAGCTTGATTTTGATCATCTCAGGGGGAGCTACCCTTTTAAATTTCTTTGATTTCAAAACCTCTTGACCATCCATGATTATAACATTCCTATCGAACCCAAGTTCTAACACTCTCAAGTAGATATCCACATCCTCCAAGGCGACCTTCTGGGGAACTACAAACTGTATTCCTTGTCCATGTTTAATTTCGATTTGAGGCTTTTCTATTAATTTATCCTTGACATATAATGCAGCATTCTTACCAGCTTTATAGGCATCCATTGTTACGTAATCCACAATATCGTGGACCAGAAGAACGTTCCCGCATGCGAAAATTCCAGGTTGAGAAGTCATGAAATTCTCATTAACCACGGCTCCACCTGTTCTTTCATCCAGGATTATCCCAGCCATTTTTGAGAGCTCGTTTTCAGGTATGAGGCCCACTGATAAAAGCAGGGTGTCGCATGCAATCTTCCTTTCAGTACCTTTGATAACCTCCCCTTCCTCATCCACCTCTGCAATGGTTACGGATTCCACTCTCTCCTTACCTTCAATATCGATCACTGTATGTCTCAGTAGAAGGGGAATATCAAAATCCTCCAGGCACTGCACCCTATTGCGGATCAAACCACTGCAGTATGGCAGGATTTCAACTACACAAGGAACCTCTGCACCCTCCAAAACAAGTCTTCTGGCCATGATTAGGCCGATATCGCCAGATCCTAAAATCACAATCTTCTTTCCAATCATGTAGTTACCGATGTTGATGAAGTGCTGGGCTTCCCCGGCCTTGAAAATACCACTGGGCCTGTCACCTGGGATGCGGATCATCCCTCGGGTTCTCTCCCTGCAGCCCATTGCTAAAACTACTGCTTTGGCTTTGATTTTGTGACGGCCACTTTCATTTGATACAATCAACTCACGATTTTCATTCATTTCGATTACCATGGATTTGAGCATCACCGGGATTTCGAGCCCCTCTACTTCATCCATGAATCTGTGGATATACTCTGGTCCTGTCAATGCTTCTTTGTATATCTCCAATCCAAAGCCTTCATGAATGCATTGGGGGAGTATCCCTCCCAAATTCTCGTCTCTCTCGATTACGAGAATGTTGTCTATTCCCTCCTTTTTAGCGGCTATTGCCGCAGCAAGGCCCGCAGGCCCCCCACCGATTATTGCCACATCAACATTCTTTTGAATCATGCTTCCTCAAATCCTTTGTTCTTCCCACAAAAAGAAAGGAGCCAGGTCCTCTTTGGGTGATATCCTTTACATCTTCCCCAAATTGCTCCTCCATTATCTTTACAATCCTTGCCCTGCAGAATCCTCCCTGGCACCTGCCCATTGTGGCCCTGCACCTGTATTTGATACCAGATAGGGTTCTTACCTCAAGGGGATTTTCAATAGCATCGATTACTTCCCGCTCAGTTACATTTTCGCATCTGCAAATCAAATGACCGTGTCTTGGATTGGAATCAATAAGATTTACCTTCTCCTTTAGATCCAACTTGTGAAACCTCATTCGGCCCTTTCTGGTTTTAAAATCCTCTTTGATTTTAAGGTCTTCATTTGCTTTGATTATATCAACCACTTTCTTGGTAATTGCGGGTGATGCGGAAAGTCCTGGTGATTCGATTCCCATTAGGTTGATGAACCCTTTGACTCCCTCATCTTCCTCGATTACAAAATCACCAGAAAACTCACATGTTTGGGGGATTAGCTTGCATCTTATGCCTGCATAGCTTTGAATGTAAGCATCCTTAGGGAGATTTTTTAAAAGACTGGTTGCGCCCAAAAGCAGTTTTTCCATTCCCTCTTTTGTGGTCCTTGTATCTTCTTTTCCTTCGATGTATTTCGCGGATGGACCGATTAAGATGTTCCCTTCAATTGTTGGGGTGAGGTGAACTCCAAGACCCCCAGAGCCGTTTTCGGGAGGAGGATAAATCAAGTGGTTTATCAGGTGAGAATAACTCTTGTCAAGTATAAGATACTCTCCCCTGCATGGGTAGACCCTATGCTTTGTGATTCCCACCATTTCTGCTATTTTGTCGCAATAAAGACCTGCACTGTTTATGATCCATCTAGACTTCAGATTCAAGTTTTTCGTTTTAACCCCGAAATAACCTTCTTTTGGTGAAATATCCGCAACCTCGGAATCTAAAAATATCTTGACTTTGTTTTCCCATGCATTCTCAGCCAGGGCAATTGTCAGATGATACGGAGATACGATTCCTGCGGATGGAACCCATAAACCTTTTTGGGCATTTATATTGGGTTCAAGCTTTTTTACTTCTTCTTCATCCAGGAATTCAAGGTCCCAAACCCTGTTTTTGTCACCTACCTCTTTTAATTTCTCCAATTCGCGTATCTCAACTTCATTCCTGGCAACAGCCAGTTTCCCGATTCTTTTAAAATCCACACCAAGTTCCTCAACAAATGTAGGAAATAGGGTGTTACCCTTAACACAAAGTCCTGCCTTAAGGGAGCCGGGCTGTGAGTAGATACCCGAATGCACAACACCGGAATTGGCCTTGCTGGCACCTCCGCAAACATCACTCTCCTTCTCCACCAAAGCCAATTTCAAATCATACTTGGAGAGCTCATGCGCCATGTTGCATCCAACCACCCCACCACCGATAACAAGGACATCGAACATAGAATCCATGTCCCCGAAAAATGCTTGGCTGTATTTATGGGTTTTGCGGATCATATCTATCAGTAAAGTTTATTGAAGTTGGCCTCGTTACCCCAAAATAAAAAGTGATACAATGACCGAGGGAGATGCTAATTTCAAGGCTGAGAGAAAAAAGCTCATGGAAAAACCAGTAAACCAGATAAAGATACATGAGAAAATGACGGTAAGGGAATTGGTGGAAAACTTTTCAAGCATGTCCATTCAAGCAAGAAATATAGGAAACGCGGCAAAGATCTGGGAAAGAATGTTAACTGATGATCAAAGATCCACCATATTCATGGGATTGACAGGACCTCTTATTGCAGCCGGTCTTAGAAATGTTCTTTCTGAAATTGTTAAGAAAAACCTTGTGGATGTCGTGGTATCCACAGGCGCAATCGTCTATCAGGATCTTCTCTACACAAGGGGGGGACAACATCATCACGGTCTAATAAACGTAGACGATCAAAAACTGAGAGATCTAAGAATAAACAGGATCTACGATGTCTTTTCTGATGATATCCTCTTCTTTGAAACAGACGATTACGTGGATAAATACACGCAGAAGAATATAAAGCCAGGAAATTACTCCAGCAGAGAGTTTCTTATGGAGTTATCAAAAGATATAGAGGACGAAAATTCCATTCTGAAAGCATGTTACGATACCAATACGCCAATCTTCGTTCCCGCGTTAAATGATTCTTCCATTGGGATCGGTTTGACAAAGTACTGGGCAAACAATAAGGATAAACCAAAGGTAACATTGGATTCCATAAAGGATAACTATGAGATGGTGCAGATAATACTCAATTCAATCAGAACTGGCGCCGTGTATATTGGTGGAGGGGTACCAAAGAATTTCATAAACGATGCCATAGTGATGGCGAATTTCGATTTTGGAGCCACGGTGGAGGGGCACAAATATGCCATCCAAATCTCAACTGCAATTCCCATGGATGGAGGCCTTTCTGGGAGCACTTTGGGCGAGGCCATTGCCTGGGGAAAGGTAAAAGGCGATGCAAGAAAATCAATGGTTTTTATGGAAGCATCGGTTGGTCTCCCATTAATTTATGGTTATCTAGATGGTAATAAAAACGTCCAAAATAGGCCCAGGATGAATTTTCAGTTTTAACTGATTTTAATTGATATCTAGAAAAATATTGATAATAAAAAAATGTTTATCAGAATTGATAATTTGATGCTATTGCAGATTCTGAGTATCTTGGCCTGTCACTTGGTGAGGAAAAAGAATCTTCAACAATAATTTCATCTATTAGTGTCTCTCCCAGGGTTTGAAACGCTTTTTCCACGTTCTCTCCCGTCTTTGCACTTGCCATAAAAAAGGGGGAGTCGTAGGCTGAGGCCACATTTTCCAGCTCAGCCACTCCGAAGTCATGCTTATCTGAAAGATCATTCTTATTGGCTACGAAAACCGCGGGCATTACTTTTCCTTCGACATACAATGAATCTATCCAGTCATCCAAATGTTCCAGAGTTTCAGATCTTGTTAAGTCACATACGAGCATTGCTCCCTTTGCACCTTTTAAATATGTCGGATGCAAAAGTTTTCGAAAGCTTATCTGTCCCATGATGTCCCAGATCATCAAGGTGAGGTGGTATTCCCTATTGGGATTGGTCTTTTTTATGATGAGCCTTTTCTTTGAGGTCTTAGTTCCAATTGTAAGAAGATAATCGTCAGTAAAAACGTCGTCCACGAATCTACGTATAAGACTGGTTTTACCTACTGCACCATCTCCGAGAAGACATATCTTCAGCTTAGCGATCATA
>CP070672.1:3524176-3543099 GCA_020351895.1 Thermoplasmata archaeon
ATGGGTGATTGTAAAAAGTCTTTTTTAATATCTTTATCCGCCTATCGAACCTTTCGAGAGATTTTTAAGAAGAGCCTTGGCCTTTTTATGCCCTAAAAACTTCTTTTCATCGCTTTTGAAGGCTTTAGAATGTACATCGCGTCTCCCGTTTTGGTATTTGATCTTGTGCTTAATGTGTAGAGCCTCGTGATACATAACAAAATCCAAAAGGTATCTTGGTAATCTGTCATCATCCAATGTCCTGCTTATCACTATGGTATTAAGTGCATCATCATGATGGCCGAAACGGGTTCTGGTTTTTCTACTGTTCCAGGAAAGGTGAGGCCTTTTCAGGTCACCGTTGAAATAATTCATATTGATCCTGTCAAAGCTCTCATTTAGGTGGTAGAATCTTCCTTTAGGACCAAAAAGGACCTTCTTACTCCTTTTACGCCTGAGATTTCGCAACCTATCTTGAACTTCCTTCGAATGAACGTGATCCCTATAAAGCCTGTCTTCAGATTCCGGGGCTCTCCTTCTTTCCAATCTGCAGAACATAATGATTCCAAGGGCTCTAATCACTTCTTCTGGGGCATCTTCGAGAAGATCGCTTATTCTGACAAAAATCGAATTTCCCCTCCTGCGAATCGTGTTTTTCAGGGTTGTATAAGGATAATATTCAACTCTGATTTCGTAATCTTGCCTCCCTTTTTTGTGAGAAAAACCATCCCAGATATTCTGGTAGAGTTCTGTCAATTCAGAAGAATGCCTGGCTATCATGTGCATAAGCTCCAACAATATGAGTTAATCAATTGAATATTTAACAAGTCTTTATTTGGTATATAAGGCAGCCTGGTAATAAATCCTTATTCTGAGGTTTACAAGATACTCTGCTTCCCCTGATCTTTTAACTTAGATGTTCGTGGTAATCTTCCTTAGTTCATCAAGGATAAGATTATCGTCCTTTTTTCCCAGGAACTTCACAACTATCAACACATTATCGGTTACATTGGTGATGGCGATTTTAGAGTTTTTAGTCCGGATAACTACGCCCTTTACCTTGTCCTTAAGCTCTATTGAGCTTGCTTCTGCAGAGCCCATGAGTATGGCGGCCATTCCGATGAATCTCTCCATACTCGTGCTCCTGCGCATGCTACCCAAAACGAACATGCCTGTTTTGGTCATAAGTAAGGCATCTGTCACGGAACCCATCTCCTTGATTTCCTTGAGCAATGCCTTCAATTTCCTAATATCCTCCATAATCGTCACCGATGAAGTTGCCTAGACGAATGATTTGTTTACCAGATAAGTTATTATATATATAACCAAAGTCAAGTAAAGAGGTATATGTTGATAAATTTTTCTTTATCCGAGATAACGGCGTTAAGATTACCATTTATCAGGGCCTATGGATTGTTTATTATTGTACAATTGAACCTAGAATAAGGGGTTTTGACGGGTAAGAGTTATAAACCTAAATTGACATATAATATAGGAGTGTTTCAGCCACAGTCACTCATATAGACCAAACCGCAGAAATATAACGGTTTGGAGGAGGACAGGATATGAGTAAAGGCATCACATCATTAACAATTTGCATAATGATGCAAATTACCTTGTTTAGCCTTTTAATAGTCAATTCAAATCCTGCAATCTCAGATACCGTAGTATATGAGGGCCAGATCGCATCAGATACCATCTGGGATATAGGCAACAGTCCTTACTTCATAGAGGGTAATATTACAGTCTCAGAGGGAGTTAAGTTGACCATAGAGGCCGGTTGCGAGGTTCGCTTTAACGGCTATTATGGCCTTTTTATAGAAGGGAATCTCAGTGCAGAAGGTTCTCCCGAGGCCCAGATAACATTCACATCCAACAGATCCTCTCCTACAATGAATGATTGGAGAGGAGTCCAGATAGATTCAAAAGGTACTGCAAAGATTAGATACTGTAGTATCAGATACAGCGAATACGCCATATATCTAAATGAGTCCTCAGAAAACGATATACAAAGTAACATTATATCGGATAATTTCGACGGAATATACATTTTCAGATCATCAAACAATACCATATCCTATAATGATATTTCAAATAGCATTCAATATGGAATATTCCTGAGCAGATCATCAAATAACCATATACAGAACAACAATATATCGAATAATTGGGAGGGAATAAGACTCTTTTTTTCATCAAATAACAACATTTCATACAACAATATTCATGACAACCCAGAGGCAGGCATACACCTTTATTCATCTGAATCAAACAATATTACCTCAAATAGTTTAATTTCCAATGGCAACTTTGGAGTTCGTCTGAGGTTCAACTCCGACAACAACATAATAACAAAGAACAACATCTCAACCCATGCCAATGGGATCAATTTAACCTCCTCATCTAAAAATCGGATATATGAGAATCTATTGTGGAATAACGAATTTTAAGCCTATGATGATGAATCCGACAACTTTTGGGAAAATGTCTATCCATTTGGTGGTAACTTTTGGAGCGATTACAATGGAATTGATATCAATAAGGGTCCGAACCAAGATCAGATAGGCGGTGATGGGATAGGGGATGAGCCTTACATAAAGATAGGCGGTGAGGCAGGGGCAATTGATAACTATCCTCTGATTACGCCTCCCGATAAAAGGATATTTCTCTATCTCCTTTCACCGGAAAACAATTCTGTAATTCCAGGGGGAACAATTCTGGACTTCATCGTTTTTTGGGAGGGCAGCGTTACTGTAACTTACTCCATAAACGAAGGTTCCAGCGTGATTCTTGAATTCCCTGAGTATGATGTTGACACCATTGACTGGGATGATGATATCTATTCAATCCATATATCTGCCTATGATATGAGGGGGAACAAAATGGATGCGTCTTATACCCTCACTTTGGATACTTCCGTGCCAGGAGTGTCGCATATATCAGTTGCAGATGCTTTATTCCCCTACACCTTCACAAGAATCACTATATACTTCACTGAACCTATGAACACCCAATCAGTTGAGTCCGCATTGAGCATCGCTCCCAACCTGAATTATACAAACTCATGGATCGACGATGATAAAACATTGAGATTGGAGAATATTGAAGGATTACAGCTATATGAAACCTACAAAATAAATCTGGGGGCTGGTGCAAAAGATAGGGCAGGAAATATCTTTACCAACTTCCCTGTCTATGAATTCATCGCCACCATTGATATCGATTTGGATACTGATGGAGATGAAATCCCTGACGGTTGGGAATTTCTATACAACCTTAGCCCCTACGACGCTGCAGATGCCAAGATAGATGGAGATAATGATGGTCATACAAATCTCGAAGAATTCCAGGGAGGTTCCAGTCCCATTGATTCCAATAGCATTCCTTTGAAATCTGAGGAAGTTACTTCAGCCTTGGTGTACTGGTGGTTGATTCCTATACTTGTGGTCCTGATTATCCTTACCATAGCGCTCTTCATTCTCTTAATGGGTGAAAGAGTAGAAGAATACAAAGGACCTAGACGGGAACTGGAGGATATGTATCTGGAACTGAGAGCGGAGAAGGATATAAAGGCAATGGAATCCATGTTGAAAGATAAAGAGAAACTCGGTGCTGATTTTCAAGAGGCAGAGACCTTGGTACGCAAAGCCAAGGAAGCCTTTGAGGATGGTAACTATGAGGTTACGATCCTCTATGAAAAAAACTTAAGGGAAATGTTTGAGAAGAAAAAATAAAGTAAGCCTGAGTAGAAGTTCGAGGTGGAGGATAGGCCTGAGAATTAATAACCTATAAACGAGAACTTGGTTGGGGCTAGGCATGAGATTTGATACGCCTCGATCATGATCAATACCGGGTCATACGCTCCTTTTGACATTCTCGCAACATGCCATCCCCATCGCTGTTGGTGGTAAATGAAGTAGTTGATCCCCACTGTATTTGGGATGTTTTCGCAGTACCAATCCGCAGTCTCGAAGCTTGTTAGGATAAGAGGGATTCCAATGGTGTCATATTGCCCTTGATAACCAGCCGTCCACACTCCAATGCTGTAGGTACTTGCACCCTTCACACCTGTTTCATTCACTGGTATTACCATGTAGTAGTATTGCCCAGTTGAATTTGCTACATTTGGATCGACCAATATCCCACGGCCATTGGGTACCGTGGAAAGGAGTATCGCCGAACCATCGTCGAAACCATCCCTTTTTGTAGAGCGATAAACCTCATAATAATCATCTTGATCAACACTCAATGGATGATCCCAACTTAGAGTTACATCACCTGTTCTAGAATCCACTGATGCGGATAGGCTCTTTGCATCTGTATTATGGTCAAAACCCGCATAGGGACCTGAATTGAACCTGATCATGGCTCCAGGTAATCCGAGGAATGTGTACCTCGTGGCAGAGGTAAAGTCGGTTTCGTAGCCCTTACCCACCACTAAATCGACAATATCCCCGGCTTCACCCTTATCATGCTGCACCCATTCATGTGTCCCAGGGTCCATGTATTTGATTAATCTGGCGTTCATATCCTGAGCAGAGAATTCGGTGTTTTGCACTGTTAAAGGTTCCAGGGGCAGGGAAAATGAGGCATTCCCTGCAGGGAAGATCTTCGTCCATGCACCCACGGTTCTCGAGGTGCGGGATCTTTGGCCCAGGCTGTTGACAGCCCTAACACAGTAGTACCACTGGTCAGAGGCAGAATAATTCCCATGTGAAGGATCGGCTGCACCAGTATGATTCCAGGTTAGGCGATCTCCCACGGCCACTCCGCCTGGATCCAAGGGATCGATGTGTACTGAAGTATCGATCCATGGTGATGAAAAATCAAAAGCAATAGGGCTTTGTGCCTGATAAATCAAATAGTGATAGATACCTGGGCTTTCTGGTTCGTCCCAGTATAGATATATGTCGTTTCCATTGGGCAGAATATCGATATAGAGCTTTGGTGGCAAAGGAGGAGCTGGCAGAACATCAATAAAGCAATGCGGGAAGAGATCTAATGTAGTTGTATTATCCCATCTCATGTAGTACGCCCTTGAGGCAGAATAGACATTAGTTTCTACGACTCCCGGCAAATTCGACTTGATATCGAAGGACACTGACCATGTCTCTCCGATTTTTATCCGTTGAACGTTCCATTCGATGAAAGTCTCCCCAGTAATGAAATCGATATAGATATTATCGGGTGGAATGCTGAATGTTCCTGGTACCAGCTCGATATACGACGGTAGGACATCCCGTACCATGGGCTTGGGGTCGCTAATATCATCGTCCCAAGCCGCAAGATCTTCGAGGTACCGCGAGATATTCCCGTATATGGTTTTAAAGAAGGAGGCATCAGGTGCAGGAAAGTACATCCCCCCTGTGATGTTGGCGATATCCTTAAGAAGTTGCTCTTCTGGAGATCCGGGAATCATGGCCAGCCCGATTGTGAATATAATCACTCCCCTACTTGCTGCAATATTAGCCTCATTAAGGCAGATTAGGTTATCTGCCGGATCATTATTTGCCGCATCTGTGATAAGTATGATATTGAGAATATGATCACCTGACTGTCCGTACAACCTTAACTCTTCATTTGAAAGATTGAGGCCTGTGGATATTATTGTACCACCGTAACTATCGATCAAAGCAAGATTATCTATTATTCTTTTATAACCTGTACTTAAATGATCGCCATTTGGGTTCCACATAGGCTGAAGTGTTGCAACGGTATCAAAATCGATTACAGCCCCTCGATCCGGTATCTCGAAGTTCTCCATAACGAAATTCTGGGATTCTAAAATACGTAGGTTAAAAGGATCGGTCCATTCCATACTTCCAGAACTGTCGATACAAAAGACGGTATCTAGATATTTACGGACCGCAACCTGCGCGCCCATACCTGTCATGTTCAAAGTGAGGGTAGACACTTCATTGAATCCTGCACCGTTTATATATATTTCATCGGGGTTGGCAGTCTTGGAAAGATTGAGGAATGGATATACTCGTACATTTAAAGTGATGCTATCACCGATTATTTGGCTGGTGGACGAACGTATTGTAATGGTGATGTTGTCAATAAAAGCAGGGGGAATAGAATCAGGCAGCCTCACGATCACCGTGATATTCCCATCTTCACCCGCACCTACCATGATATCTGTGATTTTCATGTTACCGGTCTCATCGAAAATCTCCACCCTCCATCCTTCCTCTGAAGAATTCAGAATGTTTATAATATCGCCGATTAATTGGAGGTTCGTGATGGTCAAATTGAATGTGACATTTTTCCCAAGATGTCCATACTTCACAAGTTGGACCTCGGGTTGAGCGGATATTTTAATGAGGCGAACCGAAGGTGTGCAGTCGAACTTCCATCCCGCAGAAACGGAAGAAATATCATCATAACCATCCTTGGTACCGTTTCCGTTGGGCACCCTGCAAACGGTACCTCCCTGGGCGTGCTGAGTATTCCATCCAACCATATCCAACAAGGCACCGCTTGCATCGTACAGGTAGACATTATCTCCTGTTGAGGTTATACCATTTGGATCTTCAAAGAAACTGTTAGCCATGCCATAGAGCAGATAGAAATAACGATTATCATAATCCAGGATGGTTCCGCTTGGGATGATGAACTCAGAGTCGCCCACGATTTTATATCCTGATATATCAACTGGTGTTGCGCCCCTATTGTATACTTCTACAAAGTAATCATTATTAGCATTTGGGAAGAAGAGTACCTCATTTAATAATATCACTGATGTGAAATTTGCAGGTGGAACATCGTTCTGTGAGCCGAAATTGGGGCCCGAGCTGAGGTTCCTTTCCCAAACATCTGAATATGCACTGCCATCCCAATATCTTTGCACACTTTCACCAGATAAAGGATCAGGCACCGTCCCCTTTGTGCCGTAAGAAATCTCCTCCACCAGATGACCGTATTGTCTCATGGTTATTGTATCACCTTCTGTATCCAATGGATTACTTGTATCAACATCGAATACAGCATATTCGCCACTATCGGCGGTCTGGATGGACCAAGAACCTGATAACCCTCCCGATGAATCAGATAATGTGAAACCATCATTAAAAAAATCGATGGATGGATACCATGGATTGTAAATCTCGATTTGTGAGGGCGAGGTTCCGCTGTCCGATATTTCGGTAATAAGAACATGTAATGGCGTATCGAAAACCCAACTTGCCGCCTCTGATGTGGCATCATCATGGCCCTGAAAAGTACCATCACCGTCAGGAATCCTCCGTGCACACATTCCCTGTGCATGTGCAGTATTCCATCCCATCATGTCTAGAAGTTGTCCGGCGCTATCGTATAGATATATATTATCCCCAGTCGAATCCATGTCATCGAAGAAGGGTTGAATACTAAGATCATCATCGTATCTTAGAATCAGACTCCAATTTGGATAGAGATTTCCATCAAATCCCCCAGGAACAACAGGATATGAGGGAAGCTGATATACATCGTCGCACACTAGATAGAAATTAGAAACATTGAAATTTAAACCCGGTTGTCTGTTGAAGATCACAACATATCTTCCATCAGGAGAGGAACTAGGATTGAACATGACTTCGTTGAGGACTATGTAATGATTTGGATCAATTGCAGGGACATCGTTTTGGAATCCGAAGGTGTTTGTATCTTCTCTTGTCCAATCATCCGTATAATCTGACATGGAATTGTCCCAATATCTGGAGGTGGATTCTCCATTCACGGGATCTGGAGCTATTCCGTATGTTCCGAAAGATACCTCATCCATTAATATTGGGCCAGAACCCGGATTAAAGAACAGGCTTATTGTGTCGCCCTCATCGCCAGGGCTTCCTGAGGAAAGTGTAAATGTGGAATATCCCCTGTTTGCGTGTATCGTGGTTGGAGACCATGTTCCAACCAGTGCGCCACCGCCATCCACCGTACTTTCAAGGTTCCAGCGAGGAGTAATGGCATCGAGAACCTTTTCTCCTCCTCTTGGATTGTAAACCTCGATTTGGGCGGAGGTACCATCCACGAAGAACTCGGTGAGCATGAGACTTGGAATTTGATCGAATACCCATTCTGCGGCAATGGAAGTGGCATCATTAAAGCCCTGATGGGTTCCGTTTCCATCAGGCATCCTGGAAATGAAGTATCCTTGGGTATGGGGAGAGCTCCAACCCACCATGTCCAGGAGATTTTCAGAATCGTCGTATAGGTAAACGTTGTCACCGTTTACTATCCCATCATCCAAATCGAATCCGGCAGGATAATTGGACTGTGTCAACACATGATATCTATTTGATGAGGTGAGAGCAGGAGTTCCTGGAGGAATCATGTACTCGGCATCACATACGATTCTATATCCAGAAATATCCAGGGTTGAGGTTCCCTTATACATGAGTTCTACATAACCCTCTGCCGAATCAATGGGATTGAACATCACACGATTTATGACTATAATAGGTGAAGAAATAACGCTTTCAACATCGTTTTGGACCCCGAAAGATGGACCAGAAGAGGCATTGCGAAGCCAGGAATTTGTATATTCGGCACCGTATCGTCTTGTAACAGATTCATCTTGCAAAGGATCGGGAGCGATTCCCTCCTGGCCATATGCCACCTCATCCATCAAGCCTTCCACAGGATGATAAAGGCCTATTGTATCGCCTTCAGGTCCAATTGTCCCCCCAGAGACTGTAAAAACAGCATGCTCATAGGGTGGAAGAGGATTGTTGCTCCAGGTCCCAATTAAAGGACTAATCCCATCATCCACAGAAAGATAATAACCTTCCCCAGGTAAATTTGTTAAACCGCGGCCGAAATTGAATACCTCGATTTGCTGTGTGCCTGAACTTGAATCTGAAAATTCGGTTATAAGAAAGCCAGTTGCCACATTGTGAAAATAATACCTGGCATCCTCAATAGCCGCCTTCATATTGTCAAATGTGTCGTTTAACGCCATAACTAAGGTGAAGGTTCTAGATGAGCCAACCGGTATAATGACGTCGTTCCATCCAACAGTTGCGGTTATGTTTCCAGGGGTGACTCCATCTGTTGCCGTTGCGTTTGCTGCACGGAGTCTATTATAAAGCCACGTATCATTTGCAAAGAAATTTACATAATATGAGGGATCGGGATCATAATTACCAGGGGTATCGCCAGGGTTTTGGTACTCTGCATGATAATCCTCGGCAAAGTAGTGTGTAATCGGTTCCATGGCAATGGCAGAGCCGAATCCAATTGTTGTGCCAGCACCGCTGCCTGCCGTGTCAGAAGCCCAATAGACACCGTTTGTCGCATCAAATCCATCGATATCGTCTCCACCGTCGTTACTGGCACCACCTAGACCAAATCCTGCCCCAACCTGGGATATTGGCAACTCAAGTCCAATGCAAACACCCGTAATATCAGTGGCTTTTAAATTATTCAGTTTCCATTGAAGTATAGCCCAATCCTTGTTCACAACGGTCCAAACCGTCTGTTCTACAAAAATGTCATTGGGATCCCCTGTTCCTGGGCCAACATTCTGGAAGTATCCTTTACTTTTCTGTGTCGTTCCATCGTCCGTGATCATGCTTATGCCCATAAGGGTAAAATCATCGAAGAAGGTGTATGGAGGAGGTGGTGCGAATGAATCGGCTACATCCTCCGCACCTGGAAGGTGATTGTAGTCGTCTTGATCTATTACAAGACCAATAAAACCTAGTCCAGAAAGAGGATCATTTGTAGTCTGAGGTTTATTCCAGGAGAGGGGTGAGCAGATCCTCCCATAATCAGTCAACCACAATATATCCACATTGCCCACATTATGGTTAACAGAACCGGCGCCGACATTCGGTATCTGTATGGTCATACCCACAAACAGAATGCTCATAATCAACATCACGCCGGTAAAAAGAGATAACCATCTTTTTCGATTCGATACATGGGTTCTCAGTGGCATTTTATCTACTCCTCCAACTAAGGAATATCTGAAAGAAACCCTCGGCGTGGGCCTTACCTCATCCAAAGGCCCTATTTTGCCGGATATATCTCTGTTTTCCACCTTTTTTGGAAGTTAGATTCCTTTGTTCATTTTATTTGTCAGGAATATAGTATTTTTCATGATATTTAGTCTTTTGCAAGATGTGATATTTAGGGGCGCATTCCATTGAATAAAGGATTTATCGCCCTTATTCTGTTTTTTTTTACATTCTTGATTTTTCAATGAATCAGACTTCGAGGTCCTTTAATGAAGTAAGGGGGAAAGATGGTTAAGGAAGACATAATCCAAAGGACCATGTAGGTAAAGAGCCCAAATGCTGCATACTAATGTCCAATGAACGAGAATTTTGTAGTTGTGATTGTACAAATCTGATACGCTTCACCCATCACCAAAACTGGATCGTAGGCCCCAGCCGACATCCTCGTTGAATGCCAACCCCATCTCGGATAGGATGAATATATGAAATAGTTGATTCCAATGGTATTATCGATGTTCTCGCAGAAGTAGTCTGCATTCCTCGGATTTCGGGGTATCAAGGGTAAACCTATTGTATCATATTGCGCATCGATTCCAGCGGTCCAAACACCAATACTGTAAGTGCTCGCACCATCAGTATCTGTATCATCAACAGGAATGATCAAGTAGTAGTACTCTCCAGGTAAAGAGGCAGCACCAAAGTCCACATATGTCTCTGTTCCATATGGCAAGGTGGTCAAAAGTAACGCAGTGCCATCATCAAATCCATCCCGTGTTGCGGAGCGGTAGACCTCGTAATTATCATTACCATCCATGCCCAAGGGTTGAGCCCAGGTGAGAATGACGTCATCGGTTAAGGGATCTACAGTGGCCAATAGACTGTCAGCCTCGGTAATGTAATCAAAGCCTATGAAGGCACCATCATTATACCTTATCATTGCGCCGGGCATTCCAAGGAATGTGTACTTTGTGGATGATGTGAAATCCACCTCATATCCCTTTCCAATCACAACGTCGGTGATATCCCCGACTTCACCCTGATCATGCTGCACCCAATCGTGGGTCACAGGATTCATATATTTGATGAGCCTTGCGTTCATATCCTGGGCATAAAACTCTGTATTCTCAATGGTAAAAGGTTCAAGAGGTAGGGAGAATGTTGCGTTCCCGGATGGGAAGATCTTTGTCCATGCCCCAACAGTTCTGGATGTGTCACTGATCTCACCAAGACTGTTGACAGCTCTGACACAATAGTACCATTGATCTGAATATTCTGCGCTGCCAAGATTCACGGCATTCGTGTGATTCCATGAGAGACGATCTCCCACAGGACCACCTGGGTCATAGGGATCGATATCAATTGAGGTATCGTTCCAGGGTGCCGAGAAGTCGAAGCCAGTGGGGCTTTTTGCCGTGTAGATTAAATAGTGATATGTACCCGGGCTTGTAGGTTCGTTCCAGTATAGGTATATATCGTTTTTATTGGGCAAAGTATCGATAAAGAGCTTGGGTGGACGCGGTTTTGCAGGCAGAACATTGAGCCAACAATGTGGGAAATATTTTGTTGTAGTAGAATTGTCCCATCTAGTGTAATATGCCCTGGATAAATCGTAGACATTGGTCTCCACAAATCCAGGGATATTTGATTTGATATCGAAAGAAACAGACCATGTCTGACCCAGTTTTACCTGCTTCACATTCCACTCTATGATTGTCTCCCCAGTGGCAGGATCGGTATATACATTATCTGGTGGGATTGTGAATGAGCCAGGAACATACTCAATATAGGGTGGCAGAACATCCCTTACCATTGGATTTGGATCGCTAACATCATCATCCCATACGGCAAGATCAGCAAGGTATTGGGAGATGTTCTCATATATTGAACCAAAATAGGAGGCATCGGGTGCAGGGAAGTACATTCCGCCTGTGATGCTGGCTATATCCATTAGAAGTTGTTCCCCCTGACCTCCAGGCGCGATGCTTAATCCAATTGTGAATATGATAACTCCCCTACTTGCCGCGATATCTGCTTCAACATAGCAGGCATCGATATCGGCTTGTGAGGATGAGCCTGCATCTGTAATGAGTATGATGTTGAGCGTGTGATTATTTGGCTGTCCATACAACTTGAGCTCCTCATTTGAAAGATTGAGTCCATAGGATATATATGTCCACCCATTACTATCGATTAGAGCAAGGTTATCTACTATAGTTTTATAATCGGAGCTTAGGTGATCGCCTAATGGCCAGCCTTTTGGAACAAGCCATGCATCATCATCAAAATCAACCACTGCCGCTCGATCAGGAACCTTGAAGTTACGCATGACGAAGTTCTGAGACTCGGTTATACGTAGATTTGTAGGATCGGTAGTTGTCATGCTTCCGGAGCTATCGATGCAAAAGACGGTATCAAGATACTTTCGGACAGCCACCTGTGCACCCATTCCTGTCATATTCAATGTGATAGTTGCCGTTTCATTTAAACCTGCACCGTTAATATAAACCTCGTTTGGGTTGACTGTTTTTGTTAGATTGAGGAAGGGGTAAACCTTGACATTTAATACGATTGTATCTCCAATTATCTGGCTGTTTGTTGATCGAACTAAAATAGTGATATTGTCCATAATAGGAATAGGAACAGTATCCGGTAAGGTCACAATTATGGTTATATTTCCCATTTCATCTGCTCCCAATGAAATATCCGTGATTTTAATTGTTCCTGTTTCATCGAAGATCTGAACGGTCCATCCCTCTTCTGTTGAATTAAGAATGTTTATGATGTCACCTAATGACTGTAGGTTTGTTACGGTCAGATTGAAGATAACATCACCACCAAGATGTCCGTATTTGATTGGTTGTTGACCGTCCTGGGTGTCGATTTTTATGAGTCGGACCGTGGGTGTGCGATCGAATTGCCATCCAGCGGCGATTGAAGATGTATCGTCGTATCCATCTCTTGTGCCGTTTCCGTCTGGTACCCTACAAACCGTTCCACCTTGGGTGTGCTGTGTATTCCAGCCCACCATATCTAGCAAGGCGCCATTTGCATCGTAAAGATAAATATTGTCCCCTGTAGAATCCATATTTGGGCCAAAGAAAGTCGGATCCATGGTGTTAAGCAGGTAGAAGAATTTGTTGTCGAAATCAAGTACTGTTCCAGGTGGGATGACATACTCTGTATCGCAGACGATCTTGTATCCAGAAATGTCTATTGGTGCTGCACCTCTGTGGTATACCTCAACAAAATAATCACCTGCTGCATTGGGATAGAAGAGTGCTTCATTCAGTATTATTACAGACGTGAAATTGGCCAATGGAACATTGTTTTGAGAGCCGAAATTCGGGCCAGTGGGAGTGTTTCTTTCCCATACATCGGTATAAGCACTCCCATACCAATACCTTTGCACACTTTCCCCCGCTAAAGGATCCGGGACAGTTCCCAAAATTCCGTATGAAACATCTTCGACGAAGACGCTGTTTTGATCTAATGTAATGGTATCTCCTTCCGTACCCAAGGGGGTGCCTGAGTCAACATCGAATATTGCATATTCTCCGCTGTCTGCGGTTTGGATCGTCCAAGTACCTCCCAAAGCTCCGTATAAACCAGAAAATGTGAAACCAGCATCGAGGAAGTCGATTATTGGATACCAGGGATTGTAAACCTCGATTTGTGAAGGTGAGGATCCGCTGTCTGAAATCTCTGTAATTAAGACCATCAATGGATTACTGAATACCCATCCTGCAGCCTCCGATGTGGTATCATCATGACCCTGAAAAGTACCGTATCCATCTGGAACCCTTCTTGCACACATTCCCTGTGTATGGGCAGTATTCCAGCCCACCATGTCAAGAAGTTGTCCGGTACTGTCATATAGGTATACATTATCACCTGAGGGTGTCATACCAGTAAAGAAAGAGTCAGAAGCCGCATCGTCCCCGTATCTAATAATCAGGCTCCAATTTGGATAGAGATTTCCATCAAATCCTCCGGGAACAATGGGATAAGAGGGGAGCTGGTATACATCGTCGCAAACCAGATAGAAATTAGAAACATTCACGTAAAAACCCGGTTGTCTATTGAAGATGACAACATACTTTCCATCGGGAGAAATACTTGGATTGAACATGACTTCGTTGAGAATTATAAATGGCATTGGATCTATTGCAGGGACATCGTTTTGTGATCCGAAGGTTGTGGTGTCCTCTCTTGTCCAATTATCTGAATATTCTGAGATGGAATTGTCCCAATATCTGGAAGTGGATTCTCCGTTCACGGGATCCGGTGCTGTTCCGTATGTTCCAAAAGACACTTCATCCATTAATATTGAGCCTGAGCCTGGATCAAAAAACAAACTTATTGTGTCGCCCTCATCACCAGGGCTTCCTGAGGAAAGAGTAAAAGTGGAATATCCCCCGTTTGCGGGTATCGTGGTGGGAGACCAGGTACCCTGTAGTGCACCACCGCCATCCACTGTGCTTTCAAGAATCCAGCGAGGGGTAATGGCATCGAGTACCTTGTCACCGCCCCTTGGATTGTAAACCTCGATTTGAGCGGAGGTACCGTCCACATAAAACTCTGTGAGTTGAAGAATTGGTAGTTGATCGAAAACCCATTCTGCCGCCATGGATGTGGCATCGTCGTAACCTTGATGTGTTCCGTTTCCATCAGGCGTTCTGGACATGAAATATCCTTGGGTATGGGGAGAGCTCCAACCCACCATATCAAGAAGATTTCCTGAATCATCGTATAAATAAACATTATCTCCATTTCCTGTTCCATCGTCCAAGTCGAAGCCAGCAGAATAATCGGATTGTGTTAACACATAAAATCTGTTATTTGAATTGAGAATGGTTCCAGAGGGTATTATGTATTCTGCATCGCAGACTATTCTGTAACCAGAAATATCCAGGGAAGATGATCCAGTGTACATAAGTTCTACATAGCCCTCGGCAGCATCTATGGGATTGAACATTACCCGATTTAGTACTATCAGTGGAGTAAGAATTACGCTTCCCACATCGTTTTGTGCACCCCAGGTTGGACCTGTTGATGCATTACGGATCCATTCGCTTGTGTATTCGGCGCCATAATATCTTCCAACAGATTCATCTGCTATTGGATCGGGAGCCACACCCTCTTGGCCATATGATATCTCATCCTGTAGAACAGGTGTTCCCGCAATATCCTGGTACAATCCGATTGTGTCTCCTTCAGGTCCAATGGATCCTCCTGTGACAGTAAAAACAGCATGCTCATAGGGTGGAAGAGGATTATTGCTCCAGGTTCCAGTTAGGGCACTGGCCCCGCCATCAACTGAAAGGAAATATCCATCACCGGGTAGATTGGTCATCCCGCGGCCAAAATTGAAAATCTCGATCTGTTGGGTTGCCGAATCAGAATCTGAAAATTCCGTGAGGATAAAACCAGTTGCCACATTGTAATAGTAATACCGTGCATCTTCCAAGGCAGATATCATATTAGTCTGGGAATCGTTCACCGCTATCACTAAATTAAAGGTTCTGGAGGAGCCAACAGGTATTGTGATGTCGTTCCAACCCACAGTTGCGGTTATGTTCCCAGGTGTTACTCCATCGGTTGCTGTGGCGTTTGCTGCCCGGAGTCTATTATAAAGCCATGTTTCATTTGCAAAAAAATTCACATAATAGGATGGATCAGGATCATAATTACCAGGGGTATCGCTGGGATTTTGGTATTCTGCATGATAATCTTCTGCAAAGTAATGCGTGATTGGCTCCGAGGCAATTGCGGAGCCGAATCCAATGGTGGTGCCAGTTCCACTCCCTAATGTGTCCTGAGCCCAGTAGACACCATTAATTGAGTCAAAATCGTCGATGTCATCCCCTCCATCGCTTCCACCTCCACCTAAACCGAAATTTGCTCCCTCCTGGGAAATAGGAACCTCAAGACCTATGCAAACACCCGTAATATCAGTGGCCTTTAAATTGTTCAGTTTCCATTGAAGTATGGCCCAGTCCTTGTTCAAAACCGTCCAAACCGTCTGTTCTACAAAAATGTCATTGGGATCCCCTGTTCCTAAACCAACATTCTGGAAGTAACCTTTACTTTTTTGTGTTATTCCGTCATCCACTACCATACTTATACCGGACATTGCAAAGTCATCCTGACTGAGGTAAGGGGGAGGTGGAAGATAAGGATCTGCTATATCCATAGTTCCGGGAGGATGATCGTAGTTATCTTGATCTATAACGACGCCAATGAATCCCAGCCCAGATAAAGGATCGCTTACAGTTTGAGGTTTGGACCATGAAATAGGTGTACAAAGCCTCCCGTAATCAGTTAAAAATAGGATATCAACGTTGCCCACATTATGATTCACAGAGCCGGCGCTTGCATTGGGTATATGAATGGAAAAACCCACAAACAGGATGCCCAATACAAGCAATATGCTCATGCTCAATGAAAAAAATCTGCTTTTCTTGGTTGTTTTTCTTGCCTTTGACATTGGATTTCCTCCTCTGTTAAATCCCTCTCCACTTGAAGTAAGGGTTATATTCCTTTTGTACTGCCACTTAAACAATCCTAGTATTATTTAATATTCATATATTAAATAGGGGGTTTTAATATTTATGTTAATTATATTACTGCACATAAGTTATACTCGTCATAGTATATAGATTTTTGCTATCCTTTGAAAAGTAGAGCTTTAGAGGGAAAAAAACCTCAATAAAACGAATTACAATATGCATTTTCAAAAATATTATAGAAAAAATTAAAAAACCCGAAAAATGGAGGCTCGGGATAGGATCATAGTGTACACTGTTTTTTTCGATTATTCGGATGTTATTGGGCCTATCTCATCTCTTAATGCCCGATAAACGAGAACTTCGTTGTTGCTGATGTTGAGATCTGATAGGCTTCACCCATGACCATCCAGGGATCATAGGCTCCAGAAGCCATCCTCGTGGAATGCCATCCCCATCTCGGGTATGTGGAGTATATGAAATAGTTGATTCCCAAGGTGTTGTCTATGTTTTCGCAGTAATAATCTGCTTTCTCTAGGCTGAGAGGTGCCAATGGGACACTGATTGTATCGTATTGATCCGCAATATCTGCCGTCCAAACGCCAATGCTGTATGTACTTGCTCCTTCAGCATTTGTCTCATTTGTGGGAATTATCATGTAGTAGTATTGACCAGCTAAGAATGCAGCACCTGAATCCAACCAGAATTCACTGCCATAGGGTGTTGAACCCAATGGCACTGCTAAACCGTCATCGAATCCGTCCCTTGTTGTAGAGCGGTACACGTTATAATTATCGTTGCCGTCCATACCAGAGGGTTGGGTCCAACTCAGAGTTACATCCCCTGATCCTGGATCTACTGATGCGATGAGGCTGTCTGCCTCTGTGCTGTAATCAAATCCAACGAATGGGCCGGATCTGTACCGTATCATGGCTCCAGGGAATCCGAGGAAGGTGTACCTTGTTTGGGAGGTGAAGTCAGTTTCATAGCCCTTTCCCACCTCTAAATCGACAATATCCCCGGCTTCACCCCGATCATGCTGCACCCATTTATGTGTCCCAGGATTCATATATTTTATGAATCTGGCGTTCATGTCCTGGGCATAGAACTCCGTGTTATTCACGGATAATGGCTCTAGAGGCAGGGAAAACGAGGCATTCCCTGCAGGGAAGATCTTTGTCCATGCTCCAACGGTTCTTGAGGTGCTGGATCTTTGGCCTAGGCTGTTGACAGCCCTAGCACAGTAGTACCACTGGCCAGTGACAGAATAATTTCCATGTGTTGGATCGGCTGCTCCAGTATGATTCCATGTAAGGCGATCTCCAACAGCCACTCCGCTTGGATCCAGAGGATCAATATGGAATGATGTATCGATCCATGGGGATGAGAAGTCGAAACCGGTTGGGCTTTGGGCCTTGTAGATCCAATAGTGATATGTTCCTGGACTCAGGGGTTTTTCCCAATTAAGATAAATATCGTCTTTGTTTGGTAGAATATCGATGGAAAGCTTGGGTGGTAGGGGTTCTGTGGGAAGGACATTGAGCCATGTATGCGGGAAATACTCGGTTGTGGTGGTATTGTCCCACCTTGTGTAATACGCCCTGGACGTCAAATACTCATTGGTCTCCACAAGGCCATCCATGGAGGATGTAATATTGAAAGATACTGACCATGTCTCGCCGAGTTTTACCTGCTTTACGTTCCATTCGAGTATGGTTTCTCCTAACGGACCAGGTATGATGTTATCCGGGTCAATCGAGAATGTACCTGGAACATAGGTGACATAAGGCGGGAGCACATCCCGTATCATTGGATTGGGGTCACTAACATCATCATCCCAGACCGCAAGATCGGCAAGGTATTGGGAGATGTTCTCGTATATTGCACTGAAGTAGGAGGCATCGGGTGCAGGGAAGTACATACCACCTGTTCTGTTTGCAATTTCTTGTAGGATCTGTTCTGATTGGGAGCCAGGCATGATATTTAAGCCGATAGTAAATATGATCACGCCCTTACTTGCCGCGATATCTGCCTCATTGTATGACAGAGGAACATCGTTTGGATCCTGGGTGAGTTCCTCTGCATCGGTTATACAGATTATGTTCATTAGATGGTCAACAGGATCTCCACTGAGTGCGAGTTCTTGGTTTGAAATGTTGAGCCCCTGCCATAAAATTGTGCCCCCACTGCTATCGATTAAGGCGAGGTTGTCAACTATATCTTTATAGTCCATACTCAAGTGATCACCCTGAGGCCAACCCAATGGAACAAGGGTTGCGGCCCCATCGAAATCAACAACAGCTCCTCTGTCATCGGGCTCGAAGTTGTTCATGACGAAATTCTGAGATTCTACTATACGCAGGTTCATGGGGTCGTTCCATGCCATACTTCCAGAGCTGTCTATACAAAAGACAGTATCAAGGAACTTGCGAACAATCACCCGGGCTCCCATCCCTGTCACATTCAATGTCAATGTTGTCTCCTCATTGAATCC
>CP070672.1:3543199-3547203 GCA_020351895.1 Thermoplasmata archaeon
AGCGCACTCAATACTCTGAGGTCAGTGGTATTCCCTGTAAGAGCATTCATGTAGCTGTTCAAATTGGGTTTGAGGAGAATTTTCGCATCCTTTGATGCAGGAATGAGATTCCCGTAGCTATCTAGGGTGGCAAATAGCTTTTGCTTCACATCCTTGAAAGATGTACACGTTATAATGTTTAACCTAAACTCCGACAATATTTCCCCTCTAGCTTTTTCATCCAAACTCCCCCCGCTCGGGGATTCAGTTAGCTCCACTTTCATCCCCAATTGGAATACTCGAATAGCGGAGTAATGGGTTTAGAGGAAAGAAAATCAATCTTATCAAATTCCACCATCCATTATTCCAATAGTTCACGATCTCATTCGGATGGAAAGACATGATCACATCATACGGTAAAACAATACCATGAGAATAGGCTGCAGAATTTCTGCGAGGGATTAAAATCCCCCTTTTCCGCGGGGAGACTGCATTCCTTTGGGACGACCCGTGGGAGATTCACTTTCATCAATGTATCCGTCTTTATTCGTGTCAAATCGGTCGAACAACTGGCTCGGACCAGTAAACTCTTCCCTAGATACAAGGGAGTCGTTATCTTTGTCGAAGCGTTCGATGAATCCTCCCTTTGGTCTTACGGAAGGGGGGAACCCCCCTCCAGCAGGAGGTGGTGGCTCTTTTATGGGCAATACTTCTTCTTGCACAGGTTCTTTAGAAACTGTAATGGTGTAGTTATCGACAACATCTTCTTTGAAAGTTACTGCAAGATTCATAATTGTCTGTATGTCCCCCGCCTCTTTTCTATTTTTCTTAAAAAAATGGTACTGCCAAACTTCCCCCTCACTTTCAAAAAGCTTATCTTCCGGTTCTCCAAGCACAGAACGAACCTCTTCTTTTGTCGTTTCGCCTTTTTCAAAATTGGCGAACGTCCCAAATGTCGAACAACCACATAGTGAAACCGCAGCTAAGACTGCGAGGACCTTCTTCATAATAAAAACCTCCTTTTCCTACTACTGTTTGTTCAACGCCACCATGTACTTTGCAAAGGTGACTTCAAGCATCCCCCTTTTTAATCTTACCTGTGACAGGCTTCTGTTTCCATCGATTCCGTTATATTTACATGACGTCATTGGCTCTTCATTTAACCATACAATTGATCTTCTTAACTACAGGATCAAGCGGAACCTTTACCTTCAATGTCGGATGGAATAATTGTTCCCATAACATCACTTAAGTAGTTCATGGGCTTATCGTTATAACGCACGGGATAAACCTTCTGATACATGGTAATGATATCTTTTACGGTTTTGATTGTCTTCCCTCTTGATCTCACAAAATCTAGCCACTCTTCTATGATTGTTGGGTTCTTAACGAAATCCTTTTCATGGGTAACAACACCAAATATCTCGTTCCCTTTTGATTTTCGATACTCCTCCTTAAAACTTCCAACATCTCCCTCACAAGACAAGAACCCCATGCCCACCTGAATTACCTTATTATTGCCACCCAAAGTAACCCGCTTCGGTTCGCTTCTAGCATGGTAAATTTGAATTCCCTCAGTATCATATTTAATGCCTTGTGGAAAATCAAATTCCTCGTCGGTGATGGTACCCGAAGAAATTTGATAAGGATGAACAAACTGCCTCATAAGTTTCATCATATCTCGGACGTTTCCGCGAAACCTTGAATCATCCTCTTTTTCTGGTCTGTTTGTATAGCCATTCCAATCTCCATGATCATAGCCATGGTGCTGAAGACCAACTTCGTGTCCATGTCGCTGCCACCCCCTCAGCATGTTGAGTTTCCTTTGATCTTTTAAAACGTACTCTGGCCACTGAGGATTGAATTGAAGGGTCAAATGGGCATTATATTCATGAGCTAAATCAACAAAATCGATCGCTGAGGGCCAAAACGCTTCTTGGTATTTCAGGCTCTTAGAATCCCCACCAACCTCAAAATGGGCTGCTAAAAAAGTGGCAAAAGGATGGGGAGGGAACCCCGGTCTTTCATGCATAATTGTCCTTTCGCTTTTTTCTATTCTTTATTTCCTATCAAATTTCTTTTGCAAAATTGTCGGACCCGACCAGAATCAGTTTTTGATGTGGTTGTTTAGTTCTATCTACTAGTAATGAGCGTATCTTCATCGAATTCCTCCCAAAATTCCCAAAGGTGAGGATATCGTTGCACATATTTCTCTAATATTTCTACAAAGTCCCCAACAATCTCCTCACTCGATCTTGCCCCGACCTCAATAGCCGGTTCTATTACCAATTGGTGTTGGATTCCCTCTCTGATCACAAAGGCAGGAACAATAGAAGCTCCTGTTCTTATCGCAAGAGATGCGACGTTAATCGGGAAAAGCATTCTTTTTCCAAGAAAGGGGAAAGGAGAATAGCCTTTCTTCATATGTTCTGGTAAACCAACACCGTCAGCTGCAATGATCAACACCTGATTTTGCTTTAAAGAAGTATATGCAGGACGCAAAAAACCACTAGCCCCGATGAATTTCACCGGAATTTTTTCCTCAATTTTAATCCGCTGTCTCTGCGACACCTTTTTTTGAATGAAGGTTAGTTCATCCCGACTCATATGATAATGTACTTGACTAACCTTGTAACCCCTGTACCCCAGCCCCAACTGCAACAACTGTTTTGCTCCAAAGTGACCAGTGGCCAATACGACTCCTTTCCCCTTTGCTAATTCTCTGTCCAAGAAGTCAAGGCCCTCGAAGGATAGGAGATCTGATAAATTATCTTGGCGCAACTGACTGTATTTAATAAACTCCAAGACGTTTCTACAATGAGTCTTCAGGTTGTTAATAATGATTTTCCTGAATTGTTTCGGATCGCCTGAAAATACTCGGGAAATGTTTTTTGCCATCTTGTCTCTTCTTTTAGGCCCAGAAAATAAATAATCCACATAACCCAGAATACCCCCTATTCGATATACAAAAGAAAAGGGGGCAAGGTTGACAAACCATCTCAGGGGAAACCAGAATATAACCCTTCCCAGATCCTTCAGGATGTTACGATGGGCAATCACGACCTTAACCTTTCATTTGATTCCAGTCTCTTTTCAAGGGGAGCAACTGCGTCTTCAATGCTCAATTAACCAAGCACGATGTTAATTACTCACTTTTCCAGTGACATCTTCTAAAAAGCATCCTCGCACCTGGATGAATGCCTACTATTTTCTCCTGTTGCGAGCGACAACCAAGAAAAATCCGCCCGGGGATGAAGTTTGTCTCCTGGCCAGTCTTTGGGCCATTTTTAGTCTTAAGCACTTATCGATAATCTTGGAAAAGTCGGGCCCATTCCCGCACGCCGTCAATGGTCAAAATGGCTGCCTCATTGAAGGGCGACGGGTAGAAGGCAGAAGTCGCATGGGTCTCATGATGCTCCGTGAAGAGGACATCCCCTTCATACCCTGTTTCTCTTTGAATGATTTTGGGGATATATAGCTTTTGCCTGAGTCACAGGGGCATGGCTTCCAGTCATGATCGAAGGCCACTGGGGGCTACCGTCAAGTAGCTCATGAGGAGACCCTCAAAGGTCAGCAAGGGTTTATCATAAAAAACTACGTACTCCACATCTCGAATTGTGATGTCCGCTTGTTCTAAACAATATTTGACCTCATTTCTCGGGAATCTTGGGTCGTGCTTTTTCCGTGTAAATCGCTCCTCCTGGACGGCGGTCAGAATGTTTCCGTCTTGAACAAGGCAAGTCGCGCTATCATTGTAAAAACATGATATCCTGAGGCTGTGAGTCATATCCTGCCACTACTTGGTTCCAGAAAGTGCCCCTGATTGATAACAGATTTGTTTCAGCTTTCTGGTAAAGCCCACTCAGAGAAAAAGTCATCAAGGGCGATAGGGGATAAGTTTAAACCCCTATCATCCTTAAGAGGGTCCTCTTATTCTGCTTTCCTCATAAACTTCCTGGTAGACTCGAAGAGTTTTTCTAGCAGTATTCTCCCAGGAGAACCTCTTCGCTCTTTCTAATCCTCGC
>CP070672.1:3547303-3554252 GCA_020351895.1 Thermoplasmata archaeon
AGGCCCAGAAACTCATTCAGGAAATCAGAGACGAGGCCCACAGGTTCGCATTATCGTACAGTAAGATACTGAGAAAGAAGGAAATGATAAGATGAATTTCGAGCTGCATTCAGATTTCAAGCCCAAGGGTTCACAGCCCGAAGCCATAACACATCTTACCGAGGGCCTTAAAAATGGCTACAACTTTCAGACACTTTTAGGGGTGACTGGCTCGGGAAAAACCTTCACAATGGCAAATCTCATTGCAAACGTCCAAAAACCGACACTGGTTATAGCCCATAACAAGACCTTGGCTGCGCAGCTTTACTCCGAATTTCAGGAATTCTTCCCCAAAAATAGGGTGGAGTATTTTGTCTCGTATTATGATTATTATCAGCCAGAATCATACCTCCCATCAAAGGACCAGTACATAGAGAAGGATGCGGATGTAAATGCAAAGATCGAGCAGATGAGGCTTGCGGCCACAGCCTCCCTAATGGCAAGAAGGGATGTTATAGTTGTAGCTTCTGTATCATGTATTTACAGTGTTGGAAATCCAGCCAGCTATTCGGGCATGGGATTCGAGATCGCCCAGGGTCAGAAAATAGGAAGAAAAGAATTGCTCACCAAGTTCATCAACATCCAATACGAGAGAAACGATTTAGAGCTCATGCCAGGAAGGTTAAGGGTGAAGGGAGATACAATCGACTTCGTCTTGGGATATTATAATAATATTTTTAGGGTTGAGATGTTCGGGGATGAGATCGAAAGAATAACAGAGCTTGATAAAACCACGGGCAATCCTGTTGAGCAAAAGAAATACATGTTCGTGTACCCTGCCACGCATTTTGTAATCCCCGAAGACGACCTCAAAACCGCAATCGGGAGAATCAAAAAGGAATTGGAAGACAGGCTACCGAAATTGGGTTTGGTGGAGTCGCACAGGCTGCAAAAAAGAACACTTTACGACATAGAGATGATGGAGGAGCTGGGATACTGCAAGGGAATAGAGAACTACTCCATGCATCTTGAGGGTAGAAAACATGGAGAGAAGCCATTTTGCCTTCTCGATTATTTCCCTCAGGATTTCCTGATATTCATTGACGAATCCCACAGAACCATTCCCCAGATACACGGGATGTACGAGGGGGATTATTCGAGAAAGAAGAACCTCATAGAATACGGGTTCAGGCTCCCTTCTGCCTTTGACAACAGGCCCCTGAGATTCGATGAATTCGAGAAATATATGAAAAATAACAATGTAATTTTCGTCTCGGCGACACCGGCCCTCTATGAAAGGAGGATATCCAAGCAGGTTGTGGAGCAGATCATCCGGCCAACTGGCCTTGTGGATCCTCGGGTTTCCATCCATCCAATAAAGGGACAAATCGAGAATTTGAAGAAAAACATAACAAAGACCATTGAAAAGGGAGATCGGGTGCTTGTCACCACCCTAACAAAGAAACTTGCCGAAGAGATGAGTGAATATCTGGCAGATTCAGGATTCAAAACCAGATACCTTCACTCCGAAGTGGATACCCTTGAGCGAACCGAGATAATCAGGCAGTTGAGGCTCGGGAAGTTCGATGTTCTTGTGGGCATTAATCTTCTTAGGGAAGGGTTGGACATCCCTGAGGTAGGTTTCATTGGAATCCTCGATGCAGATAAGGAGAGCTTTTTACGGGATGCCACAAGTCTAATTCAGATCATAGGAAGGGCTGCTCGAAATGCCAATGCCCATGTCGTGCTTTATGCGGATAACCTGACAAAATCCATAAAAGCTGCCGTCGAGGAAACAGAGAGGAGAAGAAATCTCCAGGTGGCTTTTAACAAAGAACAAGGGATCACTCCAGAGACCATCGTAAAACCTATCAAGGAGAAGGAAGTTGATATCAAGGACACAAAGCACGTTCCCAAGAAAGAAATTCCCAATGTGATAATTGAACTGGAGTCCAGGATGAGGGATGCAGCAGAAAAACTGGATTTTGAAAAGGCCATAGAGCTGAGGGAGACAGTTAAGAAGCTGAGGGAGAGAATGGTGTGAAAATCACCCTGTACTCCTCTCCCTTATTACATTGGCAATATTGATCCTGCTTATGTAGCGAATAGTTAGAATGGAAACTAATACCACTACAAATACAATAATTAATGTCCCAAAGATGAGCCCAGACCAGGAGAACAGGATATCGAAGTTGAGGATCTCCAAATCAGGAGAGCCCATGATCATTCCAATTGCCATGAAATAACCGCCGATTGTACCCAGGATAATACCAAATGTGGTTATGAATCCCGCCTCAATGAATATCAGGTAGCTCAAACGCCTGATAGAAGTTCCCAGTGTCTTCATTGTTGCGTAATCCCTCTTCTTCTCCTCTGCATTTATCATGAACAGGTTGTACACTATGGCCGCAGTTAAGGCCATGGAAAGAAGCCCTAACATGATCACAGTGCTCACTATCAGTTCCAGATACGGTTCCATCAAATTCTCCCTAAGGCTCCTGTGAGCAACCGAGGAAACCCCTGGAGTGGTGATGAGTGTATTCTCAAGGACAGTGGATTCCTTACCATCCACTGTATTAAGATAGACGATATTTGCCATTCCCGTGAGATTTGTTATAGACTGCAGTGTTTCCAGATCCATGAAGACATAATAACCTATGTGATTTCCATGTATACCGGATACAGTCAAATCCCTTGTGACCATCTCGTAACCTGTTGCCATATCGAGCCAGGGAACCTCAAGTTCAATGGTATCGCCGACTTTAAGGTTCAATTTGTCTGCATGATAAAATGATATCACTATCTCCCCATTTTCAAATCCACCGCTTTCATATTCCATTTTATAGACATTATCTAATCCTTCTAATGCGTATACTACGGCCTCTTTTTCCTGCGATCCCTTGTTGGCTGTGGTTGGAAGTAATATGCCGTGACATATGCTCTCAATATCCTGGTTTTTTTGCTTCCAGTCCGAAGTGAGGGTCATTGGGGAGAAACCTTCTAGACCCACCTCATAATCCCATCGATTGGTTTCTGTTGCGTCGAGGTATACAACAAAGGAATCCAGTAGAATTACGAAGCTGAGAAACAGTGCCAGTGATAGTGCAATTCCCAATACCGTGGTCAGGGTGCGCCCTGGCCTTCGAAATAAATTCCGCATTGTGAGTTTCAGAGGAATCGGTGTCCTCCTTGAACGACCCACACGCCTTGATATTCTACCGACACTGCGTTTTGACAATCCCTCTCTTTGCTGTATTGCATCTATGGGCTTTATCCGAAGTGCCAACCATGCCGGAATTAGTGTGCAGGCGAGGCAAATCACAACAGATACAAAGACAGCAATCAGATAATTCCCTAATACAAAGTTATATTCATATATAGCAGAATCTAAAAGATCCCTAGCCAGATTCTCGAAAACTATATCCAGGGGTATGGCACTTAGATAACCGAGTATGCACCCAAAGACGGCGATAAAAACACCAATCGTGGCAAAGTATATCAACACAACCCTATTGGGTACTCCTAAAGCCTTGAATACACCAATCTGAGCCTTATGTGTCTGTATCATCCTTCTTAGGGCCATGATCAGTCCGAAAGCTGCCACAGTGAAGATTATTATTGGGAAAACAGTCAATATACCTTCGTCACTCTCCAAATCACCCTTCATGAAGGCTCTGGCAGGATTTTCCTCCTTACCAATTGTCTTAACCGGTATTCCGAAATCTGCGAATTCTTGTGATATGATCTCCCTTATTGATTCCAGGTTATCGGGATCGTTCAGCAAAAACACTATGTCATTGACAAGTGTTTCATGAATGGAGGTTCCTAGATAAATCTCCTGAGCAGTTTCAATTGGAAGCATTAACACTCCCAATGATCCTTGTTGGGGAAAGAAACTGCCTTCCTCCACAACTGCGAAATATTCTGGGATGTTCACATGCTCCAATATTTCCAGTCCAACCACCTGTGAACCCTTTACTACAGTTATGACATCTCCAGAAGAGAGATCATTTGTCCTTGCGAATTTGCGCTCCATAAAACATTGATTTGCATCGGATGATGAGAACTCAGGCGGGTTGTCCACATAGTACAAAGGGCGATTGACATCCAATTGAAGCAAATTACCGTCGGGTCCAAAAACCTGGTAACCCATTACAATTCCTTTCGCGGTTTTAATTTCGTTGCCTTCTGTATAGTTAATGAAAACATCGTAAACCAGTCGATACTCAACATCAGATATTAGATTCGAGAGCTCTGGTTGACTCAGAACCTGCTCAACCGTGGAGATGTTGGTTGTAAGACCGTATTCGAATTGAACCTGAAGGTCCATGAATTTACTTTCTGAATAAATCGCCTCCAAGGAAGCCTTGCGAGAGTCCAACATATTGGATAAGGAGGTGAACATTGCCACTCCCAAGGCTAGAACCACTATGAGAAGCAGGTACTTGTACCTATGCTTCCAAAGTTCCCGAAGACCTTTTTTTACGAATGTCTGTCTCATTAACACCACCCCCGATTACCATTCCAACTGGGATACCTTCATTGGTTTCTCGTTGTACTCCTCCCTAAGAACTATGCCATCTCTTAGGTAAATCACCTTATGGGCGATCTTGGCAAGCTCCTTATTATGGGTCACGATAAGCACTGCACGGCCCTCATCCGCCAAAGACGTGAGAAGCTCCAGTATCATTTTTCCTGTTTTATAATCCAGTTCCCCGGTGGGCTCATCTGCTAAAAATATCCTTGGATCTTTTGCCAAAGCCCGTGCAATGGAAACCCTCTGCTGCTCACCCCCAGATAGCTGGTACGGGTAGTGATCAGCCCTATCTTCGAGGCCCACCTTCTTTAGCAACTCCTGGGCCCTGGAATAGACGTGATTTGATTTCATATCCATTACATATTCAAGCACGAATTCTACATTCTCCCTTGCCGTGAGGTTGGGAATCAGATTGAAGAACTGGAAAACGAATCCAATCTTATCCTGGCGATATCTTGTCAGCTGCCTCTGATTCATATCCGATATTTGGTTACCGTTCACCCTGATCGAGCCCTCGGTTGGGCTATCGATTCCTCCTATCTGATTCAAAAGCGTGGTTTTCCCGCAGCCGCTGGGTCCCAATATCACTGTTATTTCACCTGGCTCTACCCTCAAAGTCACATCCTTTAGGGCATGAACAGTGACCTCGCCCATCTGGTAGGACTTGGACATATTCTCTATCTCTATTACAGCACTATCATTCATTTCTTCACCTCCATTTTCGAAATGTATCTGTTAAAGGTCCCGTGTCTTGCTCCAAGGATCCTCTCACTCATATGGATTATAGCCTTGATTCGCTTGGAATCAATCTCTGTTCCCCCTGCATGGTCGTGTTTGCCCTCGGAAAGTGCATTACTTATGGCTATAACTGATATGGCTGCTTCCTGGGGGAATTTAGTGTGAAAAACACCCTCTTTAATTCCCTGTTTGATTATTTTAGTATAAAGTGGTATAACAACAGGATATATCCTCTTCTCAATCTTTAGATGAAGATGTGCGTTCCGCTCTTCATGTAAATATTCAAAGAGCTTCCCCCGGCCCTTTCCCAGGGTCCTGAAGTATCCAGACATTGTCACCATTTTTGGGATGGCATCAAGATCATTCCTTGAAACTATGTCCTCCAGGTTCTTGGTAACTTCGATTAAAAGTTTATCCACTATGGCATCTAGCACATCATCCTTGGAATCGAAGTAATAGTAAAAAGTACCCTGGGCCACCTTGGCCTTTTTCACGATGGCCGATACAGGAGTTTCCTCGTATCCTTTCTTTATGAAAAGCTTCTCGGCGATATTCACCAGTTCTTTTCGACGAACTTCGGGGTCTTTTACTTTCCGGGTCATTTTTGCTCACCTTTTTTCCTATTGACTGACTGTCAGTCAGTTATGTTTAACGATAGTAAATAACTGGTATATAAGCTTTTTTTGGGATGTCCCATGGTTGTCCCATATCTCTCATTTTTTCGGTGATTTTTTCATTATTTTTTTCTAGATTCATTTTACTTCCAAAAAACGTTATACCCAAGCAACTTGTTAACACTTGAGCCATTCATATAGGGCAGTTTAAATACCCATAATCCCATCATGATAACATTAGAATGGCCGAGGGCCGGTTTAAAAGATTAATACAGGTTTTTGAGGTGGATACCAATGGATAATTCGAAAGTTGAAGATGCCACAAAATATTTTGAAGGAGACCTTAACTGCTGCCAGTCTATGATTATGACCTACGGACCCGATTATGGGCTTTCAAAAGATACGGGAATACGACTTGGCACTGGTTTTGCAGGTGGGATGGCAAGGCATGGCGAGGTATGCGGGGCAGTCACAGGGGCCATCATGATAATCGGCCTAAAATTTGGTATGAAAGAAGAGGATGATTCACAGGCAAGGGACAAGACATACGAATTAGTAAAAGAATTCTTGGATAGGTTCAAGACTAAACATGAATCCATCAGATGCAGGGATCTTCTTGAATGCGATATCGGCACACCTGAGGGAAGAGCCCTAGCCAATGAAAAGGGCCTGTTTAAAACACTCTGTCCGAAATTAGTAAAATCAGCGGCTGAAATATTGGAAGAGCAGATTCTTTAATTCGTCAAGAAATGAAAACACAGATTTTACCCCGCCGTCCTCTCCCTGATTGTCTTCTCAGTATCAATGCTTCTTGCGTACCGTATCGGGACAAAAGAAGAGAGCTCCACGAACATGGCACCCAGTATTAGTATCATGAATGTTGAACTGACTATGAAGATGATGGGGAAGTAGAAGATCACATCCTCCATGACCCTGGCAAGGACCTCGGCAAAGAGGTATGCAAAGGGTATGCTGACTATGGCTGAAAGGGCCCCTAAAAATCCCATCTCGATCATAATGGACTTTGCGGTCCTCCACTTCGAGATTCCCAATGTATCTAGGGTGGCGTATTCAACGTCCC
>CP070672.1:3554352-3571093 GCA_020351895.1 Thermoplasmata archaeon
ATGGAGAGTTTGGTGATTGCACAGTATATATATACAACGAGTCTGACAGCGCTACGAAAGGGTCTCTTGATGGTGATGAGGTACTTTTAAATCCAGGCGGAACCCTTTTAACTGGTGTTGACACCGAAATAGATATTTCTGATATGGATATAGGTGCAGATTATAAAGCCTATATGATAATATCCGTGGTTTTCAACACTGATATAAACGATGTAGGTGAGTTTCATTATATCAATATCACCGCATCTAAAGATTTCAATCTTACTTCAAGTGATGACAGCATAACTGGTAACTTTCCATTGAGTGGTGGCCCTACTGAGATTATACCCGAATTTGAACTTATAGCCATTCCTATTACAGGAATGATAACTCTCTTCTTCATATCGCGCAAAGTTACAAACCGAAAAAGACGCAATAAGTAAAAATTTCCATAAACACTAGAATATATTCAACCAAGTAATTTCGTAATTTCAATCCAAATTTTCTCAAATTTTACTAAGGTAGTGTTTCCATTATTATTAAAAACATATCAAATTGGAAAAGGGAAGGAAATATAAATAATTCATTCGGATTAAAGTATACCTTCCGACTATAAATTATTGTAAATGATAATCTCCAATGATTTTTGGAAAGAGAGATTTATAATGTTTTGAATGAGTTAACTTGATGAATGGTTGTAATGATACTAGACAGGAAAATCAATGGGTTATTTGTTTTGATAGTGACAGGCTTGCTTCTCTTGGGGATGGCCCAGATTAACTATGAGGTGGAAGCAACCTCCTTAAACTGGATTGAAAGGATAATAAAGGACACTCCCAGCGCGGTTACCTCGGTGGCCATAGGCGATGCTGACAACGATAACCAAAACGAGATCGTAGTAGGCATGTGGAGCCCCACAAACGAGGTTAGAGTGTACAAAAAGTCGAATGGAATCTGGAATGAAGATGTTATCGTAACAGCCCCTACGTCCATTCTCTCGGTGGCCATTGGTGATTGTGACAATGATAACAACAATGAGGTTGTGGTCGGAATGATGAGCACCACCAATGAGCTGAGGGCCTATGAATATGCAGGAGGAGGCTGGATTGAGGATATTATCTGCGATACCCCCGACAATGTCTACTCTGTTGCCATAGGTGATGCTGACAACGATTACGAAAACGAAGTGGCAATCGGCATGCACAGCTCCGCAGATGAGGTGAGAGTCTACAAGAAATCGGGTGTATCCTGGTGGGAAGATGTTGTTGTGGACGCCCCAGCCAATGTACGCTCGGTTGCCATTGGTGATGCGGACAATGATGATAAGAATGAGATTATAATTGGAATGGATATTACCACAAATGAAGTGAGGGCCTATAAGAATGTCAGTGGCATCTGGAATGAGGATATTATTGGTGATACACCAAATAATGTCTATTCAGTTGCCATAGGTGATGCCGACAACGATGATGTCAATGAGATCGTTGTTGGATTACAGAATTCAGCCGAAGAGGTGAGAATCTACGAGAAACCAGGTGTAAGCTGGGAAGAAGATGTGGTTGCTGACACGCCAAACAATGTCCGAACTGTTGCCATTGGAGATGCAGACAACGATGGAAACAATGAAATTTTAATTGGAATGGAAAGCACAACAAATGAGGTAAGAGCCTATGAAAAGCGAGAAACCAATTGGATGGAAAATACCATTGCAGACACACCTGCAGATGTGTTCTCAGTAGCCATAGGCAATGCTGACAACGATGATAACAACGAAGTCATTTGTGGGATGTGGGTCACGACAAATGAGGTAAGACTCTACGAATACGATCTTGGAGGAATCATGTTCACTACCCATAGTGATGGCGATTATGTCCATGGATCTGTATGTTTTGATGTCATGGTCACATCTGAATCCATAAACGAGGTTTGGTTCTACCTAAACGATGAGATTGAACATATAGATTATAGTTGCCCATATCAATTGATCTTGGATACCACATTCCTTGCAGAAGATGTCGTATATACGGTCAAAGCAGAAGGAAAAATAGATAATGGCTCTTCATTAAGCACCTCTGTGAACATAATTGTCAATAATGAGGTGGAGACAGATGACTACATCACTGTCAATACAATGGAACCTTTCTATGAGCCAGACCAGGACGTTTCCGTGATCATCGGAATAAAATCTCCTCCAGCATTCGATTCCGTGAATCTTGTTGTTTATTATGCAGATCCCAGTGGAAATAGGCTCTACTCCAAAAACAAGTCGTTACCGTATGCCGCTAAATACATAGTTGGTTTGCCTTTATACAGCGATGCAGATCTTGGTCCGTATACCGCCTCTGTTGCCGCCTATGGTTTTGATGGCAACGCCCTTATATGGAGTGCAACCAATGTAACGACTTTCGAGGTTATAGGAAAGAGCATTCATGAACAATTGGAAGGGATAAACACCTCCCTTTCGGGAATTGACATCAAACTCAGTGACGTTCAAAATAGGGTAACCGATTTACAATCAGGCTTGGATGGAATGAATGTATCTGAATTGCTTGAAGCCATATATTATTTGAATCAATCCGTTCCCGCCAAGATCGATGGTTTACAGGATACATTGAATAATATTGATCTTAATCAAAGCGCGCTTAGATTTTGGCTCGAAGATGTCATTCCTACAATGGATTCCAATCTAAGGGCTGCTGATACCATAATACAGGCACAATTATTGGATCTGAGGGCCACCACAGACAGCTTTCACAACCTAATTCTAGCCGATTTATCAAGTATATATGACTCCCTTAACCTTCTTGAACAGAATCTAAGTACACAACATATGGTGATTAATGATGCTATAATTACATTAAACGATACAATTGCCAACGCCCCCGAACTTACAACAGATGAAATATTGAGCAGTATAAATGACTCAATATCCCAAATCCAGGAGCTAAACGACACGATGTCCCTTCACGATTCAGATATACGTGATTTATTGAGCTCACTGAATGATTTGGTAGAAAGTGAGCATGATCTTACGAAAAATGAGCTTCTCGACAACCTTACAATTGTGTTAAACCACCTTGAAGAAGTGGATGGCAACATCACGTCCCATGATTCAGACATAAAAGGCGATATACAAACAATAACAGACATATTATCAAACCTGGGAGCCCTGAATATTTCAGAGCTGAGCATATTGATTTCAGATCTTGCCGCAGATGTATCAGAGCATGATAGTGGCATTCATGGGGATATAACCGCATTAGTAGGATCTATTGAAGATTTTCAAGAGGAAACAAATGAAAAGTTGAGTTCAATCAACAATACCCTGTGTGATTTGGCAAAATTGGATGAAATCATAACTGACTTAAATGCAATCGATCAATCATTGGATTCAATGGAGAACGATGCTAAAGGAGCCAATGAGGTACAGGGACTGAATTTCTTTATTGTCACCCTGTTTTTGGCCTTAATCCTGATTGTATTAATCGGGGTAATTACAGTTTTAGTATGGAAAAGTAGAATGGCAAAAGAAGCACATGATGAAACATCCTTGGAACATAAAATAAGAGATGATGATGATTCCCCGGTGGATATGATCGAGTATTAAGGAAATTCCGAATTTAGGCCAGTCAAGATATTGTATATAAATTTTTCTCTCTTCTGAATCCCTGCATAAAAATTATACCCGTTTATTTATTTTTTTACATTTGTCATTGGGAAAAAAGTCTCTTATTTAATCCCTCTATTAAAATACCCATCCATTCATAGAGAAGTTTATATACCCAAAAATCAATGGCAATAATGATGATTGAGGGGAGAGGTATGGATGATGGGGCTAGCTTTCGGAATTCCCCCCCTAGTTTCTACAGAAGAACCAAGGTAAATCGAAGGCTGAAAGCAAGAAGGAAAGCGGCGCTGGTAACCATTATAGCAATGCTATTAGCAAATATTATCATGGTTATTACTTTAATACCTACTACGACTGAGGCCAGTAAGGGTATAGAACAAAGGGTGGAACCGGCCATCGTCTTGGGCAGCCAAATACCGGACTTTTATGGAACGTCTGTGGACGATATTTGGGTCTACGCATGGGTAGAAGAGGAGTGGAAGCAGATACCTTTTCAAATAGATGAAAGAAACGATGTAAATGGTTCATATTTTATTGATGCAGTTGATGATGTATTAGATGATAACGATGAAATCGTTTTTATGCCCTTTGATGCAGGAGACTCAGCATCCAATACAAACTGGGCCCCAAATACGGAGTTTTCGAGGTACGAAATTTCAGTATTAGATCCAATAGATTCTTCCATAAAATACGCCTACATCTACAATTCATCGAGTCTAACGAAGACATTCACAGAGGATTATGTGGATTATGATCCTGCATTCCACATAATAAATGCTGCCCACTATACCATTGGATTTGATGAAATCCATTTGGGTATAATGGATGAAATGAGTGTAACTCTTGATGCCGATGGTGATGAGACAGATATGCTGGATAGATCCAAATACAGACTTCAAAAGACCATAGATCTATTTATCTACCAATGCTATGAAGAAGACTTTTATTATAACCTTATTGGATATAAGGATGGCCCTGTTAGAGTGATTAGGCAGGTGACTTCACAGAATATAAATGATACAGAAGAATTCTCTGTAGAAATAGATAATACATTATATGCATACAGATCATATTTAAAGAAAGAACAAACATTGAACACGAACACCTCCACAGATTGGCTTCGAGTTACATTGGATTTTCTAAGTATCTCCTCCAACAGGACATATTATGACTCTAACTTGAACGAGTTAACAATCGATGGTATCCCAGATTCCCCAGGAAGCGTTAATTCTCTGACATGGGCTGAGGTGACCAGTGATAATGGCACAATAATATATATTGAAAACTTTTCAGAAGCTGGGGGCACCCAATCTCTGTATTATAACGATAATGAAAACAGTGATGACAGTCCCGAATCCGAGGCCGGAGAGTATGGGAATTTCGGCATAATGATAAATGAGCCCGAAAACAGCTGGACCGCATATACGTCATACTATTTACTGGGAGCAAACCAACAGAACGTTGGCGCAAAATATACCAATTACACGAACAAACCCCTTGAGATAGGAATATTGCCCCAAGATGCAGATCCAACTCCACCCCCTGAAATTATGGACATTGTTGCCATACCAGATATTCAGGAAACAGGGGATTATGTCAATGTTTCTGCGGAAATTGAGGACAACCTGAATCAACTTGATGGTGCATGGATTGAGATCTTAGATCCAAACGATGTAACACTTGGTAATTTTTCTATGTCCCATGATTCCAACACAAACAGGTACTTCCATAATCGCACTTATGGCATTGTTGGGACCTACAAATTCACGATTTTTGCCTCCGATTTTGATGATAATTGGAATTCCTCTGAAGGACAGTTTATTATGCAGGACACCACCTTACCGACCATAACCGACTTATCATCATTCCCGGATCCTCAAGAAGCAGATGGTTTTGTGAACATATCGGTGCAGGTTACAGATGCGGATTTGTATGGTGTTCTGGTTGAAATTAAAGATCAAGCGGCTTCCACCATCGGAAATTTCTCCATGATCTATGATTCCAGTTCCCATAGATATTATGATAACAGGGCCTATGGTTCCGTGGGGACCTATACATTCACGGTTTTTGCCTTTGATACCAGCAACAATTGGAATTCCATGCAAGGACAGTTTATGATTCAGGATACAACCTTTCCCATTATTTCAGAATTGACATCTATCCCGAACCCACAAGAGGCCTATGGTCATGTTAACATCTCAGCAACAGTAACGGACGCTGAGGTGCATAGCGTCTGGATCGAGGTAGAGGATCCAAAAGGTATTACTGTGGGTAACTTCTCCATGAATTATGATTCTGGAACAAATAAATACTATTATATTGGAGTTTATGGTGTAATAGGGACCTATACATACACCCTCTGGGTAGATGACACGAGCGGAAACTGGAATTCTTCCTTTGGGCAATTTATCATCCAAGACACAACCTTACCTACCATGGGAGAGGTGACAACTTTCCCTGAGATTCAAGAGGTATTTGGTAATGTGAACATCTCATTGGATGTGACGGATTTAGGGTTATCCGGTGTATGGATCGAGATAAGGGATCCAGACGGTAGTTTGGTGGGAAACCACTCAATGGTTTTTGATGCTGGCTCGGGCAAATATTACGATAATAGAGCCTATAACCTCGTTGGAACCTATACATTCAGGATTTGGGCCAACGATACCGAGGGTAATTGGAATTCCTCTCAAGGTCAATTTGTCATCCAAGATACGACACCTCCATTGGCGGATGCAGGTTCTGATCAAGAGGTGACAGAGGGAACTACTGTGGTTTTCGACGGCAGTGATTCTACTGATAACGTCGGCATCGTGAGTTACAAATGGACATTCACAGATGGCACGATTCAGACATTGTCTGGGATTACACCATCCTACACGTTCAACAGCGCAGGTAGCTATGTGGTCACATTGAATGTAAGTGATGCCCATGAGAATTTCAATACAGACACGATGTTGGTGAATGTAAATGAGATAATAATGACAGGCTCGATATCAGGGAACATAAGAGATGAGAACAACTATCCAATCATAGGTGCAACAGTCAGTTTGATTGGTGATACAACCTATGAAACCACAACCGATGATAGCGGTTATTACATGTTATCAGAAGTTAATGCTGGAGTTTATGATATGGAAGTAACAAAAAATGGCTATGGGACTGAAATTGAGACTGGTGTAGTAGTGATCGCAGGACAAGATAGACTCAATGAAGACTTCGGGTTAGAGCAAAAAGCTCAAGAGGAGTCAGGCAGTGCATTATGGATCGTCCTGATTGCCATTATTGTTCTGATTATAATTCTCGTGATAGTGGTACCGAGATTAAGAAAAGAAATGGAAAAGGAAACTTATAGGGAAAAATTATTTGAGGAACCCACTGAGCCCAGGGTGGCGGTAGAGAATGCTGAGAAAGAGGATGTAGGGGAAACTCTTTGGAAAGCTGTGGAGCAAACTGCCGCAGTGGATGCTTATGAGAGCACCGATGATACTTTCGAGGGTATCGAACCCATGGAGGCTGAGGTTGAAGAAGAAGATTTACCCCCTCCAGAATTGGGTGGCCTTGATCCGGAGATTTTAGACATCGAGAAGGAGTTGGATGAACTGTTAAGGGATGAGTCCAAGCAAGCAGAACCTAAGGATAAGAAGGACCTGAAAGACGAATTTGAAGCACTTTCCGAAGAAATCGATAAGATATTAAATGGAACTGACGAGGAAGATATAGAGGGTGAAGATTAGGATTAATAAAATCCATTAAATTTTCTTTTTTTAGATTATGATATAAAAAAAATGGTTACCAATTCACACCTTATTTTTTGAACACGATACAACTATCGTCCAGGTATGATATCACCACCTCATATCGAGCCTCATCTGTAGCCATTATTTCTTTCCATCTCTTTCCCTCTGCTAATATGTTCAATATTGTATAGGATGCAGCTCTTGCACCGGTTATAGCAATTTCCAGCATATGGGTGCAACCAGTACTTTTCCCCAGTATTTCAGCCATTTTTTTTGCCAGGCCTCTTTCCAATCTGAGACCCACCATCTTTTGAATATTGACAAGGGCACCCTTGCACTCGGGGTATGGCACTTTGATCATATCGGCCCTTACAGATTTAATTTCCCTGGTGTCTATGTCTATTTCCATCTCAAAGAACATACTGTGATGCAGGTCCAAAATAGAGGACTTCACCAGCATATTCCCGCTTTCCAACCTTTTTGTTTGGATGTTTATGTTCCTCTCCAAAATCTCCACTGTCTTCACCCCTGCTCCCTCATCTTAGCAGATATCACGTTGCCAACTTCACTGCACTTGGCATTTCCACCAAGGTCATAGGTGAGAGTTTTCCCATCCAAAAGGACCTTTGTCACAGCACTCTCTATACCCTTTGAGGCATTTATGAGATTATCATCCTTTTTGTTCATACCGAGCCATTCTAACATCATATGGACTGACAAGATCATTGCTATTGGGTTCACAGTATCCTTGCCTGCAAGTTTGGGGCTGGATCCATGAACAGGCTCGAACATCCCGTGCTCATCTCCTATGTTGCCGGATGCGGCCATTCCCATGCCCCCTTGGAGCACGGCAGCCAAATCCGTCATTATATCGCCGAACATGTTCGGCATGACAGCCACGTCATAGCATTCGGGTTTTCGCAAAATCCATTGGGTGAATGCATCTACGTAGGCGTAGTCCCTCTCGATTTTAGGGTAAGTTGCAGCCACTTCATCGTACACTTTCCGAAATAGGAGGCAGCCCTGAAGCACATTGCTTTTGTCGACACAAGTCACCTTCTTCTTACCTTCCTTTGGTGTGCCTTTCCTCCTTTTTGCCATCTCGAATGCGAACTTCACAACCCTTTCTGATCCTTTCCTCGTTATTACTCGGTTATCCACGGCCATCTCCACGTTCTCGGCCCTGCTGACAACACCCCTGGCAGGAGTGTAAAGTCCTTCAGTGTTCTCTCTTACAATGACAAAATCCACATTTTCAGGCTCCCATATCTGTTTAAATTCATGTGATAATCTGTGACGTACATTAGGGTAAAGTTTTGTGGGTCTAACATTTGCGTACAGGTCCAATCCAAACCTCAGACCGAAAAGCATACTGGAGCCCTCATTGGGTTTCTCCAAGGGTCTTTTTTTGGTAGGACCAACGGCACCGAAGAGAATGGCATCGGATTCGTCCCGGCATATTTGGAATGCGTTCTCAGGCCATTCCAAACCTGTCTTTTTATAGTATTCCTTACCACAGGGAATATCGATTATCTCGAAATCGAGGCTAAAAACCTCTTGCACAGTACCAAGAATCTTCTTTGCTTCCCTCATGACCTCTTGGCCAGTTCCGTCTCCTGGTAAAACCACGATCTTGTAGGTGGTCAACTCGTTCTCCCCCCACGAAATATTCCATACTATTTATCTCAATCCAAGTAGCCCTATATGGAAATTCATACCTTAAATCCTTTCTACTGATAAAATGACGCATTTAGCTCAATGGAAAATAAGAAATTTATTCCCCCTCTTCTTCCTCCTCATCCCCGTTCCCATCAGGTAACTCTCCCCTCACAAAATAAAGGATGCTGTCACCATTCCCTGGCCCAACATAGTACTGGTAGGCGATATTTAACGCGCCATCAGGGCTGATACAACATTCAAAGAAATCATGAAGAGCATGATAGTCGTTGCCTATGTACACCTCAGTAGGGTCGGCCATGGAGAAATTAATATCAATGTCCGCCATGTCCACCACATCGGCATGAAGCTGCATTCCACCGTATATGTACCATTTGGAATTCTCATCCACAGGGAGGTCTTCAGTGGAATAAAACGCAACTCCAATGCTTCCATCAGGGCCTGCAGCAATCCATGGATAGTCATGAACACCTTGGAAAGGTGTGATATCCGTTACATTCCAGGTCTGACCGTAATCGAGGCTTCTCGCCAGAAATAGTCGTGAACCGTTATTCTCGGCATCCTCATAATCACCCCAAAGCACCCACACTGTACCGTTTTCCCCGGCACTAACCACTGGCCATCGGCCTTCGCCAGGGGGACCGCTTGGACCATCCCGATGTCCAACATAAACAGGGTTGTTCCAGTCCCATGAGGCGCCATAATCATCGGAAATGTGTATCGTAATGTCCTGGTCAGCTGCCACATTTCCCTCCTTGACGATATACACATACCCACTGCTGCGATCTGCATCAATATGCAGCCAGCCGTTGCCTGGGACCACATCCCCCTGGGACCAAGTTATTCCTGCATTGGTTGAGCGGTAGTACCAATACCTACCCCCTCCAATGGAAACTGCGTTGTTGCCAAGGTAGTGGACAATGCCATCACCGTGAGCTGTGACCCAGGGGCGATCATCCAATCCTACACTCGTTTTGTAGTGGGTAGAATATTCTAACTCTCCACCATTAGAAAAAACATGTATATTGATGTCCCTTAAATAGGTATCAACATAATAAACCCAGTCATTTGCATCCACACCTATATCACCCTCATCTCCAAGATAGTATTGCCATCTCCCTCCGGGTTTCTGCCAGGTTTCGCCCCCATCATTGCTCACGTAGAACCAGGATGCGAGATAGTCCCAGGTATCTCGCTTATCCATATCTTCACTATCCACATTCTTATGAGCGGTGTAGAACAAATTCCCCATGGAGTCAGAGGCTATGCTGGGTTCATACCCTATGTCATTGAAGGCATAGGGCTCTTTATATTCCAAGTAGAGGGGTTCTTTCTCCACCTCCATAGGTTCATGAGTTTCTTCTTCCTCCCTTGAAATGGCGTAAAAACCGATGGCTGCCAATAGTAGAATTATGATAATTCCGATGATCACCAAAGGTGACCGAAAGAGTTTGGAAAGGCGTTCATTCATGGTATAGGAATCCATTTGCCAAGATAAATATTTTTGGTATTTTTAGGGACAGGAATGTTAACTCGGTTCAGATAATGAAAAAATCACAGGTCGTTCCTCAAATCCACAACACGTACAGCCTTCCCAACGCTTCTGGGTATGGTTTTGGGCTCCAAGAGCTCAATTTTTGGTCTTATGGTGATTACAGCCACAAGCTCATCTGTGATCTTTTTAAGCAGGGTATTCTTATCTAGATTCTTATCGGCTGCAGCTTCAGGGGAAAGCTCCACCTTGATTGTCATCTTATCCAATATCTTTCTATCCACGAATATCTGGTACTGATCCCCCAAGCCAGGAATCTTAAAAAGTACGTCCTCGATCTGGGAAGGGAACATGTTCACACCACCTATGATGAGCATGTCATCCGATCTTCCTGATACCCGTAATATCCTGGGATGGGACCTTCCACACTCGCATTCTTCGTAACCTATTGTAGCCAGATCCTTGGTTCTGTACCGAAGCAGGGGCATGGCCTCCCTTGTAAGCATCGTGAACACGAGCTCGCCTTTTTTACCTGGTTCAAGAACTTCCCCAGTTTCAGGATTTATGGTCTCTACTAAAAACTCGTCACTCCAAATATGTAAACCATTCTGGTGCTCACATTCCATGGCAACTCCAGGGCCATAAAGCTCAGAGAGTCCGTAGCAGTCATAGGCTCCCAGGCCAAGAGTATCTTGAATTTTTTTTCTTGCCTCCTCTGACCACGCCTCGGCTCCAAACAGGCCGAACTTGAGGTTGAAATCCTCCTTTGGATTGTAGCCCTCATCCATTGCAGCTTCTCCCAGGTAGAGTGCGTATGATGGTGTGCAGGCAATTACAGTTGTCTTCATATCCTTCATTATCTTAAGCTGTCTTTTCGTGTTCCCGGTACTTGTAGGGATCACCGAGACTCCAAGAAGTTCGGCACCATAGTGGAATCCCAGGCCTCCTGTGAACAGGCCGTAGCCGTAGATGTTCTGCATGATGTCCCCTTTTTTCGCACCGGGACAGGCGATGGTCCTGGCCATCAATCTCGACCATGTATCTAAATCCTTTCTGGTATAGCCCACAACTGTGGGAATCCCAGTTGTTCCGGAGGAGGAATGGAACCGCACAATATCCTCCCGGGGAACGGCCAGGATACCGTATGGATAATGGTCCCTTAGATCGTCTTTTACTGTAAAAGGTACCTTATGTAGGTCCTCTGAGGATCTTATGTCATCCGGTGAAATTCCAGCTTCCTTGAATCTCCTTTTGTAGAAAGGTACATTTTCAAAGGCGTAACGCACCATTTTTATCAGTCTGTCATTCTGGAGTTTTTTGATATCATCAAGTTTCATATTTTCCATTTCAGGTTCGAACATGTGGCCATCCCCTTAGGATAAATCGATAAAACATCTTGGATGTAAATATTTTTTGGATGAATTTTGATGGTTAGGGCTATATGACATTGAATGCTTTCAATGGTGCAAGAATTACAAAAATAATCACTAGTATAAATGATATTATAATTAGAATGTGGGCAATTTTTTTCATTAAACCAACTATGATTTTATTAAAACCTATTTTCACCTTGTCAGTCTCATCCTCCATGATGGGTTTTTCCATGTTCTTGTCTGATTCCTTCGGTGAGATTAAAAGTGAGCCTAAATATTGTAATATAAGACCAATAATAATTAGATGCATGCCTATCTCCCAGTGGAAGAAATGCGACTCTTCGGGTATCCCCCAGTATCGCTCAAAACCACTTATATATATGGGACCAGTAATGATAATTGGAAGGGAATATGCCAGTGTCCCGATTCGAACCTCGACTTTTTTTTGAATAAAGGTCAATGATAGACTTGAAAGTGATAATCCAATAATTAGCAGAGGAAGTAGCGGGTGAAATCCAGCTTCAAATCCCTCATACGAAGATATGGGTAAGAAGGTAAAACATATTGCGATAAGAATTAAACTAAAAAGACAAAGATATTTTCCAAACTTTTCAAAAGTAAGATTTCCCTTCCTTATTTTCATCATATTGAATAAAATAATTGATATTATTTATAATCCTTTTTACAACATGTATATTACATGTCATTTTATATCATCAATCTTCAACAATAATATCTTCTCCCGAGAATATCTCGAACCTCTTACCCCTCAAATAACCGATGAGGCAAAGGTTGTACTTCCTGGCCAGGGATATTGCCGTGTAAAGGGGGCTGTTCTTTGAGATAATAACAGGAATTCTTGTCCTAAGGCACTTCACCACGATATCTGAAGAGACTCTGCCTGTGGTGAATAATACCTTATCCTCAAAATTCCCCTCATCCAATAAATTCTTACCTAAGACCTTGTCTACTGCGTTATGTCTTCCAACATCAAAAGAAAAATGCTTCAGCCTCAAATTTTTATCAAACAGTGCCGAAAAATGCACTCCCCCTGTCTTTTCAAGTTCATTTATCCTGACCCTCATTTTTCCTTGAATGCTCAATATATCCTTTGCTTTAAGTTTATATTTGCATTCGATTTTCTTTAATCTTTCTCCCTTCCTCTTCTGTATCTCAGATACAGTGCCGCACTCTGTCCAAACGATATTATAATTCTTTCTAAGAAAAGATGGCTCAAAGGTTTTAAGATAGATTCTTACTGTGATTAGGTCTTTTTTTCTCTTTTCTATGTAGCTTTTTACCTCATTCAGATTTTTAATAAATCCTTCTGATAGTAGATTACCATAAATGAACTCCTTGATTTCAGAGGGCGAGATAATCACATCATAGCTCATTTCATTTATCTCTACATGGAGTATTGCCTCTTCAGCGATTTTAAGACTTCTTGGATGAAGGTCATCCTTAAACTCTGTTATTTTGACGCTTTTCATTTAAGCCCTCGCATTTACCTACGTTCTCAATTATTCTGATTCCGTCATTGTATTGCCTCGCTTTAATTTTTATCGTTGATTTAAAGAATTTATCAATTTAAAAGAGGGGGGATATATATTAGTTCATAGAATTATCAATTTTTAAGAATAGCTGGGAAATAGGCGGATTATACAAAAAAAACTTAATAATGAAAATAATAGCCTGGTTATATGAAAATCAAATTAGACACTCATAATCCTTTTCGACCTTTGTATAAATGAAAAAGTATATATTGTTCTCATGACATTTCTATACGGGGGTTGATAGCATGTTGTCTTATCCAATATCCATTTTTGGCTACTTTATTGTAGGTACACTGGGGGCAATTACTTTTTTGTTCCTATTACTGCTATTCGATAAAGACATTGCAATTCTTAAGAATGATTATTTAGGACTTATTCCGATGGCATACCTATATGTCATTCTCGGAGGAATATTATCCGTCGTTGTGAACATGGCGTCCAGTCCAGATTTCACTGTGAATCAACTTATGGTAGCTTTTGTTACAGGTATAGGCTGGCCGGCGATTGCAGCTGGAATCGGTTCAGGCAAGCGGGTTGGAGAACTAAACAAAGAAAAGAATGATCTTGATAAAGAAAAGGATAAATTAAACAATGAAAAAAATGAGCTCAATGAAATAAAGCAAAAAATAAGTAGGTTGAACACCAGCTTTGAGGACATGACCGATGGCAAAATCGAAGAAGTGAGAAAGCATTTCCAAGGTCGCCTTGAAAAAAGTATAAAAAATTACGAAATGGCTATCGCGCGTGCAGAGAAAGAAGTCGAGGAAGTTCATACTTTTTATAAAGAAAAACTTTCCTCAATAGGGAGTGGATAAGATGAGTGAAATTATTGTGGACCAAATTATGAAAAAACCGGTATACACCGTCAAAAAAGGAACTGTTGTCGCGGAGGCTCTTGAGATAATGAGGGAGAAAGGAGTAAAAAAAATCCTCGTGAAAGCTGACGACAAGTTAATGGGAGTGCTAGAAAGTTGGAAAATCCTTAGGGCGGACCTCGAAAAAAAGGTCGAGGATCTAGAACTAAGTCAAGTTAAGGAGGTTCCAGTGGGAACGAAGCTATCAGATATAGAATCGGATTTGTTGAAATACCCAGCTATCTACATCTATAAACCAGACAAACCAAACGACCCCGTTGGTGTAATCACAGCGTATGATCTCGCAAGGGCCTACTGATGAAACCTGGGACTCAAAGCGCCTTCGATTTCTTATGCAATACAAATACCATTGGGTAATAGGGTGGCAATGAAGTTCATCCAATATTAGCAACATAATACTAGTAGCATCAATGCCTAAATTACAAATATCCATAAAAACATAAGGTCCATATGATTGATTCTTATGATTTTGGGACTATAGTTGTGAATGGAAGAAAATTCACAACCGATTTGATAATCTCTAATAAAGGGATTAATCCCAAATGGTGGAGGAAGGAAGGCCATCGGCTCAGCCTGGAGGATATCAAGGATGTTTTAGCCCAGACTCCGGAAATCTTGATAATAGGAACCGGGTACTCAGGAGTAATGAGTGTACCCAAGAGTGTTGAGGATTACATTCGAGCCAAAGGGATTAATATAATAGTGAAGCGAACAGAAGAAGCTTGCAAAAAGTTCAATGAACTCTATGAAAAACACGATGTTGTAGCAGCATTACATTTGACATGTTGATGTTTTATCTTTTTATACCGGTTATCTTCCTCAATATATCTCCTTTTTTACATTCTGTAAAACAAATCTAAAATTTGTAGCAACCTCGTATTCACGAAGAACATTAAACCGAGAGTTTTATATACGGAAGGACATTTTCATCCAGGTGTGGTATTTGGATATAGCAAGCCTTCTTGGTTTCTATATACTTGTTGCCTTCATATCCCTATCGGGTGTCATGATGCCCGGCCCTGTTTTCGCGGGGACAGTGGCCAAGGGGTACAAAGACAAGAAAGCAGGTATGCAGATCGCTTTTGGGCACGGCATCGTTGAGTTTCCTTTGATAGGAATAATCGGTCTGGGCCTCGGCTCTATTTTCAAGAATCAGAGTGTTATGATCGCCATTGGATTGGTGGGAGGAGTGGTACTAATCTATATCGGTTACAATATGGTAAAGATGAGAAAAGAGGTGGATGAAACAGAAAAATACCTTCCATATCCCCCCTTAATTGTTGGTGTCATAACCACTATAACTAATCCCTACTTTTTTCTGTGGTGGGCAACAATAGGCCTGAAATTGATTGCAGATGCCCTGGTCTTCGGCCTTTTGGCCTTCATTATATTTGCTGTACTTCATTGGTTGTGCGATTTTCTATGGGACTATTTTGTATCTTTTTCTGTCTTCAAATCCAAGAAATTCTGGTCTGAAAAGGGTCATAATATCGTGTTCGGTATCTTCGGTGCTGTTCTCATCTTTTTCGGAGCGTGGTTCATAGTATCTCCTATTTTATAGTAAAATGATATTGGAAATTAAATTGTAGAATATTCAAGAATCGTTCTAAAAACCTTTTATACTAAAAACAAGAATAGATAATATGACGATTTAGATTGGAAAATCGAAATATCCTGACATAGGGGGAGTTTACATTCCTGAAGAAAATGAAAAAGTGGGCTCTAATACTTCAAATAATAGGTTGAAAGATAGGAATAAATCGAAAAAAAAGAAGGCGAATATTAGAGAGTACAATCCTGAAAAAGATAAAAAGCGCATATTGATCGGAGGCTATTCTTCTTATATCAAGAAAAAGGAAATCGTGGCCGAGAGCAATTGAGAGTCTATCCTCCTATTGCTCGATTTTTATGCCATTAAAAAAATGCCTCAACTCAGAGAAGATTATGTGAAATGAAGTATAAAATCTATAATTATCTCACGGGACATTAATTGGGAAAAAGTTAAGTCCTAAAAGTTCTTTACAAAAACCAATGGAGATGGAAGAGGATAATACTAAATGTCATTCTTGTGGCGGAATTCTTATTAGGGCAAGAAAATTCATTGCCTCAACAAATATGTATTGGAACAAACCGTGGGGCAGTGCCCTGAAGATGAGTGCCCCAGTTATTCCATTTGCCTGCATGAACTGCGGGAGGGTCTACCTTTTTTTGAGCGACAGAAAAAAAATCATAAGAGAGTTCAACGACCTTCCTGAAAGTGAACAAGAAAATTACAAAGAAGCATGATCATTCTTCACACGATTTTTTATAAATCTATTTTTTTAATAATTCATTGAGACAAAACTTTCTCTACAATGAATGAAAATATAAAAGCCGTCCCCCCAACCCCTTAGGAGGAAAATTATCGGGTCAGATAGCCGCGAA
>CP070672.1:3571193-3577648 GCA_020351895.1 Thermoplasmata archaeon
GCAAGATGCTGGATTCATTTGAAGGCATGAAACACATATATCAGTACAGAACTCCGGTAACCCTAAGGGCCTACAGCAAGATTTTTGTCTATGTCCTGCCAATTGTCTTCGGCCTATATTTCGCCAATTTAGCCCAGAATATTCCCATTGAATTGTTCTTTGTGGTTCCCCTATTATTCAGCATAACATTGGTTTCCCTGGACAACATACAGGATCATCTGGAGAATCCGTTCGATATGGTGGGAGAGGATGATGTGGTGATAAACGAAAACAAATTTACAGCCTGGCTCGACCTCTGACCCCTCATAAGTTAAGTTCATTAAATCTTTTATCCTATCACTTGAATAAATTAAAGAAGATTTATATAATCCCAATCATTTACCCAAATCGGAGGATTATTTAATGGCAACAGGTAGTAGCTATCAACCACCACCTCCAGCGGGGACTCAACCACAATATATGCAAATGCAGTACGCACCTGCTCAGCAACCACAGCCACAGCCACAACCACAGCCACAACCACAACCGCGGAAGCCCAGAGAGATGATAAGTGCTGATATGGCGGGAAAGATGGTTTTAATGGGTGTTATCCTCTTTTTTATCGGGGCGATATTGGCTCAGACCACGGTGCTTATCGGAGATCCTAATGAAGAAGATTATGACGATTGGGAAGACTATCTCAAAGCAGTAGAAGACACTCGGGATTTGAGAAGAAACCTCGTCGGAATAGGACGGATACTCAATTGGTTTGGAACAATGATAATCGCGTTACCATTGTATGTGATCGGTATAAGCAGTGACAAATTAGACTGGAAAGTCAGGGCCTCTATGCTGTCAGCAGCCACCGCTCTCGTTATCGCTACAATGATCGTCACCATGTTCATAACGTCTTAATGATGTAAATGAGCGTTCTATAAGAACATTCAAAGGTTCCCCTGATGTAAGTTAGCTTGGAAGCCCAATGAGTTTGGTACTGGTTATCCCCAGTGATATATTTTTATGTAAATCATTGGCTCCTGGCTTTAGCAATCATAGATGATTTACATAAAAGGATTATCGATATCGAGCAAACACCCAGATAGATGAGCCTTGTCATAATAATTATCTATATAACAGAGCAGAGGGAGGGAGACCTTGGTTCACAATCTTGATTTGGCAATCTTATCGATTTTCTTATCATCCAATTCGTTCATTGCTAGGGCAATTAATACTGGAATCAATGAAAAAAGGAACAATAACCCCAAACCGAGTACAAATGACATAATCATTAAAATAACGCTTACAAAGGCAAATAAATACATTAACACTCCGAATATTGTGTGATTTAGGTTCATTTCAAATAGCTGTTCCCCACAATGCATGCAATTTGATCCTTTTCTATAGACATACCTGCATCTTCCACAAACATATCGTTTAACCATACAGTCACCCGAGATTTTACTCGATTCAATTCACCTATAAGAAATCCAATAATGGCTCAAAGGAGTATATCCTATTACATAGCCTTAAATCTACGGTGTCCCGCTCCAATCTACTCCTTTTTGAACAACGAGTTCTTCATGGTGCCAATCTTCCTGGGCTTATATGGTTTTTCCCTCAATAATCACTTCTTCCCCATCGAAAAGTAATTATAGGAGTAAGTTTATGCAAATGAACAATAAAGATGAAAGTTAGAAAATTTACCACCTTTTTAGAGGCATCTAAATACGGCTTGATAACTTTTTTAATTTTCCAATCTTTATTAAAAGTCAGAACCTCAGTTTCTGAGGAGGTGACCAACGTGAAAGGTACAGTAAAATGGTATAATGATATGAAGTCCTACGGCTTCATAGAGGTAGAAGGACAAAAGGACGTATTCGTTCATAGAAACGCCCTGCCTGAAGGAACCACTCTCCGTGAAGGTGACCAGGTCGAGTTCGACATTGAGGAATCTCCAAAAGGACCACAAGCTGCGAATGTAAAGAAACTTTAGTTGCTTTTAGTACTCCAACCAAATTTTTTAATTTTTTCTATTTATTTTTATTATACTAGACTAGGTCCTGGATTTATTCTCTCCCATTTTTTTAAAAACTTCTCTGCTCTTTTTTTGGTTTTAGTGCTCTTGCTGTTTAACTGATTTTTTGCAAACTCGATTATTTCCTCTTTATTCCCGGCTTCCTCATAAAATTCATCGAATGCTTCCAATGCATCTCCTTTGAGAAGTTCCATTTGTTTTCCTCGATGAAGTTTATCGATGTTAAACAGTTTTTCAGTTATTTTGGATTGAAGGTGAGGTTTTGCCAATGCGATTTTACCTGAGCACAACACGATTTGTCGTGCCACCATGGTTTTCTTCCCTGAAAGTATGTCGTAATACTTATCAAACAGATTTTCGAATCTATGTTCATAATCGGAATTGGAAAGATTCGCAAGGATTTGAATGGCGATATATCTTTGATAATCGTTCTTGCTCTCTAATAATTCTTCTAAAAACTCCCAGTAGGGATCGAGGGATTTAGGATGCTGCTCAGCCAACATTAAAAGAACCTTGTGGCTATTAAAATGGACAGTATCATTTTTTGAAAGTATACCTTGAGTGATGGCACGGAGTGTATCTTCATCTAAAGGAGCCTTTTTTACGAGGATTTCGATATTAAGGTTCTTCTGGTTGAGATCTACATGCATGGTCCCATTCTCCAAATATTACATTCATATCCTGAATATTTTTCTTTTTTGAACATATGATTTCACTTAGGAATTTTTATCTCGTAATATAATCCATATGTGTTTAATTCATATACTATCTTATTGAGATTCTCATATTCTTCATCTTCATCGACATCAAAACTAATTACAAAATTCTTTGTTTCACTTTGATTAATGCTATCAGGAATATTAGGAGATTTATCTGCAACATAATTCTTCGATTTCGTTATTAATTTAAAATCTTCTAGCGAAAGATTGATACTATCTATTTCAATATTTGTAAAATTCAGTCTAACTTGATAATAATTATTAAGAATAAAATCATCATTTTCGAAATGGTCTTCAATAAGGTCAATTCTTATCTCAATAGAATTTTGTGGTTTATCATTTTCGTTCGATAAACAGCCAATAAGAAAAATTAAAATTATAATGAACAAATAGGTAATTTTCACAATATCCATTTAAATTCCTCGAAGCGGTATAAGGTCATATATACCCCCATTATATCCCCCATGTATAGCTTCCCATAATCAGTATTCTTTTCAGAAACTTGAAACTATCGATTTCCATATTACTGGTCTAAATCGTCAACAAAAAGATCATCCAGCATGTGTCCCAGCTTTTCCATCTTCGTCTTGAGGTACATTTCATTATACTCATTCGGCTCTATTAAAATCGGTATCCTTCCAACAACTTCGATGCCATGTCTTTTCAGATCCTTGACTTTATCAGGATTGTTGGTCAGCAAATTTATGGATTTCACATCCAGGGCCATCAACATGTGTGCTGCAATCATGTAATCGCGTTCATCGTCCTTAAAGCCTAGAGCTTCGTTTGCCTCCACAGTATCGTATCCAAAATCCTGAAGCTGATATGCCTTCACCTTATTTAAAAGTCCGATTCCCCTCCCCTCCTGCCTGAGATATAATACAATACCATTATCCAAAGACGCCACATTTTTCATGGCAGCGATGAGCTGTTCCCTGCAATCACATCTTAAGGAGCCTATGGCATCACCGGTCAAACACTCAGAATGCAGCCTGACAGGAACCTCCTCTTTTCCACATACATCCCCTGATATAAGGGCTATGTGCTCCCTTTCATCGCTGTTATTATAGAAGGCCACAATCTGAAAATCCCCAAATAATGTGGGTAGATTTGCCACAGCCACAATTTTAACACAGAGCTGTACACGCTCTCCATTACAGTAGTGTTCCCTGTCCTTTTCTATGAGCTCGTTTATTTCCGGCTTCGTAAGCGGCATATTAGCACAACCGATAATCTATAAAGTCCGAAAGTTTATATATTTATTTATAATCTATGGATGGGAATTTTATGACATATGAAATTAATAAGATTGAATTCTCTGATGAGTTCAAGGTATGTCCGGTATGCGGCTATGAAGATGGATATCATTCAATGTTCATTCGTGAGGGGGATGAAATTAGGTGGTATTTCATATGCCCCGAATGCCATAAGATTTTCGATATTGGATTCTCTGTACCTTGATAACGACCTTGATATCCAACCCATCTAAAACATGATCCAGGCATATTCCTTCCACAAAATGGGGTCGGCAAGGATTAAATTTTCATCCATTCCTAACGAAGGAGCGAGTATATTATATCATCATGAAACCGACTTTTGTAGAAATATTTCCCTCTCAGCACTCCCTCCTTTTTAAAACCTAACCTTTCTATGAGTCTTACGGCTCGGATATTCTCAGGATCTGTTGTGGCTTCGATTCTATTCAACGCCATCTTTTCGAAACCATATTGAATTAATGCATCAAGGGTTTCTTTCATCAATCCCATTCCCCAGTATTTCTTGGCCAAATCGGCCCCAACAGTTATGCAGGAATCTCGTTTACTGTATCTATAAAAGCCAACTGTTCCTATTAGCCTATTCGTTTCTTTAAAAACCAATCCCAATCGAAATCGTGTAGGTGTTGGGACAATATACTTTTCATAGAACTCTTCGGCTTCTTTTCTGGAGGTTACATTATCAGCTGACGAACATTCGTTTATCTCATCTTTACTAAAATGTTCATAAAGAAAGCCAATATCATCGGCAGTCAATCCTCTTAATACCAATCTGTCTGTTTCGATATATGGAACCTCATGATTTGCTTCGGTCATAATCACTTTTACCTCCCTTGTCTCCAATCCTCAAAGTAGTTATTCTATTCAACCTCCATGAATTCTTTGGGAAATTGAACATATCCTTTCTTATTTTTCAATGAATCTTCAACAAGTTCAATTGCCATAAATGCTTCATCGGGTACCTCAAACGGGCACTTGATACCCCATAAGGAAGACTTTTTTAAGCCAAATCTTGGATAATAATCCGAATGTCCCACTAAAATCACGGATTCAAAACCGAGTTTCTTAGCAGTTTCGAGGCCGGTCTTCACAAGCTCCCCTCCAATTCCTTGTTTTTGATGTTTTGGGGCAACAGCCATGGGAGCCAGGGAAAGTGATTCATATTCAGCATCGCCGATTATCTTAATTTTAGAAAAGAGAATATGCCCCACGATCTCGCCATTTAATTCCGCTACCAATGAAAGCTCAGGGACAAAATTTTCACCATTTCTGATTTTTTCGATCAGTTTGCTTTCATTTTCCTGATTAAATGCCTGCTTATTTATATCATAGACTTTTTGGTGATCGCTTTTTTGCTCTTGCCTAATTTTCACATTATTCTCCCCTTGTTGTGAATGAATTTTTTGTTTATCTGCAGAGTCATATCCTTATTTTCCATTGTTTTATATATTGATGATCTCCTCCAGAAATTTCTAAATCATCTATCTAATTTCGACACACTCTCATATGATCACCCCCTTATCCTCTTTTCGTCTCTTAAATGGCGACCTTTTGGTTGAATAAATCCTCGTCCATCAAGAAAATGTGGAGAGTCATTTGGTCATGCAAACTAAATCCCTGCTGGAGATTAGTAAAAATCTGATAGAATATCCCTAAAAAAAATCGGTAGTCTTTTTAGGAAGGAATCATTTACACTCAATAGATGGATAACCAGAAGATCAGATGGGCACTATCAGATTGGGAAGACACCCTTAATTTGTGCAAAGAAAGAAACATTCAGGGCATTCGCTGCACAATCGATATTCTGGGGGAGAATACGAGAAGCAAAGGTGAAGCAAAAAGAAACCTTGAATCCTATTTATCCATCATCAAGAAGATCAAAAAAGAGAAGTTAAAGGCCTCCCTAGCCGTGAAGTTGACTGCAATGGGAGCCCCTTTCGATAAAACTCTGTGTGAGGATAATCTCGGAAAGATACTCAAAGAGGCAGGAAAGCATATGGTGAATGTTGAGATAGATATGGAGGGAACTCCCCTTGTGGATTACATCCTCCAAACAGCCTCATCATTTTCAAGGCAGGGATTTCCAATCACCCTGGCCCTTCAGGTTTATCTTAACCGCACTTCACTGGATCTGAAAGAGGTTCTCAAAGGGAGGATAATAGTGCGTCTGGTCAAGGGTGCCTACAAAGGTGACTTGGAAGGTTTTGATGATATACAGGAAAAATTCAAGGAGGCAATCGAACTTCTACTTCACAGTGAAAAGATCTTTTTTGTGGGAACCCACGATCCCGAACTTATTGAGTGGATGAAAGAAACGTTGGACAGAAAAAAAGAATTCGTGGAGTTCGGATTTCTAATGGGACTTGCAGAAAAAACGAAAACCGAGCTGGTAAACGAAGGCTGGCTTGTCTCGGAGTACATCCCCTTTGGAAAAGAAAAAGGTGCATA
>CP070672.1:3577748-3632375 GCA_020351895.1 Thermoplasmata archaeon
AGCTATGGCATTTGAGACATCCTTACCGTTCACAGGACCATCATATTTTGCCATCCATAGCTTGTTTCCGTCAGTATCGTAGGCTATGGTCATATAGTCGTAGTCCGAATCCTCGGAATCACTAAACCCTGTCACATATACGTTTCCCATTGAATCTAAAGCGATCTCATTTGCGACATCATTGTGATTTCCGGGGCTATTGTATCTTGCCACCCAAAGCTCATTACCTGACGAGTCGTATTTTATTGTGGCAAAATCATTATGGTATTCCCTACTTTTTCCAGTTATATAGACATTCCCTTGCAAATCAACTGCAATGGCAAGCGCTTGATCATCACTATCATCAAAATATCCCGTGCCATTATATCTAGCTACCCATAATTCATTGCCCAAGGAGGAATATTTTATCGTGACGTAGTCATTTCTAGGGTGATCTAGAGATTCACGACTGCTCCCCGTTACATATACATTTCCAATGGAATCCAATGTTATAGCAGATGCCCTATCCTCTGAATGCGCTGGTCCATCATATCTTGCCATCCAGAGTTCATTACCTGATGGATCGTACTTTATCGTGGCTATGTCACCGGTGGAAAAATTGTAAAGAGTCCAGTCTGTCGAACCTGTGATATAGACATTTCCAATCAAGTCAACGGCAATAGCCATGGCACTGTCAATCTTGTTTGTTGGCCCGTCGTATCTAGCAACCCATTCCTCTTTAACTTGGGCACTTACATCTTTTGGAACTTCAATCACTAAAATAGTAACAAACACCAGAACACATATCACACAGCTAATTACTTTATTTCGCAAGTTTATCTCCCTCCCCAAGAAGAATAAATGTAACTACAATTATATAAAACCATCTGAAAGAAGCGAAATAATTGAGTTTTGTATGGATTGTCCCTTGACCTCTTACCAACACGAAAACCTAACTACCAATCATCCTTTTCAATATCTGGACTTTACTTAGACTTGATTATGAAGACCATTACAAGAATGGTAGACCTGCTTACATTCTTAGAGAAATCTATATCCAGATGACCATAAGTTACACTGACTAAATTTAAGCTTTGTTGCGTCCCTCTCGAATCTCTTATGGCTTGGAGATGATGTTAGTGTACTCGCACTCATTTATAGAATCAGTGAAGCTTATCTACATAATAAAGTAAAATACAAATTCTTGTCAAAATGAATGGAGCTAAGGAATACTTGCGGAAGTAATATTGACAGAGAAACCTTTATTAAATCAGTAATTCATCTCTTATGCCATGAAGGCCGTGATCTATCGTTTGATGGTTTTATTATTCGTGTTATTTCTTTTTACACTTCCAAATGCTTTGGCTCAGGATGACGAATCAGACGAGGAGGCAAGCGATGAAGGGGCCTGCATCTTTGCAACTTTTTGTGTAATCATGCTGTTTATCGCTTTTCTAATATATGTTAGTGCCAAGAAAAAACCAGAGCAGCCATGGAGTGGCAGAACATCAGGGCAGATGCAAAGACGCACTCCACAGACTGGATACCGTTATCCTGTTCCTCACAAGGCCTATCCTCCGAGAACAGCCACCTATCCTCCTAGATCCAAGGCGTATCCTCCAAAGCCCACCCCTGAGAGAAAGGATGTGAAATGCGATTTGTGTAGCTCCAAAAACCTGAGATTCTTTGAAAAGGGCTACGTCAAGTGCAACGACTGCAGGCATGTTTTTTATATAACAGAGGGATACAGCAGGAGAAGGGGGAGGTAGTCGGTTTTATATTTTTATTATTTATTATCCTATCTCACCCTATAACCACCATGACATCATCGGCATCCACATTGTCCCCTTCCTTTACCCTGACCTCAGTGATTTTTCCCTCGACATTTGAGGTGATTTCGTTCTCCATCTTCATGGCCTCCAAAATTAGAACAACATCTCCAATCTTTACCTCATCCCCCACATTCTTCATTACTGCAACGACTTTTCCAGGCATGGGTGCGGCTATACCTTGAGCAGCGATTCCGGGAATTGGAGGTTTTGTTTCTTGCTCAACAAAAACATCATCTTTCGATTCCACTGATGTCGGTTTTTTTAAGGATGTGATATCCTGGGCACCCAAAAGATTCTTGCTTTCTATGACGCGCTCTCTTTCGTTGACCTTAACCCTCATCTTTCCTTTCTCTATCTCCCCTCCCAATTCCACGTTGAAAAGCCCACCATCCACAGAAAAGAGCGTACTCTTACCCGAATCCTCCTCCATTGTGGCTTCATATTCAATACCGTTTACCACAACATGAAATAGCCTGTTCATTTTCCTTTCTATATCGATTTCGAATTCTTTGTCTATGATGGTCAACTTGAACCTCTTCATATTAATCTTCACCTTTTGGAATATCCTCGCGATGATGATTTCATGTTGAGGGATATCTTCATTAAACAGAAACATGGATAGGTGATACTTTTCATGGGTTTCTTCCCCTTGCATTCATCAATTCAATTCTACCTGCCATGGTCCAAGGGCTGGGTGCTATTTTGCGTTCGATTCCTTTTGGCTTTAATGCAGTTTCGATCTTCAGAAACTTGGAAGATATTGCAGCAGCGATTGCGGCAACCTCTGCTTCGTCTATTACCTTTCCATCCCTTTCATCGAAGTACCTCTTCGCAACCTGGGGAAAGAGGGCATAGGATAGGACATCCTCGATGTTGTCAGTGCCGAGCTCGTTTTTCAGTTTATCCAACTCGGGTTCTAAAAGATCGGCGGGGCGAGATGAAATTTGCTCTTCATCACCAATTGCCATTTTTTTGATGTTTTCATCTATGGGTGCCGCGCTTCTTCCGTAGAGTCCCTTGATGAGGTTCTTTGTTTCCTTTGGAATCATCTTATAGCGTCCTCCCAAAAGGACATTCAATGTGGCCTGGGTTCCCACGATCTGGCTTGATGGAGTAACAAGTGGGGGATAACCCAGTTCTTTTCTAACTTTTGGCACTTCCTCAAGTACCTCAGGGAGTCTGTCCTCTGCTTCATTATCCCGTAATTGTTTTACAAGGTTGGACATCATGCCTCCTGGAATTTGGAATTGAAGAACATCGGTATCTATGCCTGTGAATGTGCTTTCATAAATGCGGTACTTTTTTCTGACATTTGTAAAGTGGTCTGCTATCTCCCCAAGCATACGCAAATCCAAACCAGTCTCATAGGGTGTGTTATTCAACATGGCAACCAAGGTCTCTGTGGGAGGTTGCGAAGTTCCCGATGAAAGGCTTGAGATAGCGGAATCTATGATATCGGCCCCTGCCTCGATTCCCTTTAGGTAAGATGCCGTGGCCATTCCACTGGTATCATGACAGTGCATGTGCACGGGTATGGATATGTTCTCTTTCAATCCACTCACAAGCTCGAAGGCATCACTCGGAGCAAGAAGTCCAGCCATGTCCTTGATGCACAAAGTATCTGATCCCATTGCCTCCAGTTCCTTTCCCATTTTCACAAAGACATCGGTTGTATGTACAGGACTTATTGTATAACATACACAGCATTCTGCCACTGCCCCAACTTCCTTTACGGTTCTTAATGCGGTTTTCATGTTTCTTACATCATTTAATGCATCAAAGATTCTGAAAACATCGATTCCATTTTTATGGGCGGTTTTTACGAATTCCTCAACAACATCATCGGGGTAATGCCTGTATCCCACAATGTTCTGTCCACGAAGCAGCATCTGGAGTTTCGTGTTTGGCATGGCCTTTTTTAGGAGTCTGATCCTCTCCCATGGATCCTGCTTTAAAAACCTGATACACGAATCGAATGTGGCACCACCCCACATCTCCACTGACCAGTAGCCGACCTTGTCCATTTTATCTGCTATGGTCAGCATATCCTCTGTTCTCATCCGAGTGGCGAGGAGAGATTGATGTGCATCTCTAAATGCCGTATCTGTGATTTTTATGGATCTTTTTTCCAAACTCTCTTTCCCCCTTAACTTCGAGCTATAGAGGTATGTTGCCATGCTTCTTTGAAGGTCTTGGTTCACGCTTGGTAAGAAGTGAGTGAAGGGCATTAATGACTTTCGGTCTGGTTTCCTGGGGTTCGATAACATCATCAACGTAACCTTTTTCTGCCGCAATGTAGGGATTGGCGAATTTTTTGCGGTAATCTGAAACGAGCTCCTGTTTCCTTTTCTCCTTGTCCTCTGCCTTGGCTATCTCCTTTCGAAACACTATGTTCACTGCTCCATCTGGTCCCATGACTGCGATTTCAGACGTGGGCCAGGCAAAGTTGATGTCGGCCCTGATGTGTTTGGAGCACATGACATCGTAGGCTCCTCCGTATGCCTTCCTCGTTATAACCGTAATTTTCGGGACAGTGGCTTCACAATAGGCATAAAGTAGTTTCGATCCATTTGTTATGATTCCACCGTATTCCTGGGCTGTTCCCGGTAAAAATCCAGGGACATCCACGAATGTAAGAAGAGGTATGTTAAATGCATCGCAGAATCTAACGAACCTTCCACCTTTCCTTGATGAATTGATATCCAATGTACCAGCCAGATGTTTGGGTTGGTTTCCCACAACACCCACTGAATACCCATCTAACCTGGCAAAACCGACAACGATGTTCTGGGCCCAGTATGGATGAACCTCCATGAATTCATTATTATCCACAACCCTTAGTATCACATCCTTCATATCGTAGGGTTTGTTGGGATCGTCGGGAATTAAGTCGATAAGCTCAGAATCCATCCTGTTTGGATCGTCACCCATCTCCACGTAAGGAGGATTTTCCAGGTTGTTCTGAGGAATATAACCAAGGAGCTTCTTTATCATGCTGACACAATCCTCCTCATTTTCGCATGCTAAGTGTGCAACACCGCTTTTCGTGTTATGCGTCATGGCACCTCCCAGTTCCTCGAAGGTCACCTCCTCTTTTGTCACGGTTTTAATGACCTCGGGTCCTGTTATGAACATGTGGCTCGTGCCTTTGACCATTAGAATGAAATCAGTCATTGCAGGGGAATATACCGCTCCTCCCGCACAGGGACCCATGATTGCCGAGATTTGAGGAACCACACCTGAAGCCATGACGTTCCTGAAGAATATCTCGGCATAACCGCCAAGGCTCACCACACCTTCCTGGATTCTGGCTCCCCCTGAATCGTTCAATCCGATAACTGGAGCTCCGTTTCTCATGGCCAGGTCCATGATCTTCACCACCTTCTCAGCGAATTTCCATCCCAGAGAGCCCCCGAAAACAGTGAAATCCTGGGAGAAAATGTAAACGAGTCGTCCATCTATATTGCCATAGCCTGTAACCACTCCATCTCCAAGAATGCGCTTTTTTTCCATTCCAAAATCTGTGCACTCATGGAGTGCCAAGGCGTCCAACTCCACGAAACTTCCCGGATCCAGGAGTTTTTCTATTCTCTCTCTTGCAGTGAGCTTTCCAGCCTTGTGCTGCTTATCGATTCTTTCTTTTCCGCCCCCCAGCTTGGCCTGCTCTTTCTTTTCCCTCAGCTCCTTTATTTTCTCTTCAACAGTCATTTCATGCCTCCTTTTCACGGGAACCTATAACATGGACAACGTGCTCGCCTCCCCAAAGGGTTTTTGGATTATAAGAATTGTGTTTAAGCAGTATAACATATCCCTCACCTATCTCCTCATACTGTTGCATGTCGCGACATTTTGGAAAGATTTTTATCATTTGGAGCCTTTGGTTATTCTGTGAGGGAGAACTAGATGACCACAGATCCCAAGAAAGCCAAGCACTTAAAGTCTCAACTAATCGAAACCTTCGATGAAATTGCTGCTCACTTCGATATCACAAGGTATAAACCATGGCCCGAGAGCAAGAGGTTTATCTCCACATTACCGAAGAAATCAAGGGTCCTTGACTTGGGCTGTGGAAACGGCAGGAATTCGATTTATCTGGCTAAGGAAGGGATGGAGGTTGTGGGAATCGATTTTTCTAAAGCGCTTTTAAGGATCGTGTCCAACAAGGTTGAGTGGAAGGAGGTAAGAAATTCCGTGGAACTCGTTATGGGTGATTGTGCAGGGCTGCCCTTTAAGAATGATTCCTTTGATGCTGTTCTTTACATTGCCACCTTACATCACCTCCCTACACCCCAAGAGAGATTAAGCAGCCTCCTTGAGGTCAAACGATGCCTTAAACCTGGGGGATGCACCCTTGTATCAGCCTGGGCCCAGGAGCAGGAGAAGTTCAAATGCGAGCTTGAAAAATCAAATGAAAACCAGGAGGAAGGATTCGAGTACGGGGATATTTTTCTCCCCTGGAACATGAAGGAAGGTAGGGAACTTCAGAGGTACTACCATCTGTTTTCGAAGGATGAGTTTGAAGATTTGATTGGAAAATGTGGTTTAGAATTGAAAAGGGTTTTCTTCTCTGCAGATAATCACTATGCCGAGTTGAAGAAGAAATAGGACACTCAGACCTCAACTACCTTTTTAAACTCTTTTTCATCTAAGATTTTAATCCCCAGTTTCTTAGCCTTCTCAAACTTGGAGCCAGGCTTATCCCCAACCACAACAAAATCCGTGTTTTTGGATACAGTGTTTGAAACGATACCTCCTGCATTCGTGACCGAATTGGATGCCTCGTCCCTTGAAAGACCTTCGAGACTTCCTGTGAACACGAACTGCTTGCCCTCAAGGGGGCCGCGCATCTTCGTGGTTGGTGATACTCCCCTATCTTCCAAGACTTGAATCAATTTCTTGTTATCCTCATCAGAAAAGTAATTCAATATGCTTTCAATTGATTCCTTTCCAATCCCTTTAATACCCTCCAATTGATAACCCATGGCATTTGAAAGATTATCCAGTGAATTAAAATGAGCAGCCAAAAGCTGGGAAGCATACTGTCCAACATGACGGATTCCCAATCCGAAAATCAACCTGGAAAGCTCCCTGGTTTTGCTGTTCTCTATGGCCTTTAAAAGGTTGTCTGCTGACTTTTCTTCGAATCCTTCAAGCTTCAGGATATCTTCTTTTTTAAGAGAATAAAGATCCTCAAGTCCCTTTAACAATCCAGATTCCAGGAGCTTATCAATGGTCTCAGGGCCCAAATGTTCAATATCCATTGCAGATCTTGCTGCAAAATGTCCCAGTCTCCTTCGCAGCTGGGCAGGACACTGGATGTTCTTACAACGTGTTACAGCCTCCCCTTCAGGTCGTTCAACGTCCCCCTGACATACAGGACATTTTTTTGGCATCTTAAATTGTCTTTCATCACCAGTTCTATTCTCAATTACGGCCTTCACAACTTGGGGAATCACATCCCCGCTTCTTTCTACCAAAACGATATCTCCAATTTTCAAGCCCTTTCTTTTTACCTCATCTTCATTGTGCAGAGTGGCTCTTGAGATCGTAACTCCTCCAACCTCAACTGGCTCCAGCACTGCAACCGGGGTTAGGGCCCCAGTTCTTCCAACCTGCACACGAATGTCAAGTAGTTTAGTGGTGGCTTGCCTTGCTTTGAACTTATATGCAATTGCCCATCTCGGATGTTTCGTTGTGGCTCCAAGGTTCCCTTGCTGTTCCAAGGAATTGACCTTGATGACTGCACCGTCTATTTCATAGTCAAGATCATCCCTTTTATCCTCCAATTCAGAGCAGTAATCTATCACCTCATCCAGGTTTTTACACAGTTTGGCTAAGGGATTTACTTTGAAGCCAGCCTTTTTCATGGACTTTAAGCTCTCCCAATGTGTATAAAACCCCAATCCCTCGATATATGACAGTGAATATGTGAAGATGTCAAGGGGTCTTGAGGCCGGTATCTTTGGGTCCAATTGTCGTATTGAGCCTGCCGATGCATTTCTGGGATTTGCAAAGACTGGCTCGCCGTTTTTTTCCCTTTCTTTGTTCATTTTTTTAAAACCGGTAAGGGACATGAAAACCTCACCTCTTACCTCGCAGTTTGCCAGTCTATCGTCATTTACTTTGAGTGGTATGCTCCGAATGGTCTTCAGGTTAAGAGTCACATCTTCACCTGTCTTTCCGTCTCCTCTTGTGGCTCCCCGTAATAAAATACCATTATCGTAAACAAGGGCGACACCCAAGCCGTCGATCTTTGGCTCAACCACATATTCACATTCAGGGATCTTCTTCAATACCCTCTTGTGAAACTCCCTAAGCTCGTCAAAATTGTAGGTGTTGTCCAGACTCAGCATATGGGTCCTGTGCTCCACACTGGGAAACTCGGAAACCGGCTCTCCTGAGACCCTCTGTGTGGGTGAATCTGGTGTAATTAAGTCTGGAAATTGCTCTTCCAGCATCTCCAGTTCCTTGACCAATTGATGGTATTCGTAATCCGAGATCTCTGGATTGTCTTCCACATAGTACTTGTAATCATGATGCCTGATTTCCTTTCTCAGATTCTTTATTCTCTTTTCTGCTTTTTCCTTGCTCATACGATATTCCTCATAAAGTAAGTATCTTATTGATTTTATTCAGTGGCTGTGTGTTTATCACGTCTTTTTTTTCCAGCCATCCGCGTCTTGCGGTGCTGACACCAAATCTCATGTATTCCAAATGAAGGGTATTATGGGAATCTGTGGAAATCGCGAACCTCATTTCGTTTTCTTTGGCGTATTTTATGTTTGCATCATTCAGATCCAATCGATCAGGGAATGCATTTATCTCGAATATAACATCGTTTTCTTTGGCAGAATCCATTAGCTTGTCGAGGTTCACCTTGTAGGCCTCTCTTCTTTGAAGCAGTCTTCCTGTGGGATGTGCTAGGATCTTGACCTTCTCATTCTCCATGGCGGTTATGATTCGTTTGGTCATATCTTTTTCGTCCATATTGAAACTCGAATGAATGGCTCCCGTGATAAAATCTATCTCTTTTTCCAATCCTGGCTGAATATCAAGGGTCCCATTTGGTTTTATATTGCATTCGATACTCGAGAGCACTTGAAAGTCCTTAAGATCATTGTTTAGTTTCCTGATTTCCCGCACCTGTTTAAGGAGCCTGTCTTTTGACAGTCCTCTTGCGATTTTCAAGGATTCAGAATGATCGCAAACTGCAAAATATGAGTATCCCAATTTTTTAGAGGCTGAAACCATTTCATTAATGGATGAAATACCATCACTCCATTCAGTGTGGACATGAAGGTCTCCTTTGATGTCTTTTAGCTCTAAAAGTTTTGGGACTTTTCCTTTTTGTGCAAGCTCCACCTCACCTCTGTCCTCTCTGAGTTCTGGAGGGATATATTCGAGCCCCAAAGCCTTGTAGACCTTCTTCTCATCAGATCCTGCAATCTTCTCATCTGAGTCCTTTTTAAATACGCCGTATTCGTTTATTTTCAAGCCCTTTGAAATTGCCACCTTTCTTACCTTTACATTATGCTCCTTGGAGCCTGTGAAGTACTGCATGGCCGCACCAAAGGATTCCTCGGGGACAACCCTTATGTCCACCTGCATTCCATCCCCGAGCCTGATACTGGATTTTGTATCTCCTTTTTGGACAACTTCCACAACATCACCATAGGAAACGAATCTGTCCATTACCTCCACTGCCTTATCTGACGAAACGAGGATGTCTATGTCTCCCACAGTGTCTTTTCGCCTTCTAAGGCTTCCTGCAAGTTCTATCTTTTTCACGTTTTTTAGAGCTTTCAGATGTTTCTTCATTGCCTCCCCGTCATCCAAGGCCTGATTTAGTAGGAATCTACCCATGGAGCTCTCCAAAAGTTCTATTCCCCGGAGAATGTTTTCCTCGGTCTTTGCTCCAAGACCTTTTATTCCCTCCAAATCATGGTTCTCGCAGGCTGATTTGAGCTCCTCGATACTGGATATTCCCAATTCTTTGTAAAGAAGTGACACTTTTTTTGGTCCTAAACCCGGGATTTCTAAGAGAGTGAGTAGTCCCTCAGGAACCTCTTTTTTGAGATCTTCTATGTATTTCAGCGTGCCAGTATCTATAAATTCACCAACTTTCTTTGCGATTGCCTCTCCTACTCCCTGTATGTCACGTAGCTTGCCCTTTTTATGAACGTCCTCAATGCTTTCGCCAAGTGATTCTATATTCTGGGCGGCTTTTCGATAGGCCTGGGGTTTGAATTTAACGTCTTGGATTTCCAGTATGTCGGCGATTTCGTATAAAAGACTGGCTACCTCCTCATTCTTCATAAGACACCTACCGGATGAAGTATGAAAGGGCGTGGAAGATAAAAAATGTTTGTGAAGTGGCAGCCGATGTTAAAGATATTGAGAATATTAGGAAAAGATTATCATGCGGATGAACACGAAGGTCGAAAGAGAGATGCAAAGGTTCATCTATACCAGGATACGCAAGCGGGTGATGATTTACAGAAGAACAACAGCTTAAGCTCTTTATCCTAAAGTTGGGAATACAAGGTATGAAGATATAAACTCAAGCTGTTGCCGATTTCCTTTTCGAGGATCTGCTTCCCATCCATGGGCAGGTGTCCTTCTGGGGACAGTGGGCACAACCATATCTTCTCGAAACTAAGGGAAGTATTAGAAATGAATCTACTGCAAAAATCACGATCAGTGTCACCATAATCCAAGTAAATGAGGTAATGAGGCTCCACAAACCTACTATCACAGGTATAATCCATAGGGGGACAAGCACAGGTACATGCTTTCTGAACTTCTTGAAAAAAAGATCCCCGTCTTTTTGTGAGAGGAATTTCCCTGCAATCTGTCCATAACCACAGGGGCAGGCTTTTGTGTCATAGTAATGGCAATATGGGCATACGAAAATAATTATCCAAAAGGCGCCTAATATACCATAAAGAATGAATAATACCCCGAAAATCCAACCCAAAAGGGACATATTGAAACTAACTATGAAAATAACTGCTCCAAAAAAAGTCATCATGATGTATGGGATGTTGTCTATTAATGTTTGAAGGTTGGAGTATTCCTTTAATTCACGGTATTTTTTGCAGTTAATGTCTTCCTCTGATAACTCTTTCTCCACTGATATCACCAAATAGGTTACCTTGATTTCCCTAAAGAAAACCTTCCTTCACTGGATTTCGAATTCTCATAGAATCTGTATGACTGCCTCCATAAACTGCATAGAATTGCTAATATAAGTCTTTTTGGAAAAGGAGCAAGCGCTTTCGCCCTTAATAAAAGAATTGGTGATTATTGAGCCTAAAAAACCCGTTTGATTCATCTTCTAAAAAAACCTATTGATATAATTATCATTTGTCCATATTTTTAACGTAATATATATATGTAAAAGGCGGAAATTTCTCAGTATTATTGAAAATCCATTGAAAGGTAAAGGAGGTCAGAATATGAATGAGAAAGTGAAGAAAATGCTAGCAACCACGCTAATCCTATGGATGGTTTTTGCGGGATTGGCAGTGGTGGAATGGAATATGGATAATGCCTTGGGACATGTGGCCGAATCAGCTGGAGATCCTCTCCAACTATACAGTTACTACAACCCAACGGCATTTACGGACATAAATTTGGATGGAGACATATCAGGAGCGGGAGATCCCACAGAATGGGATGCAGCTTATGTAAGAGAGATACAACTGTATGATTTCGAGCCATTAGAGCCGGATTATCTCAGTGGATATCTGCTGACCCAGAACGATGATAATTTCCTGTATATCGGTGTCGTGTATCAGTCAGGAAGTACAGCCGCGGACAATGAATGCAGGATTTATTTTGATGAAGGTGACCTTGCAGGAAGGTACGATGGCTCTCATGATGATGATCTTACAGACGGTAACGAGAATTACGTTGGATCCAGAAGGGATGCAAGCAATCAGGTGGATGGATACTGGAACGGCGGCTGGATTTCCGATCCTGACATTGCACTAGACTGGATGCTTGGAAGGGGTTGGGGAAACAGCTACCTTAGGTGGGAATGGAGAATACCCCTTGATGGAAAGGAAGACACGGGACTTACAGGTTCGGATTTGAACATCGTTCGGGACGATGAACTGGGTATTTTTGTAGAAATATGGGAGTCAACTGAAAATGAATGGTTCTACTGGGAACTGACAGGTAACAATCCAATGGATTTCACAAGATATGCGGATTTAAAGATGGGTCTTATGACCAAGGACCGTTCCTTTTATTCCACGTACTCCCAGATCACACCAACAATCGACGGTGATATAACAAACGATTTTGGATGGTCTGATTGCTATCAGCGTGATATTGTTCTGTCGAACTTCAAGGGAACAACACTAGATGCCACAATATTCATCAATCAGGACCCGAATATTATAATACCCACCGGATACATCAATATCGGATTAATTATCTATGATGACGATAACAATCCGCAGGATTACACAAGATTGTATTTCGAGGAGGGAAGCGGTGCTCCTTTCGGACCAAGAAACGGCGTATTAAGCGGTGCTCCAGCCCCATTGGGTCCAGAGTACGAGCATTATGAGCAGGTGACAAGTCAGGGAATATATACTGAAGGTTGGTTTGACGCAGCAACCGGTGTTTGGGCTAATGATATCACTGCACCAGATGACTTTGACGATGGAAATGCCGATGCCCTCTATTACAATCCATCGGGTGTAGAAGATGACAGATACGAGTTCGAATTTCTTGTTCCATACATACCGGGCTCTGCCGAACTTAATGATGGGGATTTCGACCTTTGGATTGCCAATCATGATCTAATTGGGATGCTTATTAGATTCTATGATTTTGATATGCCCGCAGGAGAACAGGATTTCTACTGGGATAGGACTGTGAACGTGGACAAGGTCAAAACCCAGGGTACGGCAGGGTCATTGTTCATTGCACCGAGTTGGGCATATCTGCAGACAGGTTGTGCATGGGTTAGGCTTGTATCACCTGTTGATGGCAGTACAGTCATTGGAAACGAGTACAACTTCAGAATTGATGCAGATGACGAGGACGCCGCTATTGGGGACGATATAAATTATGTTGGTTTCCAAGTCGAGGGTGAATCCACATGGACCTCACTCTCCCAGAGATTCGCAGGAAGCTCCATTTTCGAGACCACATGGGATACTACAAAATACGACAATGGATTATACGACCTCAGAATCGTTGTACAGGATAATGATGGAGTCACTATGTGGCGAACAATATCCGTTGCCATAGTGAATCCAACATCCATTGCACCACCCACGGGGGTTGCAATTATTTCACCTGCACCTGGGACCATTTCGGGAACCCAGATTATAACCGTTACAGCAGTGAATGCAGACAGGGTGGAGCTTTACGTTGATGGCGAATACGTAAACGACATGGCCCCCACAGGCAATCCTGACGAATACTCATACACATTGGATACCAAGAATTACGACGATGGATACCATCAGCTTCGGGCAAGGGCCATAAACGGTGCAGGGGAAAGCTCGGGATACGAGACCTACACCTTCGACAATTGGGACGATCTACTGTCAGTGAATCTCCTCAGACCCTCGGCTGGTGAGATGCTATCAGGTGTATACACAGTGTATGTTGATTTCGAGGATGACGACCAGGATAATCTGGCCTATCCTGGACCGGGATATGTAGAGCTCTATGTTGACGGTGTGCTCACAGTTGTTGAGTACACAGAGATCGAATGGCCTGGGGACAACTGGGGCTACGAGGTCACACTTGATACTGTGTGGTTTATGGACGGTTCCCACACCATAAAGACCCTGGTATATGACCCTGAGGGAAACTCCCTGGCCGATACCGTGCTTGTGAACTTCGTGAACGAGCCCTCACTTCAGATCATGCAGCCTGCAACAGGCGAGGTGATTTCGGGCACATCCTATCCATTGACGATCAAGGCCACCGACCCCAACGGCGATTCCATATCAGATGACATCATCAATCCCCAGTACCGGGTTGATTACGGTATGTGGTACGACATGGCCAACACGCTTTCCATTGGACATGTTGTGATTTCAGAGGTGATGTACGAGCATTCAATAGCCAATGCAGAGTGGGTGGAGCTCTTCAATCCACAGGATGTTGATGTGAGCCTTACAGGACTTTCCCTTTGGGACGACGCTGGGAATTTCTTTACATTCCCTGGAGGTGCTACGATTCCTGCTTACGGAACCATTGTTGTTGCAATAAACGCCCTGGCCTTTGAATCTGTATACGGATACACCCCTGATTACGATTCTGGCCTTTTGGGAGAAAGGCTGCAGAACACAGGGGACTGGGTAGATTTTGCAGGAGGATCAGATTATGTCTCATGGGAGGGCGCAGGTTTGGGCTGGGGGCTCTTTGCCACCTCCGGACGGTCGATTCAGCGCAACCCGTATGTTGACACAGATTCTGAATCGGACTGGTTAAGTGATGTTTCCACTGTAACCCCGTGTGTTGCGGCTCCAGTATTTTACACAGGAAATTTCGACACAACAACCCTTAGTGACGGGCCCCATGTAATCGAATTCCAGGTAACTGACATAACAGGTGCAGTGGCAACACGTTCTGTGAACGTAATTGTGGACAATATACTCCTTGATTCAATTATAATCACGGATCCCACGCCAGGTGAGATAATAAAGAATATGTATACGGTGACAGTGGATCCCTTCCCAGAAAGCGAGGCCCAGTATGCAGAGCTTTACGTGGATGACGCCTTTGCCGCCTTTGACGGTGCACTGGATGTTTCAGGGAACTTCGAGTTCTCTCTTCTTACAACGGGTTACCCGGATGGCTCACACAACCTCAAGATCATGATCTACGATCTTTATGACAATTCCATTGTGAATACAACCAGTGTTTTGATCCAAAACGAGCCCTCGCTGTATGTTGTATCTCCAAAAGCCAATGAGGTCATAAGAGGGGTATACGAAGTCAACATAAGTGCGGTGGATACCGATGGAATCTTGGATGACGAAAGCCCGAGGCCCAGGTACAGGCTGGATGGTGGCACCACATGGTATGACCTCGATCTTTTGGCAGGGACATCAAACTATATTTCAGATGCCGGGGAGTTCGACACCACACTCTTAAACGAAGGATCCCATACTATTGAGTTCGAGGTCATGGACAGCGGGCCCTATGGAATCACCACCATGAAATCAGTTGATATTATAGTTGACAACAGCAGGCCAACTGGCTTTCCGGTTCTCCCGAGCTTGGGTCAGAATATCGAAGGAACATACACATTCAGTATAATGGCCAATGATAATTTGGATGTTGATCATGTGGACATCACGTTCAACAATGTGGGAGGTTCTGATATCTGGAACATCGGAACAAAAAGGGCCACCTATAACAGCTTTACAGGATACTATGAGCTGACTGTGGTTACAACGATTTACACTGATGGTGCTGCACAAATTACTGTTAACATTTACGACAAGGCAGGTAATGTAAACGATCCCGGATCCCCCATTATCCTGGATTATTTCATAGACAACAACGAGCCCATTCTATCGATTCTGCAGCCCGGGGATGATGAATATGTGTCAGGATCGTCAAGTGTTATTACGGCCTCGGCAACCGACGGTCCATTTACACCAATTGTTGAATGCAAGATCGATACAGGATCCTGGAATCCCATGGGAGGAGGACCTGTAAACTGGAATGCGAACTGGGATACAACTTTGTACAAAGCAGGGGAGCATACAATAACAGTTCGGGCAAGAGACATATTGAATCATATCTCATCCCAGACAGTTAATGTGATCGTGGACAATAACAATCCTATCTGCGCCATCCTCTCACCGGTTTTTGGTGAATATACCCAGGGTACACTGACCATCAAGGTTCACGCTTCTGATTCCGTTGGAATCGATCATGTCAATGTCACTGTTTTCGGGACAACCGCAACAACCACCTACAATCCGGGAACTGGATATTACGAGTACATCAGAAGCACGACATCCTATTCCGATGGTGTATACGATATAACTGCAACTGCTTATGATTTTTCAAAAAAGGCCATATCCGACGGTCCAATAACATTCTACGTGGACAACACAGAACCTGTTCTCACGATTCTCCAACCTTTATACGGTGAATATGTGTCAGGAGCGTATCCCATATGGGCAAATGCAAACGATGTTTTCCTGGATACTGTTGAGTATAAGATCGATTCCACAAACTGGGTGGCGATGACACCTTCTGCCCCATGGACCGGATCATGGGATACCACCAATTTCGCCGACGGAGAACATACCCTGACTATAAGGGCAATTGACAATGCCTCTCACATCGTGGAAAATTCCATTGTGGTTTGGGTGGACAACAATCAACCTTCACTCACCTTGCGCTCACCTATTCCAAATGAATTCATTGGTGGAATGTACACGTTCCAAGTGGCTTCCATGGACGCTGTGGGTATCGATTATATAGAAATCGATGTATTCGGTATAATACAGATAATGTCGTACAATCCACTTACAGGATACTATGAGTATACCGTGAACACATATACACAGACCGATGGAACCTATGATGTCACAATCACTGCTTACGATCTTTCAGGAAAGTCGGCCTCCGTGGGGCCGAGATCCTTTAATGTGGATAATAATGCGCCACTTTTAATAATTGACGATCCCACGGATGGTCAGTATATTTTCGGCAACTATGGATTATCCATCACATCTACGGATACATTCATCTCAGAAGTAGAGTACAAGATTGATACAACCGAGTGGATCGCATTGACAGGGCCAGCTCCCACATGGACAGGGCAATTGAACACATCTCAGTACACCGATGGTGAACATACACTTACAATTAGATCCTATGACGGTGCAGGCCATGTAACACAGCAGTCGGTGGAGGTTATTGTTGACAACACGGATCCCACAGTTTCCATAAGCATGCCCATTTTGAACCAGTACATCGACGGTGTTTTTACTTTCCAGATTGCAGCAGAGGATTCACCCTCAGTGGATTTCATTGGAATAGATTATGTGGAAATCACTGTGTTCGGAGATACTCATTATACCACATTCAATGCGCAAACTGGTTATTATGAATATACCATAAGCACATACTCGCTTGTGGATGGTGTTTATAACATAACGGCATGGGTGCACGATCTTTCTGGTAGGTCATTGTCCGCAGGGCCCTTGGATTTCAATGTGGACAACAATGCGCCTTTGCTTGTGATGAACCACCCCCAAAATGGGGAGTTCGTGGAAGGAGATTACTCCCTCAATGTTTCGGTCTCCGATGCATTCATATTGTCTGTGGAATACAGAATCGATATGACAAACTGGCTTGCAATGGGACCAGGGTCCGGCAGCTTCTGGGAGGCATTATGGAATACGAGTTTGGAAGTTGACGGAGAGCACAGGATATATATCCGCGCCTTGGACTACTCAGGAAAGATGACCCAGCAGTATGTGGACATCTATGTCGACAATTTTGCACCCACATGTGACATCGTATCACCTGCATACAATCAGTATATTCAGGGTATATTCACGTTCCAGATAGCGGCAGTGGACAGTGTGGGGATAGATTACGTTTCTGTGAATGTGTATGATATGGTGTTCAATGCCACCTACAACATGCAAAGCGGGTACTTTGAATTCCCCTTGGATACGAAACTCGAGCCAGAGGACAATGTAAGGAATGTATCTGCCTGGGCATACGATCTTTCAGGAAAGAGTGCTTCTGATGGCCCTGTTGATTTTATGGTTGACAACAATCCTCCTGTTCTCAACATAATCTATCCCGAAAACGAGGATTATATCTCATCCGAGATCTACGTGAATATCTCGGCTTTAGACGCCTTTATCGGCCCGCAGGAATACAGTGTGGATGATCGGGGTTGGGATCCAATTGTGGTTCCATGGAACACCACTGCAATCACGGATGGATGGCATACCCTCTCGATTCGGGTATTTGACATGATAGGACATAAGACGCAGCAGACGATAAATGTGTATGTAGACAACATAGCACCAAAGTGCTCCATAATATCACCGGTATGGGATCAGTTTGTTGAGAACATCTACACATTCGAGATATCTGCAACAGATTTGGTGGGCATTGATTATGTCAGCATAGATGTTTTCGATATGACTGTTGAAATTCCCTACAACAGTGAAACAGGGTACTATGAGTACAGCATCGATACCCGTACAGTTGACGATGGAACCCATGATATCTTGGCCACAGCTTATGATAAATCAGGTAAGTCCTCTAATTTGGATTCCATCACCTTCAGGGTGGATAACACTCCTCCAGACTTAACCCTCCTTTATCCATTAAACGGTGAATATGTCAAGGAGGAGATTGTAATCGAGGTTTTGGTAAACGACACTTTCGATTGCACTGTCAAGTACACTGTTGATGATAGCGGATGGACCCAGATTGAGGATGCATTCAATACCACGCTGGTAAGCGATAACGAACATTTAATCACTGTTCGGGCAACTGACGAGGCAGGTCATGTTACGGAAAGGACGGTCACCGTAATAGTGGATAACATAGCACCTGAGCTCATAATTCTTGAACCCAAAAACGGAACCCATGTTTCAGACGAAATGCTTCTCAACGTCTATGCTGGGGGAGGAGTGCAGAAGGTCAGAGTGAGCATAGACGACGGCATGAGAACCGATATGGTGAGCCTGGGAATCAACTCACCGTACGAGATCACCTTCGATACAACCGAACTTGAGGATGGCTATCACACAATTTATGTGAATTCCATTGATTTCACTGGCCAGGAATCGGACAGGGAATGCCAGGTGTTTGTGGACAATTCTGGGCCTGAGATCATTGTTGTGAAACCCAAGTCCTTTAAAAATCAGCAGGGAAACATATACTGGGAGATAAATGCCACCGATGACACAGGTGTTGCTGGAGTTTACATCAAGTTCGACAGCGGTGAATGGAGGGCCATGCTTTATGACAACTATACATGCAATTACACATTCGGATGGCTCACAACAGAGGATGACAATCGCAGATACGATTATGAGATCAAAACAGTCGATACCCTTGGCAACGAGGAGCTCATAAGAGGAAAGATAAAAGTGAAGAACCCCATGAATGTATGGCGGGCTTTCCAGGATAACATTCCGGGAATAGGTTTCCTCTTTTTGATATTCTTCATAGTCTTGTGCTTCGTCCTTCTTAAAGTGGGAAAATTGCAGTCCTGGTATAGGGAGGAGAAGAAGGCACCCAAGCCCCATGCTGAAGGAGAAAAGAAAGGAAGGTTAAGAAGAGTTTTTGCCCGCAAAAGAAAGGGTACCCCCTCAGTGGCAGAGGCTGCAGATTTACAAACAGCAGAGGAAATAGTACATGAAATAGAGGATATAGAGGGTGGGCCTATTCCTGTTGTCCAGGCAAAACAGATTCCACCACCACCGCCTCCCTCTATGGGAAAGAAATCTCTTATGGAATCCATAGATGACATCGAGATTACTGCTGAGGAACCTCCTGCTCCTAAGGCGCCTCCAGCTCCTAAAACTACAGCCATTCCACCAAAAGCCGCCTCCACAATCAGTGAGATGGAGGCAATCGCAGTCAAGAAACCCGAAACCGCGGAAGGTAAAAAGGTCATCCCAGGGGAAAAGAAAAAGCTGAAAAAGAAGAGGTTCAAAAGGAAAGTACTGATAAAGAAAGACGAGTGATTTACGAGCCCACCCATGAGACTCCTTGCGCAATGCATTAGGGAATATTATCTGGATGATGGGTGGATGTGACATTTGCGAGACATGAATGCAGCAATAAATATCAACGGAGCTTCAGGTACACAAAGATGGTAGCAATCTTGTTTATCGCAATTGTGGCAATCCTTTTTGTCACCTCATATTTCATATCATTTGCATCGGCACGACCGTACCTTGAAATCGACAAATACGCCGAGCCAGATTCCATATGGCCCGCTCAAAGCGACAATGTACCAAACAAGGCCAATGTTACCCTGAAAATCGAGGCAAAAGGAGAACCTGCTGCCGCAATCGATGTGGTCTTCTTAATGGACTCTTCGGGCTCCATGGGGGCATCGGATCCAAATTATCTCCGGGTTTCAGCGACCCAGAACTTTGTTGCCAAGATGCTGATTCCAGATCGAGGTGCGGTTGTCAATTTCGCTTCAAATGCCATATTGGTCATGGATTATGCCCAGCATCTTTCTACAAATTATGAGGGGATAAAAAAGAACCTTGCCATAATCACGTCAGGAGCAGGAACTAACATCGATGAGGCAATTTACGTCTCTGTTGAAGAGCTTTTGAACTTTGGCGATCCGCTTAAAACCAGGCTTGTTATCATGCTCACTGATGGAAAACCAGATGCACCGAATCATCCAAAAAACGGTAATGTTACCGATCTCACCATGGATTTGGCCAGGAACAACAACATAACGATTTATACTGTAGGCCTGGGTTCGGATCAGGATGCCAATCTTTTACAATGGATTGCAAATGAGACCAATGGTTCATACTATTCGGCACAGAATGCATCCCAACTTCTACAGATCTATGAGGATATCTCGAGTCGCTTTCTTACAAGAATCGCGGGAAGGAACATCGAAGTAATGGACATCTTACCCTCGGAAATAGAGTTCATTCCCAATTCATTTTCTAACTCAACTGTTCATATAGAGATTTTTCCGAATGGGACAAAGGTCTTGTCTTGGAATATAAGTACGTTACTTTTAACTGAATCATGGGAGGTCTCATACAAAATCGAATCCTCACAAAGGGGTGAGCTGCATATTGGTTTGTACCCCCAATCCGGGATCAATTATACAACGTGGGACTTTCGAGGTGACTTCATCTCCTTTTCAGATGTCGTAATTTATGTTGTTCTTCCCCCTCCAGTTCCCCCCCCTCCCCCTCCTCCCCCTCCCCCTCCACCTGCAGGTCCTCCTCCTCCTTTGGAATTCTTTCCCTTGCCCGCCCCTCCAGTTTCAGCGGGCATGATGACCCAGGTGAGTCTTTCACAGATAGGTCAACCTGCTGGATGGCAGGCTCTGTTTGCACCCTTTGCTGCACTGAGCCTAAAGGAGATCAGCAAGGTAAAAAGCCTAGGAATCAGGGTTGGCATCGAAAATAGGCTGGCAAGTGTGAAATCTGAGATTGCTGCGCGTAAGGCAAGTAAAAGGTGGTTTCGATCATTATGAAGTTGAAGAATGCTGCAATAATCTGTGTATTGATGCAATTGGTTACATTCTTGATCATCTCTACGGGAGCCCTATCCTTATGGCAAGGAACAGGTTTTGAAAATAATATTATCCTTGGCTTTGAGCCTGCCGCACCCGACAATCTCGAGGCTGTGAACGTGACAATCACATCGATAAATTCCACGCAGCAGATAGGATCTGCATTCTTGTACTGCAATTTTACGCGTAACGGAGAGTATGCTGAGGGAGGCTATACGTTCAAATTCACAAATTCGGCACACACAAAGATGTACTGCGAGATTCCCTCGATCCAGAATACAGGTGGAACCGAGGTTGACTTCTATGTTGTTGCATATGATGAAATCAATTCACCCATAGCCTCGGATACGTTTTCGTATATTGTTGTGAAAAACGGATCATGGCCATATTCCTCCTTTGATGAGAACATACTTCTTACATACGAACCGCAGAATCCAAATCCCTATCAGGAGGTAGAGATAACACTGCAATCCAGACATTCCAATGTTCCGATAACAAGCGCGGAAATCGCCTGGGAAATCGAGACCCCGGGACAGTCCCGAAGAACCGGCGCAGCGTCCTTTAATTCCCTGAATCCCACCACATGGAATGTAACATTGCCGGGTTACGAGGGCGATTCCAATGTGACATTCACGATAACTGCATATGATCAATACTATTCTCCAATCACAAGCCAGGAACATCTCTATTCTATTGGCTCCTTTGGAACAGTGTACGTCTACGACATGGCAGTTGAGGTCATCGACGATTACCTGAAGGAGCCGGCATCTGGTGCCACAGTTACCATAAGAAACGACAGTGGGATTGTACATACTGGAGTTACAACCTCCCAGGGTCTTCTCATGACCCCTGTGAAGTTTCATTCAGGAGATTATACAATCGAGGTGGAGTATAAATCCAATACCCAGACAAAAGAAATTTCAATTCCCTATAATGACAATAATCAAATAACATTCACATTCGAGGCCCAGGCTGTTGTGGTTAAAGATTTTGTTGAGTTTCCAAATCTATACAGTTATGCGGGTTTAATCGGGGCTTTGATTCTTCCCCTTCTTTTCTGCTGGGTTTTTTACAATAAACAGCGCAGAAGATTGCTAGATCTTACCGAGAAGAAAAAGACATTTGGTAGAAATGATGAGGAGGATAAGAAAACTTTTGGGACAATATTCTGGGACGCATTTTCCAAAGAAACCAAACAACCGAAGATCTTTATCCCAGTTTCATTTTTTGCCCTTGGAGTTTTAGGTGCCGTTTTCATTCCATTTTATCCCTGGTGGGCCATTCTAATATTGGCCTCATTTATCGGTGTAGTTTCCTACAAATTCCCTTACAGTGCATTGCTTTTGCTCTGCATCTTTATCACGGGCTCGGCAGCATACCAATCACCAGAATTTGGCCTGGTATTCTTGATGTTTTCCCTGGTCATAATGCTGTGCTCATTCTATGACTGGAGATTCGGGTACCTGGTTTTCTTAATGGTATTTCTTTCAAGATTCGGTGTATCCTTCATGGTGCCCATCATAACAGCAATGATATTTACCACCTTTTTGGGCATTGCCGTGACCCTATGTGCCGGTGTGTTTTTGGTATTAATTGTGAGTGCCAGTGATTATCATGTGCTGGGTCTTATAGCAGGAGCACCACATTCCACAGCCTTTATGGTTTTCTCAAAGCCTGTAGTTGAGGATTTCACACCGGGAACCTATGCCGCAGTCATGAGCAAAATAGCAGGGGCCAATTCTGATGTTATTGGCTCTGTATTATCTGAAGGTTTTGCAACATCGATGCTTCCCTTCTTTGTCCTTGCATTCTGGTGCTTCGGGATCTTTTTGCTCTCTTATATAGTGGATGAAAAGAAGAGGCTGAGCTTCGTTAAGCTCAGAGAATGGCTGGGTTATCCTCTAAGCAGCAGGAAATTCAAGGAGGTAACAATTATCTCAATATGTATAGTTGTCCTTTCATCCTTTGCTACGATTTACTGGTTCGGTTATTTGAATAACCCCAATACTCTTTCCACGATCACATGGGTCCTTTTCTTTGTGGGTGCAGGTTTTGTGATATTCACAACCGTGGTTTCATGTCTTATTGTACGAGAGATGTTCAGGGAGTACTTTACAAGTAAAATCGGTGTCAGTGTAGTGGGTGCAAGGATCAGTGAGATGTCGGATTTAGCAAAAACAACGTTCGATCAGGTAGGTGGTCTGGAAGATGTAAAGATGGATATAAAAGAAAGTGTCCTGGTTCCGCTTTTAAGGCCTGATATTGCGGACAAGTTCGGGGTGGAGCCTGCAAGAGGGATTTTGCTTTTTGGTGCACCCGGTTGCGGGAAAACCCTCACAATGAAGGCCCTTGCAACAGAGCTCAATATCGAGATGTTCACAGTAAAATGTGGAGATCTAATGTCCAAATGGTACGGCGAGAGCGAAACTAGGATGATGAAACTGTTTCAGACTGCCAAAGAAAGAAAACCGGCAATAATATTCTTCGATGAGATCGATTCCGTAGCAAAAAGAAGGGATCTTTATTCAGCAGATGACGTGACGCCGAGGCTGCTATCCATCATGCTTTCCGAGCTGGACGGAATGGACAGATCAACAGGAATCATAATCGTAGGCTCAACCAACAAGCCCGAGCTTGTGGACCCAGCACTGCTTAGACCCGGAAGATTCGACAAGATAATGTATGTCCCGCCCCCAGATTTTTCCGAAAGAATCGATATTTTGAAGGTTCACATGGCTGGAAAACCCCTGGCAGATGGCATCAAACTGGAGGAATTGTCCAAAAGAACCGAGGGATTTTCAGGAGCTGATCTGGCGAACCTCGTAAAGGAAGCGGCCACGAATGCCATGAGACGCTCAATGCAGACAAAGCAGATTACCACAATCACCCAGAATGATTTTCTTGATATTCTGCCCAGGATAAAGCCTAGTATATCCTTGACAATGAAGGAGGAGTACGAGAGAATCAAGATGCGATATGAAAGAAAGGTGCACGATCAGTGCAGAAATGAGGAGAAAAAAGTGGTTACCCTGGATGTTGTTGCAGGAATGGAGGATATTAAAAAACAGCTAAGAGAATCTGTGATTCTCCCTTTGACCAAGAGAAAGCTTGTCGAGAAGTTCAAGCTCAGAGTTGGCAGGGCCATTCTCCTTCACAGCCCGCCAGGTTGCGGAAAAACCTACCTGATGAAAGCCCTAGCCAATCAATACGGCATACCATTTTCCGAAGTCACTGGCAGTGAGCTTAAGAATGCTATTGGTGCCGATGGTACCTTGGCCATAAAAGGACTGTGGTCCTCGGTTAGGGACATTGCCCCTGCAATATTATTTATCTCTGATATTGAGTCCATAGCCTCAAAGAAGAACCTAAAGGAAGAGGATGGCAAAAAGGCATTGTCCATTTTCCTTTCCTTACTGGATAATATCCAGCCAACCGATAGGGTTGTCGTGGTTGCCACATGCGAAAATCCAGATGATCTTGATCCATCATTGTTCATGAGGGGCAGATTTGATAAGAGGATATCCATTCCGCCTCCGGATTCCGCATCGAGAAGGAAGATCTTTGAGCAGAATTTAAAAAGTGTTCCTAAAATCGGTAAAATCGATTATGAAGTCCTTGCAGGATCCACTGAGAGCTTTTCAGGTGAGGATGTATTTGCCGTGGTCGAAGAGGCCAAGATACTGGCCCTGAGTGGAGAGGATATATTCGCAAAGCCAAAGGATGGCAATAAAAAACCACTGGGTGTGAGAATGGAGCATCTTTTGAATGCAATCAAAAAGGTGACCCCCTCAGTTGCAGAATGGGAGAAAAGAATGAAAGAGGCAGCAGAATCCGAGGTAATTGAAGCTCCAAAACCCATTGCACCCCCTCTAGAACCTGAAGTACCCATTGTATTGAAACCACATCCGAAGCCCTTTGATTCATTCCCACCTCCACCTCCCCCTCCTCCCCAGAAAGTGCCAACAGATGAGGATATCGCCATGATGACCATAGCCCAATTGGAAAATGAATGCAAACGCCTGGGTCTTAAGCCGTACGGAAAAAAGGTGGTACTTCAGGAGCGGTTGCAGGATTATCTAAAAAACCAAGGAGACATCTGAAATGGATTTGATGCTTCTCTTTCTCATTCTCGGGGGCTTTGTGATACTGCTGTGGTTGGGAATTCCCCTTTTATGGGCCCTTTGCATCATCATTTTTCTAGGAATGGTGTATCTCGGTTTGAGATACCCAAGGGGAAAGGCGGACTGGAAGTATTCCTTTAGAGAAACAGTTTATGTTGTAATGACAATTATCACCATGATGGTATTCATTATAGCGATTCAGGCGGCGCTTTTAAGCATTGGAAGCAATATTCCCTCGGCTGTATCCCTTCTTATGTTCTTCATCATCATGCCATGCATGATAATTCTCTTCCTCCTCGGTTTGTTCTTCCCCAATGGAAAGGCATTCAACTTAAAAGGAACTGAAGGTCCAAGAAAATTATAGATTTATTTATGTATCGAATTTTTATGAAGAAGGGCATGGACTATGTAATGATGATTTCATATTTGGGAGAACATAATGGAATAATTTCAGTGATATCCATTGAAAATTTATAACCTATTTTCAGCAACCCTTACATTTATCAAACCATAACCATAATGATCGTCATGTGGTGTCTCCTGATTAGGACATTTTTCAGCGGTATCCATAAAGATTTCCTTAAAATCTGATACAGTGTTTGAATCCCCTCCGGAACTTCCCTCTCTCTGGTATTCTGGATGTGCATCTAAAAGAAGAACCACCCCGCCTGCCACAAAGGCCGTGGCCTGGGAGGTTCCACTACCAATTCCATATTCATTATTAATCCATGTTGATAAAATCTTGACTCCTGGTGCAACCAATTCAGGTTTCATATCAGGATCGAACCGTGGGGCTCTAGGAGGAAAAAGATTACCGTCGTTGTCACCTTCAGAACTGAAAGAGGCAATATTTTTATCCTCGTCTATTGCCCCTACTGCGATGACATCACTCACGGTGGCAGGACTTGCGACATCTCCATTATCATCCTCACCGTCGTTACCTGCTGCCGCAACAACAAAAACTCCAGCATCTATCGCATCCTCGCATTCCCTCTCAGCTTCCGTACCCAGGATTGGCAATCTCCCTCCTCCCAAGGACAGAACAATAACATCGGCTCCATTGGATACACAAAACTCTATACCCTCTGCCACATCTGAATCAGAACCGCTTCCGCTGGAAGATATTGCCTTTACAACTATCATCTCAACCTTTGGTGCTATGCCATCAATCTCCCCTTGAGCCGCTATTATTCCGGCAATATGTGAACCATGGCCATTGTCATCGTAAGGATTTGCCCTTCCGTTCACATAGTCCTTCCAGGCTGTTATGTTTATGTGATCCAAATCCGGATGAGTGGTATCTATGCCAGAATCCACAATTCCCACCAAGACACCTCCCCCGTCATAACCAGCGTCGTTCATATCCGAAATCTGGGTGATCTCGAAGGCCCATTCGGTGCGGTCGATTTGCTGTCCGTTTCCGTTGCCATTTGGCCAGGGTAATATACCATTATCTGAATCTCGGAACATAAAAAAGAAGGCTGCGGATATCAGTGCAGCTGCAATGATTATAACGAAAACCAGAATTAAAATATCCCTTTTTTCCATCTACCTTCACTTTTCCATTTATTATACATGATAGTCTATGTATTCGCCTCGACTGATATATACTTTTAGAATATATACTAATTCATTTTATTTTTCTAATGTATGATATTTTCTGGTTTTTTTGGTTCCTGCTCCCCATAATCCTCTAATATTTCATTATTATTCAATTTTTAAATAATGCCAATTATTTTAGTTTTTTTCCTATGATATATTCCATTATTATCTTAATCTCAAATAATACCAATATTATTATAAATACATTGTTAAAATATTTCCATAGGTACAATTTGACCCAAATTATGTAAATTCTATGTAAGATTCAGGTGTTCAATTGTCTCTTTGGTCCATCACTTTGAACAAAGGAGAGAGAATTTTAGCAATGGCTCTCTCGGCTGTGTTCCTATTATCGATTTTATCGTGCTTTTCATTATCTGTGGAGGTTCAACAGAATAATACCACATCAGAACAAGATATATGCGGGAAATTAACAGAAGATAAACATCAAAGACCAGTTGATGGCGATTCATTTTCAAGAGCAACCAGAAGTAACGAGGAAGATTATATTAGGCTAATTTCGGAAATAGGCCATGGATCAAATGTCGGATACGAGAACTCCATTACCTCAGGAGATGTGGATAACGACGGCGTAGTGGAGATCCTATTTACAAATGAGGACGGCTATGTTCACGTTGTCCAGTATCAGGATGGGGACTATGTAGACGAGTGGAGAAGCCCCCATCTAGATTGGGAGCCATATGGATTAGCAGTAGGGGATACGGACTCAGATGGCACCCCTGAGATAGTTGTCGGGAACCATTACGGGGAGATTTATATCTTTGGCTATCAAGGCCCGGGAGTGGGTTATGTCATGGAATGGGAGCATCAGCTCAATAAAGAGGAGGCCTTTGGCATTGCAATAGGGAATCTTGACGGTGACGAATACCAAGAAATCGTTGTGGGAGCCTTACAATTGGTATCCACTGAGGAAAATGTCTTCGTATTCGGATATGACGGCTCCACTTATGTGGAGGAATACAGATACCTTATGACAGATTTTCTCAACTATGCTCATGCAGTCGTGATATATGATGTGGATTCCGATGGAACTAAGGAATTTGTGGTGGGAACCCAGGAATTCAAAATGAGCACCCAGACACCAAGGGGCACATTCTATGTTTTCGGGCATAATGGAAACGATTATACAGTTGAATGGAAAAGGCCCGATATCAGTGACTGGGTCGGTGATTTGGATTGTGGGGATGTTGATGATGATGATACACCTGAGATAGTTGTGTCTGGGGCTACTGTGAGCATATATCAGTACGAATCAGGGGTATATCTCATTGAAAACAATATTGCTGAGGAGCATCCCAAACTACAGGTGGGGGATGTAAACCATGACGGACAGATCGAGATAGTGACCGGATACTGGGAACTAAAGGTGTGGCAGGAGAATACATTACTTTGGGAGAGTGAAACATTCGAACAGGAGATATATTCTGTTGCCATTGTGGATTCTGATTCGGACCAAGAAAACGAGATTTTATTTACAAAGGGAGTCATTGATTGGTACTCAGATATATATGTTTTGGGATATGACGGCTCGTCATTCATAGAGGAGTGGGTAAGCGAATACTTACCATCGATTAGTTCCATCTCTATTGAGGATGTGAATTCGGATGGAATAAATGACCTCGTTTTGGGAACAAGACCCGGGGAGCTGATAATATTTGAGGATCCCAAGAACCAATTGAAGGTCAGGGATGCAAAACGTATTGAAGTTGGATTCGAGATAATCCATGTTTTTTGTGGCAATTTCGACGGTGATAGTTCGATTGATATCGTTGCTACAGATGCCCACGATATGATATATTTTCTGGAGTATGATGGTGCGGATTATGTGAAGGTGGATGAGATTCAGATTGTGGATGATAGTTTTACTGCTGCAGAGGTAGATGATGTTGATTCAGATGGAAAAATCGAGCTTGTCATGGCAACACTCAATGGATATGTGTATATTATAGGTTATGAAGGTTCCTATGAGATAGAATGGAGTAACCTTATCTGTGAAAACGGTATAACAGCAATAACCACAGGGAATTCTGATAACGATGGAGTGCTGGAAATCCTAGTAGGTGGATTTGATTACTACCTGTATGTTTTGGTCTATGATGGATCGGAGTATGTGGAGATCAGGACCCAACATATGAGCTCAATGATCTTCACCCTTGGTGTTGGTGACATTGATTATGACGGTGAAAACGAACTGGTTTCAGAGGTTGGTTACTTTGAACTGAAGGTTTTTCAGTGGAATGGCACATACTATGTCTTGGAATGGAGCACTACGTTTTACGAAGACGCCCACAACGAGGCAATGGATATCAATCATATAGAGTCAAACAACAAGGAGATCATCGCCTTCGGTACCTTTGAATTGTATGTCATAGGGCATGGAACAGATTATGAAATCTTTTTTGAATCCGAGACTTACACGGTTACTGTCCAATGTCTTTTCATGGGAGATGTCGATGAATCAGGAACGAACGAGATATTCGTGAGTATCGGTTCATATGTCTTCATATATGGGAAGGAGCAATGGCTCTTCGCCTCTCTTAAACCCTCCAAAACATCTGCAGATGTGGATGAAGAAATAGTATTTGATGGATCCTTTTCCAAAGGTCCAGGCACTCTTGAATATTTCTTCGATTATGGAGATGGCACAGACTCGGGATGGACAACTGAATCTGTAACGACCCACAGATACTCAAATACAGGCACTTACACTGCCTCATTGAAGATCAGGGATCAATTTGGAAATGAAAGCACCAATATTGCAGAGGTTTCGATCACCATACTAGAACCCAATATAGCCCCCACGGCATTTATTGACGGTATTTCCCCGAATCCTGCATATGAAGGAGATTCTGTAAGTTTTTCGGGTCATGGCCAAGATGAGGACGGCTTCATAACAGATTATATCTGGATTTCTGATATCAATGGTGAATTGAACAGTTTGGATTCTTTCAGCCTGTCTTCATTATCAGTAGGCACACATACCATATCTTTCAGGGTGATGGATGACAGAGAGACATGGTCCGATTATGTTAATAAGACACTAGTGATAGATCCAATGGTTCCTGATGATAATCAAATACCGAGGGCGTATATAAGTTCAGTATCTCCAAAACGTGGCTTTGAAGGGGAGGAAATCACATTTACGGGTTATGGAATAGATGATGACGGCAATATAACATCCTATTCTTGGGAATCCGATATCGATGGAATTCTAAGCAATAAAGATACTTTCGGTACTTCATTCTTATCTGTTGGTACACATATGATATCATTTAAAGTCAAGGACGATAACGATGCATGGTCAGAACCAGATACTGCCACATTGATTATTGATCCAGAGATTCAGAATCGGGTTCCAGAGGCATTTATCGATTTTGTTGCTCCAAATCCCGCAACAGCTGGAGAGATCGTGACTTTCCAAGGTCATGGTGTTGATGAAGATGGTATAATCACCTCCTATTCCTGGGAATCTGATATTGATGGGGATCTCGGATCAAAGCGGTCTTTCAGCACTTCAACATTATCTGTTGGGGAGCATATCATAACATTGAAGGTTCAGGATGACAAAGAGGCATGGTCAGAATCTGAGAGCATCACATTGGAGGTAAAGGATAAGGATGACAAAGGAACCTCTGATACTGGTGATTCAAACGGCCTGTTGCAGACCTTGGTTTTTTTGGGGATTTTAACGTTTGCAATTATATTCACCATAATCCTGGTGTTCACACTCTCAAAAAAGAAATCTGGGACTGGCTCTGAGACCATGAGCTGCCCAAATTGTGCCTCATTTTTTAGGGTGCCATCTTCATCTCGGCCTATTGCAGTTCTCTGTCCCATCTGTGATGAGAATATTGTTTTATACGATTAATCACATTTTTAAATATGCATTGGTCAAAACTCTAAACCAATATTAATAAATATTCCTAAATGCATATTATTTTTGAGTCGATTAATCACCAATACCAATTCCATTGAAAAGCACATAAATATCCAACTGGAAAATAAAGGGTGATAATATGCCGCGAAAAATGGAAATTTCTTTGGAGGGCAATAGGATTTTAACCGTGCTAATTATTAGCATGATGATAATATCAGGAATCCTTAGTTTTGTATCACAGGAGATTAAGATTGATGATAACGCAATAGATTTCCACAATAACGAGGACGAAACAGAAAATAGTCTACAAATGTCTACAGAGTGGCTAAGTCCTCAGGAGAAAACGAGAAATGGAGATGAGGAGTATTTGAAATTAATACATGAAATAGGCTATGGGACAGATATAGGGGATGAAAACTCCATTACTTCTGCAGATGTGGATAATGATGGCATGAATGAGATTATTTTTGGAAATCATGAGGGATATATACATATAATTCAATATTTAGATGGGGAATATGTTGATGTATGGAAGAGCCCGAACCTTGGATCCTATATCCCTGCCCTAACGACCTGTGATACCGATGGCGATGAAATAGTGGAAATCGTAGTGGGGACTGGATCTGGTGATCTTATTATATTTGGATATCAACCTGGCAACGGAAGTTATATGCAGGAATGGGCGGATTTCTTGTTTGCCTTTGATGTTGTTGGATTGGCAGCAGATGATGTGGACAACGATGGCTTTGTGGAGATCGTAACAGGATCAAGCAGTTTTGCAGAAATCCCGCTGCCCAACGTGCATGTCTTTGGTTATGATGGTGATACATACGAACTTGAATGGTTGTATTGGGCAGAGGACTCGTATTATAATCATGCACGAACCGTGGCAATTGGTGACGTTGACAATGATTGGACAAAGGAGTTCGTTGTGGGTATAAGCGAGTTTAAGTATGCCACAACAACTCCCCGGGGTTCTTTTTACGTGTTTGGCTACAACAATGGAATATATACAGTGGAATGGAAAAGGGACGATAACAGCGTGGATGTCATTGATATCGACGTTGGGGATGTGGATTCGGACGGATTTGAAGAAATTGTTGTGGGTTCAGGTACAGCAAATATATATGGATATGACAGTGGTGCATATCATATTGAAAATGTTATACAAGATTATTTTGCCAATGTGGAGGTTGGAAATGTAAACAATGATGATACAATAGAAATCGTTACAGGATCAGGTTATTCCATAAGGGTATGGCAGGAGGATACCCAGATTTGGCAAAGCGAGGCCTACTCCTTAGACGTTAATGGCATAGAAATAAATGATTGTGATGTAGATATGACTTGTGAGATCATATTAGGCATGGGAGATCCTTTTACACAATCAGGGGTAGTAATAATTGGTTTTGACGGTTTTGATTTTCAGGAAGAGTGGGAAGGTAAGTACATCTCAATTGTATATTCGGTAGGTATAGATGATGTTGATAATGATTTAAAAAATGAAATATTGCTGGGTATGGATTATGGAAACATCTTCGTTTTTGTTTTTGAAAATGGGGAATATTCATTGAAGGATAACATTTCCCTTCCCAGTGATTATGATGTTAGGTACATCCTTTGCTGTGACTTTGAAGGTGATGGTACCAATGAGATTGCAGTAATCATGCCTTTTGATATATTTTTTATAAGATACGTCAATGGAAATTTCGAGATGATCGATTACCTGGAAATCGTAAACGGCGCTGTTACCGCAGCCGATGTTCAGGACGTTGACAGCGATGACAATCCAGAAATAATAATCGGTGACGATATGGGATTCCTGTATATAATCGGTTTTGATGGTAGTTCTTTCTGTATAAAATGGGAGAGCCAAATCTATAATACCGCAGTTACAGCTCTGGGCGTCGGTAATACAGATAGCGATGGTATAATCGAGATCGTTTTGGGGGGATACGACACCGACATTATATTCACCGAATATATCATATACATCCTTGGAAAAGAGGGGAATGACTATATCGAAGAGTGGTCACAGATTGCTGATAGTACAATATATGCTGTGGATGTTGGCGATTCAGATAATGATGGTGTAAACGAGTTTACTTTTATGGAAGGTTCTTTGGATCTATACATTTATGGATGGGATGGAACCTCATACACTTCAGAATGGAGTACATCTGATTTTTTTGGAATTTATGATGATTGCATAGATATTTCCGAGATCGAAATTAGTGGGGAAAATAAACTTATTATCGGTGAAGATGAATTGTATGTTATTAAATATGGAATGACTTATGAGTACCAATGGCAAACAGACACAATAGATACTGATATCGAATGTATTTCTGTTGGAGACACGGACAGTCATGGATCTTCCGAAATCGTGGTCAGTATTGGGGCATACATTTTCATTTATGGAAAGGAAATACGGCCCACTGCCTCCCTTTCAGCAAAAACTACCGCCTATGTCGGAGAAGAAATCGTGTTTGATGGATCATCATCAAAGGGTGTGGGTACCCTCGAATATTTCTTTGATTTTGGTGACGGCTCGGATACTGGGTGGATAACTGAACCTATAGTAACGCACAGCTATTCAAATACCGGCACCTATATTGCTTCGCTAATAGTCAGGGATGAAAATGGGATTGAAAGTATCAATCCTACCGATATCTCCATTACGGTTATAAAGCCAAATATAGCTCCCACAGCTTCTATAGATGTTATCACTCCGAATCCTGCAACAGAGGGCGAAACAGTGAGTTTCACGGGTCATGGCGGTGATGAGGATGGCTACATAACAGCCTACTTATGGGAATCCAATATTAACGGCTATCTTAATGATTCGGCCTCCTTCAGTATTTCAACATTATCTGTAGGCACGCATACAATATTTTTTAAGGTAAGGGACGATAAAGAAACCTGGTCTGGAAGTGATAATAAGACACTAGTGATAGATCCAAAGGCTCCAGATCAAAATCAGGTACCAAAAGCGTATATAGATTCTATCTCTCCAAGTCGAGCAGAAGAAGGAGTAACCATAAACTTTACTGGGCATGGTATTGACGATGACGGCATAATTATTTCCTATTATTGGGAATCTGATATCGACGGTACATTAAGCGATAAAGAGACTTTCAGCACTTCATCTTTGTCTGTTGGAACACATACTATATTATTTAGGGTCAAGGATGATAACGATGCCTGGTCTGAACCAGATGATGCCACCTTGATTATCGATCCCATCCCACAAAATCAGGCTCCAATCGCCTATATAGACAATGTTGGTCCGAATCCCGCAACAGAAGGTGATACAGTGACTTTCGAGGGATATGGGGTTGATAATGATGGTTTAATAATCTCATATTCTTGGGAATCTGATATCGATGGAATTCTCAGTCCCGAGAGGTCATTCAGCACATCTTCCTTGTCTGTTGGAGAGCATGAGATAACATTCAAGGTTCAGGATGATAAAGAAATGTGGTCTCAATCAGAGAGCATTACTTTGGTTGTTAATGAGAAAGATGGTAAAGAACCCACAAATGGATGGGAGATAGGTGATTTTATACTAACCATGATTTTATTAATAATTCTTCCTGTATCGATAATACTTGTCATTATAGCATACACCTTTTCAAAAAAGAGATCGGAGGGTAGTTCTGAGGTGACAGACTGCCCTAATTGCGGCTCTTTTTTCACTGTGACCTCCTCAATTCGGCCTTTAGCAGTACAATGTCCGATCTGCAATCAGAGCACTGTTTTATCCGACTAAATTTCTTTTTTCTTAAAGACCGAAAATAAGAATACACTTTGTATCCATCCAGGTTGAAGGAGGCCTAGGATGGAAGTAATCGATCTTTCAAAGGAGCACGAGCAATTGTTTTTTCTATGCCTCGAGGATTGGTCAGATGAAATGAAGGAATCAGGTACACATAAGGAAGTCTGGTACTATAAAATGAAGGATTCCGGTCTTAGGGTGAAACTGGCAAAGGATGATAAAGGTGAAATTGGGGGAATGATACAGTATTTACCAATCGAGCATTCACCTGCCGAAGGTAGTGATCTATACTTCGTATTGTGTATATGGGTTCATGGCTATGAAGAGGGCAGGGGCAATTTCCAGTAGAAGGGAATGGGAAAAGCCCTAATTGCTGCTGCCGAGGAGGATGTAATGAAGCTGGGGGCCAAGGGTATAGTGGCATGGGGTGTTTCATTGCCTTTTTGGATGAAGGCTTCATGGTTCAAAAAACAGGGATACAAGAAGGTTGACAAGAACGGGATTTCGGTTCTTCTTTGGAAGCCATTTTCACAGGATGCAGTTCCACCAAAATGGATCAAATCTGGAAAAAGGGTGGAGATCAACCCTGGCAAGGTGACTGTTTGTGCCTTTAAGGCGGGATGGTGCCCGGCCCAGAACATAGTATTCGAAAGGGCGAGGAAGGCCTCTATGGAATTCGGGGACAAGGTCCTTTTTAGGGAAATCGATACATCTGACAGGGATGTGTTTTTGGAATGGGGGATCTCAGATGCTTTATTCGTGGATGGAAAAGAGGTGAGGACAGGCCCACCACCTTCCTACGAAAAGATCAAGAAGACCATAGGTAAAAGGGCAAGAAAAATCAAGTAAATCCCCCTGAAAAGAGAAGCAAATGTTTTTATATCACTCAGCCTATTGAGGCAAACTACCAGGCCGGAGATTGAAAAAATGGGACTTTGGCAAGGAAAGTCAAACAGAAAGACTTCAGGCGGAAAATTTCGCCATGCAAGAAAGAAAAGAAAGTTCGAGATCGGAGCAGAGGCTCAAACCACAACAATCGGGGATGAAAGAAAGAAGTTTGCGCGGACGAGAGCCGGTAATCAGAAGGTAAGGGTTCTCAGCACAGATAAGGTAAATGTGATGATACCAAAGAAGAAACAGGTGAAAACCTCTAAGATAATTAGCGTGCTGGAAAATCCGTCAAATCCGCACTACGTTCAGCGTAACATCATAACCAAGGGAGCCATAATTCAGACCGAGCTGGGACGCGCCAAGGTCACATCAAGACCAGGCCAGGATGGTATCATCAACGCGATTTTGATCTCAGAATAGGTTTGAGGCAAGGATTGAGATCATGCCCAAGAAGAAGGAGAAGTTCATTGTTCTTTATCCAGAGTATTTTACTTCAAAATATTCGAGGTCAGAGGGAAGGAGGATTCCTAAAAAAATGGCCAAGTCCTCCCCCACTGTTGAGGATATCGAAAAGGCCGCCAAATCCCTGGGCCTGAATCCTGTTGTTGAGAAGGACAAATCATATCCCAGATTCTGGTACAAGAAGAGAGGCAGGGTTTTAGTTGAGAAGAAGATGTCCAAAACCGAGCTTTTGAAGAAGATAGGAAAGGGTCTAGGGAAGTGAGTTTATAAAATTGGGATTTGTCTTCTACCTTTTCTATATGGCATGAATATATCTATAGGTCAATGTTTCATAGGTATCTTTCACTTTTCAATATTCATGATCTACCTGTCCTGCAGTGTCTCCACCGCATCCACCAACTTCTTGCCTGCAGAGACGCAGTCTATTGAATGTATAACAGCCCCCATGATTTCAAGGGTCTTTTCCACTTCCTTGTAATTTATATCAGTACCCTCGATCGTTATCTTGAGGCTGTCGGTCTCCTTATCCACCTCCTCCAGCATGCAGTTCACTCCCGATACCCCCCTTAAGGAACTGAGCCTTTTGGAGACCTCTACAATAGATGGATTATGCGGTTTTAAAACATCCAAAATCAACCGTTTTATCTCGCTCAATTTACTTACTTCCTCCTTTTTTGGGTCTGCTACAAACAGCGAACTCATCGCCATCAAAAAAAACGTCCAAATCAGGATTCGCCTCTTGAATCTCTTGAATCTTATCAACAACATCTTGAAGAGTGATTGATGAATCATTTTTGTCTATCTTGAGCTCAATTTTTTTCTCCATCAACATCCTCCATTTCATTCCTTTGGATTTATATGGATAAGCAGAATTGGAAACTCGAAAATACACATGTTTTAACTTGTATAAATATTTTATGTAAATGTAATTTATCGTTTTTATGGGGATTAATGATTATAAAACGCATTTTTCTCTGTTCTATTAACCTTGATAACTTCAATTAACTATATATAAAATAAAAACCTTAGGGCTTTTCTACGAACATAAATAGCAATGGGTGCTGTCATGGTGGAATTCAAAACAGTGATTTCGGATCCTAGATCAGGCAAGACATATCAATGGAACGTAAAAGGCCATCACGCCAATTCACTTATTGGCAAGAGAATCGGTGATGAGGTGGATGGTATATTCGTCAGTCTACCAGGTTACAAGCTAGAAGTTACAGGGGGAAGTGATAAGGACGGTTTTCCCATGAGGAAGGAAATCCCGGGTCCCAGGAGAAGGAAGGTTCTGATCACTGAAGGTATCGGTTTTCATCCAGATGATAAGGGAGTGAGAAAGAGAAAGACCCTGAGGGGCAACACCATATCACCCGATATTGTACAGGTCAATATGAAGATCACGTCTTTCGGTTCGAAGTCCATTGAGGATCTACTCAAAGAAGAGGAAAGTAAATGAAGGTTAAAAAACAGCCTGAAATGAACATTGGGATGGTAGGTCATGTCGATCATGGTAAAACAACCTTAACAAAGGCCCTTTCTGGGGAATGGACCGATCGTCACTCAGAGGAGATAAAGCGAGGAATCTCCATTAAGCTCGGATATGCTGACACAGCTTTTTACAAATGTCCGAAATGCTCTGAGCCTGCATGTTATTCCACCCACGATACATGTCCTGTTTGCGGTGAAAAGACCGAGTTTTTAAGGGCAGTATCCTTTGTTGATGCCCCAGGACACGAGACTCTAATGGCCACAATGCTTTCAGGAGCCGCAATTATGAACGGCGCCCTACTCTTGATAGCTGCAAACGAGACTTGCCCTCAACCCCAAACCAAGGAGCATCTCATGGCTTTGCAGATCGCAGGTGTAAAGAACATAGTGGTAGTTCAAAACAAGATAGACATAGTCAGCGAGGAAACTCTGTTAAAGAATTATGAAGAGATAGAGGCTTTTATAAAGGAGACCAAACCCGAAGGAGCACCGATTATCCCTGTCTCAGCACACCACGATGCCAATTTGGATGTTCTCATCGAAACACTGGAAAAGAACATGCCAACGCCCCAGTTGGACACCTCTAAACCCGCAAGGATGTTCATTGCAAGATCCTTTGATATCAACACACCGGGCGACAGGCCAAAGAGCTTCAAGGGCGGTGTTATTGGCGGATCATTGATGCAGGGTAGCCTCAAAATCGGTGATAAGATTGAGATCACACCAGGAAGGGAGATAGAGGAAGGGGGAAGAAAGCGTAGGGAGAACTTACTGACCGAGGTGAGCTCTCTTTTCTCAGGTGGCAGATCATACAAACAGGTCGGTCCTGGTGGTCTTGTGGGAATAGGTACACTTCTTGACCCATTATTCACGAAATCCGATGCCCTTACAGGTAAACTAGTTGGTATCCCAGGAACTCTTCCAGAAATATGGGATAGGTTAACCATAGACGTTCATCTTTTAGATTATGTTGTGGGCTCCTCAGAGGATATCAAGGTCGAGGATATTAAAACCAGGGAGCCTTTGATGTTGAGCATAGGCACCACCACGACTGTGGGCATGGTCACCAGTGCAAGAGGTGATGAGGTGGATGCCACGCTTAAAATCCCGGTTTGTGCCGAAAAGGGCCAGAGGGTCGCCATAAGCCGACGAATTTCCGGGAAATGGAGATTGATAGGATACGGCACGATCAGATGAGAGAGATTTTACATTTTTAATGGTTGGAATTGGTAATCATGAAGGGAAGATCCTTCACCCCTGTTATCCTTGATACGAATGCCCTTCTCATGATGTTCGAGTATAGAATCAATTTAGAGGACGAGCTCACAGGGCTTCTTGGAACCTATGAAATCTTGATTCCCACGGCGGTTCTTCATGAATTGAGATATTTACAGAATTCACAAGCAAAAGCTGCATATAAATTTGCAGAAAGATACAGAACAATTGAATCCGTAAACAAGGGTGATGAAGCAATTTTAAGCCTGGCTATCAAGCTTAACGCGGTTGTTGTAACAAACGATCGAGAATTAAGAAGAAGATTGAAGGAAAACGAGCTGAGAGTCATTTACATCCGTCAAAGATCCTATCTTGCCATGGATATTCCATAAGAAAATGGTATCTACTAAAAAAATAGTAAGTGATATATAATCTTTTTTACATTATATCAATGATACAATGGAAAACGCCAAGGTTGTGGAGACATTAAAGGAATTGGCGATCATGGGTGGTATCAACGGCATGGTATCCCTCTCTTCCAGGGAGTTTGGAGGTAAGATGGGAATCTCCCAGCAGTCTGCTTCCAACTGGATTCTCAAATTGGCCCAGGAGGGTTATATCGAGAGGCAACTTGGGGCAAGGAAGCAGATGATAAAATTATCAGATAAGGGTATGGATCTACTGAGAAAGGAATTTACAGATTATCGACGCATTTTCGAGGCTCCAGGCAGGGTGATTATAAAGGGTGAGGTTACTACTGGCTTTGGCGAGGGAGGATACTACATAACACAAAAAGGATACACAAGGCAGTTTAAGGAGAAGCTGGACATAGAACCCTACGAAGGAACCTTGAATTTGAAACTCTCTTCAAAGGAGCTTAAGGGTCTTGAGCATCTCAAAAATTCGGAAGGAATCAAAATCCATGGTTTTGACAAAGGAGGGCGAACATTCGGTGCAGTGAAATGCTTTAATGCCAAGATAAATAACGTGGATTGTGCGGTTGTAATGCCCAAAAGATCACATTATAAGGATGTAATAGAGGTAATATCCAAGGTGCATCTGAGAAGGACTCTTTCTTTAAAAGATGGAGATGAGGTTGAGCTGTGTGTTATGCTATAAAAAATCCTAAAGCAGCCTCGTCATATCCATTACTTCAACGGTTTGAACCCCAGAAATTCCAGTAAGAGCGTTTTCGATTTCTTCAGGGCCCCCTTCCTTGTCCTCGATGATGACCCTGATTAAAAGTGCCGTGAGTCCAAAGGCAATTGGCTTCTCCTGCATGCCTTGGATCTTTGCGATATCTTTTGAGGCATCCTTGACTTTATCTCCCAATTCCCGAAGATCGATATCCGTGCTCTCAGGCATGATTCTGTATGTGATTGCAACCTCTCCCATATTATCATCTCCTACGAAAATTCATTAAGGTCCTTGAAAACCACACTCTTGACAATAGTAATTAACGCTCTGGTCCCTGCACTGCTCGCACCTTCCAAATGTGGTCTTGCCGCATGCGGGACAGAGAAAGGAAGTTGTGCCTGGACCCACGAGCCTCTTTCCGCATGAACTGCATTTTTTGGCCTTCTCCATATGATTCACCGTCTATGTAATGTAAATGTATATTGAACTGATGGAGGGTAAACCTCTTTTTATGTAAATAATTTTCGCTTATCGATATACGGTTTATATGATTATTTAATAATTATGTTTCAACCTGTTCATGTCGAACTTGGATACAGACAATTGATATGTGATTTAAATTAATTGTCACTCCCCCAATATTTTTATGGTAAAACAGCGATTCGCTTGCAGCGAGGTGGTAATATGCGAAGTATAGGATTCTTAGTAATAGTGATAGGAATACTAATATTCATTATTAGTGGATTGGTAGAATATGGAATAGCAAATAGAGAAGAAGGAAAATCATACACTGATGTCCAAAATGAAATATTGTTAGCAAATTGGTTGGAGAATTTCAGCCAGATACTGGTGCTAGCTGGCATTGGTTTTATTTTATACGACATTGCCGTCAAAGGTGGCGATAAAGGGGTTATTGATCTGCTAAGAAAATTAAAAGGAGGAGATTCGGAGATACGGACTCAAATATAAGATACGATAGAGAATTAGTTACCACCATATTCAAATCAACCATCGCGGCACCTAGAAATCCTTTAAAACAGTATCCAGATTCGGTTCACCTATCTCCTGGAGCTCGTATCTTACCCTGACAATGGGTTTGTTGACAGAGGCCACCCTGGCAAGATCAATTGGGGTTCCCGCCACTACTACATCGCATTCACAGGAATTGATTGTTTGTTGCAGTTCATCTACCTGTTCGTCAGAGTACCCCATGGCAGGTAGGATTTTCTCAAGATGCGGGTATTTCTCATAAATCTCCTTGATGGAGCCAACGGCATGTATTCTCGGATCAACTATCTCTGCCGCATGATACTTCTCCACCGCTATCTCCCCTGCGCCGTAGGGCATCTCGCCATGGGTGACACTGGGTCCATCCTCAACAACCAGAACCTTCTTTCCCTTTATCATTGATGGATCGTCTACGCTTATTGTGGACTCGGCCTCGATTATTACGGCATTTGGATTGATCTTCTCTATGTTATTCCTGAGTATGTTCACATTCTCCCTGCTTGCAGTGCCGATCTTGTTTATTATCAGAACATGGGCCATCCTGAAGTTGGTCTCACCAGGATGGTATCTAACCTCGTGATTCGGTCTATGGGGGTCCATGACCACGATTTGCAGGTCGGATTCATAAAACGAAAAATCGTTGTTTCCCCCGTCCCATACTATGATGTCAGCCTCAGACTCGGCTTCAGATAAAATCTTCCCGTAATCCACACCGGCATAAACAATTGGTCCCTGGTTGATGTGGGGCTCGTACTCCTCCCTCTCCTCTATTGTGCAGTCGTGCTTGTCAAGATCCTCCATTGTCTCAAAGCGCTGAACAGCCTGCTTCACGAGATCGCCATAAGGCATTGGGTGGCGGATAACAACCACCTTCTTCCCCTTGGCCCTGAGTATGCTGGCAACCTTTCTTGTGGTTTGGCTCTTTCCAGAACCTGTTCGAACCGCACATATGGATATTATAGGTACTTTCGATTTCAGCATGGTGTTTTTCGTGCCCATTAACCTGAAATCGGCACCGCAGGAAAGAACAAGGGAAGCCTTGTGCATCACGTCCTCATGGGATATGTCGCTGTAGGACATTATGACCTCATAGACATCATGTTTTTTTATCAATTCTGAAAGGTCATCTTCCGAATAAATCGGTATGCCTTCTGGATAGAGTTCTCCTGCCAGCTCAGGGGGATACCTCTTGTCATCTATTCCAGGAATCTGGGTGGCAGTAAACGCCACGACCTCGTATTCCTTATTGTCCCTGAAATATCGATTGAAATTGTGAAAATCTCTCCCTGCCGCCCCCATTATCACGATCTTTTTCCTTGTCATGTAAATCATTGCCTCCTGGCTCTAGCAATCATAGATGATTTACATAAGAGGATTATCGTTATCGACCAATCACCCAGATAGATGAGCCTTGTCATGTCAAACAGCCTCACAGAATCCCTGAATATGATTGTTCTTCAATTTCATGGGAATAGATTTTAAATATATTAAGATTAGCTTCCTGTTTTCAGCAAAAGAACGGCAGAATCCTTATTTTCCCTAATATTTCAAAGAATCAAGCATCACCCAAACCCAGTTCTGAGGCCTTGTCAAAACATCTTTCCGCCATCTCGCGGTTGCTTAAAGCCTCATATATTCTGCCAGTATTGAACCAGAACTTGGGATTCTCGGAATCTATGGACAACGCCTTTTTACAGCATTCCAATGCCTTTTTATGTTTGCCGAGCCTCCTTAAAGCAACTGCTTTATTGTTGAGAATGTTACCGTCATCCTTTCTGAGATTTAGGGCTTTATCGAAGCATTCAAGGGCCCTTTCAAAGCTTCCTAGGTTGAAGTAAGTGTTTCCCTTTTGGAATAAAGCACCAGAATCGTTTGGATTCAGTTCAATGGCATTTGAATAGGATTTAATGGCGTGGGTGTACTGTTTCAGCTTGAAAAAGGTATTACCCCTCTGAAACCACGCATCTGAATCTTTTGGATCCAAGGCCACAGTTTTGTTGAAGCATTTGAGAGCACCATCGAAGTCGCCTTTTAAATACAGTGCATTTCCCTTTTCAAACCATGCATCCGGATATTGAGGATCCAATCTTAAAGCATTGTCGAAATATAATGATGCCTCCTCAAGATCATTCTTATCCAAGAGGGTGCAGCCTTTAGCATAAATGGCGTACACATTCTCAGGCTGGAATTCAAGGGCTTTATTTAGGCTTATTATGGCCTCGTTCAGATCACCCTTTTTCCTCAGAACAACACCCTTTCCTATCCATGCGTTAACATAATCATATCTTATCTGGATGGCTTTTTCGAAGCATCTTAGCGCCTCTTCAGTCTTCTGATACCTCAAAAGAATCGTGCCTTTATTGTTCCATGCCCTCTCGTTGTAGGGAGCATCTTTAAGGATTTTATCGTAGTAATCGAGATCCAGATTTAATTCCTTTATTAATTCCGCATCGCCTACATCCTCTTGCCTGTGAATCTTACTATCCCTTAATACCATCAATGCGCCCATTTTATAATCCATCTCATGCTGAGGATCGGATTTTGCGGCATCATCAATGTATCCAATTGCGGTTTCAAACTCTTTTTCCTTCAATAACGCGGTGCCTTTCTCATAACCTTCTGTGCTGATTTGTTCCCGTTGATTTTGAGATATTTCTTGGTATTCAGCATCGATGATCTTATCCTCTTTTGGCAGCCCCAGTTTCAGATCCACTATGTTTTGATTGAGGGAAAGCACTTTGTTATAACATTCGATGGCCTCTTCGAACCTACCCAGATTATCCAGGGCCTCTCCTTTAAGATTCAAAGCAGCTATGCTGTTTTCATCCAATGCAAGGATTTTATCGCAAAAAAATAGAACTTCTTCGTAATTCTTTGAAGATGAATGCATTAAGGCCCAATCAAGCCATTTTTTTTGCTCTTTCTTACCGGATTCTTTAGGCGATGCTACATCCATCCCTTCATCTTTATCTATATCAGGATTTGACGGCATCATCTCACGATTTAGGATATTCGCTTAAGTATCCCAACCACCAATATTTACATTTTACCGCGTTAAAATCCGAAATTGAGAATAAAGCCTAAATCGAGTTGAAATCCCGAATATTATCATAAGACGAAAAAATAATCCAAAAAGTTAAATCTTATATCAGCAATTCTCAGGTAATCTTCATGCTCGAATGGATCATTAAAAACAATGAATAAGGGGTAAAATCATGTTCCGAGACACTATAAGAGGCCTTGACAAGTTGTTTAAGAAGGACATAAAACCCCCAAAGATAATTCTCGTCACAGGCCCTCCTGGTGCCATGAAAAGCAGCTTCGTATACGCCTTGATATCGAAATATGTCGAAAATACCGGAAACTTTGCACTTTTCACAACACTTGAGGAGACCGTGGAAAGCCATCTTGAAAACATGGAGGCCCTGGGAATCAAGCTTTCAATGCAGATGCAGATATCGGATCTTACCGATCTTCGGGATATGGATTCTCTTTTAGGGGAGGAGGAAAAAACCAATTACATTGATTTTATTGAAAGGATGATATTACATTTAAAAAAGACTCAAAGCGGTAAATTCACCGTGTTTGCCCTTGATTCTCTGGGAGCACTGTATTCGCTTATGGATGATGTTGATAATCTACGAAAGAAGATGTACTATTTCTTTCAATTGCTCAGGGAAAACAACCTGATCGCCTTTGTCATGATGGAAAAGTCTCTTAGTGGTGACACGAATTTATTGGGTCATGAAGGATTCTTGGTCGATGGCATCATAAATTTAGGTGTGGAAAGGAGCACTGGCAAAATCGTTCGTTTTCTTCAGGTAGAGAAGATGAGGGCTGTTGCTCATAGCATGGAAAAACATGCGCTGGTTGTGGGCGTGGACGGGGGTATTGCGGTTCTTGGTCCGGTGCTTAGTGGCTAAAAAAATAATGCAAAAGTTTATTAAAACATAAACAACATATGGGACGGAATTCCTCGGTTAATGCGGGAGTTGGAGATTCAATTACTCAAGATAAAGGAGGTTGCGGCCATGGAAGAAAGCGAGTCAATGTGGGACATGATGCAGAAGATGAGCGCGAAGTTCAAAGAGGAGGAAGCCAAGCTCAAGGAAAAGGAAAAGGAAATGGAGGATAAAGAGAAGAATGTTGCAGAAAGGGAGGCTTCCATAAAGGAGAAGGAGGACGCATTGATCTCGAGAGAGAAAGATATAACCACCAAATTGGAGGGTCTTAAATCAAAGGAAGGGGAACTGGCCGCAAAGGAAAAGACTTTTTCTGATAGAGAATCGGCTTTGGCAGAGAAAGAGGAGCGAATCAATACTGATGAAGCTGACCTAACAAGCAAACGAGAGGAGTTAGCAGAAAGAGAATCTTCCCTTGTAAAACAAGAGGAAGAGCTTAAGACCACCCTTGAAACCGTAATAAACACAAGAGAAGGATTGGTGGAAAGAGAAAAGAAGATAGTTGAACTTGAAAAGGAGCTCGGCAAAAAGAAACAGGATCTTGCAGAAGCTGAAAAGGGAATGCTGGCAAAGCAGGAAGAACTTGTCGAGAGCATAAAAACCGGTGCCATTGAGGTGAGTGCAACAGAGACAACTGAGGCAGAGGCACCAGAGGCAGAGGTGGAGACTGCTGAGGAAAGTGAGGAGGAGCCAGAGGAAGCAGCAGAAGAAGGCGAGGCTGAAGAAGAAGCTGAAGAAGAAGCTGAGGAGGAAGAAGCAGAGGAAGAGGCAGAAGAAGGGGAGGAAGAAGAGGCTGCAGAAATCGCTGAAGATGAAATATCATGTCCCAACTGCGGGACAATGATAAGTGCCGATGCAACCATGTGTTACGCTTGTGGATCCGGGATAGCAGGAGCTAAAGAGGAAGAGGAAGCCAAAGCAGAGGAATCTGAGGCTGAAGGAGAAGAAGGAGCTTCTGAGGAGGACGAAATAGCCTGCCCCAACTGCGGAACAATGATAAGTACAGATGCCACCATATGCTATGCCTGCGGAACAGAATTGGGTGAGGGGGCAAAGGCAGAGGCCGCGCCAAAACCCGTGAAAAAGGCGGTAAAACCCGTGGCAAAAGTAAAGAAGGTCGTTAAGAAGAGGAAGGTTTTGTAAGATATTGCTTTTATATTACGACGGATTGCTAAAATCCATGGGTTATAATTTATCGACGATAAAAAGCAAAAATTAATTTGTTCTACATATTTGTACTTGTTTCTACAATGTTATACGAATAATATAAATATTGGTTAATACATATCCTCAATTTAGAGCCGGATAGGGAGAGTCGATAATGGGTAGGCAGACGAAACACAAACGCTACAGAAACGGAGATCAAATACATATCTCGGTCACAAAGGACTTTGCCAATACTGCCACAGAGTTCTTCAAATTTTGCAGAGAGCACAGGTACAACCCCTCGGAAGTCATGAGGGGAGCCATTTCCGATTGGCTTGAAAGACAGAAGGAAATGGTGAGAATTTACAAGGAATCACAGATAGAAAAAGGCGATGTATTAGACAAAGTAATTGAGACCTATGAGCGTTCAGTGCTTTATGAGGAATGATATATAGGGATGACACCTCATTAAAAATCATAAGTTTTCAAACCCTCCCGGAATTTGGTTTGAGGGATGAGATGCCTGAAGCAAACACAAAGAAAAAAAGGGATTCAAGAACCTACATATTTCTCCCAGGAGAGGCAATAAAATCCCTCCGGTTGGAGCTGAGCAATCTTCTTGGAGAGAAGCTAGCAGCAGGTGCACTTTTCAGATTCGGCTTCAGATGCGGCGAGACTTTAATGGAAAGAAGTGAGTCGAATGTAGATATGGAAAAAGGGATGGAAAACAGTTTACCTGGGATTTGGGAGCAGACAGGCCTTGGCAAGATAACCAGTATACAAGAGATTTCCGAGGAAGAAATAGAAATTGAGCAGAAAGAATCCACAGAGGCGAAGGCCATGGGCAATGCTGGAGAGCCCTCTTGCGACTATACAAGGGGTTATTTGGCAGGAATCGCCACAATGCTTACAAAAAAGAAGTTCTACTGTGTTGAGACCGCCTGTATATCAGAGGGAAAAGAGGGATGCAATTTCCATTTGGTGGTGTTCCCACACAAGGTTTACGTCTCCAAAAAAAAGTCATGATTCCAAGGAAAAAACCAGGAGAATGAGTCAAAATGATGGGATATGGTAAAGAAAAAATGTCATTTGCGAAATGCAAGATATACCGAAATCTGTATTCGGTGAGCGATATGATATATCATTACCATATAAAATCGTATGAGCATAACATTTAATAATATGAAGTGATTTTACATGGTCATAAAAGTTATATGTCATTATGGAGGTATCCATAAGAGAATTATATATAACGAAATAGCGTGGAGAATGTTCGAGGTGTGAACATGAAAGAAGAGGCATATAAAAAGATTTTGAGAGTGGTAAGTGTATTGATGGTGTTGAACCTGGCCTTCGGTGGTCTTATTGGTTTGATGCTTGTGAGCGAGAATGCCCAGGCGCCTGTATCTCTACCCCCTATCGTGGGTGGAGTCATAACAATCGGTGCAGCGGATGATATAACAATAGACGGCTCAACGTTACCAAATGGAACCCTGGATATAGATGCTAGTCTATTGATTACAGGTGGTGGAAGACTAACTGTAAAAGATACGGCCTTGGTCTTTCAGAGTGATACCGAGCACAGGTACGGATTAACGGTACAAACCAATTCTTATCTTAATCTGGAAAACTCGACGATTACTGTACAGACCAATGATTTGTTCGACAACTACGAATGGCAGTACTGGTTCAATTATTCAGCCAACGGTTTTACACCCAGCAAAGAATACAGATTCAAGAGATTGATACCGTTCGACATGACCATAACAGGAAATTCTGACCTATATATGAGTGATGGTTCCGCACTAAAATTCGAGGGAAATTTGATTATAGATAACAGCTTTGTGGATATCGCAGATTCCACAATAACCAGTCCGAATGCCCCTTTCAGCACGCATGATTGGGGTGTGGTTGTTCAGATTTCTAACTGCAATGCCCCAAACTGGGTCGTCTTTAAAGACACGAGGGTGGAGAAGAGCCCGTGGTATCAGGGAATTTCATGGTATGATGAGGATACCGCTGGACCAGCCATACAGATGTACGCAAATCATTCAATTACAAATTCAGAAGTTTATTTCATTAATACCTACTTCGACTTAGATTATCAAAACAAAACAGTCCCAGATATGTATGAATTTCAAACAGACAATCACTTCCCGCCTGGAGTCAATCCAAACCACAACGCAATAAACATCGACACTTCAACAGTCAAATTCTATGGAATGACAATAGATATGGACGAGACCAACAATCAGATTCCAAATGATGGAAGCACTAGCATAGAGGTGATGGATGCTATCTCCGATGTTGCACTCTACAGATGGCTCATCGTATTCCCAGTGGACAACAAGAGCGTAGCTATGGGGGGTGCAACTGTGGATGTCACCACAATCTTTACCGGAGATGCAACAATAAATGATCTTAACGACCTAGGCAATAACGTTCCTGTAGAAACATACATAGAAAGTATCAGTGATTGCCAATTATCTTGGGATGGTATTACTTATACCTTAACTGCTCTGACGGGGGTTTCGGGTAAGGCAATATTCGCCCTTGCAAGCGATAAACTCACTGATACAGGGTGGCCTAACTCGGATCAGATGGACGGATACAATATAAATGCCTCAGTTTCTGTCCCGGCAACATATTACTCAGATGGGCTCGTTCAATTTGAGAACTTCCCCAGGGTTTATCCTGAGGATAACTTTGTGAACTATGTAATGACACCCTTCGACTTCGAGGCCCCTCATGCAGAACTCAGGGCGAAGTTCGATCCTGTGCCAGATACCTCCGTGCTCGAAGGAGTCATTGTGGATATAAGTGTGAGGGTCTACAACGATATATTGGTTCCACCTGGAGATGATGCCGCTAATGTAAAGATTCAGTTCTGGGATGGAAATCCCACGGTAAATACCTCAAGAAAGATAGGGGAAGAAACTATCCTTTCCTTAACTGCTGGGAGCAACACGGTTGTCACCATGACACCCTCTTGGACTGCGACTCCTCCCGGTGCTCATCAAATATATGTCGGAGTAGACAGAGACTTTGAAAAACCACTTGAAGATAATCTGATTCCCGAGATCAATGAGAATAACAATGTTATATTCACCCGGATAACTGTTTTGGAGAGACCCGATCTAATGGTCAACAGCACCGAAATCTACTTTACCTCGGGTGGCGAAGAAGTAGAGATGGTTGTAAACGGAACCACTGTCACCATAGTTGCGCCTATTCATAATCTCGGAGGCTCGGAAGCCACTGATGTAGAGGTCCGTTTCTTTGATGGCACCCCTGCAGGGCCAGGAGCCTATATAGGTTCGGACTATGTCACGGTTCCAGCTGGAGGTCAGGTATCGGCATCTGTGGGTTGGGGACCTTATGTTGGAACCCACACAGTGTGGGTTTACGTGGACTATCTAGAGCTTATCTTGGAAAAGGACGAGAACAACAACAACGCAACAAGTGTATTGGAAGTAAAATCCAGACCCGATTTGGATCCTTCCTTTGCAATTCCCCAGGGTCCTGTAGAAGAGGGGGACATCGTTACAATCGCAGCTTCCATAATAAACACAGGTGGATGGAATGTTACACAGAATGTTAAGGTGAGGTTCTATTACACATACCTGGACAATCCAGATTATCTAATAAGTGAGGTCATAATAACGAGGGATCCTTTCACCGGAATTTCTATAGAATGGAATGGAGGCAGCAGGGAGGTATCCTTTGAATGGGAAGCCGAGTATCCGCCTTCACAGCATACATTCTGGGTAAGGGTGGACCCGGATAATACAATTATCGAAAGCAATGAAGCAAACAACTTTGATTCAGTGGACTATACCGTCAATCCTAGGCCAAATCTCAAGATCACAGAAAACGATATAGTGCTCTCAGATGCCTATCCAATGAACGGAACTTCAGTTACCATCACTATCACAATCTGGAACACTGGGTTGTTTGATGTGGGAGCGGGAGAAACGTTTTATGTTCAGATATGGTTGGATGAGTTCGGGGGTTCCGGTACTTTCCTTACCGAGATAGTGGTTAGCAGTGGGGTCCCAGGTAATGGAGGTTCTGTGACAGAATTTTATGTTTGGAATCCCGCTACTCCACCAGGAAATCATGATTTAATAGTTGTTGTAGACTACAACAACACCATAGCCGAGACCAACGAAAGCGATAATGAGGCAACAACAACAATCATACTATTCGAAGTTCCTCCTGATTTAATAGTGAATGATTCAAATTATGGAACCTTGATCTTAGAAGGCTACTCAGGTGAGGATGAGAACGACACCTACCCAATGAACGGTTTCTGTCTGGTGGAAGAAAGCGGTGAACTCATACTCAGAAGCTCCACGTTCGTTGTAGTTGGACAGGTGATGGATGATGAATTCAATATAGTGGTGAAGGACTCAGGGATCCTGAGGGTGGAAGAGGACTCCCTGATAACCTCGGACGGCTATCATGTCTTCCTATATCTTTATGATAATGCAGAGCTTTATATCGATCTTTCCACAATAAGCAGTAATATCGACATAGTCGCAATGGATAATTCAAAGATATATATCACGGATCAAAGCCTGATACAGGGAAATATCTACGCCAATGAACTGGGTTCAAATGTTAACATAATGATCGTTAACTCCAGCCTCAATAATAACCTGGATAATATTGGCGGCAACACCATAGTGGAGCTCTGGGGAGTGAACATCGGTGGTCAACCCGCCGACGAGTTCACTGTATCAGTGACAGATAACGGCATGGTTATAATCGAATGGTTCCTTACAGTGAATGTTGTGGATATAAACGACGCCCCCATTGAAGGTGCAAATGTTGAATGGGTTCGATCTCCCCCATGGGTCAACGTCAGGGGCAGCCATGTAACATCTTCAAACGGAATGGTATTGTTCAGGCTCAGAGGCATGGAAATCACAAGCGATGGTGTAGAAAAGGGCTTACGAAGCAACATAATAAACGCGAACTTCACATCCCCAATAACATTAATGACCTATTACCCCAATTCGAATATTACAGTTGAGATGACCAGAAACAAGGACAAGACAATAAAATTCTCAAAAGTGATGCCTGACCTCGATCCACCTCTATGGACGGATCCACAGGATACCATCTATGCCGTGGGATCTCCGGCTCTGGTCATGGCATATGTCAATAATACAGGCTCGGGAAATGCCACGAATGTTTGGGTGAAGTTCGATGACGACACCGATGAAAGCGGATGGCCGTACTGGATCATGAAGGATTACATCGAACCAGGAGGAAGCTGGTACATAGAATTCGAATGGATTCCTCAAGTTATTGGGGATCACAACATCAGTATTTATGTGGATCCAAATGGATTGATAATTGAGAGTGATCCTGACAACAACGAAAATTCAACACAGGTTTTTGTGACACCCAAAAAGGCGGATTTGGTGGTGACATCTGTATATTACAGTGTGTTGAACAATCCACATGGCCCAACTGAAAACGATAGAATACAAATTCAAGCCTCAATAAGTAATTTCGGTGAGACCAATGCATTCCCAGCTCCTGAGCTTCCTGTGGCATATTATCTGAACTCAATAGGGAACCTTCTCGGTTATGACAACATCTCAGGGGTTGCGGCAGGCCAAACTACAGGATCTGCTTTTCTGTGGGAAACAACATCACCCCCGGGCTCGTATGTCATTTGGGTCGTGGTTGATCCTCCAGTCGGTGGTCCTGGCCTTGTTGAGGAGAGCAGCGAGACCAACAACACCGGTAGTGTCAGCATATATGTAAAGGAATATCCAGATGTTACACCCGTAGGAATAACCTTTACTGTGGGTGGCTTACCGGTACCATCTGTTTCCGACACCACGATGGTTACGATCACGGCCACAGTGGAGAACGACGGTGAGACGAATGCCACCGACGTTTTTGTGGAGTTCTATGACGGCCATCCTGATGACGGAGTATTGATTGGAACCGATGAGATATCATTTATCCAGGCTGTTATCGGAACAGGAGTAGCCAGCGTAATGTGGGAAGCAACTGTTGTTGGAAAATCACAGGTTCATACTATCTATGTAGTGGTGAGCATCCTTGCCGAGAATGTACTTGATAACAACAACTACACCAGGGACATTACAGTCACATTGAGGCCTGATCTAACAGTGATCGACATAGGCTTCAGTGACAATTCTCCGGAAGAAGGCGATCCCTTCAGAATAGATGCGGATGTTCAAAATATTGGCGGGACTGCCTCAGGTCAGTTCCGTGTGGAGTTCTACGATGGCGATCCCGATGAGGGCGGAATCCCAATAGGATCTGGAGTCCTAACTCTAGCAATAGATGAGATCGGAACTGCCAGTGTTAACTGGTTATCTCCAACCAAAGGATCCCATGAAATATATGTCGTTGCGGACTCCCAGCTGATTATTAACGAGGCAGAAGAGAACAACAACATCGCATCCGAAGTGATTGTTGTGTATTCTGCAAGAGATCTTATTGTCAACGATGCCAATACTCCATTTGACATAGGAGATGTAGATTCAATCGAGCCACTATCTTATCGTCTTAGGGGTTACACTCTGGTTGAGCAAAATGGCACATTGACAATCACCTACACCATGTTCCAGGTTTTACTTGAGTTCGACCATCAGTTCAATATCATAGTGCGTAACAACGGTTCCCTCATAATAGAGGATGACTCAGTGATTCTTACAAGCGGTCCTTTGCTCAGGATATACCTTTACGACGACTCTTCATTATATATGAATGATTCGATAATAGATTCGTCTGTTGTTGATATCCAAGCTTTCGGTAATGCCAAGATATATCTGAGGCAAAGTAGTATCAACAGCAATATCAAGGTCATTGGGGCCAATGCCAACATAATGCTTTCAGCCACAAACTGCTCTCTCACTCAACCATTCATCAACTTTGGCGGTAATTCAATGGGTACATTCACAAATGTCACAACACCTAATGTGGTTATCAGCGACAATGCAGAGCTAAATGTATACAGATGGCTTAAGGTATATGTCAAAGATGGTGCAGGAACTGGAATTGAAGGGGCCGAGGTGAATGTAAGTGAGTATAATGGTCCTATGATTCCTGGATCACCAAGAAATACGAATCTAGAGGGTCTAGCACTTTTCGATGTCAAGACCGATACAATCACCTCGGACGATAATTCAAGTACCGTTACCTACGCCATCACGGCGGAGTACACCTATGAATCCCGGGTATATGCCGCCGATACAAACGTGGATTTCGCAAGCTACATTGATGACAAGACCAAAAATGTTAAGGAAGTGGAAATATTCCTAGTTGATTTACTTCCAGATTTCGTGGTGGACCCAACCAGTGTCAAATTCTATGTAGGTGGTGTGGAGAGATTTATAGTTGGTGTGGGCGAGGAAGTGACGGTGGAAGGAACCGTCACCAATGTGGGCAATGCCACCACTACGACCCTGACAGCAGTGGTTGTCAATTTTTACCACAAGATTGACGGACAGAATGTATTAATCGGTCAGGATACCATTGTAACGGAAATGACTGCAAATGGAGGAACTGGAGTTGCTACAATCACCTGGATACCAAAGGAAACCGAATATGGCGACGGACGAGAGATATGGATACAGGTGGATCCAGACTTCCTCATTCCTGAGGTAACCGAGAGTTTGGATAACTGGGCCTTTGCCAATCTAGACATAATACGTCCTCCCGATCTAACTGTGACAAAAATCCAATTTGACACTGATGCCTTCGAGGACACTGATAACACCACTGAAACTAAAATGGTAACCATAAATGCCACCATAATGAATATCGGCCTGGATCACCCCGCAATCGGCATCAATGTTACCTTTTATGACGGCTTCCCAGATTACGATGGTGACATGATCCCAGATAGCCCACTGCCTGCGGGTGTGGAGCTTTTAGGAACAGTACCTATTGCCTTGTTAAATCCACAACAGACCCAAGAGGTTTCCATTTCCTGGGATACGGCTGGGGAAAGAGGAGGACATTCCATATATGTCTATGTCAGGGATGCCCAGGAAGAGCCTTACATTTCAGACCAGTTCCTTTCCAACAACAACGCATCAAGGACCTTCTCAGTAAAGCCGAAACCTGATCTGAGTCCGTATCAATTGCCACCTCGCACGACTTATATAACGTTTACTAGAACCGATGGTACAGAGATAACTGGAGATCTGGAGATAAATCAGGTGGTAGTCCTTCAAACAACAATATATAATTCGGGCCAGGTCTACCTCACCGGAGTAAAAGTCAGTTTCTATGATGGAGATCCAGAAGGGACCGGTGTTCAGATAGGAGGCAATTTAACCATCTCCCTCTCACCAAACAATTATAGAAACGCCAGTGTTCAGTGGACGGTTACAGAGCCTGAAGGGGATCGCAACATATATGTATGGGTGAACAGGGATCAAAAGATAATTGAGAGCGATTACACAAACAACAAGAAATTCGATACATTCACCATTTCATATGCACCTGTAACCTTGACGCTCACATTGCCAATAAAAAGCAAATACGATCTGGGTAAAACCATTCAGGTCAGTGCTCAAGCCAAGTTTACTGAGACGGGTGGAGGTGTATCTGCTCAGACCTATACGATACGGATAATGAACACCAACAATCAACGGGTTGGGCCCGATTATACAGGAAATACAGATTCCCAAGGTCAAATAACAAGAGAAATACCGGTACCAGAGGATGAAGGCACATACTATGTGGAAGTAGAAGTCGACTACGGCCCAAGTCCAATCACAGTGAAGAGTACGGATTTCAAGGCTAAGGGAGAGGATAAGTCGTTCCTTGAAGAGAATTTACTGTTGATAC
>CP070672.1:3632475-3635778 GCA_020351895.1 Thermoplasmata archaeon
TGGGAAAGAAAATCGTGGCAAACATTGTGATGCTGGGATTCTTTACTGCAGTGACTGATGTTGTAGGCTATGAAGCCATGAAGAACGCGATTTTATCATCGGTTCCAAAAGGAACTGAGAAGCTCAATGAAGGGGCATACGAGAGAGGATATCGACATGGAGAGGAGGCAAAGGCTTGAGCGATTCAGTGGTTGTTATAGGTGGTGGAATAGCAGGTGTTCAGGCTGCACTGGATCTTGCCAATTCCAAGGTTCATGTATACCTGGTGGAAAAGACTCCCTCTCTAGGCGGTAGGATGGCCCAGCTTGACAAGACCTTCCCAACAAACGATTGCTCCATGTGCATTCTCTCTCCGAAGCTTGTTGAGGTCCAGAGGCATCCCAATATCGATATTCTAACCAACTCAGAGGTTACTGAATGCAAGGGTTCCGCAGCAAATTTCAAGGTAAAAATATTGAAGCATGCCCGATATGTTGATGAAGATAAATGCACCGGATGTGGAACCTGCACCGAAAAATGTCCAAAGAAGATCCCCTCGGAGTTCGAGATGGAAATAGCTGAAAGGAAGGCCATCTATGTTCCCTTCCCCCAATCGGTTCCATTGTATTACACCATAGACAAGGATAACTGTATCTATTTTGAGAAGGGAAAATGTCGACTGTGTGAAAAGAACTGTGCTGCATCTGCAGTGAACTTCGACCAAAAGGACGAGGAACTTACAATCAATGCAGGTTCCATCATTGTGGCCACAGGCTATGATATCTATTCTCCCAGCCTCATGTCGGAATACAACTATGGCAAGTTTGCCGATGTCATCTCCGCTTTAGAGTTCGAAAGGCTCATGAGTGCATCAGGGCCAACTGAGGGTCGAATATTCAGACCTTCTGACGATAAAATCCCCAAGAGCATAACATTCATTCAATGTGCAGGCTCTCGGGATGTGAATCACAGGCCTTACTGCTCCAGAGTATGTTGCATGTACGCCATAAAAGAGGCCATGCTTGCAAAGGAACATGAAAGTGAGATTTCGGATGTCAATATTCTTTACATGGACCTTCGGACCTTTGGAAAGGGTTTTGAGGAATACTATATTCGAGCCCGGGATGAGGAGGGCGTGAACTTCATTAGGGGCAGGGTTTCTGAGATTTTACAATCCGAGGCTAAAAAGAATCTTATTGTGAGGTTCGAGGATACGGAATCAGGGAAGATCGAGGAACTTAAAACCGATATGGTGATCCTTCCCTCGGCCCTTGTTCCATCCAAGGGAACCTCTGAACTTGCAGGTGTTCTGGGAATAGAGCTTGATGACAATGGATTTATCATGGAAAGGGATATTGCAAGCGATCCCATCACCACATCAAAAGATGGGATATTCGCATGCGGCTGCATTCAAGGGCCAAAAGACATTCCGGACAGCGTTTCACAGGCCCAGGCTGCCTCGGCAAAAGCACTGGAGTTCATCAGGGAAAGATTGGAACCCAATGTGGTAATTGAGGAGACTGCAAGGGATGAAGAAAAGGAGGAGACCCTACCGGGAGAGCAGACACCCCGGGTGGGTGTTTTTGTCTGCAACTGTGGAATCAATATCGGGGGCACTGTGGATGTAAAGGGGGTTGCTGAATTTGCCAAGGGCCTTCCCAATGTTGTATTTGCAGACGATAATCTCTTCACATGCTCAGAAGGTACACAACAAAGCATCCAGGAAGCCATAAGGGAACACGATCTTAACAGGGTGGTTGTTGCAGCTTGCACCCCGAGAACTCATGAAACTCTTTTCAGAAAAACTTGTTCAGATGCGGATCTTAATCCATATCTTTTTGACATGGCGAATATAAGGGAGCACTGTTCATGGGTGCATTCCCATGAAAAAGGAAGTGCAACCTCCAAAGCAAAGCAGCTTGTTGAAATGGCGGTGGCAAGGGCTGCAGAACTTACCCCTCTTACACCCAAGATCGTGGACATCGAACAACAAGCACTGGTTATTGGAGGGGGGATATCGGGAATACAGGCCGCCTTGGAAATATCAAGGCAGGGCATCCCAACCCATCTTGTGGAGAGGACGGAAAAATTGGGCGGCCGGCTACTTGAGCTTGACATCATCTCACCTTCAAAAAGATCAGGAAAAGAAATCTTAAAGGAGAAATTGGAGGAACTGAAATCCTCAGAAGTGACAATACACACAGATTGCGAGATTTCGGATATTGATGGATTTGTGGGTAACTTTTCTGTTGAATTATCGAAGAAGGGTAAGAAATCCTCCATTGAGGTGGGCGCCATCGTATTGGCAATCGGATCCGATGTTATGGATCCAAAAGGAAGATATTCATACGAAAAACACGACAATGTAATTACGAACCTTGAACTGGAAAATTTACTTTCAGATATGGATCCTACCAATTGTAAAGAAAACAAGGAATATGTATATATTCTCTGTGTGGGAGCAAGGGAGAAGGAGGGAAACACATGGTGCTCCAGATACTGCTGCCAGGTAGGGATTAAACAGGCCCTTGAACTTGCTAAGGTGGGAAATTCGGTAGCAGTTTTGTACCGTGATATCAGGACCTTCGGAAAGAATGCGGAGGAGATGTACAAGGAAGCATCGGAGGCGGGAGTGAGGTTCGTAGAATACACAGAGGATCGACCACCAGTAATTGGCAAAGGTGGGAAATCCGTGTCAGTATATGATGCCCTCCTTGAGGGTGAGTTGAAATTTAGATCGGATTACATCGTGCTAGGAGTTCCAATGATTTCTCCTTCCGATGCACAGAAGTTCCAGGAGATGCTGAAGATTCCCAGGGGCAACGACGGGTTCTTCATGGAGCTACACCCAAAACTTGCTCCCCTTCAGACAAACATGGAGGGAGTATTTCTATGTGGCTGTGCACAGGGTCCAAAGAACCTTGCAGATACAATGGCCCAGGCATCAGGTGCGGCATCCCAGGCAATAGCCCTTCTGTCCAATAACAGATGCGAGGTGGAGGCGGCTGTTGCTCATGTTAATTCTGAACTGTGCTGGGGATGTGGAACATGCATTGACATTTGCGAATTCAAAGCACCTCAACCTGTGGAAATAGAAGGTGATAAACAGGTGTCCCAGATTAATGAGGCACTCTGCAAAGGGTGCGGAATGTGTGCTGTTCACTGTCCCTCTGGAGCCCTTGTTCCACAACATTTTACGAGGGAACAGATTTTAAGTATGATTGAGGCTTTTGGAAGTGGTAACAGTGCCTGATTTCGAACCCGCCTTTTTCTTTGAAACAAAATTCTTTGCTGGCTCGGGCTCGCAAAGAAAACAGTGTGGAA
>CP070672.1:3635878-3642876 GCA_020351895.1 Thermoplasmata archaeon
ATGTGGAAGGTTCTCAGGTATATACGACGGCCTGAGAATATCTCTATTCTTCTTGAATAACGTATCGGACTTTAAATAGTTCTGGAAGATAGATTCTTCCATACCATGCCTCCCCCCAAAACCCATGCAATCGTTAGAGCCCACATAACTAAGAGTGCATCAAGTGTTTGGTGTAGAAAGGTAATTGCAAAATAAGTACTAAAGTTTTTCTTCGGCGTAAAACGATTGTAAAATTTTTGTTAACTTTTTTTGATGGGAAGAATATCATCATGACCTGGTATAACATAATCTGCGATTTGTACGATTTTTTTCATGCTTGCAAGGGCTATTTTCGGATTGAAATTAATTCCAGGAGGAACCCATTGAATATAGTTATCCTTTATTGGGAGTGCATCTCCAGAAACGACATAGGTTATATTCTTCTCAGAATCGTAAACAATAACGGATATGCTTCCATGGGTATGACCCGGGGTTTCTATGATTTTAATATTTTTGCTAAACTGGAAATCCTCCTCGATAACAATCACATTTTTTAGCCTTGCAGGAAACTCCTTTGCATGAGCAATGAATTTAGCTTTTTTGAACAAGGCGTTGTTCCCCATGTGATCTCCATGTAAATGCGTGTTTATGACGGTGTCTATGTCGTCTTTTGAAAGGCCGTGATTTGATAAACCTTGTAAAATGCTCTTTCCTTCCCCCGGAACACCAGTATCTACGATTATATTGTGTCCATCAATTTTTACCAAAGTAACTGTGGAGGAGGCCTGTAATATCATTCCCAGGTTGTTTCTTACGAGTATTCCCGGTTTGATTATCTTGATGAGCATTTAAATCCCTTTTTGAAACAATTGTTTAATGATGTAATATCACAAAAAACTTTTTACCTGGATGCTATCGATAAAAACACAAAGTTTATTATACTGGGAATAACATTATAGCACCTAGTTTAGGTTCATCATATCATCTGAGGTGCTAACATGGACAAGGTAATTGCTGTTTTATGTGTTGTTGTTTTGGCTATGACTGCCGTCGATAGCTACGACAGGATAACTGGTGGGGAAATACTTGGAGGTGATAATGAAGATAATGGACAAATGAGCACCATCACCTCTGTAACAGTTCCGGTACCAAGGATAGGGGATGTTGTTAATTACGATCACGAGATTTTAATCGAATACAAGTATGAGAATAAAACAAGCGGGGATTACTCGTTTTGGGCCCTAGATGTAGGCGGAACACAGACCATCGAGATAATAGGAACCACCTCGAAGAAGGATGGTTTCGGCGAGCCGCACAGTGTGATGTTTCTCAAAAGGCAACTTGGAGCACAGTTCACAATTACCGCCGAGAGCAGCGATGACGAGCCCATATCGGCAAACGGGGAGTACGATATTACAAGAGACGAATATACCGACCTCAGCGAGGAGAACATCATATTTACGGAATCCGATGCATGGTTGAAGGTAGACGAGCTGCCCAGTACCAACATCCCACTTGAATTCGATGGTTACATGCGCAGCTATTTTGATCCGTATAAGGAGAAAGAGGAGACCCTAGAGGAATCCATACTAGAGGATGACAGGTATATCGAGCTGGGGGACACGGGTACCTACAAATACAAACCAGTGGAATCCTGGTCCATAGAATACCAGTGGGTGGCAGAGCAGGGTGAGATAATATCCGGTTACGAGACCCTCTTCATCAACGTCACAACCGATCTCGGCGACGAGAACTTCTCCCTTCCGTTCGAGTCGAGCCTGTGGTACGCCAACGAGGTAGCAGTGCCGGTTAAACAACACATACTCACCCAAACCACTTTCGAGGACAATGAAACACTGTTCTATTTCATTATTGAAAACATCTTCACCCTCCAGGTAGAGGGATTCACGGCAGGTGACAAAGACATACCGTGGGGTACATGCAGCAACATGCACTGGCACAATGAGCACTATTTGGCCGAATTCGAGTCATGGTACAACAACTACATGCCACTGTCAGGCTCTGGATTCGATGACTCGAGCTTTGACTTCAAACCCGAGGATGCAATTACATTCCTCACGACAATGGATCCGGAGACAAACGAGTATCCATCAAATGATCTGGTAGATTTCCTAGATTCGTACAACGATGTGATGGTCACCCATGCAGAGTACGCAGCCGAAAAGGACCCCACTGATCCGAACCCCCAGAAGAAGGAGGGCGAGTACTGGTGGAATTTAACATTCGGACATAAAAGAACTGATGATGACGAGGGAAGCAGCAGAAAACTTCCCTACAGGTATCAGCTTCTTGTCAAACAGACTTCCACATCAGTCCTCCTGCCCGAACCGCATTACGAGGATGAATGGGAGATAGAGGAGGATTACGGTGTAAAAAATGGCACCTCTCCTTTTTCGAGCTGGGATATATCCAGTGACGCCATAACCATGACATCCTGCGAGGATATACTGAAAACCGATGAAAAGGCCATCGAGTTTTTCTACACAAGGCCTTCAGGTATAGAAGATGATGAAGTTGGCTGGGGAGATATAGAAGGGATAGGTTTCAGCCTAGATGTGAGCAATTATACCCCATTTGGCATGGACCTAATAGGAACCCTCACAGGCATACAGGTCACGACAACATCCAATTACTACTGGACACTCTCAAAAGAGGACCTGCTGGAGGGGGGGACAATGGCAACTGCAAGTGTTGATGCCGAGACCGGCCAGCTCACAAGTATTCTGTATTTAAAAGGAACCGCCCTGCAGGGCGCATTCTCGGAGTAGAAAAGGCATCTATCCTATCCTGCCCTCAACACCGCAGTGCGGGCATTTCATCTTCTGACCCAGCATGGCTGTGTTTATCTGCATGGCTCCCTGGCATTTTGGGCATTTTATGACTATGATTCTAGGTTGGGGTTTTGTTGGTTGAGGTTTGACTGCGGGGGTTACAACCTGGGGTTGGACCGTGGGTTGGACCGCGGGTTTTGGTGGAGCTTGAACCACTTGTGGAGTGGTGATCTGAGCCGGTGCAGTTTGGGTCTGAACAGTAGGGGTTACAGAGGCAGTAGTTGTTGGGGTGACAACTTCTGCCTCTACAGTGCTTGTCATAGGTGCCGAAGCTACGGGTGCTGCACCTTCAAAAGCCGCCACGGTCTTGGATTTCTTGAAGTTTTTATTAATTAGGGCGATGCCGATAATCACTAAAAATACGATTTTACCCAGATTAATCAGCAGCTGGTAGTCCTCCTCGATTGCGTAGAACACAAGAAGCAGAACACCGACGATTATGGAACCCGCGCCAGCAATATAGATCATTTTTACCTTTGATTTGTATGACCCCGCTTCGTTGTTATTGATAGCCTCGTCAGTGGGAATGAAACGCGATGCCACAAGGGCGATAATGGCGATGATAATTACAAGCACGATGTCGATTATCAATTATGCATCTCTCCCTATTATAGATAGGAATGTGACAATCTATATATAATATTTATGTAGATACCTGGATAGAGGTTATAGATATGGCTGAATCCTTCATAAAGAAGAGGCTTAAATCGATAGTACTCATCATGTGCGTTTTAAGCATTTTATTTGCCGGATTGTCACAGACTGTTTCATGGGTCAAGTTCAACGCTGAGGCTGGTATTGGGGGATTGGCTGATATCCAACTGGATGCCGAATTCTACGAAGCCAAGGTCGAATACGAGGCAAGTGCACAGGTGGAGGAGGACCTGGGCGGCCTCGGGGGCATGGTGGGGGGTCTGGTGGATCTAGGCGGAATTACCGCCGGCGGAAGAAATGTCACGATACCCCAAGACACCATATATTATTATGAAGGATTGGGAAGGTTTCAGGAATTGGTTGGTGTTTTATACGGCACAACAAAGGATGCCGATTACTGGGTAAACCTAAAAACCAACAGCACCAACGATACAAGGGTGAATGTAAATACCCACACGGACATAATCCCCTGGTGGCCCGAGGGCATTGGCCAGGAAATTACAGTTACGATTAAGCTCATCGAGGTTGATGGAGTAAAGAATTTAAGAGTAAACGAGGTTTGGATAGAGGTCTTCAAGGAATGGGACGAGGATGAAAGGGAGTACACCGATACTCCGTCCAAGGTCTGGAGTACAAAACCTGGGGATTATTTGTACAAGCTGAATGATACAGTGGAATACAAACATCCTGTCACCGTTGAAAAGGCCTGGGGAGATAAGATAGGCATCATTGCCAAGGTGGATCTAACGCTCACTGATATATACAACGAGACCGACCGAATACAAAGGAGACCCTTTCCATCCACAAAACATCCGCAGATAATGGTGAATATCATACCTGTAACCCAGGGCCAGACCTTTTCCATTGTATTGATGGTCCTTGCTTTTCCTGTTACCATAATCGGAATCATCATAACAGGAATCGCAACAGTGTTGGTTGCCTTGCAGCGCAGGAAAAGAAGACCCTTTCTCCTGGCCGGGGCGATAATCAACTGGATGGGAGTTGTATTCTTCGTTGTGGGGGCCAACACCCTCATTGATCTCGTGGAATTCATAGAGCCCGAATGGGTCACTTGGAATGTTCTGGGGCTCCTCATTCCGATAATCGCCGGAGCCCTCCTTTTCATTGCATTTTTACTTGATATCAGACACTCTCCAAAGGAGGAGGCAGAAGAAGAGGCCGAAGAAAAGGAAATAAAATTCGACATTTCGGCAGCCATTTCCGAGGAGGAGGCAGAGGGAGAGGAAGAACTGGATGTCGAAGCATTCGAATGTCCACAGTGTGGCAAAGAGTTTACGGAAATGGTCCCTGCCTGTCCTGCGTGTGGAGCCGAGTTCGAGGGTGTGGAAGAAGATGAAGAGGAAGGTGAGGAGGAAGGTGAGGAAGGGGAAGGAGAGGAGAGTGGAGAAGCTGGGGAGGAAGAAGGAGAAACGGAGGAGGAGGAAGGAGAGGAATAGGGAAAATAATTTTTATCCCCAATTCTTATATCGGCTTAAGAGCCCATTTCAATGATATATCAGTGACATTTTATCTTAAAAATTATTTTTAATTTGGGTTAAGTTTTTATATAACTATTATTATAGGTACCAAATACCTATATATACACCCCTGGCATTATGGGATGTTTGCCAAGAAAGATTATAGACATTGGGGCTGAGGCTATGAAAGCTAAGATATTGTTGATTTCTGCGATATTGTTTATGAGCTTGCTTGTGATTGTACCGTCCCCTGTTTTAGGTGAACCTGATTACGAGCAAACAAAATACGATCCCAGCGAGGATGTTTTACGGATAAGGACGGGTGGAGATTTCTTATTCTCTGATCATGACAATGTTGAAATCACAAAGATGACTTCGCATAGAGAAGGTTCTGGAGTTTCTGCTCAAATCGAGTTGACAATGACAGTAGTCGGTCAAATAACGGAACAAGATGATTACAAATATGTATTCGTGGTGGAAACAGATCAGGACAGATGGATCTTTGGTGCCTGGATACAGGGCGCAGCCGTGGGTTATAAACTCGATGAGGATACACTTTACCCTGGAGGTGTCAATGACGAAATAATTGATGGAGGGCACACTCTAAAATTGTCATTCAATGAATTTCCAGGAATGTCGGATATCAATGATTTCGAATTCACTGGGGGCGCAGTTTATTCAAAAGGAGACTATGAGAGATATATCGATATGGCCCCTGACAAACTCATTCTAATAACCGAACCTTCTGATATGTCCACAGTGAGTGGATCAATCACTGTAAAAGGTGTTGTGAGAACCAGTGCAGAAGGAGAGCCCGCAGGTGATGTGAAGATCAAAATCGACAGCGGGAGTTGGGAGGATGTGTCAGGCTCTACCTCTTGGACATATGATTTGGATACAACAACATTGAGTGCTGGTGAGCATACAATATATGTGGAGGTGGAAGGTTCAGATCTTGAGAATGCAGATGACAGCATCAAGATTTTTGTGGATCAAGACACAGGGAACTATAACTCATTCACAAAAGCAGAAAACCGTGCTCCAAATGTAGGGGATAAATATGAATATAGTACTATTGGTACACCAGTAATAAGCGGTGTACCAATTAATATCCAAAATACACTTGAAACTGAAATTCAGGCAATAGAAACAGCCACCGTTGATGGAACTGATTATGATGCATATAGGGTCTGGAGCTATTCTTACGGTAAACAGGAACTTGGGAGAATAGAATACGAAAACGAGGTTAACAGAACAACCTGGCGAGATACAATAACCTTTGGTACAGTAAAGGAGCATACAGAGTCAGTGGTGGATGTTACATATCGCGACGAGACAACAGTAATTACAGACACGGAATATTCACCGCCATTTGAGACACATAGCGATTTTTCTGTCACAGTGGGATTTAACAATAAATGGATCGCCAATACCAGGGCAGATTCAGAATCCACAACCACTGTGGCAGGAGGAGGCACCACAACGAATCCTCCTTATACTGAAAACTATGAGGTAATAGGTGAATGTCTCTACTATGATCCCCAGCATAGCACATTTGGCAATTCCTTTAGTGACGTTTATGTCATAAGAACCTATTACAAGAATCCCGGCCATGAGGACCCAGGGGTTTCTATTTGGGAATACTATTCCCCTGAATATGGAGTACCCGTGCAGATTGACACCTATGATCCGAGCCGGAACTTGATGTTCAGCCTGGGATTAGATGATATTATACAGGTTCCTTTTTCCATAATGATTGATGGTATATCATTCGATCCCTCAAAACCGAAGGCCGATACCAAGGCCAAGATCACCGTTAGTATAAAAAATATCGGCTCCACTCAGGCCTCGAATTTTGATATCACTGTATTGGATGGAGATAGACAGGTTGCTGACGAAGGGGGCCCCACTATCGCAGCTGGTGAGACGGAGGATGTAAATATCGACTGGACACCAAAATCAGATGGTGCGCATTCAATCAAGGTAATCTTGTCCTACCAAAACGATGATTTGGCTGAGCAAACAGTCACTGTTG
>CP070672.1:3642976-3646011 GCA_020351895.1 Thermoplasmata archaeon
ATATCCAGGAGGAATCAAGGATAGATCCGATGGAAACGGAATATCCACATTCATGGTAATTGGACTTGATATCGTCCCAGAGTTCAAATTGGAAATACTGGTTGGATTGAAAGAAATCGCAGTAATCCATATACTGGAATCTCCACCAGTTTCTGTAGAGATACTTTCGACTATGATATTATAACCATCTGTGGTGGTCCCGGTATTCTCAATAAAGAAAGTGAACTGTTTCAATTCACCTGGATCACCTGTTGTATATATGCTTCCTTCAATGATATTTACCCCGTAAACGGGATTTACGGTTGAGGTTACGATCACAGTATCTGATGCAGGATATATATCAGGATCATCGAGGGATTCCGCCTCTATCGTTAATTCGATGGTCTCATTACCTGTATCCCAATAATCGAGAGGGGGAGCAACATATAAATAAACACTAAAGGTCCCTCCTGCAGGTGGGGAAATGTGAATTGTGGTTCCGTTCTCTGTTGGACTGTAATAAAGCCATGTCCAGAATTCGACATCGCCTGTAAGCCGTATTTCTATGTCATCATCCCCAGTGCCTGTGTTTTTGACGTCGATTATATAGATTACAACATCGCCTACATCCACATTTTTTCCGGCTACTGAAGATGGTAATTGCACGCCATAAATCTGATATACATAGACCCAACCTTGAATAGTCATTTCCTTTAATTGATCACCCTCTGATCTTGCGGTAATATAAAATTCGTAAAAACCTGAAGAAGTACCAGGGGGAATGTGGATCCAAATTGTATAAACCCTAGTTACACCGGGAGGAATAGGCCCATATACTCCCGGAGGGCTCCAATCCCACCCAGGTGGTAATCCTGATATATTAATGGAAAATTTATCATCAGCATTTCCGTAATTTTTAATTCCTATATCAATATATATAGTATCCCCAGGATAACCCTCAAAAACTTGGGGAAACAAATATAAGTAAACATCATAACTGGGCAGTACATCTGCATAAAAGGTATACTCATCCGTTGCCGATGCATCGATCTGCGAGGTTACATTTATCGTAATATTATGAATTCCCACAGGGATACCTTCTGGAGGACTCACGCGTATTTCTACTATGATTAATTCATCAGGGGCCAAAGTAACCGTAAGAGTCTCCGGTGTTGCCCAGAAACCGGTTGTTCCTTTAGGTTCAATGTCGTATGTATCATTTGCTGTACCCCTGTTTTGAATGGTGAGGTTGAAGATCACACTTTGCCCTCCAGCCACTTCCTTTTGGATGGGCCCTTGTACACCCAATCTTACTTCATATCTTGGGTTCACATGAATCGTGATATCTAATATGTCATAAGTCAGTCCACTTATATCTTCCAAAGAGGAAACGTTCAACGTGATCAATATATCGCTTGTGTCATGATTAGGATTAATAGACACATTGTAATATACGAAAATGAACTCATCTTGAACCAGGGTAACATCGGGGACACTCCATTCACCGAGCTCGGTGCCTTCCGCAGAAAAAGCGAATGTGTCATCACCGTTTCCCCGGTTACTAATCTTGAGTTCGAAGGATATGTCTTCTCCAGGATCTCCTGTCTTGGTATCAGCTATTGTGGTCATTTTGACATCAAAAACCTGTAATACATTTGCACGGAGTTGAAGGGAGTCCAAACCTCCAACATCCCACGTATGCCCGATCACATCCACTGTTACATTGATTATAGCTGTATCCTGGAATTTTGCATCACTGGGTGCTCTGACGGTAACAGTCTCTGTGGTCTTATTGGCAGGACCCATTTGTACATTCGGAATGATCGTTGTACCAGATGGAGTTACAGTCCATCCAGCTGCGACACTTGCAGCATCCAGTTCAACTGTGAAGTTGATGTCTTCACCAGGATTTGAGGTCCCTGTGTTGATGATATCTAAAGTGTAAACATAGTCGGTTACAGGAGTTACATTGGCTATTCCGTTTGAGGGTGTATTATATTGAATTGCAACTCCATAATCACCAGCTTCTGCGAAGTTCGATATCACTAGAAATATGAACACTAGACCTAGTATTGCAAACATCCCAAGAAGTATTCCTGATAACGATCTTTTCGCGAGGACTTCCTCACCTGCTCGGTTCTCAAAAACGACAAGGATTCTATTATCCCTTCCCATCATGTTAAAAACCTCATAGTAACCATGTAAGTGTGGTGTCTTAAAAGTTTCGGAATATTGACTGGAATTACATCTCAATGGGTTTGAGGATTGGAGAGTGTAAATACCTTCTGCATTGAGACTCCTATTTTCTATTTTTTAGTAAGGAATTTAAAAGAGAAGAAAAAGGTAAACCAAAAGCTTTCATTCGATTTCTTCTGAATCATGATCTGTAATATCTTCCTCAGTGGGTTTCTCACCCAAATCAGAATCCATCACCTCTTCTTCTTCAATTAACTCCATGTTAATTGGTTCTTTCTCAATACACTCTTCTGGTGGTGGCGGCGGAAAAGGTGGAGGAGGCGGTGGCAGTGTTTCCACCACTTCAAGGCCCGCAACCACTGTGGATTCCCATGATTCGATTTCGTCTTCGAAGGTCCAGGGCTCTTCCTCAACCACTTCGGGTTTCTCGGCGGAAGTTATTCTCCCTATCTGATATCCAACAAAAACGGAAATCAAACAAACAATTATTGCAATGATTGTGACAAGTAATATGAACGATGCATCATCTTCAAAGCCCTCCTTTTTATCGGCGATATCAATGATTCTTGTGGCCTCTTCCTCTCCCACAGCATGTGTTTGATCCACTTCTGCTTTTATCAGAATAGATTCCCCCGGTTTATCCGGTACCTTCCAATCAAGCTCCGCTACAACTGTCTCCCCATGTTCTATATCGATGGTATCTGTGCCAATTATCTTACTTCCCTCATAGAAAAGAACAGTCACATCCTCTGCACTTCCTCCAGAATTAAGAATCGGAGCCGAAATAATGACTGTCTCTCCAGGTTGTGGGTGTCTATCACTAAAGTCGATCTGATCTCCTTCGAAAGCAAAGCGTGGTC
>CP070672.1:3646111-3649391 GCA_020351895.1 Thermoplasmata archaeon
AAAAGATAACCTCCTTCACCTCTTGCTCCTTCAGTCATGAGAATATTGGTACCGAACAAGGTTGTGGGGTGAAACTGAACGAACTCCATGTCTTTTAAAGGCACACCTGCCTTCAATGCTAATGCTGCACCATCCCCTGTATTGATCAGTGCATTCGTTGACCTGGAATATATACGACCGTAACCTCCTGTGGCAAGTAAAGCGGCTTTGGATTCGAAACCATGTAAAGTTCCGTCCGTTATATTTATTGCCGTGCAGCCAACACATTTTCCATTATTCACAACAAGGGAGGATAAAAAGAACTCCTCGTAAACTTTCAATTTCTTGGCTCTAACCTGTTCGTATAAAGTATGAAGCAGATTATGTCCTGCTCTGTCCGCTGCATAACAGGTTCTTGGAAATCCAGCACCTCCAAAAGGGCGCTGAGCGATTTTCCCATTCTCCAACCTTGAAAACACAGTGCCCATGTGCTCCAGCTCTATCACAGCTCTTGGAGCATCCTTGCATACTATGTCCACTGCATCCTGATCAGCCAGGTAATCAGAACCTTTTACAGTGTCATACGCATGATTCTCCCATGAATCTAGCCCTGCCTCAGTTATGTTACCCAAGGCAGCATTTATCCCTCCCTGGGCCGCAACAGAATGCGATCTTAGGGGGTGAACCTTGGAAATCAAAGCCACATTAAGGTCTGAGGTGATTACCTCATATGCGGCTCGAAGTCCTGTGAGTCCTCCACCTATGATAATAACATCATGCCTATGCAATGGATGGCCATCTGCCAATCCTATCCCTTCATTCAGAAATGCCAAAGAGGCTGTAAAGCTACATTCCGCCCTGTTCCTTTGCCGAGCCCCTTGTGCAGTAGTACATGAACATAAGTTCCAATTTCTCGGTTACTGGACACCCACCGCAGGTGCACCCTTTTTCTTCTTTTATACAACTGCTTTTGCCTATAGGAGCGAGACAGAAACCCCCCTTCTCTCCGCATTCAACCCAACTGGGACACTTATCACATATACACAAGGAAAAAACCATTTGCTTTCTCTGTTCCATATCTTCTGGACTCATTTCCATAAGCTTCACCTCCCTGTTCCGAAAATGACTTATACATATATAATCTATGTTGTCACTGTTGCTTGGGACTTGATGTTATTTTTTCTATATATCATTAATATAAGATACCACTGTGTTGTAGATCCTTCGGTTTGAGGATTAGCAAACAGTATCAAATCGATTAGCATAACCAATGTTTTTCAAATAACGAGAATTTATAATGAAAATGTCTATTACGCTGGAATATCCCTCTTTTTGAAAATGTAGACCGCCATCCCTAAAATCACAATTGAGGCCACAAGAAGACCAATGAAGTACCCCGTATTGAAAACCCCGTCCAAGAGCATTGAGTTGTAATCCCAATAATGTATGATACTGATGTACTTCAATCCTTTGAGGCTCTTTACAAGGCTGGCTATTGTAAGTAGTATGAAACTGCTGAAAACGAATGCTATGTTGATTCCTATTCCTGCCTTTCCACCCTGAAACAATACTGCAAGAAATATTCCGAAGGCCGCGATTATCATAAGAAACGTTTGCATAGAGAAGATAGATAGAAATGATGTCGCATGATCAAGCTCATTTGCCTCTCCAATGGCTGAAACACCCGAAATCAGGCCTACTGCAGCTATTAGGGTAATTATCAAGGAGATTACAGTGAGAGCCAAGAATTTCTCTATTATATACTGCTCCCTTGAAATCGGTGTTGAGAATATGAGGTCCATTCTCTTCTTCTCGAAATCACTAGTCACACTGGTTACAGAAAAATACGCCATGAACATACCAACCAAAATCCACAGCCAGGAAAACAGCTCAAGTGACAGAAAACCCCTCACGGATGTAAAATCAATGTCTCTTCCTCCAGTAAAACCTGAATAACCAGGATTATCGAGGAGTTCCTGGAATGGACTAATCCCCTCTCCTGTGGTGTCCAAACCCACAAATTGGATCATCCCACTGGAATTTATCTGGCCCATTGCCTCATAAAAATTGATATCCGTGAAGTTATGGGGAACAGTGAAATTGATGGACTGTCCTCCTATCAAACTCCAATTCTCGATGGCCATTATGGCATAATATCTTGCATCTGAAAAATTATGGGGAATTGATATATTGGTGGATATTCCCAAATAAACTACCTTTGATGATAACAAAAAATCAAAAGATAAGCGGTCGTTCTCCAATACTATGTACCCATCTGCATTTTCAAGAGGCTCCCAGGTTATGGTAAGATTCGCCTCTCCTTCCTCGGGAATTATCAAATCAACCTTGTCTGCTCCTTCAAGATCTTCAGTCAAGGTGTCCTCAAAGGTGGGATATATCTGAGCCATCCCGTTTGCCGTTATAAATACTATTAGTGATATTACAAATATCCCCTTCCACCCAGTTTTTAGCTCCATCCATATGGTATGACCAATCATTCCCCGCCACCCCCTTCTGAAGTTGCTACTTCTTTTACATTGCCCGCCAAATCACCGGAATAGTACTTCAAAAAAAGGTTCTCCAAAGAGTAGGTCTGGAGGTTCATGTTAATGATTCTATTATCTGCCACTCTTTTTATTACATCATCCATGTTTCCGGTGATAGTCATAATCAGTTTCCTGCCATCAGATTCTATATGGCTTACACCCTCGATTTCGAATTCAGAGGGGGATACCTTCTCCCGAAACTCCACTTCAAGAACCTTCCCGGTCATATCCTGCAATGTGGTGATATGCTCGTTTAGTATGAGCTCTGCTTCCTTGATTATGGCTACCTTATCACAGACAGCCTCAACCTCGGCCAGAATATGTGAGGACATGAAAATCGTTCTTCCTTCCGCCTGCTCCTCTCTTATGATTTCATAGAATATCTGCTGCATTAGAGGATCGAGGCCTCCTGTTGGCTCGTCCAGGATAATGAGCTCCTGATCAGCCATAAGAGACTGGACAACACCCACCTTCTGCCTGTTCCCCTTGGATAGTTCATTTGTCTTTCGTTTAAGGTCCAGATCAAATCTCTGTGCCATGTCCTTTAGCTTCTTATCTGACTTCACATTCGAGAGGCTGAGAAGATATTTTAGGAATGAATATGTGGAAATCCCTTCAATTAATCCGAAATCCCCTGGAAGATACCCTGTTCGCCTTCTAATTTCTATGGAATCTTTATGGGAATCCAGACCCAGAATCTTGATATCCCCTTTCGTCTTTGAAAGTAGCACAAAACAAACCCTTATGGTTGTGCT
>CP070672.1:3649491-3659091 GCA_020351895.1 Thermoplasmata archaeon
GTGAGTATAAATTTACAGCCACAACCCTATTGGACATAGATCAATTTATTTACAATAATAAATCAACTAAAAGTATTCTGATTCAAAAAATGGTATGGACCGATGATATGGAGGATGGGGGTGATGCTGCAAATGGGTTGTGGGTACATTTCATAGATGCCGGCTCGCCTTCTCTCACAGATTGGGAATTGGGTATACCCACATGGTCAAGAGGACCAAGTGCAAGCAGCTTACCCTCCCAATCCAACTGCTGGGGAACAGATCTTGATAATGCTTACGAGGAGGATACTGACTGTTACCTATTCACACCCGCGTCCTCAGCTTTCGATTTTACAGGGTGCGATAGCATAACCTTGGCATTCTCTCACTGGTATAATCTTCAATCTACGGATAACAATGGTGAGGATATCGGTTTTGTTCTTTATACATTCGATAACGATCCAATTTCCACAGTATATTTCACAGGAATAGAATTCACTACCAACTCAAGTGATTGGGAACGTGAAGAAATCGATTTGACCCATCTTGTAAAAGATGAACCCTATGTTAGGTTCGGATGGCGCCTTTTTGAAGATATTGGAGGTAACAAATTTGAACAAGGTACATGGCCGGGTTGGTATCTGGATGACGTGGCAGTTTGGGCCTCCCCTGCCATGCCTGAATTATTAATCACAGAAATAGTAGATAGCGGTGGTGACGAATCCATTGAGGTTTACAATGAAGGTTCGGCTACCGCTCTTCTGAGTGATTATGGCATTACATTAGATAATGGTGGTTCCTGGTTGTCTTCAGGTACCTGGAATGTAGCAAATGTGCCTCCTACTGGATATGCTTATTATAATATTCCAATGGTAAATGATGACCTCAATGATCAAGGTGAAACCATCAGCATAGTCAATAGAACGATACCCGAGGGATTGATTACAAGCCAGGTATCCTACGGCCAAAAGGGCACGGTTCCCGATCCTATTCCGGGAGAGAGCACAGCAAGATATTGGGATGGGAGTAGGTACAAGGAAGAATGGGCAAGGGATAAGTCTCCAACCATAGGCTTTCAGAATGACGGAACTGGAGAAGTTGACTTCAAGTATGTGGTCCTCAATGAGGTTCTCTATAATCCAGTAGCTAGAGATGGATTTATTGAGCTGAGATATGTGGGTTATCCTGGCAATGATCCTGATATTGATGTTACTGGATGGATATTGGTTGTAGGAAATTCGTTTATCACGATACCTGCTGCTCCGTATAATCCTAAACTCAACCTCTTGAATCCCTTCTATGTGATAAATGATATAATGTTCCCAGGATTGTTTGGATCCATTGATGTAAATGGGGACAACGTTTATCTTTATGATTCAAATGGATTGTTTGTGGACGAAGTCGGATGGAGTCTGCCGCACACACCAGATACTTCCATGTCAAGGGTGCCTGATGGCTATGGTGTTAAGCTTGGTTTTAAGAGGCATGGCCTGATGGGTTATGACGATCCTAGTTCGATTGCTGCAGGTTGGCAGTTTGAAAGGATTCCAAGCATGTCTATTGTGGCCATAGAGGCAGATCAGGTGGACGTTGGAGATGCAGGATGGACAGTTGTTTACAACCTAACTGTTGTCAATCATCAAGATGTTGCAGATTATATCGATATATTCTTTTCTACTCCTGGGAATGGATGGATCGTGGAGCTTTATGAGGATGATAATGTCACCCTCCTAATTGATAATGATGGGGATGGGATTCCAGATACAGGCCTTCTTTCAATTAATGAGATAATCATGATCAAGGTCAAAGTGACGATTCCCCTGGAGGATATTGGAGACTTTGATGAAATCATTATGACTGCACGATCATCACAGAACCTATACGGTTGGGATAGTGCACTCATAAGAACTGAAACGTATCCTCATATCGAGGTGGACAAATCCTCAAGTAGAGATGAGATATGGCTAAATGGCACCGGGATGTTTCCACAAACAACGACTTTGAACCTTGAAATTAGGGGTTCGGGCCTTGCCCAGACCGCATCTTTCCCCCAGGATGTGATATTCTGTATCGATAGCTCTGGAAGCATGCAGACAAATGATCCCCAGGGCCTGAGAAAAGACGCTGCCAAGTCCTATGTGGATGATATGAGAATCCCGGATAGAGGTGCTGTTGTGGACTTCGATAATATCGCAACCCTAATCAATCCTCTCAGCTCAGATTATGTTCAAATCAAAAAGGATATTGATACCATCGATGCTGCTGGTGGCACAGCCATTGGAGCGGCACTGCAAGAGGCAAACGATGAGCTCATAAATAATGGCGATCCATCACATCTCTGGATCATTATACTTCTGACGGATGGCATGACAAGTGATGAGCTTCTTTGTTATAGTGAGGCCCAGAGAGCCGCAGATAATGGAATAAAGATCTATACAATCGGATTAGGAGACAATGCCGATGAAGTACTCTTACAGGATATTGCAGACACCACAGGAGGTAAATATTATCCTGCCCCAACACCTGAATACTTAGAGGGAATATATTACGACATCCGTACTCAAACCATGGACATTGCTGGGGTAGATATGGTGGTAGGTGACAATGTTTACTTTGTAAGGGATGTTTTGCCTCCATGGATAGATTTTATTCCCGGCACATTCAATGTTGTCCCTGATAATATTATGGTGAATGGAAGTGGCTACTCAATCCTTGAATGGGAGATATACAAAGTTCTCGTGGGCGAAATACTCGTATATACATTTGATGTGGTATCCAATCAACCCGGTCTTGTACATACCAATTTCGTCTCAGATTCCAGGGCCAGGTATGTCAAGTGGACTGGTGATGAAGTGATAGAATACTTCCCAGAGGTTCTTATAAATGTGAAGCTCGGCCCACCTCTACCACCACAGCTCTTTGCTAAGGTTATAGGCAATGATGTTCAACTGTTTTGGGACCCTCCCGCTTCCACCACGTTCATGGTGGATTACTATCTAATATATAGAGCTCCAACTCAAACCAGTTTCGATTTCTCTGATGTGTGGATAGACACCTCTCAACACTATGATTACGGAACAATTCCTCTTAGGACAACATGGAATATAACAGGTGCGGCCTTGCGCAATTACGATCAAGAGGAGTACTACATCATAAGATCTGTTAACCAATTCGGAAATAAAAGCATGACAAGTAATACGGTGGGTAAATGGACAACCTGCTTTGAGCAGGGTGTAAGCACTTTCTCCCTGCCTTTAGAGCCCTTTGTGATTATGACAACCGAGTTCTACACAAACGATATTCCAAATTGTGACTACATAAAATGGATGAATCCTACAACCCATACCTGGGTACAACACGATTTTGGAGAGGGATTAGGCATAAATGACAGCGATGTGGTTGTTGGGAAGGGGTATGAAATAAGTGTAGCAACCGACACCACATATACATTCTGTGGCAGACCTGGAGCACATATTCGATACAAAGAATACGAGTTGCCCGCCCCCCTGAACTTTGCAGCCAATGTAGTGAGCTCCCTTGGAGATGTGGAGTTGACGTGGGACCCGGTTCCCAATGCAGATCATTATATCATTTACAGATCTAGCACAAGGGAAGGATTGAGTGATCCAAACCTTATGCCTTTATGGGAAACCACTTATGGTGATCCACTTGATACATCCTATATGGATTACAATGCAGCATTCTACGGAGGAGCGCAGTATTACTATTTGGTCACTGCCGTGGATGGTCCAGAAATTCATTATGGATACAACGGAACTTACAGCCTGGGCATATGGACGGCTGGCTATCTTGAGGAGTACGATACTGTTGCGATTCCACTGAAACTTACAGGTAATCAAAAGATAGACTGGTTCTGTGACAATATACCCAATACCGTTGGGTTGAACTATTATATCTACAACGAGCAGAGATGGGGTTGGCACTCCACGAGGATGCCAGAAGGAGCCTATGATCCTTATGTGGTCATGGCAGAGGGCTATCAGATATCAACTATAACGGATACAAAATATAGTTTTATCGGGATTTGATTAATTAGTTTGATATCAATGCAAAAGCCGATTCGACATCAGTTAGACTCTATCTGGTCTATAGCAATACCGAAATTATTAATATATCAATAAATATATTGATTATCGGTTAATATGGGTTTATTAGCCAAAAAGAGGCTGTTCCTTGGTAAGTCGTAACACGGTTTATTTGTCTAGAATAGAGCCTTGGAACTTGGAATGATAAATCGTAAAGACAACTTTCGTTAAAAATTCAGACAACATTTAGAATTAACGCATTTGAGTTGTACACACGCATAACAGAATATGCACCTCGATATTTATAGGGGGCACCCAGGGAGATAAGTGATGGACGTGAGACAGTGAATTTAGGAGGGAATAAAAGTGGGCATTTATTGCGTATAATATCTTTTTTTGTCATCCTGTCACTGATCGTAGGAAATGTTATGCCTTATTTTGAATCGAATGAAAATGATAAATCGCATGATGAAGAATCCTTTACTTCACCAATTCAGCTATGGGATGATCCCCAAAGGGGTACACGTGCAAGCCAAGATTTCTGGACCTATATTTACACAATGGATCAAATAAAATTCTTCAGTTATAAAAATGGGACTACTATTACACTGTATGATGAAATGGGTGGTATAAGATGGCATGATACACTCGATAAGGGGGAATATGGACTGGCCTTGAATCTTATTGATGGAGTCTATGAAGCCCGAGGCTCCGAGAAATTTTCTACAATGACACTGTCACACGATGATCCCCTTGTGGGGGGATTTTATGCAAAGGATGAGAATGGATTCGGATTAAGCCATGAGCTTTACACATACGTTCCTTCTGTATTTTCGGGGAATGAGAAGTTCATTATATTCTCTTACGAGGATAACACGGTTGTCAATCTATCGTATATAGACGGAACACCAATATGGTCTGGAATCCTTAATGATGGTGAGCATTATGCAGATTCCTCACTCAACGATGCTTATCTTCATGTAGCTGCCGATAGACCTGTATCCGCCCTTTCCTATTATGATCAGGGCTACGAGGTTCCTTCTAAGGATAAGTCGTTCACAGGCACAGAGTTTTATACTTTTGCAGGTAAGGTGGGCAACTGGACCAACGATGTAAATGTATTTGCCTTCGAGGATAACACAGAGGTTTGGATAAAAAGAACCAATGACAGCACAGTGATCTGGAATGGTATACTGAATTATGGCGAGATTCATACGGAATCATTTTCAGCAACAGAGGAATACCTCACAATAGAGAGCACGAAAGATGTGGCTGTTACTGTTTTTCCTACAGAGTCCTATGAGGGCTATTACTGTATGAGCCATTTCCCGGATGATACAGGATATGGAATAGGTAATAATTTCATTGCAACAACCCTCTCTGATTTGTGGTCCCCAGGTTACATGTACATCACAGCATTTGAGGACAACACCACTGTAAATGTTAGTTTCGATTCATATGATAAACCCAGTTTAGATTCCGATGATACCTATTTTCTTACCAATGCCAGCGATTTTGTTCAGGCGAATAAAGGTTGGGGGCTCAACCTTATAACAAGTGACAAGAAAATATCTGTGATGTCAGGTTACGAAACTGCACATGCCTCATTTGTGCCTCTGCAATTCGGGCTTGAATATCCAGATCTGATACCCGAGAATGTTAGTGTTGATGGCGATTTGTATTCATCACCTGTACTTGTGAACCCAGGCCAAGATATTTCCATTTCCGCTTGTGCAAAAAACAATGAAAGTTCCATTCTAACCACATTCTTTCCCATGATATTTTACAATGATACCTCAGGATCATCACCATTTTACTCAAACATGATTATGCCCCTCGGAGGTTTTGAGTCGTCACCACCCCAAGTTTCAACCTGGACCACTCCGCAAGCAAGTGGTATCTATTACATAAATATCTCAGTCGATCCCCATGATGTTATTATCGAAACCTCTGAGCAGAATAATATCTTCACATTAGAAATTTGGGTGCGGGGCATGCCTGATTCGCCCACCTTCTATAACAAAGTAAAGGAGGGGACCGAGGATATTCTTCTTTACTGGGTGCCTCCTGCAACACCCTTTACCCATCATTACCTGATATATCGTTCAGAGAGTCAAACAGGATTCGATTTTTCAGATGTCTGGATCGATACATCCCTGGATAGTGATTCGGGTATCATACCACTAAGAATCACTTGGAACGACACCAATGCGGCTTCCCCAGGTGCACCAAAGGAGTATTATTACTGCATAAGAACTGTGAGCCATTTTGGAGATCTCAGCATGACCAGCAACACTGTGGGAAAATGGACAAGATATTTCGAGGGCCCCGTAAAAGATGGAGCTTTGGATTACACGCGGGTTGCCGAATATAGCGAGATGTTAGGCACAGTGACCGGATTTACAAACATGCAGGATTGGGAAGATGGCGGCGCAAGTGCAGATCTTGTGGAGGAAGGAGTTTTAGGATTCAAAACAGCAGATGTAATAACAAACGGTGCGTTCACTGATGGCAATTACGGCTATGTAGTGGGATGGAGGGAAACTGAATCCATGGGGTCAGGTTCAACAAGGTTCGATAATAGTAGTAATGCACTAGGAGGTGCGGGAGGCTCACTACTTGGAAAGACCAGAGCTGGACCCACGATTCCAGATGGTTTTACGGGGACGAGAACCCAGACCATCAAGGAGACCATACCTGCATCATCCTACGGTAACCTGAGTTTTTGGTGGAGAAAGGAATATTCAGATAATGCCCCTACATCCAGCACATTACAAATCAACCTCGTCAAGCCCGATGATTCATCTGTGACATTGTGGCAGAATAATGGTGCAATCTGGAATGCATGGACATATGAATCGGTACCTCTGGCTGCTTCTACCTTCGATCAAACGGGGACCTACAAAATCGATTTGTCATGGACATTTTTTAACATGATGACTTCTTTAGGTAATGTATCAGGCTGGTTCGATGAAATCGAACTGAATCTGACAATGCCCCAAACCTACTATCAAATGGACATGAATTTCAATGTAACTGGTATTCCCATAAATGAAGGAAATGATTTGGAGATTTATGGATGCACCTCAGGTGAAGCCTTTGATGTGCAGGTCTTCAATGGGAGCGCATGGAACATTCGGCTTGTGATATCTGATATTTATCCCAGACTTTACAGGTATCAATTGAATCCTTTTGATGAGATTATTAATGGGAATGTGTACACTAGATATTTTGATGTAGAGTCTCATGAATTGGTACAAGATATCCTCACAATTGATTATCTAAGAGTTACAAGTTACAATGGAGGAACCTCCACCTTTTCGCTTCCCCTTGAGCCCTTTATCATTAACTCTGTTGATTGGTATACAGATCAAATACCCAAAGCCATATCAATTAAATGGTCCCATGATACTGGTTATTGGTATGAACATCATACTACAGATGAATTCGGGATAAATGATGCCGACGTGGAAATTGGAAAGGGTTACGAGATTTACAGCGGAGAATGTTATTTTACATTCTGCGGCAGCCCTGCGGCAAATATCAGGTTCTTGGAAAATCAGCTTCACGCACCTGCTAATTTTAGCGTCGTTGTGGATCAGAACACAGGATTTGCAACCTTGAGCTGGGATCATGTTGGCTCCGCCGACCTTGACCGATATCTTATCTACAAGACATCATCGAGAATGGGATTGAGAGATTCCGCCATTTCTGAGTACGATTATACAATTTCCAATATTTGGACTGATCCAATTCCTATTCTTACGGGCGAAAGCTGGTATTATGCCATATCCGCTGTTAACGCCTCTACCACTGTTGGTTACAATAGCACCTACAGTATAGGTTCCATGCGGATTTCCTGGGACATGGATTATGATACTTTTGGTCTGCCCTGCAAGCCATTTTCTATAAACTCAATAGATCTATACTGTAACATCATACCAAATGTCTGGGGGATCAACTACTATAATGTGCCTGGCCAAAGATGGATGTGGCATAAGACCATTATGCCGAAAGGAGCATATGATCCAGACATTGTAATGGCAGAAGGATACCAGATTTCCACAAATGATCTTTCTGAATACAGTTTCGTTGGTATATAAAAAAATACGTTATTTTTAAAAGTACTAAAAAACCATCTCAGTATTTGTTTTCTTACCACCAATTATAACTCGTGGTGAGAGCAGCAACCAGCTCAACGATGATGACTGTGGCTATGCATATTGCTATTATTAGCCTGGGATCTATTTTAAGGGCGCTCTCCTCCTCGGAATCGAAATAGCGTATTAAACCCGCTGCCGAGTGGAAACCCTCGGATTTCTTGCCCTTTTTAGGTGGTGCCAAGACTTCACTTCCAATTTTCCTAATTAATGGAAGTAATATTTATATCTTGCTGTACATCCCCTTAAAAATGAAAATTGGTAACTTTTGGAATACTTTCACCTCGAGATTCTGCATTTAAATAGTACCCTGGCCAAAGTAAATTAATACTCTTGATTTTCATTGGGCCCCCCTTTAGACAATTAAATATGTTTATGACCATATGTCAGTAATGTCCATTTTCGGACTATTTCCAACACAGAAGATAAACGGTTGGATGTGAAAAGATGAGTAAAAGTGAAGAAAGCAGAAGTGTGGCACCTGCAAATAAAAATAAAGCCATAAGTAGGAAAGAGGATTGGAGAAAGAAGTGTGAGGATTGCGATATCTTAAGACTTTGTAGTAATTGTGAATTTGGATGTGAATTGGTGATTGCTTCGTTGAAAAAGAATTCTAAGAAAGAATGAATAGAGGAGATTATTCCGTCTGTACCTGAACTTGAGCCTGGGTTTGAACCTGAGGCTCTGGCACTGATTGGGATTGAACCTCGGCTTCCACTGGAACCGGGACCTGTGTCTGTAATTGATCGACTTTTGATTCCCTCTTTTGCTTCATGGCGAAGCGATAGGCCACCGCGGCAACGATTGCCACCACCACAACCAATAATAGGGGCAAACAAACATTGAATTCCTCCTCCATTTCGGAAACCGTCACAGATTTTGTGGTCTTATTGCCCTGGCCGTCCTCGTTAATGACCTTCAATGTGATATCGTAGGTTCCACTTTGATTGTAAAAATGGGTGGTTTCACTTCCAGAGGAGTTTGTTCCGTCCCCCCAATCCCAGATATAGTCGGTGATTCCTTTGCCATTGAGGTCCACAGACTCCGATGCGTCAACCCTGACCAATAATTGCTCTGTTTCATATGTGAAATTCGCGATGGGGCCCGTATTCTCTATTAAAAAGGGGCCATCGATCTGCTTGCCGAACATCACTGCAGATTGGCGGGCGTTGGGTCCGTCATCCCCATCCATGCCGTAAGTCACAACCAGCCTTCCCAAATTATCCACATCACATGTAAAGAAATCCCCCAAATCTCTGTCAGCATCGTCACTTGAGGCTCCCGTAGTCTTAATGGTTCCGACATGTACATTCTCGTGTATGGTTGATATCAAGAAGGTTCGGTTCTCGGAAAGTGCATCGATGCAAATTGCTGATTTTACATCCCAAGAGGCGTTTTCCATGTCATTGGGATTA
>CP070672.1:3659191-3671287 GCA_020351895.1 Thermoplasmata archaeon
ATTTTCTTTTTATCGAATCTCTCAAGAATAACGAGAAAATCGGCTACATGCCCGCTATTAAATATGTAATCCGAATTATCGATACCAAACTGAAATGCCTCTTTGTATTTTCCTGCCTCTTGATAATGGTAAATGGTTTCTAAAATGTCAACAGGATCATCTCTATTTTCATAACATCGAGCCGCGAGTATATGATGTTTTTTTCTTTCTGTAGGTGACAGTCTCTTATTGAATATTTCTTTTATTATATCGTGTACAAAATATCTACCTCTGGTATCTTTTTTTACTATTGATTTCTGGGTCAGTATATAGAGCTTCTCAAAATCAATATCATCACTTAAAGCCAGACAATCTTCAGGGACCGGAAAGCGGTAAATCGAAATTATTCCCAAAATTCTTCTCTCATTCTCATCAAGTTTTGATATTAATTCGTCATGAATAAACCTTTCAAGCCGATCCTTTGATCCCCCCAACATCTCGATGAATAGGGGATTTCCTCCTGTAACTTTGTACATTTCTCTAAACCTCCCTTTATCGATACCCTTCTTATTCAGTAATTTCTTGCAGCTATCGAAATCTAGGCCATTCAATTCCAATTCGTAAATAGCCTTCCCTACAATGATATCACTCCCATTATATAAAGGCACTATCTCTCTCGATAAAACCAACATCTTCGTTTTTGATGAGGATATTAGCATCCTATAGATATAAACAAAGAACGTTCTTATTTCATCTTTAGATCTATGAAAATTATCGAAAACCAAAATCGCATCTTTATTGCTTATACTTTTATTTAGAATCTCAGAAATCTCATAATAGTCCAAACTTAAGCGAGTTCTTAAATGTACTTCTAGATGATCATCTCCTACTTTCGAGAGAAATTTAGCCAGTTTGAACAATACACCCCTTAAAGTGTCTAACTCGTGAAAATTATGCCAAAAGAGATGTTTTGAACCGCGATAGTTTTCTATCAGCTTCGCTGCAAGAGTTGTCTTTCCTATTCCAGCTATCCCATGAATAAAAAGGATGTTATACCCTTCGTTATCTCCCACCCATTTCTCAAGCAGAGCCATTTCCCTTTCCCTTCCAAAAAAATAATCGATTATCGGTGCTTCACCAGAAAAATCGTGAAATGAAATTTTATTGATATTTTTCAGGTGTTCAATATTGATTGTTCCTTCAAATGAAATGAACCTCATAAGATCTAACTCGGTGATGTCAGGACAAATTTTTTCATTGCTCAAAGTGGGAATTATCCTATTGAATTTCATCATTTTAGTGACGCCATGAGGATATTCCATTTCAATAGTTAAGTTTGATAAACCCTTTTTTAAATTTTTTGTGTATTCTTTACCATAGTCTGTTAGCAAAAAGTATTTTTGTTTCTTTCTCCCGTTCTCCACACGACCAATACACTCCCGAACACAGCCCTTGTCTAACCATTTTTTAACAGCACTGGAGATATAGCTCTGGGTTGTTCCAATCGCGTGTGCAATGCCATTCTGAGTCAAAGCATTGGGTACCTGATACTGACTTTCAGAAGTATGATAATATGAAAGGTGAAGTAGAATCCTATCCTCTACCGAAATCAAGCAGTTATAATTTGACATTATGTACAATCCTCCCCATCATCACGGTATCACCGTTCCCGACAAGTTATCGTAATAGGATTAAAAGATAATAAAGTTATCGAATTTTTGAGAAGTAAGTTAGTCCGAAACATTTTTTTATTTGGCATATTATTTGTTAGAAACATTTGTATCAATCTCATAAAATTCCGTCTAGAATAACATTTAATTTTTTTTATTTAAAATATGAAATAATGGACCAATATTTTGTAACAATCGAGTTGCCATTTATATGAAAAAACCGATTTCATTTCAAGTTTCAAAAATGATTTGCAAATATGTAATATATAAATCTTTCTATCATCTGGCTGTTTTTTTAATATTTAAGAATTTTGTATATATGTCGTGCAAAGGTATATATACTGAAATAAAAAGACCATATTGTAAGGGGGGTTGACAACCCTAGGTAAGTGACATGAGATAACCGAGGCAAATTTTGCGAAAAAAGGGAATTGGGGCAGTGAACCTTGTCCTCTTCTTTAGGAGGTTTCCTTGGGAAGAAACCCTAAGAAAGAATAATAGGAGGTGATATAAAATGGCCAAAAGAAAAACATCAATGGTTCCGCAGTTTGAAATGACCAAAATGAGCGAACTACCCAAGAAAAAGCAGGAGAAAACGCCCGTAATAATAATGGATAAAAAGATGCCAAGAAAAATAAAAGTCGGGGAGCAGTTGAAATTAGCCGCTGTTGCAAAGAAGGAAGGAGTCCTCGATCTTATGGAGGCTCCTGAAAAAGTTCCTGGAGGCGAAACTCCAATCAGAGGCCCCACTGTTTCAGGTGGGACCCTGTCAAATGCAATAATGAGAGACTTCGGTTCCTTCTGCGCAGGAGGTGCGGTTTTTCTCTCTGATGGCTTCTATTTTCTATACCCAGACAGCGATATCAAGAAAGTGCTATCCGAAGATCTCACAGATCTCCAGATGTGGATAAACACCTATTTCGATTGTGATGATTTCTCACAAGTAGTGGCAGGGGTCATGAATGACAGGTTGAAGGGTATTCCTTTTGGAATATTATGGTTCAAAGGTCCAGGCTTCTATCATGCTGTAAACTGCTACTACAGCCAGAACCAGAGAAAGATGAAGGTCGTGGAGCCCCAAAACGATGCAGTCTATGACTTCAACAAAGCAAGTTGGTGTCCGATGCTTGTCGTAATATAGGGTTCGAATAATCCCCTCCTTTTTATTTTTTTATTAGAAGAATATACACCAAAATAAAAATATTAGTATCCCTATCAGAAATTTGAAAAGAATACCTAAGAGATTGTCATGATATACTTAATTATCAGGAACGAGGTGATGTGAAATGGAGAAAAGAAATATCGAGGAAAAAGAACCTTTTGAAATAGTCAAAATGAGCGAATTACCTGACAAAAGGCAGGAGAAAACAAGGGTAATAATAATGGACAAACCCATAAACAGGAAGATAAAACCCGGAGAGGAATTGAGGCTCGAGGAGATAGCGGGTGAGGAAAGCATTTCAGATTTTCCAGAAATACCTGACAGGATTCCGGAAGCCGATATGAGGATGATGTGGGGTGACAAACCCCGTCTTTCGAGTAATGAGTTGTGGGAAGCCATATCCAGAGATTTTGGAACAGCTTGCAGTGGCGGTCGTGTTTTTGTTTCCAAAAGTTCTTATTTCCTTTATAAGGATGAGGAAATCAAAAAGGTGTTATCCGAGGACCTTACAGATCTGCAGATGTGGATAAACACATATTTCCACAGTCCCGATTTCTCTCTTGTTCTCGAGGGTGTCATGAAAGACAAGCTAAAGGGCATTCCCTTTGGTATCCTATGGGTCAAAGGTCCAAGCTTCTATCACGCATGCAACTGCTTCTACAGCCAAAACGAGAAGATGATGAAGGTTGTGGAGCCTCAAACCGATGCGATATACGACTTCAACAAGGCAAGCTGGTGTCCGATGCTTGTTGTGATTTAGGTTCCTGGGTTTGTTCATGAAAGTAAAATTTTCACAATTCCCGCGGTAATGGTATATAAAAGGATTACTGGTACCCTTTCGATTTACAACGGCAACATAGGTAAATTGAAGAATGAACCGAGGAAGAAGGAGAGTAGGAATCGTCTAGTTACTGGGAGTGAGTTTGGAGTAACTACGCGATTACCTGTTCCTGCCAATTTTTTCAATCCGATCTCTTTCGCATTACTTCTCACATTGGCGGATTTGGTACCTGGTCGATATTTTCGCCCAGTTCCCTTATGCTGTACCTATTGTTCCCATTGGTTATCACTACCGTTGTTCCGCTCTTTGCTTTCTCGGGTTTCGAGTGATCAGTGAAGTATATCCTGCCCTTCTCTCCCATTTTAGAGACTTCTTCCAGGGATAACTTCGCGATTTCGTGTGGGAATAGGTAGCGCGATGTTCCACTGCAAGAAACAATGGCATACTCGGGATCCAATCTCTCCACCGATTCCAGCGAGGTTCCATGTTTGCTCCCGTGATGTGCTACCTTCAATATACTGCAGTTCAGCGGATTGAAGGACTTCTCTATCTGAATATGGGATTCCGGATTATCCGTCTTTCTATAGTGTGGATACTCCTCGAGGATCTTGGACCAGCTATCGAACTGTGCATCACCCCCGAGAATGATGACAGAAGGATATGCTGCTCCTTCGGCCATGTACTCCAGCTTTAGCACCACCGAAGCATTGTTGATATTCACACCATAGGTATCGTACCTGTTCCTAAGATAGATAGATGGAGCAAGAACACTGACCTTCACATTGTTGATTGTCCTTTCCATACCCGAAGTCACCCGAAAGAAACGGATATTCCGATCCAACTCGATCTTCTCAATAATATCGGCATATGTGCCCGAGTTGTGCCTAAAACCACTGTCCCAGAACTCCTGAATATTGCCCTGGAAGGTGTCCAGAATCTTCGGGATTCCCAAAATGTGATCGGAATGTGGATGTGTGGCACAAACGAACTCCATTTCGTCTACCTTCTCCCCATATTTATCCTCGAACTTTTTAAGATAATTTATCGTCTTATTGGCGAGATAGCAATCCACGAGAGCATATTTTCTGCTTCCACCCTTTTCTGGAAATTGAATGACGATGCTGTCACCGTCACCAACATTGAGTACGTGCACACAAAGCGATTCAGGATCTACTGTCATTTTATCACCTCCTTTGCTTTTTCTCGTTCTGGGTCTCCTTCTTCTTCCCCTCTCGGTCGAGTAATACATTTACTCTTCCTTTCACATTTTTCTTTACATCGTCAGTAATGTTCTTGGACCTCTCCTGCCTGATACTGAAAACCTGTCCTTCCCTTATTTCCTTAAGCTGTTTCTCGGAGAGTAACATGCCCAGTTCATTTTTGCTTACAATGTATTCTTCTTCTTCGTCCCAGACCCGAAGATCTGTGATATCAGCTTCCTTTGCCTGGGATTTCATCTGTGCGGTTAAAATCCTGAACACACCATCAGGAAAAACCTCATCGATGACGATCCTCTGCGGTAGTTCACTACTTTTATTTTTAATTTCATTTACAATCTGTTTTTTTTCCTTCATGCAATTCCTCCTTTTTGATTTTTTATTTCTAACAGCAGACTACTGCTTGTTAATTTAATCAATTATCTGTGCCCTATTGAATTCTTAATCCAGCCTTTTCGTTATTCAAAGTCACTGCTCTGATTGGGGTTGAATCCATACCTTTTCTCAAGTAACTCTCACAGTCAACAATTTAGAAGAACTCTGGAGTAGCTGTTATTGTTACCTGGTCAATGGATTCAGCAATCTCCTCGGGGGGATTCGGTTGTCCTACCATCTCAAATCGCGGTCCGACGCCGGTATGTTCTATAGGTTTCAGTGATACCTTGAATAATGACTCAAAAAGAGCGCGCGGGGCTTTACATGCCAAACCAAAATCGGTGGCGTGTGCCTCGACTCCCCGCGCAACAAGATAACGCCGACATTTTTCCAATTTCTCGGGGGGAGCCCGGAAATTATCGATAGTCGACACGCTCGGCTGTTTCGCTGTGGTAAGAGAGCGCAACAGTATGTCGAACGCCACTTCTTCATTTGAGTTTTTCACCATTGAGATCCAGACCAGGAGTGTCAGACCACTGTCGAATTACCTTACCGCATCGATAGCCCGTTCAGCATCTACCAAACCGAATCCAGTGGCCTCATCAGGGCCTGGTTTGGCCACCTTTCCGTGATAATTTTTTCCTTTCGTGATATCTCTAGCTGTGAACTTTAGGATGTTCTTGATATCGTTTGGTCTAACTGTGGGATCAGCCTCTTTTATTAATGCACAAACACCTGCCACCATGGGAGCTGCAGCCGATGTTCCGCTGAATGCCCCCCATCCTTTCGATTTCTCCAACATCGATTTGGCCTGCACTGGGAGGATTATGTAGTCGGCCTTGGGGGGGACTCCACAGAGACCGCACACGTCTGGAACCTGACGTCCTGGAAACCAAGTGGATTTGAAGCCACTGGTATATCTCGTTGCCGAGTATTTCAGGTTTTCATCCACCACGACACCGCCGACACTGAGCACCTCTGGCATGCTTGCCGGGAAAGCCCAATGTCCGTTACCGGCGGCAAAGACCATTGTTATACCGCGGTATACCGCAAAAAGAATGGCTAAATGCAGTGGTTTGAGCCAGTTCGGCATTTTGGGCAGGGGACCGTCAATGCTGTATCCCCAACTGTTGGTGACGATATCGGGACCCAGTTCCACAGCGGTCTTGATTGCAAGGGTCGGATTACCCATCTTGACACCTATGAAGTTGATGCCAGGGGCGGTTGCAAACAGGTTAGCACATTCCCCAGTTCCATGGCCGTGATAATCAGTTTTATGGTCGATGGTGTCCGGTGCAGTGACAGCCAAGAAATTATAACCATGATCTGTAAAATAGGGATGCTGATAGAATCCCGTGTCTGGCATGGCGACCTTCACGTTTAGGCCCGTGATCCCGATGCGGTGGACTCCGGATGCACGCATGATCTGTGCGACATCCACCGGGACGCGTAGCCTGAACTTGTCGGTCCACCGAGGTGGGATCGCACGTTCTCCAGCGAAGAAGATAGGCGGATGTTGGATATAGGCACGCTTGATCATCTCGTTTAAACCGTCTCTGGTGGGAAGCTTCCAAGGAGCTCCCCTTCTGGGTGCGAACATCTTGTAATCTTTGGGCACCTTACTTTTAGCTGGAAGTTTGATTTCAGATATTCTGGTATTGAAGAAGTTTTCGAATCGCTTAACAGAGCAGCTTGCTGAGATGCTGAAATCTCCCACATGGTGTACATTAATTTTGTTCTTCTGTAACTTCCGGGCCACTTCGATGTTCCTGTCCATTGGTGTTCGATACAGGTCCAGATTGGCTAGATTCGGAAAGGCGTCCTCATCGAACACTGACCTTCCGTCCTCTTCGTTTCTTACCACCACTTAAAAGTTTACATCTTCTATTGCTACCATAACATATTACCTCCTTTATTTCTCATATTTCATTCTTTCTTTGAAATTTCAGAAACAAAAATGTATTTCCAAAATCTCCATAGTTCCTTCCATTGAAGACATGTTGTCTCCCCCCTCTAGTTCATTTTATAATGGGAACTCACAAATGCCTTCTACGAGAATTTTTATTTTTCTATTATAAATACCTTTTTAAAACATATTTAAAAAAAATTTAAATATTAGAAAATAGGCCAGGTGATAGAAATGTTTTTATACTATAAAAAATCGTTTTGAATCTAACGTAAATATTGATACATTTTTTCTTAAGGATGAGCACTAGAACTAATTCATTTTACTTCTTCCGATAGTAATTTCTTCTATACAACAATATTGAACTATGGAAAGTTATATTAAACCCAACCTCAATGATTTTATTAGAGGTAAAGTAGCCGAATATCTGCTGATTTAAAGAGGAGCGTGGTGGTATGAGAAGGGTAAGGAAACTCCTGTCTGTGATGTTGTTATGTAGCCTTGTTCTAACGGTTTTATTTGGGACATTTCGCTTAATCGAAAATGCCAGGGCAGACCTGCCAAACCAATTTCGCAATCACAAATTCATTCAAGAAGATTACCACCCCCAATCCCCCTCCCTTCCTCGCACAATGGCTATCTGACCCGAAAATTTTTTCTCATAAGGGGATTGGGGGTGCTTTCCTTTTGTTAAAAGACAGGCGGTCTACCGATTGTCAACGTTTGAATATAGAAACTTGTAAAACACTATATTTTAAAAATAGAAAGGACCACCCCAAATTTTATAATTCTTAGGTTTCTAATTAATTGGAAGTTGAAGGAGGTTTTTTTAATCATCTTTTGGTGGAGGCTGTGAAGGAGTGGGTTCGGATATAGATTCTTGGATTATCTCCGGTTTTTCATCAACGGTTTCCTCAGGAACAGCCGATTCAACTGAACCTGAATCTTCTCGATTTTTTACACCCTTTTTCCATATAACCACCACAACAATAACGATACAAGCAATGATTATCACAAGCCATAGAAACGAAATCCATATCATGTCTTCTGAAGGAGAGTCCTCAGTCTCCTCTTTACTTAATTCATCGGATTTAATTATTACTTGAGCACTTGCGCTCTTTCCGCCAGCGGTAACATTCACATAGCAAGTTCCTACATTTGATAACGCTTTGAAGGATACAATTTGTGAGCCCTGTGGTGAGATTGTGCCTAGATTACTATTTATACCCCAAATATATGAAATACCAGTTATCGGATTGTTGTGCTCATCGTATGCCTGTGCGATTAATACAAATGTTCCATTTAATGGAATGGTCACTTCAGATGGTGTGACAATTATCGAATCCACAGAGATTGTTGTAAAGTTCCAAGAGTGGGGAACTACACCTGAAGTCAAATTATTACCGGCTGTATCTTTTCCTTCAGTAATATGGAAGGTGTACGTAGTTCCGAATTCTAATGGATTATGGGAAAGAGAAACGACCGTATTGTCAGAGTTCCAACTTTCAGACCATCCCCCTGGGTCTGGTGTACAAATATAATTAAGTGATGATGGATCAATTTCTTGACTGAATGTTACTATTATATTCGTATTTGGGTCCAAGTTAACTGCATTATTAGCTGGTGATGTCCAAGTAATTTGTGGTGCAACTAACTTCCCTATCGTAGTAAATGACCAAGGATTCGGAACCGTGTGTGGAATAAGATCATTCCCCATGATATCTTTTCCAGAAGTAATCTGGAATCCATAGGTGGTTCCATTTGCGAGTGGATTATGTGAAAAAGTAACAACTATATTCCCAGCACTCCAACTCTCAGACCATCCTCCTGGGTCGGGAATACAAATATAATCGACAGATGATGTATCCATCGCTTTGCTGAATGTTACAACAATATTTGCATTAAGTGAAATATCAATGGAGCCATTTATAGGCAAGGTTGCGATAATTTGTGGTTCTGTAATATCTTGTGTGGTAAACGACCATGGATTTGGTATACTACCTGCGACTAAACTATCTCCTGCTAAATCATTCCCCCCCGTGACATGGAAAGTATACGTAGTTGCTTCAATGAAGGGATTGTGTGAGAAAGTCGCTACTGTATTTCCACCATTCCATACCACACTCCACCCACCAGGATCTGGTAGACATGTGCAGGTCACAGTGGTATTATCCATTGACTCACTAAAGGTTATGATTACATCCTGGTTTAAAAGAATATTTTTGGCACCGTTAGGCGGTGTGGTTGCAGTTATGGTTGGTGCGGTGATATCCTCTGTTGTAAAAGACCATGGGTTAGGAACTGCACCAGGAACAAGATTATTACCAGCAATATCCTTGACATTTGCAATATGGAATGTATAGGTAGTTGAATCCATGAAGGCATTATGTGAAAATATTACCACTGTATCGCCGCTGCCCCAGGATGAAGACCATCCGCCTGGATCAGGGAAGCAGCTGAATGTCAATGATGAAGTGTTCATAGCTTCGGTGAAAGTCACTGTCACAACCTGATCAAGCCCAATATTAATGGCACTGTCTGAGGGTAGGGTGGAGATTATAGTTGGTGCCATATTATCAATGGTAGTGAACGACCAGGGATTTGGAACTATCCCAGCAGTTAAATCATTCCCTGCAAAGTCTTTTCCACTTGTAATGTGGAATGTGTAGATGGTATTGTTATCAAATGGATTATGCATAAATGTGGCAACTGTATCACCTCCACTCCCAGAAACAGACCATCCTGTAGGGTTAGGGGAGCATATGTATGTTATTGAGGCCGTGTTCATTGCCTCGCTAAATGTCACTACCACATTTGCTGTTTGCACAACGTTTGTGGTGCCATTTTGGGGGGAAGTAAGTACAATCGTTGGAGCAATTATATCAGCAATCTGGAATAACCATGGATTTGGTACGGAACCTGCTACCAAATTATTATCGGCAAGATCCTTTGCGCCAGTGATTTGGAATACATATAATTCGGAACTATTGAAAGGGTTATGTGTAAAAGTGACAACTGTATTCCCAGCGCTCCAACTTTCAGACCATCCTCCTGGATCGGGAATGCAGACATAATTAAGTAATGAAGCATTCATTGCTTCGCTGAATGTTACTACGATATTCGCATCTGGGTCCACATTTTCTGCATTATTAGCTGGCGAAGTCAAACTTATCTGCGGGGCAATATAATCACCCGTCGTAGTGAATGACCAAGGATTCGCAACCACGCTTGGATTAAGATCATTCCCCGACACATCTTTTGCACTTACGATATGGAATGTATACATGGTTTTCTGAGCAAATTCGTTATGCGAAAATATTGCACTTGTATCACCAATGGCCCAGGTTACAGACCAACCCATTGGATTTGGCGCACATGTATATGTAACAGAAGAAATATCCATCTGTTCATTGAAATTAACTTCAATATTTGCAGTAGTTGAAATGTTCTGCGAACCATCAACCGGTATTGTAGAGATGATCTCAGGCCCTACAACATCTGCACTTATAAACGACCATGGGTTTGGCACTGGGCCCGCGACCAGTTCATTACCAGCTATATCTTTTCCAGCTGTAATTTGGAATGTGTAAGTAATCTCACTGCCAAAATCATTATGCGAATAAGTGGCAATCATGTTATCAGGGCTCCAACTTATAACCCATCCACCAGGATCTGGCGCACAACTGTAAGTGACTGTAGAATATTGCATCGGTTCATTGAATGTTACAACAATGTCTGCATTTATCTCAACATTTGTTTCACCATTATAAGGGGAAGTTATGGATATCTCGGGAGGCTCGATATCCTCCGAAGTAAAGGAGAAAATGTATGTATCTTCCATCCGATTACCTAAAATATCTCTTGCATCGGTTGTGATTGTAACAGTATAAGTCGTTTTGGATGTTAGATTTGATGACGGAGTGAATGTTACGATTTCGTTCGAGGGATCCCATACGAAATCAATAGGCGATAAACCGCCTGAGATTGATATCGCATTCTCTACAGTAGTGGTGTTCATCTCTTTCGAGAAGGTTACCGAGATCATTGTATCTACAGGTACATTTATATCACCGTTTGCTGGCGATGTAAAGATGATGTAAGGTGCTGTAATATTTAAAGGGATCATAATAGGGTGCCAGTCCCGACTTCCGCCACCGGGAATGACATACGGATCCTCTCCAAAGCCGTCACTATCATCGTCGGTGCCAAGGTAATCCGACCAGTAGTTACCTTCGGCACCATCATCCCAGTCATTTAAAGCGATAGTGGAATCGTAAGCGTTTTGTGCGTTGTTTATGAAATTATTGTGATGGATCTCATTGCCTGATGAATCAGATGTGTTCAAACCAACCTCAGCATTGAATGTTATATTATTACGGGTAATCAGATTATTATTTGAATTATCAGTGATCAAAATACCTGTCTTGTTGTTTGAATTGATATTGTTGTTCTCGATGATGTTGTCGTTAGATGATGAGATGAGTGTAATGCCTGATTGGTTATTATAAGAAATACTATTGTATCGTACGGTGTTAGATGAAGATTGCTCTAACCACATACCGTTATTGTTCCTGGAAATATTATTCGCGAAAATAATGTGTGAAATCGTATGTACCAGTACGATACCGTTGGTATTAAATACAATTGTATTGTTATAGAAATTTGATCCCGGATAGATTGAAATAGGCATTTCTGCATATACCAGAATCCCAGAGGACCAATAGGAGCTATTGTGCTGATAAATGATATTTGAATATAGATTGTTATTTTGTATGACGGACGCACTCTCAGCGGTCGCGTTGATATGAACGCCACTATATGCATTTGAATGAATTAAGTTTAAATAGATATTGTTGTTTTGAATGGTGATGTAAGAGATCGTGAGCCATCCGGTAAAATAAATACCGTTTTTTCCGTTTGAGTATATTGAGTTTGAATAGATGTCATTGTTTTGGATGTAGTAGTAATCCGTCAAGCGGGAGAAAAAATAAATTCCATTATGAAGG
>CP070672.1:3671387-3677732 GCA_020351895.1 Thermoplasmata archaeon
GGAGTGAGTTCATAATGGAAGTGGATGTTGTTGTACTCGCCATTGGAAACAGACCCAATCCCTTAGTACCTTCAACAACTGATGGTCTGGATACCACTAAATGGGGCACATTGGTTGCTGATGAGGAAACAGGAAAGACGACCAAGGACATGGTCTGGGCAGGTGGAGATATAGTAACAGGTGCGGCCACCGTGATTTCGGCTATGGGAGCTGGAAAGAAGGCCTCTGCGGCAATGCATGAGGAATTGATGAAATTTTAAAGAGGAGTAATGGATGAAAAAGAAGGCAAATTCTGTTGTGGTTATCGGGGGAGGTATTGCCGGGGTGCAGGCTGCATTGGATCTGGCAGATTCAGGAGTAAAAACTTACATCGTCGAAAAATCCCCTTCCATCGGTGGAAGGATGGCCCAGTTGGACAAGACCTTCCCTACAAATGATTGCTCCATGTGTATCCTCTCACCGAAACTGGTTGAAGCGGGCCGCCATCCCAATATAGAATTGTTGACTTTATCAGAGGTCGAGAAATTAGAGGGAGAGGAAGGAGGATTTGAGGTCAAGGTTCTGAAAAGAGCACGGTATGTGGATGAAGATAAATGTACAGGTTGCGGAGTGTGTGCCCAGACATGTCCTATTAGGTATGAGTACCAAATCCCTGAGAAGGAAAGTGTTCTTGGGGAAATTTCGGAAGGCGACCTTAAAAAAATCGATACCATACTTAAAAGATATAAAGACGAGGTCGGGGTGCTGATTCAGGTTTTACAGGATGTAAACAGTGAATTCAACTATCTGCCAGAAAATGCTTTAAGATACATATCTGAACAATTGAATATTCCATTGAGTCAAATTTATCACGTGGCCACATTTTATACATTCTTTTCACTCATCCCAAGAGGTGAACACCTTATAAGGGTGTGTCAGGGCACAGCCTGTCATGTCAGGGGGAGCCCGAGGGTTCTTAACGAGATAGAACGGATTCTCAAAATAAAGTCCGGCGAAACCACTTCTGATCTCAAATTCACTCTGGAAACTGTAAATTGTTTGGGGGCCTGCGCCTTAGGTCCCGTGGTGGTGATCGATGGCGAATATTACCCCGCAACCCCTACGAAGATGGAAAAACTGCTAAAGAAATACAAAGATGCCAAAGAGGAGAAAAAACATGAAAGTACTTAAATCAAAAGAGGACCTAAACAAGTTACAAAATGATATCCTACAGAGACAGACTAAGGAGAAAATCCACATTACTGTGTGTGGAGGAACAGGATGCCATGCATACGGGACTGAAAAAGTGGCAGATATTTTCAAAGAGAAAATAGATGAGGGAGACCTGAAAGACAAAGCAATCCTTTTGGTTACCGGTTGCCACGGTTTTTGTGAGCAGGGACCCATCGTGGTTATTCGCCCAAAAAATATCTTTTATTCAAATGTTAAACCGGATGATGTTCCAGAAATAATCAATAAGACAATAATCAATGGTAAGGTCATCGACAGGTTACTTTATGTTGATCCTGCTACAGGAAAAAAAATCGTGTACGAAAATGAACTGCCATTTTACAAGAATCAGACACGTCTTTTATTTGGAAAAAATGGAATTATCGATCCTAGGAACATAGAGGATTATATCGGTATCAACGGATATTCTGCCTTGGCTAAGGCACTTTCCGAAATGAAACTGGAAGAAATCATTGAAGAGGTAAAGCAGTCCAACCTAAGGGGTAGAGGAGGTGCAGGTTTTCCCACAGGATTAAAATGGGAGGCCTGCCATGAAGCCAAGGGAGATATAAAGTATGTCATATGCAATGCAGATGAAGGTGATCCCGGGGCCTATGCAAACAGAAGCCTTCTTGAAGGTAATCCCCATAGCGTTTTAGAAGGAATGATCATCGGTGCCTATGCAATAGGCGCCTCTGAGGGTTACATATATGTCCGCACAGAATATCCCCTTGCTGTGGAACTTTTTAGAACAGCAATTAAGAACGCTCGTGACTTGGGTCTTCTAGGCAAAAACATCCTTGGCTCAGGATTCGATTTTGATGTAAAGATCGCACGAGGTGCAGGAGCATTTGTTTGTGGTGAATCCTCGGCCCTCATGGCCTCAATAGAAGGTAAACCTGGCGAACCAAGAGCAAAGCATATTCATGCAACAGAACGGGGATTGTGGGAGCGTCCCTCCACCTTGAACAATGTGGAAACCTGGGCAAATATTCCTCTCATAATAAACAAAGGTGCCCAATGGTATACAGAAATTGGAACCGAGAAAAGCAAAGGTACAAAGATATTCTCTTTGGTGGGAAAAATCAACAATACAGGATTAGTTGAAGTACCTATGGGTATCACATTGCGTGAAATCGTTTATAATATAGGTGGGGGTTTACCAGATGGTAAAAAGTTTAAAGCCATACAAATCGGAGGTCCCTCAGGGGGATGCATTCCCGAGAGTTTGCTCCACTTAACTGTAGATTTTGATAGCCTAACCGATGCCGGTGCAATGATGGGTTCAGGCGGCATGATCGTCATGGACGAGCGAACCTGCATGGTGGACGTGGCAAGGTATTTTACGAATTTTCTTAAAGATGAATCATGCGGAAAATGTGTACCGTGCCGAAACGGACTTATGCAATTACAAAGAATGTTATCAGATATATGTGAGGGTAAAGGACAGGAAAGCGATATCGAGTTTTTCGAGGAACTGGCCTTTTGGATTTCCAAGGCCTCATTATGCCAACTTGGTGCCACAGCTCCGAATCCAGTTATGACAACACTTCGATATTTCAAGGATGAATACATCTCTCACATCGTTGATAAAAAATGCCCTGCTGGGGTATGCAAGGCTTTAATCACATATACCATCAATCCTGAAAATTGTACTGGATGCGAGTTGTGCAAAAAGAGGTGCCCTCAAGAGGCAATATCAGGTGAAAAAAAGGAAACCCATACAATTGATCAAGACAAGTGCATAAAGTGCGGGATATGCGAAGACAGCTGTAAATTCGATGCCGTGGAGGTTGCCTGATGGAGGAGGGAAATACTATCAAGCTCACCATAAACGGCGAAGAAGTCGGGGCAAATCCTGGGGAAATGCTAATTGATGTGGCCCAAAGAAACGGTGTGTTCATTCCCAAGCTCTGTAATCATGTAGCTTTAAAACCCTACAGCGCCTGCAGAGTATGTATTGTGGAGGTTAAAAAGAGAGGACGGGCAAAATTCACAGCCTCCTGCAGCTATCCTGTTTCAGAAGGAATAGAAGTTAATACAGAATCCGAGGAAGTTCTGAAACTAAGAAAAATGACGTTGGAAGCCCTCATGGCCCAGGCCCCTGATGCGGAGTCAATAAAAAATATGGCAAAATACTATGGTATCGAAAAATCAAGATTCAACGAAAACGAGGATAATACCGAAAGATGTATTCTCTGTGGCCTATGTGTTCGGATCTGCAGGGAGCGAATAGGAGTTTCTGCCATTGGATTTGCAGGTCGCGGTGTTTCCCGCAAGATTGCCACACCTTTTGATAAATTATCGGATGTCTGTATTACGTGCGGGGCCTGTGAAACAGTGTGTCCCACCGATGCAATAAAATTGCATGAAATTTCGAAAAACAAACCCATTCCCATAACATCTGAGTTTGATTTGGGCCTCAAAAAAAGGAGTGTTATTTACACTCCATTTCCCCAGGCCATGCCTCTTAAATATTCCATTGACAGAGAGCAGTGCGTCCATATCGGCATGGGAACTTGCAGAATCTGCCAGGCATCCTGTGGAGCAGGGGCTGTAAATTTCGATCAAAAGGACGAGGAGCTAATACTTGATGCAAGCTCCATTGTGGTTGCCCCTGGGTACGATTTCATCTCGCCTGACGCACGTTCCGAATTTCACTACGACAGATTCAAGAATGTCATTTCCGCAATGGAATTCGAGCGCATACTGAACGCATCAGGACCTTTTAGTGGACACATTAAAAGGCTCTCTGATAATAAAGATCCAAAAAGCATGGCTTTTATCCAGTGCGTTGGCTCAAGGGATAGAAACAAAGGTGTGGGCTACTGCTCATCGGCATGTTGCATGTTCGCAATAAAGGAGGCCATAATAGCAAAAGAGCATACTCCTGATTTAGACATCAAAATATATCATATGGACATTAGGGCATTTGGAAAGGAGTTCGATTACTATTACGAGAGGGCTCAGGAAATGGGAATAGATTTTATTAGATGCAGGGTTGCCGATATCTCTGAGGATGAAGATCAGAATCTGAAGGTGAACTTTACAGATGAAACAGATGAGCCAAAATCCGAGCTATTTGATATGGTTGTCCTGTCAAATGGATTGGCGAAACCCACGGATTCTGAAAAGTTGAGCAATGTCCTTGACATAAAACTCAATGAATACGGATTCTGCCAGACATCATCGTTTGCCCCCCTTGCAAGCAGCAGGGCCGGAATCTACATTGGTGGGGCTTTTTCCGAGCCAAAGGATATCCCGGATAGTGTTGCCCAGTCCTCAGGAGCAGCTGCAAAGGCTTCTTCAGCCATATCTTTGGCAGGAATGAGAATTCCCCAGATATCTGAAGAAATATTTGAAAGAGACGTATCCTCCGAGGAGCCAAGAATAGGAGTTTTCGTCTGCCACTGCGGGATAAATATCGGTGCAACAGTTAACGTTCCAGATGTAGTTGAATATGCCAGGACCCTGCCAAATGTTGTATACGTCGATGAAAACCTCTACACTTGCTCCCATGACACACAGGAAATAATAAAAGAAAAAATCAAAGAGTACAACCTCAACAGGGTCATTGTTTCTGCCTGCTCTCCAAGAACCCATGAACCCCTCTTTCAGAGCACAATACACGAGGCCGAATTGAATCCATTTTTGTTTGAAATGGCAAATATCAGGGATCAATGCTCATGGGTGCATCAGAAGGAGCCCGAGAGGGCGACTGAGAAGGCTAAGGACCTTGTTCGAATGGCTGTTGCCAATGCAAAATTGCTATTACCACTTTACAAATCCAGAATACCTGTGGTGCAATCAGGCCTTATTATTGGTGGTGGCCTCTCGGGAATGACTGCAGCCTTGGATCTTGCAGCCCAGGGATATGACGCGCATCTTGTGGAAAGGGAGTCGATTCTGGGAGGCAACTTGAATAATCTGTACTTCACTGTTTATGGTGAAGATGTGCAGGAGCATTTGAAAGAGATGATATCCCAAGTTGAGAGCAACGAAAAAATCCATGTTTACAAACAGTCGGAAGTATCCGATGTTAATGGCCATATAGGTAATTTCAAAGTCACAGTTAAATCCAAGGATAAGGAAATCATCGTCCCTTGCGGTGCAATCATCTTGGCAACAGGTGGAACCGAGTACAAACCAAAAGAATACCTCTATGGACAGAATGATAAGGTTCTAACCCAACTTGAGCTGGAAAAGAAATTGGCATCTGGTGAATCCGATTTCAAGAAGCTAGTCATGATTCAATGCGTTGGCTGCAGAAACGAGGAAAGACCATATTGCAGCAGGGTGTGCTGCACACATGCAGTGAAAAACGCATTGAAACAGAAGGAGCTTGTGTCCGAATCCGAGATCATTATCCTGTTTAAGGACATGAGAACGTACGGATTTCGTGAGGACTTCTATGCAGACGCCTCGGATTCTGGTGTGAGGTTCATAAGATACGATGATGAAAGAAAGCCCGAGGTTTCCGCCACAAATGACGGGAAGCTCAGCATGAAAATCCTCGATCCTGTATTGGGTGATACTTTGGTCTTCGAACCTGATGCACTTGTTCTTTCGGCTGCAATTATTCCACATTCAGATAATATAAAATTATCCCAGATGCTGAAAGCACAGCTTTCAAGGGACAAGTTCTTTTTGGAGGCTCACATGAAGCTGCGTCCAGTAGACTTTTCCACTGAAGGGATGTTCTTATGCGGGCTAGCGCACTCACCCAAATTTATTAATGAATCATTGTACCAGGCCTCGGCTGCCGTGGCCAGGGCTTGCACCATAATATCCAAGAATTTCCTGGAGGTAGGAGGGGTAATCTCCGAGGTTGAGGAAGGAAAATGCGTGGCATGTCTCACATGTGTTCGAACCTGTCCCTATTATGTCCCAGAAATAAATGAAAGTGGTGTAGCCGAAATCGATGTAGCCACGTGTCGTGGTTGCGGAATCTGTGCAACCGAGTGTCCCGTGAAGGCAATACAGCTTAAGCATTACACAGATGAACAGATCGTAGAAAAGGCAAAGGCATTGTTTGAAGGAGAGGGATAGATGGAAGAAGTAAAGGAGCAAAACAAGACCCAAGAAGACACATCATCGGATTTCGATCCTGAGATCGTGGCCTTTTGCTGTCATTAC
>CP070672.1:3677832-3684882 GCA_020351895.1 Thermoplasmata archaeon
AGCCCCAATGAAAAATTAACTGTTGAAGGTGCGCTGAGTCTTGATGAAATATCGGCACCCTCTGTTACCTTAGGGTACGGTAAGCTGTATGTTAAATCATCTGATAGTAAATTGTATTTTAAAGATGACAGTGGAACTGAATATGACTTAACTGCCAGTGGTAGTGGTGGTATGGGTGGCAGCGGAACAATCAATTATATTCCTAAGTTTACAGGGATATCAACACTAGGCAATTCCATAATTTACGAAACAGGTGGTAAGTTAGGAATAGGCACCGAGACCCCTGGAGCAAGATTGGATGTTCATGTAAGTTCAGGTGGAGCGGCAACAATTGGGAACAACGGTAATTCGGCCAGTGGAGATTACGCAATTGCCATGGGTAGAGATGCAACCGCTATCGGTACAACCTCAACTGCCATGGGTGCCTGGACAACCGCAAGCGGGGGGGTCTCAACCGCAATGGGGTCAGGTACAACTGCCAGTGGGAGCTTTTCAACTGCAATGGGTCACTCAACAAAAGCAGGTGGTTATGCATCAACTGCCATGGGATATTACACAGAGGCCAACGGGCATTACTCAACCGCCATGGGGAGAGAGATAATCGTTAGTGGACCTTACAGTTTTGGAATTGGTCTAGATGACCCAGCTACTGCCCACACAATATCACTACCCAACACCATGGCGATCATGGGCGGCAATGTCGGCATTGGTACGGTTAGCCCAAATTATAAATTATCAATAGGCGATGGAACCAACGAAAGGTTACATTTCTCGGGTTCTACAAGTCCTTCCAATCCACCATCTGGTTCAGTGGTTATCTATTTTGATGGAACTGATTTGTTTGCGAAAAATAGTAGTGGAACAGTTATAACCATAGCCGACTTCCCCTAGATCTGAAATATCGTTGTAATATAAACATATATCAAAAAGGGAAACCGCTCAACCCCCACCTCCGCGCTCACCATACAGCAAAGCTTTCACCTACCGCCCAAAACCATCCAGCCCGATTATGGGCCTGCAAAATCCAAGCCATCACCCGAATCTCGTAAATCATCACCAGATTCCCACGCACATTACCCCTCATATCATCCTGTAATCCACGGTTGCCGGCCTCTTTTTGGATCATAGCTAGACCCCTAAAAATACCAGTGGCTCTTCACCCCTCCATCCCCCTCAGATTGTATACGAAATTCGTGAGATAAAATACCAAAATCTATTACGAAATGCGAGAGATAAACCTCTAATTCTTTTCGAAATACGGGTTATACTTCGTATACGAAACTCGTGAGATATCGCACGGAAATCGTGTACGAAACACGGGTGATATTAACCTGAATGATGATACAAATTTAGATATAATTCATCAAATCCATTTTCAAAACCTTTTTATATCATTAGGAACATTGGGAACATTAGGAACGATGGGAACATTGGGAACATTAGGAACATTTGGAGATGTTGGGAATGAAAGGAAAAAAAAGGAAAATTTTGAAATTCGAAACGGACCCATTTTACCTGTATCCAGTAAAGGAAGACATGATAGAGCGCCTGTTCGTAGACAGGGAGGAAGAGATCAACATCGTAAAGGGTATATTGGGAATGAGATTCAAAGACACAGTTGAGATATGTGCTGTCGTAGGGGGAATTGGGGTAGGAAAGAGCTCCATCCTGTATTATATTATCAATATCGCAAAAGAGAGCGGTTTAAATGCAAACTTTTACGACAATCCCGACGATTTCTACTCGGAATCTAAAAAAATAAAAAGAAACGGTATAAGCATAATAGATAATGTTGATAAACTAGACGATGAGAACGCTCGCAAATGCTACAATTTCATAGAAAAGCATGTAGGAAAATGTGGAGGCATTATATTTTTCAGTGATAATTACACAAGAGACAAAAAGACTCTGAAGTTACGAAATTTCACTGTATCTCAGAATATCTCTCTTCCAAAGGGCCTAAGCAGGGAAAAATTAAGGTTTTTTCTTGAAGAACGTATGAAAAAATGTTTGGAGAAAGGAAATAAATTGGTTTTCCCTTTTGATGATATTGCCATGGAAATCGCATCTGTAAGATCTGCGGGCAATCTAAGGAACTTTCTGAAATATGCAAAGAACGGTTGGATGGTTACCATTGGTGGAGGGGGGGAAAAGGTCACTAAGAAAGAAATGAAGGCAGGTATGGTTATTGTTGATAGAGCACTTTTGGGTAGCTGTGATCTGATAGATATGAAGATTTTATGGCATTCGACATCAGGTGATATTAACAAAAGCTATCTTGCACATCAATGTGGAATCGATTCGAAAACACTTGATTCGCATATAGAAGACAGACTTGCGGATTTAATAACACAGAAAAGATCCGGAAAGGATGTATTGATCACATCGATATACAGATATATTGATGACGGACCTGAAATACTCGAGAAAATAATCGAGGGGTTAAGCGTTCGTAAACTCGATGTAACCGGTGAAAAATAGAAAGATAATATAAGGGTTGCCGCATCCCCCCATCCTCAACCCCCACCTCCGGGCTCACCACTAAGCTAAGCTGCACCTACAACCCTAAATTCTCCAATCAATAGTGACCACAGATCAACAGGAATATGGGAGGGTGAGCGGAAGGATATAACAGAGCGGAAGGTATTTAACTCGATATGTTAATAACTTTTATTCATGGGTAGGAAGGTAATTGCGATATGGCTCAGTCTGATCATGATTGTGGGTGTTGTTGTTATTGTTGATGTGGGTATGGATATTTCTCTTAATGTTGGAGGGACAACGCTTTATGTTAATACGACTGGGAGTGGCGGGGCCTATACGAGCATACAGGATGCGATCAATGATTCGAAAGATGGAGATACTGTGTTTGTCTATAGTGGCACATATTATGGAAATATTTCAGTGAATAAAACCATTAATTTGACGGGGGAGGGTAAAGATAAAACGATAATTGATGGAGTATGGGTTCCTGATGTTTTTGTGGTTTATGTCTCTATAGATTGGGTAAATATCACAGGGTTTACCATCACCCAAGGCTGGAGGGGTATTTATCTTACGTCCTCGAATAACAAAATAATTAATAACAATATATCGTCCTGTGGGGATGGTATCTTTTCTACTGCATCATCAAACAACAAAATTATTGATAATAATATTTCGAATTACGAAAATGGCATATATATCAATGGCCATGGAAACAATATAACGGGCAACAACATAACTAATAATAGTTTGACCGGCATAGGAATTGGATATTCCCAGGGAAATACCCTTTATAGGAATACGATGATTAACAACGGAATTGTCATTTATGGACAATTGCTTGAACATTGGAATACACACAAAATTGACAATACAAACACCGTCAATGGCAAACCAGTATATTACTGGAAGAATCAAACGGGGGGAACCATTCCAGGAAGTGCGGGGCAGGTAATACTCGCTAACTGTACAAATGTTACAGTTATTAATCAGGATCTTAATAATTGTTCTATTGGCATTGAACTTGGTTTTTCATCTAACATTTTAATGACAAGAAATAATATTTCAAATAACAACTATGAACATATTTACCTGAGTTTTTCGAATGAAAACAATATAACGGATAATAATTTAATAAATGACCGAATACGTTTATATAAATCTCATGGGAACAAAATTATTAATAACAAAATTATTGGCGCTATAAATAGTCAGTGCATCTTTCTTTATTCTAGTAATGATAGTGTAATTAAGTGTAACATGCTTACAAACGCTGATTCTGGAATCCTGATAAGAAATTCAGAAAAAAATAATATCACAGGAAACGAAATCTTCAATAATGGAAAAGGAATCGAAATTTTAAGCAATGGAAATAATATCACTGGAAATAACATATCAAATAACAGTAGAGGTATTGTTTTCCGGGGTTCTTATAAGAATAACATAACTTATAATAACATATATTTGAACAGGAATTATGGGATATATCTAACATCTGCTGAAAATAACAGCATCTCTCAAAATAATATCATAAATAACAATAAACAAGCCTTTGATGATACAGGTAAAAACTTTTGGAATTCATCATATCCTGCAGGGGGTAACTTCTGGAGTGAATATTTAGGGGTTGATGAAAAAAAAGGTCCCTTCCAAGATGTTCCTGGAAGTGATGGAATTGGTGATACTCCATATAAAGATATCGAAGGAAGTGGAGGTGCCCAGGACTACTACCCCCTAATGTCCCCCGTGGGTGATTGCATTTTTTTGTATGAGGATTGGCATTTAATCTCGATTCCATTTATTCAAATGAATATAAATCTAGGAAATGTTTTAGAATCTATGGGTGGGACCTATGACTTTGTCCAATGGTACAATGCTAACGACAATTCCGACCTTTGGAAACACAACAGCACTCTAAAACCATCCCATTTGAACGATTTAGACATTATCGATCATAGGATGGGATTCTGGGTACATATAACTGAACCAGGTGGAGTTCTATTTGAATATCCAGGCACGCAGCCATCCTCAAATCAAACCATTCAACTTTACGAAGGCTGGAACATGGTGGGCTATCCTTCTCTAACAAGTTATAATCGAACCATAGGATTGAACAACCTGACTTTCGGAATTGAGGTGGATGAGATCCAGTGGTATGATGCCTCAACACAAACCTGGCATGATCTTGAAGAGAATGATTATTTTGTTTTAGGAAGAGGGTATTGGGTTCACGCAAAAGCTGAATGCGTCTGGGAAGTCCCATTGTAAAGGATTACCGCATCCCCCCCATCCGTCAACCCCCACCTCCGCGCTCACCACACAGCTAGCTGCACCTGCCACCCAAATCCATCAAGCCCAGAGTGACCACAGATCAACAGGAATAAGGGAGGGTGAGCGGAAGGTTCGAACAGAGCGGAAGGTATTTAACTGGATAGGATAATAACTTTCACCCATGGGCAGGAAGGTAATTGCGATTTGGCTTAGCCTGATCATGATTGTGGGCTTTGTTGTTATTGTGGATGTGAGTATGGATTTTACTGTTAATGTTGGAGGGACCACGCTCTATGTCAATACCACTGGGAGTGGAGGGGCGTATACAAGTATACAAGATGCTATAAATGATTCTAAAGATGGAGATACGGTTTTTGTCTATAACGGGACTTATTATGAACATATCGATGTAAATAAAACGATAAATCTTACAGGAGAAGGTAAAGACATCACGAAAATTGATGGTGGTGAGAATGGAATCGTGGTTAATGTTAGTGCAGATTGGGTGAATATTACGGGATTTACTATCACAGGAAGTGGTATGGATTCTGAAGAGGCGGGTATAAAACTCATTAACGTCCAAAACTGTGGGATTATAAATAATAATGTTTCTTGGAACTATTGGAGCCGTGGTATCTATCTATTTAATTCAAGTAAGAACAACATCACATCTAACATTATTTCATACAACTATTTCGGCATTATGATTTTTTATTCAAACGAGAACATCTTAACAAACAACACCCTTTTTTCAAATGCTGGCCATGGAATTTACCTTTACTCTTCTAATGGACACAGAATTCTTTACAATAATGCCTCCTTTAACGGTGATTATGGCATTTTAATATCATCTTCCAATGGGAACAACATCACAGATAACATCGCTTCATCAAATAACAAAGACGGCATCCGTATATCTGCATCAATAATGAACAACATAACAATTAATAACGCTTCCTTAAACAAAGATGTCGGTATCTACGTTAGTGGAGGAGAAAGAAACAACATCACAGCCAATGAGATCAACCATAACGACAAGGCGGGTATTTTTCTATATTATACCCAGGCGAATAGAGCCTTTGGTAACTTAATGAAAAGTAATGGAATAATTATTTGGGGTGCTTCAATTGATGATTGGAACACACATGAGATTACTTCATCAAATAAAGTAAACAACAAACTCTTGTACTACTGGAAAAACCAAAATGGAGGAACTGTTCCACTTAATGCGGGCCAGGTAATCCTTGCTAATTGTACAAATGTGAGGATAGAAAACCAAAAGTTGTCCTATGCTACAAAAGGTATTCAACTTGGATTCTCTTCAAATATTATTATTGTAAATAACAACGTTTCGAATAATAAGAATGGGATTGATTTATTCAATTCTAACGAGAACACCATCACGGGCAACATTGGCTATCTAATCGAGAGAGAAGGTATCAGACTTTGGACCTCCGATAAGAACAATATCATTAAAAATAACCTATCCAACAGCAGGCATGGCGTTAATTTATGGTATTCAGATGATAACAACTTCACGGATAATAGTTTATCCCATAATAGTTATAGTATTTATATTGCAAATTCCATTGGTAACAATATTGTGGACAATAATATATTTTCGAATATTAATGGTCTATATCTAGGGTCATCACCGGATAACCGCATTTATCATAACAACATCATGGAAAATACAAACCAGGCATTCGATAATGATAATAATCAATGGGACAATGATTATCCTTCGGGGGGTAACTATTGGTCTGATTATAATGGTGTGGATAAAAATAGTACCTCAGCTCAGAACGTACCTCCACCAGATGGTATTGGGGACACTCCCTATATTATCGATTCAAATTCCCAGGATAACTATCCCTTAATGTATCCCATTGGGAATATTATATTCTTATATGAAGGCTGGAATTTAATCTCAATTCCTTTGATTCAACAAGATTCAAACTTGACCGCTATTTTCTCAACCATTATCGATTCATACGATTCTCTGCAGTTGTATAATATTAGTGACACCTCCAATCCGTGGAAGCACTATCAAATCTCAAAAACATCTAATATGAACGATCTAAATATCCTCGACCACCCAATTAGGATTTGGATACATATCATAAAATCTGGTGGAATTCTTTTTGAATATACAGGCACGCAACCAGCTTCCAATCAAACCATCCAACTTCACCCTGGTTGGAACATGGTAGGTTACCCCTCAGTTACAAACCACAATAGATCCGATGGATTAAACAATCTTACCTTTGGTCAGGAGATAGACCTGATTCAATG
>CP070672.1:3684982-3690218 GCA_020351895.1 Thermoplasmata archaeon
GATGTTATAGGGTTCATTGTGAAGTACGACAATATCGGCTTTAAAGAGGCGGTGGAAAAGCTAAAAAGACATGCCTCAGGGATCCCTCAAGAATCGAAAGGACTTCACCACCCAAAATCTAGTCCCCAAAATCAGGAGAAACCAAATCCGGAAAATTTAACCCCCAAACAGCGAAAATTATTAAACCGGGTGATGCAATACTATCAGGCCACTTTATTAAAAGATATGAGGGGGCTTGAATATCTCCAGAAAGAACGAGGCATCCAGGATAAACAAAGCATCCTCGACTTCCGCGCCGGCTTTGCCCCAGGAAACCTTTTAGAAGCAATCCCCCCTGAAGGTGAATTAATCGAAGATCTAAATGCCATAGGGATCCTCAATGACAAGGGACACGAGCTGTTCTATGGGTCTGTAGCCTTTCCATTGCTCGATCTTAATAACAATGTTGTCTCCATCTATGGAAGACGTATTGAAGAGGGGGAGATAAAACACCTTTATCTTCCAGGGAAAAAGAGGGGGCTCATTAACTGGCAGGCTGCAAAACGCAGTAAATCATTAATCCTCACTGAATCGGTAATAGATGCCCTGTCCCTTTATGATGCCGGTTTTAAAAATGTTATCCCATGCTATGGAACAAACGGACTCACAGAGGAGCACCTTTCCCTTTTTAGCCGCTATAACACAGAAGAAATCTGCCTTTGCTTTGACTCTGACCCCTCCGGCAAGGAGGCGGCTATAAAAACAGCAGAACAGCTAAAAGAAAAAGGAATCGCTGTCCATATCATAGATCTGCCTGAAAAGGATATAAATGACTACTTCAAGACTCACACCCCTGAGGAATTTGAAACACTGATAAAAAATATCAATCCCCATAGTTGCCATTTCTCCGAAGGGATAAAGAAGCGTCAGGAGACACTGTTCACCCTCACCGACCACGGATTTATCATAGGATATGGGCAGCGTTGCTATGAGGTAAAAGGCATATCCCGTATGGGAACCCAGCTCAAGGCAACAATAAAGGCATATAAAAATGAAGGCTCTTCTTATCCACGATTCGAGCTCTCCACCATTGATCTTTACTCCAACCGCTCAAGGGAATGGTTCGCCAAGTTATGCACTGATATCTTTGATGAAAAGGAGACACTCCTCAAAGAGGACCTCAACCGTCTCCTTGAAAAGGTCGACTCATATCAAAGCCCTGCAGATGCAAAAAAGAAAGAGGAGATCCCCGAAGATCATAAAAGGGAGGCCCTTGAGTTTTTAAAAAGCCCAAACCTCTTTGACCAGATATTAGCAGACCTTGAGGTCTGCGGTCATACAGGCGAGGATATCAACAAACTCCTCTGTTACATAGCCTCTGTATCCAGAAAATTAGACCATCCCATATCAACCCTTATCCAGAGCCGCTCTGCTGCAGGAAAGTCATCGCTCCAGGAAGCGATATTATCCTTAGTCCCAGAGGAAGATTATGTCCTCTACACCCGTATAACAGACCAGGCCCTTTTTTACAAAGAAGAGGACTCCCTTGTACATAAGATCCTTGCCATAGAAGAGGCAGAGGGGATGGGAGGCGCAGCCTACTCCATAAGGAATATCCAGTCTTCAAAAAGTCTAAGCATTGCCTGTACAGGGAAGGACCCTGTTACAGGAAAACAAAGGACCCAGGAACATAAAGTAAAGGGGCCTGTCATGGTAATGCTTACCACTACAAGGCCTGATATCGATGAAGAGACTGCATCCAGGTTTATCTGTATAAGCATAGACGAGACAAAACAAATGACCAAGAGAATACACCAGATGCAAAGGGAAGAAGATACCCTGCAAGGGCTCCTGAAAAGGAAAAAGAAAGAGCGGATCATCCGCAAACACCAAAATGCACAGCGATTACTAAAGCCTTTATCCGTGGTAAATCCCTATAGCCCCTATCTCACCTTTCCTGCTCATTCTCTTCGCTCCCGCAGGGATCATAAAAAATACCTAAACCTCATAAAGGCCATAGCCTTCATTCATCAATACCAGCGAAAGAGAAAGAGTATAAACCAGGATGGAGAGACAATCGAATATATTGAGGTAACCCTGGAAGATATTGAACATGCCAACCGCATCGCCAATGAGATCCTGGGCCGGTCATTGGATGAGATAAGCTCACCTGCCAGAAATCTCTTAAGTCTTATCCATAAAATGGTCAAAGAAAAAGCAGAGGGGGATAAAAGCTATACTTTCAGAAGAAGGGGGATCAGGGAATACACAAGATGGAGCGACTGGCAGGTCAAGCATTACATAAAAGAGCTTGAGGAGATGGAATATCTTTACTCAAAGATGGGGAGCAAAGGCAAGGAGTATATCTATGAACTCACCTATAACGGCCAGGGTCAGGACGGAAAGAGGTTCTTCCTTGGCCTTACAGAGGTAAGAGAGATAAAAAGAAGTCTGAAACTTGGAGGTACAATACCCAACTTGGCGGTAAAAAATGGAACTAGGAGGGTACTTGGAGACCACCTGGTGGGATGAAAAAATATGGATAATCCTATGATTTTTAAAAACTTAGAGGGAAACTTGGTGGTACTCCAGGGAAAATACTAAGAGAGAGGTTATGGATATAAGGAATAACCATGGATTTTAACACAGCCTATACGAGCTTTATAAATCATCTAAAGGTAAAAAACTATGCCCCCTCCACACAGCATCATTACAGTGACATGCTCAAGATATTCAATGGATATCTTGAAAAAAGAGAAATCTGTGACGTAAGGCAGTTGACTAAGAAGGACATCCTGGGCTATCAGGAAAGGATCAGCAAAGAAAAGATATCCCGCTCTACCCAGGCTTTGCGTATCCGTGCAGTAAAAAGGTTTTACGAATATCTTGTTGAAGAAGACCTTATCCTTATCAATCCCTGTGAAGGGATAGTTGAGATGCCTGGCGGGCATACACTCCCTAAAATAATCCTTACCCCTTCTGAGGCCGAAAGAATCATCCAGCAACCTAACATAAGCATAATGGTTGGGATCCGTGACAGGGCCATTCTTGAACTCCTGTACTCCACCGGAATACGGGTAGGAGAATGCGAGGCACTCACAGTCTACGATGTGGATACAGAAGAACGCTTAGTCCATATAAGGCACGGCAAGGGAGGCAAAGAGCGCATTGTCCCTATGGGGACAGACGCAGCCAAATGGATTAAGGAATATCAGCAAAGGGCAAGGCCCAGGAGCAACCGCTTTAAGCCTCATGTGATAAGCCTTTTTCTCAGCATAAATGGGAACCCCATAAATCATAAGATGATCCGCTCAATGGTCCAGAAATACATAAAACAGGCGAAGATCAAGAAGAAAGGGATATCCTGCCATGCCTTCCGCCATCTTTTTGCCACAGAGCTTATAAGGAATGGGGCTGATATTGTAAGCGTTCAGAAACTATTAGGGCACAAGGATATAAGGAGCACCCTTGTTTATACAAAGGTGGTTCCCATTGATATAAAAGAGACCCATAAAAAAACACATCCAAGGGAAAGGCATACGGAAGCAATTATAGATCCATAACCATAGTTACCCATAACAATAACCCAATAAACAAGAGAGGTGTTTTTATGTCTAATATTGCCGTCCTCGTTTCAAAATATCAAAACTGGCAGAGTGTAAATCACTACTCCATCTATAATGCAAAAAATATCCGTTATTACCTTTACGTCTTTATCCGTTTCCTCAACGAGTGCAATATCCACCGGATAGAAGACATAACCCATGAGGTTATAAAAGACTACCAGGAGGATCTCGCTTTCCGTATATCCCGGTACGGAACCCTCTGGAAGGTAGGGAGCCAGAACAATGCGATCGGAACCCTGAAAAGCTTCCTTAAGTGGCTTGTAAGGGAAGACTACCTTGTGTCTGATCCATCAGTAAGGATAGAATATGCCAAAGAGCCCGAAGTCCTTCCCCGGAACATCCTTGCTGAATCCGAAATAATTAAACTCCTTGCTCAGCCAGATACCCACACGGTAATAGGATATAGAGACAGGGTGATCCTGGAAATCCTTTACTCTACCGGCATCAGAAAAGCCGAGCTTGAAAACCTTAAACTCACAGACGTTGACTATACAGATGGCTATCTCAGAATAGACCAGGGTAAGGGCAAAAAAGACCGGGTGGTACCTCTTGGCAAAATAGCCTGTGAGACGATCAGAAACTATATCTTAGCTGTACGCTCTGAAATCCCTAAAGGAAAATACAGAAATCATGACTCCGGATTTCTCTTTATCAATCAAAGAGGAAATAAGCTTCATCATGATACTGTGTGGCAGATCGTAAAAAGGTATGCAAAACAGGCAGGTATCAAAAAGAAGGTGACTCCTCACAGTCTTCGACATACCTGTGCCACGCACATGCTTAAAAATGGCGCCCATATACGACATATCCAGGAAATGCTCGGCCATTCATCCATAACCACAACACAGCGATATACAAGAGTCACCATTGATGATCTAAAAAAGACCCATGCCCAATGCCATCCACGGGAGAAGAAATACCAATAATATGAATATGGTTGTTCGGTCACGAGGCTTGCATTTTCTTCTCCTCCTAAGCAGATTCGATCTTGTAAGCCTTTAACAGCCTGCGGAGGACAAAGGCAAGCCTCATGCCCTTCACATTATTCCCCCGCCCGCCCAGCTTCGGGATGCTTCGTCGGCTGCGGGACTTCGGTCGCTCCATCGGCGGGAAGTCGCTTGAGTTCGGCACGTCCGATAATGCGCATTATCGTACATGGCCTTCGGTCATGACGCTTGCAATTATCAAGTAAATATCAACTAAAGGTATAAAGGTGGCAAGCGTCATGCCCTCAGGCTACCCTCACTCTCGCTTTTACATAACAGGTTTATTATGTAAACTTCCCGCCGATTCCGCTCCCTCGCCCCTTGCCACCTCCGCACCCCGAAGCTTCCCGTCCGCCCCCAGGGGCTCCCCCTTTTTTTCTTTTTAGCCGCATATTATGGAAAAATGTTTGACTTTAATCCCTATAAGAAGTAGATTTTTAAATGATATCAGCTAAAAAAGAAAGTGTTATAGATTGCCTTGCTCTTTGATAAATATCCATAAAAAGGTGCTTCTTAGGCAGAGGTGCTTTTAGGATCATCTTGACCCAAGATCCGATTGGAGTGGATGGTGAGGATAAAGATATAAATAAATATGTATATGATAATAAAAGAAATAAAAGATATTTATATAAACAGTTCATATAC
>CP070672.1:3690318-3694125 GCA_020351895.1 Thermoplasmata archaeon
CTATGCTATAACTTTTTGCATGGATAAGCTAGGTTCTGGCCATAAATTTCTAGTTTTATTTCCATCTTCAAGATCAACAAAAGAGCCTACACCGAACCTTTCCTTTTCTCTGCATCTATGGCCATCTTCAACGACTTACCAAGTCCGGAATAAATAATGCCAAACATCAATGCTATCATGAGAATAAGGGCGGCTATATCCCCTGCCGTATCACCCAGACTGATGTCAACGAAGTACGAATATGGATCGTATTCACCGTACTTCGGGGAAAGGACATAGATTTCCTCGCTTACACTCTTTGCTTCGATGTAATTGGCTTTTGCCTCGATATAATAGTAAACGTGTTTACCACCGCTGAGTCGGGGAATCGTTGCTTTGTAGTGCTCCTCGTAGTTGGTCTGCATCTGTATCTCCTTCCAATCTCCGGTTTCACCGGCCTTATAATGTAAAAAAACAGAATTCTTTTTCTATTTTTCCGAATGTGAAATCTCAACCTCGACTTTATAGTTCATATCTGAATTTATCACCTTTTTCTTCTGGGTGTGGCTTATCATAGGAAGCTCAATATCCAGCGTCGGAATGAATCTCTCCCTGGCAACCTCGATAATAGGTGCATTTTCTGCAATATACATATGGCTAGGAAGGATCAGCATGCTGAGGTTTATTAGCTCCTCCTCAGGTACTTTCCGCACAGTCCCAAGCTCAAAAGTAAAGGCCATGATGTTATGTTTACCATATAACCAGTCATTTAAACCTCCACTTGTGGGGTAAAGTTCAGGGCCCTGGATGACTTCATATCCATTGGTTTCAGACATTTGATGACCAATATACTGAAAGAGCTCATCATTTAGGGTTGGCTCGTCGAGGTAGCCCCAGGGATATATGATCAGCTCACTGAAAGTGTGATGCGTGAAAGAGGCGATAATATCTGATTGACCGTCCTCGTTCCAATCCAAGGCCTCAACCAGGTTACCTATTGCCAAGGTCTCGGGTTCAGAAAAACCTCCATCAGGATCCTCATCGATCTTGTCGTCACCATCATCATCTATGTTATTGACGGGATCCTCATCGATATAATTTGGATCGTCAATCCACCTGATGACACCAGGTCTACTCTCATCCCGGCGCCAGCTGTCACCATCGTCATCAAAACCGTCCTTTGGTCCTCGATATTCACCCCCTTGGGGATTCGGAGTATCCTGGGTCTGACCAGTTTGGGGATCATAGGCACTCCCCCACATAAAAGGATAGTTTCTGTTCGTATTCACCCCGCTGGTGGGAATGCTCTCACCGAAGATACCGGGAACAGTTTCCCTGCAGTTCTGCCTCTTGTCTGCAACAACACCATCGGGATTCTGCATTGGAACTATCCAAATTTCCCTGTTATCCACAAGCCAGGTTACCCTGCCTTCTATTCCGTCCTCATCGATATCCCCATCTTTATCATTATCTTCACCATCGATTGGATCCTCATTTATTTCCCCATCACCATCATTATCTGTTGGTTCCTTTCCGTAATTCTCCATCAAATAAAAAAGGAAGTACATACAAACCTCGAAAGAAGGCCATTCTGTCCCATGATGGGCACCCATGATGATGATATCTGCCTCCTCTGGATCACTGTAGTAATCAGGCTCAGAGTCGACGCCGTCTGAAACCTTCACCCCCCATACACTACGCCCTTGCCATGTTTCACTTGGTATGCCTTTACTGTTCTCATCGATTGTGGCTGTGAGGTCATATACCTTCATGATATCAGGATGCTTGGCTGTCAGATTATTCAGAGCATCCATCATGGTCTCATACGTGAAATAAACCTGAAAATATTCATGAAATCCGTCTTCGTCTTCGGCAGCATCATTTCTTGAACCTAGAGCCATGGATTCTGCTGAATTTGCGAATACAACAAGCAGTATTATTAATTCTATACCTCGCCTTATTGTAAACCCCCTAATGGTATTACATTTCTTATTCTAAAACTTTTTCCATGATTTAAGCGACAAAATATCTATAAAAATCGAAAATTAACGTAATGGCTTCGCCTTATCCCAAAAATAATCAAAAATGGCATTAACCCATCTCCTAAAGGATTCACTATCCCCTGTAAAGCCCGCACTAAAATCCACCTTTCCGTTATTGCTCCTAAAACTCATCCCAGTATTTTTTTCGGTAATTATAAATGCCAAGGGAATGACATCTAATGTTCTTATTTCATGATTTTTTTTTCTAATTCTAGAAATGTACTCTGGAGGAATCTTGGCATCTTTTTGATAAATCTTCTTTACTTCTACTCCCTGGTCAATCTTCTTGGAAGTTATATCCACAACTCCCCTCATGGCCTCATCAGAGATCACATGAATATACTTTTTTGCCCCACTATTATAATCCCAAATAAGGGAGGCATTTTCTAAAGCTCCTTCGATTATTTCACCTTCTGCCATGGAGGTGAACCAGTGTAGATGTTGGGGAAGTATGGATAGATCATGATCGAGAAAAAAATCCATATTATCAATGAGGTAATCGAATTTAGATGACTCCGAGAGGATAATCTTGGCAAAAGAAGTGATGTGATAACGATTTTTACTGTTTCGTTCCAACAATTTGGCCCTGCCCAACCTTTCCAGATGCCTCGATACCTCGGTTGTGGTCACATCAAGGATCTTGGATATATCTGAAAGACGCATGGGCTCTTTTTCGAGGAGCTGCAGTATCTTCATTCTCTCAGGATGCGATAATTCGAACATTAGACTAGTGCTATCCATTGTGATTGATCCCTGTAAGATTCGTTATCTCTCCCTATCTTCTTAATTGATATATAAAATTTACCAGATTTATTCTAATATCATATATAAAAAAAGTCCCTCGTCATGTTTTTTTACTATCTACCGCGATTAATCCTTGCATGACCTCATGACTGAGATAAAAGACAAGGATTAAAGCTTGGGTTTCGCCTTATCCCAATAGTAATCAAAAATGGCATTAACCCATCTCCGAAAGGATTCACTATCCCCAGTAAAGCCCGCACAAAAATCCACCTTTCCGTTATTGCTCCTAAAACTCATCCCAGTATTTTTTTCGGTAATTATCATTGACAAGGGAATTACATCCAGGGTTCTGATTTCATGATTCTTCACGATTCTTGAGGCGTATTCAGGTGGGACCTCAGCATCTTTTGGATAAATCTTCTTTACATCAACTCCCTGGTCAATCTTCTTACAGGTTAAATCCACCATTCCCCTCATTATCTCATCCGAGATAACATGAATATATTTTTTTGCTACCTTATTATATTCCCACATGCGGGAGGCATTTTCCAGGGCACCCTCGATTATTTCACCCTCTGCCATGGAAGCAAACCACCGTAAATGTTTGGGGAGTGGAGATATATCATGATTTAGAAAAAAGTCCTTATTAAGGGTTAAAAAATCAAGGTTTGAAAACTCTGATAAGATTATTTCCGCAAAAGAGGTTATTCTATAATTACTATCGCTGTTTCTATCGATTAAACTGGATTTTGCCAGTCTCTCCAGATGTCTTGATACCTCAGCAGTGGTTACGTCAAGCTTTTTTGAAATATCAGAAAGCCGCATGGGCTTTTTTTTGAGCATCTTGAGCATTTTCAATCTTTCAGGATGAGATAATTCGAACATGAGACTGGTACTTTCCATTTTTGCTGGCTCCCGCAATGTTATTTTTTCCCTCCATGACCCTTTGGACTTAACCTAGGGCAATCGGTAGGAAAATGGATACTGTCGATGACTCGAACAATATCTTATTTTTAAATTGGCTATTTTATTATCAAATGTA
>CP070672.1:3694225-3707288 GCA_020351895.1 Thermoplasmata archaeon
ATCAAACTCGAAATCCCAGTTTTCCGCGTTGTTTGTGAGGCCGTTTACCGCCAAAATTCCGGAATTGATCTGTGGTGTGGTTTTTCCCTCCACCAATAGCTCGCAGGAATAATCGAATACATAGTATGGAATGAGCTCCAAATCGAACCTGAATCCCTGAACTATCTTTTTTGAGATCTCTGAAACCTCGGACATGGTTATGTTCGGTTTCATTATCACCTCCCCGATTTCCTCCCTCCCTTTTGGCTCGATTCTCAACTTGACGGGTTCGGTATCAGAGGGTATTTCCGGTACATCAACCGTGATTTCTTCTTGGGGTGCGCTTTCTCTTTCCTTTGGAATCTCATCCAATAGCCCCATGCCTGGAAATTCTCCCTCTGTATCACCTAAAACAGCCCTTCCAATTTCCTCTTCGAGCCTCCTTTTTCCCCAGAGGAGGATGTTTTCCCTGGCCGCCCACTCCTCCATATCAGGATCCACATCTTGGGTTGTTGCCAAGATTATTTTATCCAGATCTTGGGGCATCTCGGCTTTTATGGCCATCAGATCGGATATGTTTATTCCGTCTATTGCCTCGAGAGAAGCCGCTGCGATTTTCGATCCTTCCTTACTAAACAAAATATAATTTGGATATTCACTGGTGATTATGAAATCATATGAGCTCAATATCTTCTTCAGAATTTCCATGAGATTAGGCAAGCTATTTCACCTCAATAAACGAATGATCAACCATTCCTTGTTTATTTCTAAACCTAAATGCATCTTTATGCTTAAAAGGGTTATGATTTTCGTTCTAGATGGAGCCCAAAAGAAGATTTTGGGGAATATAACAATTTTCCCGCGACAAAATAGGGAATTACGTATGAGACAAAAATATTGCGACAGAAAGATGTAAGTTTAGTAACTTCAATCATAAAAAGACAAATTCAAAAGGTAAACTCTAAATACTTTGAAAAACATATATGCTATGTGCAGTAATATAATGAACATATATGAAAGTGCCATGTTTTCTCTATTATGGGATGACAAGGAAGCGGAGTGGGCTTTACTCCTAACTGTACACCATTATAGTATCGCGAAAGATAGAGATATAGAAACGTTAAAATGCAAGTAGTCTTATTGATTTGAGACTAATGTCGGGGAATAAATAGATAACATTTTGTACTGTATAATCCAATAATGTACTGTTCGGTTAATTAGAATTAAGCTATAAGACTGGGGATAGAAATGGGCTGGAAAATCCGAAAAAACACATCAAACAGGATCGTCTCGATTCTCATGGCCTTCCTGCTCATATCTGGCGGGATTTTCGTATTTGAACCGTTTTTAAAGAGATTTGGAATTTTGGACTTTACCGAGGAAGCATCTGCCCTCTCCATGACCATCTTTCAGGACGATATGGATCCAGCACCGCAGCCCGGATGGGATAACAGCCGTGATATTGGTCCCGACGGGGAACCGAGAGACGGTCAACCCGGTATCAACTTCGGAAACGAATGGCAGATTTCCGCTTTGGATGCGTACAGTCCTCCAAATAGTTGGTATTCCGGTCCTGAAGAGCTGGGTGTTAACACCGATGGATGGCTGCCCCCCTTCAACGATCCAATCGAGCCATTTGGCCATGTTCGTCCGTTATATACCCCCGAAATCGACCTTGTAAATGCCTCAAGTGCCGATCTCACCTTCTGGCACAAATACAATTTCCTTGGTGTCACACAGATGGGTCCGAGCAACGGAATCTTCACATGGTATGGTGACGGCGGTATGGTCTTTGCCACAACAGATGATGGTTGGACCTGGGACTATCTTGAACCTGAGGAAGAATACTCGGGCATGGTGGGCTTCAACCCATCATGGGTGCATAATTTTAATCCACCGTATTACGGTAATAATCCCTTTTCTCCCCTATTGAATAGAACTTGGGTCCTGCCACCTCCATACCCGCCTACCCCTGACCGCCAGGACGGTGGTGGTGCATATGTGGGAAACAGAGGAGGATGGATTCCTGCCACCTTCAATCTCAATGACTATATCGGAAAGAGAATCAAGATCGTCTTTGTTTACACCCAAAATTACAAACTCGAGGATTTTGACGGAAACAGCGATTACTACGGAGATAATGCTCAACCTTGGTTTATCGACGATATAGCCGTGACAAAGGAGATCATAGAAGGGCCCACTGTTCATGTAGTTGGCATGGACAGTGCCGTGATCAATCAAACCGAGACATTTTCCTATGTTCTCAACGTCACAAATCTAAAGAGTGTCGGTGATTGGATCAGTTTGAATGTTATGGGTATCCTTGGTTGGAATGCTCAGATCCTAAATTATACTTCATACACACCCATTGTAGGGGATATCTGGCTCGATTCAGGCCAATGGACATGGATAAGGGTGAATGTAACGGTTCCTGCAGCAGCATCCTGGGGTGCCCAGGAGACCACTACAGTATCGGCGACCTCTGTTTCAGATCCCACAAAATCCTCCATTGCCAACGTTTACACCTCAGCTCCAACTCCGGATGTTGGTGTTGTGTGGATCATCGTGCCACCGGATAGACCTCCGGGAAATCCCATAGATATTACGGCTAGAATTCAAAATTTTGGCACCATTATAGTCAGTTTTTATGTCAGTTGCACTGTTGAAGGGGATGTGCTTATCCAACCCACAGTTTACAATGAATCAGGCAATCCGAGCGAGTATAATTATGTGATTAATCTTGCACCAGGCGACTCAGTTGATCTCACTTGGAATTTTACTGCCGATATTAACAGTCCCTATACCATAACTGTCATGACTCTTTTGGATATAGATCAATATCCCAATAACAATGTTACCTCCGATATCTGCTATGTGCAGTCATCATTTTGGACTTGGAACGATATCCCGGATGGTGATGACGATTCGGAGTTTACAGTATGGTCCAACGGCCTGGGAACACAGTGGGAATGGGGAACACCTGTTCTGGTGGGACCCACATCTGCATATGAAGGCAACAATGTTTGGGGAACGGATTTGAATGATTTTTACGTAGACGATGCCTCCTGTCTGCTTCACACGCCATGGTTTAATTTCTCAAAGGCCACAACGGTATCCATAAAATTCTATCAGTGGTTCGAGACAAATACTGCAGGAGGGAATCCAAACAGGGACAGATGCTATTTTGGCTATAACTCGGCTGGTGACGGAGATGATTCCATCAATATCCTTCTCGTGGGACCGGAGGCAGATGGCGGTTGGGAAGGTAATTCAGGTGGCTGGTCTGATCCGCCTATTACCGTGGATGTAACCTCGGTAGCGGCAGGTGTTTCCCAGATCAGATTTACCTGGTGGTTAGACGATAGGGGCTCTGCCAGTGGAGGTGCAGATGCTGGTTACTATGTGGACAATATAACAGTTTATGCCTCCATACCCGAGGCAGAGCTGATAATAACCGAGATCGTGGATAATGACGGAGCTGGATTCGAGCGAGTAGAGGTGTACAATCAGGGAAATGCCAATGCTACATTGAGCGATTACATGATAAGCTTGGATGGTGGAGTAAGTTGGATACCCGGTAATTGGTACGATGAATTCGGTCCTATTACCGTCCTAGAATACGGCAAATTCGGATGGTTCGAGCCCTCTATAATGGACGCGCTAGACGATGAAGGTTCGGAAATAATGATAGTTAATACGAGTCTACCTGCCGGACAGGGCTTGATTCATGATGATATCGGGTATGGGCAGAAGGGTCTCGTTCCAGATCCAGTTACAGGGGAGTCTGTTGCTAGGCACTGGAATGGATTGATATATACCGAGGATTGGGCAAGGGAGACTCCAACCTCCATCGGCTATAAGCAGATAGGAAACGAAACAGTTTACAATCCAATGGTTGTCTTAAACGAGGTGTACTTCAATGCCGCAACAGGTGAGAGATTTATAGAACTTATCTATGTTGGAAGAACCGGTGATCCGGATGTGGATATCGATGGATGGGTGGTGGTGGTGGACGGCAATCCATACACGATTTCAGCGGCGAATCCACAAAGTACGGTTATGAACGCTACCCATAAACTCTATGTGGTTAATGAAACCATGGCCGTCAATCTGTTTGCAGAAATGACTCCCCAGGGGGATAATGTTTATCTTTACAACGCCACGGGATCCTTGGTCGATCTGGTTGGTTGGGATTTGTGGCATCCCCCAGATTGCGCCATTTCAAGGATTCCCGACGGATACGGAATATCAATAGGTTTCGAAAGATATGCCGTGGATGGATACGATGATGGTACATCCATCAAAGCAGGATGGCAATTCATAAGCAACCCATCCATGGGAGTGATAAGCATAGAAAAGGATCAAAAGAAGGTGGGGGACACCGGTGAGACTGTAACCTACACCTTGACCCTGATGAATCACGGTTACCCCGATACAATAGATCTTCACAATCAGACCTTTGGTGAAGGATGGGTCATCGAATTCCTTGCTGCAGACGGTTTTACAGAATTGGTAGATACGAATGGGAACGGCATTCCCGATACAGGTCTTCTTGCTCCCAATGAGATAATGAACATAACCGTGAAAATCTATATTCCCTATGAAAACCCAGGAGATAGAATGGACACCGTGGTAACAGCGCGACCTGCAAATTCTTCCTTTGGAAAAGATGATGTCATACTGACAACCGAAACCTACCCTCATTTAGAGATCAATAAATCAATAAGTCCCAACGAGATATGGCTCAACGGAAGTGAAGCTTCATACACTCCACAAGAGGCCACTATTACCCTATCTGTCAGGGGTGCAGGTCTAACACAGTATGTTACCTTCCCGCAGGATGTGGTCTTTGTCATCGACAAGTCCGGGAGTATGGCCACAAGCGACCCCGACAGTCTTCGAATATCCGCTGCCAAGAATTATGTGGACAATATGTCAATACCCGACAGGGCCGCTGTTGTGGGTTATGATGACTATGCCTACCTTGTGGATGGCCCTGGTGAGGTGGCACCCCATAGCAATGGTGAAAATACTGTATGGGATCTAAGCAGCCAATATCAGGATATCAAGGACAATATCGATGAATGCGATGCTGCAATGGGCCTGACTTCCACAGGCTGGGGACTGGAAATTGCAGTGGATCAACTGATACAAAATGGAAACGACAGTCATGTAAAGGCCATAATCCTAACAACCGACGGAATGGCTTTCGATCCGGCCCGTGCCTATGAACAAGCTAAAAGGGCCCGGGACAATGGTATTCTAATTTTCGTGATATTCTTGGATGTTACCGGGTGGTTGGAGGGGTGGTGGCTGAAACATTTTCTCGCCGAAACCACAGGCGGTGTCTATTATCCCACGGCCGATCCCGCTGCCATCGAGAGCATATATCAACAAATCGGTGCCTTCATCAACGAAATCGCAGGAAGAGACATCGATATGGGTGATGCCATATACATGATACAGGATGTATTGCCTCCTTACATCGATTATGTCCCAGGTACGTTTACTGTTCTTCCCAATGAGATCTCGGTGAATGCAACGGGATTTACCTTCTTGGGTTGGGAGAAACAACAGGTATCAATAAACGAATCTTGGATCTGCATGTTCAATATCAGGGCAAATGCCCCAGGTTATCTTGTAACCAACGATTATTTTAATTCCAGGGTAAATTACACTAAATGGAACAACGAGACCATGGAGGACTACTTTCCTATGGTACAACTTATCGTCAAATCGCCTTTTCCAGAACCGCCCCATTTACGCATCTATAATAACGGAACGACAATCGTTCTGGATTGGACACCACCCGGTTTGCCTGATGTGGATTATTTCCTGATTTATAGATCAACTTCAAGGGATGATTTTGGAGATTTCGCAACACCCTGGGTAAACACCTCTGACTGGGTGACAGGTATCGATCCCTTCGGCCCTGCGTTCCCGGTGGGGAATCGCATTTCATGGAACGACACCACGGCATCGTCATCATCAGAGTACTACTACATAATAAGGACTGTGAATTCCCAGGGAATCTTGAGCTCTACATCGAATACCGTTGGTAAGTACGATAAATTCTTCCCTTCAGGAACCAGCACTTTCTCATTACCCTTAGAGCCCAGCTATTACAGGAATGTCAGTTTTTACATTCAGAAGATCGGCTCCTCTCCCTCAGATTATATCAAATGGCGAGATCCTGCGACCCAAAGGTGGGTGACCCATAACTTTAATGATGGAACGGGTGTGAATGATACTGTCATGAAGGTGGGGGAGGGCTACGAAATCTATTTAGGCTCGGCAACAACCTATTCATTCTGGGGGGAAACTGCAAGTTCCCTTAGGTTCCTTGAAGAGAGAATGCCAAGGCCCGGAAATTTTGCATTGAGCGTAAATGGTCAGGATGTCTCTCTCAGCTGGGATGAAGTGCCAGGAGCAGATCATTACATTGTATATCGAGGAACCACTAGGGAAGCCTTAAACGATCCTTCAATCTCATTTGCCGCCGAGACAACCTCCTTTGGAATGGACGCCTGGACTGATTTGGACCCGCAAACGAACATAGGAGGCAACCAGTTCTATTACGCTATGGGAGCAGTGAATTCATCCTCGATTCATGCGTGCTACAACACAACTTATTCCATAGGTGTTTGGATAGGAGACTACCCCACGGGATACAGTGCCATTGGCTTACCCGTAAAAACTTTCGATTATGATACCAAAACAATAGACGAGTACTGTGATGATATTCCAAATACAGTCGGGATCAATTATTTCATAGAAGGCGAACGAAGATGGGGATGGCATAGATACAACATGCCCATGGGAGCCTATGATGAGGTATTAGGCTATGCAGTTGGATATCAGCTCAGCACATCATCTACGGCAAAGTACCATTTTGTTGGAAGGTAGGACCTAAAATCTTTGGCTTGAGATTTTATGGTAATCGTGGTCATTTTTCAGATTTATTTGAAAAAGTGAATATCATTCGAACAGGGGTATAATTGGCTGAGCCAGTGTTTTTCTTCATGCTTCTTCTTGCAGGGTCAGTATCTCATTAATTAGCCTATTTTTGCCTTTTGTCACCTTTATTTTCCTCTCTTTTGCCACCTTCAATATATCGAGTTTTTTCATGATCTGGAGGTCTTCTTCTGAGATGTAACCTTCGCTCTCCTCACTCATTCCCTCCTGGGAACCTAAAATTGAGGCTATTATTTGGGATTTTGGAAGGAGTACTTTAATACCGCTTTCCTTTGCGATATGCATTACCTCCTTTTTGTTCATGCTTTTTAGGGCTTCCTCGGAATAACCCTCCACCTCCATGATCTCCTCTTCTTCAATTAATTCTTCCTCTTCGGGTTTTTCCTCTTTTTCGGGTATCTCCTTTTCTTCGGGTGTCTCCTCTACCTCAGGTTTCTCCTCTTCTTTTGATATTCCCTCTTCCTCGGATTTCTCCTCTACCGCAGGAATTTCCTTTCTTCTCCATGCCCGCGTAAGAATCAAGAATAATGCTATCACAGCGATGATAGCAATTGCAGTAACAATCAATACCAACCACAGAAATTCAACTTCCCCCTCTTTATTCAATTTAATACGGGCAAGATTAATAGGCTCAGTGTTGTTGATGACTATGGTATCTGAGGTATAATCATCATATCCGCCCTTGGTTATTGTTATATAATATGACCCAAAATCCACATCCCTGAGCTCAAACTCCCCCTCTGAGTTCGTTGTTGTATTGCCCTTTTGCGCTCCTGTCAGGTTATAAAGAACTACATTCGCATTCCCAATTGGATCATTATTATTGTCTGTAACACGCCCTGAGATTGTTGCTGCGGCGGCAGTGACATTGGGTCCGCTTTGATCTTGAGTTGCCACGCCATCTGCTTCGTAATCAAGTGAGTCCCTTGCAAAGAAGTAATAACCATAATCGTTCCCGGGGTCATCAAAAGTTGTCGAGAACGAATATGATTTTCCAGCTGTATAATCGAGATCACCTGGGTTTACAGCGGTTAGGTTCTCATTCATTATCTCGATTCCACCCTTGAGAATAACCACCCTTATCGTTTTTGGCGGGTGATCGTCTAAATCGGTATATTTCACGTAAAAAGAGAAATCTGTCAGGATCGTACCATCCTGGGGGTGTACTCCGTCGCTTTCAAAGTTTATCTCGCCTGTCCAGGTCAGTGAAGGAGCAGTGAAGACATCCGGGGCGTCTACGGATTCCGTTGCGGCCCCCACCGCCCAAAATACATCGTCCGTGGCATTGAAAAAATATGTATAATCCATGGCAACGGCTGGAAGTGTGGTGGTGAATGTGTATATTGCCCCCTGAATGAAATTATCAGGGTAACCGATCCATGAATCGAATACCATGATGTATGGACTTCCTGCAATATCGGTCCCTCCTCGTTGAATGTGCAATTTTGGATAATCCCCGGCCACAGGTTGATTATCCACATCAGCGTACCTAACCCTGAATGTGAAACTTGTTTCCAGATCACCGCTGATGGGATCTACACCGCTGTTTCTGTACCCAGGCTCGTTGGTCCATGTGAGTGTCGGCGGGGTATTGCCCACATCGGGACCATCTTTTTCTACCGTAATGGTTGTGTCGGTGTTTGAATCTTCTGCGAAGAAGTAGTAGGAGTAATCTGTGCCTTGTGGATCTAGGGTTGTTGAGTAGGTATAGATGGCACCTGCTGTGTAATTTCCAGATTCAACTTCAAAAGATTCAAGGGTCATATTGAAAGGAGTCCCATCAATTTCAACTCCACCCTTTTTTATGTAAACCTTTGGGTAGCCTTGGGCAGGAGGATTGTTGTTGATGTCCGAATATTTTATTGAATAGGTGAAGATGGTTGTGATGGTACCGACCTCGGGATCCAGACCATCATTTTCATAGCTCGGCCTGCCTGTCCAACTCAGAACCGGTGGAGTGTTGGTCAAAATAGGACCATCTTTTTCTGAGGTACTGTTTGCGGCACCATTAATATCCACACCAAAGAAATAATATGTATAGTTCCCTATGCTTGAAAGTGAAGTTGAGAATTTGTAGATGGCCCCTGCAGAGTGATTGCCTGGCTCCGCAACCCAGGAATCGAAATTCATAATATACGGGCTGTTTTGGATTGGTACACCGTTTTTATTGATCCATAACTTCGGATATCCCGGTGCAGGTGCATGGTTATCGCTATCAACATAGTTAATGCGGTATTCAAATGTGGAGATTGTGGCTTCACCGCTTTCGGGCTCAAGTCCATCAATAGTATAATTTAACTCTCCAGTCCAGTTCAAATTGGGTGGATTATTAAAGTTGGAACTGGTTGTGAGGTTCCAAAATCCCAAGGGCATGTTTCCATAATCTGAAAACTCCCATGAGTCCGTGGCATTCACACGCCAGTAATAGGGAGTTGAAGGTGAGGTCGAAAACATTTGAGAGACTGTACCCGTTGTATTACCCGAGGCTATAATGTTTCCTGGTGCGAATGTAGGGTCGATTAAAGACACCTGCCAAAAGTACGTGATGTTGTCCCCTTCAGGATCCAGATTTGGGGTCCATGTTATGGTTTGAGCCGAGGTATAGGGTATATTTGAATCATGATCGGGGACTATGGGAGCTTCTGGAGGCAATATGGTATTCAAATTAAATAGCGTTTGGTTCCAAACACTCCAACTTGTTCCGTTATGGACTCTAACTCCAAACCAGTATTCAGAACCGTCAAGCAGGGGCTGTCCGGAATATGTAACTTTTGTTGTGGTTCCAGATTGAGCACCTGGTACCCACAGATCCGATAAACCTGGGTCCGTTCCAACCCTCACCTCGTATTGGATTTGGGGACTGCCTGCTGCTGAATAATAGGTCCATTCCAATTCTGGTGTATGGTCCGTTATATGCATTATCCCCTCTGATTGGCCGGTGTAATCCTGCACCTTGAGGGTTCGAGCTTCGAGTAAATATGTGGAAGCGAGAATCAGGTTTCCGTAAAATGATACACCTGGAAACTCATGAAAGAACCGGGGCCAAAAACTTTTTCTCCCCTCGTCATTCACGCCTCCCAAGGAACCGAAAGGTGATTCCAGGCTCAATGCAGCAAAACCCAAAGTATCTCCAGGAGAGGCCTTAAGCAAGCCCAATGGAATTTTATACTCGTAGATTCTGTGGTTCTTGGCACCGTAATCGCTGGTGCCGAATCCCCATTCGGCCTCAAGACCTGTATGGTTTGTAAGTGAGGAATCAAAAGGGGAATCTTCCATGTCCCAAAATGGGGAGTTGTAAACATAATGCGCCTGGTGCTCTGAATTGAAGCCACCCACCTGAAATATGTCCTCCTCCCCGTCAGTCAGAACGTTATCACCACCCGTGTCAAAGGCAAATGCCGAATCGTCGAGCAGGTGTTCCGTCTCATCCCCGATTGCATCGTAACATATGTAGAGGTCGGTGTTATGATTTTTCACCAGAAGAAAGGCTGGCACCTCGTTCCCCCTGATTTTTGAAAGGTCAACTGCCATGGCATCTGCCCACTCTAGCGGGGTAACAAAACCATCTATGGTGGGTGTTGTAAGAACCCATTGGGAATCTATTGAAGCGGGAAGGAAAGCGGCGATGGTTGAAAGACTGCTTTTTAGGGGAAAGTTATCGCTCGAAACATTATCATATGAAGATTCAAGAAATACGTACTCTATATACACATCCACTGCATTCCAGAGTGTTGCATCATTGGAAATATCGTACACGATGAGCAGATGCTCGGGGGTGTCAGCAGTCACCCTGAAAAAGCCTTTAAATCCTGACAGGGATACGGTCTGCTCTCCTCCGGTTAGTTCTGAATTGGCAAGCTCAATATCGATTAGGGCGTCATATAATCCGTTGTCATTGGCATCGTCTAATATTCTAACCCGGAATATATCCTCATCGGTTCCAGAACTGGAACTTGAAAGCTCGATCCTAATGGCATCCACATCCACCCTGTTTGTACTGGCTGTGAGTTCTAATTGCATCATTACAACAAAAGCCTCCCCTTGACTGACAGTTGAAGGTGCTAAATCGACATAGCTTACGGAAAGAACATCATTTGTGGGATTTACCACCGCCGAAATAGACGATTGTATGGTGGAAAAAGGAGCCACTGTATCCGGGCCTGCCACGTTTATGTACGTCTCATCCGTTATTTTTAAACCCACTGTTTTTCCCACACCTGCAGAAGGGGATATATCATATAGTATCAGCAGATTCTCAGGGTTCTCCTCGGTGATCAAGAATGACATGTTCAATAAAAAAGTAACGCTTTCCTCGTCGAAAGTCTTAAAATCAAGTTGAATATCGGCAGAATCCAGCAGCCCGTTATGGTTTGCGTCATGAAACAGTTCTGCTGCTTCCACATCTCCGTATGTTGCTGTTCCCAAGAGGTCGACCTTAATAGAATCTATGGCTATTACATTTGAATTTGCAGTGAGAGTTAAGAGTGTCATCAATATGTATTTCTCTCCCACATCCACATTCGTAGGGGCCATATCCTGACCTTCAACGCTCAATGTATTACCTGTTGGATCCGCCGAGAACTTTATGGACAAGTTGTTGGATAAACTCCTTGGATACCTCAAGCCAATATATCCGTGCTGATCCTCTATCCCCACCACGGTATGTCCTGGGTTAGTGAGCTCCTTATATTGGAATAAAATCTCCCCGTCACCTCCTGGCTTTTCGAGAAGGATGACCTGAAATGTTTGGGGGTTGAATGTACCGAATGAAAAGACTCCATCCCATGTTACAACGAAGCGTCGTGAATCGGTATCATTCCAATAATACACAGATCCACTACTGAATGCTCCTGGATTGAGATCACTGCCAAAGGGTGAGATAATGTTGTTCGGTGCATCGTTATTGGGAATATCCGAGAGCACGGGACCTCCACCCATGGAGCTGAATTTTATGAAACCATTTGAACAGATGTATAAAGAAGTGTATGTCATGCCATAGTAAACGAAATTAAATCCTATGTCGATTATGGACGAGCAGTTGTCATCGCCCAGAAAAAGCCTAGTACCAGGACTCACGCCATCCACCCATTCATAATTCAAAAGGGAATTCGGGGATGCACTATCTTCCCATGAATAACCGTAGGCATCCGGTGTACTTTGCTCTGCCTTAGCAGTTCTTACAAAAAAATCATGGTTTATAGCATTTGATAATAATACGGTCACTAGTAACCACACGAATGTGAGAGCCCAGATTCTTCTTAAGATGAGATTGTTACCCATGATTATCCCCCACAAGGTTCAATTGGATGACTCACCGTATATATTCTGTCGTGTGCCATTCATATCTCATCTAATACTTTTACTTCCATATATAGATTGTTATCCTGGTATATCTGGTATTCTCTCATAATCGAATCAAGAACCGGAAATATCATCCCAATTTTTAAGAACACTAATACGAATCTTCATTTATCTCGGTTCAGCTAAAAGATATCCTGATTTTCAGGATTATATTCTATAAATGCCTTGCTTTTCATTGCCCCCCTTAAAAATCATCATTTACAACTTTAAAAGTAAGGAAATTCAATTTGATGATATAAAAAAAATAAAAAAAAAGAAAAAAGGTTTGGTTTAGGTTTTGGTTGTTGCTTCTGCTAGGTCTATGGCTATGGGAGTTCTCCCATTCCAAATATCCTGTATGTCGCTACTGGAAAGCCGTACTTCGTTATGGTCAGCTCTGCGAAGTAGTATGTATTGGTCACTGTCTGGGTTACTATCACTATTATTATGTGTAGGTCGTTTCCGCACGGGAACTGCACATAAGCCTCGCCTACATGCCACTCCGTACGACCTGGTCCGTCGAAAACCAGTGTGCCTCCTCTGTAGTTGCGATCCGCCGTGTCACCGATGGGTAATGCGCCCTGTACTCCGGCCTCGTGACCTATTGCCACGATTGGATCCTGTGGTACACCCATGTTATCCACATCTGTGTAGACGTAGATTGTGAACAGATATACCATCATGTACAGAACCGCAACATCGGGTACCGCTGAGCCCCAGTCGAGCCAGTTGTAGCGAGCAGAATACTCGTCGAACCACTTGATCTGGG
>CP070672.1:3707388-3723752 GCA_020351895.1 Thermoplasmata archaeon
ACTATGTGATTTCCAGTAGCATTGTGATGAAGGTCTACCTCCACATAGTAATTCCCGGCAACCAATACATCCACTTCAACCTCTATAACCAGATAATTGTAGTATATATCCACATCTGTATTCAAACCATAATCCCAAAAATTCCCTGTGAAAGTTGCAGGCGGGGGCTGGAACTCATCGTACCAATAGAAGCGAGTCATATGGGTATCTGTATCCAGTTGATTCCAACCATTGTCGCGAATCCGGAGTGTTATATTGTAGGTGCCATTGTCATAGTTTTCGTATATATCCCATCCACTGAATCTGAGTTCAACTAAATGAATGCCCACTGAGAGGAAGGTGTTGTTCCAAATACTTTCTATCCAATACCCGGTGCTGTTGTACAAATCACCTCCAATTCTATAGTCCCCGGCCACAATCACACTCACCATAACTTCCAAAATAAGATAGTTAAAATAGGGATCACCGTCGGTGTCCAATCCATAATCCATATGTGGAGGGGAAAATTCTGCCCCTGTTCCTTCGTATATCCTAAAATCGTAATCATATCCAGGCCCGCCGTCCCCTCCAAGCTCTATCACCCTCACATAGCAATAACTCGCCAAATACCCGGTGGAATTCCAAATGATCCGCGATGCCAAACCCCCTCCACCATCGTCATCTGAATCTATGATTGTAATACCATCGTTTTCGTAGAGATATATATACGTATCAACTGACGATGAGAGGTTCAATGTTTCAATTGTATAAATCGTTCCTGGAACGACTGTGAAATTTATCCAGTCCTCATCACCAGCAGGATCGAAATCATGACGCTGGCTCGTTCCGTCTGTTTGAATCACGCTGGCCTGAGCAGGTGTATCGTCAGGCTCGTAGATATCAACTGCACCTATATTGCCACTTATCAGGTTGATTAGGACAACAGAGAGGATAAGAATAACAGTGAAAAAAACTGCATTCACCCTCTTTTTGCCCAGGCTAATATATTCCTTTTCTACGACTTTCATGGCTATCCCTCATATTCCTATCTATGAATTTTCCCATGTAAATAAACTAGATAGAGGAATTATTCTTCCCTCCTCATAAAACTTTAATACTAAATATTTTTTGGTACAGGTATTGTATAGGATAATGAGGTTCTAATGGGTGATGAAAACGGCTCTATTCCCTTGTTTCTGTTTTACATCCTTTAATTATTGCTGGAATCATTCCTGCATTTAGGGCTTACTTACCCAGATAATTATTAAGAAATTCTTTTTTAAATCTTAGGAACATTCCTTCTTCTATGGCATCCCTTGCCATTTTCATCAGATTAACTAGAAAATGCAGGTTATGGAGGGTGGCCAGGCGCATACCGAGGTATTCATGCTCTCTTAGGAGATGGTTTACATAAGCCAATGAAAAATTCCTGCAGGTATAGCATTGGCAATCCTCATCCAACGGCCCGAATTCGGAATTGAACTTCTCCTTGCCTATGTTGATCTTGCCGCCTTTGGTGTATATTGTGTTATGTCTGGCATTTCTCGTGGGAAATACGCTATCGAACAAGTCTATACCATGTGATATCGCCTCAAGCATGTCCTCTGGGGAGCCCACACCCATGAGATATCTTGGTTTATCTGAAGGCAAAAGTGGTGCCGTTAATTGGATAACTTCATGCATCAAGTCCTTCGGCTCACCTATACACAATCCTCCTATTGCATAGCCGTTAAAATCCATATCCACAAGAGACTCCGCACATTTCCTTCTCAGATCGGGAAATACCCCGCCCTGTACTATGCCGAACACTTTTTGCGAAGGGGTAATGTGGGAATATTTAAATTTCTCTGCCCACACTATGGTTCTTTTAGTGGATTCAACAACCTTCTCATAATCACTGCCGTACATTGGGCAGTCATCGAGAGTTAATGCCACATCCCCGCCTATCTTCATCTGGATTTCAGCACATTTCTCGGGTGTGAAATCATGCTTCTCACCATCAAAAGGAGACTTGAATGTTACACTGCCTTCCCCCACCTTCAGAAGAAAATCCTTGTTCAGAATCTGAAAACCACCGCTGTCCGTGAATACCAAACGGTCCCAGGCCATGAAGTTATGTAATCCCCCAGCCTTTTCTATCACCTCAATACCTGGTCTGAGATAGAGAAGGAAGGCATTGGAAATTACACCTTCGACTCCCAATCCCTTTAATTCATCAGGACTCACCAATTTGACATCGGCTTTTGTAGCAACAGGCAAAAATCCTGGTGTTTTTAAGGTGCGGTCATTTACATTCAATTCACCGACTCTCGCATCTGAATCTTTGTCAGTAACATCAACCTCGAACATCGGAATCACTTCAGAATCAACATGGCGTCACCAAAGCTGTAGAATCTGTATGAACGTTTTATGGCCTCGGCATAGGCCGCTAATATATTATCCTTTCCTGCATAGGCGGATACAAGCATGATTAAGGTTGATTTGGGAAGATGGAAATTCGTTAATAGACCATCCAAATCAAATTTGAAATTGTACCCGGGATAAATGAATAGATCGCTTTTACCCTCCATCTCAACCACAACACCGGACTCAGTGCAAACCGTCTCAAGGACCTTTAAAGAGGTTGTGCCCACAGCAATTATTCTTTTATTGTTCTTCCTCGCAGAATTTATCCTCTCAGCAGCCTTTGCATCAATTCTGAAGTTCTCGGGCTCCATCTTATGCTCTTCAATGTATTTTTTTTTCACAGGAAGAAACGTTCCCACACTCACATGGAGGGAGATTTTGACAATCCTTATGCCCTTGTCATGAAACTTTGATAAAAAGTCTTCTGTAAAATGTAGGCCGGCCGTGGGTGCTGCAATGGATCCTTCCTCCTTTGCGTAAACTGTTTGGTACCTGTTTTGATCCCTTAGAACCTCTTTGATGTAAGGAGGTGTCGGCATGATCCCAATTCGCTTTATCAGCTCGTTGAATTTGTCATTTTGATCAAACTCTATGTTGAATCTCCCTCCTTGTATCCTGCTTATGACCATCCCTTTAAGTTCTTTATCCCCGAAAATTAGTCTGGTATTCTCCTTTATATTTTTACCTTTTACAAGACCTTCCCATATCCTTTCACCTACTCTTGTTATCAAAAGAACCTCCACCTTTCCCCCAGTCTCTTTTTTCCCTGAAAGCCTGGCAGGAAGAACCTTTGAATCATTTAGAACGAGCACATCCCCTTCTTCAAGATAATCAATAAAATCCCTGAATGTTCTATGATCCATTTCCCCCTTTTGAAGCACCATCAGCCTCGAGGAATCCCTTGGCTCTTTAGGAGTCTGTGCTATGAGATGTTTTGGAAGCTGGTAATCAAAATCGGACAGTTGCATAAAAGAGCCTCTTTGAATGATGCCGTTTTCATAATAATAGACGGTGGTTGCTAATTAGAGGAATTTGAAAGATCATCCATTTAACCGAGTAAATCACTGGCTTTCTTCATATCATCCACAACCAAAGCAACCTCAGTTTTACCTTTATTTTGACCCAGAATATAAATGGATTCGATATTGATTTTCGCCTTACCCAACTTCTTGGCCACCTTGGCAAGTTCCCCTGGTCTATCGATGAGTGATAATGTCAATAAATCGTTCTGTTCATATTTGGTTCCCGATTCATCCAATGCCTTCGTGGTTGTGGTTACATCGTTTGTTACCACTCTGAGAAATGCGTCTTCCCCAAGTGCTTCACTTGCAATGGCCTTGATGTTAACAGCTCTGCTTGCAAGGGTTTCAGTGACCTTCGCCAACTCTCCAGGTCTATGCTTTACTTGTATTTTGAATTCCTTCATCCGATCCTCCCCTTATTGGATATCTTCTTATGTAAATCCTCTCATCTTAGGATTCTTGGCATAAGTGAGATAGCGATAGACCTATTAAAACTGTTGCGAAAAACGATAAATATCGGATTGGACTTTGCAAGCCCTGTCTTTCAGGGAGTAATTATAGATGAACACTGTAGGTATAACAGCATTAGTTCCGCCTGAATTGATATTTGCATGTGGAAAGAAACCATGCGACATCAACAACTTTGTTCCCAATTCGGTTATTCAACCCACAAGGAAGCTATGTGCATGGACAGCGATATGGAGAGAGATGTTACTGAGAAAAGAGCTGTCGTTAGATTATTTGGTTGTAGTTGCAGGCGGTGATTGTCATAATGCGCTTGTTGACGGTCAGAAGGTTGCCATGAGTGGATTGAAAACCTTCTATTTCTTCTATCCGTTTGAGGAGGAAAAGGATTATCTTAAGGAACAACTCGAAGGGCTCTCTACATTCATGGGTGGAATCGCAGATAGCGAGATGTTCGAGAAAGTGAAATATCTTAAGAGGCGCGCCTTGGAACTGGAAAAGAAAAGGATTGAAGGGAAGATACCTTCGGATAAAGCCTTCAAGATATTGGTATCTACAAGCGATCTCAAAGGTGACCTTGATCATTTTGAAAAGACCCTTATGAATTTACAAGAGGAGAATGTGGATTATGAAAGTAGAGTGGCATTATTGGGAGTGCCCCCCATCTATCAAGATTTTCATGAAGTAATGGCATCTTTGGGGCTTCATGTTGTTTATGATGAGCTACCTTATGAGTTTGCGAGGCTTTCAGGCAGGGATATCGATGAACTGGCTGGAAATTATTGTGAATATACGTTTGCAAGAAAGCTGGACTTTCGCATGGATTTTATCGAAAAGGAGCTTGCCAAAAGGAAGATAGATGGTATCATTCATTATACCCAATATTCATGTCATCATCTTTTAGAAGATGATATGTTAAGAAATAGGCTCGACTATCCCTTTCTTACAATCCAAGGCGATTTGCCAGGAAGAACATCCGAGCAGGCAAAAATAAGGCTCGAAGCATTCTCTGAGATGCTTACAAAAATGTAGGGATCTAAATTTCTGAAAAACAACTTTCAAACCACCCAAAGCCTTCGAAAATGGGAAACGTATATATCTTATATACAACATTATAAACATCGAAAACGAGGTTTAGGTCATGATCAAGAGAAAAGTGATTATTCCCTGTTCTTTTTTACTATTACTCCTTATTACTTCCTTTGCACCGGTGATTAATGGAAATTTCTATGAGCGCGACGAGGTTTTTCCCCCTATGGTTCTCAGAAAAATGAATAATATGTCTCCTTCAGATCAACTGGAAATCATCGTCCAATTTCACAATGAAATAACAGAGAAAGATATCACCGTGTTAAACACCCTTCAAATAGATATCCTATATGAATACCATGTAATACCTGCAGTTTTTGCAAAATGCAGTGTAGATACAGTAAAAACCTTAAGCAGGTATTCAAGGGTTCGTAGAATCGATCTGAATTCCGACATAGAATTCGATATGGAGCTATCCCTATCAGTGATAAACGCAACAAGGGCATGGAACAGGGAAATCAATGGCTCCTCAAAATTTTCAAATGTCGATGGCAGTGGTGTCACGGTGGTTGTTGTGGATACAGGAATAGATGCCGGCCATCCTGACATGGATTACGGGGAAAAAACCATAATGAACCTGTTCTTAAGCTCTGAGGACGGTTATTCATGGGTTGAGATGGAGAACACTGATTTTGACTACGGCCACGGCACCCATGTTGCGGGAACCGTTGCCGGAAATGGCGACGCCTCTGCAGGGGCGAGAAGAGGCGTTGCACCTGGTGCGAACCTGATCGGGTTGACTCTTGTTGATCCAACTGTAGCGGACTATCTTATCAGCCTGGAATGGGTTTACGATAATTCAAGACCAAATGCCAATCCCTACAACATAAGAGTGGCCACTAACAGCTGGCACGTAGAGGATCAGGAGCATGGACTCTATGATCCAGATAACCCACTCACCCAGGTCATAGAAAAACTTGCCTTCGAGAACAATGTTGTATCCACATGGTCAGCAGGAAACCATGGAAGGGATGATCCAGAAGGTGAATTAGGGTTGACGAGCCCCCAGGGCAACACACCTGTTGCCATCATGGTTGCAGCCTATGAAAGAGATGGCTTGGCAATGACAGATTTCAGCTCTAGAGGAAGAATAGGTGAAAACCATACCTATCCAGATATAGGAGGGCCGGGAAGAAGCATCTGGAGTGCACATGCCAGAAGAACCGCAATAAGCGCGGGCTCCAAAGTTGGAGGGAATCCCAATCCTTATTACCTAGCCATAAGTGGTACCTCCATGTCCACACCCCATGTTGCAGGATTGGTAGCCCTGCTTTTTCAGGCTGCTCCCTCATTAAAGATAAGCGAGAGGCACGACGATTACAGCGGTGAAGATGATACCTGGTGGGAGAATCCCAATACCAGAATCCATGAAATCGAATGGATAATCGAAGCCACGGCAACATATCTTGAACCATCGGAAGAGACTGGCATCGCCGTTCAGGATAATATCACAGGAATGGACGGTAGAACCATGGACTACTGTCAGGGCTATGGAATTGTGGACGCGGAAAAGGCTGTGGGTGTGGCCCTAACTTTGCAGAGACTCAGGAAGGTTTATCCTGAAAAGGATATCACAGTCTCAGATGCCCTGAGAAGCTACGAAGATATGATGATAGAAGACAATGTTTCCCAGGCTACGAACATTCTCTCTGTTCAATGGGAAGGTGAGTACAGCAGGTATAATGACCAATACGGAAGATCTCTTACCACAGTAAACCAAACCAAGAATGTGTTCGTGCCCCAAGGTGTTGGGAAGGTAATAATCGATCTGGCGTATGATCCCATCGATGCTTCTGAGCTTTCATCAGGAGATCTTTCTTACACCATAGATTATGACAATGACGGCAATGTTGATTATTCAGGGGGCATGGACCTGGTATTATCGGGAAACAGACATGAAGAGCTCGATGTGGACGCTTCTAATACAAATGCGCTATGGTCCTTCGGTATAGTAGGACAAGGTTTTAAAATCCAAAACCCGAGGAATGATAACAGTTACGTAGAACTTAGAATAGAATATTCAATGTCGGTTCAACTCGTTCTAAGTGGGATGGGTGAAGAGGGACAATTCGTAGATTTTAATGACGATAATTCCATGATCGCACCTTTAAGATTTGGCTCTCCCGCTTTCGATTATGCAAGCGAAGAAGTCTCTCTAACAGTAACATACTATGATCTAGAAGCCGTAGAATATAAGGAATTTGTAACTGATTCCGAAAAGAAGGAGGAAGGAATCCCGTGGTTCCTTGTGTTAATATTTATTCTTATTCTCTGTGTGATCGGATATATTTTACGAAGGAGATTTAAGAAGCGAGATTCCACTCAGATTTTGTAATGCGTATAATCAGAAATCAACAATGCATTAATTTAGGTGTACGTCCCGATTTACATTACCCTTCAAAAGTTATAAAGATTTTAACATCAAAAAATTTTTAGCCAATTAGTGACTTCACTTGAATCGAGAGGCATGCCCGAGATATTGATTATTGCCCTGATAGTTTCATTTTTGACAACAGTTATCACTGTACCCTGGCTCATCAACAAACTGGCGGAGAGGGGGCTTATAGGTGTGGATCATAACAAATTTGAAAAACCAAAAATCCCAGAGATGGGAGGATTGGCAGTGGTCATAGGTTTTATTGCTGGCGTTTCTACATTACTTGTGATCAACAAAATTCTCGATAAAGATGACTTCCCAATATTGGCTGCCTCTCTCTTAGCTGTTGTGGGAGCAGCCCTTACCGGTATTATGGACGACCTATTTGGGTTGAGGCAAAGAGTCAAAGCTAGTATTCCCTTTCTTTTCGCCATACCCATCGGTCTTTATGTTGAAGATACTACTTTATCGTTTATTTTCGTAAATCCTGATTTTGGTGTCTTAATGGTACTCATCGCTCCTTTTGGTGTGACCTGTGCAGCCAATGCAGGCAACATGCTGGAAGGGTTCAATGGCCTAGGTGCGGGATTGGGGATAATCATATCCATAACTTTGATAATTATCTCACTCTTGCTCGGTGCAACAGATTCCCTGGTATTGCTGTTTCCTTTATTGGGTGCACTTGTGGCTTTTCTATGGTTCAATCGCTACCCAGCAAAAATATTCCCTGGAGATACTCTGACCCTGTTTATGGGGGCAACCATTGCATGTGCAGCAATCGTTGGGGATTTGAAGACCATTGGTGCCCTTCTTTTTATACCCATGATCATAGAATTTTTCCTGAAGATCAGGGGACATTTTCAAGGTGAGAACTACGGCACACCCGATGAAGAGGGATTTCTATCCTACAAAGGAAAGATCGAATCATTGACACATTTGATCATGAAAAAAAGGAAGGTGAAGGAGCGGCAATTGGTTTGGATACTATGGGGAATCGAGGGCATACTGTGCTTTATAATCACAATAGTTGTTGTATTGGGTAATATCTGAAGGAGTGGGTATTGTGGATAGAAAAATCGTGATAGTGGGTATGGGATATGTGGGTATTCCTGTGGCTGTAGCCTTTGCGAACAAGAATTTTAATGTCATTGGAATAAACCGTTCCAAACCAAAGGTTGATATGATCAATAAGGGAGAATGTCCCATAAAGGGGAAGGAGCCCGAACTTCAAGAGCTTCTAAATAAGGCAGTTTCTGAGAAAAAGCTATCTGCTACCCAGGATTTTTCGGTTTGCATGGATGCCTATGCGATATTGATTGCGGTTCAAACCCCATTCAATAAGGAAAATATGGAGCCTGAATATTCCTCTCTTGAATCGGCTGTTAAGGAAGTGGGTAGAAATCTTACGAAAGGTTCTCTGGTTGTTATTGAATCCACCATCGCTCCAACCACCATGAATAAGGTGGTTAGACCCATTCTTGAGAACGAATCTGGCATGATCGCAGGGAGCGATTTTTATCTTGCCAACTGCCCAGAAAGGGTTATGCCAGGTAGGTTGTTGAAGAACATCAGGGAATATGATAGAGTTGTTGGCGGAATAAACGAGAAGAGTGCAAATATGGCCGTAGAATTGTACAAGCATATTGTAGAGGGGGAGCTTTTCCCAACAGATTCTCTCACAGCTGAGATAGTAAAAACCACTGAAAATGCCTATAGAGATGTTCAGATTGCCTTTGCCAACGAGATAGCCATTATCTGTGAAAACTTGAATGTGAACGCATACGAAGTGAGAAGGCTCGTTAATAAATGTCCTTTCAGGGACATGCATCTTCCTGGAGCAGGTGTTGGAGGACACTGTCTTCCAAAGGATTCTTGGCTATTAGCTTACGGTGTAAAGAATGAATATTCACCAAAGATTATCACCTTGGCCAGATTTGTGAATGACTCCATGCCAAATCACATGATAGAATTGACGAAGGAGGCGATGCATGAAGGAGGAATGTCCATTGAAGATGCTGTAATTGCTGTCCTGGGTGTTGCCTATCTAGAAAATTCAGATGATACAAGAAATTCCCCCTCATTTCCGATTGTAAAAGAATTGAAGAACAGAGCCGCTGATCTCAGATTGCATGATCCATTTGTCAGAGATTTTGAAGGCTTCAAGCCGCTCCAAAACATTGACGAGGCCATAAATGGCGCGGATTGCATGATATTAGTGACGGCCCACGCAATCTATAGGGATATAAATCTCGAAACCATAAAAGGTTTGATGAGAACTCCCATTATAGTAGATGGAAGAAATGTTTTTGATAAAGAGCTCTGCAATGAAATTGGATTCATTTATAAGGGTGTTGGAAAGTGAGAACCATTTTTAATTATATTAGACATGGGGACCTGAGTTTCTAGGCATCTACTCATCACTTTAAGATTCTTCTTTCTCAGGCTCTTCAGCTTCCTCTTTCTCGGCCAATTTCCTCAATAGAACCTTCTTCTTAACTGGTGCTTGCACATTTGCGTAGATTATGGTTTCTTCCCCTTTGGTCCTTGGTTTCTTTGTGTAAACCTCCATTGTGGGGCCTGCCCATTCATAGCCGTTTTCAATGATCCATTCATTTAATTTCTTGTATGTTTCCGGGTATTCTTTTGAGGAGCCTTTATGTTTGATAACTGCAACTTCCATGGATGGAAGCTCCTTGATTTTAATGTCTCCTTCCGACTCTGCATCTCCCACGATAGGAATGCAGATCTCACTTCTACAGTCCTGCGGGGGGATTTTTTGTGGATCATCATGCAATATACCCAAGCCCTTGAATCCTGGTCGTACATTCTTTTCCTTTGCCCATTCATAGAGTCTATTAAAATATTCATCGTACGGAATACTTCCATAATCTCCCGTATGTTCGAGATAAGCTAATTTCTGAGGCTTTAATGTTTTTATTTTAATTCCTGCCATTTCCATTACCTCCTTCTCCTATGATTATAGCGATAACACAATGGTATTCTTACTATTTTTATATTTGCTAAGAACAAGAAATTATGGTGATTTTACCATGGATGTTACGAATTCCGAGATTCTAAATAGATACCTTCTTCCCTTTTTCTGCAGAAAGCATGGCAGCATGAGCAATTTCCAGGGTTCTGACACCCTCTTCACCCGATACTAAGGGATTCCTACCATGTTCTATGGCCTCTAAAAAATCACTTAGCTCATTTTTCAAAGGCTCCCTGCGCTCGATTTCAACTTTCTTTTCCTCGTACTCCTGGGGAATTCTGTAAAGGTTACTGGTGTCTATTTTTTTGATGGTGGAAGATGATATTTGAAGGGTTTGTTTGATATAGTCCATTTCTACAAAATTCTTAGAGCAGGTCAACGAGACCTTCCTGACCTTCATAGGCGTAAGCCAATTCACCTCGGTAAAAGCGAAAACACCATTTTCAAACTCAAAAAGGATGTTGGCATGATCCTCGAAATCTGTTTCTCCGATGTTGCTCGCCAGGGCAAATACACTTTTTACCTTTGAGCCAAGAAGGTATCTTATCACATCTATATCGTGGATACCGAGATCTAATATGACACCCACATCTTTGACCCTTAAGGGAATCGAACTTACCCTTCTAGAGGAAACTGAAATTACATCACCAAATTGCCTTCTTTCGATTAGGTTCTTTGTAAATCCCACCACTGGGTTGTGTCTTTCTATGAAACCCACGGCAAGTACAACTCCTTTTCTTTTAGCATTTGCCACCAATTCCATTGCCTCTTTAAGGCTACCACCCATGGGCTTTTCTATTAAAACATGCTTTTTAGCCTCGATTGCAGCCTTAGCAATTTCGAAATGTGTAGAGGTAGGTGAAGAAACGCTTACAGCCTCCAAATCCTTGCGCTCAAGCAGGTCATTAAAAAGTTTGTATCCTTTTACCTGGAACCTTTTAGATATCTCATTAAGCTTTTTTTCATCTGGATCGGCTATGCCCACCAAATTAGCAATTTCAGAATAGACCCGTGCATGATTCTGCCCCATCATGCCTACACCGATTACGCCAACATTTAGCATACTCTTCACCGTTGATAGCATTTATTGATTTATAAATGTTTAGATAAAGACCGCCCAATGAAAAAATATATTCATTTATTCCTATTTGACCAGTAGATTCTCGTATATTTCAACCAATTTTTCTTCGTTTTCTTTTGGACTGTATCTTTTGAATAATACCTCCTGTGCTCTTAGTGCCATTTCATTATACTCCTTTTCATTTTCATATACTTCAAGTATCTTTTCCCCTAAACTCTTATAATCACCACTCCTATAGAACAATACCAAATCTTTGAACTCTTTACCCATTGCAGAGAAGTTCGGAACGATGACTGGTTTTGGAATTAAAAGATATTCAAATACTTTTGTGGAAAGGACCACGTCTAGATTTGGATTGAATTTATAGGGACAAAGGGAGACATTTGATATTGCTACATAACTCAGGACATCATCCTGGGGAACATATCCTACAAACAATACTTTTTTTTCAAGATTTAAGTCCGCAATTAAATTCTGTAATGAAACGATATATTTCTTTTCTCCCGTACCGCAAAAAATGAATGATATGTTCGGAACTTTTTTCTCAACATATTTTATGGCTTTTATTACAACATCCAACTCTCTTTCTGGATTTAATCCCCCCACATAGCCCACAATAAATGATCCTTTAAGATTATTTTCTTCGATAAAATCGGTCATATCTCTTTGTTTGAAAATATTACTTTTTGGTAGGTTCATAATTACTGCTACATCCTTTTTCAATGTCCTATCCATTAGAATTTTTTTCCTGATATGATTCGTGGAGATCGCTAAATCGGCAAATCGAACACTTACCTTTTCTAAAACTTTCGCTATATATACTTTTTTCGAGTCCATGGAAATATCGAACTTTGTTGCGAAAACCTCGGGAGAAAGTTCATGGAGGTCTAGAATAACTTTGGTTCCAAACAATTTTGGAATAAATGCACAAAACACCCCATAATCTGGAATAGAATGTATATGAATCACCTTGTATTTGTATTTCATGAATAAGCCAGTAAGGAATGTTTTTGATAAAAACAGAAATATAAAGTATCTTAAAAAATACTCTAAATAGCCACCCTTCCTTTTTATTTCCAATGGAATTCTATAAACCGATATGTTATTATGTTTATCGAAATTCCTTTGATTCTCATTTCTTGCACAAATCACATGAACGAGTGCGCCGTTTTCCATTAGAGTTTCAGCTTCCCTTCTAACCCTCTGATCCATAGGATAATACGAATAAACTACCATGCATATTCTGGTCCCAGCAAGTATACCACGAGTATCATTATCACGCACAAAATAGCCTCCATGGTCCATAATATGGTCACCAGTCGTTTTTCAGTTACCTTGAATCTTTTCATTAATAATTGACTTAAAGAAAATACCTTTCCATTATAGGTAAGGGTCCCGTCATCAGTTATTATACCATGATTTTTCGCGGGAAATCTTCCCCTGGCCTTTAAGAAGAATTCAACGAGCATCGGTAAAAAAAGTATTGCAGCTATGGTTTTTAAGTTTCCAACGATGGCAGCACAGCCGATTGTAGCACCTTGAAAGAAAGTCAGTGTGTCTCCAGGAAAGATCTTACTTGGATATTTATTATAATAGAAAAATCCTAAAAGAGCCCCTAGAAGTGGTATAAGAAGGTATAATCCATCTATCTGTCCGGTAATGAAGGATATGATAATGAGGGTTGTTGTAACGATAATACCCAATCCAGATCCCAGGCCATTAAATCCTTCCAACATATTTGTGAGATTCGCTACAGTAGTAATACCCAATGGAACTAACAAAACTGTCCACCAACCAAGATCAACACTACCTAAAAAGGGCATTGTTACAGATATTTCATTTCTTAATCCTATTCCCAATGGAATTGCAATCAAAAATGGCAGAATGCTTTTAGTAAGTTGATGGAGGTCGAGTAAATCGTCCATAATCCCAATAAAGGCTACCCCCATAATAGTGAATAATGTTATCTCCAAGAATGGAAAATCCATTGAAGTATTCAAAACGAGGAAGAAGTTCATCCCCAAGAAGAATGCAAATATGACACCAATGCCTCCCATTTCTGGAATTAAAGGCTTTTCTTTCTTATTCAAATCTTGATTAATTATCTTTTGCTTTCTTAATATTGGTATTAATTGTCGGGTTAGAAATAGAGCCGTTATAAAGGCAATTATACCCGACAAGATAGATATGAAGATTGTAAAATTATCCATGTTTTAACATAAATATTTTAATATTTATAGATTACCCTATCAATGTGTCATGTATAAAGGTCAAGGGGACTCCTTGCTTCATATCTTTAGGAAAATCAACCAAGAACAAGGCTGAAGGGTAACAAAAGGATGTTAGTAATCACTATTAGATAAAAGAATATGAAAAGTTATATTTATTACAAACCGCTACATCCCACTTGAGATCATGATAAAAATGAGGATTTGCATTGTTGTAGGCACTCGGCCGGAAATAATAAAGATGTCACCTATTATAAGGGAATGCGAAAAAAGGGGAATCGATTACTTTATGATCCATACTAACCAACATTACACCTACAATATGGATAAGATATTCTTTGAAGATTTGGATTTAGCCGGTCCAAAATACAATTTAGAGATAGGTTCTGGGAGCCACGGTGTTCAAACAGGTAAGATGCTCATGGGAATTGAGAATACTTTATTGAAAGAAAAACCCGATGTTGTAATGGTGGAGGGGGATACAAACACCATATTAGCAGGAGCGCTTTCAGCTTCAAAATTGCATATTGACGTTGGACATGTAGAAGCCGGTTTAAGGAGTTTTGATAAAACAATGCCAGAGGAGATAAACAGAATCCTGGCAGATCATATTTCAACTTACCTCTTTGCACCGACCTCGGTTTCCAAAAGTAACCTGATTAATGAGGGAATTGCAGAGAATGACATATATGTCGTAGGAAATTCCATTGTTGACGCAACCCTTTACAATTTGGAGATAGCAAAAGAAAAATCGAAAGTTATAGATCAATTAAAAATAGAGAAGCAAGGTTACATTTTAATGACTTTACACCGCCAGGAAAATGTTGATCATGAGATGAGGCTGAGAAAAATCATAACATCTATTAAGGCCATTAACGATAGTTATGATTTACCCATCATCTACCCCATACATCCCAGGACAGAAAAGATGATTAAAACATTCGGTTTGGAGAGGGAGTTAAATGAGATCAATAATTTAAAATTGATACAACCCCTTGGATACCTGGATTTTCTAATTCTTGAGAAGAATGCCCAATTGATTCTCACTGACTCGGGTGGTTTACAAGAAGAGGCGTGCATAATGAATGTGCCCTGTGTTACATTGAGAGATAATACCGAAAGACCTGAGACTGTGGAAGCCGGAAAAAATGTGATTGTGGGGGTTGAAAAAAATGAGGTGTTAAAGGGCGTAAAAGAAATGATGAATAAGGATCTTAGTTCCAAAAATCCCTTTGGTGACGGAACAACTGGAAAGAAGATTATTGAAGTTCTGTTGAACAAAACCTCATATTGAAAATCATTTTATTATTCCAGCAAAATCAGCAAAATCTTTGAAATATAGTAAGAGAAGGGGATATGGGGGTTATAGGAGGGAAACAACCGTAATTTTTATATTAAATAATTTATGTAAATTTCGATTTTTTTGGGAAAAAACTAAAATACCCCCATATTATCATATCATTTGCTGTTCTATCCTGCTGAGGAGAAAATATGAAGGTGCTATCGGTTGTGGGAACCAGACCAAATTTTATAAAAATGGCCCCTGTCATCAGAGAGCTCCTGGATAGTGAAATCCAACATGTACTTGTTCATACAGGACAACATTACGATAGAGAGATGAGTCAAGTATTTCTTAAAGAACTGAGAATGCCGAAACTTGATTATTCCCTGGATGTTGGATCGGGTAGCCATGGATATCAGATTGGTGAAATGCTCAAGAAACTTGAGGAGGTTATTATCAAGGAAGAGCCTGATTTTGTCATGATTCCTGGAGATACAAATACAAGTTTAGCTGGTGCACTGGCATCTTCAAAAATTAATAATGTGAGAACATGTCACATCGAAGCTGGGCTGAGATCATTTGATAAAACCATGCCCGAGGAAATCAACAGGATATTGATAGATCACTGCTGTGATGATGTGTTCTGTCCAACCATAACGGCTGTGGAGAATTTGAAAAAGGAGGGCATTGTTGAGAAATTAATCTATCAGGTGGGAGATACCATGGTTGATGCCTGTTATGGCCATTTAGAATTGGCAAAACAAGGCAATATTTCCGATAAATATGAATTTGAGGAAGAATACTATCTTGTCACAGTTCATAGGGCTGAGAATACAGATAATAGTGAGAGGTTAGAGGGAATAGTCTCAGCGTTATCAGAAATGGAAAGGATGCTGATTTTTCCTATTCATCCACGTACAAAAAAGAGGTTGATTGAATTTAAAATGTGGGATAAGATAAATGATATCAAAGGAATGAAGCTATTAGAACCAGTGGGATATCTTGATTTCTTGTTCCTGCTCTCAAACGCGAAACTCATGATAACCGATTCAGGTGGTGTGCAAAAGGAGGCATTTTTACTGAACGTTCCATGTGTAACACTCAGGGATAATACCGAATGGATTGAAACATTGAAATTAAATATGAACGTACTCGTGGGGGCAGACACTCAGGCGATACTTGAAGGAGCAAAGAAAATGCTTGGTTCTGGGATAATCCCAAATATGAATCCGTACGGCGATGGAAAAGCCGCTAAAAGAATCGTAGATGTCTTAATTGAAAACGAAAATTAAACACCATGATCTCGATTTTGGAGTTGTAATTTATGAACAAGAAATGGTCTATAAGAGGTTACAACTTTGGTGATGAGGAAGAGATAAATGAGCTTTTCAATACAATATTTGGTAAAGATAGAACCCTTGAATATTGGAATTGGGAATTCAA
>CP070672.1:3723852-3726519 GCA_020351895.1 Thermoplasmata archaeon
AAAAATTTGCCAACGGTTTTTTGTGATCCAAATAGAATACTCCAGGTATTCGTGAACCTCCTTTCAAATTCTATTAAATTCATGAGTCCGGGAAGGGAAGGGCTTATAAAAATTGGCTACATCGATCGAGAAACAGAGTATGAATTTTTTGTTAAAGATAATGGAATCGGGATAGAAAAGGAATATCATGACAAAATTTTTAAAATCTTTCAGAGATTAAAGGAATCAAAAGATATTGAGGGTAACGGAGTTGGTTTGGCTATTGTGAAAAAAATCGTTGAAAGTCACGGGGGGGGAATTTGGGTAAATTCCCAGAAAGGAAAGGGTTCCACATTTTACTTTACGTTGCCAGCCTCAAAACAGAGAAAAAGAACAGTGAACCATTTTTCTCCTCAGGTTCTTGTATAAAATTCCAATAAAAGAGCATTCAGAATCTTTACTACTCTGTCTACTCTGTATACAGTAAATACCCTTCACCTCTCATTAGAGGGAAGTTCTGTCCACAATAGTACCCAAAAAATTCATAAACTGATTCCCATTTCCCAGAGTGGGTGTTCAGTTTTTGCATTTCCTTCGAACTTTTTTCAGAAGATACTTCCTCCAATTTTCTCATAATATCCAAAGAAAAATAATTTTCTTCCTCTATAGGAAAGGAGATCCTATCAACAGCACTCTCTTCTCTTAGTCTATAACCAATTTGATCTACTACCACCTCCAGGGGAAAATAGTAAGATGTCTGGAAATGTACCGAAGGCTTATCTTCATGTAAATATAATAAATAACTATAATCATCTTCTATGGCAAAAATATCGCCCTTTATACTATCTGATTGCCAATAAGATATCCTTGCGGGATTCTCTCTCCGAAGGGAATGAACAATTTCTCCTGTAGAATCAATTGCCTTAATTAAATCATCGGACTCAAGGTACTGGGGAGGAACTTTCCCTGGATACCCAAAAAGATTCAATCCTGCCTTTATATCAAAAGATTCACTCCTTTCAATCAGTAATGCCTTATACTTTCGCATTTTTTGGCCTTCCTTATCCAGAAAAATAAGATCATAGAAACCTGGTGGTAGTCCGCCTGGAACACGAAACCGAAGCATATCCTGCCCTTGGCCTAGATCCGCTATATCCAATAGGGGAAGGTTTCTGGGAGCAGAATAAATATGGAGCATATGACACTGTTCCCCAATATAAATGTGCTCTTGAGTGGCAAAAATAGCTCCCGCTCCCCGTGAAATGGCTAAATTATCTATAATGATAGGGTGCGAAGGAATAGATATATCTATAATCCACACTCCATAGGAGATACCGGCCGCATATAAAAAATCCTCATAAAGGGAACAATTCTCTAAATTATCGCTGGTGATTTCTACCCTTTCAATAATTATCGGTGCACTTTTATTACTAATATCTGCTACTCTAATACCATAACTTCCATTAATCAAATAAGCATAATTGCCTTTTACTCCAACATCAATAACGGGAATACGGCCGAGTGACTTTTGAGCAATTTCCCGTGGGCCCCTTGGATTGGATACATCGACAATCCATAATCCCCAGTTTCCATTGGCGATGTAAGCCACTTTATCTTCCACCCATATATCCTGGTGAGTCGGTGAACCTGAAGAGATGCTTCCGCGAGGCAAAGGAAGCAATGAAGGATCTATTTGAAAAATCTCGAGCCCTTGCATGAGCTTGAGCATATAAAGATAGCTGTTATTTATGACTATTGATTGAATAATAGCATTTCGCGGTATTGTTCCCACTAAAGAGGGCTTTTCTTGAGCATTGAGATATGTAAATACACATAGGGTGGGATCGGTGGCGGTGGAATCATTGGCCAGGTATAATCCATTTTTGTATAAACAACAATCTTTTACAATGGAATCCTTGCTAATCTCAGATGTCCCTAAAGAATGTTCAAGGAGAGGATTCCAGGGATCCTTTACATCAACAATTTTTAAGCCTAATTCTCCGATAGATACATAGGCTTTAGTTCCTGAAACGGTAATATTCCAAATGTCGCCTTTAACCTCTAAATGACCAATAGAAAGTGGAAACTGCAGGGTTTGAATATCCATTAAGGCAAAACCATTACAACCATTGGCGATGAGAGCATATTTCCCTTCGTCGGTTTTGACTCTTACAGAATTTGCTTCTCCCTTAGTAGATAGGTGATGTATAAAAGCTGGAACTGATGGTAAAGAAATGTCAATTAAGTCAAGACCATATTCACCAGCTGAAACTAAAGCGAGATTATCCCAAAGGGTTATTGATTTTCTCCCATCAGCCAAAGGTAGCCGATATGAAACCTCAGGATCTTCCGGTACTTTCATATTTACCACATAAAGACCATACTGACTATCGACAACATAGAGGTATTCATCCTTAGCCTTTACATCATGAATAGTTGAATTAAAGGATGTATCATTCGGATCCTGAAAAAAATTTTCATCCAATGAATACACTGTACAATCTACTGGTGGTTGGCCGATCATTTCAAAGATTTTGACTGAATCACCATTTGCGACGTAGACGTACCGTTTCTGGTTCAGCGGATTACCCTTTACCTCCAAATTATGCGGCGTCGACAAGCCACCTAACTTAGAGAATAGGTGGACTGGACTTTTACTTCCATCCCACCTATAAACACGTAATCCAA
>CP070672.1:3726619-3730535 GCA_020351895.1 Thermoplasmata archaeon
CGCTTTTAGTCAAAATATTCCTTCCATCCTCAACATCTGAGCACTTGCTTCGCCATGGTTTAAAAACTCCTTTATGAAATCGAAGTTTAAACCATAGCCGATGCAAAGAGTCCTCTTTTAAATTTTAAATCTTACGAATATAGTCCACTTTTAATTCTTAGCTGACAACCTTTAAAAAAATCCTTGACACTCAATGCTCAAGTCTATATGTTGTCACTGCCAAAGATGGTTTGGGGAAGGAGACAAAATTCACTTCACACAGTTAACAATAACAAAACTTTTCTTATCTACTGCAATAGCAGTTTATATAGATTGGGTAGCACAATGCCTAATAAATAAAAAAGGAGGAGAATATCATGAAAAGAGGTTTGGGTATAATCATTCTAGTTTTTGCCTTTTTAGTCATTCATGCGGACGGATTAAGGGGTGATGAGTTTGAGGTGAGCAATGCTTCTGATCTGCAATCGGCATTATCTGCAGCAGAAGCAAATGCAGAGGATGACGTTATCAAAGTCGCCCAAGGGACATATGTCGGCTCTTTTGTTTTTTCATCAGTTGAAGGAAATAGCATCACGTTGCTTGGAGGATATTTCTCGGATTTCTCTGGAAGAGTTATTAATCCTTCAAATACTGTCCTTGATGCTAATAATCTTGGTCGCGTCCTACTCATAAATTGTGAAAACGGTGGAGGTGATATAAGGATAGAAGGTTTTACGATACGAAATAGTTATGCTCCGGAGGACCACGGCGGGGGAATATATGTCCAATTATACACAGATATATATGAAGGCCCCACAGGGAAAATCACCATCGCCAATAACATCATCACTGGAAACAGGGCTGAACGCTATGCTGGTGTCTATGCTAACTCTCATGCAGTCGGGGGCGTCGCAGGAGATATTATTCTCGTAAACAACACCATCACAGGAAATGAATCATCTGACATGATTCCTGTAAACGTAGTGGCATGGTCACTCGGTGAAGGTACTAAAGCTGGCGATATTTACTTTGCCTCCAACATTATTACTGAAAATTCTGGTTCTTACGAAGCAGTAAAGGTTGATACTCTGGTAACTCTGGATATGGAGGGAACCAATATCGAATTCGTCAATAACCTTATCGCAAGAAATGATTGCGACGGAGGTGTAGATGCGACTCTTGAAGGAATAGATGCCCATGCGACATTCACTAATAACACTATCGCAGATAATAATGGTACCGGATTAGATATTTTTTCGGCTGAGGGTGGAACAATAAATGTCTACAATAACATCATCTGGAACAATGGGGACGAAGACATACGTATTTTCTTTTGGATCGTTCCTGGTGTCGCAAATGGCTACAACAATGATTATTTAATTATGGCATCAGGGGAAGCGGCAACTGATTGGACGAATGAAGCCAATAACATCCATCTGGATCCCCTCTTTCTGGGTGCGGCTAACTATTATCTCCAACCTACGTCCCCCTGTATAGATAGTGGCGATAACTCGGCCTCCTTGCTTCCTGCTGAAGATATCGAGGGCAATCCAAGGATCCTCGACGGAAATAATGATGGTAACGCCATCGTTGATATGGGAGCTTTTGAGTATTTTGGTCTACCCGTATTCATCGACATCAAACCTGGTTCGTGTCCTAATCCACTTAATACAAAAAGCAAAGGAGTATTACCTGTTGTTGTTTTAGGCACAGAGGATTTTGATGTGACCGCCATTGATCCAGCATCAATTAAACTAGAAGGAACGACGTCACCCCTTCGCTGGGATTATGAAGATGTCGCCACTCCTTTTGAAGGAGAACTCTGTGACTGTCATGATGTCGAGGGAGATGGATATTTAGATCTGTCTTTGAAGTTTGATACACAAGAACTTGTCGCATCCCTGAGCACAATAAGCAATGGTGATGTCATTACGGTTACTATTACGGGACGCCTTAAGGAAGAATTTGGTGGTGAGATGATTCGTGGAAAAGATTGCATTGTGATAAGGATGCATTGGGAGAGCATCGACTAATACCATCTAAACGAGCAATACATACTATAATGGGGCTGATTGCCAGTGATCGGCCCCTTTATTCCTTTTTCTATTCTATAACAAGATTATAAGTGTGGATCGGACCTCATCCCGAAAAAATGGTCCAATCCAGGGGGCAAATCCAAAGGCATGAAAGTCTTAACCGAGTGCTCACAAATTGGACACGAAATGCAACCTTCCTCCGCGAGAATCGGTACTCTACCATTTCCTTCGTTAGGATATAATTCCTTATTTTCATCAAACTGAACAACTCTTCCATTCCTGGAAAGAGGCTCATTTCTTCTGCTTCAATCGTTTCAATTCCCTGGGATGAGAATAGGGCAGAAAGATAACTCTTGATCTCTCCCCACTTTTCTTCTATTTCCTGTTGGGTGCTGATTTCCCGGCCATAAAGATTGGTTGTGATTTTTTTAGGTTGATTTGAGAGCTGGACCTCGTAAGAGTCTGAAAGACTATGGGCGGCATCAGTTGAGATGACTAAAGTTTTGCGGCCTTTCTGAGCTGATAGGAGTGCTGTTGCTGCCGATAGTGTTGTTTTTCCTGTTCCTCCCTTCCCTGTAAAGAACACAATATGCATATAAAAACCCCCTCGCAATTTTTACACAGATAAAATTGCGATGGGAGAAATATTCTTCAATCTCATTAATCTGCAAATACTGCCAAGAGCTGCTGAAGCGTGCTTGATTGAGATCTGAATCGGAAAATTGTAAATCAGGTGTCCTGAATGTCGTTAAATAATTAATTTCGCGACATATGGATTAGCGGTTCTTCAGTGCAGTTAACCTCTTCTTTGCATCTTCAATCTCAGGGAGACCAGGATCTGCATTCTCGATACACTCTTTTGTAAAGTTGAAGGGAAGGTTGTTTTTCGTTCGAATACGAACATGAAGTGTTAAAGAATGATACACATTGTTTGAAATACGATTGAATACCGCAAGGGATAATTTTGGCATGGTTGCTGCAATTATAGACGATAGAATGTGATATCGAAGGAGGTTTTTATGGCAGAAAATAGTATCTCCTGTTTTAGCCGGAGGGAATTTTTAAATCAGGCTCTTCCCGCCTGCGCACTTTTTTGCGTTGGAATCGATCCCTCCATCACGGCAAAAAACTCAAGTCTGACTGACAAATTCGACAAGAATCTTCCTTTTAAGCTGACTATTCGAAGTTATTTTCAGAGACTTGCCAAACGAAGAATTGATATGCTGAAAGCGATTGGAGAGGATATTGGAGAAGAAAGATTGATCAAAATTCTGAGTAAAATGGCATATAACAACGGCTTAAATCTAGGAAAGAATCTGGCGATAAGATTGAAGAAGAACGATTTTAATTCCTATTGCGAAAGATTTCGTGACAAAGATAATACTCTGCACGAATTAACGGAATTGGAAATTGTGGAAGATTCGGAAAAGGCTTTTGAAGTGAAAGTAACACAATGTGTTATTGTAGAACCTTTCATTAAGGCGGGCGTAGGGAAATTTGCAAACGCGGAACTGTGCGATGAGGATTACGGCCATGCTCAGGGATTTAACAGTAAAATAGAATTAATCCGGGATAAAACCCTGACTTTAGGGCACAATTACTGCAATCACCGTTATGTATGGCAGGATTAAAAGAAAAATTATAATAGAGGGAAGATTGGCAGCCTTTCTATCGTACTTTATAAAAAAACTATTGAAGTAGGAAGCACCAAATTCATAATGGATATGTCGCATAATAATTAATTTAGCGCCATATTGTTCGATTGCTCTTCAACCCTCCCAGCCTCATCTTCGCATCTTCAACCTCAGGGAGACAGGGATCAAAAATCTAATTTTGCAGGTGGTACATTGACGGGGGGCAGGTCAAAACAGACGTATGTTGGGCTTGTTTGGTTCCCTTGA
>CP070672.1:3730635-3756033 GCA_020351895.1 Thermoplasmata archaeon
CAGCACCACCGTCACCAAATTTCGTGAAGTAGCCCACAAGAAGTTCGCTTTTGTTGCTAGTGCCCATGACGAGCCTGTTATCCAAATTGGCATGAATATAAAGCATTATCATCCTGCATCTTGCCTTGATGTTACCTAATGTCTTATGATCCAATTCTTGAGGAGCTAGGATGTCCTTTATGCCCGCTACCATCTCGGATATGTCGATGGTCCTATATTCAACACCCAAGGATACCGCAAATCCCAAGGCATCCTTTAAATCATCTTTTGGTGTGGATGCCTCAGGCATGATCAATACTTGAACTAAATCTGGACCCAAGGCATCGGAGCATAGCTTTGTTACTACCGCCGAATCGAGTCCCCCGGAAAGTCCTATTAAAACGCCGTCTGCTTTTGCTTCTTCCATCTTCTGTTTGATGAATGTGTGGATCACTTCAATGCTTTCTTCCCTGAATTTTGGTGCAAGATGAGGATTTTTAGAGGATGGTGGCATACATTCCCAAATGGGAAGGATAACATATTAGGGTTGTGGTTGCGGGAAAAAAATAAAAACCTTAATGAACCATAATTGCGTTATTCCCCCCCTATTTGGAGGGAGTAAATGACCGAGACTTTCAAATCTGATACAGAAATAGATACCCACCTTCAAAAAGCTGCAAGTGTGGCAATAAATGAGGTTTTAGGAACTAAAAAGGACGAGAAGGTGCTCATCATCACAAATCCAGATGAGGATGTGAAAAGCATTTCAATGGCCCTATATGATGCTGCCTTTGAAGTAGGTGCAAAACCTGTGCTCATTTTCCAACCTGTAAAAACCCAACTGGATTTTGCAGAGGAAAGCGTGATTTCAGCCATCGAATCCAACCCCGATATAATATTGTCCATAAGCAAACAGAAGCTGGGTAAGGACAAAAAAGCCCTAAAAAATCCGTATAAGGTGGGTGATAAGGAATATGACAGTACCTTCCATTATCTTCTCAACGAGAAGAAGGCACGCTCTTTCTGGTCACCCTCTGTTACTGCAAAGATGTTCGCTGAAACCGTGCCCATCGATTATGCAGAGTTAAAGGATACCTGTATAAAAATCAAGGATGAGCTGGACCGAGCCCAGGAAGTCCATATCACTGCACCCTCTGGAACGGATATCTTAATAGGATTAAGAGGAAGAGAAGCGAAATCAGATGATGGCAACTTCACTGAAATGGGCAAGGGGGGCAACCTTCCATGTGGTGAGGTCTTCATATCCCCAGAGCTCGGGGCGTCACATGGAACCATAGGATTTGACGGAAGCATATCCCTGGAGGGTGGGGAGATCATTATCGAATCACCGATTATAGCCGAGGTAAATGATGGTTTTGTAACCAAAATATCCGGAAAAGATGAAGCCGATAAGCTAAAAAATACCGTAGATAAAGCAGAAGGTACGGTTAGGGACTTTGTCAGTTCAGGCAAGCTACCAAAAGAAGCTGAGGAATCTTACATAAAAAATGCCAGGAACCTTGGAGAACTTGGAATAGGACTCAATAAAAACGCCGAAATCGTCGGCAACATGCTAGAGGACGAGAAGGTATATGGCACATGCCATATCGCAATCGGATCCAACTACGATGAGGATGCAAAATCATTGATACATCTCGATGGTTTGATAAAGAAGCCCACAATTCGCGTAAAGTACGAAGACGGAAGAGAAAAAGATATTATCAGGGATGGAGAAGTTCTGTGAATTAAAGCGTGACGTCGAACTCTTCCTGAAGGTCGAGAACTACCTGTTCTAAGACGCCTTCGAATGTGGTACTTTTAACCTCTCTGACGCCTCCTAAATCGGTTTGTATTCTCGCCAGGTAGGAATCAGGGCTCTTTAAGATCTCGATACTGCAAAGCGATTCTTCCATGTAATCCCCCATTATTCTTAAACCAGTAAACTCATAATACTACTGAATATCGGTCTCAATTCACCCGAATAAACGATTTGGTATTTATAATTTATCTGTGGTCAAATGGGGATTATGAAAAAAAGCGAGGCCCCGTCTGATTTTAAATCCACCTTCCTTTCACACCCTTTACAATGCTCCTCAATACACCTTCCACATCCTTGCTGAGCTCGACTATGGTTCCTGTCACAACTATGTCTGCTCCAGCATCTGAGATTTTTCTTGCTGTTTTTGAGTCTCTAATACCTCCCCCCACAATCAAGGGTATCGAAAGTTTTTCTTTAACCTTTTTTATCATCTCTATTGGGACTGGTTCAGGGGCTCCAGAACCGGCTTCCAGGTAGAAGAGATCCATGCCAAAAAACTCGGCTGCCAGGGCATATCCAAGGGTGGAATCGATATCATCCCTTTTTATTGGCTCTGCACCGCCCATCTCCGCTACCTTCATTCCTGGCTCCACGATGACATAGCCCATGGATATGGTTTCGATTCCCATCTTCTTTATCATCAGTGAGGCCTTCATTTGCTCCCCTATAATGTATTTTATTTCCTTGGAATTCAGCATGGACATAAAGTATAAGGCATCGGCATTATGGCTAAGTGCATTTGCATGTGATGGAAAATGAATAATTGGTATTGGAACCAAATTCTTCATGGCAATCACACTATTCTCAAGGTTATTTGTTTCTATTCCTGTGGATCCTCCAACCATCACCGCGTCCGTTCCAGCCCTGTGGGCCAGATAGGCTATGTCTGAACATTCCTGGGGACTCAGTTTATCAGGATCAATTAAAGTCATATGCAGTTTTTCAAGCTTTAATTTACTGCGTATGTATTCAATCACCTTCATTCAAATCACCTTATTGGTTCCTTCAAACCTATAAAATCCCTCCTGCTAGAAAGGCAAATAATGCAATGAGCATGGCACCTTTTATTGGTGTAGATGCTTTTTTCTTTTCTCTCAATAGAAGTACGATGCAGTATATAAATATTGCATCTGCAACACCGATTATGGGGATGTAATACATGAATCCTTGGCCTGGGAAGATTCCAGTTATTATGGGAATGGGGCTTATTACCACCCCTAAAGCCATGGAAAAGGAGGCAAAATAACCTGCTTTTTTGATGCCGTATTTCATGGGTAGGGTGTACCTGTTTGTATCGCCTCGAATGTCCTCTATGTCCTTTGCTATCTCTCGACCCATAGTTGCCAAAAATGCCAGTATCCCTAAAACCAATGTTTTTTCCATTCCACCTACCGCCGCACCGCCAAAAAGGAAGGCTGTAGCCGTTAGCCAGGAAATAGTTAGATTTCCAGCTGCGCCTTTGACCTTGAAGAATATCTCATAGGAAAGCATAACAGCCAAGTTCGCGACTACTATTAAAAACGCCACTAAATTGATGAAAAGGGCGAGACAGAGCGAAATAAAGAACAATAAAAGAGCAATCCAAACTGCAGTTGAAGGAGAGAGCTTTTTAGAGGGAATCGGTCTTTGGGGGTGGTTCACCCTATCAATGTCCCTATCATAATAATCGTTTAGGGAATTACCTCCACCCGTGAAGAGAAATGCCACTGTACAAGCTAGGCTAACCTCTAAATAATGGACTTCCAGTACACCCAGACCTTTGGCAATCAATGCACCGATAAAGACCGCAGCCGCAACCATTATGCAGTTTAAAGGGCGAATAAGTTGGATATAAGCCTTCATCCTTTGGGAATTGGGTTGGGATTATAAGATTTTTGCTTTTTTGTTTAATACAGGAGGTATAGGCGATTCTGAGGATATTTTTGGGATTTCGGATGGATTGAGTTGGATTTCCTTGATCGTAATTGTACCATCGTCTTAATCCTTATATCCATTATTATTTGAGCCATTATCTGAGATGTTTAGACCTCTGAAAAAGTTAATATAAAAGCGCCTCATTGCAGAGGTAGTGAACCTAAAAAAGGTAGGATATTTCCATGGTTAAGATACTTATTACAGGAGGTGCTGGTTTCATTGGGTCGCACCTTGCGGAAAGACTCGCTCAATTGGATCATGAGATCGTTATTCTGGATAATTTAGATCCATATTATGACATCGGGATAAAAAAGAAGAATTTAGAGATAATCTTGAAGAACAAAAACTGCAGCTTCATAAAAGGCGATATATTGGATAAAGAACAGCTTAACAAAATCGTATTAGGTGATGTGAAATTCATCTTCCATGAGGCTGCTCAACCAGGGGTTAGAGCCTCTGTGGAGAATCCTCTCAAACCAAATGATGTGAATGTCAAAGGCACCCTTAACGTATTAGAGGCTGCAAGAAAAGGTGATGTTAAGAGGGTAATTTCCGCATCCTCCTCCTCTGTATACGGGAAGGTGGAATACCTGCCTTTCGATGAAAAACATCCAACCACGCCTCTTTCTCCATACGGTGTGAGTAAATTGGTGGCAGAGCATTATTGCAGGGTATACAACGATCTTTACGATATCCCCACCGTATCTCTGAGATATTTTACGGTATATGGCCCAAGGATGAGACCAGATCTCGCTATACCCTTGTTTACAAGGGCCCTGTTATCGGGCGAATCTCCCACAATTTTTGGAAACGGGGAACAGACGCGGGACCTTACATATATCGAAGATATCGTTTCCGCTAACCTGAAATTATTGGAAACTGAGAAAGCCGATGGAGAAATCCTGAATGTTGGGGGAGGAAAAAGGGTCACCGTGAATCAACTATTTGAGAAGCTGTGTCAGCTGGTTGATGTCAAAATCGATCCAATTTACATAGAGGAGATAAAAGGGGATGCAAAGCATACATTGGCAAGCATCGATAAAGCCAGGGAGCTGTTAGGTTACGAACCTACCACTGTTATTGAAACTGGTTTAAGTAAATTTGTGGGTTGGTTTAGGGCAAATCAAAACTTCTACACATATTAAGGGAGGAATAAGGAATAATGGCCAAGAAGAACCGGGTATTATTCATTTATCCATTCTCCTCCACTTTCATAAAGCGGGATTTAAACATTCTTAAAGAAGAATTTCAGGTGATTTCGTTTCATTATAGGGGTAAAAAAGATATTTTCAGACTCCTTAAAAATATTCTTTCGTCACCAGTGAACGTATCTTGGTTTGTTCTGGGTCATGCAACTATGGCGGTTATGTTTTCCAGAATATTCGGGAAAAGGAGTATCATCATTGCAGGTGGTTGGGATGTTGTCTACATGCCTGAAATCGATTATGGTGCAATGAAAGGTAAAAGGATTAAAAAGACTCGGTATGCCCTCAAAAAAGCCAATAAGATCATGGCTGTTTCTGAATCCACCAAAGAATGGGTGTCAAAATGGATTGATAGGGATGATGTAATCACTGTATACCACGGTTTTAATTCAGAGAAATTCTATCCCAAGGGAAAGAAGGAGGATATGGTCCTTACCGTGGGCAAACTTGCAGATGATGCTACTATAAAAGTTAAAGGCCTAGAAACGTTCATAAAAGCCGCTGGGCTTTTACCCGATATCAAATTCGTGCTGATAGGCAAACATGATCTGAATATTGCCAAGATATGGAGGGAAAAAGCACCTTCGAATCTTGAAATCATTGATTTCATGCCCGAGGATAGACTGATTGAATACTACCAAAAGGCCAAGGTGTACGCCCAACCATCATTTCAGGAGTCCTTCGGTTGTGCTCTTGCTGAGGCTATGTTATGTGAATGTGTACCCGTGGTTACAAGAAGAGGAGCCATCCCTGAGGTTGTGGGTGATGTAGGTTACTACGTGGAATATGGAGATGCACAGGACACGGCAAATAAGATAAAGGAAGCTCTTAAGTCCCATAAAGGAAGTGATGCAAGAAAGAGGATTGCAACACTTTTCCCTCGAAAAGAAAGAAAGAAGAATTTGACAAAAATTGTTTATGATTGTTTAGAATAGGAGAAATTGAATGAATAAACCGAAGTTCAGTATCTGTACAACAAATTACAATTGTGCCCATGCACTTTTGCAGCATCTGAATTCAATATATTCCCAATTGGACGAGAAAGAATTCGAATATATTGTGGTGGATAGCAAATCAAAGGATAAAAGCATGGATATATTGAGGAAATATGCATCCTCCCACGAGAATATGACTGTGATTCAAAAAAGATGTGTACGGGGAAAAGGAAGACAGATAGCCTTCGGAAAAAGCAAAGGGGATTATATTATACAGGTTGACACAGACACTGTGTATTATCCCAAATGGAAGACCTTTATTTACAAATGCATTGAGGAGCATCCTGATCTGGCGGTTCAAGCGATATTCAGTGGTGTTTATCCAAGAAGCATCATGAACGAAGTCGGAGGATGGCGAAACTTTCTGTGGGGCGACGATCTTGACCTTTGGATGAGGGTATGGAGAATCGGTAAGATGAGATGGTATCCTGTTTCAGTTGGAGAGAATGTAAAGGAGGAGGGAGTAGATTCATTTATGGATGCGTTCTCACATCGATACAAAGGTAAACTAGAGAAGAGCGTCAGGCTTTTGAGGACCGAATTTGATTGGCTGAGATTGTATTATGTCAAGAAGATGGACTTTTTAAAAATAGTTGAGGAAAATACCGTGGATTTCGGACTGGGTGAAAGGGAAAAATGGTTTGGCGAAGACTCGAAAACAAACCTGAGAATTTGGATAGTGGATGTTCTGAAGAGGGAGAAATGGATATTGACGGGGAGAAAGCGTTGAGATTTGCTAACCCATCCTTTATCGTCCCAGAACTTCACCTTTTTTACCGATGATCTTCTTCGCAGGTATTACTTCTTCGGTGTCCTCGAATTGGATTTGATCTATCACTATAATGGAATCCCCTGTCTTGACCAATACGCCATTATCCGATATTTCCAATATATGCCCGGGATGTCCTTTGAATTTGGGTCTATTTGCAATGCTACTTTTCCAGATGTAAATCTTCTTACCTTTGAAATAGGTGTAAGCTCCGGGGTATGGTCTGGTTAAAGCTCGGATTTTATTGAATATCTCCCTGCTTGAGGATGCCCAATTAATTTCTCCAAGCTCAGGAGGAATATTTGGATAGTATATGACATTTTGTGGATCCTGAGGAGTGGCTTTAAAATCCTTATCTTTTAACAGATTCAAGGCTCTGATTAGAATATCAGGCGATTTTTTTGTTGCCTTTTCGTAAAGTGTCTTTGCATTATCTTCATCAGTTATCTGTATTTTATCCTGATAGATAATGTCTCCCGAGTCGATACCCTCGTCAATGAAATGCACTGTAACACCTATTTCCTTCTCATCATTAATCAAGGCCCAAGTGATAGGTCCCCTCCCTCGATATTTGGGCAATAGCCCTGCATGAAGGTTAATGGTGCCTTTTTTTGGGATTGAAAATATCTCTTTGGGAAGTATTCCCATATAACCCACTGATATCATTAAATCTGGAGAAAGTGAAGATATTTTATCCTTCATTTCTCTTATTTTATCATGTTGTTCAATCGGTATACTATTAGTTACACAAAGTTCTTTCATTTCTTGAAGGTAAGGCATACAATCTGCACAGTAATTGTGTGTATGGATAACCACCAATGAGACTTCTATATCTTCCATACCAAGAATTTTTCTCAGGCATGAAACTGAAAAATCACGATGCCCAAGAAATATGATTTTCATAAGAATAACCTCCGATTGAGATATCCATAATCCTCGGTTTGACTTGTATACTTTCTTTTTTTCGATTTTCAAACTATTTCTTCATTACCTTTTTTTGAAATATTCAATGGTTCTTTTAATACCTTCTTCAAGGGTTATTTCCGGTTCAAATCCCAATTTCACTACGGCCTTATCGATGTTAGGGACCCTTAAATGAACATCAGGATAACCTTCTACCTTCCTGAAAACGATATTAGATTTTGATTCAGCCAATCTCTTTACTGTTTGGGCTAGCTCATATATGGACATGGTCTCTTTGGGATTTCCGATGTTGAACGCTTCTCCAGTTGCCTCCTTGGAAGCCATGGCTTTTACGATGCCTTTTACAGCATCATCGATATAACACCAAGCCCTTATCTGGGTGCCATCTCCGTTTATGATGATATCTTCGTTCTTTAAGGAATTCATCACGAAAGATTGTATCGCACCCTCACCAAGTTGACCCGGGCCATATATGTTGAAGAACCTCAACGGAGTTACTCCAAGGCCGTACTGCCTGTGAAATGCAAAGGCTAAATGATCGGTAGCCAATTTGCTCACGGCATAACCCCATCTCACCTCATTTACGGGACCTTGTTCTGTTAGGTCTTCCTCTCTGACATTGTATGCGAAAGGTCCGTAAACCTCGCTTGTGGAGGCGAAAATTATCCTGTCTATGCCGGTTTCCCATGCTGTTTTGAATACGTTGTATGAACCCATGAAATTCACTTCTATGGTTCTAACTGGTTTTTTTACAACTGTATCTATTCCAGCCACCGCAGCCAAATGAACCACTATATCACAGTCTTTCATTGCATTCTTGAGCTTGTAATCCGCAAGTATATCTCCATTTACGAATTTCACGTTGTCCCTTTCGCGTAACTTTTCATCTATTATGCCTCTTGATAGGTTGTCAAAAATTATGAGCTCGTTTTCTTCGCAAAGCTTTTTTGAAAGATGTGAGCCTATAAACCCCGCCCCACCAGTGATCATGATCTTTTTTCCGTAAACCGCCATTTTAAGCACCAGTTAAGGTGTGCTATAAATATTAGGTAAGATTTAAAACTTATTATATCAATATCGTAAAGATGGTGAAAAATCATAGGAATATTCCCCTGGCAAGACCTTATTTTCCTCCCGATACAATCGAATCTGTAAGAAAAGTCCTGGATAGTGGGTGGGTTACACAAGGACCAATGGTTAGGGAATTTGAAGAGAAATTCGCAAAATTTATTGGATGTAAGCATGCTATTGCCGTAAGTTCTGGCACAGCTGCTCTTCATATTTCACTTCAAGCCCTTGGAATCGAAAAAAACGATGAGGTGATAATCCCTGACTTTACATTTGCTGCAACAGGAAGTACCGTACTTTTTATGGGGGCAAAACCTGTTTTAGCTGACATCGACCTAAGAACCTATTGTATAGACCTAGAGGAAGCAAGAAGAAGAATAACCCAGAAAACAAAGGCCATGGTTCCCGTACATTGTTTCGGCCATCCGGCCCCTATGGAAGTGGTAATGGAAATAGCAGAAGAAAACGACCTAATTGTAATCGAGGATGCCGCACCCGCCCATGGTGCCGAATGCAATGGAAAGAAAGTTGGAAATTTTGGAGGCACAGGTTGTTTCAGCTTTCATCCGAGAAAGATAATTTCCACGGGAGAAGGAGGGATGATCACCACCAGTGATGATGATGTGGCTGAAAAGGCTAGATTGATTAGAAACCATGGTATGAGTTCCATAAAATATGATGATGATAATGAATTTCATTTACCCACATTCGAATTATTGGGTTATAATTACCGCATGAGCGATATATTGGCTGCTATTGGTGTGAAACAATTGGGAATCCTAGATAGGGCCATCAAAGAAAGAAGAAGGTTAGCAGGATTCTACAACGATCTTATCTCAGATTATGGCATGGATATAGTCATCCCGGAGGAACATGGCAATGTAAAACATGTTTATCAAAGCTATGTGATACTCTTTGGGAAAGAGAAAATACGGACAGCGGTTTTAAAAGCTTTGAGAAGTAGAGGTATTGGTTGCACAATAGGTACCTTTTCATTGAGCAACTTACCTATATATGATGGCTCGTGTCCGAATGGGACGAAGGCATTCAATGGCACTCTCGCCTTACCCATGTACGAAGGATTAGAGAATGAAGATGTGGAATACGTTGTTGAATGTTTAAAGGAAAATTACCAGGAGTAAATCTATTGCTTGGGTTTTTTATTTTTTATTTATTTTACTCCTTTTTGAGCAAAGGATAATAATTCTTCTGTGGTTGGTAAAGATTCATTGTTTGCCAAAGCTTCATAAATCATCTTATGTTGCTGTGCTGATACCCTTGCAGAGCAGTATTTTAGGGCGTAAGTTCTGTTTTCTAATCCCTTTTTCCTTGTTTCACCAATGTTATCGCTTAGGTAAATCAACTCATCTTTTGATTCTTTAATAAGTTTATCATCGTCCTGCCAATCAAAAACTCGTAATCCCTTGCTTTTGGCCAGAAAATCCTTGTACCAACCAATGTTCGAGGCTAACATATATCTTCCCATCATGACCGCTTCTCTACCGAAAGTTGAGAGTAAATCCCATTCTTTGATATGAAAATGCGGTACAACATCCGCTCCCTTAAGAAGGAAAGGTAGATCAGAGTATCGATATTTACCCATGTAAAAGACATTTTTTGGGTATTTTTTACTCAGTTTCATAAGGGCTCTCTTCAGAACTATTTGCTCCTTTTCTGGATATCGACGAAAATATCCGGCCCATATGAAGTATATGTCCTTTCTTTTCGATAGAATCTCTTCTGCGGTTTTTATCAGTACTTTATCACCCCTACCATTCTCGATTGCGCCACCTTTGAATACGATCAATCCCTCCTTCTTCAGATTATGTTCGTACCATCCATGGGTATCAACACTTGTAGGATTGAAGACTTCATCATCAATGCCGATAAACGGAAATAATACCAACTTTTTTTTCAAAATTTCTTCATGACCTGGAGAATATTTTCGTACCTGATCAAGGAGTATATTTCTATCGAGTTCATCAGCTATTATTATGTCAGGTATGTCCACAATGGCCCGTAAATAGTATGGATTAGTATCATCATTGACACCTATTATTCCGGAATGTAGACCATAAAAACTCAAAATCACTTTCCTTGGAATTCTGAGGGATTGAAGTAGCTCGGGTAGCAAAATGAAGCTATGAATGTGAATAATTGCATCCTTACCCATTTCCTGAATTGCCCGAGTGACCCATAGGTTTCTGATATTAATGGTAAGCACGACTCTAGGAAAGCATCGGTTTAGAAATGATAGAAATTTATAGGCAATAAAAACCTTTTTCTTGGGCATATGGTCATAGGTAATGTACTCGATATCGAGGTTTGTTCTTTTGAGGTATTTTATTAGGGTATTTGTGGATGTAACAACTCCTACATTGGATTTGGTGTCAAATTCCCCTAATTCATAGACTTTCAATCCCAATATATCACCGTGATGGTTATCATTTTATGGATGTATGTGATAGTTCGATTGGTACCAATATAAGGGATGAATAAGAGCATATATCCTTTTCTTTACACCTATAAATTGGCATAAACATTTCCCGTCTCCACCCCATTTGCCAAGGCTGTCACTGGTATAATAGATATCCTCAAGAAATACATCCATGTAAGCCTCAAATGAAAAACCGAAATCTCTAATATCCTTATCCTTCCAAAAATCCCTATTGATTGTGGGCGTAAAATCTCTATGTGGAGCCAAACCTTTTATTGTGATGTCAAAAATCGTCTCGAGAAGTTTCTTTTCCCTGAGTAGCACGGTACTTGGATCCTCTCCTGTAATATCTACAAAATCGAGGTGCTCATAATGCAATCCTATGTCATGGCCTAATTCTATTATTTCTTTAATTATCTTGTAAGTTTCGAAACCAAAAGGATTATATTTATCTGAGTGCACCCGGATAAAATATGTGGCCTTTGCTCCGTATTTATTTTCGATTTTTGCGAACTCTACAGCCCTTATCGGGGAGAAATCCATATCATGGCGAATTATGAGAAAGTTATCGGCACGTTTCCCCGAAGCGAAACCTTCCATGCTGATGAACTCATACCCGCTATCCTTTGCAGATTTTAGTATCTCGTCGTAATGCCTGAATGTAAACCGGCATGAAGGCACAGGAATAGAAGATGAATATTTCATATCTAAGCACCTCTTATTAGATCTAAGCTTTTTTTACCCTCGTTAAACAACATGTCTATTATGGACATTTTAGGGATAAATGCTCCGAACAATTGGTTATAGTAAGGATGGTGAAAGTCCTGGTATTTCAAATTCAAGCCATTTTCCTGGAACATATTCTCATCTGTATAGCTTTTGGCCCCAGTTCCTGAGAGGTATGTATCTCCTCCAACAGCCATAACGATGTTAACCAAACGCTCAGTGGATTTTCCCTCGATATCAAGCTCTGTGCTTCTTATGAAGGATGTTTCAATTCCCATCATCTCGGTAATATTTTTAATGATATATTCATTAAGTTCACATAGTTTTTCCCACTCTTTTTTATACAGTTCTTTGAAGAAGGGTGAGAAGCTATCAAAATACTGTGCTTTGTTATAGTTGTAGAATATACTTTTCCAGTGTTTCTTTCTCCAGTTTACGTGATTATCTATCTGCACTTCGTTTATCAATTGCTTGGAAAAACCTTTTGTCAAAACGGGTACATTGAGATACGTCTCTCCAGCTGCAGTTCTTATCTTATTTCTGTTGACCAGCTGGCCCTTGGGATACTGAACATCGTCTAAGAATACAAAAATATCGGAGTTATAGATCTTATGGAAATAGCCTATCCATGGAATATAATTGGGTTGATGGATAGCGACGATCATTACCATTTACAGTTATCCTCCTTTTTCTCCATAAATAAAGAATTTATCCCATTGATGCAATGGCAGAATTGTACCATCTGAAGTGGAGAATGCTGCGATTTTGATGATTTTTACCCCTAAAGATTCTAAATATTCGCTCAATTCTTCGGGTACGAACAATATTTGGGATTGTCTTGCATAATCATCGGGAGATTTTTCATATTTGTGGTTGCCTTCATAATTCTTATCCATAGTTGTTATAAATAATTGGCCTTTAAGCTTTAAAACCCGAACGATTTCCTTGATGGCCTGGTTGGGAGAGCCATTAAATGCGGATAAGACTCCCATGCAGGTTATACAATCCAAGAAATCATCCTTGAAGGGGAGTCTTAAAATGTCACCTTTTAGGAAGTTGGCACTGGTATCCTTCTTTTTGGCTATTTTCAGCATATTTGAAGAGTTATCGAGTCCAATTAGAGAAATATTTTCATTTGTTCTGCTAAGCAGTTCTTCAAAGTTACCGGTCCCGCAACCGATATCAAGTATTTTCATGTTTTCTTCAATTGCTACATTAGAAAGGCACACCTTATACCTTGATAGCATACTTTGGTAGGATGTACAAGCAACCCTTTTGTAATCTTCATTGTACTTTGCTACCCTCTCATCATACCATTTACTCCAGTCCATTCTCACACCGTTTAAAAAATGACAAGTTCTGCAACAATATAAAATTTTTTACCCTATAATAAATGTTATCCCATCATTATCATGAATATATGCTCTATCTTTTGTATTCTATCTCATATGGATGCTTTTCTGTATAAATATAGGGTGAAATCATGGGGCATGTAATCATGGCGCAAAAGAACCCATCTTGTCACCTCTTTCATGCAGTATTCAAAAAGCTCCTCAGGTGGGGAGGCATAACCAGGTCCGTTGGGGTCAAAATCAGGATAGTATTTGCTTTGTAGTCCTACTGCCACTCCAATCCTACATAGATCGAACATTTTCTTTATCATAAGCCTTTCCAATATCTCGTTATTCCCCGTCTTAAAACAATTGAATCCAGTTGATAGAACATAGTCGTATTTCTCCTTTTCTTCCATCTCTAATATGTCACTAGCCTCGAAATTTAACTGGGGTTTTTTCTTTTTAGCAATGTCTATCATTTTTGATGAAATGTCCACGCCGTAGTATTCTACTTCAATCCCCTTTTTACTTAAAAAGTCGTATAGATCTCCAAAGCCACAGCCAACATCTAAGATACTCTTATTTTGTAAATCCCCTACCTCTATTAGTATCTGAAATTTCCTATTTTGTGTCTCCTTTGAGCCATAAGCCAATGCCTTAAATGAATCCCCGTGCTTATTGATTTGCCCATCCCAGATGTCTTTTGCTTTTTTATGGTCAATTTCCACCATAAACCACCATCACCTCGTATAAACAATTTATATCATATGAACTTTTTGAACTGATTATTGAAATCCTATTGTGTATAAACCATAATATCGCGATAATATGCTACGAAGAATTTAAATTGAATCAAGTTCTTTCTTTTAAAAAATACTGACTTTCTTTCGAAGGTGATATCATGATTCCCCATTCGAGACCAACAATAGAAAAAGAGGATATTAAAGCGGTTTCTGATGTAATGAAATCGCTGCATATAGCTATTGGCCCCAAAACCAGGGAATTTGAAAAGAAAATGAGTGCCTATATTGGTGTAAATGATACAGTGGCTACTTCTTCCGGAACCACGGCATTACACCTTGCTTTAGAATGCTTGGGTGTCGATAAAAAAGATGAGGTGATCCTACCTACAGGTGTTTGTCATTCGCTTTTAAACAGCATCTATTACTGTGGTGCAAAACCGATTCTTGTGGACATCGATTACCATGATTTGAATTTATCTGTGGCGGATGTAAAAAGAAAAACCTCCTCAAAAACAAAGGCGATTATCGTTCCCCATATGTATGGAAAACCGGCGGATCTGTACCCTCTCTTGGATTTAGGTATCTATATAATTGAAGACTGTGCCCATGCCATTGGCGCTTGCATTGGGAATAAAAAGGCGGGTAGCATAGGTGACGCAGCCATGTTTTCGTTCTATGCAACTAAAATGATGGCCACAGGGGAAGGCGGAATGGTGACCTTCAAATCAAAGGAAGCCCTAAACAAGGCTCGAGATCTAAGAGAATATAATTTCAAAAAGACCTATAAAATACGGTATAACTATAAAATGACAGATATGCAGGCAGCATTGGGAATCACCCAATTAGGGAGATTGCCCGAATTCATCCAAAAAAGGAAGGCTCTGGCAGAATCCTATAATAAAGCTTTACGATCTATCCCGGCGATATTACCAGATCTTGATGGAAGTGTGTTTTACAGATATATTATGCATCTAAAAAAACCAAACGTCAAAAAGATCGTGAAGGCACTCGAAAAAAGTGGTGTCTCTTCACAATGCCCAATCCACCCATTACATAGGTTATTGAATGTAAAGGGATTTAATACCGCTGAAAAGGCCCTAAAAACTGCCCTTTCCATACCGATTTATCCTTCACTCTCTGAAATGGAATTTGATACAATAGTTAAGGCCGTGAAGGCCGAGGTCAAATGATTTTTTCTAAATCTGTAATAGTAATTTATATAAATAGTCTAGTATTTAACTCGGTAATTGAACATTTCGAGTTGATGGTCGATTCTATGGGAAATTGTGAGATTATGGTATTTGCACCTCATCCCGATGATGAGGCTTTGGGTTGCGCAGGCCTAATCTATAAAGCCCTTCAGAGAAAAAAAAAAGTTAAAGTTGTGGTGATAGCAAATGGAGAGTCAAGTGTGGACGGCACAGAATGGTTTTATGGGCGCAAACCAACAACTCAGGATTTTATTAACATTGGATATGTTAGACAAAAAGAGACCATATCAGCCATGAAGATTCTTGGTCTAGAATCGGATGACGTAATCTTTTTAGGGTATCCAAACGATGGTTTAATGGAAATCATCTCTTCAGATATCTATACCAAAGATAATCCTTTCAGGTCAGAGTTTACAAATTTCGAAAGGGTTTCCTATGAAAATTCCCGAAGTGTAGGTGCAACTTTTTGCAAGGAAAGCTTAAAAAGCGATATCAAGGATATTTTAGAGGAAGGTAAACCAAGGTACGTTTATGTGACACATCCCATGGACAGTCATTTTGATCATAGGGCCTGTGGTAAATACATACCTTCAATATCAAAAGAATTCGATAAATCAATAAATATCTTGAGTTATTTCATCTCAAAATCAAAAATTCCATCACCCAAACGCAGATTTATCTATAAATGCACAGGACAGTTAAGGGAGAAATACCTGGATAAGACCTCTAGAAAATTTAAAGAACAATGTATTAACCAATATAAATCCCAAAGTTATCTGTTCGATCAATTGGCCTTCCATTACGAGGTTGAGAGATTTTGGAAATTGGAACATGGATTTCGTATAAAAATCGCAAAGAAATTTATTCCAAACCTGAGGTATTGAAGGTTTACCTATAGCCTGAGTAGCATATCTAAATTTTCCTTGATCCAATCAACGAATTGTGATTTATTTAATTATCAGTTCTTATCTCATCCATCTTTCTCTGAAAACCAAGTCTTCCATGAATGTGTAACCGTTTGAATAATCTCGATGTTATCTCTTTAACAAATATTTTGGTGTCTATCTTACTATAATATAACAAAATAAAGTTCTTAAAATACCAGTTTATCATCTTATTACTCAATTGTGGATAGTTAAGGATTGAACCCTCCATAAAACTTTTTACCTTTTCCTTTTTTTCTTCTAGAACCCAACCCTCATCATAACACAAGTCACCTAATTGAGTCCCTCTAAAGGGATAGAATGCAGATACTCCAACGATAAATGGTTTAACTTTGGCATTCACTCTTATTGTCTCTAAAATATTCTTTTCAGTTTCATAAGGAATACCAACCATATTAAAAGCAATGGATTTTATGTCGAACTCATTTGCATTACTAAAAGTCGTTATTATTTGTGCATTCGTGGGTTGTCTATTTAACACATTCTTTCGCAACGACTCATTGCCAGATTCCAATCCTATTGATAGATATTTACATCCGGCTTTGTTAATCATAGAGATCATTTCTTTGGTTGAAGTTCCTGGACGGGCATGGCAAATAAAAGGTACATCCAATTCCCTTTTATACTTGGTGGAAAACTCCTCCACCCATTTACTATTGAGTAAAAATGTATCATCATAAAAATTAAAGAGGCCAAATTTATATTTACTTTTTAGATACAATAAATGTTCAATAATTCTGTCGATCTTCTGATATCTCACGTATCGGCTACCATCAGGATAACTATGTCTGAGATGATAATTCAAACAATAACTGCATTTAAAGGGGCAGCCTCGATTGCATAGATAACCAAATCTTATTAGACCGTCAAGTTCACCTCCAAGCATGGCTTCATCATCAAATATAGAAAAATCCATGAGAGGCAATTTGGTTATATCTGGTGGGTAATCCAACTCATTTTTATAAATCCTTCCGTTTTCTTTCAGCCATACACCGCGAATTTCATTTATCGGCTTCTTTTTTTCCATGTTCTCAAATAGTTTTATTAAAACATTTTCTCCCTCGCCTCTTACAACCATATCAACGCCTTTTGTTTTGATTATTCTTTCAGGAGCTATGGTGGGATAAGCTCCACCAACCATTATCGGCAAATTAAATTCATCTTTGAGGCTATTACTAAGATTCATAAAGTTACGTTCTTCCAGTTCTGTAAGAGTGAAACCGATAATATCAGGCTGATATTTCTTAATGTCGCTGATAGTTTTTTCAATATATCCATTTCTATCATTTGCCTTAAGATGGGTTAGGTTCACTTCATGCCCTCCATCTTTTAATACAGCCGATAAACTTGCAAGGCCAAAATGAACATCTCCTCTTGGATTTTCCATATTATCCATATCAAGGAAAACAAAATGGATCCTCATACAAACACCATATTATGAACTATATTCTATATTTCTTTTAATAATTCCTGTTATAAAGCATTCCTTATTATCATAATTCAATCTAATTTTGTTATGATAATACTCTTATTACTCCAATATTTTTATATTTTTCTATTACAATATCCCGAAGATTTTCCATATTTTATAAGAGAAAGATGGAGAAAAGGTACCAGGGCGTGTAAAGTTTTCAGATTATGAATGGAAAATCTATTTAACAGATGAGTTTTATCCAATCTCATGGCCTCCAAATTACTCAAGAACACTTTCGAGTTATTACCAGACAGTAACTTAAAAAAGGCTATCAGATATAAATATTATAATATTACTAAAAAATATGATTTTAAGATTTATTTAAAAAGAGGTGGGTATAAGGTCATTATTTATGGTTTGCCACTATATTTTGAAAATGAACCTTTCTATGAGTTACGCGCCCCCATTCCTGGATATTTTAGATATTATCAATTTAAAAGGGACGATGTTATCATAGATGCAGGTGCATATCCTGGAGTATTCGCTATAATTGCTGCAAAATTAGTTGGGGAGAATGGGAAGGTGTTTGCGTTTGAACCCGATAAAAAGAACTGTGAGGAATTACAACGAAATATTAAGCGAAACCAAATAAGTAACATCACGATAATTCAAAAGGGATTATGGAGTAGAAATACTGAATTGCAGTTTAAAACTACAGGTGGTGACTCGTCAACATTGATGACAAATGACCATAAAGGGAATGCCATAACTTCTGTCAATGTAACTACTTTGGACGATTTTGTAAAAGAGTATTCTCTGAATCGTATTAACTTCATCAAGATGGACATTGAAGGGGCCGAGATCGAAGCGTTAAAGGGATCAGCTAATACCTTGAGAGAATTCGATGTTAATCTTGCTATTGCATCATATCATGAAGTGGATGGTAAAAAAACCTCCCATAAAGTGGAAAGACTTTTACGTGAATACGGATATGATGCAAAAACTAACTATCCAATGCATTTTACTACTTATGGAAGCAAGAGATAATTTTTCCACCTTCTCTTTCTCTGCTATCCCTCATATTATTATTTAACGATTGGAGTTTTTATCAAACATATCTTTGGCTTTTACAAGGCATTTTTCGTATTCCTCTGCCTTCTTCTCCCATGCGAACATCTTTGCCCATTCTCTCCCTTTTAAAGACATCTCATTCCTGAGTTTTTCATTGCTCAAAAGGGTATTGATATTTTCAACCCAGGCATCAACATCATCAGGAAGCAGGAGAATCGCGGAATTTCCGGTTGATTCTTTCAGAGCGGGAATATCCGAGGCCACAACTGGTAAGCCGCATGCCATGGCTTCCAATGATACTAAAGGAAAGACCTCCATTTTCGATGGGAAGACGAAAATGGTTGAGGAATAATAGTACTTAAAAACATCTTTATGGGGAAGAGACCCTGTAAATATAACCTTGCTTTGGAGATGAGACTTTGCCACCGTCTCTCTCAGTCTTTCCAATATATCGCCCTCTCCAACGATTGTTAACCTCAGTTTTGGATGACGGTTTATCAACCTCTTGAACATCTCGATTAGCTCAAAAACTCCCTTGGATTCCTGCAATCTTCCCACAAAGAGCAGGGACTGTTGTTCATCCTTCGCTTGAGCTTTTTGTTTTTTCATCTCAGTAAATAGATGAGAGGGAATGCCGGGTGTCACCACATCAGTGATATTCATATGATGAGTATTGTTAATGAGAGATTGTGTATTTTGACTCACAGCCACGTAAAAGGTGGATTTATCGGCTTCGAAAAATTCTTTGGGATAAGGCCCTCCAAGAATGTGGAAAATGGATGGCACTCCAAGTTTGAGTCCGAGATTTGAGAACAATCTGCTGTCCAACCAGTAGTGAGTGGATATCACATCCATATCCCTGATTTTCTGTTTAATCTTGGGCCTTATCAGTACATTGTAATAGAAACTGAAAGATTCGGTTTTATAGTGAGTAAGACGACGAATAAATTTGGATGCAAAACTGTTCATCTGTGTGAATCGCGGCCAAAATGGAACAGTTAAAACCTCATATGGAGCCTCCGATAGCTCCTTTTTCATTGGTTTGCTCCGGCTTCTTCCAGTCAATACCGTAACTTCGTGTTTCTTGCTCAAATGACTGGCAAATTGATGTACAACCATCTCCGATCCACCGGCAATTGTACCCACTGAAGGATTGATGAAACAGATTTTCATTCTGAATCCTCCGAATCAATCTGGGATCCATTCTTTTTTTTACCCGAAAGTTTCAATCGTGCTCTTATACTGGATATTGTTTGCTTTATTTCCCCTTTTTCGTAGGGTTCAAGGCTTAAATAATAGAATAAGATCAGGTAAAATCCGGTTCCTGCAAGATAGTAAATCCCGATTTCCACCAAATCTTTAAGTCGGACAAAAAAAGATGCATCCATCCCAGATCCCACAATGAAGGGAGCCCTTAAAAATATCAATCCATACATCAATCCTGCAACAGGTAGAGCAATGGGAAATGTCCTTAGAAACACTTGCTTGGTATACACACCCCATTTGATATCTAATACTTTGAATACATGTCTTAAGAATAGTACCTCCAAAATCACAAAGGGAATGGTGGTTCCTAAGGCTACACCTTCTAAGCCAAAACCCTGTCTTACAAGGAATATGCTCAACCCAAGGTTCAAAACCGCCACGACAGCATAATATTTTACAAACTTTTGAATTCTGTTCATACCAATTAAAATCTGGGTCGCCACATAGTTATTGAAATCGAAGAACAATGATATCATAAGAATATGGACAATCAAATAATACGGAGCATAATCGGTTCCCATCCACCAGGATAGGATTTCCCTTGAAAGGAAAAAAATGGGGATTGCAAACGCTAGACAGATTGCGAGCACATATTTTGTTCCTCTTAGAAACAATTTTCTCAGAGCCACAATGTTATCCGAAGCTTCCAATTCCGATGCTGCCGGGATTATTGCATACAGACCAACAGCAGGAATCTGGCCTGGAATCATATATACTCTCCAGGCTGCTTGATAATACGTTATCAATGCCATTTCGGCCAAAAATATTCCAATCACGAGTCTATCTGTATAATAAATAACCATCACAAACATGGATAACAGAAACACACTGACACTCAGTTCGAATAGGATTTTAACCATGCTCCTTTTCATGTATGAATATTTAATCTCCACAAAGGGAAGGAGTTTCTGGATGAACCATGCTACCATCACAAATTGTAACAAACCAAAGCATGTTGTATAAAATACAAACTCAACTATTCCCTGACCTAAGGATAATACCACAACCGTGATCCCAACATTTATTAAAGATGATATGAATGTGATTAGTGCGAGAATGTCGTACCTCTGAATGCCAGCAATTGCACCTTTTAATGAGGCCATTGATAAGCTGAATATAAAATTAGCACCGAGGATGAAAATGATGGTTCTTGCTTTTTCATTGAAATCCGGTGAATCCGAGATTGATATAATTTCTCCAAAATACCCGAATAATATCGTCCCAATTAAAAATAAAACCATGGCACCTGCAATCCCTATGAAAAGAAATATGAAGAAAGTCGTATTGATTGCTTCATTGATCTTCTTTTTATCATCTTCTACTTGATATTGTGCTACGAATTTTATAAGGGAATTTCCGATTCCAAGGTCGAGAATTCCAAAGTATCCGACAATGGCAGCGACAAAAAGATAAATCCCATAATCTGGCTCACTCGTACGAGTTACAATGAACCACATTAAAAAGAAGTTAATAGTAAAACTCCAAATTCGAATTGCATAATTTATAATGGTATTCCTAATCAACTTCCTTTTAACACTCACAAAACTACCTCTTTTGGTTTACAAACTCGATTCATTGCCATCAATTGTCCCAAGGAGGAATGTTCACAGCAACCGAAATATTTAAAGATATATATCTCTTCCCAATCAAAAATCTGAGTAGATAGAGGCAAAAATCGGGGTGAATCGTGTAATAGATGTTAAATTAGATGAAAAATGGTGATCATATGGAACTTCTTTCAAAATATCATGTTATCAAGGATGCCGAAATAGGTGAAGGCACCATAGTAAGACATTATGTCAATCTATATGGCTGCAAAATAGGAAAAAACTGCAAGATCGCCTCATTTGTGGAGATCCAAAAGGATGTGGTCATAGGTGACAACTGTAAAATCGAGGCATTTGCTTATATTCCTACAGGCATCACCATTGAAGACGATGTATTCATAGGGCCCCATGCATGTTTTACAAACGATAAGAAACCGAAGGCCAAGGGAGAGTGGGAAGTGATACCCACCCTGGTGAAAAAAGGCGCATCCATTGGGGCCAATTCCGTGATCATAAGCGGAGTTACAATTGGAGAGAACTCCATGGTGGGAGCAGGTTCCGTGGTAACAAAGGATGTTCTTCCAAATACCGTGGTTGTGGGAAATCCTGCCAAGGTAATTGAACAAAAGAATGGATAATTATCATCGTGAATTTGGAGGTATTAAAATGCAAGCTACAATAGAGACCAATAGAGGTAAAATCGTGTTAAAACTGTTCGATGAGGACACACCCAAAACAGTGGAAAATTTCGTGAAGTTGGCCGAAGGAGGTTTCTACGACGGTCTGAAATTCCACCGTGTGATTGATGATTTCATGATCCAGACAGGCTGTCCAAAGGGAGACGGAACAGGAGGGCCAGGATATCAGTCAGAATGTGAAATCAAGCCTCACCTGAAGCATGAACCAGGTACCTTGTCCATGGCTCATGCTGGGACCTGCGAGCATGGAAGTACTGGTGAGAAAATAACGGGTCGATGCTCAAATGGTTCGCAGTTCTTCATAACCCATGTTGCCACACCCTGGCTTGATGGGAAGCACACCGTATTCGGGCGTGTTTTGGAGGGTAAGGACGTGGTGGACAGCATCCGGCAGGATGATGTGATTCAGAAGATCACAATTCAGTGAATGACGATAGCCCAATAAAATGACTGGACCGGACGGGATTTGAACCCGTGGCCTCCACCTATTACGAGACCTCATGGGAAGCCTATGCGAAGGTGGCGATCTTCCAACTGATCTACCGGCCCGGATTGATTTTATATTGCAAATGAGGGTTGGTAGAGCAAGTGGAAGCTTGCCTTCCACGGAAATCTACCGGCCCGAAATGATTTGGTATTTCAGCTGAGGGGCGGGAGATTTAGTAGAAAATTTGTTTTCCACGGAAATCTACCGGCCCATTTAGTGATTTAAAGTAAGAAAAGGTAAAACAAGCTGCTTGATAAATACTTTCCTATTTCTCTATTCCCCAACCAGCCCATAAATCTCTACATCATTAGCCTCATATAGTTTAACAAAAGGCCATTTATCGAATTTTTCCTGGGCCTCTGTACTCATAGGTTCCGCATTCTCCCATTGTAATAATGCCGCCCCTTCTTTGATGTCGTCATCCAAAAGTACGTAATCTATGGATTTCTCACCAGAAGGAATCTTAATATTATGGATTTCATCCTTGGATTCATTATATGAAGAGGCGTGCAGGGTTTTGTCTGCCTCATCCCAAGTTGAATTCAAGTTCGCGAATCCGAACAGCATTGAGCTCATCCTATGGTCTGTCGCCACTGTTGCTCCTTTGGTTAAGTATTCCCTCGCCCAAAATACAGCCTGCATATCTGCTTTACCTGTTCCCTCCTGAAATCCACCCATTACTTCTTTTGGGGGGTAAGAGGATAGGGCTGTTAGGCCTAAAAGAACGATGAGCAATCCAACAACAAGCCTCTTTTTCAACCCTTTATCATCGGACATGGCCTTGAATATCTTCACCACTCCAATGGCCATAAGCAGTGCTAATGGAGCCATCATGTACTGCGGATGCCTATAGGGCAATAACACATGATTTGCGGTGGCAATTGCTAAAAAAATAGAGAGGAATATGGCAAGTATCCATCCGTAAATTGTCATGCCATTTTCATAGAATCTTGAATATCCAGGTCCAACTGAACCAAGTGAAGCAAGGATAATAAAGGGGCTAAACAGCAATAATATCACGGGGTCCAGTCGAATATCGGTTCCTGGGATTGAGGCTACGGTCACGATAACCAGCACGAGAAAAAGAACGAAGATCCAGGCGAGGTACTTTCCAAACTGGACAGAGGGCTTGGGATATCTCGGTTCATAAGTCCAATTGATACGCCTTCTCAGTTTTACCAGAATATAGGCAAGCAAAATGGCAATATACCCTGTACAAAATACAACCCAGGATGGAATATCAAAAGCCGAAGACACTACACGGTCAGAAAATGGTGTTGCGATTATTGTCCAATACAGGATAAGAATCGTTAAAAAGAAAATTAGAAAGGCCCAATAAAGTCTTGTATCCTTTTTATCTTCATGTCTCAGCATTTCTTTTAGGAACAATCCGCCAAAAACCGATATGAATAAAAAATAGGAGGATAGATGGTGGGTTATGGTCAAAGCCATGGCACTCAATATAAGCAATGGAATGAATTTATCGTTTTTATAAGAGAGGATAAGCAGTAGAATCGAGAATAAAAACAGCACATCTCCAAGAGAACCTGGCATGGGATGAGATGTGGCAAATACATGAGGCATGGCAACTGCTAAAAATGCACTGGCCAACAATCCAACTCCATTACTCTTAAAAAGGACCTTAGCCATGAAAAATACCACCAATACCGAGAATGCAGCAAAAAGCGGAATCATGATGATCAACGAATAAAGAATATCCATGCCGGACAGAAAATGAACTGAGGCCGATAGATAATATATTCCGGGAAAATATGGATAGCCAAAGCCCCAACCATCGTAATCTGTGGAAACATAGCCATCCGAGGAGAGCTGGGATGTTATCTGGAAGTACTCACCAGTATCAGAGCCCCAAATTTCGTACTGTGTTAATGGAAAAAGCCGTATGAATATCGCCACGAAGAAAACCACGATTAGGGATAATAATACCCATTTCTTCATATTGATCTACTTTACCCTAAGGCAACCGTTATTTTAATATTTTAGGTCCTAATGGATTGCAATCCGCCAAAACACCGAAACGATATTATATGGACTAATACAATTAGAGAAAAGGAGTAGAGGTCGAGATATATGAAACAAATAGCTGCCCTGCTCATATCCATCTTAATTATAACCATGTCATTTAATGTATCTGCTCCTTCTCCAAACGCCTCCACAAATGCCAATTTTTCTGAGGATGGGGTACAAGATGGACAGGAGGAAGGAGTGTCATGGAAACCAGTTATGCCCATAAAAAACGCAATATTCGTTAATTATGATGGAGAGAGCTACCTTGATGATTACGCCTATCTCGCATCTGTTCCCGCCGCTGTCTTCTATTCGGATTCTAATGACATGATCTATTCCAGCCCTTTGATATTTTATCAAAAACCAGAGGATCTCATAGATGAAGAGAAAGTGCTAAACGCTGCATCGGGTGTTGACTACTTCATGGAAGACTGGCTCACCTATGCCGATGGTACACTGGACAATGTACAATTTATCAATATTCCTTCTGAGGATGTGAATGGCCTTTCAGGGAAATGGAGTGCAAACGATTACAATATCATTCAGAAGGATTGCCCCATAAAGATCGCAAAGGATATTGCACTTTATAACTGGGAGTACTCGGATTCAGCCGTTATTGCCGTAATAGATGAGAATTACGAGGAAATCGATGATATCACCACAAGCGAGGTGAACGGTACGATTTCCGGCTCTACCCCAATAAGAGTGGATGTCATTGAAGGCGAAAAGGAACCGGATCCAGTTGAACCGACCTTCCACGGCTTCAGCATTCAAAGCGATTACAAATACATCACATCCTATATGGAATGGTACGGTCCA
>CP070672.1:3756133-3758925 GCA_020351895.1 Thermoplasmata archaeon
AACTATATCAAAACGGAAAAAGAGGTTGTTAAGCCGCTTCTGGAAAAATTAGGTTTTGTTAAATAGGTTTATTGGAATTTTTCTTCGAACTTAAAAGAAGCCTTTTTGACTACTGGTCTAATGAATCATAAGGAGAAGTTTGAGAAGGTTAGGCTAAGACTTTTCATGGAAAGGTTGCGGGCCTAACTCTTCATATTCCCCATTTACGTTTGTCACCAGACTGATATTTAGCTTGAGGCCTTGCGGACAGATATGTCCAGATCGGGATATAGAATCCCCTGAATTTTCAATCACGCGTAAAACTAACTCTGAAAGGTCGCAGATATGATTGCGATTAAAAACGATGAAGAACAGAGGGCCACTGAACTTCACCACAAGTCTCTGGTGATTGATATGCATTCAGATTTGCAAACGGACATCATTAGGCGGAGAGGACAAGGCCAGAGGAATGTTATTGCAAATCGACATCTACCCAGGCAAAAAAGGGGGGGTGTAGATATTAAAGTATTGTCCACTGTTTCTCGATTCAGTTTCAATCCATACCAGTATTATCAAACCCCAACGCACAGCGCTATGCAGATGATTGATTGTATCTATTCGGAGATAGAAGAGAACCCCCAGGAATTGGTCCTCATCACAGAAGTAAAGGATATCTTTAAAGCAAAAAAGGAGGGCAAACTCGGATTCCTTCTGGCGATGGAAGGAGCGGAACCCCTTTACATGGATCTCGGTCTCGCAAGGAATTTTTATCGACTGGGAGTAAGGGAAGTCCAGTTAACTTGGCACCACAGGAATCTGGTAGCTGACGGGTGTGCTGAACCTTCTAAGGCGGGTCTATCGAATTTCGGTAAAGACTTAGTGAGAGAACTCAATGAAATGAATATGATTATAGATGTCGCTCATATGTCAGAGGCTGGGGTTATGGATGTCATTGAGGTTTCAAAAAAACCAATTATAGCATCACACGCTAATGCTAGAAGAATTTGCGATCACCGGAGAAATCTGGGCGACGAGCAGATAATTGCTATAGCAAAAAGTGGTGGTCTTATAGGCGTCATGTTCATCGGCCAGTATGTGAGCAAAAGTAACCAGACTTTGGAAGACGTCCTGGACCATATCGACTATATCTCCACATTGGTTGGAACAGACCATGTAGGGGTTGGGCCGGATTGGATTGATTATGCTCCAGACATGATTCTAGGAGCCCATGATGTGGATGGGGGTATACTAGAAGGAGGATCCCCCCTTACTGTTTTTGCCAAAGGACTTGAAAACGTGACGGAATTGCCGAATTTAACCAAAGGCCTTGTTTCAAGAGGGTATTCCGACGAAGATATTCAGAAGATCTTGGGAGGGAATTTCGTCAGGGTGTGGAAAGTAATTAGAGAGGAGGAATAGAGGATTGTGTCCTATAAGAACTATTGTCATGATTTCCCAATTTTCTATTCATGTTTGAATAAGAGGAAGGTTCACAGATGGCTTTATATAAGGATGTAGTTAAAGCATTTCTTACATTGTTGAAATATGCGGTTTTATCCCACCTCGAGAATGAATATCCAACCATAAATGCGTTCAGCGGTTTTGAGAAACCAGAAAAGGGATCAGAAAGAGAATTAAGATCTCAGAAGGGGGAGCCACGTGAATGGGTATCATTTCCATTCAATGGATACGTTTTTTGGGATCTGCATTTGGGCATAGTACTGAAAAAGAAATCGAATCGGGTAGTTGTTGGTTTGCACATATCAAAAAAAATCTGGCCAACGTTACAGGAAAAGGTCACAACAATACCCTGGGACAACTATCCCCCTTTAAGGCCCACTTATTTGGAAAAAGAGGAGTTGAATGAACACCGTTTCGAAGAACCCGAAATTTCTTTTGACGTGAAGAATATTGGCGAGGTTCTCCAAGAAGTGATTAATAAAACTACAATATATTACAGAGCTGTAAGCAAGAGTCTTGATAGCCAGAGGAGCTATCGCACAGCATGAAAATGCTTCCTTTTTTATCAGGGAAGAAAGGAGCAATGGGGTGCGATTTTCACAGTGGGTCAGCGCTGTAGACACCCATACGGAGGGGGAACCTACCAGAATAATCACCAGTGGGTTTGGATGTATTCCTGGCAAAAACATGGTGGAAAAAATGCATTATTTTAGAGAAAACTACGACCTTGTGAGAACGGCCCTGATGGCTGAACCTCGGGGTCACAAGAATATGTATGGTTGTCTCTTAACCCAACCCAGCGTTAAGGAGGCTGATTATGGGATAATTTTTATGGATAACGCAGGGTACATGAGCATGTGTGGACATGCCACGATCGGTGTTTCCACTGCATTGGTAGAATTGGGGATGGTCAATAGACAGGACCCATTGACCCGTATCCTACTCGAATCACCAGGCGGCCTTGTTGGGGCCGATGTAACAGTAAAGAATGAGAGAGCAGAAAGTGTCTGTTTCAGAAATGTGCCAGCTTATGTTGATTACTTGGACGCAGATCTAGAGGTCTCAGGTTTGGGCCGGTTGAAGGTTGATGTTGCGTACGGTGGCAACTATTTCGTTTTCTTCTCCGCCGAAGAGATAAATCTAGAAGTCCATCCCAAAAACATCGAAAGGATCATCGACGCGGGAATGCGGGTCATGGAGGCGGCCAATCAACAGTTACCTGTACAACATCCCGAACTTGAACACATCAACTTTATTTATGTCGCCACGGTTCTTGCCAAACCAGAGAATCCCAAGGCAACCTATCAAAATGTCCATGTTTTCAGCTCCCGGCAGTTTGACCATTCCCCCGG
>CP070672.1:3759025-3762852 GCA_020351895.1 Thermoplasmata archaeon
AGTTACCACGGACAGATGAATTGGGAGCTATTTCGCAAATGGTTTACTGAGATGCTGATTCCCAATATACCAGATAATTCGCTAATCATCATGGATAATGCTGCTTATCACAATACACTTTCTGTGAATTCGGCACCATTGCTAACGTGTTCAAGGCAAAGATTCGGGCTTGGCTTGAAGCTAATAAAATTCCCTGTCGAGAGGACAGTTTGAAGCCGGAGTTGGTGGAGATACTAAAAAAGCTTGCTCCTGAGTCGACATTCGCCACTGATGAGATTGCTCAAGAGTTTGGGCATGAAGTAATAAGGACACCACCGTATCACCCTGAACTTCAATCCATTGAAACCTGCTCCCTCGTCCTGCTCGGTGTACCGTCAGCTGATGTCGCAGGTATGGCCTCGTAGATTACGGAGCTTATACCACTATCATCGCAGATGGAGCTTGATGGAACCTGCCATTCGTTCTGATGTGCTAATCTCTTAAGGATGTTCAAAAGAAAAGTATAAATGTAATCCCAATAATAAGGGAAAGAATCCGGATAGATATAATCCCAATAATGAGATGAAGAGTTTGGATAAATGTAATTCCAATCAAGGTAATCATAAAAGAAATATGGATATAAATGAAATCCTCGTGTGTATAGGTGAAAAAGTCAGGCCACAAGAACCAATAATTATTCCGGAATTGATAGGGTAGATAAGTATAATGTAAGAAAAACAAGGTCTGATTGATATCTCAATATAAAGATTAATGGCAAAATAAGCATACAACAACCGAAGATATGTATACTAAAATTGAAATATTATAATTGGAAACAATAAAGGAGATCTACAATGAGAAATTATTTGAAAATCTTATTGTTTTTTCTTTTCGGGCTAGTAATCCTCATTAGCTATAAACTGATAAAAGCGCAAAAGATACAAGATAGGGCTTTAGGAAAAAATTTATCATCAGCAATTATAGAAAATGCTGAAAAAATGATTGGAGAAGGACAACAAATCTTTCGTTTTGATACTTTTGGTGATGAGGAATTTTGGGGAAATACACTTGGACTTCATCAGGCAATTGAAAAAGTAAGCCCAGCCACTGCTTTAGCCTTGGGCTTAAAAGTTGATGTTAAGGCGCTTCCTGAGGAGATTATTGAATTGCTGGAAAAAGGAGAAGTTGATCTTAACGATCCGGCCATTACCCTTACCTTACTCAAACTTAATGCAGTTGTAGGTGTAACCGGTTTCTTTGATGCGGAAGAGAATCTACAATCATTCGGTATTCAATGTGCCCTATGTCATTCTATTGTAGATGATACACTTATGCCGGGTATTGGCCACAGGTTGGACGGCTGGGCCAATCGAGATCTTAATATAGGAACAATCATTGCTTTGGCCCCTAATCTTCAACCAATTGCTGATCTTCTTGGGATCGACGTAGAAATGGTAAGAATGGTATTAAACAGTTGGGGACCTGGAAAATTTGATGCTGCGTTACTTTTAGACGGCAAAGCTTTTACCCCTGATGGAGGATCAGCAGCCACTTTGATACCGCCCGCTTTCGGTCTTGCCGGTGTGAATCTGCATACGTGGGGTGGATGGGGTTCTGTGACCCACTGGAATGCTTTTGTGGCCAATATCGAGATGCAAGGCAAGGGCACCTTCTTTGATCCACGGTTGAATGACCTTAGGCAATTCCCGATCGCAGCTGATGCTGGCTTTGGAAATATTCGTAACACAATTGATTTAATCACCCCGAAGCTAGCTGCTTTACATTTTTATCAACTGGCCATCCCTTCACCTGAGCCTCCGGAAGACAGCTTTAACCAAAGAGCAGCAGTCAGTGGAAAGGTACTCTTTGAAGGAAAGGCCAAGTGCGCCATGTGCCATGTACCGCCTTTGTTTACTGAGCCAGGCTGGAATATGCATACACCCGAAGAGATTGGTATTGAAGATTTTCAAGCTAACCGGGCTCCGGATAGACGATATAGGACAACCCCGTTGAAAGGATTATGGACACACATGAAGGGTGGATTCTATCACGATGGCCGATTTTCATCTCTACAGGAGGTCATCGAGCATTATGATTTTTTCTTGGGATTAAATTTGACCGAGCAAGAAAAAAGTGATCTTATTCACTACCTGAAATCACTCTAATCCCTAAAGATGAAACTAACCATTAAACAATTAAACTAGGGCCGGAAACATCTGGCCCTTTAAATTCCTTCTTTAGGTAGGCTCTTATCCCTCCGACGCAATATAGTGCCGTATCGTGATCCATGCCAACACTAACCAAGCCCTGATTGGTAGCCATATCATAGATACTATAAAGTGAGCTTTCTCGGAAATTTAACACATTGATTTATAGAGTTAAATTAGCGGGGGATTTTAAGTCGCAATCCATTTTTGAAAGTATCACAATGATTCTCGGAAATTAAAATAAAGGATTAACTCTAGCTACCTGTCACTTTTGCAGGAAATAAAAAAATCTCCTCTTTCATGGTAAAATGTATTATAAGCCATTGAAAGAGGAGGTAGTTAGAAATGACAAACAGTCAAAGGATATATAAAACTTTGTTCACATATATTGATAATATTATAGAACAAAGGGCTACAACAATCAAGAACCTTTCCCTGCTCATGACAGGGGTCTTCTTATCCCACTCAATTCATTTATCGCGGATAGGAAACGAGTTTCCGATTGGAGGGAAAACAGATAGTTTAGTTCAAAGGATAAGGAGATTTTTGAAAAATCAAAAGATAGACGATAGAGCGATTTATAAGCCGATAGCACAGGAGATGATTCAGGCAGCCAGTGTTGGGGGTAGGATACGGCTCATAGTTGACGTAACTCCCTTGTATGGCCATTTGAAGATCTTCAGTGTCAGTATAGCCTATCGGCGTAGGTCAGTTCCCCTTGTATGGGAAGTGATAGATGAGGCGGGAGTCACCGATGCTATTACTCAGATAAAGCTATTAGAGTATGTAGCCTCGCTCATTCCCAGGGCAGTAGAGGTAGTGGTGATAGGGGATGGAGAGTTTCGCAGTACAGGATTAATGGGATGGCTTTATACCAAAGGATGGCACTTTCGGCTTCGAGTGGCCAAGGATACATATATCAGAAATGAGTATGGTGAATGGATACAACTGCAAGACCTTGGTCTATCAAAGGGAGAGACGATATTTTTGCAAAAGGTTTTACTCACCAAGGCAGATCCCACAGGACCTGTAAATTTAGCCATGACTTGGGAGGTAGGAGAGGATGAGCCATGGTATATTGTCACTGACCAACCAGCTAATTGGAGAACAATAACTGATTATAAAGTAAGGATGTGGATAGAAGAGATGCATGGTGACTTTAAAGGGCAAGGGCTGCATATTGACCAGACTCATTTACGCTCCACTTCTCGTATCTCTCGCCTCTTTTTGGCCTTGTGTATTGTCTATGTATGGTTGATGCATACAGGCTCATGGGTAATAAAGAGAGGATGGAGATCTTGGGTTGATAGAAAGCATCGCCGTGATCTGAGCATATTCCATATCGGCTATTATTGGCTTCTGCGGCAACTTGCTCAAGCCTTGTCTCTGCACGTCGGAATGAAACTCTATTTCTACAGAAATACAGCAAAAGTGACAGGTGGCTAGGATGATTGACTTTCAGTCTTGCATCAACAAGGATTTTATAATCAAATAAATACGGTTCTTCGGCACCTTTGCATTGCTCGCATACGCAGGGAACCAGTTTGTTTGTCTTTAACTTTTTAAACTGCCTGTTTATCTCCTCTATTTTACGGATTATAACCGCCCGAATGTCTTCTCTCCGTTTACCGGAAACCTTTA
>CP070672.1:3762952-3778197 GCA_020351895.1 Thermoplasmata archaeon
AAAGATACATGAAACAAAACCCATAGTAACATTGAGCACCAATTGCTACAACCAGGAAGATGAACTCGTGATTGAGGGGGAAGCCGTTGTGCTTGTGGATTATGTTGATGTAGATAAAAAGTGAAATATTTAAATTCCATTAATTCTTTAAGATTATCCATCGACCTAAACAATTGCATAGCAGAACAGGGGAGGTAATTTATGGCAAACATGGAAAAATTTTTCCATCCGAAATCAATAGCTGTTGTTGGTGCTTCTAACAATTCTGAGAATATAGGAAATGCAGTTATGGGAAATCTATTGTATGGTGAACCCGGGGGCAAGCGAAAGCAAGGATTTCAGGGTGAGATCTATCCCATAAGCCTCAAATATGACAATGTGTTGGGTGTTAAAGCATATAAAAGTGTATTAGATGTGCCAGCACCGATAGATTTTGCGATACTGATTATCCCCGGCAATGCCATCCCGAAGGTTCTCAGTGACTGTGGTGATAAAAACTGCAAAAACGTAATTATTATTTCTGCAGGATTTGCAGAATATGGTGAAGAAGGTAAAAAGAGGGAGTCAGAGATCATCCAGATCGCTAGGGACCAAGGTATTCGTTTTATCGGTCCCAACTGCCTTGGCATTTTCTCCACCTTTGAATCGTTAAATGCTTCCTTTGCACAGGCCATGCCTCAAAAAGGTCCTGTAGCAATGATTTCACAAAGCGGAGCCCTTGTAACATCGATAATAGCCTATGCAAAAGAGGAACATATTGGTTTTTCTTATTTCGTGAGCACAGGAAACAAGGCTGATATAGAAGACAGCGATCTTATTGAGTATTTTGATGAAACCAAATTGGCCAAGGTTACTGCAATCTATATGGAGTCAATCCATGATTGCCGTAAATTCTATGAAAATGCTAGAAAAACGGTTAAAAATACACCAATAGTCATCTTGAAGGTGGGAAAAACAGAGGCAGGCCGAAAAGCAGCTTCATCCCACACTGGTGCATTAGCAGGTTCTGATTGGGCCTACGAGGCTGCATTCCGTCAGGCCGGAATTATTCGCGTGCAGACCATGTTCGAGCTGTTTGATGCAACCCATGCACTGGCCTATCAACCTTTACCGAAAGGTGATAACATTGCAATATTGACAAATGCTGGTGGCCCAGGAGTAATCGCTTCGGATACTGCCAATGAAATAGGACTTCCACTTGTTCAGTTAAGCGATAAAACAATATCTCAACTTGACAAGATATGCCCACCTTCATGGAGCCGTGGAAATCCTGTGGACATTATCGGAGATGCAGATGTTGAGAGATACATGAAATCCCTAGATGTTCTGGTCAAAGCCCCAGAAGTTGATGGGATAATTCTTATTATGGCACCTACAAGAGTTGCCGACCCATTAGAATTGGCAAAGAGTGTGGCAAAATTGGCAGAAAATTCCATAAAGCCAATTATTGCGTCCTTTGTGGGAATAGTCAGTGATAGATCCGAGAATCATTTAGAATCAGCAGGGGTACCAACAATCGAATTTCCCGAACGCGCAGTAAAAGCTTTAAACGCTTTGATTCAGCGTAAACATTATTTGGATCGAGAATCAAGACGCCAAAAAATATCTATAGAACAACCAATTTTTAAAGACACAGGATCTCATAGAAAGTGTCAAGAAATCTTTAACAAAGTAAAGAAAGAAGGAAGACAGCTTCTCACACTTAACGAAGCAAGAAGTATATTTGAACTGTTTGATATACCTATGAGCAGATCTGAACTTGTGACTACCGAAGATGAAGCAGCTGCATATGGCTCGAAACTAGGATTTCCTCTGGCAATGAAAATATCATCCAAGGATATCGTTCATAAAACGGAAGCTGGCGGCGTGAAACTTGAAATCGCAGACCCTGAAGAGGCAAAACGCGCCTTTAAACAAATCTTTGAGAATGTAAAAAAATATAACCCTGATGCGAAAATCGAGGGTGTTGTAATGGACCAAATGCTGAGGGGATCCGAGATCATCATCGGCGTGTCATCGGACCTGCAATTCGGACCAATGGTGATGTTCGGACTTGGAGGCACGTTAGTGGAGGTTTATAGGGATGTTACATTTCGTCTTATCCCACTGACCAAAATCGATGCTCTGGAGATGATCGAAGAAATAAAAGGCAAAGCAGCTTACCAAGGTGCAAGAGGCATGCCAAGGGCCGATCCTGATGAACTTGCCAAGCTTATTGTAAAAGTTGCAGAGGCAGTTAGATTACATCCTGCGATTCAAGAATTGGATATAAATCCATTGATTGTTACCAAAGAAGGTATCATTGCCGTGGATGCAAGAATCTTGATTCAATAATATTAAGTCTTAATTACACCCCATACGCTTGAGGAGTTAGAAAACCAAGAGGTGCATAAAATGCCTGAGAAAGTAATTAAAAATGATGGTAGGAAGGAAGATTTCATAAGGGAAAAGATCGTGGTAAACGTAGTAAAGACAGGAGCACCAGCCGATATTGGACGGGCGATTGCAGATAAAGTGATAAATGTAACTGAGGAAGAATCAATGGGGGAGTTATCATGGAAAGAACATTAAAAGCGAGAAAAATCGACATCGCTCAGGGAACATATGAGGTGGTCCTGAACCAGGATGATGCCGATGAGCTTTGGTTGAAACCTAATGACAGGGTCAAGATAGTGTGCCATAATGACAATGTTTCAGCCCTGGTAGATATTACTGATACACTAATCGAGAAAGATGAATTGGGGATATACATCGAGTTGTGGGAGGTATTAAACCTGAAAGATGGGGAGGAAGTGAGGATAATACCCACGACGCGGCCTGCATCAATAGATTTCATTAGAAAGAAGATATACGGCAATCCCTGGGCAAAGGAGGAAATCAACACGGTAATCAATGATATTGCCCAGGGAAACCTCTCGGATATAGAACTCTCCGCCTATGCCACGGCCGTCCAGATCAATGGATTGAATATGGATGAGATCACGTGGCTGACAACGGCCATGGTCGGTTCTGGAGAGACAATAGATTTCGAGGCTGGTCCAATCCTTGATGTTCACAGTATAGGTGGTGTTCCAGGCAACAAGTATGCTCCTATCACAGTGGCTATTGTCGCTGCCAATGGCCTTATAATCCCCAAGACTTCATCACGGGCAATAAGTTCGGCGGCAGGAACCGCTGATATTATGGAAACATTATGCAATGTGGAATTTGATGCACAGTCCATCAAGAGGATCGCAAGAGAAACTGGTGGAGCCCTTGTCTGGGGTGGAGGAGTGAATCTCGCACCTGCGGATGATGCAATTATCAGGGTCGAGTACCCTCTGTCACTAGATCCTCACGGTCAGGTTTTGGCATCTGTAATGGCCAAGAAGAAGGCCATTGGTGCGGATTATTGCGTTATAGACATCCCTGTTGGTGAAGGGACCAAGGTGCCGGGCAATGAACAGGCTAGACAAATGGCCCGGGATTTCATAACACTGGGTGAGCGTCTTGGAGTCAGGACTATGTGCACGATAACCTACGGAGGACAGCCGGTAGGAAGGGCCATAGGGCCTGCACTGGAGATCAGGGAGGCCTTGTCGATTCTTGAAGGGTCTCCCAAACCCAACAGCTTAATCGAGAAATCTTTGAGCCTGGCAGGCATACTGCTTGAACTCGGCGGTGTTGCCCAGCCAAAAAAGGGACGTGATCTGGCAAAAGACACCTTGGGATCGAAAAAGGCCTTAAAGAAATTCAAAGAGATAATCAAAGCCCAGGGAGGTAATCCCGATATAAAATCCGAGAATATCAATCCCGGAAAATACACCTACGATCTTCCGTCACCGAAAGACGGCTATATTGAGGCAGTAAAAAATAGGGCTGTTACAAAGATTGCTAGAGCTGCTGGATCTCCGAAAGACAAAGGTGCAGGGATTTTACTAGGATATAAAAAAGGAGAATCTGCAGGAGAGGGAGACACGTTACTCACTATCTATGCAGAAAATGAAAGAAAGCTTCAAGACGCAAAATCTCTAGCAAATAAACTACAGCCAGTCGTTGTTGAGGGAATGATTTTGGAGGAGATTGTTGAGTAGTATTTAAGCTAGATTTAGTGGTATGTTATATTAGTTTTATTCTTCTTTGGCCCTTTTCAATTTTTCTGAGATTCTATCAATATCTTCCCCGAGCTCCTTTAATGCTGCCCCGCCCTTTTCTTTTATAACTTTTCCGGCGTCCTTTGCCGCATCTTCCACATGACCGCCCGTAATGTCTCTTCTTTTTTGCCTGAGTTTTGTGTGGGCAGCACTTATGTCCTCCTCGATTTCATCGAATATTTTCGCCCTTCTTTCCTTAGCTTTCGCCCTTTGCTCCTTTATGGCATTATGCAGTTTTTCCAGATCCTCATCCAGTTCCTTGTAGGCCTTTTTACCAATTTCCTTTATTTTGTCCTCCGCCACACCCCCGGTTATCTCTCTTCGTGTGTTTTTTATCTTATTTCTGGTATCTGTCACTCTTTTCTCTATATTTTCCATAACATTTGTCATGTTATCAACCCCCTTTTTAATAGAGCATAAATATTACTTATGATGATAAATAATTTATTATAAATAAGACACTTTGTTAATTCTCTTTTACTCGTTAAACTTCTACTTTCCTTCCATTTTACTTATCCTTTTCCTGTATTCCTGTTCCTCGTTCTCGTGGTATTTTATCTTTTCAAGGGTTTCCGCCGCCCTCTCGATGTTCTCCTGGGCCTTTTCCCGAAGCTCTGCGCCCCTTCGATCCTTTTTGTCGGCCTTTAATTCCAATTTAGCGCTCTTTGTTTCCATTCTTGCAGCCTTTGCCTCCAGTTTTGCGCACTCTATCTGCAGGTTCTCCAGGCATGCCGCCTCGGAGGCCTCCTTGAATTCTCCCTTTTTTGCCTGTGCTTCATCGGATTTTCCCTCTAAAATATCGGCCCTTCCCTCAAACTTGGCCGCCTTTGCTATGAGCTCCTTGGCCTTTTCCTCATACTCTCTGAATTTTAGCCTGTACTTGGAGGTTTCCTCTTCAGCCCTTGCAGCTTCACTTTTAAGCTCTGCCAGATCCATTTTTTCCATTTCCACAAACTTATCGTGTTTTGTATCTTCCATGGATTTTTTTTCTTCCATTTCAACAACCTCCCTAATCAAAAATTCTGGGAATATGTAAAAATATATAGAGACTTAAAAATCTTTCGGACAGGTAAGTACGTTATTATAAAATATCATTTAAAAATGAAGTTGAAAAAAGGCGGATTTTTAAGTATTTTTTATTTTTAAATAATTCAATCTCTGGTTTTATACCTTTCTTTATCCGCAAAAAAATCCAGGACCCAGGTCCTTCTTTTAAAAACAGCAGAGTGTTTGGCGCCATCCGGGATAAAATAGGAATCGCCTTTTTTGCATGTCTTTGTAATTCCACTAATTGTGAGGTCCATCTCCCCTTCGATTACGATTCCCCATTGTGCACCGTGGGAGTGTTCGGCAACTTCACCTATAGGTTCAATATCGAAAAAAACAACCTGATGGTCCGTACCCTGCGAGAGCCATCCCCGGACTCCCTTGAATGGTATATCCGCTTCGGGAAGTTTTTTTATTATTTCGTGAAAAATATCCTCTCGTCTTTCCATGTTATACCTCCTTCAATTCAAATTCTTAGATCTAATATAAATCGTCAATATTTTATGGGATTCAGAAGATAAACTGCCCAACCAAGATATTCCCTTCCGAATTTTAGATATTCATTTTGAAGTTTATGAAGCCATTCCACAACTTCCTGTTTTTCAGGATGATTGGGATTCTCTTCAAGCCATCGGTTCAGAGAGTACCAGTTGCTTGCCTCGTACCTATCCCAGTCATCATGATTTGCTCGCATCATGTATTCAAATTCGAAACCTTCTTCCCGCGCAATTGTCAGAAGCTCGTACTCGTTATGGATCGTCTTGTTCTCCTCTCTGTAAGATTTTGGAACAGGTTCCTTCACCCAGTAAGGTTCGCCTATGATAAGCTTGCCTTCGGCCTTGATAGCATCCTTCATGGCTCGAATTGTGGATTTATAATCCCCCCATATAAATGATGCACCAATGCAAGCTGCAACATCATATCCCAGTTTTTCAAACTGATATTTCGCGCCGTCACCGCACACTATTTCAATGCTATCTTCCAAACCCAAGTCCTTTATCTTCTTTTCCGCGCGCTGGCATGCATATTCCCTTATATCGATACCTATTCCGGAAATGCCATATTCCTTTGCCCAGAGAATTAAAACCTCACCAAATCCACTGCCGAACTCGATGACTTTACTGCCATCCTTAAGTCCCAGGAACTTGCCCAGTGTTATTATCTTATCGGAATCGAAGGGATTTATCAATTCCATGTAATGCTCTGAGATATTGTAAAGCTCGAACACGTCCATTTCAATAACCGTTTCACCGTAAGGTCATTCAATTATTTTCAATTTTTCCTTCAGCTGGGCATTCGGTTTGGGATAATGCCCCTCACCACGGAACTTTCTGGTGTATATCACTTTCTTAGGGCATTTGTGAAAACATCCCCAGCATCCATAGCATTTGTTCATATCGAATTTGGGTTTGGGATCAAGTGAGACCGCATTATAGGGACATACTTTCTCACAGACGCCACATTCATTGCAAAGTTCAAGATCCACGAATTTATCTCCCATGTCCTTTTTAGCCTTGGTGCGGGAGAGCATGAACAAGCCACCCTTTATCTTACCCTTTTTCCATTGACTTCCCGAATTAACTCCTTTAATAATTCCGTCTAGGTTCGAGATAAATCTGTTAAAACTCTCCATCTTATCCAAAGATGGCTGATCCTCAGCACCCCTTTTCCTGACAATCATGGGAGGATAACTCTCAGGCACATGTAGCGTATGACCCGCTATAGGTAGGAAACCTTTTGCAGAAATCCACTTGACCAAGGCACCCTGTGTCTTCCCACTCATGAATCCATAGGTGTTGAACACAAAGGCGGGCTTATTCTTCTGCTGCGGGATTCCTTCTATGAACTTTTGGACTATGTAGGATGGCCCTCCGAAATCAGTGAAGCATGCGAATCCAACAATATCGTATTTATCTAGATTTGGTTTACCATCCTTTACAATATTGAAAAGATCAATGTCGACATTATTCATTTTTGCAGCAATGTATTTACAAGCAAGCTTGGTGTTACCTGTTCCCGAATAGTAGCAAATTATTCCCTTCATTTCTACACCTATTTTATATTTATTTTATTATTGATCCCATGTTTTATTTATCATTTTAACTTGCTCCTCCTTTATCTTCAATAAATTCTTTTATCTTCTTATTAATTAAAATAAGCGACTTTCTTGAAGGAAAATGTCCGTTCCCCTTGAGAGTTTCAACAGCATACAAGTTGGGTATAATCTGTTTTACCCTTGGATTTATCTTTTCAGCCGGGAAGAATATGTCGTATTCTGAAGAAAAAACCATTGTTGGAGCCTTGAAGTTCGCAAGTTCGTCTTCTGTTGTCAGTTTGGGCATCTTTGTTTCGAGTTTCACATGAAGGAATATTGAACCTATAACGTCCAAAGAGATCCTATCAATTTCATCGGAAACCATGGGATTTACTGCTTTGCGTAATCGTTTTTCACTTGGAAACATTTTGTATTTTAGCATGGGAAATACAATCTTAAACATCATTTTTGTCATAGAACCTGTGGCAATTCCGGATGGAACAATAAGAATGGCCCGTGATATCCGATCTGGAGCAAATGCTGCGGTACGAAGAATTATGCCTGCACCATAGGATGGACCGATTAAGTTACCTTGTTGAATATTGTAATGATCAAGCAAATCCACAACCCATTTTCCAAAGCTATCATCTTTGGGAGAAATCCTGTTCTCGGAACTCAATCCGGGGTGACCGATTGTATCAGGGGCATATATACGGTATTCGCTTAAAAGAGGTTTAAACCATGATAAGGTTAATGGGTTTACTGTGTTTCCACCTTGAAAGATCATAATTGGTATTGCGGATTTTGGGCCCGTAACCAATACATGAGTTTTACCGAACCTTGTGTCCACCATCTGGGAATCGTAATCAATATGTAAATCTTTAAGGGCTTGATTATATAGTTTAATAATTTTCTTCTTTCCCTCTTCACTTTTATAGATTGATTTAGAAGCCATGTTATCTACAACTCATTGATTACTTAAAAACCCCTCCTTCCTTAATCATTAAACAAACATAACCTCTTGCACCTTTTCCTCCGAATCTAAAATCCTTTATTTCTCCTATATTAAAATACCTGGAAAATGTTGTCTTGATCTCATCTTTTGATATTCTAAATGGCCCTCGTTTGGTTTCCTCTTCCTTATCACTCCAGCATCGAAGAAAATAATAGCCATTTCTAATTAGAACATCGTTAATTTTCACTGCAAAAGCCTCTCTTTTTTTTGGGTCCATATGATGGAAGCAACCCCTATCGTTAACAAAATCAAAACTTTCGGAGTTAAATTCAATCTTCATGAAATCATCGGCAATAAAATTAACCTTTACTTCACCTTTATTCGCCCTCTCTTCGGCTATTCTTATTGCTTCGGATGATATATCTATTGCAGTCACCCTGCATCCCTTTGAGGCAAGATATATTGCATCTGTTCCTGCCCCACATCCAACATCAAGAACTCTTTCTGGTTTTACCTTTTTCCGTTTTATTAACTCTATGAATTCCAGATCAGGTTTTTCAGAATGCCAGGGAATTTCATTTAAACTGAGTTGTAAATAGATGTCGTCCCAATTTCGATTCATCCTTTGCAGAAGTTCAGATCCTTTGTCCATGCGACTCCTCATTTATATTAGTTCCTTATATCGAAAACAGCTTACGACATGGTCATTTACCAACCCAATCGCCTGAATATGAGCATAGATTATAGTGGACCCTACAAATGTAAATCCTCTTTCTTTGAGGTCGGCACTGATCTTGTCTGATAATTTGGATGTTGCTGGAATCTGGGATATCCTCTTCCACGAATTGATCTTAGGTTTGAAACCCGTGAATTTCCAGATGTAATTATCGAAACTTCCAAATTCCTTTTGAACTTCAAGAAAACTTTTGGCATTATTTATTGAAGCTTCGATCTTTTTTCTGTTTCTTATGATACCCTGATTTTTCATCAGGTTCTCAATTTTTCTTTTATTATATCTCGCTACTTTTTTTGGATCGAACCCATCAAACACCTTTCTAAAGTTCTCCCTTTTTTTTAGAATGGTGAGCCAGCTCAGCCCGGCCTGAAAGGATTCCAGGACCAAGAACTCAAAATGTTTCTGGTCGTCATGGACGGGAGTCCCCCACTCCTCATCATGATATTTTATATACAATTCATCCCCTTCACTCCAGGAACATCTATTCATCTTGCTTTTCATCCTTCTAACCTCAGTTTTATCATCTATATTATCAATTATAATATGAGGATTGCCCCTCCCCTATACGCCCAAACTCTATAATGAGCTCCTTTTGTACTCGGTTATTTAGGATTATAGATATTATTTCGTTTTAAGCAATTCACCACACATGTTACAGTGCTTAGTACGATTAAGCTGCCTTATTGAATATGGAGTGTGACAACGTGGGCAGAAACGAACATTTTTACTGTATTTTGATGGATCAGATGATGGTTCGCTGCGTTTTTGGGGTTTAATTTCACGTTCAATGGTTTTTAAAGTACTATATTCCACGGTAATATTTTGCCAGAAAATCTCCTCTCGCTTATAAAGATATAATGGGAACATTATTATCCATATGACGAGGACAAGTACTCCCCAACTCGTGGGTGTCCAAGTCATTGCTCTGAATGTTTTTTGCTCAGGATATGCCTTCCCGGCATCTATTTTCCTAGCATCCAGATAAACCGATTGTGCACTTAAAAGGATAACAATAAATAATGCCAAATCAAAATACCACAATCTCAAGTCAAAAAATAGATATGATACGATCTCGATAACCACTGCTGCGGTCCCAATGCTTATTAATGCAATTAAATATATATTTGATTTGTATTTTCTACCATTTTCCATGGTAACCAACTTATAATTAGTTTTTTACTAAATAATTCTTAGTTGTTATACTTTTTCCCTTTTGATAATCAGTCTTAAATGAATTCTGATAGGCACTTTAAGGCCCCAGTTCTACAAACCATATTATAACTAAGAATATAAGGATTACGCCCATCCTTCCTGCTGTATGGGCTCTTATATAGGGTTTGGAGGGTTAGGTAGTGGTTTTTGGCACTTCTCACTATCCTTGGGAATCATGACCTTATGCGCCTTCTTTCTAAGTCGTGGCCGTTCTAAATAAAGAACGTGTTTTGTTATGTAAAGGCTTATATATCCGAAAACACCACCGATTATTGCAGGATATAAATATAGGAAATTTGTGAATGAGACAATTATCAGTTTCAGATAAATCATAATATTGACTAAACCTTGGAAATATCCAGTGATTATGACATATATTGGCAGCGTTATACCGATTTCAAGGGAGATGTTCCTATGATTTCCATGAGATTTTCTATATTTATCGATTAAAGGATGCGTTTTCATGAATTTCGACCATGAGAACCTGAATAAAAAGAAAAATGCCAGAATTATTACTATGTTCATGAATATAAAATTGAACCATCCAAGTCCGAGAGCTCTTACCATAATATTGGATTCATTAGAAAGATTGGGAGTAGCCAGATAAGTTGTGGATATATCGAATATGCGTGAGCATAATAGGAGTATAAATACTATTAAGTATAGGGATAGATTTGATTTTTTTTGCGAGTTAATGATCTTGTAAATCATCCCGCCTTTTCCGATCATAGGATCCCACCCAATTTGTTTTTAGACTCCCAAAGATATCCATAGAGCTTGCGCTAACAGATGAACATTCAAACATTTGCCGTAAATCAAGTGGGCATTTTTCAGACTTTTTAGACCCTACCTGATATGTAATACTTGGTCAACATTCTATATAAATATTCCATGGTTATCACCATGTTTTACACCAAGATAATGCACTTTCTTACCTTGAGTAGAGGATTGGATTTACATTAGTTGCCCAAATCTCTCTTTCACAATTCCTTGCCTTTAATCACTTGGATCGGGGACTCATATCACCTTTTCAATCGCTTCTCTTATCCCTTCTTGGGGAGCGGCCCATCCCCAACCGATCTCTTTGCCATTTACAAAGATAGCTCTTGGAATTTGAAAGGATAGGAATATTTCTCTGTCATCTGCAGGATACTCGTTTAGCACTACTTTATCTTCAAATTCCTTAACAACTTCCCTCACTCTTTGTGCCTCAGTAATACTTGTTAAACAAAAAGGATCCCAAAAAAGATCTATGACAACCTTATCTTGCATAGGTTTAAATTCGTATTTGGATTCAACAAAATGTGGAGGTTCCTTTGGAGTTTGAAATACCTTCCATAATAACGCTTCCTCATCAAGAAGACCTTGTTCACCGATAGCTGTTACTTTTCTTTTTGTAATTACTTTAAATCCCATTTTCTCGAAGAATCCCGCAGGCATAAAAGGAAAATCTCCATAATAGGCTATGGTTACCAATCCCTGCTTATTTTGTGTGCGAGCCTCGGATTCCGCTTCCGTAATCAAGGCCCTTCCAACCCGTTTGTCCTCCCATTTTCTGGATACAGCAAGGCAGGGGATTACCATGAGATCCTGTCCGATTAATCCCGTGGTGGATATCCCTATTGGAACAAGGTGGATAAAACCAACCGGATTATCTTCAACAATTGCCACTTTAGTTCGAGCGCCTTTTTTTTGCATGTTGATAAGCCAGTCTCTGCGGATTTTTGCACAAGCATCTGTTTCATCGGATTCGTTGCAATGACCGCATGCAGAAACATAGTAGTGGCTTTCCAAATCCATGTCTCTAATTTGAATGTTTAGCATTTGGATTCCTAGAATCCATATTATTGTATTAATATAAGGATTGTGCTAATCCCTCTTCGGAGTGGGTTTTCCATGAGTTGTCGAGGATCATGCTTCAATACAATCATTACAAATCTTTTTTTTCTTATCGCTAATACATTGCTTGCAAACTAACTGAAGACATAAAGTACATTCCACAAACTTTTTCGGCCAGTGAAAAACATTTGGATTGAGGGCAACACTTTCAGGGCTTGGATATTCGGCACTATAACCACATACATTGCACTTAAATTCCAAAAGATGTTCGGTTATATTTGATTTTACCATTCTGCTATTCTCCTTTTCATTTTAATTGCTATATTTTTAAATTCCAGGCCCAACTATCTATATTATTGTTTATTCGGATTTAAGGATTGCGCTACTCTTTATCTCAGAATGGAGCCTCCATGGAGATCGAGGAGTTTTATTAGGGTATTATGGTCGTCATATGATTGGATATATGTGTTTGAGAGAGCTCACAAAGGTTTTGGTCTCAGTTTTCTTACTTTTCTGATAATTTTTCCTATTCGAACTAACCTGTGGCAGCGATGAAGGACGCATATATCTTCTTGGTGTTTTCTCTGACGGCATCTCCAAATATCATTCTAGTGCAACACGTTAACGAAGTACCGCGTTTCACTTCTTTTAAATCAAATAAAAAATCTTGAGGTAAATCCTTGTGTAAAGGTACATATAACCTTTCTGCACCCATACCAGTTGCATATCTCACGATATTCTTGGCTATATCTACATCTTCCGCGATAATAGGTCCAATTCTATTTTTCCAGAGAATTCCGTCTCCTTCATTCTCAACCGTAATTATCTTTCCACCATTATTTAATAGAAGTTTCAATAACCGACTTCTATCATCTCCAAAAGCCTCTTTGTCCATTTTCAAACACCATTTGGGGATATGATTTGATACAGCTATTCCTGATCCTTCAAAATCATATCGACCTTTTAGAAATTTTATTTCATGCCACAACACCCGATATTCCTCCCTGAATTCGAATTTCGAATACAGTTTTTTCCCGACATTAGTGGCATCGAGTCTCAAGGTATTAAAACCCGATTTTTTTGCATAATCCATAAGATTTCTCATTATCTTGTTGCCTACCCCTTTTTGTTGGAAATCAGGATCAACAGCCATCCATGCAACCCAGACATGGGAACGATAGGTAACAAGTGCGCCACATCCTATTATTTTTTCATTATACTTTGCTATAATAAAATAACAAATCTTTTCCTCTATGAATAATTTCCAGAAATTTACTAAATCCGCTACCTTAGATAGATCGGTACTTTTAAAAGCCCTTAGATAGAATTTTGCAGTTTCTTTAAGCTCTAAATCATCGGGAATTTTAAAAATTAATTTCTTTATTATTTGACTATCCGCCATCTCAATACACAACCTATTTTAACCTTCAACCTACAATCCAAATTATTGCTCCTCCCCTCAAGCACTTACTTTACAAATCTTATTCATTTACATAAGAGGATTATCATATTCGAACAATCACCCAGATAGACGAGTCTTTACATATTTTTCTAAATCTGAAAGAACCATTGTCCAAGCTTTTTCGAACCAATCATACGCTTCTTTCCATTCTTCTGTATCTCTCCAACCTGAATGTAATATATGCACGTCTGCTCCCTCGTTTGTGGGTACAAAGAATACAACTACATTTGTTAGAGGCCTAATAACATTCATGAAGTGTTTAAATTGTTTAGGTCCTTTCCATTCAAATGAAAGAAATCTATTTGGCTCTATTGCCAATATTTTGCAACCGATGGTACTGTCATTCTCTTTGTCTTCTGGATTCCAAAATAATTCATATTTCCCTCCAACCTTTGATTCCACATCAGCCACTTTTGCAAACCATTTCTCAAGATGCTGATTTACTGTAAACATTTCAAAGGCCCGATTAATATCGCATTTCAACTTGACTGAGTTGTAGATGATCTTATCCATAATCCCACTCCCTTCGCATTTTATGTTCGAATTGAAATTCACTCGCACATCTTTAATTCTTGAAACCTCCGCCTCCTCAATTATCGGCCCTACTATCCATATTATTGCTTACAATATAAGGATTGCGCCCCCATTCCTTTCAGATTGCCTCTCCCCTAGCCTACTCGAAAACGGTAATGTGGGAAACAAAATATTTGTTATTTATTTACTAAGATGTAAATAATTATATCGAGGAGCTAGTGATCAATCGGATTAACTAAGGAAAACCAATTGCCATCAGGATCTGTGAATGTTAAACACTTTTCTGATAAATCTGTACCTTTAAATTTGAGCCCTCTGGAAGTTAATTCCTTAACTGATTTATCCAAATCATTCGTATATAGCACAAGCCCGATATTTGTGCTTTGATAGTTCATTATCTGTTGATGGTTTTTCCCAGGTCTAAGAAGTATCTCTGTTTGATCCTTTTTTAACCAAACATATTTGTCCTTTTGAATATCTTCAATAGTGAATCCTAAAACATTCTTGTAAAATTCTTTTGATTTTAATGGATCTTTTACAAAGATTTCAATGTGTCCTAGATTCATGGTTACACCCTCCGAAACGTCCTATATATTTTAATGATAGTATTTGAAACTTGTCAAAGGAGGTTGTGTGCCATTTATTTTATTCCTAAAGAATTGGGACATATTTTTCGACACACATTACACTTCTTTAGTATGTAGCCCTTTTCTGTTCTGTAGTTTGAGTGGGGTCTGCAAAGTTTTTGGTCTACCGTCTTCCCATTTAGGGCTTTTGCTGGACAAGATTCTAAACAGAGGGTGCAATCGGGGGGACATCCTTCGTATGTAGCAATTTCATCTCCCTTCAATTCAGCCGGAACCAATACTGCTCCAATCTGAATCATATTCCCGAATTCCTTATTTATCAAAAGAGTGTTCTTACCGAGAACACCAAGTCCAGCAAGATGACCGGCGTGACGCAATGATAGAATGGCCCTACCGTATGAGTGTTCAGGTTCCCAATACTCGTAAGGATCATCTGAAGGAATAGGAACAGCTCTTATTCCCTGATCTTCTAATTTAAGGGAAACTTCGAATCCAAGTTCATCGACCTTCTGAGTGATTATATTATTGACATACGTATATGGAACGCAACTTGTGGCAAAAAGCGATTCTACAGGAAGTCTTTTGGCAAACACGACCACGGATCTACTGTCTTTGTAAATATCCTTGGGGCGAAAGCCTTTTGGAGCCTCATTGAATCTTTCAACTGGAGCTATCCCACAAAGATCTGCTCCCAAACCCTTAATA
>CP070672.1:3778297-3781052 GCA_020351895.1 Thermoplasmata archaeon
GGCTTGACCAAAAATGGCACGACCATGGGAACAATATCCTATATGTCCCCAGAACAAACTCGTGGAGAGGATGTCGATCATCGCACCGATATTTGGTCTTTTGGGGTAGTGCTGTATGAGATGATTACAGGACAGTTGCCTTTTAGAGGCGAATATGAGCAGGCAGTGATTTATTCGATTATGAATGAAGAGCCGAAGCCTTTCAGAGAAATACGAACTGATGCTTCAGATGAATTGGAAGAAATAACAAAGAAGGCAATGGTAAAAGACCTTGGGGATCGATATCAAGCCATCAGTGAAATGAAAATTGATTTAGCGAGACTTCAAAAAGAAAAAGAACCTTTTTTTGAGACTCGATCTTCAAGACATAAGGAAGAAAAATCTAAAACCAAACGGCTTAAAATAATATCGATGTCAGTTGGTTTTTTATTCCTGCTCATCGTCGGATACTTGTTACTGAAACCATATTACTCTGATCGATTCTTGGTTAGAGAACCAATCCCCATTGCTGTTATCAGCTTTGAAAATCATACGGGCGATAAATCGTATGACCATCTACAAAAAGTTATTCCCAATCTTCTCATAACGAAACTGGAACAGTCACAATATCTCCAGGTGACGACCTGGGAGCGGATGTATGACCTGCTAAAACAATTGGGCAAAGGGGATGTAGAGATTATCGATAAGGATTTGGCTTTTGAGGCCTGCCGCCTGGATGGTGTCGATGCTGTTGTACTCGGCAGTTACACCAAACTCGGTAATATGTTTGCCACTGAAGTGAAGCTTTTGGATGTCGAAACAAAGCGCTTCATAAAAAGTACCAGTTCACGTGGTGAAGGAGAGGACAGCATTTTAAGACAAATTGATGAATTGGGTAAGGAAATTTCAAAAGGGATTGGTTTATCCGAACGTAAGATTGAGCAGGATCAACAACCGCTCAGAGAAGTGACAACAACTTCGATGGAAGCTTACAACTATTTCATTCGAGGAAGAGAGGAACACAGGAAGAGGTATTATAAGGAAGCACGATGGTTTTTAGAAAAGTCTGTCGAACTCGATTCAACATTTGCCATTGCCCATCTCTGGTTTGCCTGGTCAAATGGTTATTTGGGAAATTTTGAACTGCAAAGAGAACATTACGATAAAGCCAAGAGATATTCAGGCAAAGCAACAGAAAAAGAGAGACTTTATATTGAGGCATTTTATGCAAGTCTTATAGAGGGGAATCCTGAAAAAAAGTTTAACCTTCTTAAACAAATTATAAAAAAATATCCTAAAGAAAAAGGGGTATACGATGATTTGGGATCTTGGCATCGTTCTAGAAATCAATATGACCAGGCAATAAAGTATTATAATAAAGCACTGGAACTTGATCCTAATTTTGGCATTGTCCTTAATAAACTTGCTTACTGTTATGCAGATATGGGTAATTTTGAAAAGGCTATCGAATATTTAAAACGGTATGCAAATGTATCACCTGGGGATGCTAGTCCATTCGATTCGATGGGCGACATCTATTATGAAATGGGAAAAATTGACGAAGCGATTACGAAATATAAGGAAGCATTAACTGTTAAACCTGATTTTCAATCCAGTCCGAAACTTGCCTATCTTTTAGCACTGAAAGAGGAATATCATGAGACGATAAAATGGTTTGATCATTACTTTGACACAGCACCATCCGATTTTATCAGAACTAAGGCTTGTGCATATAGAGGATTCTATCAATACTGGTTAGGTAACAAAGATAGTTGTCTGATTAATTATCAAAGGGCAAAAGAGCTTGCCGAATTAATTGAGAATGAAACCTGGTTTAACGGGATGGATTGGTTATCGGCTTGGGTTTATTATGATATCGGAGATTATGAACTTGGCAAAAGGAACTTTAAGAAATGGATCGATTTCAGAATAAAATCCGTACCAAAAGATTCTACAGTTAGACGATTAGATTGGAATATCTATCAAGGATTTATACACTTAAAAGAAGGAGATATTGATTCTGCAAAGTCTAAACTGTTAATTGCAAAATCGTTCTATGAATTATTAGAGAATGAACAGACTATGAGGGGATTATCTTATGATATACTTCATGGAGAGGTATTGCTCGCTGAAGGACGTGTGGATGAAGCTATTTTTATTTGTAAAAATCCTACATCCAATACGATACCTGATTTCGAATTTTCACTTTTAATAACTTATAATTTCCCATTCTTGAAGGATGTATTAGCTCGTTCTTTTCTAAAAAAGGGAGAGTTAGATAGTGCAATTGCAGAATATGAGCGGCTAATTGACGTTGATCTAAATGTTAAACTGCGACGTCTCATTAATCCAAAATATCATTATCGATTAGCCAAACTGTATGAAAAAAAGGGCGCAGTGAATAAGGCAATAAAAGAGTATGAAAAATTTCTCGACATCTGGAAAGATGCTGATGAGGATTTGCCTGAGAAGATAGATGCGAAAGAGAGATTGGCAAAATTGAAACAAAGGAAATGATATGCAATTAATGAAAAATAGTGTTATATTTCACTCCTATAGAGTTCATAGTGTGTGAATAACATTTAGCTATAATCACACCATCCATTTGGATTTAGCTCCTTTTTAACTCCGTAAGGAGTGTTATGTTTATAGTAGTGAGATCAGATAATCAGCAAAACTCCGTAGGAGTGACATGTATTTTATTGAAAGGAGATGAAAATGGCTAACACATATACCCAAATTTATATTCATATCGTGTTCGCAGTAAAAGGTCGAC
>CP070672.1:3781152-3794168 GCA_020351895.1 Thermoplasmata archaeon
TCATACCTACGGTGATAATGGAGTGTTCATAGTTAGGCTAACTATTGAGGATGATGACGGTGGTTTAACTACCTATGTTACGAACATAACAGTGAACAATGTCGCTCCAAAAATCGAGAGTGTAGAAGCTTACATGCATGTGAACTTCACCTTACGGGTTGCAGGAGAAAAATATCATTCTGTAAACATAACTTTATTTGAGGATGATGCCGAGATATGGAGTGAACAGGTTACCAGGCAACCCGGGAGCCCGGATGAACAGGCTGCTACTTTGACAGGTTACAATATAAATTTTGGATGCACTTATCGGGCTGTGGTTGACTATATTCCCAATGACCCGAGGGTAAACGGAAACGTTTGGGGCGGAAATCCTGTTTGGTTCATTTTGGAGTTCCAGGATGGAACTTCTGAAAAGCTTCACCACACGTTTAATGTAAGACAGTCTGATTGGAATTCAGATCATTGGAATCATATCGATCAATGGGAGGTAGATTTGACTGAGATAATATATAAGCATAACATAACCTTCGAAGCAACAGCCTCTGATCCAGGTAGTGATGACCTCATCTTCGAATGGGATTTTGGTGATGGAGGAACTGCTGGGCCGAATATTTATTTCAATGATGGTTTAGATCCTGATCCGTTTCCGAGCCCTGAAGTAAACCCGATAAGTGTAACTGATACTGTTATGTATGCTTATAGTATGTCTGGAAACTACACCGTTACTTTAAATGTCACAGACGATGATGGTGAGGTTACAACTACAACCTTGATAATCATGATACCAGGCTAGTTTTTATTCCGACTTAATGAGTCAAATGTTAATAATATAAAATTGTTATTTGTAGGACTGCCCTGTTAGGCGATTGTTCACAAGGAAAATTCTATTATTTCGTTTTCTGCTGTTAGTTTCATCTGTTTTGGCAAAATCCAGTGAAGAAAGGGATTTATACCAGAAAAAAGCAGGGGAAGAAATGGAAAATTTTCCATATTTTAGGGTAAATTTCGAAAAAAGGCTGTGGTAGGAGAGGGCAAAGGAGGGGGAAGGGGGGGGAAGGGGGGGAGGAGGGGGATGGCGGGCGGGGATTTTTATAAAATTTAACACCCTAGATATTAAAAATCTTTCCAATCAAAACCACTAATTACCACCTTATCGATTCACTTGAAGATGACATCCTCCGACAAAACAGCAAGAAAAAGATACATCGCCTTCCAAATCACGGCTCCTCGTATAATATCCAGAAACGAGTTCATATCAGCGATTCGAGAGAAGGAAAAAGATGAGGGGAATCAGGAGGATGTAAGACCTTGGCTTACGGTTTTTGAAAATAATAAGGGTATTCTAAGATGTGCTCACACAAATAAAGAGAAGGCCATGAGGCTTCTTGTCTCCATCAAATCCATAGGAAGAGACAAGGTCCCTGTCAAGGTAGTTACTCTCGGTACATCAGGAACCATAAAAAAGGCCAAGAGAAGATATATGGATAGAGAGTAGGATACACTATTAAAGAAATTTTTTTATCATGGTGGAAAAGTCAACTGGGTAAGGATAAAAGAAAAGGAGTGTTGTTCTCTTTTCACCTCCAAAGGAAATGATGCATAATCCTACCATTAGCTTTATATTTGGGATAGGTAATTACCAATCGAGGCATTATCATGCAACCAGGACAAATGGCATACGATAGAGCTATCACGGTCTTCTCACCCGATGGAAGGCTGTTTCAAGTTGAATATGCAAGGGAGGCTGTCAAACGAGGCACCACCACTGTAGGATTGAAATTCAAGGATGGTGTAGCCTTAATCATTGACAAGAGGGTAACGAGTAGGTTAATCGAACCCACTTCCATAGAAAAAATCTTTCAGATAGATGAGCACATAGGCTGTGCTACATCTGGTTTGGTGGCTGACGCAAGGGCGTTAGTGGACTATGCCAGAATCACGGCCCAAATCAATAGGGTAACCTATAACGAGCGCGTCTCTGTTGAGCAGCTCGTAAAAAAGATATGTGACTACAAACAGAACTACACACAATTCGGAGGGGTTAGGCCCTTCGGAACCGCATTATTGGTTGCGGGAGTCGACGAATTTGGAATAAGCCTCTTTGAAACGGATCCAAGCGGTGCTCTCATGGCCTATAAGGCGGGGAGTATTGGCGCTGGCAGGAACATTGTAATAGAGATATTTGAGGATAAGTTCAAGGAGGGTATGCCAATGAACGACTCCATAGTATTGGGTCTGGAAGCACTCAATAAAGCCACCGAGGGGGAGCCCAATGTACTTTCTGTGGAGATAGGTGTTGTAAAGGTCGGGGAGAGATTTAGAAAATTGGAAACAAAAGAAGTGGAGAAGTTCGTGAGTAAGTTAGGGAAATAATAGAGTTTGTTAGTGAGATATAGCCATGGTTAAATTGGAAGATGCTGTTATTGCGAGGTTGGATATAGAAAACGAAACCTTTGAGATCTTGATTGAACCCGAATCTGCCCAGAAGTTTAAAGACGGGGAAGATATTTCGATTTTGGAAAGCCTCGTTATCGACACCATATTCAAGGATTCCAAGAAGGGTGACAAGGCCTCTGATGAGAAGATGGTCAAGATCTTCGGAACCAATGATACCGCGAAAGTAGCAAAACGTATTCTAACCGATGGGACGATACAACTCACAACCGACCAGCGAAAGCAGATGCAGGAAAATAAAAGAAAGCAGATCATTGAATCCATTGTAAGAAACGCCATAAATCCTCAGACAGGTGCACCGCACCCCGCCCAGAGGATAGAACTTGCTATAAAGGAGGCGAAGGTTCACATAGATCCTTTCAAACCAGTGGACGTGCAGGTGAAAGAGATACTTGACAAACTCAAACCCTTAATACCCATAAGATTCGAGAAGTTGAAGATAGCCGTTAAACTGTCTGGCGAGAATTACGGAAGGACGTATGCCGATATAACCGGCTTTGGAAAGATCATGAGGGAGGAATGGCAGAAGGACGGCTCTTGGATAGGAGTGGTGGAGATTCCCGCGGGACTGCAATCTGAGTTTTACGATAAACTGAACAAAAAGACCAAAGGAGACGTTGAAACCAAAATTATAAAATAATGCAATTATGTTATGGGTGCACTTCGAAGAAAGCGAAATTGAGTCGATTAGAGTTGATTTAAATGGAAAATGTCGAAAAAACTGATGATTCTTCTAAAATGATTAAGATCGAGAGAGAGCTTGTTATTCCTGGAGATAGATTGAGTGAAAAGGATCTAAAATCCGGAATGGGTACCTATACAGATAAAGATGAGACATATGCCTCACAATTGGGCGTAAAGAACATCAGAGCAGGCTATATAAATGTGGTCCCACTCAGCGGGAGATACATTCCGAGACCTGGTGACTATGTAATTGGTAATATCATAGATATAGGACCCTCAAATTGGCTTGTTGATGTCAAGGCACCTTATCCTGCACCTCTTCATGTTAATGAGGTGCCATGGCATGTTGAGTTCGGTGACACGGCAAGGTTCCTAAATGTAGGGGATACCATATTGGGAAAGATACAAAATGTTGACGAGATCAAAAGAGTTCATTTAACCATGAACGATCATGATTTAAGAAAGCTAATGGGCGGACTGATTACCGAGATCTCCCACTCAAAGGTTCCCAGGGTGATAGGCAAGGGAGGCTCAATGATCACACTTATCAAGAGATTTACCAAATGTCGCATGTTTGTTGGGCAAAATGGCAGGATATGGATAGATGGAAATCCAGAGGATATCATGGTTGCTGTGGAGGCCATTGAGAAGATAGAGGCCGAGGCCCAGATAATGGGGCTCACAGAATCCATCAAGGCATTTTTGGAGGACCGCTACTCCGCAATTGCCAAGGCTCAACCAATTGAATGATGAATGTATGTGCTTGAATGATAGAATGAGAAATTTGAGTTAGAGGGTGAGTTGTATGGAAGATGTTGATGTGAAGTTGATTAATGAGGAAGGGCTAAGGATTGATGGAAGGAAATTTGATGAGTTAAGACCAATCAAAATCGAGGCTAATGTGTTGAAAAGGGCGGATGGATCCGCCTATTTAGAGTGGGGGGGAAATAGGATTTTGGCAGCGGTTTACGGCCCCAGGGAAGCGCATCCTAGGCATCTGCAGAATCCCACGAAGGCACTGGTTCAATGTAGGTACAACATGGCAGCATTTTCTGTTGGTGATAGGAAGAGACCAGGGCCAGATCGCAGATCCATTGAGATATCAAAGATATTATCAGAAGCATTGGACTATGTGGTATTCACAGAGCAGTTTCCCAGAACATCCATTGATGTGTTCATAGAGGTTCTACAGGCAGATGCCGGTACCAGATGCTCTGGCCTCACGGCAGCGTCAGTGGCATTGGCTGATGCCGGTATTCCAATGAAGGACCTGATAGTTTCTTGTGCCTTCGGAAAGGTGGCTGGGAATGTGGTTTTAGACCTTCTAAAAGATGAGGATTTCCATGGGGATGCAGATGTTCCCATGGCGATCGTACCACGCACGGAAGAGATAGTGTTGCTACAGATGGATGGTCATCTTACCGTGGATGAGCTGAACAATGGAATGCAGATGGTAATGAAAGCCTGCCAATACATCTATGGCCTGCAGAGGGAGGCTCTGAGAAAGAGGTACTCCACCAATGTTGATAATAAGGGGGAGTGAGAAGGAGGAGTAATAATGAACGAGGAAGTTATCACAGAAATTAATCGCAATTTCATCTATCAACTGGCTGAGAAAGGAAAACGAATCGACAATCGCGCTCCAGACCAGTACAGACCAATTACAGTTGAGAAGGGCGTGATAGAAACAGCAGAAGGCTCGGCAAGGGTGCATGTGGGAAAAACAGATGTTTTGGTGGGAGTGAAAATAGGTTTTGGTGAGCCATTTCCGGACACACCCAACAAGGGTGTTTTAACCACAAATGCAGAGCTCATCCCCATGGCCTCCCCCACATTTGAATCGGGACCGCCTAGAGAGAATTCCATAGAACTCGCTCGAGTGGTGGATAGGGGAATTCGCGAGTCAGGCACCCTAGACCTCGAAAAGTTATGCATAGAAGAAGGCGAGAAGGTTTGGGTTGTGTTTATAGATATGCATGTGCTGGATTATGACGGAAACCTCTTCGATACCTCTGCAATGGGTGCTTTGGCTGCGTTGACAAACACCACTGTTCCCGCATCGAGATTCGAGATGGGTGAGGATTTCAAATTGCCTATATTGCACTACCCCATAGCTTGCACCACAATAAAGGTGGAGAACACACTTCTAATCGATCCCGCTTTGGAGGAAGAAAGGATTGCCAATGCTCGTCTCACAGTGACAACAGATGAAAATGGGGATGTCCGAGCCATGCAAAAGGGGCTTTCCGGGGCCTTCACAATGGAAGAGGTTAAGAAGATAATTGCCTCCTCCCGGGATATGGCCAAGGAAAACAGAAAAAATATAATAGAATAAAGTCCATAAAACAATGAAATAGCACATACTTAGATTCCGCAAGAGGATGTAAAAATGGGACAAAAAAAGAAGAACGTCGGTATCTCAGGGAAATTCGGGCCAAGATACGGAGTAAAGGTCAGAAAACAGATTCAAGTAATAGAAAAGGAAAAGGTGAAAAAGCATACTTGCCCACGATGCAAGCATCAATCCGTGAAAAGGGTTGGTGCCGGAATATGGAAATGCAAGCGATGCGATTTGACTTTCGCCAGTGGAGCTTATTCCCCTGTTGCTTCAAAGACGGTGGCTGCGGAAGCCTATAAACCCACGGAGGAAGAGGCAAATGTATAAATGTAGCAATTGTAAAGAACCTATACGAACGGATATCAATACCGTTGGCATTCAATGTGAGAAATGCGGCTCTAAGATCTTCTTTAAAGAAAGGCCGAATGTGAAGAAGGTAATCTCAGCGAAATAAGATATACGTTTTTAATTTGCCTAATTACCAACGGTTTCGGAGGACAGAACATGGCAAGCAAGTCAATCGAAAACATGAAAGCGGAAGACGTGATGTCCAAGAATTTTATTACTGCTATAGAAGATGAAAACCTTTCCGATGTACTTGCCAAATTAAAGAAGCATAAACTTCATGAGTTACCTGTTATTCGAAAAAACAAATTGGTCGGATTTGTAAGTTATGACACGATAATAAGGCGTAGGAACCTGCCCCTATCAACCAAGGTGGAACACATAATGTCCTCACCTCCGAAAATCACCAAAGATTCCTCCCTTACCATTATTGCTGAAAGACTCATGAGCTCGGGATTCAGAATCCTTCCCATCACCTCCAAAGGAAAGATTTTGGCTGGTGTGGTCTCAAGGATGGACCTGCTTCGGGGGATTTCAAAGGACAAGAAACTCACCAATATGGAGATCCACTCCCTTATGACAAAGGAACCTCAATGCGTTTGGGAAACAGATAATATCTCCCAAGCCAGGACCCTCATGAAGAAATTGAGCATCCGCACTATCCCTGTTTTAGACCATAAAGATAGGTTGGTTGGTGTTGTTGGAGTAAAGGACATCGCAAAAATCTGGACACCTAAGACGAAGGAAAGCAGGGGAGAACTTTCAGGGGAAAAATTTTCCTTGGATGTGGAGGTCAAAAGTGTCATGAATCCACAACCCATATTCATAGAAAAGGAAGGTAAGGTGGGTGAAGTTATTAACCTGATGCAGAAACATGATATCTCCAGTGTTCTTATTACAGAGGATAAAAAACCTATTGGTATAATCACGGCCTTGGATATCATTGAATTGCTCGTTCGGATGAAGGAACGGGAATCTCTTTATGTTCAAATTACCGGACTGGAAGAGGAAGATGCCGAGGTTTACGATGATATGTATCAACTCATTCAAAAATCCATGAGTAAGATCAACAAGATGGAGAAAACCAGTATCTTCGCCCTCCATGTGGTCGAGTATCACAACAAGAGTTTTGTCAAGGAATACGAATTGAGGGCTCGGTTGTCCACCAAAAAACAGATGTTCTATGCACAGGGCAAAGGCTGGGACCTTTTTAAGGCCCTGGATGATGTTCTTGAGGCCCTAGAGAGGATGGTCACAAAGGGAAAAGAAAGAAGATTAGATGCAATCAAAAAACTGGGTAAGTAGAATCTTTTTAGAATATATATCATAACTTCCAATACCCGCCGTGTATCTCCTTCACCTCTTCTATGGTTTCTTTTCCCATTGTATCCAAATCGTATATCTCACGGAAAAAAATGGGAGTTTCGACATCATAGAACTTACCCACGATGCCTGTGACTATATCTGCCAATGCACCGAGATGGTAACCACCTTCAAGGTAGAATGAAATCCTGCCCTCACAGAATTTTTTTGCGGTCTCAATCAGTCTATCGGCAAATGTGATATATCCCAGGCTTGACCATGTCAGGCTCGCCAATGGATCCATGTAATGGGCATCCCCACCAATGCTCACCAACATTGCCTCAGGCTTGAACTGGGACAGGATTGGCGCCATTATCTCTTCCCAGGCCATATCGTATGAGGTATCGCCGCATCTGGATGGGAAAGGAAGGTTCACTGTGTATCCTTCACCCTCGCCTTCCCCTACATAGTTGAAGGGTCCTGTGCCGGGGAAGATACCCCATTGATGCATTGACATGTACAATATATCCTTTCGTTTGCAGAAAATGTCGTTTGTTCCGTTCCCATGATGGACATCTATATCTAAAATAGCCACTTTCTTCACATCAGAAAGCAGTGTTTCCGCTGCCAAGGCTATGTTGTTGAAATAGCAGAACCCACCGCAGTAATCTGGTCCTGCATGATGTCCAGGTGGCCTGAGTAAGCCAATTGCAGGCTTTTTCTCTGTGAATGACTTCTCAGCAGCAAGCATGGCACCACCCGCAGCTAAAAGAGCGATTTCGAAGGTCTCCTCGTGGGAAACTGTGTCCAAATCGATTCTTCCCTCGCCCACGCTCATGATAAAATTCACGTGCTCCTTCGTATGTATCTTTGTTAGATCTTCCACTGAGGCAGGCTCAGGGGTCAAAACGTCCTTTAAAAGCCGCTCCTCATCCAGCTTAGCATATATGGCAACAAGTCTTTCTGGGCTCTCTGGGTGATACCTATCCTGGTAATGATTGAGATATTGCGGATGAAAGATTACAGCCATGGAATGGGTGAATGGAATCAGAGGTTTTTAATAGTTACTCAATAGATAAAAAAACCTCATTCCTTTATCTTTTTAAACTCCTCAACCAAAAGAGGGACAACCTCATGAAGGTCGCCCACAATACCGTAGTGCGCGATCTTGAATATTGTGGCATCTGGATCCTTGTTTATGGCCACAATTATCTCGCTGTTCTGCATTCCTGCACGGTGCTGAATGGAGCCTGAGATGCCGCAGGCTATGTACAACATCGGCCGAACCGTTTTTCCGGTCTGACCCACCTGGTGATCCTGTGCAATCCATTCCTTTTCCACTGCCACACGGGAGCCTCCAACCTCCCCACCGAGAACCTCGGCAAGCTCCCTTATCACCTTAAAGCCATCCTTGCTTCCAACACCTCTTCCACCTGAGACTATGATGTTGGCCTCCTCCAGATTGACCCTTTTCTTTGCCTCCTTCACTATCTCAAGGATCTTGGTCTTGATCTCATCATCACTGAGTTTTACTGTGAAGTCTATTGTTTCGCCCTTTCTTGAGTCGTCCTTTTCCAATTCCTTCATTATGCCCGGTCGAACCGTGGCCATCTGAGGTCTGTGATTAGGTGTGATGATGGTGGCCATTATGTTACCGCCAAAGGCAGGGCGGGTCTGAAGAAGTATCTTCTCATCTGGATCTATCGTGAGTTCTGTACAATCCGCTGTCAAACCCAAGTCCATTCGCTGGGCGATTCTCGGGGCCAAATCCCTTCCAATGTGCGTTGCCCCGTATATCACGATGTTTGGCTTGTGCTCCTTGATCATATTGCATATTACTGATGCGTATGCGTCGGTTAGGAAATTCTTCAGTTTTGGATCGTCAGCAACATAGACCTTGTCCGCACCAAAGGCGATAAGCTCCTTGGCCAAGTCCTTGACATTCTCGCCCAGTAACATGGCACCCAGCTTCTGACCCAGTGAGTCTGCCAATGCTCTTCCCCCTCCAAGAAGCTGATAAGCCACTCGTTTCAGCTCTCCACCCCTCTGCTCTGCAAAGACCCAGACATCTTCAAACTGTGAAAAGTCGATTGCCTCTGCTTCTACCTCTTTTTCTATCTCCTCTATTGCCTCCACTGGACATGACTCGATACAGGCATTGCAGCTGTTGCAGTGGTCCTTGATCTTTGCGATCCCATCCTTCATCTCGATTGCCTCGATGGGACATGCATCTATACAAGACTCGCAGCCTGTGCATTCCTCCTCATTGACTTTGACTACCATGTTACCTCACCACGTTATCGTCTTTTAATTTCAAAACCAGTTCCTTTGCCATCTCCTCAACAGTGCCTTCCAATACTATGCCTTCCCCATGGGGCTCCGGTGCAAAGGACCTTTTCACCTGGGTTGGCGAGCCCTCCAGTCCGATTTTCCTGGGGTCCGCTCCTATATCCTTTGCAGTCCAAATCGGGTAATCGGCCTCCCTGCAGGCCTCCACAATCCCGCTCACAGAGGGATATCTGGGTTTGTTCAAATCCTTGATGACAGTGATCAGAACAGGCAAGGTGGTTTCGATCCTCTCAAATCCATCCTCCAAGGCTCTTTCGGCCTTCACGGTCTTTCCCTCGATTTCCATCTTACGCACATAGGTGATCTGGGGCAATCCAAGGCATTCTGCAACCTGCGGCCCCACCTGGGCGGTATCTCCGTCAATTGCCTGTCTTCCGCATATTATCAAATCGAATTCTCCCACCTTCTTTATTGCAGTTGCCAATGTGTATGAAGTTGCCCAAGTGTCTGCCCCGGCAAAGGCCCTATCCGAAAGAAGTATGTTCTCGTCAGTCCCCATTGCCTTGGCCTCCCTTAATGCATCCAAAGCCTGAGGAGGGCCCATGGAAAGAACTGTCACCTTACCACCGAATTTTTCTCTGAGTCTTATGGCCTCCTCGATGGCATGCTTATCATCTGGATTTATGATACTGGGTACACCCTCTCTGATCAAGGTGCCTGTCTTCGGGTCTATCCTAACATCTGTTGTATCTGGAACCTGTTTTATCAGAACTACTATATTCATCTTCTACCCCTCCATTCACTTTAACTTGTCCTGCGCAATCACCATCCTCTGTACCTCCGAGGTGCCCTCGTAAATCTCCGTGATTTTGGCGTCTCGATAAAGCCTTTCAAGAGGATAATCCTTGATGAATCCGTAACCTCCATGGATCTGAATGGCATTTCTTGTTGCCTTCACCGCCGTATCTGAGGCATAGAGCTTTGCCATTGCAGCCTCTGCAGAATAACGCTTGCCTGAATCCTTTGTGAAAGCAGCCTTGTAGACAAGAAAACGCGCTGCCTGAATCTCAGTGGCCATATCCGCCACCATCCATTGTATTGCCTGGAATTTGCCAATGGGTCTTCCGAACTGCTCCCTCTCCTTTGCGTATTTCAGGCTTTCATCCAATGCAGCCTGGGCTATACCCAATGCCTGTGATGCTATTCCAATTCTACCTCCATCCAGGGTGGACATGGCAATTTTAAAGCCCTTTCCCTCCTGGCCCAGGAGGTTCTCCTTTGGAAGGTGCATATCCTCAAAAACCAGTTCGGCCTGAACAGAGCCTCGAATACCCATCTTGTCTTCTATTGTGCCGATTGAGAAACCCGGAGTATTTTTGTCCAGTATGAAGGAGGAAATACCCCTTGTCCCTTTGCTCTTGTCGGTCATGGCAAAAAAGACTATTGTATCTGCAACGGCGCCGTTGGTGATGAATATCTTGCTTCCGTTTATGATGTACTCGTCTCCCTCGAGCTTGGCAATTGTCTGCTGCGATCCTGCGTCCGTACCAGCCCCGGGCTCGGTAAGGCCGAAGCATCCCAGTTTTTTGCCACTGGCAAGTGGAGTTAGATACTTCTTCTTCTGCTCCTCTGTTCCGTATGTTTCTATGGGATAACATGCCAGGGAGTTGTTGACCGACATGATGACACCGTGGGACGCGCAGATTCTGGATATTTCCTCAACACCAATTGCGTAGCTTATGGTGTCCAGTCCCCCACCACCGTACTCCTTAGGCACGGTCATGCCCATGAGGCCCAATTTCCCCATCTTTTTCACTGTCTCTTTTGGATATTCGCAGGTCTTGTCGATGTCTGCTGCAATGGGTCTGAGCTCGGCCTCGGCAAACTCCCTAACCATCTTTCTTACCATTTCCTGCTCTTTGGTCAAAGCAAAGTCCATAATACGCTCTCCCCTAGGGAGATTGGCGTATGAGTTTTTGGATAAATAAGTTTTCTGTTGGACGGTCAAAAATAGGGGGGACAATATGTGTAAATTTCCAACAGGAAGGTATTTATTTGGCATTCATTATAACAACCCTGATGAAAAAAATCGTGGCAATTTGGCTGAGCCTGGTTTTGGTTCTAGGTCTTGTAGTAATTATAGATATCGTAATTGCTTATAACCCGACCATTTCGGCCACTACCCTTTATGTGAATGAAACCGGATCTGGTGGGGCATTTACCAGCATACAGGATGCTATAAACGCAAGCAGTGACGGTGATACTGTTTATGTATACAATGGAACCTATTACGAGAACGTGGTTGTTAACAAGAGTATAAATCTCACTGGGGAGCACAGGGATAATACGACAATAGATGCAGGGAAAGCAGGCAATGTCATAAGAATATTGGCCAGTTGGGTTAATATCACAGGATTTACAATTACTAATAGCAGCATTTTGGGGGACTTTGCAGGAGTGAGTTTCTTTATCCTGTGTAATAACAATAATATATCGGGCAACAACATCAGGAACAACGAATATGGCCTCTATTTCAGGTTTTCAGATACCAATACCGTTATAGATAATAATATCTCTTTCAACAGTAGATATAACATATATTTGGATGAATCTGATAGAATTAGAATTATTAACAATAATGTATCATCATCCAACGCTTCCCATGGAATTTATCTTTTCGATTCCCATAGAAATACTATCATAAATAACACTGTAAATTATAATGATGAACATGGCATCTACGTTATAGATTCCGGGTACAACGATATCGTTGGAAATAATGTTTCTAATAATACTGCAAATGGCATATATCTATCATCTTCGAGCAGATGCAATATAACCCAAAATAAAGCTTCATTAAATAGGCATGGTATATTAATTAGTTCCTCGAGTACAAACAATATATCACATAATGATGTATCATTAAATAGGCTGGATGGAATATATTTAGGTTCTTCTAGCGGTAATAGCATCATCGACAATGAAGCTTCAGGAAACGGTTTGAGAGGCATCCGCATTTCCTCATCCAATCAAAACATTATCAAGGGTAACAATATCTCGTGGAGTCCAGAGTACGGAATCTATCTATCCTCATCTGAGAATAATAATCTAACTAGCAACACTATGGTAGAGGATGGAATCTGTATTTATGGAGAACAGATCGAACAATGGAACACACATCACATCGATACCACAAATACTGTCAACGGAAAGCCTGTGTATTATTGGAAGAATCAAACCACGGGCGTGATCCCTTCAGGCGGAGGGCAAGCCATTCTGGTTAATTGTACAAATGTTACAATCGAAAATCAAGACTTTACAAACGGTTCAGTTGGTATCCAGTTGGGATACTCCTCAAACATCAATATCACAGGCAATGATGTTTCTTTTAATGATGTCTTCGGCATATATCTGTATAAATCCAACAGCAGCAACATAATTCAAAATAACGCCTCAAATAATACGTATCGAATAAACTTTGGCCTTTATATTTTTGAGTCGAACTGGAATAACATCTCAAGTAACAATGTGTCAAATAATGATAATGGTATATATCTCGATAACTGTGGCTGGATAGACATCCATGACAACATCGCATCATACA
>CP070672.1:3794268-3799455 GCA_020351895.1 Thermoplasmata archaeon
GTATCCCTCCTATGTTACGGATTGGCATGCCTGGGATCCAGAGAATTCAAACTCTGCAGCCTGGCGGATTATTATGGGGCCCGAACCTATTATCATAACTTTTTCAAGGTCACTGCGCTTTGGTAATTCAACCACCTCTCCCCTTTCTTTTTAAGATATCCATGAATTCATGAAAGAGTTGATGACTGTCCTGTGGACCTGGAGATGCTTCGGGATGGTACTGAACCGAGAATATGGGAAGTGATGGGTGCTTCATTCCTTCCACTGTACCGTCATTCACATTGAAGTGGGTGAACGTGAGTTCTTTTATAGGTGTGGGCTTTACTGCGAAACCATGGTTCTGCGAGGTTATGTAGACCCTTTTGCTCTCAACATCCTTTACCGGTTGATTTCCACCCCTGTGTCCGAACTTGAGTTTGAAGGTCTCGGCACCGAAGACCATGGAAAGGATTTGATGCCCAAGGCATATTCCCATGATTGGAAAATCGCCTGAAACATCTTTTAGCATTTTCACTGTTGTAGCCTTGATTTCTGGATGTGCAGGATCTCCTGGACCGTTAGAGATAAGAATGCCATCTGGGTTTATTTTGTTTACTTCCTCTGCACTGATATTGTAAGGGACCTGGATCACATCCGAATACTTTAAAAGGAATCTCAAAATATTGCTCTTAACACCGCAATCCACCAATACAATCTTGCATTTCCCCTCACCTTTGTGATTGATGGTTTTTTTGCATGATACCAAATCCACCAGGTTCTGGGTTGTGGGATGCGGCATTTTATTCACTTTCTTTTTCAATGCTTCGACATCTATTTCATCATCATAAGTGGCAAGGGCCGCCTTCACGGTCCCATGTTTCCTGATTTTAATTGTCAATGCCCTGGTATCAACTTCGGCTATACCAGGGACATCGTACTCCCTCAAAAAATCGGATAGGGTCCTGTTTTGCTTCCTGTGACTTGGAAAGTCACATTCCTCCCTGACAACGAAGCCTTCCGGCTGGATTTTATTGGATTCAAAATCGTCTTTATTGACTCCATAATTACCTATCAAAGGGTACGTCATCATGAGAATTTGGCCCTTATAGGATGGATCTGTTAAGGCCTCCTGATAACCTGTCATGTTGGTATTGAATACCAGCTCTCCAAAAACAGTTTTTTTTGCACCAAATCCATTGCTCTCAACGGTGGTTCCGTCTTCTAATACTAACAACGCCTTCATTTACTTGACCTTTCCCGTATTGCAAACTTGGGATATGAAGTTTGCGGGAACTCATAACAAACAAGCATATCAATTTATAAAATGCAATTTGAAAGTTATTTCCTATCATACCCAGTAACGTGGATTTTAAGCCTGAATCATAGGAAGCGGCTATGAATTGGGCGAAAGGTTTATTAATCCATTACCCCTTTTAATCCATTAATACTTGTATATAGAGAGGGGTAATATATATAGGGTAAAGTGACCGGAGGGAGGTCATTATGAACAGAAAAGGAACAAGACGAACAATCCAGATGTGTCTAATAATTGTATCGATGCTATTTTTAACTCAGATGCTCCCCTTGGAGAAGTCCATGGTGGGGAACGTCTCTGGGGGATCCACATGGATTCAGACCACTGAAGCGGATTTCAATCTTGGAACACCCAACAATGTCAATATCACGGCTTCTGGCGAGGTAAAACTCCAGGAACATCCAGGTTTTGTTGTGGATGAGTTCACAAGTCATTCGAAAATCGGTAATAGAGTAAATACGACCCTGGATATTTCGCAAGGAGATTTCTTTATTAACAGCACATTTGGCGGAGGCGGATCCGATATAGGTCGATCAGTTCAGCAGACTTCAGATGGCGGTTATATAATTGCTGGGCAAAAAAATGTCGCTGTATTTAACTATGATGCTTGGCTGATTAAAACTGATGAAAACGGAACCGAGGAATGGAATAAGACCTTTGGCGGTTCAAGTGCAGATTATGGTTTTTCAGTTCAGCAGACCTCAGATGGTGGCTATATTATTGCCGGGCAAACATTTTCTTTCAGCGTCGGGAGCTATGATGCATGGCTGATTAAAACCGATGAAAACGGAAACGAGGAGTGGAATAATTCCTTTGGAGGGGGTAGCGGAGATTATGGTTATTCTGTCCAGGAGACTTTTGATGGCGGATATATCATTGGAGGAACTACATACAGTTATGGTGCCGGAGATATGGATTTATGGCTGATTAAGACCGACAACATTGGAAATGAGGAATGGAATCAAACCTTCGGCACATTCGAGGAGGAAGAAGGGAACGAAGCAATTCAGACCTTTGATGGCGGTTTTGCCATCATTGGGTATACACTAGGTGGTGGTGGATCCAATATAGCATGGCTGATTAAAACGAATGTTACAGGAGATGAGGAGTGGAATAAGACCTATGGTGGGACCTCAAACGATAATGTTGACTCAATTAAGCAGACCTCAGATGGTGGCTTTATCATCGGTGGTTATACAAGTTCCTTTGGTGCTGTATCATCTGATGCATGGCTGATAAAAACCGATATTGATGGAAATGAGGAGTGGAACGAGACTTATGGTGGGGTTAGCTCTGATGTTGCTTACTTAGTCCTTGAGACCTCAGATGGCGGCTTCTTCATGGCAGGATACACTCGATCCTTCGGCACTGGTGGCTCTGATTTCTGGCTGATTAAGACCGAAAATAATGGGGATGAGATCTGGAATGCAACATATGGTGGAGGTCAGAATGAAATTGCCTATTCAGCACAGCAAACATTCGACAACGGTTTTGTTATCACAGGATATACCAACTCCTGGAGTGGAAATTATGATGTATGGCTGATTAAGATAAACGCATCCATGGGTGTGGCAAAGCTCACAAAGTTCTTTAAGACCTATGGGGGAGGTGGTTTTGATTTGGGTCAATCATTTGTGATGACACCGGATAAAGGGTGTTTAATAGCCGGTTACACGGCATCCTATGGTGCCGGGGGTTACGATGTGTGGCTGGTAAAAACCGACTATTACGGCAATGAAATGTGGAATAAGACCTACGGTGGCACCCTCAGGGATGTGGCCTACTCCATCAATGAAACCAACGATGGTGGTTACATAATCACAGGATTCACAGAATCCTATGGTCCTCAGCAGAGCAACTTGTGGCTTCTTAAGGTCGATGCAAATGGCAATGAGGAATGGAATAGAACCTTCGGAGGAGCCGGTAGGGAACTCGGTAGATCGGTCGTACAACCAGGTTGGGGATATACTATATTGGGTTATACTGAATCTTTCGGAGCTGCAGGTTACAATGTATGGTTGATTAGAACCAATGATACAGGTGTTGAAGTATGGAACAATACATATGGAGGTCCAGGTACAGATATAGGCATTTCTTTAAACCTGAGTTCCGAGGGCGGATACCTGATTGCTGGCTACACGACTTCCTATGGCCCTGCGAACTACAACGGTTGGGTGATTAAAACCTATGCTAATGGTAAGGAGGTATGGAACAAAACCTTTGGCTCTGACCAAATCGATAGGTTATATTCAATCAGGGAAGTATCTGGTGGTTATTACATAATTGGCGGAGAAACAGCTTCCTGGACAGCTGGCAACTATGATGCTTGGCTGATAAAAACCAAAGTTAATGGTGATGAGCAATGGAATTACTCTTATGGCGGTACTCAAGCGGATACAATCCTATCTGTGGAAGAGGCATCCGATGGTGGCTACATACTTGTTGGGGGAACCCAGTCCTTTACTGCCGGAAGCAATGATTTATGGCTGATAAAGACAGATTCCTCGGGTGTCATGTCATGGAACAGATCGATTGGAGATACAGATTATGATACTGCTTCCATGGTAAAGCCAACTTGGAAGGGAGGATATGAAATCGTTGGGTCCACACGATCCTTTGGTTCCGGAGGCTACGATGTATGGTATATCAGAACCGATGACCTTGGCTTTGTCATGTACACCCACGGTGAATTGACTTCGGAAAATCTTCTTGCAGGTCAAAGTGCAAGTGGTATGAATGGATTATTCTGCGTCGCTACGATCCCTCTCAGTTCGAGCATGAATATCCAATTTTCGAATGACAGCGTGAATTGGTATAACAGAAACGGTACTTTGGACCTATGGGATGGAATGGTTAATGGGGTTAACTTCTTCAATATATCATCCCTGGGTTGGAATGGATCCCATTTCTCCTACAGGGTGGAATTTTGGTCCAACGAATACTTTTCACCCCTTCTGCATATGGTAGAATTCTCATACAAAAGGTATTTTGAATTCGGATACCTAATTTCGCAACGCTATAATTCAGGTGGACCTGTTTCATGGGATATCCTGGAATGGAGTGCAATAAAACCCCCAGATACTAACATTAGATTTCAATTGAGAACAGCCCCCACAATGCTTGGTTTATTTGGCAAGGATTTTGTGGGGCCTGACGGGACAATGGACACTTTTTATGATTCTCCAGGATCAGTTATTTGGCCTGGTCATACCAGTGAGGAGATATGGATTCAATACATTGTATTTTTAGAAACTGCCGATGGTAGTCGGACTCCGATACTGGAGGATGTCACTATCTTCTACAATCGCATACCCAGCCCGCCTCAGCTTAACGCACCATCAAGTGGCGGCATAATAAATGATAGCACACCATATTTTGACTGGGATTTCATCGATGTTGACGGTACTCAGGGAGGCTTTCAGGTTCTAATCGATGATGACAACAATTTTCTAAGCGTGGATTACGATAGCGGTGATCAGGACAGCTCTATCAGTTTTTGGCAATTCCCTGATGGAACAGGTTATACCGAAATTGCTGATGGGGTTTGGTATTGGATGGTGAGAACCAGGGATGATGATGGTGATTGGAGCCCGTATAGTATAAATTGGTCCTTTACTTTGGATACCATCATTCTTCCCCCTGAAGATATATCGGCCACTCCAGGTTCATGGACTAATTCCAATTCATTCCAAGTATCATGGACCAATCCCTCGGATTTGACAGGAATAGTTGGTGCCTACTACAAGCTGTATTCACCACCTACTTCAAATACAGATGGAACATATGTTCCAGGTGCTGATATCACCTCCATTGGCGGCATCACAGTCAGTGGTGACGGTGCCCATGATATCTATGTATGGCTGATGGATGAGGCAAACAATGTGGATTACAAC
>CP070672.1:3799555-3805860 GCA_020351895.1 Thermoplasmata archaeon
AGAGCCATTGATGCGAAAACAAAGCGGGTTGTTGGTCATGATCATGAATTAAATGACGGCGATGTAATCAAAATAGTGGCCAATGTATGAGGTCTTGAAATGGATTCCTGGGATGTGAGGTTGTTAACAGGCTCTTACGTTGTTGAGAATGGAGAGCCCGTGGTGGAGCTATTTGGTAAGACAAAAGATGATATATCCATTGCCATAAGGTTTAAAGGTTTTGCGCCATACTTTCATGCACTCGCCTCAAAAGAGGATATGTTATCTATATTCGGTGAGGACCCTGATGTCCGAAAAATGGAGGAAATTAAGCTCTTTTTCAATGGAGAGGATAGGGATGGAACTAAGGTTACAGTTAGAATACCTGCCACGGTTCCGAAATACAGGTCAAAAGTTCTAAGTGAAGGCATTACGGTTCTTGCAGCAGATATCCCTTTCCAGCATCGTTTTATATACGATATGGACCTGGGTTCTTGTGTGAGGGTTTTTGGTAATGTGATAAAACATGATAATCTCACTTCTGAGCTCGTGGTGGAGGCAGAGAAATTTGAAAATTGTGACCCTTTCAAGCCTGAATTGAAGATATTGAGCTTTGACATCGAGAACAGCCTGAAAGATGGCAGGATATTCACAATATGCTGCGTAATAAAATTCAAGGGTAAAAACGAAGTTGTCCAGTTAAAAGGAGAAGAGGAAGTGATTATTCAGAATTGGGTCGAAACCATAAGAGAACACGACCCCGATGTGATAACAGGCTACAATATCGATGGTTACGACCTTCCTATGATCCTCAAAAGGGCCTCTAAATGCGGATTGGGTGAGCCGAAAATAGGTAGGAATCTCAAGCCCCTAAAGCAAGTAAGTGGCAGGTTTTGGAGACTGGATGGACGAATAATCGCCGATGCATGGTGGAATGTGAAACGGGAGCTTAAACCAAAAAAGGAAACCTTAAGCCACATCGCTGAGAAAATCTTAGGAGAGAAAAAACGGGATGTGGATCCAAAAAAAATAGATGAGGAGTGGGAAAAGAACCCTGAAAAGGTTGTTGAATATTGCACACACGATGCGAGATTGGCCCTGCAAATTCTTGAAAAAATCAGGATCCTGGGAAAGGCCATGGACCTCGCTACGGTCTCGAGGCTGCCTCTGGATGATGCCATCAATGGCAGAACGTCAACTTTCATTGATTCAATTCTCATCAGGGAAGCAGACAGGGCGAGCGTGGCTGTGCCACTTTCTGGAGGTGGCGGAGGAAGAGATAAAATCGAAGGTGGCTATGTACACAGCATCGAGCCTGGCCTGTACGATATGGTCTGTGTTCTCGATTTCAAATCCATGTATCCAAGCCTTATCATAGCAAATAACATATGCTTCACCACCCTGAACAAGGAGGGGTCAATAGTGAGTCCTGTAAATGTCCACTTCTTGAGTGGGGAAAAACGCCAGGGCCTTGTGCCCAAGGTTCTCTTAAAACTCATGAAGGATAGAGATGAATTCAAGGCTAAGATGAAGGAGGCCAAGGATAAGGAGGATGAGGATACATATAACTACTACAATGGTCTGCAAGAAGCGGTTAAGGTCCTAATGAATGCAATTTACGGTGTCTTCGCCTCTTCTTTCTACAGATTCACAAACAGGGACATAGGAGAGAGCATAACGGCATTCGCAAGGCAGAGCGTAAAAGAGCTCATTAAGAACCTTGAAGACGAGGACCTGAAAGTGATCTATTCCGATACAGACAGCGTATTTTTTGAATCGCCAAAAAAGGATTTAAAGGGAACCGTCGAGTTCGGAAAGAAGACTGCTGATAGGTTCAGCCAAGGTGGGGTTGTTCTTGAGTTCGAAGGTGTATTAGACCCCCTATTTTCCCATGGTAAAAAGAAGAGATATGTGGGCAAGATAATCTGGCCCGAGGAGGGTGTGATAGTAAGAGGTTATGAGATAAGGCGTACAGATGCATTCGACCTCCAAAGCGAGGCTCTGTCCGCTGTCTTCGAGGAAATTCTGAGAAGGGATGAAGAGGGTGCGGTCAGGACAGCAAAAAAGATGGTAAACGATATTCTGGCAGGAAAAGCCCCAATGGAAAAACTCGTCATATCGAGGACCGTGAAACCGGAAAGAAGTTATGTCAATCCCGAAAGAATGGTGAACGTTCTTGTTTCAAGAAAATTGAAGGAGATGGGTTACGAGTTCGTGCCTGGTATGAAGGTCTCGTGGATAGTCACTGACAGCAAGAAGACACCCCAGGAGGTGGAGCCTTATATCGACGGCCGGGACTTTGAATCCGAGCCAGATTGGGGATACTATGCAAAAAGGGTGGCAATGACCATAGCCAGGGTTACTGAGGTCTTTGGGTGGGACGAAAAGAGCCTGCTTGGAGGAATGCAGCAAAAGACCTTGTTCTCGGATGACTTCGAGAAAACACCCAAGAAAAAGGAAAAGGAGAAGACAAAGCCTAAAAAAACAGATAAAAAACTCAAACTGGAAGACTTCTTGTAGCCAAAAGTTTTATTTAATAAGGTTACCATGTAAAGCCCCATGCATGGGTTGAAAGTAGTAAAACTAGAATTCAAGGTGTATGGTCAGTACGCCCTGGGTTTTGACAGGTTATTCGATAATGTGGAGAGGATCACTACATTATCTTCACTTCTTTTCACATCTGAGCAGTTCATCATGGTATCGAAGGTAGAATGGATGGATGAGCCGGATATTGAGAGCATTAAAAAATCCATTATTATTGATGATATCATCGAAATTTCCACAGAAGGAAAGACTTCTATGTATATTGTAATAGGACATCTTCCACCTCTTGTCTCCGAGCTCATATCCCATGTGATAAAGGAATTTAGATGTTTCTTTGAATTCCCTATAGTGAACGTTAAGGGTAGGATGACAATTCCTCTGGTGGGTACCAAGGATAATCTTAAAGAACTATTATCACATCTTAAGGATTTGAATGTGGAATATGAGGTAATATCGTTGACTAACTACTTTGTTAAGGGAAAGGACATGCTTTCGTCTTTGACTCCCTCTCAGTACAAATGCCTTGAGATGGCTTTTGAGGAGGGATTCTTCGATATCCCAAAAAAGGCTGATGCAAGAAAATTGGCGGGAAAAAAGGGCATCTCGCACTCCGCCTTTCTTACCCACATCAGGAAGGCCGAGAAAAAGATCTTCGAGGAACTGTTTGGCTGATTTGAGAGGATTGTTTAAACATGGAGAAGAAATCGATGATAATGGATGTTAAATTATGAAAGAAAAATTGATTTTTGTTTACAATGCCGATTCGGGTTTGTTCAGCTCCATGGAAGATTATGTCCATAAGATCATCAAGCCTCAAACTTATCAATGTACCCTATGTAAAATAACGTATGGAAATCTGGGTATGAAGAAAAAATGGAAGGAATTCATTGAAAGCCTAGAAATACCTATGGAATTCTTGCATAGGGACGAATTCGTTAAAAAGTACCCCGATGAAGAAAGAAAATTCCCAGTAGCATATATCGAGGTGAATTCTAAGCTTACCAGGTTCATTTCACAGGGGGAATTGAACAGAGTCGAAAACCTTGAGGAGTTAATGGAGCTTGTACATAAAAAATATGATGAACATGTAGGAATCCAAAGTAAAGATAATGGAACCCCTAAATTTATAAAGCCAAGACTTTTAACCAAAACTTCATAACCAACCTACCTCATTCTAATTCCAATGGCCCAGGACATGTGCCCTTTCATTTTAAGAGAGGCAGAGGCAAAGCCCTGTCCAGGTTGTAAAATAGAAAGGGATGAGACCAATAAAAAGGGACATGACTCCTTAATGGAGGAATGCCTAAAAGAAATAAGAAAAGCCCTACAAAAATCTGAAAACAAGGGAGAATTCAAGAAGGTTTTACCGCTTGAGCTTTATAAACTTAAGAGAATAACCACAAGGGAGGAGGAGGAACATTTTGATACAATCATGATTAAGAACGCCCTGGAAATTCTGGATTTTATAGAAAAACAAAAACCTAAAATGAGTCAACCCGAGGAAGTGGAATTTAAATTGAATTACGGGGATGTTCTGTTCAACTTGGGTGAATTAGATTCTGCATTAAAGCACTTTTTTCAAGTAAGCAAAAAAGAACCCAGGGATAAAAGGTCATGGAACAACATCGGTGTAACCATGGTAAGACAGGGTAAATTGAAGGAGGCATTGCCTTACTATGATAAGGCCATTGAGCAGGATCCTACTTATGGCAGTGCATGGTTCAATAAAGGTAAAGCCCTGTTTAAATTAGGCATGAAAAAGAAGGCCTTGGTCTGTTTTCGAAAAGCCACGAAATACTCACCAGAGAACAAGAGCGCATGGAACAACCTTGGTGTCACATTGAGACAATTGAAGAAATTTAGGGAATCCATTAAATGCTATAACAAGGCCCTTAAGATACATTCAGATTATCCCTGGGCATGGCACAACAAAGGCGTTGCACTCATGGAACTTAAAAGGTACAAAGACGCAATGTTGTGTTTCGATAAGGCCCTACAGATCGATCCAGATTATGAACCTGCAAAAGAGAGCAAAAGAGAGGTAATGAGAAAGGTTATGTGATCATCTTCTCCCGATTACCTCAAGGCTGTTCATGTAGGGCCTAAGAACCTCGGGGACCACAACAGTTTTATCCTTCTGTTGATAGTATTCTAAAATTGCTACCATGGCTCTTGATGTGGCAATTGCCGTGCTGTTTATGGTATGCACATAATCCCTTTCCCCATCCGATTTTTCGTACCTGATATTGAGTTTTCTTGCCTGATAGCTCGTGGTGTTGCTACAGGATACAACCTCCTTGTATTGGCCCTGTTTTGCCATCCATGCCTCCAGATCGTACTTCTTAGCAGCTGTGCCTCCCAAATCTCCCGTGCATATGTTTACGATCCTGTAGGGGAGCTCCAGTTTCTGAAATAGTGCCTCGGCATTTTTTATTAATAGCTCGTGCTCGTCCCATGACTGCTTAGGTGTGCAAAAAGAAAACTGCTCCACCTTGTTGAATTGATGGGTCCTGAAAATTCCCCTTGTATCCACACCATGGGCCCCTATCTCCTTTCGAAAGCACGGGGAAACTCCACACAGACGAATTGGTAATTCCTTCTCAGAGATGACCTTATCAGAAAGCATGGCGCACATTGGATGCTCGGATGTGGCTATCAAGTAAAGGTCATGGTTTTCCAATTTGTAAACCACTTCATTAAAATCCGAAAGATCCACCACACCCTCCATGGCCTTATGTCTCAGCATAAAAGGGGGTTCTACGATTTTGAATCCTTCTCCCCTCAGATAGTCCATGGCAAATCTCATCAGTGCAAAATCAAGCATAACAAGATCCTCAAAGAGAAAATAAAATCCAGCTCCTGATATCTTCTGTGAGGGGGAAAAATCCCCTTGACCCAATCCCTCGATTATATCCTGATGGCTCAATAATTCGAAATCGTATTCCTTTGGCTTTCCCCAGGTTCGAAGGGGTACATTCTCAGATTCGTCCTTTCCTTTCGGTACAGATTCATGCATAAGGTTGGGGATTCTAAGAAGAAGCGAGTTTCTCTTATCGAGGAATGCATTGGTATCCTCATCAGTAATTTTTATCTTCTCATTCAAATCCTTCATGGCCTGTGTTTTTCCCGAGAATTCTTCCCCTGCCTTTTTCAGGTCTGCAATCTCCTTGGTAACGACATTTCTTTCGTGTTTTACGGCATCGACTTTTTGTCTTGATTCCCTCCATTTTTTATCGGAGTCAATAACCTCGTCTACAATTCTGATATCCTCCTCACTCCAGCCCCGTTTCTTGAGGTTCGCCTTGATTATCTCCGGGGTCTCCCTGAACAATTTTATATCGAGCATCTTCAATCCTCATGATTTAATTATTTGCAACCTCGATGTTTCCACATTTGCACCAAAAAGAGTAGCGGTACTAAAGATTTTCGTTATAAGGGAGAGAGGATTTTAAACCAATATCAGATTTCACATTCTGTCTTTCTTTTCCCCTCAATTTCCTCCTTTTAAGTATTCCTTAACATCTTCTAATATGGTCCGTTCTTTAATGAAGTGGGTGGTGTAGTCTCCCTTCAAAAAGTAATCATTTTTCAGAACAACCTCATGAAATGGTATATTCGTCTTTATTCCAGTGATCCTGTACTCCCATAGGGCTCGTTTCATTCTTTCTATGGCCTCTTTTCTGTCCCTACCCCACACACACAATTTTGACAGCAATGAATCATAGAATGGTGGAACAGTAAAACCTCCGTATATACCGCTGTCCACCCTAATTCCGGGTCCT
>CP070672.1:3805960-3816772 GCA_020351895.1 Thermoplasmata archaeon
CCTATCATCTCTTAAGTAATTCTTTAAACGAAAGCGTATTTTTGAAAGCTCAGTGAAACGTCCTTTTCAAAGTACGCCTGCCCAGCAAGCCGTGGTAAAACCAAAATGTTGACCGCAAATATATATCTTTCTATTTTCTAAAAACATTATCTTCACCAAATACCTATTATAAACCTAATATGTTTGAGAAATCCATGGATCATAACATGAATCCGCCGCCTCAAAAAATGGCAATTCAGGCCGTAAATCTCAGCAAGAGTTTTGAGAAATTCCAGGCCCTAAAGAGCGTCTCCTTTTCGGTTAAGAAAGGAGAAAACTTTGGCCTCTTAGGACACAATGGTGCAGGGAAGACCACCTGCATGAAGATATTTGCAGGCATTCTCCTGCCCACAAGCGGAATGGCCCTGGTTGACGGAATAAATGTGGTGGAAAAGCCCATTCTATCGAAAGCAAGGATCGGTTTCCTGCCCGAATATCCAGCGCTTTTCGAGCATATCTCGGGGCGGGAATTTCTGACCATGATGGGAAAACTGCGCCATATGGAGAAGGAAGAGATTGACAGACGTATCGACGGTTTCAGCCGAATATTGGATTTGGATGAGCAGATGGACTTTTTGATAGGCACATATTCCAAAGGGATGAGACAGAAGATCGCCTTCACAAGCGCAATCATTCATGATCCAGATATCCTCATTTTGGATGAACCAACAACAGGCCTTGATCCAAGATTCGGAAAGATGGTCAAGGATATGATCAGCGATTTTGCTAAACAAAATAAAACCATTCTTATGTCAACCCATATAACCAATATAGCAGAGAGCCTGTGTGACCGGATAGCCATTATAAACAACGGCAAGATCGCAGCCATCGGAACGATAAAAGAGCTGAAAGATAAAACGAATACCAATGATCTGGAAAACGCCTTTATCAATCTCGTTGGAGGAAAGTCATGGGATGGTATACAGTCTATTCAAAGGACGCGATAAGCGCGTATCGGGTGCAAAAGAAGAGGGTGTCAAAGCATCCTCTAATGACTATATGGTTCATAATATTGATGCTCGCATTTGCATGGATCGTACTGCGAATGTACGAGTTTTCCATGGAGCAGGGGGAGGAAGGCCTCTTCGCAGATCTTGAGCCGAATACCATCCTGCTCATAGTCTTCTTCATTTTTTTAGCAAAATCTGTGGCCGATACATCCAGGAGGGTGGTAGGAAACAAGGACCTCGTGCTCTTTTTATCTAGCCCCACCAAAAAAAGGAGTGTTCTTTTCGGCAAATTCGTTTCTGAGCAGGTTTTTAACGTTATGATATTCGAGACAATAGTATTTGTCATGACCCTTGTAACCTTGACTTTCCAAGTTAACATAGCATTGGATCTTGAGTATTTTGGATATGCGTTTGTACTTGCGATTTTAGGAACCAGCCTCGGATTTTCCTTTTCGATTTTCAATGCATTAAGGCCCCTTCGCAGGAGATTCTTAATGATGCTGTCCCAGGTACCATTTTATGAATTGGTTTACACCATCATAATGGATCATTATCACTCTCTTTTAGGTTGGCTATTGATACTTATCCTGATTTCTATAACATTGTCTTCAATACTTCTTCTTTTCCTCTGCGAACGGGTGTTTTTAGATGCCTGGACCATGGGTACAAGCGCCAATGAAGGCAAAAAAAGATCTGTATACGATATCTTTGCAAGATCTCCCTTGGTACCTCGAAGGTGGATGGATGAGCGTCTTAGAGCATTGGTAAGAAGGGAACTGGCAGAGGAGGTAAGATCAGGAAGAATCTGGGGTACAGTGATAACCGTCATTGCCGTGACCTGGGGAACCATGTACGCCATTGACTCACTGGCTGACATCGATATCTTTAATATAGGAGGGGGAAGATATGTTTACCCGTTACTGGTGGGCATGGGAATCTTTGCTGTCACCACCCTTGAGCCGGGATTATCGTCTTTAAGCAGTATAGGAAAAGAAGGAAAGAATCTATGGATATTGAAAACCGCTCCATTTGAAGGGGAAATGGTTGTCAAGGCAAAGGCTCTTTCCAATGTGGCTAAATCGCCCTTGATTGTTTTTGGAACTGCCTTGGTTTCGGCCTACCATATGACATACAATACGGATGTTATGTTGATGAACTATAATTTCTTGGAGATCGTGATATTCACGGCATTGGGTGCCCAGACCATGATCTTCCTATTCACCGGCCTTGGAACATGGTTCGGTGCGAAATATCCAAACTTCGACGAATCCAACCAAGGGAATCCAGACATAATGACCATGTACCTCTTTGCCATGGGGTGCCTATTTCTGGGATTGTTTTTTATTAGTGTGCCATTCTATGTCATGATGAAACAGTACACCGTCCTGGGCATCCTGATTATGATCTTCGTAACCGATATATCCGCACTTTTCCTATATATCACGGCAGTGAGGGGAGGTAAATTGCTGGATAAACTGGAGTACGGATAAAGAATACTTTTCCACAATTCAAGATGCATCAGGGTAATGCTTAAATCCATACGAACCATTATAGACCGAAAACGGATAGGAGTCCTTATTGTTTATGGGGGAGTTGATATGACCATCGTTCTTGACGGGCATAGTCTCACCGTCGAAGATGTTGTAAAGGTTGCAAGAGGCAACCAAAAGATAGAGATTCATTCCGAAGCCATGGATAGAATCAATGAGTGCAGGGACCTTTTGGAAAGGAAGATAGCTGAAAAGGAGATCATGTACGGGGTGAACACCGGAATTGGAGAGTTGTCGGAAGTTGTGCTCACCCCCAAACAGGTTGAGCAGTATCAGAAATATCTGATATACAGTCATGCAGCAGGTTACGGGGAGCCTGTTTCTGAAGATGCTGTTCGGGCCGCGATACTGAGCAGGATCAATTGCCACTGCTGGGGTCACTCAGGTTTGAGACCTGTTGTTGTGGATACTCTGGTTGAGATGCTGAACAAAGGCGTGACACCGGTTATGTGTCAAAGAGGCTCAGTTGGAGCAAGTGGTGACCTCTCTCCCATGGCGCAGATGGCCTTGGTGCTTATTGGGGAAGGCGAAGCATTTTACAACGATCAGAGAATGAGCGGTAAGGAGGCCATGGATAAGGCTGGAATTTCTACAGTGGTGTTTGAGGCAAGGGATGGTCTTGCCACTATTAATGGATCCAATGTGATAACTGGTATGGGAGCATTGCAGATCTATGATGCCGAGCGTTGGTTGAGAACCTCTGAGATTTCCTGTGCAATGACATTGGAAGCATTGAATGCGAATATGAAGGCTTACGATGAAAGACTTCATAAGGTGAGGGGATTTCCCGGGGCATTGGATTGTACTGAGAATATCAGAAGAATTACCCAGGGAAGTGAACTCTTAGCTCAAATAGGTAAGAAGGTTCAGGACGCCTACAGCCTCAGAAGCACTCCCCAGGTTGTGGGTGGCGCCAGAGATGCATTCAAATGGGCCAGGTACATGATCGAGACAGAATTGAACAGCGCTGCAGACAATCCAACCTTCTTTCCAAAAGAAGATTTGGTTTTGACTGGCGCCAATTTTCAAGGAACTCCCATGGCCTTTGCATTGGAGCTTGTGGGAATTGCGGTGACAACTGTTGCTGCTTTATCTGAGAGAAGGCTCAACAGATTGATGAATCCACATCTCTCCATGGGACTGCCCGCTTTCCTAACCAAGGGTGCAGGTATGTTCTCAGGTCTCATGCTTTCTCAATATACAGCAGGATCATTGGTATGTGAGAACAGGGTACTCAGTCATCCTGCAGCCACAGGCTCCATACCTGCCGCAGCTGATCAGGAGGATTTCGTCAGTATGGGAATGACCACGGCAATTAAGACCAGACAGATTATAGACAATGCCCAGGCCGTGGTGGCAATAGAGCTTATGGCAGGTGCCCAGGCCTTGGATTTTAGAGCCCCTGCAAAGCCAAGTAAAGGTGTAAATGCTGCCTATGATGTTGTAAGAAAACATGTAGAGCATCTGGAGGAGGACAGGCCCCTATTTGACGACATCAACAACCTTACTGCAGTCGTGAAAGCAGGGAAAGTTCTAGATGAGGTGGAGAAATCTGTTGGAAAATTGAAGTGAGCAGGAATAATTCCTGATGGAAGGTGATATGAAATGAAAGATAATGATAATTGCTCCTGCGGAGAAAAATTTACACCCAAGATTTTCTATGTGGATGAATTCCAAATAAGAGGTTATGAATGCCCAAAATGCGGGAAAACCTGCCTTAATGGAGAAGACGTTGCAAGGTACGCAGAGTATAGAAAGGGAATAAATATAGCTGAGAGGGTCGTTTGTTAGGTGACCCTCTCAGAGAGGCGCAAATTGGCAAATTAATTTTTTTTTTCTCCAATTCTATATTGGATTAATCCATCAAGACTTTTCATTTTATTAGTTCATGATGGTCCAAGTACAGTCATTGGTTGCATGAATCCAGTATGCAAGCCCGGGTTCCATGAGATCCCCGGATTTTAACCTCACTTCTTTATCCAAGGTGGTATCGAAGCGCTCCACCATGTTGTAATTCCCTGAGATGGAGGATAGGGCAACATCCCTGGTCTTCTCGGTAAGGATCGGATACCCGACTAAATTCCAGCCTGATTTCAGGGTTATCTGCTCCTGCGACGCCACTTTTCCAGCAGTGACTAGATAGTCCGCAGCCAACATATACACATAGTAACCATCCTCGTGGTTTACCTCGATGACATCGTTGAAATAGTTGGGTTTGTCCCTGTGCCAATTCAGCCATGGTCTTGATTTACCTGCATGGTAACCCTGAACAGCCCAGTAGTTGCCTTCGAGGGTTTGCAACACAACTTCCATGGTAATATCGTTCTGAATGAATGGCACTGAAATCAAGTTCCATCCCTCTTCGAGATAGCTCGCGAACTTTCCAACCCTGTCATTGTTCTGTTCCTCATCGTTCGAAGTGTCGTTGGCTCTCACTACATAGAAGTAGCTGTTTATATCGCCGTCTCCAGCATCGAAATCTGTCCATTCATATGTATGGCTCGGGATTCCCTGTGCAGGAATCCAGGCTGCGAAGTCGTAATTTCCATATATACCGTTTGAGGATTTGTATACTGTGTATCCTGCAACATTATTGTCTCCTTCACCGTCATCGAGAGAGGCGGTCCATATTAATTTTACATCTTCAAGAGATCCTTGCACTAGGAATGCATCGAGATCCCTTGGTGGGGAAGGAAGTCTTAATTCCACAGTTACAGTCATGACATCCGAGTCTGTTGCATTATCATCGTCTGTAACAGTCAAGGTTACATTGTAACTCCCTGGGGTATCGTAGATATGTGTGGGAAATTCTCCATACCCGAAATTTCCATCACCAAAATCCCATGTGTAGTTCACAATGAAACCATCAGGGTCATAGGAGCCGGATCCGTCGAAATTTACGACATCGTCTTCGAACACAGTTTGATCGGATCCTGCATCAGCAATAGGTGGCTGGTTCGGAGGAGTTACTTCCATCACGGTTATAATACATATATCCGTGTCTGTTGCACCTTCATCGTCCTTTACTGTCAAAGTGACATTATAGGTACCTGGTATATGGTAGACATGGGTTGGATATTCGCCATAGCCAAAATTCCCATCTCCAAAATACCAGGTGTAATTCACTATATATCCATCAGGATCGTAGGAACCAGAGCCATCGAAATACACTGTCTCGCCCTCCTCCACCATTTGATCTGGCCCTGCGTCAGCCACAGGTGGTTGATTAGTGGGAGGTTCGCCGGGACCAATGAAAACGGTAACGAATTTACTCTCATCCATAAATGGTTCTGCGTATCCAATTTTATTGTCTTTTTCTGCTGTGATGTTGTGAGGCGTGTAATATGTTCGAATTGATAGATCTTCTATATATTCTGTCACTGTGAGCCAATTTGCCCTGCCATTGGAACCTGTCATAAAGTGTTGATTCCAAGTGCCATTTTCATTGTCTCTGACTGTGACATCAGCCCCAGGAACAGGACCAGTTGCATCGACCACCAATATATGGAGAAACCACTGCACTTTCAATATTGGAGGAAGAGTTTTATCACCATGGAAGAAAACAGAGTTGTGGTCGAAGGTTGTGTTTAAGGATGTAACGTATGTGTCCCACTCAAGATAAAAATCATAGAGTGTGTTCGAAACCATCCTACTGTCTTGTATCCAAATTTCTGACATATTGGATCTGATCCCGTACTGATTGTGACCGATATAGGTATCATAAATATCCACTCTACTATAATCGCAGAATAGTCCGGCATATCCACTTGATACTATGGTGTTCTCATTTATGGTTGTTGTATAGTTATGGCCTGGATTCCCATCACCTATGCAATAGATACCATCCCAAGTGCTATTACCAATATAATTCTTGTAAAGATAACCCCTTCCATCCAATATAAAAACGCCGAAATCATTTTTAGTGATTTCGCTGTTTGCGATATAGTAGAGATAGGTGTCATATATATAAATTCCATACTCGGCGTAGGAAATACGAGCATAATCGATGAGTCCTGTGCCGCTTAAGAACGAAATCCCGTCCCAATCACCGGGATTGGGTGTTGTCGCATTTGAAGTGAAATTGATTATATTGCGGTCGGTTCCGTCTGCAGAAAGATAACCGTAGACCTTAAAGCCTGTGGCCATATTGAAATAAACATTCTCTCCCGGATTAACGGTCAGGCTCGAGTTGTAGGATATTTCTATATCCTCATGCACATAATAAGTGCCTGAGCCTCCAGTCACAGCACCACCGGAGTTGTTAACAAGATCCTCCATATCCCAATCCGCCCCGGCTGGCATGGAATAGCCCATGGCTATATCAGATGAGATGGGTAACAACACAGCTAGCCCACCAAAAATCATCATGACAGTCAATATCCCAGACACAATCTTATTTCTTGATTTTTCGTTCATTTTTCTCCGCTCCTATTGAGACTTTTTGGATTATTATATGATTCAATGGATATTTATGTAGATTGGTACACTTTTTTGCATGTTTTGCTACTCTTTTTATCGACGGTAATTTGCCATGAAACCTCTACATTCTACGATATCAAGAATTTGCGAGTCTTAATTCTATCCCAAAAAATCTTTTTACCCTCCTATCTATCCACATTTAATGATAAAATCATCGGATGATGAAAGGCGCATAGGAATAGAGGTTTTTTACACGAATGTTCGAGGAATAGGAGGCAAGCTCAGAAAAAATCCTGAGGATTTTATAGTTGAGGAGATTTCATCCCCTCTATCCAAAGACGATGATGGTGAATATACAATAGCGAGAATTAAGGTAAAAAACTGGGAGACAAACAGACTCATTCGGCAACTATCGAGAAGATTGGGCATCAGCAGAAAGAGAATAGGATTTGCGGGGACAAAGGATAGACGAGCGGTGACAACCCAGCTTTTTTCGATCAAGGCCCCCATTAAGGATGTAAGGAAATTGTCTCTAAAGGATTTCGAGATTCTTGAGATTTACACCTCAAGACAAGGATTAGATTTAGGTGATCTTTTGGGAAATCGATTCGATATCATAATTAAAGGGATAGAAGTCCCAGATTTGGATGCTAATAAGTCCATTTCTGATATCTCGGAAGAGCTGGAATCCCTAAAGGGGTTCCCCAATTTCTTTGGGCATCAGAGGTTCGGGGCGGTAAGACCCATTACCCATATTGTGGGAAAGAAGATCATTGAGGGTGATTTCAAAGGTGCTGTGCATATTTACATCGGTAATCCTGTTGATATTGAAGGTGCAGAAGCGTTTGAGGCTAGGAAGACCTTTGAAGAGGGAGGAAGTTTTGCCGATGTGCTGGAACTGTTTCCAAAATACTTCGGATTTGAAAAGGCTCTGCTGAATCACCTGATAAAAAAAGAAGGTGATTACATCGGTGCATTGAATGCATTACCAAAGAATCTGTCCATGATGTTCGTCCATGCGTATCAATCCTATATTTTCAATAGGATCTTGAGCCAGAGAATAGAAAAAGGATTACTCACATCAGAACCGCTGATAGGTGATATTGTTATTCCAATGGATAAAAGCGGCCTTCCCGATCATAAGAAGTGGATTGAGGTAACAGATGACAATATCAATAAGATAAGTAAAAGAGTAAGGGAGAAAAAAGCCGCAATCAGCGGTCTTGTTCCGGGCAGCAATGTGATGTTCGCAAAGGGAAGGCAGGGTGAGATTGAGGAAAAGGTGGTAGAGGATGAAGGAGTATCACCAAAGGACTTCATAATACCTCAGATGAGGAGGCTATCATCAAAAGGCATAAGAAGGGAATTTGTCTCCCCTCTTTCAGATTTTGTCTATGAGATAGGGGATGGGGGGATAAGAATGCAATTTACCCTTCAGAAAGGCTGCTATGCAACGGCATTGTTAAGAGAATTCATGAAAACCGATATGCTCAGTTATTGAGACCATAATAAAACAAAAGACTTTGGATTTTTAATCCGTTTTCAAGAACTTCCTGAGCCTGATGATGTCTTCAAAGGATCCATTCAACTTGATCTTCCTCATTGCAAAGGCCTTCATAGGGCTCATTTCTTGGCTCATGACGGCTTTTAAGGTTTCTGTATCAGATGTCACTGTTAATCTGGGTTTCTCTGCCTTGCCTTTTTCCAGATCCCCGACCTCCCCTTCTTTTATAGAAACATAATAACTCTCACCATCTGTAATATCCAATTGAAATATCCCATCAAATCCTTTTATCTCTGATTTTAACTTCTCATCCTCTTCCAGATTCTTTTTAATTTTTACTAGCCATTCATTCAGGATTTTCTCCATTTTTCGACCTCCTAGTATTCTTCTATTCTCTTGCCTGTGGCCCTGCTTAATAGGCGCTGGGCCGTCTTCCACGAAAGGCGTGTATAAGGTGGTGCTTTGCCGTGCTTTGCTATCCATCTTTCCATAAACTGTATGGTTTGAGCATCTGAGGGATACCCACTTCCTATATTCTCGCCGATTTCTTTGGCAATCTTTCGAACCTCGGCATCACGGGTTGTTTTCGCTATTATGGATGCTGCCGAGACGATTGGATAAACCTCGTCTGCACCATGCTTAGATATTATCTTCAAATCAAAGTCGAGTTCATTTTCGATGTCCTTACCAAAACGCTCTTCATTCACGTCTGCACTGTCCACATATGCAGTTTCCGGCTTTAACTTTTCGATTATGCTGGCAAATAGTTTGGTCTCGATCTGGTTCATGGTAAGGCTTTCCCTCATTATATCTATATCCCTTGCCGGGACAATCATAATTTCCGTGGTGGCTATATTATACAGCTGTGATGCCAATGTTTCTCTTCGCTTGGGTGTGCACTTTTTTGAGTCTCTAACATTCAATCCATCCAATTGAGATTCGCTTTCAAGCATAAGTCCTGCAACAACCATGGGTCCAATTACAGGACCCCTACCAGCCTCATCAACTCCACAAATCATCTGAGGGGATAAGAGGTTTTGGGTAAAAAGAGGTTTTGATGGATGTGAGCAGTTTAATATTTTGATAAGATCTCAGAAGTTATGGTAAGTTCATTTCATTGATCTAATTTATAGTTGTTAAAGAACTTTATATGAATTATATGGGATATATGGATGATTTTTCATATCTCACGTATTTTGTGTTGAAATTCACTAGATATAAATATGTGAGACAACATAGATGTAATCGGGTAAATTGATTCACCCAACATAAAAAAAGGAGGAAGTAATTGGATAATGAAGTACGAATTGGGGAGATGTTAGCAAATTAATTTTGAAACGGTGTACGATGATATAAAACTAACCGAAAGTTCGAGATATAATATCATTATGAATCAATGAGGAAATCTAAAAGACGAAATGCATTTAAGACTTCACTTTTCGAAAGGTGTACCAATCTTTACTTATATAGCCACGGACATAAAGTTTCTCCATCCAATGGAGGAATAAAACATGAAGGAAAGAAAAAAATCCTTAGAAGCGAGAAGGACCGGTCCTATTCATTTCCTTGTTTTGGTATTGCTTACCTTCTCCTTATTGCCGATAAATATCAGCTTGACTGCTGAGAATACAAAGGCAGATGGGAACAATATACCGCCTGTGGCAATTATAGACCTCCCTTTACAGATGATCTTTGTTGGAGAAGAGACATTGTTCTCTGGTAATAGCTCATACGATCCCGATGGCTGGATAGTATCTTACGATTGGGATTTTGGTGACGGGGATCATGGCAGCGGAGTAATGATAACACATATTTACAATGCACCTGGAAATTATACTGTCACATTAACGGTTACTGATAATGATAACCTGACAGATACGGATAGTGTATCTGTAACGGTTCTTGACTCACCACCACAGTATATACCGCCGGTAGCAGATGCAGATCCAGATCTTCAAATCGTTTATTTGGGAGAGGAGGCATGGTTTTATGGGCACAATTCCTATGATCCGGACGGTTGGATAGTGTCCTATGATTGGGATTTCGGAGATGGAATGTTCGACAGCGGATTGAACGTATCTCATATCTATGGAGAACCAGGAAATTACACTGTTACATTAACTGTTACTGATAGCGATAATCTAACTGACCATGATACTTGTATAGTCGTGGTCCTAGAAGTAGTTCCACCTCCCCCACCACCCCCACCTCCTCCCCCTCCTCCGCCTTCCAGCGATGACGATTGGCCAATGTTCAACCATGATCCACAACATTCCGGCTTCTCAACATCGGATGCTCCCGACACAGCGAATTTGCTATGGACGTTTACGGGATTTTGGCCCATGACCTC
>CP070672.1:3816872-3819796 GCA_020351895.1 Thermoplasmata archaeon
ATTTTTACTGCAAGGCGATAAAGAAACAGGCCTCCGAGAAAGAGATTGTTCTAATTGGAAGGGCATGCGTTATTATCATCTCTATCATCGCATTGGTCATGGCGCTGGATCGCGACAACACGATCCTTGGCATCGTCTCTTATGCATGGGGCGGCTTCGGGGCAGCGTTCGGGCCTTTGGTTTTGTTTGCCCTGTTCTCTCGCAAAACAAGCTGGCAGTCGGCCCTGGCTGGGATGGTCACCGGGACGGTCGTGCTTGTATTGTGGAAGCAGATTGGCCTGGGCGACAAAATGTACGAAATAGTCCCCGGCTTCGCCGCAAATTGCCTGACAATTCTTTTGGTCAACTTTGTCATCGGACAAAAAGATGAAAGCGTCTTGAAAGAATTTGATGTTATTGTAAACGAGTTAAAATCGTAGGGTGGGGCTCACCCCATCACTATCATTCGGTGGGCCAATACAGTCAGGCATCCCCAAGGGAGGCTTACCCTACTAAAATTAAAGCTGCAATATACAGCGCCAATCGGAATTAGAAAGAAAGTTATTATTCGAAGATTGATTCGCTCCGCTCGCAATGACACACTCTGTGCTGTTGTCATTGCGAGGAGGCCGAAGGCCGACGCGGCAATCTTCTTTAATCTTGTATAATTTGAAAATTAAGACATTTTTTTGTAATGTCACAATGTTTTTACTTGACAATGGCATTTCCAACATCTAAATTTGTTAGGTTATATCTCATCCCGGATGAAATGTGTGGGACATAGATCAGGAGCTTTAGGGAGATACTTATAGCTTAATACAATTATCTTTATATGAGATATTATTACGCTATTCGATATGTAATGGAGGAGCAACAATATTATTGCGGACGTCAGTCCTATCTGGAAAGTGAGGAATTTAGCCATGAATAAGAAAATCGTAGTTACTTTAAGTTTAATGTTCGTTATTTCTACTGGATCATTCTCATTAGGTGGTATAATGGATCCCATCTATACGCCTATTTATACTCCCATTGATATTTCTATTTATAATCCTATTTTTACGCCAATCCATACTCCCATTGACATGTCCATATTACAACCAATAGATACATTCATAGATATATCATTATCTGATCCATTATTTAATCCAATTTATTGCACCTTTGATCCGCTAATCGATACCATTGATCTCGTTGATCCGTTAATTAATCTTAATCCGCCGATATATATACCCATCGATCCGGTTACAATTATTGATCCCCCGATTTTTGTTGATTTTATACAATATACGAAACCAAGTAGAATTATTGAGATACCAAAAATAAATCAACCGGTCGACATAATTGAAATACCCGAAATCTATGAACCAGTTGATATCATTGGTCTCGTGGACATTCCTCCTGATGTTCCTGTACCTGTACATATTTACAAATATTACGATATACCAACACCGGTCGAAACAGTAAGTATTGTGAATGAAGTCTATATCCATCAAGAACCTGTTTGGATTGAACCTGCTAAGGTGATTACAAGCTTAGATGCGTTTCAACCGATAAGGATAATCACTATACCACCAATTGTTGAGCCGGTTGAGGTGATTGAACCTGTTGAAATAATAGATGTTGTTGAAGCAGTGGATACCGATGCAATCCAACGGGTTATCGAATCAATCAATGCTGCAGAAAGGGCAAGATTAATTAAATTAGCTGATATTTTGAAGTTGCTTGACCAAGCTGCTGAGAGGGAGAGATTACTTAAAATATTGGATTCGTTGCGACATATTGATTGGCGCGAAATCGCCTCTCCATATGTCCCTGTAGTTCGTGTCGTTGAGTGGGATTACAAAATATATGTAGTTGATACTATCGATGTCACTATACTGATTGAAGTTCCCCCAATCGCAGCAGTCCCGGTTTTTCGTAATGTTTTCTACGTGGATGCAAACCGTGGAAGGAATCGAAATGATGGTTCGAGTCCTTCCAAGGCTCTTAAAACTATTCAAAAGGCCATCGATATGTCTCAGGACGGTGATATAATAAATATTATGCCCGGCATTTACCGAGAGTCTATAATTCTGGCTGGAAAGAATGTGACGGTGCAAAGTGCACGTGATGCCGCCATATTAGAATCTCCGGACCAGATTGCTGTTTCATGTTATAGCGATAGTATATTAAGGAATATCATTGTCAGAAATAGTTTTATTGGAATATTAACAGCAAACTGCTCTCCAAATATTCATAATGTCACTGTTGTTGGTAATGAATTCGGTATTGAAGCTTACCGTGGATCATCCCCATCCATAATGAACTGCATTCTTTGGGATAATGCCCAAAGCGATTTGTATGAATGTCAGGCAACTTACAGTTGTATCGAGCGGGAAAGCGAAGGTGAAGGAAACTTCAATGATAATCCTATGTTTGTAAATTCAAGAGAGGGTGATTATCATCTTCTGAGTGAGCGAGGCAGGTACTGGGCAGAGCACAATGTATGGGTACTTGACTATGTGACAAGTCCGTGCATTGACAAGGGTAATCCGGGATCTGTTTATACTCAGGAACGAATTCCGAACGGTGGGCAAATTAATGTTGGCGCCTTTGGTGGGACATATTATGCCAGCATGAGTGAACCGCCCGATTCGACAGAGCCTTAATAGTAGCAATGTATATAATGGTGACTAAGGGGGGGCAATAAGTTTCTTGTTCTGACTTGATAAGATGAACGAGACCTTCATTTCGATTCAATTGAAGCCCTTGCCTGTTCATATTTTAAATCATTGCGAGGAGGCCGGAAGGCCGACACGGCAATCTTCTTTGATAATTTCACTTCGTTATGAATTCTATAATTCCGTTTTATAAGTAGTATCTCATGGAGATTTTTCCGGAATTCTTTGAACTTTAAGGTGGTTTTGTCGTATAGTATATATCAAACTAATGGAATTAGTTTG
>CP070672.1:3819896-3823362 GCA_020351895.1 Thermoplasmata archaeon
AGGCTCGATCCTTCTCCACGGCCATTAATTGCCCTTATATGATAGGTATAGGTAATGCCGTTTTCCAAGTCGGTGTCATTGAAAGAGATTTGATTTGATGGAAGTGTCGAGTAGATCCCTGATACATCCTCCCGGTATATCGCATATCCCGTGATGACTGAGCCTCCGTCATATACAGGTGCACTCCAGGTGAGGAGAACATAGGAATCTCCCACTTCTGTGATAAGGTCTGTTGGGCTTTCAGAAACGGTAGATGGTGTGGCATTCACCTCATTTGAGAAATTTCCCTCTCCGACCGCATTCACGGCTGAGATGATATAATAATATGAGCCACCATTTGTCACATCGGTATCCTGATAATAGGATACATTTTCCAGTTCTAAAAGGAACGTCTGGCCGCCTGATGAGGAACCTCTGTATATCCTGTAATTTGCAATGGGATCGCCTCCGTCGAAAGCCGGGGGATTCCAGCTGAGGTTGACAAAGGAATCGCCATCACTTTCTACCATCAATGTTGGACCATCGGGTACCGTTGCTGGTTTGGCTGTGGCTTCACTTGAATCAGGTCCTTCCCCCCGTTTATTTACGGCTCTTACAATGTAATAGTATATATCTCCATTTCTCACATTCGTATCCAAGTAAGTTAATACATCACCGATTTCTGCGAGGAATGTTTCCCCGCCCGAGATATTTCCTCGATAAATTCTGTAGTTAGTTATTGAAGATCCGCCATCATAGGAAGGGACATCCCAGGTCAATTCCACATAATTATCTCCAGCCGCTGCTTGCAGGCCCTCTGGAGCTTCTGGGATTATCGAGCCTCCTATGGCATATAATATACCCGATTCAGAGGCCACATAGACCATGCCGCTGTTACCTATGGCTGGGGTGAAAGTGCGTCCCACAATCGGGAAATCCCACTTAAGGGTTCCATTTTGATACAGGGCATAGAAGCTGTTCTCGTGTGAGCCCATATATATCGTTTCGTCACTGCTTATGGTTGGTGACGAATCGACCCAAGATCCAGGCGAGCATACCTGCTGCCATTTAGGAATTCCTTCAGAGTCGAAGGCATAAAGAATTCCATCTGTGGATCTGAAATAAATCGTTCCATCGCCACCTATTGCAGGGGAAGAGTGAATTTCATCTCCAGTTGTGTAGCTCCATTTCTGATTACCATCGGCGTCCAAAGCATATAATTTGGTGTCGGTGGATCCGAAATAGATGTTATCGTTAATGTCAATGGCAGGGGAAGATAATATAATGTCACCTGTAACAAAGCTCCATTTTATTGAACCCTCGGGGGTGATTGAGTATAAACTGACTCCGCTTCCGATATAGATTGTGTCATCAACTCCCAGGGCAGCGGACGAGGTCATCTTGTCGCTGAGCAATGTACTCCATTTCAGGTTTCCATCTGGATTTAAAGCATAAAGCGTTCCATCGTATGATCCGAAGTAGATCGTGCCGTCGTAACCTATGACAGGTGACGAATAAATATTATCAGATGCCATGTAGGTCCATTTCGGACTGCCATCGGGATTTACTGTATGAAGTCTGTTGTCGTTTGAGCCGATAAGAATCGTACCATTACTGGTAATGGCGGGTGAAGAATATATTGGCCCTCCTGTGGCATAACTCCATTTCTCGGTGCCATCAGGATTTATGGCGATCAAATCACCACTGTATGTACCGAAATATAGGGTACCATCGATTCCTATGGCCGGGGAGGAATAGATCGAAGAGCTTGCATCATAGCTCCATTTAAGGACTCCATCGATATCGCTTGTGTCGTAGAGGCTTAAACCTGTATGTCTTGCGTTTCCGAGAAATACGGGTGAGATGTAGGTCGAGGTTGCGCTCACCTTATCAGATATATCCCCCTCACCCATATCGTTTACTGCCCTGATATAATAATGGATTTCACCACCCAGCACTGTGGTATCATTGAACCAGAGGATATTGCCGATTGTGGCCAGTAGTTTTTCTTCCCCAGATGTTGTGCCCCGGTAGATATTGTAATTCGTAACAGGTAAACCTCCATCATATCCTGGTGGATCCCATGTGAGATGCACGCAACAATCACCAGGCGTAGCCATTAGATTCTGGGGTTTATAGGGATAATACGGTTTGGGCACCATGAGCGGGTAGTGGTCAGTGGTATCTGAATCTACTGAGTAATTGGTGTCCCCGAATCCATCGCATCCAGTTATATTCTGACCAGGGCCTGAGAAATTGTCCCAGCCTATGTAGACACTCCAGTAGTTACCACCTGTGGGATAACTAACGTTCCATATGTTGTCATTGCTGGCGTCAAATGCCAAGTTGTTGAAGAAGTTGTTGTGATAAACCAGATTGCCTGAAGTGGATGATCCGAAATCGATGCAATAATTGTTATTGTCAGAGATATTATTATTTATTATCCTGTTGTCAGAAGAGGATCCGGTGCATTCGATGCCCTTTTCATTGGAGTTAATGACATTAGTCAAAATATAATTACCTGATGAGGAGAGCAAGCTCATACCATGGTTTGTATTGGAGGAGATAGAGTTGTTGGTGATCGTATTTCCATTCGATGATTCCAAGGAGAAACCGTAATAATTATTTATGCAGCCGACATCCTCTATTCGACAGTTTGAGGCGCTTAAAATTCTAATTCCAGCACTGTTCAAATTGGAGCCGTTAAATAGAGTAAAACCTCTCATATTAACATCATTTGCTTGTATTTTTATTGCATCCTGGCCTTGAGCATCGATTCTAGTCCTCTCTCTATCTTGTCCTATTAATCTTAGGGGTTTTATTACCCAAACATTCTCGAAATAGATACCAGAACTTACCCAAAGCCTATCGTAATCAGAGGCAGCACCAACACCTTCCGAAATTGTCTTGTGATAGGTTTTTTTATCTATATTATAGACAGGTCCCCAACCGATCCATACCGTGGTGTTGGTTAGAGGATAGCGGTCTTCGGAGTCATTTGTACCATCGATGGGCCGAGGGTTGTCGACTATGCCAATGGGAATCGATGTATCAGGGGATGTCCAGTCGCTCCAGTAGTTACCCTCTATCCCGTTGTCCCATCGATTATTCGTTCCATCATCCACTGCCTGAATCGTGTTGTTGATTATGTCGTTGTGGTGGATTTCTAAATCATGAGTATCTCCTATGACTTGGATACCTATATTACTGTTGTTCGATATAAGGTTGTAAGTAAAATAATTTCGAGGAATATTTCGGAGCCGCAAACCAATGAAATTATTAGAGATAATATTTCTTGATATATTGTTCTCTGTTCCGGACTTCATAATTACCCCGCAGACTATATTTGATGATATGTTATTTTCCGTTATGGTATTGTATGATGCGCCATTCATTATATCCACACCATAATTGTTCCAAATCATATTATTATATTCCAATGAATTATTTGTTGCTCCATCAAGCGTAATACCATTATCAATGGAAC
>CP070672.1:3823462-3827922 GCA_020351895.1 Thermoplasmata archaeon
TGGGTAGGAAGGTAATTGCTATTTGGCTAAGCCTGATCATGATGGTGAGCGTTGTTGTTATTGTGGATGTCAGTATGGATATTTCTCTTAATGTTGGAGGGACCACACTGTATGTCAATACCACTGGGAGTGGAGGGGCGTATACGAAGATACAGGATGCGATAAACGATTCTAAAGATGGAGATACTATCTATGTTTATATTGGGACATATTATGAGAATGTTGTGATTAATAAAAGAGTCACTTTGATTGGAGAAAATAGAGATAATACGATAATCGATGGCAGTGATGCTGGGCATGGCTTCCATTTTGTAGTGGATGAGGCTCAGGTAATGAATTTTGTGATAGATCATTGTAAAGGAAGCGATAACAAGGCAATATTTATCGAGGGTTCACATAATAACTATGTTAGAAATGTGAACATAAAAAACAGTTGGTTTGGTATTTATCTACGTGATACATCCGGTAATCAGATCCAGGATTGTTACTTATTCCGTACATGGAGTACATCTCTAATGATGTATAATACATCATACACCGTCATAAGAGGTGTAACAACATCTTCGAGCGATTTTGGGGATGGAATAAGATTGTATATGTCAAACCACAACCTCGTGGAAAACTGTGATTCACAATATCATACTACAGGTATTACAATGGCCACGGATTCGTCTAATAATACAATTTTATATAATTATGTTTATGAAAATGATTTCGGTATCGATGTTTACTGGGGTTCCAGCGATAATGTTATCTTATACAATTTCGCAGAAAGGAATGAATACAACTCCATCTCTGATGGGGATGGAATCTCTACCGGAAGCGATTCCACTGGTAATATAATCCATCACAACAACTTCAAGTTCAATTATTTTTCAACAGATAAGCAAGGTTATGACGATAATGGTAACAATTTATGGGATGACGGCTTAGAGGGTAACTGGTGGAATGATTGGACATCTCCTGATGGTGATTCGAACGGTATAGTTGACATCCCTTATCCTCTAGGTTCAGCTGAGGATCGTTATCCCTTGGTTAATCAGATAATACAGTTTCCTCCTTATATTCCTTGGGCAAAAACAACACCCTACAAAGGAGTAAAAGACGGTAATTTGAACGTAAGTGCTATTGTCACCGATGATGGGTCCATTTCTAATGTTCATATTAATTTAACCACACCCTCTAATGTATCGATTAATATAAGCATGGTTTACGACCCAATAAACAGAATTGCCTATCTCAACAATAGTTATAATGAAATTGGTTTATACAACTATGTGATCTGGGCAACGGATAATATAGGAAAGGTTACTAAATATGAAGGCCAATTCATAATTTTACAAAAACCCATACGCATCAATTCCGATATAGATTTCGATTTAAATCACGGCGTAACTGGAGGTAGTGGAACAAAAGGAGATCCTTGGATAATACAGGATTATGAAATATACGGGAAAGGATACGGGTATTGTATATACATAGGCAATACCACTGATTACTTTATTGTGAGAAACTGTAGTTTATATGAAGCAGGCGGAGTTTGGAGTTGGCCATATTTTACTGATTCGGGTTTAATCCTATACAATGTACAAAATGGGAGAATAGAGAATAACAACATATCTTACAATCATTATGGAGGAACTTTCTTATCAAATTCCAACTATAATATCCTCATAAACAACACATTTTTCACCAATGATGAATACGGGACATTGCTTTATTACTCTGACTTAAATTCACTAGAAAATAATACAATCAAAAATAATGTATGTGCCATATCTCTTAGTTCTTCAATGGATATAACTCTATACAATAACTCAATGATTGAAAATGGAATTTCCATATATGGAAACGTGTTAGAACATTGGAACACACATTCTATAGACACATCCAACAAAGTAAATACAAAACCAATTACGTATTGGAAAAATCGAACTTTTGGTACAATTCCGGCAGGTGCTGGGCAGGTAATATTGGCAAACTGTACTAATGTGTTTGTAGAGGCTCAAGATATCTCGAATAGCACAGTAGGAATCTCTCTAGGATTTTCTTCAAACAATACCATTTCTAACAATACTTTTAACTCGAATCAATATTATGGAATCGCACTTTTTGTATCTCAAGATAATAACATTTCATCCAACACTATCTTTGAAAACGGTGCTGGTTTAAGACTTATTATCTCAGACAATAATACCATCGCAGATAATGATATTACTTTAAATGTCTTGGCGGGTGCTCATCTTGATGGTTCAAATGGTAATTTGATAATAGCCAATAAAATCACTATCAATAATGAATTTGGCTTACGTTTTATTGATTCAATATACAATAACATTACGAGTAATTATATAACATCGAACATAGAATATGGTATCTATCTTGACACCTCATCAAACAACTATATTAAATACAACAATATTTCATATAATGGGTGGTACGGTATCTATGCTTGGGTGTCATCTAACAACAAATTCATTGCTAATAATATTTCGAATAATGATGAAGGTATACGTATTCAAAGTTCCTCAGATAATCGTATTTACCATAACAATATAATAGATAATACAATTCAGGCATACGATGATGGAGTTAATTTTTGGAATGATAGCTACCCATCTGGTGGTAATTACTGGTCTGATTATAACGGTGTTGATAACTATAATGGACCTAACCAAGACGTTCCAGGTAAGGATGGGATTGGAGACACCAATCGTACTATTGGTCCTTTTTCAGTAGACAACTATCCCCTCATAGGACCGTACCCATATTTCCCGACTGAAAATTATACGATATTAAATCAAGGATGGAACCTGATCTCCATCCCCATAATTCAGCAAGAACAAAACCTGACTGAAGTGCTTGCCTCAACTGATGGCTCATATAATGCAGTCCAATGGTGTGATAATACAGACATCAAAGACCCCTGGAAACATTACAAAGTAGGTAAGCCCTTTGGAAACGATCTGGTCGATATAAACGAAACCATGTCCTTCTGGATCCATATTACCAACCCAGGAGACACGATTTTTATCTATAATGGCACCCAACCAGCCGAGAATCAGACCATAACACTCCATCCAGGCTGGAACATGGTAGGTTACCCATCCCCGACAAGCTATAACAGGACAGAAGGACTGAACAACCTCACATTCGGTCAAGAGGTTGACCTCATCCAGTGGTACGACACACCAAACCAAACCTGGCATGATCTTGTAGAGAATGGTTATTTTAAACTAGGAAGAGGATATTGGATCCATGCCAATGTTGAATGCGAGTGGGAAGTTCCATTGTAAAGGGCCGCCGCATCCCCCCATCCCCTCTCAACCCCCACCTCCGCGCTCACCGCACAGCTAAGCTGCACCTACCGCCCAAATCCATCCAGCCCAGAGTGACCACAGATCAACAGGAATAAGGGAGGGTGAGCGGTATCAAATACTTTCACCTCACCCCCAGATTCGAATTTATATACATTGATTTTCATTATCTTACATAATAAGACTTGTCGAAGGAATTGACATAGAAAGTTACTTAAGGAGTTGATAATATTATAAGATTGGTGAAAAGGTTGTCGTTTAGCCAAGAACATGAGTGGTTTATTAAACACTCGGACGAGCTGTCGAAAAAGTACCCAGGGAAATACTTGGCCATAATAGGGGAAAAGATTGCTGCTATCGGTGCAACAGCTTCTGAAGCATTCAAGAGGGCTAAAGAAGACTATCCAGATAAAAAGATATCCATTGCATACATCCCCACTGTAGAATAAACGGTGACTTTGTTATGAATTTTCCCTATATTTTTCTCGAGGGAAGGTATTTACCAATCGTCCCTTTGGAACTCAAAGGTAACGAGTGGATAGAACTTCGGGCATTTGTCGACAGTGGTGCTAGTTACAGCATATTCCATGCAGATATCGCAGAGATTCTGGGATTAGATTTCACAAAAGGAGAGAAAAATTATATGACCGTGGGGGATGGAGTTCAAATTCCAGTTTATACACACGATGTAAAGGTTCATTTCAGTCAACAGGAATTTACAGCTAAAATAGGCTTTTCAAATAAGTTGGGAATAGGCTTCGATATTTTAGGTAGAGAAGGTTTTTTCGATAGATTCATCATTTGTTTTGATGACAAGGAAAAAATTGTAAAGACTATCGATAGGAAAGATTAGATAAATTCCCCCCCGCTCAACCCCCACCTCCGCGCTCACCACACAGCAAAGCAGCACCTGCCGCCCAAATCCATCGAGTTCAGAGTTACCACAGATCAATTGGAATAAGGGAGGGTGAGCGGAAGGCCTATTCACTATGCATGTATTTTAAGAAAGGTGGGATTTGCTGGGTCTCAGAATGAAAGGTTTTAGCCAGAAAAATCCTCAAAAGTAGAATAGAGGAGAGAATTGTAGAGTGGGAACATTTATGCTTAATCGAAAAAGATAAGAGCCTTGAAAACCAATTTACA
>CP070672.1:3828022-3831293 GCA_020351895.1 Thermoplasmata archaeon
AGAAAGACAAACGTTCAAGGGTTGCCGCGAAAGAGAAAGGACTTAGAGTAACTCCCTTTTTGATCCTCAGCATCACCTCACTAAGTAATTTATTATGTAATGGGTGCTTTGCAGCTGCTACTGGTACCATCAATACTAAAAATAACAAAACAAATAATCAAAATAAATTCCCTCTCGATTATGATCAGTGGCGTGCAATAATCTCCCAGGCTTCCGAGCTAGGGGTAATGGGTTTTGTAATTGCAGGGGGTGAACCGTTTTTATTTCCTGATTTAATAGAGCTTTGTCAGGAGTTTAAGGATCGAGTATTCGTGATTTTAACCAACGGTACAACTCTAAAATCTCGGGACTATAAAAAGTTAAAACGAACAACCAATATCGCGATTCTGGTAAGTGTAGAAGGAGGGAAGGAGCTTACAAATACGAGACGGGGGAAGGGAGTGTATGAAAAGGCTATGGATGCCCTAATTCAATTGAATAAAATCGGTGTACCAAACGGTATATCAGTTACTGTCACACGTATGAACTACGAATACTGGATGGATCCTGATAATATTGATAACCTGATCGAACAGGGGGTGCGAATCGGTGTGTTTATTGAATATATTCCACTTACACCTGGATCTCCATATAAAGATAATATTCAAAAGGACACAAATTTATGGGATATAAAAGACGATCATGCACTTATGATGACAAAAGAAGAGCGTGCAAAGTTCAGGGCCATGATGCTAAATTTCCGAACTCAAAAATCCATATACATCATCCATTCTCCCGGTGACGAAGAGTTGCTTGGAGGTTGTGTTTCCGCGGGAAGGGGATTTGCCCATGTCACACCCAGAGGGGATTTAACACCCTGCCCTGTATCCGATGTTGCTACACACAACCTGACTGTGGCGAGTTTGCAGGAGGGGTTTGCTAGTCCACTATTTGAAGAGATCAGAAAGAATGAACATCTTTTAGAGAATGAAGGAACACCCTGTGCGCTTTTTGCGCATCCGAAAGAAGTGGATGCTTTTGCTAAGGCTGTGGGTGCATATAGAACTAAAATATAGTAATCAGTTATTATGGATTCTTCTGATTTTTCAGAAAAGTATAAATAGCCTGATTTCTATTACTATTTCAGAAGTGGTTCAAATGGCGAAAAAAAAGAAAGATGAATCCTGCTTTGACACTGAAGCTGGAAATATGAGCTGCTGCAAAGTCGAGTCCGTTGTAAGTGTGGATGATAGGGGACAGATGGTGCTCCCCAAAGAAGTAAGAGAACGTGCAAATATTAAGGCAGGGGATAAATTAGCGATTATAAGTATGGAGAGGGGAGGACAAGTATGCTGCATTTCACTGATTAAAGCCGGGGAGTTCGAGGATATGGTAAAAAATTTCCTTGGACCCATGATGAAGGAGATGTTCTGAGATAAGGATCATAAAAGAGGTGAAAGAAATGAAGGATGAAGAAGTAAAAAAGGTTGTTAGAAAGAATTATGCTGATATTGCGAAGCAAAAAGGTTCGTGCTGCGGACCTCAAACACCTGTAGTCCCAATAAAAGCTAGTTCGTGTTGCGGAGCCCCACCTACGGCATCTGACATGAGCAAGAAAATGGGATATTCAGAGGAAGAGCTTTTAAAGCTACCGGAAGGTGCAAACCTGGGTCTTGGCTGCGGAAATCCAGTTGCACTGGCCTCTCTAAAGGAAGGGGATACATATGTTGACCTCGGCTCTGGTGCTGGAATAGATTGCTTTCTGGCTGCAGAAAAAGTGGGTAAATCAGGAAAGATCATAGGAATAGACATGACACCCGAGATGATCGACAGAGCTAGGGAGAATGCGAAGAAGGCTGGTTACGATAATGTGGAGTTCAGGTTGGGGGAAATCGAGCACCTACCTGTAGCCGATAACTCTGTGGATGTGATCACCTCAAACTGTGTAATCAATCTATCACCGGATAAGATGGCGGTGTTTAAAGATGCGTATCGAGTGTTGAAGCCCGGAGGCAAACTCATGATATCTGATCTCGTACTTTTAAAGGAACTTCCTGAGGCGGTTTTACAATCCGTGGAAGCCTATGTCGGCTGTGTTTCAGGAGCCATGTTAAAAGATGAATATCTTAAGATAGTGGAGAATGTTGGATTTGAACAGGTGGAGGTCGTAGGTGAAAGTTCGGCAGGTGATATCTGGGTAAATGACCCCCTGGCTGTTTCCATAATCCAGAAACTTGGAATTACAATGGATGAGGCAAAAGAGATGGGAAGGTCCATAGTCAGTATAAAATTCTCGGCTGTGAAACCTAAATAGTATTCTTAATAAAAGGTTGGAAGAGGATGAACAAGGTCCCCCCTAAGGAAAAGGCAAAAGTCTATAAGAGATACCCGAAATCAAGTCTTCTAATCTACAATGGGACCACTATTTCTCATTTTCTATTAGGGGGAATAGGCATTATCTTCGGTTACAATTTTTCCCCTTATTCACTTTTATTTGGGATTATCTATTTGGCCTTCGCTTTTGGTGAAATGTACATTCTCATGCCCCTTAAGGTGTGCCCAAACTGCGTGTATTATAGAATGAAAGGATCCCTTTGTGTATCTGGTATGAACATCGTAACAAGGAGGATTGTAAGGGAGGGTGATCCAAAAGACTTTCCAAATCGGGCAAAAGGTCTATTTTGTCCAAACAATCTCTACATGGCTTCTCTCATATTTCCTATAATTGCAATTATCCCCGCACTTATTATCAATTTTTCACCTGTGTTGCTGGTAGTATTTCTTATTGTTCTTGGATTGATGCTGTTTCGATTCTTTATTATATCCATGAAGATCTCATGCATTCATTGTATGGCGAAATACACGTGCCCTCAGGCGGGGCAAATGGGTGTTCGGGAAATGTAGTTTTCAATCTTAATATGAACTTTCGATGAAATGGGGTAATCTTATATATTGGTAGATTTATTCAGTCTCCCTAACAAACACAAAACAGATTGAAGGGGGGGGCATAAATGTCTCTGATAATTCCCATAGTAATTACGGCAATTGTAATCGGGATCATACACACGATAATCGGTCCTGATCATTATCTTCCGTTCATCGTTATGTCCAAGGCCAGGAACTGGTCAAAACCAAAGACCGTAAGAATTACGATTCTATGTGGCTTGGGTCATGTTGGAAGTTCAATTTTCCTTGGAGCCATAGCCATCTTCTTCGGGGCTTCACTTATTGCCCTGGCAGGTATCGAATCCTTTCGAGGGGATCTGGCTGCATGGGCACTTGTTTTCTTCGG
>CP070672.1:3831393-3839299 GCA_020351895.1 Thermoplasmata archaeon
ATGAGCACCAGTTGCAGGCGAATGCCAGTATCTTTGGCTCGAATCTGGCCAATTACAGCACCTCCTCCAATGCCGTTTCGATCTGCTCAGATATGTGATCGTCCCTGAAATGATGCATTGATATGGCTCTCGACGGACAGGATACAGCACATACCCCACATCCTTTACAGAGAATCTTGTTAATGCTCGAAACGAATAGTCCCGTCTCACCAAGATCCAAGGATGGAGCACCGAACTCACAAACCTCCTCGCACACCCCACATCCCACGCATTTGCTGGGATCCACCTCTGCATAAATGGCCTCTCCTTTGATTTTACCCTTTCGAATCGGTATAACCGCCTTGCCTGCTGCCCCGTAAGCCTGGGCCATCGTCTCATTAACATCTGAGGGAAAACGAGCGGTTCCACATAAGAATATACCATCGGTAGCGAAGTCAAGGGGTCTTAGCTTTACATGTGCCTCAAGGAAAAATCCATTTTTGTCCAAAGGTACCTTTAACATCTTCGATAAGGTGGGATTCTCTTCCCTAGGAACCAGCGGAACAGAAAGGATTAGAAGATCTGGTTCGAGCTCCAACTTTTCATCCAAGGATGGTTCTTTCAATTTTATCTTAATTTTCTCATCTTTAGATGATACCTCTGGCATATGCTTCTCAGTGTACTGGATGAATTTCACTCCGAGGTCCATTGCCTCCTGATAGAGCATCTCTTTTTCTTTTCCGGGAGTGATAATGTCCCTATATAGAATATATATCTCGGATTCAGGGTGCTTTCTTTTGATTGCAAGCCCATTTTTAATTGCAGTCATGCAACATATCCTTGCGCAATATGTGCGCTCAGGTATACGCGCCCCAACACACTGGATCATCACTACTTTTTTAGGTATTTTGTCCCCTTTCTTTAACATCTCCTCGAATTCTAGCTGGGTAACCACATTTTTGTAGCTTCCGTATCCATACATACCCTCAGGTTTAAGTACTTCAGCTCCAGTTGCGATGATAATAGTGCCGGTCCTTATCTCTATTTTATTCGCAATTACAGTGAAATTGCCGATGTAACCCTTTATGTCTTTAATCTCGGTGTTCAAATGTATTTCTATTCTATTGTGCTCTTTCACAGCAGATATTAACGGATCGAGAATCTCTTTTGCTTCGATGCCAAAGGGGAATAGTGTGTAAAGGTTTTTCAGCATTCCACCGAGCTCACCTTCTTTCTCCACTAGATGAACCTCATACCCCTGATTTGCTAGGCTTTGCGCAGCTTTCATACCAGCAATACCCCCTCCTATGACAAGAACAACAGGGAGCACCTCCAATTCCACTTCATCCTGAGATTCTAAAAGCGAAACCCTGGCTACACCCATTCGTACCAAACGCTTTGCTTTTTCAGTGGCCTTCTCCTTCTCTTTCATATGAACCCAACTGCACTGGTCTCTTATATTAACGAGATCAAACAGGTATTTGTTAACACCTACCTCTTCACAGGCGGACTGGAACAATGGTGCATGGGTTCTGGGTGTACACGAGGCAACCACAACCCGGTTGATGTCGCGCTCTTTTATGGCCTTCTTTATGAATTGGAGACCATCCTCAGAACATGAGTACATGTTGTGATCGGCATACACAACATGAGGAAGTTTGGCGGTAAACTCAACTACGCTTTCTACATCCACCACTCCAGCAATGTTGGAACCACAGTGACATATGAATACACCGATTTTTGGCTCTTTCCCGGTGTCATCCATTCAATTCCCTCCCTCAGAAAGCACCTCTACAACCCTGGCTGCGGCACCACTGGCTTGAGTTACCGATTCAGGAATATCCTTTGGTTCTCTAACAAAACCGCATGCGAATATTCCTGGGACAGTTGTGTCAACAGGGCTAATAAAACTGTCAGGGGTTACCACAAATCCATGTTCGTCAATCTTAAAACCCAGTGTTTTGGAAAGAGAAAAGATGGAGCTTGATGGTATCAGAGCAGAAGCCAGGACAACCAGGTCCGTCTCCATGGTTTTGATTTCTCCCTCTCTGGTGTCCTCGTATTGAAGAATAGGATTTTTATTTTCTTTATTCTGGGCGATACTTCCAACTTTCCCCTTGATAAACGTAACATTATAGTCTTTTTCGGCTCTATGTACATAATCTTGAAATCCTTTCCCAGCGGCTCTTATATCTATATAAAAAACACATGATTTTAAATCTGGATTATGTTCGTTGGCTAAAATGGCCTCCTTTGTTGAATGCATACAGCAAACGCTTGAACAGTATGGCACATGACGAAGATCTCGAGAACCTGTGCATTGGATAAAGGCAAGCCTGCTTGGTGCTTTTCCATCTGATGGCCTCTGTATGTGACCGTTTGTGGGACCTGATGCATATAGCATTCTTTCAAGTTCCATGGCGGTGATGACATTCTCGTTTAATCCATAACCATATTCTGAAATTTGGCCAATGCTATAGAAATCAAAGCCCACACTGACTATAATCGCCCCTACATTCAATTCGATAACCTCTTCCTTTTGGTCGAAGTCAATGGCCTCCGCCCTACATACCTTCTGGCAATTGCCGCATTTGTCCTTAATCAATTTAAGGCAGTGTTTTTCGTCTATGGTAGCCACCAATGGTACCGCCTGCATGAAAGGCATGTATATTGCCCTCCTCTTGCCAAGAGCCATATCAAATTCACTGGGCACTTTTGCAGGACATTTCTCAAAACACTCGCCACAACCTGTGCACTTTTCGATGTCAACATACCTTGGTTTCTTTCTTACCTGAACTTTGAAATCTCCAATATCTCCATCACAATCTATCACCTCAGAATAGGTAAATGTCATTACATTAGGGTGCTGGTAACATTCTATCATTTTGGGAGCAAGAATACAGATTGCGCAGTCGTTGGTCGGAAATGTTTTGTCCAACTGCGCCATGACTCCCCCGATACTAGGAGACTTTTCTATTAAATAGACCGTAAAACCCATGTTTGCAAGATCGGTTGCAGCCTGAATACCTGGGATACCTGCACCTATAACCATAACCGTATCCTGTTTCATCACTTCACCCCCAATAAGAATTTCTCTTCGAAATCATATTTTTTACAAAAATAAGTAGACTCTAATTGCCCTAATACTCTAATAGGGCGGAATATCATACGAATGTTGTAACCAATGCACGTTTTTTCAAAGGATTTCATAACTCTCCTCTCATTTGTGACTTCCAATCAACTAATACCCCAATGAAGGATATAACCACAGCACAATTCCAATGGAATCTACCCAAGTTTATAATGGAAAGACTGTCTAAACGAGGAATCTCTGAATTTGGGAACTCCCCCTATTAAATGTTCTGATCATCACTGTCGATTTCGTAGTATTTTTAGGATTGGGTATTGCTCATTTTCTTTAACTGCTTAGGTCACTTATATCTGGGGATATCAATTTTTTCTATTAAATGCTTTATGCATTTTCAGATTCAGAAAATAACAGCTAACGTCCTGAAAACGACATAAATACAATAAATTCATACATATAACGCCATCATTATTCCGATATTTTACATAATCTTATGAAAAATAACGAATCCCAACAATATATTTAAATTGTAAGATTGGTATACCAGAGGTTAAATCCGCATGGTGAAGAACAATGGTCAAGCAAAAGGCAAGAAAGGAAAAATCGGAACTGGCCAAGCGATGGGAAGGTCTAGATTTGGATCTTCTCCCCATAGATTCTTTGGATGTGAGCATCCTGGATATACTGCGCTCCAATTCCCGCACAAGAAACGCGGATATTGGAAGAATGTTGGGGACCAGTGAAGCAACTATACGGCGCAGGATCAAGGGAATGATAGACAAGGGCATAATAGCTGGTTTTTCCACTTACATAAACTATGCCCTTATAGAGAATCCGGTAAAGGCCTATATCCATATCAAGGTGAGAGCAGAATATATGGATGGTGTTATTGAGAAGATCAGCCAACATGATATGCTGTTGGCATTGTACCGCGTTACAGGTGAATATGACCTGATGTGTATTGGATTGTTCCCATCCATGGATGGGCTGCATGATTTTATCGAGTATTTTGTTGGTATAGATGGCATAATAGAGACGAATACGCAGATAGTGATGAAGGCCCACAAAGGTGTTCCCTGGACAGGAATTTAGATTTTTTATTTGGCTCAATGGTTGAAATAATTCTTTTTCATCTTTATTAAATCAATCAAATCATTAAAACACCCGAAAACATTTAGTTTTAAGAAAGCATGCCCACATAAAAATCTGGTGATTCATTGGTGCAGAAAATTCTTGATGAAGCCATTGATATGGGTGCATCGTACTGCGATATACGCATGGGAAACTCAAAGGGAACCTCCATTGAGGTGAAGGATGGCGAATTGAAAAAGTCATCCTCTGGAGAAGAGAATGGAGCGGGAATAAGGATTCTTTATAACGGAGTATGGGGATTTTACTCCACAAACGAAGTTACCCAAGAGAGTTTGAAAAAAGCCCTAAAGGAGGCCTTCGCACAGGCAAAAAGTGGAAGTAAAATCGCAAAGGAAAAAGTTGAGCTTTGTGACATTGAGGTCGTCAAGGACAGGGTGATATGGAAACCGAAAAAAGATCCATCTGATGTACACATTGAGGAGAAGTTCAAATTGATGAAGGAGATGGATTATGCCATCCATAAAATCCAGGGGATTCATACTGTCACCACAACCTATTCTGACGGAACTATAAACACTCATTTTTTAAGTTCAGAGGGAGCAGATATAGAAACAGAAACAACAAGAACACTTGCTCAGGTGAACCTAGTGGCACGAAAAGGTTCGAAAATCATTGGATACAGGGGAAGGATTGGAGGAACATGCGGTTTCGAGATATTTGATATGTTTAATGCCGTGGATAGGGGAGTTTCGTTAGGAGAGTCCGCTGTGAGAGTTCTGAAGGCCAAACGTTCCCCCAGCGGTAGATTCCCTGTAGTTGCAGATCATGATCTATCCGGTGTATTCGTGCATGAGGCACTGGGGCATGCCACAGAGGGTGACATCGTGACCTCAGGGGACTCCATATTAGAAGGGCAAATTGGTAACAAGATAGCCTCTGAGAAAGTGACTGTGCTTGATGATTCAACCCTAAAGAATGCATTTGGATCATTTCCTTATGATGATGAAGGTGTAAAGGGAAAAAGGAAGATACTCATAGAAAACGGGGTGTTAAGAGGATACATATTAAACAGGGAAACGGCCCATAAGCTCGGTATGCGCAGCAACGGCGGTGCAAGAGCAGAGTCCTATGCCGCAAGACCTCTTGTGAGAATGAGCAATACATACATCGAGAATGGTGATTACAGTTTTGAGGAAATCATCGGGGATATAGATTACGGCATCTATGCCAAGGGAACCCGTGGTGGACAGGTGGATACCGCCAAAGGAACGTTCCAGTTCAGTGCCCAGGAGGCCTTCCTAATCGAAAAGGGAAAGATCACCACACCCCTTCGGGATGTCTCCCTTTCTGGCAATACCCTCGAAATCCTCAAGAATATTGATGTGGTTGGCAAAGACCTGGCATTGGGTGATCCAGGATTCTGCGGAAAGGGACAGCTGGTGCCCGTTGGTGATGGCGGACCGCATATCAGAATCAAAGAAGCTGTTGTGGGATGAAAGCATGATCGATACAGCTAAAAGAATCGTTGAGATGGCCCTAAAAAGGGGTGCTGACGAGGCCGAGGTTTTCATCATGAAAAGCCAGGGTAGAGGGTTCACCGTCCAGAAGAACTCCATTTCCTCAATATCAGGAGGAATGCAAAAGGGTATCGGGATCAGGATCGTTAAAGATAGAAAGCTAGGATTTGCTTTTTGTACAGAGGAAGAAAAAGCTGACATAGCCATAGCACAGGCCCTGTCACTTGCGAAGCTTGGTGTCGTATCAAATTTCACTTTTCCGGAACCCGACAAAACCAAGGAAATCGAGAATATTTTCGATGATAGGATCATCAATTACCAGGTGGAAGAGGCTGCAGAAGGTGTAACGGATCTCATAAACTCAGCCCTTGAAGTGGATCCCGAGATTATAGCAACCAGAGGCGGTTTAGGCTACGGATCCCAGAGCTTCGCTTTAGCGAATTCCAAAGGTCTTGAAACTGAGGATAAGGGCACAGAAATTCATGTGAGTGTTAGTATGCTCCTGAAAAAAAATGGCTTATCAACAGGATTTGAGGACTTCTCCTCAAGGTCTCTTTCTATGGATTTTCAGGCCATGGGAAGAAGCTGTGCTGAGCTCACCATACGAGGCCAAAATGCTAAGAAGATCGAGGACAAGGATATGACTGTGATTCTGACTCCAGACGCTTTCGCGAGCCTATTGGAATTTCTTACCGCCCCAGCCCTTTACGGTGAGGCTGCGCACAAAGGCGAATCAATTTACTCGGGAAAGAAAGACGATGTTGTTGCAAGCAGCAATATTTCAATTATCGATGATGGTGGTCTTCGTGGGGGATTGAATTCGGCAATTGTAGATGACGAAGGTGTGCCTTCAAAGCGTACGAAACTGATTAAAAAGGGGGTATTAAAGGGATACTTGTACTCGCAAGGGAGCGCCATAGAATATGAAACTCAAACCACTGCCAATGCCATGAGAGCCGAAAGATTGTCTTCAGCAAGAAACTATAAAAGTTACCCAACCGTGAAGGCCAGGAACCTCGTTGTAGAGGGGGAGACCAAGAGAGTCGAGGATTTGATATCAGAGGTAGATGAAGGCGTGTTGGTGTACGATGTTCTTGGAGCCCATACCTCCAATCAAGCAAGCGGAGACTTCTCTGTGGACAGCCCCATACTCTTTAAGGTGGAAAAAGGTGAAATTGCTTATCCCATAAAGAGTGCAATGCTAAGCGGAAACTTCCCTGAATGCCTGAAGAAGGTGAATGCCATTGGAGATGATCACAAATTTTTGACAGGCGGCTTAACCCCGATAAGCTTCTATATCTCAACAATTAGCTTGGAAGGTATAAGGGTTACAGGGTGAGATACGATCACTAAAAAACGATGTTGGCCCTCCTTTTCTAGCTGTCTTTGATAATATTATCATCCATAATTTTAATTATCAGAATACCATTTGGGATTCGATAAAATCGCATTCAACCTGGGCCTATAGCTTAGACTGGTTGGAGCGCCCGGCTGATATCATGGATTCTATGTTAGAAACCGGGAGGTCGAGAGTTCAAATCTCTCTAGGCCCACTATAATTTTATACAAGTTTAATTCGTGGTCCTATTAATGTTCGAGTTATACTAGAAAATGTTATGTCTTAAGCTCGAACATCTTTAGGCCCACAGAAATTTATTTTGATTGTGTCTTTATCATGTTGTTAGCATCGATTGCTGGCTAAATTCTTTAGTGAAAGCACATTAAAAACATGGGGATATTAAAATCGGCAATTGTCGAATCCATCGCCGAAAACTATATATTTAAGTAGGTCTCATATATGTATGACTCGAGAAAGGACTAAAGATATTGATATTGATAGCAGTGTTAGGTGGCCTGCCAAGATATCAAAGAGGTAAGCTAGTATTTATCAATATTAAGTCGAGTTAATTACAACACTGCTATCCAATAGTGTTCAAAGGCTTTTTACCCGAAGCCGAAAAAACCAAATTCAAAGGAGGTTGAAATATGTCAATATTAGCTCCAGCAAAGATGAGGCTATGGATTGAGATGTGGAAAGAGGAGGTAATGGCCTCGATTCCCATGAATGATCTTGCACAGAAATTTCAGGATAAGCAGATAAAGAAAGGACGTTTGCCCGCAAAGTCACCACAAAAGATACAGCCTAAATTAGAAAGAGGAGGAAAGGTTTTGTAAAAAAGAGACTGTCGCTCCTTTACTATTTTTGTGGTTATGATTAAATAGGGAAACA
>CP070672.1:3839399-3844496 GCA_020351895.1 Thermoplasmata archaeon
TAGAAACGTTCACATGGCAGAGACCATAAGGAAGATCAGCTTGGAGCATGAGAATGTTGTGGCTGTGATAGGTGATGGTCATGTGGAGGGAATCAGAAGTTTACTGGCACCCACCGATGTTGAGATAATCAGATTGAGCCAGCTCAGGGGAAAGGAACCAGAGAAAGTGGACGAGGTCACGATATCGTACGAAATATCGTATAATAATTGAGGATTTTCAGCCTCAGTAATCCCCGCTTTTCAATTTGCCAAGATCGTACTGGCAATCAGTATAAAAATCTGAGGGGGGTTGCGGGTTATCCTGGGTTAACAGGGTCAATATGGAGACCGTTTCTATGGAATGGTACATGACGCATTCGTCGTGCACGCAATGGTGCCTGTAGGAACCCTCATGATTTCTATCGCTTTCATAGCCTATGTTTACCATGGCCAAAAGATGTCCAAACTCATGCACCAGAACAGATTTCTCATAATCTCCATGATCCACGAGGGTTGTGGCCCAGAAGGGGATGCTGAGGTCATGGATCTTTTCATTGAATATGGCCATGGAGGATGCACCGTATGCAATTCCCAAAACATCCTCGTTTTCCGAGTATTGACCGTTCAGATAGAGAACATATGCAATTATATCGCTTCCAGACTTGTGGTAGTCCCTGTGCTCCTTCTCCAGGTCTTTTATGTCTTCCAGAGAATAGCTGGATTTTGATGTTGTGATGCGCTTTTCGAGGATTAAGACATTCTCCTTATCGCAATAGGAGTTGATCCTCGCCTTGAGGGTTTCCATGGCCTTGCTTGAGGGTGCGTGGCCTTCCACATAATCCACCTCTATAATCAATCTCGTGTATTTTGAGCCAGAAAGATAGTCCTCTGCAAAATCGCCAAGAACAGGGGGTGGAGATTGCGATTCAAAACACCCTGTATTGGCAATAATTGTGATTGTAAGTAAAACTATAATGGAAACAGTTGCTACTTTCTCTTTCATCGGAACCTCCAATATTTCCACGACATATATTAAATTATTGCTGAAAAGCGTCGGTTGTGGTGTGGATTTCCATCTTCGTGATTAACTATAAGTAGATTTAAACGAATTTAATATACGTGACAAGGCTTATCTATCTGGATGTTTACTCGATATCGATAATCCTTTTATGTAAATCATCTATGATTGCGAAAGCCAGGAGCCAATGATTTACATGACAAGGCTCATCTATCTGGGTGTTTGCTCGATATCGATAATCCTTTTATGTAAATCATCTATGGTTGTTAAAGCCAGGAGCCAATGATTTACATGAGAATCCAGATAGCACGATCAGGACAATTTTTCCTTTATCTATATACATTAGCTATAATGGGAATTAATTTTGTAGGTCTTAAGACACGAATTTCCTCATTTAAAAAGAACTGGAGCCGAGAAAAAAGCGTCCTCCTACTAATCTTCCTGGCTGCAACAATTATACGATCCATTCCAGGCTGGATGAACGCGGCCTGGGGTAGTGATTTCGGTATATATTACGGTATAACCAAGGACTTCGCAGAGAATCCTGAACTCTTTCGACCCTATTCTGGGTGGGGAAGTTCATACAATTATTTCCCTGTACTCTATGTCATGGTGGCCTTCTTTCATAAGCTGACAGGATTGAGCATAGTATGGCTCATGCCTAGAATTACCCCCATATTTGGAGGTCTCACTGTTCTAGTTTTCTATTTCGTGGTGAAAGAAATTGTAACCGATAAAAGACTAGCGCTTATATCAACCGCTTTCTTGGCAGCGAATCCATTCCACATCTATCAGACGAGCCATGCTGCACCCCTCACTGTGGGACATTTCTTTATGGTTCTATGTCTCTATTTCTTTGTGAGAAGGAAGAAGACAAGTATATCCATTGGAGCGCTCTACATGTCCTCCATATTACTTGTGGCAAGCCACCATCTAACAACCTTCTTCTATTTGATTATAATAATATTCATCACTTTTTACAGGAATTTCACATCCAAAGAATGGTCAAAGGATTTGAAGGGAGATTTATTCTGTATTCTTTCCATCTCGGCCTTTACCTTCCTATACTGGATGCTAATTGCTACGCCTGTTTATAGGGGTGCTATCCGTTCCGGTCTTTTGATCCCCTCTTGGGCGGTTGTATGTTTATTTTATGTTGGGCTTCTTGTTCTTTTCCTCCTAATAGTTGCTAGAAGAAAGTTAAACAGGTTCACCGAAGAACCAAAAAAATTTAAACTCAGCATTTTTCAATCTTTATTTGTATCCCTTCTCGTATGCTCATCCTTCGTCCTCTTATTCTCCTTCATAAACATTCCAGGTACAGGTTTTAGATTCGATAAAATGGCAATAGTTTTTCTCGTTCCGCAGATAATAGCAGTGGGTTTTGCCCTGTATGGAATCTTTGTTCTTAGAGAAGAAAGAAAAAGAGCCTATATTCTAGCCTGGCTTTGTCCGATCTTTATTTCCTTGATCTTCACAACGATCACCTGGCATGAGGCTCTATACCCATTCAGACACCTGGAGTACATTGCATATCCAATCTCGATACTCTCGGCAATAGGGGTGTATACATACTGGAAACTTTTAAAGAAGAAGGATCCTGAAAATAGTCAAAAACCTGTTTTTAAGAGGAGCCCAAGACCCAAGACTTTCGAATATATAGTAATGTTGATTCTGGCTTTGAACCTGATTTCAGCATATGCGGTGCAGCGAACCACGAGCAGATACGAGGAATCCATATCAGAGGAGGTGTTCGATGTTGTTTTTTGGATGCAGGGCAATGTGAGTGGTACAAACTTCACAGTAGCGAGTGATCATAGAATTAGCCAGATCTTATGGGCAGAAGGCTACAACGCAACCTCAGATGATGCATACCAAATCTGGTTCTCAGAGAACTGGACAGGTTGTCTTGATGAATTACAAACAGCAAATGGCTCCAAACCTCAGATATGGTATGTGTTGATAGATGAGGTCATGCTGTATGATGGAGTGCAGTCAAACATAAACGAGACCCCTCGCCCCTTGACCTTGCTATCGTATGAGAAGTTCATGTCACCTCCCTTTATTCTTATTTACAGATCCGAGAGTGAAGATGGCCAAAAATGGGCAGAGCTCTATGAGGTGGATTGGGAGTATATAGAGGCAAATCCACCTTAGTTACCATGCAATCTGGAAGTTAAACCTTCAGCTCTTTTGAGGATCAAACTTTCTAATAAATGCTCATCTTCTACATCTAATTCACGAAGAGCAATTTGGCTTCGAAAAAATAAAATTAGTACTGTAACATGAGCACCAAAGTGGTGGTTGCTATCCCACCATCATCATCGGTAACAGTTAGAGTAACTGTATAATTTCCAGGAGCACTGTATGCATGCGTAACAGTATCAGTCACGTTCATGGGATTTACTTCCGGGCTCGGAAAAGGATCAGGACCTAAACCATCATTGAAATATATATTCGGCCCTGCGATTCCTCCATCGCCAAAATCCCAATCAAAAATGAGGTCATCACTCCCTGGATCAGAGGCTGTGGCCTCGAAGGTTATGTTATGCCTGTATATTATCCCGGTCAAATCCACTTCCCATGGATCGATATGATTCCAATGATCTGAATCCCAATCTGCCTGTCTTACATTGAAAGTGTGGTGAAGCCTTTCTGAGGTTCCATCCTGAAATTCCAAAATAATCCAAACAGGATTTCCACCCCATATGTTTCCATTTACCCTCGGATCATTAGGGAGGTAGTCCACTACTGCTCTATAGGTGCATCCAAAATTTATACTATAGCCTGAAAGAGTAGCAGCCTGCTCGTCGGGGCTCCCAGGTTGTCTTGTGACACCTGCACTCCATATCTCGGCATCATCCTCATAGAGAGTGATGTTGACTGAATGCCATTTTTCTCCTGCAACCCGAAGGGTGAAGTTCACATGCAAGTATGCTTCTATACTCTCGATTGTTGGGGCGACATTGTTCACCGTAATATTTGTGATATAGGTTGTTGAACCACCGTCATCGTCCTCAATAGTCAATGTAATGTCGTACTCCCCATCATCACCATAGGTATGTTGGACAGAATCTGTAACTGTAAATGGATAGATGCCCAATGGAGTTCTAATTTCATTGGATAAAGGATCGTATTCAGGTTCTGGATTATTACCGTCATTAAAATAGGTGGTCACGGTATCAGAAGTTCCGTCGCCCCAATCCCAAGTGAAGGTCAGATCGTCGCTGCCTTGATCAATCGATGTAGCAGTGAACGTTATTTGGGTACCCTCATTGCAAACATGATAATTTAACGATGAATATTTTATCGTGGCAAAGTCTCGAAGGGTTCCATTACCATAACTAATACCAGTAACATAGACATTTCCAAAATGGTCTATAGCAATGTCCTGGGGACTGTCATATGAATCTCCTGGGCCATTGTATCTTAATGCGCTAAGCTCATCTCCATCCGAATTGTACATTATTGTCACATAATCATATGCAGAGTTAACACCTATATTGATGCCTTGGCTTCTTCCTATTATAAATGCATTTCCAAATCTATCTAATGATAGAGTATGGCCCCAATCATGTCTGCTCACTGGCCCATCATATCTAGCTACCCAAAGTTCATTACCTGATTGATCATAATTAATAGTGATAATATCAGAATATGTCCCAAAACTATAACTGTATCCTGTTACACGGATATTTCCATTTTGATCGGAAGCTATTGCTGTGGCTATGTCATAATTGTCAGCTAGACTGTTATATCTTACCACCCAAATTTGATTGCCATTGGAGTCGTACTTTATTGTTGCATAGTCAAGGTCGGTCCCTACACCTTTACTACTCCCAGTGACTAAGATATTACCAAAAGGATCTAAAGCCATACCGTGGGGATTATCATTTAAGCTTCCAGGACCGTCGTATCTTGCTACCCAAAGTTCATTTCCGTTGGTATCATACTTCACTGTGACATAATCCTCACTGGTTGCTGTATAAATACTACGCCCGGTAACATAGACATTTCCAAAATGGTCTATAGCAATGTCCTGGGGACTGTCATATGAATCTCCTGGGCCATTGTATCTTAATGCGCTAAGCTCATCTCCA
>CP070672.1:3844596-3853344 GCA_020351895.1 Thermoplasmata archaeon
ATAAAGCATCCAGGGGTGTCATAAATCGAGGTTAATTTCACGAATATCGTAATATTTATATTGATAGATATGTTTAAGGGCGGTAAAACTATGACGATAGGGGGTTTATTTGTATGAAAGTCGATGAATATGAAATGCCAGATGATCTATATTACCATCCAGAACATACATGGATTAGGGTGGAGGGTGATACGGGTGTTGTTGGTCTATCGGATTTTGCCCAAAAATTGGCAGGAACCATCAAACGTGTGGTCACTCTTGAGGAAGAGGATGAAGTTCAACAAGGCAAACCCTGTGGTACCATAAGCAGTGGTAAATGGACTGGTAAACTTTACTCACCTGTTTCCGGCGAGATCATCGAGGTAAATGAGGATATTGAGGATGAACCAAAATTGATAAACGATTCCCCATACAATGAGGGCTGGATCTTCAAGGTGAAGCTCTCCAAAGAGGGAGAATTGGATTCTTTAATCCATGGTGCCAAGGTTGAAGAATGGTTAAAAGGTGAAATAGCCAAGCATAAGAATGAGCAATAATATTTTCTCAGAATTGGGATTTAATATCCATATCTTCGACGGTGGAAAGCCTATTAAAGTATATTCTATTTCGAGGTCCAGGAATAATGATGTTGAGTACGAACCAATCGGTATCGAATAATGATGAGTCAACGGATTTTCGAAAAAGAGCCATTGAACTCGGTGGCTGGTTTGCTGGATTTGTATTCTTATTTTTCGTGATTCCTGGGATATTGATCGTCGCATTACCTCCGAGTCAGAAAGCGAAGGGGCTTACCACCCTCGTGGCGACTCCTGCAATTGAATATTTGGCAATCAGCGTGGGAATAGGTCTTGGTGTTGATCCGGTAGTTTCTTTTTTCCTCACATTCCTTCCATGCACTGGCCTTTGTATGCTCTCCATGGGGCTTCTTGGTTTTCTAAGGGACTCCTCACCCAGGATCATTCGCTTTTTAGATAAAGTCCAGAAGAGGATTGAAAGGCACCCGAAATTGAAGAATTACGGGATCGTGAGCAATTTTCTGTTTGTCATGTTCCTCGGTGTCTATATCGCTCCGGGAATAGCCATCATCCTCGGGTGGTCCAGGGCCCGCTCCGTTATTTTCATGGTGGGGGGGATCGCCCTCATCACTGCTTTAATCGGATTGGGGACCTTGGGCATAATAGATTTACTGTTCTTGTGAGGATTTTATTTTATTATCCTAGTTATTGAAATGAAAGAAATCCACATTTTACCCCGAAATGTGACTAAAAACATGAGGACCAAAGAAGCTATGGATGCAGTGATGCACCACAATCTCAGACCGGCTCAAGCTCCTCTTCCTTGAATGTAGCCAATGGTAGCTCCTCATCAAGGCTTCTTCCAGCCACATAATCGAAAAGATCCTGAACATCGGAGCCATAGACATGGTATAAGGCAAGTAAAGGCAGCTTGCTGGGACATGCACTCTCGCACATACCACAGGACACACAGGATGTAATCATGTGGTTCATTCTTCCGATATGGTACAAAGCTGTATCGATTGGCATTCTCACAACTCCCCTTTTTCTGGATTTTTCCATGTACTGTTTGGGGGATGGTTTTAGTATATCTGAATCAAAGAAGCACTCCTTGCAGTAGCAAATGGGGCAGACGTTCATACAGTTGTGGCATTTGATGCAGCTTGCAAGTACCTTCAAGAATCCCTTTACATCCTTTATCTCTTCCCTAATCTCGGCACTGAGCTTTTCCCTGCTTTTCCCTCTTGCTTTGAAGAGGGCTTCAATAGCTTTCTTCCTGCTTTCAGGAACATCACTTTCAGAGAGTTCGATTCCCAATGCGCCAAGCAGCTCCTCTCCCTTCGGCGTATTGGCAGAAAGGAGAATCTCCTTGTTCATATCCACTCCCATTACGCCAATGGATATATCTGCGGTATCGATGGTGGGAAATTCACATATCTGGCACGCGGTTCTCAATGGGATTCCCTTAAGTTCGGTCTTGGCCTCATGCCCGACTTCCTTTAGTAATTTGAATGTGATACCCACACCTTCCTTTTGGGCCAGAATGACATACTCTGGCACGGGTAATGTACCAAGACAATCAACAGATACCAGTGTTACATTGTCCATTTTTATCTGGTGAAGTTTGGCAAGCTCGAACACTGCTCTCAGCTCGCAGGGTCTGAATAAAGCCACAATTTTATCTTCGGTGGCCTCATCTGTGGTTTTCACCAGTATATCCGCGGAATTTGCAGGGAGAACAAAGGCAAATGGATTTAATGAAGTCACACTCTCGGGATCCTTTACAAGGGTTTGTACAGTGGAATATCCCGAAGGCACATCCTGTGGAATAACAAGTGTATCGGCGGCCATTTTATCAAGCATGCTTTTGAAAAATCCATTGAGAGTGTTGAGTATATCTTTTTCAACTGCTATTTTCGCCATCTTGACCATGTCATATCCCCCTTAGATATCCCACTCCTTTTTAATTGGATTTGGGCCCATCTTCTTTGTTTCCTTAACCATCTCATTCACAGTATCAGCGAACTTCTGTCCCTCGCTTGCAGAGATCCACTCCAGTCGAACACGTTTTTCCTCGATTCCCAATTCCTCAAGGAGTTTTTTCAGAATGGCAACCCTTCGTCTCGCCTTGAAGTTTCCTGAAAGATAGTGACAGTCACCTGGATGACATCCTCCAACCAAGACGGCATCTGCACCCTCCAGGAGTGCTTTTATTATATACACCGCATCAACTGCACCCGTGCACATAACCCTAATTGGAATGAAATTTGGAGGATACTGCAACCTGGATACACCTGCCAAATCGGCACCCGTGTAGGAGCACCAGTTGCATAGAAATCCAATTATCTTGGGCTCGAATTCCTCAGAAGCTGTGGAGCCCTTTTGTTCCTTTATTTGACTTTCACCTTCCATATAAATCACCTACTAACACACCTCATCAATCTGCGCTAAAATCTCGGGATTCGAATAACCAACTAATGATGGAACCCCACCGGGACAGGCCATTGCACATGCTCCGCACCCCTGACATGTGGTAAGATCTACTGATGAGATCAATTTCTCTTCCCCTGTGTAGTAGTTCTTTACAACTTTCATTGATATTGCATCATAGGGGCATAACTTTTCGCATATTCTGCAACCTACACATCGTGGCTCGTCAATAACTGAATGGACAACCTTAACCTTCACTCCATTTGTAAATACGTCTAAAATCTCCCTAACTGATTTCTTCGCATCCGAGATGGATTTTTTTATACCCATTGGTCCCTCTGCACATCCTGCAATTGAAACACCCCTTCTGTCCAGGATGTCATATCTATCATTGTAGTATCCCAAAAAACCGTCAACATCCAGAACTAGATGAACCATGTCTGCAAGTTCCGAAGTGCCCTTTTGTGCTTCCTGACCAGTTGCGAGAACAACCAAATCTGATCTCATCTCCAATATATCCCCAAGCTCGATATGTTCTGTTCTTAGGACGAGGTCTTTTTCCTTTCTTTGGATTTCGGCACATCTTCCCCGCATGAACTTTACACCAATCTTCTGTGCATCGAGGTATATCTCTTCAAACCCATTGTCAGGGCCTCGGAGGTCCATGTAATGGATATAGACATCGATTTCTGGATATTGGGACTTGATCTTTTGAGCCTGCTTCAGTGCATATGTGCAACATACCAATGAACAATGAGCATTGCCCCTATTCTCATCCCTTGAACCTACGCACTGAATGAAGTTTATTCTTTTTGGAACGTCACCAGTCGAAGGAACACTTACCGTATTATCTTTCAGCATTTTTTCAAGTTCTAGAAAATCAATTACATCGGGATCTTCATATCGGTATTCCGGAAGTCTTTTTGCGTCAAACAAGGATGAGCCCGTGGCAATAACAATTCCCCCCACATTAACCTCCTTTTCCTCATCCTGGCTTTTAATTATTACAGAGTAATTTCCCAGGGCTCCAAGTATCGAAGTTACCTCTGAATTCAATAAGACCTCTATGTTTTCATTTCCCGTGAGCCCTTCTATTGTAGGCAAAGTTATATTCTCAAATTCCGAGAGTCTCTTGTCATCGAGTTCATAAGCCCGGCCACCCAATTTATCACTTTTTTCCACCAGATAAACATGAATTCCCTTTTTGGAAAATTCTGATGCTGCCGTCATTCCTGCAATTCCTCCGCCTATAACTAGAGCGTGTGTGGAATTTTTCAGACTCATATTCTTCTCTTTTATGGACTGGGCAAAAAGGACTCTTCCTATTCCGCCTAGAATCATGATATTCGCTTTTCTGGTTGCTGCATCCCTATTATCATGTATCCAGTCACACTGTTCCCTGAGATTCACATGCTCTATTAGGTAGCTGTTGAGGCCGGCTTTTACTACACCCTTTCTCAGGGTCTCCTCATATGTTCTTGGTGTGCATGCCGCAAGGACAACTCGTTTTACACCTGATCCTTTAACTTCACCTTTCAGAAATTGCTGCCCCTCTTTTGTACAAAGTCTATCGTGTCTCTTAACAAATACAACATTGGGACGTTTTGATATGTCCTTTTCCAATTCATCAAAATCTATATTCTTTCCAATTGAATCATTGCATGAACAGAAGATGACTCCGGTTTCGGGTTCTTTGGATTTGATACCTCTCATTTTGTGTCACCCCCCTCTATAAAATCGATAATCTTAGATGCTGCTCTTTTTGCATCCTCAACCGAATAACGAATGCCTCTTGGACCCAGGGCACATCCTGCAATTGCCACACCCTTTTGGCCGTTGTCCTGTATGAATCCGTTCTGTTGCAACATGAGCCCCAGCATATCGGCGATCTTATCCTCGCCTTCCCTTGGCTCCTGCCCCACTACTAGAACCACTAAATCGGATTTTATTGTCATAAGCTCCTCTGAATCTATGTTCTCGGTTCTCACAAGAAGATTTCCATTGTCCTTTTCAATGGATGAGACCCTGCCCCGAAGGAACCTTACACCCTTCTCCTGTGCATCCTTGTAGAACTCCTCGAAGCCTCTGTAGGCAGCCCTCAGGTCCATGTAATGAATATATACCTCCATATCCGGGTATTTCATCTTAAGCTCCTTTGCCTGGCCAATTGCATATGTACAACAAACAATTGAGCAGTGCGCATTGCCTTTATTGGAATCCCTCGAGCCTGCACACAATAGGAAATTCATAACTTCGGGTATCTTGCCGTCTGATGGACGTTTTAGAACATTGCCTGTCTCTCTCTGAACCACTATCATCTTCTCCAGCTCTAAAAAGGTCATGACATCTTCGAATCGATTATGGCCGTATTCGGGCAGTCTGTCGGCATCAAAAGTCTTGGAGCCTGTGGCAACCACGATGGCCGATACATCCAATGTCTTCTTCTCACCTTTTGAATTTAGATCCACATGAAAATTTCCGGGCTCGCCAGATATGTTATCCACCTCTGTCTCCAAAAGCACTTCGAGATTATCGTTGGTATACAGCTGCCCATACTTAGGGGTTAGAACACACTCCCTGCAGTAGTCCATGCAGCATCCGTCGGCCTTGCATTCATGGGTCATATATGTTCTTGATAACTTGTAGGCTCTTCCCCCAAGCTCGCTTTCTCTCTCCACAAGATAGGTATGTATACCGTGATTCGCCAAATCGAGTGAGGCCTGCATTCCTGCTACTCCACCACCAATTACAAGAACCCTGGATTCCGAAGCCATCATGATTCCTCCTCCAAGGCCTTGTCTAACATTGCCATGAGCTGACCAGGCTCAAACTGTCTGAGATAGGGTACGTTGGATGGACATATACACGAGCATGCACCGCATCCCATGCAGAGAACTTCGTTAACCTCTGCCACTCCTGATTCATCGTCAACCCTTATTGCATCATACGGGCAGTTACCCTCGCAAAGTCCGCAGCCTGCGCATCTGCTCTCATCTACAACCGCAGCCACACCTTCTGTGTAAAGATCTGTTTTGGACATGAGTGTAGTGGCCTTGGATGCGGCTCCACTGGCCTGTGATATTGTCTCGTCTAGGAATTTGGGTGAATGGCATGTTCCGCAGAGATATATTCCAGCTGCCGCAAAATCAACTGGCTTGATCTTCATGTGGGCTTCCAAAAAGAATTTATCGGATGTGAGTGGAACTTTTAGCACCTGTGCAAGCTCCTCATTCTCCTTAAAAGGTATCGTGGCCGCACTGAGAACAACATTATCCGGATAAAGCACGATCTCCTTATCCAGGTTTATATTGTAAACCGTGACCTTGAGTCTATCATCTTCCTTTTCCACAATTGGCTTTCTATCTTTCAAGTACCTTAAAAATAATATTCCTTTCTCTCTTGCTTCACGATAGAGCTTTTCCCTAAATCCATAGGTTCTGATATCGCGATAAAGGATATGGATCTTAGCATCGGGATGCTTTTCTTTGTATATTAGGGCGTTTTTTATGGCCTCTGAGCAGCAGATTCTGCTGCAGTACTCCCTTTCCTTATCCCTTGAGCCGACGCATTGGATCATAATGACGTTCTTTGGTGAGAATCCTTCATCCTTCATTTTTTCATCGAATTCAAGCTGGGTCATGATCCTCGGATCTTCACCATACTTGAACATTCCCTTAGGTTTAAACTCCCGGGCTCCAGTGGCTACAATTATAGCACCTGCCTTTAACTCATTGACCCCGCCCTGGTGTTTTACGGTGGCTATGAAATTTCCGATGAAACCACCCAGGTTTTCAAGCTTTGAATGGGTAAAGACCTCTATATTTGGATTTTCATTTATTCTTTCGATGTATCTTGCTAGCTCCTTTTGGGGTTCGCCTTCTGGCAACATGGTGTGTATGTTCCTAAGGTTGCCGCCGAGCTCCCCTTCCTTTTCTATAATATAAGCCTTAAATCCCTGATCCGCAAGGTCCAATGCTGCCGTCATACCGGCGATTCCTCCACCTATGATAAGTGCCGATTTTTCACATTCCACAGGTGCCCTCTGCACTGCCTTGTTCCTCAGTATCTTCTCAACCGACATGGCCACCATGTGCTTTGCCTTTTCAGTGGCCCGAACGGGGTCATTTTTGTGAACCCATGATACATGTTCTCTTGTACTGGCAAGGTCGAAAAGATAGGGATTCAATCCCGCTTCCCTTATGGTGTTCTGGAAAAGGGGCTCATGTGTCCTTGGTGTGCAGGAGGCAACTATAACCCTGTTGAGTTTATGCTCCTTTATCGCCTCCTTGATCTTGTCCTGGGTGTCCTGTGAACAGGTGTATAGGTTATCTTCGGTATGAACCACACCGGGAAGTGTTTTGGCATACTCGGTAACGGCTGGAACGTCCACCACGCTGCCGATGTTAATTCCACAATGGCAGCAGAAGACACCAATTCTTGGTTCTTCCCCAGCTTCTATTTCAGGGGGATATTCCTTTTCAGTAATCAGAGTATTTCTTGCCGAGGATATTGGACCAGAGGCTTTGGAGGCAACTCCTGATGCCTGTGCCACAGCATCCGGTATATCCTTAGGTGATGAAAATGAACCTCCGACATAAATTCCTTCTTTCGAGGTTTTTAGAGGTGAAAAGTAATTGGTTGCACAGAATCCGAATTCATTCAGCTCGATTCCGAACTTCTCGGAAATCTCCTTAAAATCAGGGGCAGGTTCCATTCCAACCGATAACACAACCAAATTGAAGACATCCTCCTTTTGATCCCCATTTTCGTCGGTGTAGATGATCTTGAGATCCTTTGTCTTTGGATCCTCTTCAATATGTGGAACCCGACATCTGATGTACTTCACGCCGTACTCATCCTTGGCCTTGTTGTAGTACTCTTCAAATCCTTTTCCGTAAGTTCTCATGTCCATGAAGAATATGGTACAGTCTGTTCCTGGGGTGTGCTCCTTTGCTATTATGGCCTCCTTTGTGGCGTATGTGCAGCACACGGCAGAGCAGTAACCCTTGCCAACTTGCTCATCCCTTGAACCGACACATTGTATCCAGGCGATCTTCATGGGATGTTTACCATCTGATGGTCGTAGCACATGGCCTGCATAGGGTCCTGAAGCAGAAAGGATTCTTTCGAACTGAATACTGGATACAACATTGGGGAATCTACCGTATCCGAATTCCGATTTTACAGTAGGATCGAAGGTCTCGAATCCAGGTGAAAGAACTATGGATCCCACGTTCAGTTCCCTTTTCTCCTCCTCCTGAGCGTAGTTCACGGCATTGGCCTTGCAATATTGTTCGCACAATCCACAGCCAATGCATTTGTTTCTATCTATCCTGTAGACGAGAGGTACGGCCTGGGGAAACGGAACAAATGTCGCGTTTCTTTGAGCAACTCCTCTTTCGAACTCGCTTACTGCCTCAATGGGACAGTACTGGGCACAAAGTCCGCATCCAGTACATTTTTCAGAATCTATGTATCTAGGATGTTGTATCACTGTAACTGTGAAATCCCCCTCCTCCCCTTTCACTTCTTCGATATCGGCTACTGTCAGTATCTCGATGTTATGATGCCTTCCAGTGCCTACTAATGTTGGAGCTATTGTGCACATTGCACAGTCATTGGTGGGAAATGTCTTGTCCAACGAGGCCATTACACCTCCTATGCTGCTTTGTTTCTCCACAAGGTAGACCTTGAAACCCGATTCTGCCAGATCCAATGATGTCTGCATTCCGGCGATACCGGCTCCCAGGACCATTACGGCACCTACCTTTTTACCCAATTACGCACCCCCCGCCTTGAGATA
>CP070672.1:3853444-3858736 GCA_020351895.1 Thermoplasmata archaeon
CTTGAAAACCAATTTACAACGTCCCCAATCCCCACCCTTCCTCGCAAAAATTATCGCGGCTATCTGACCCGAAAATTTTTCCTCCTAGGGATTGGGGGCACCTGCCCCTATTCTTCAAATATAAATTTTATATATTTTCGAATTGGACGAAGTGATTGAAAAACACTCCTTACCAAAACTCCTCCTTCTTACATCATTATTCTCTCACACCCTTTTTCCTAAAAAATCAAGGTTTATCTGGGCTTTAGAGGCCAAAATATAAATAACTTATTATACATTAGTATTCCCATAAACTTTGGAAGGGAACTGTCTTGGAAGGATGTTCTCAGAAAGTGTACAATCGGGGAGGTAATAAAATGAAAGTTAAAATATTGGGCACGCTCTTGTGTGTGATGATGATCGCTGTTATTTTCAATACAGTAGCACAAAACGCTGGACAACTAGGTTCTGATACAACCACACATTCTTCACAACCAACTCAAAATACAGTACCAATGACTATACATCTCGAAGGAGAATATTATGTCTATATGGCTGATGCAGTTACATATGCCAGTGGATCCTGTGAATTGGTGGATGAGAGTACCAGTTCTAGTTATGACCTTGGGAGTTTTTCTAACGGACAATTCGTAAGAACAATCACTGTGAACGAAGATCACAATTATCATGTTACAGTTGTAGACAGTAATAACGATGTAGGTCATAGCGTGACTTTCGCCCATGAAACCGATGTCTATCTGCCTAGTTTCCGCACCCATCAAACAACCAAGAGGGAGCTTTCATTGTTTGGGCAGCACGTGAACACGGCAATCGACCAGGGCCTGGAGTTTCTGCGAAGAAATCAGGAGATTTATACACTTGGCGGAGTTGAATATGGCTATTGGCATTATCATTCTCCCGATCCTCCAATCACCACTTATGGTCCTTATGGCATATATCATGTAGCATCCACAGCTTTCGCGGTCCTTGCCTTTATCGATCAAACACCAGATCCAGATGAGGAGGAAGTGGTGGGTTACATTGGTTTGATTCCTGAGGATAGAGAATGCGTGGATAAGGCAATTAGACATGTTCTCAGATTTCAAAGGGATACCACCGATGAATGGGATGGTGTGATTTCCGAGGTATACAACAGTGTAAGGATCTCCCATGGAAATTATGAGACTTCCTCCGCAATTATTGCATTATCGGAATATATGCTAACAAAGAATCCCAGCGACCCAGACTATACAAATGAGATTCAGGAAGCTGTTAACTTTGTAGTCAGATGGCAATATGATAACAACCGCCCTATTTATGCACATACGCCTTCATCAGCTGGCTACGGAGGATTTGGCTATGCTCAGGCTGGCCCAGGTTTGGAAAATCAACCAGACATGTCTAACACTCCATTTGCGGTTGGAGCTCTTGGTGCAGCTCAGAACATACCAGGAATCGATATCGAGCAAGAGGATACAGACGGCCACTCCAAAGCATGGAGTTATGTAAATTCAACCAAGTCGTCAGGTACCTGGAATGACGGAGGTCATAGATATCATTTGCGTACATGGGGTCGTTATTTTGACTACAGATCATATGGCACTGCTACCGCAGCAGCCATCTGGTGTTACAACATTTTTGGAGCTCCTATCAATGATCCTGAGGTGAATTCTGCATTAGAATGGTTCGGTTATAATCTACCTGGTCATGGTTACTACGGATACGAAGAGCAACCAAAAAGGTGGCCCACCAACTATGACCCTACAAATCATCCTGAACACCTGGCTTATTGGAATTATTATTTTTACCTGTGGACTGCTTCGAAAGCTTTTGTATTGTACGACATTGAAAATGAAATCGGCGGAATGATCGACCCAACAACCACAATTTACGGAGCACAGCAACCACGTTGGTACTTCGACTTTGCTTATAAACTATTATCACCTTATACCCTAGATCCCCCAGAATATTACCCTAACAACTTGCAATGGGTTAACACTGGACGAATGATTACAAATGTATATTCTGACGGAGTGCAATATGCTTACTGGGAGCCGGCTCATAGGCTAACAATGATGAATTCCCTAATGGCGATACTCGTTTTGGAGCGTTCGACAGGTGGTGTAAGGCAAAAGGAACAACCTGTTGCAGATGCAGGTCCGGATCAAGAGGTGAATGAGGGGGATCCAGTTCCGTTTTTTGGATGTAATTCAATCGGTTCCTTAAACGACACTTCACCTTCTATAGAACCAGGTGTTGTAGCATTGTGGCATATGGATGAAGACTCGGGATCAATAATTTACGATGAAACCCCAAACAACAATGATGGCACAATCTCGGGTGCAAATTGGGCAATAGGTAAGTTTGGATCCGCCTTGGAATTCGGTGACACTGATTTAGTGTACGAGATACCGGCCTCATTTGATGACTCGATTACAGACGAAATCACTATCGTGTCGTGGATTTACTGGGAAGGCCCCCATCCATGGACCTACAGTCAAAATTCATATATTTTCGATGCTAGGGATTTCTTTGGTGCACGCGGGGGATTTATATTTTATTTAGATCTCAGCGGGACATTGATATTCTTGCTTTTATATGGAAATAACGTTTACGATTACCAATTTGTTAACACTACGTGCAGGATTCCCATAGGAAGATGGACTCATGTAGCTGGCGTTCTTGACTTTACCAATCTTGAGTTAAAACTCTTCATCAATGGTAGGGAAGATGCAAATGTTATTCCGACAGAGCCATACAATGATTTTGAGAGCAGCCATAACGATGCCGCTATTGGTAACAATAGATATGCACCCACCGATAGCCAATGGGCACCGTTTAACGGTGTTATCGATGAAGTTGTAATTTACAACAGGTCATTAACGGCACAAGAGCTACCCCGTGTTCCTTCAAGAATCACTTCCTACTATTGGGACTTCGATGTGAGCGATGGCATCGATTGGGATAATCCAGACGCTGAAGGTCCAACTCCTACGCATATTTATGGGGATGATGGGATTTATACTGTAACCCTCAAAATCACCGATGAGACTAATGCATCTGACACCGACACATGCTTTGTCACAGTACACAATGTAGCTCCAACTTTGGACCCAAATGGTCCCTATTCTGGTTTCGAAGGTTCACCACTTACGATAACTTCGTTTGTTACCGATCCTGGGAGTGACGATTTAACCTTCACATGGAACTGGGGCGATGGGACACCTATAACAAGTTATGTTCACTACAACGATGACGTGGGTCCCGAGCTTGTATACGATCCTTCTACCAACGAGGTAAAAAGTCCATGGGGAGAATACCCATTCATAATTACGGACACTTTGAATCACATTTACGGTGATAACGGTATATATCTTATCCTTTTAATAGTCAATGACGATGACGGTGGGGAAGCCTATGTAAATTTCACTGTTACTATTAATAATGTAGCCCCGACAATTTCGATGGTAATCGCACTATCCGGACCCGAGGGGTCCGAACTCATATTCTTAGCCAATGCTTCAGATCCTGGTAGTGATGATTTGACATTTACTTGGGAGTTTGAGTATGGACCCATAATTGTAAACCAATATTTGAATAATTTGTCCAGCCCAGAACCCCCTTACAATCCAAGTACAAATGAAATAAAAAGCCCTTGGGGTATATATCCATTTAACGTTTCAGACACAGTAACACATACTTATGGGGACAACTACGATTATACCCTGACCTTGAACGTTTCCGATGATGACGGTGGATGGGCTGAGTATATAACTTCTGTCTCTGTTTATAATCTTGCTCCATCTATTATTGAAATTATAATCCCATCAGATATTGATGAAGGATCTTCAGCGTCGTTCCTAGCACGAGCTAAAGACAACGGTAGCGACGATCTGAATTTCACATGGGAATTCGAGCTGGGACCTACGATATCAAATATCTACCCTAATGATGGTTTTGATCCTGATCCCTACCCTAGTCCATGGGGTACTTTCCCGTTCAATGTGACTGATACAGTTGAACATACATACGGCGATAATGGCAATTTCCAATTATTATTAACAATAGCAGATGATGATGGTGGCATTACATCATACATAACAACCATAACCGTAAATAATGTCGCCCCTACCATCGCACCATTCGGTCCATTTACTGTGGATGAGGGTTCAACTTTCGATCTTGCCGTATCCTCCACAGACACTGGCAGTGATGACTTAACATTCACATGGGAATTCGAACTTGGATCTACGATAGAGAACCTACATTATAATAATGGGATTTCCCCCGAACCAGTATACGATCCTATTACCAATGAGATTAAAAGTCCATGGGGAAGCTTTCCGTTCAATACAACAGATATAATTAATTATGTTTATGGCGATGATGGGATGTACATCGTACTACTTACTGTAACAGATGATGATGGTGGTTCTACAACTTACAACACAACCATAACTGTGAATAATGTTGCACCTACCATCGCACCTTTCGGTCCATTCACTGTGGATGAAGGTTCATCTTTCGATATTACTGCAACATCCACCGATCCAGGTAGCGATGATCTAACATACAAATGGGAATTCGAACATGGACCCACAATAGAGAATCCACACTACAATAATTTTGTTTCTCCTGAGCCGATATATGATCAACTTGTTAATGAAATTAGAAGCCCCTGGGGTAATTATCCATTTACTGTAACCGATACAGTTACTCATACATATGGGGACAACTATAATTATACTCTGATTTTAACTGTGAACGATGATGATGGTGGTTCAACCATTTACACAACAACTGTAATAGTAGAAAATGTTGCCCCAACAATCGAGAGTGTCGAAGGGTATATGTTCCTGAATTTAACTCTCCGTGTTGCAGGTGAGAAATGGCATTCCGTGGGTATACATCTTGTTGAGAATGGAACAGAGATCACGTCCGCTATTGTTACAAGATATCCAGGAAATCCTGACGAGCAAACTGGTACAATCGTTGGAGCTAGGATAGATATGACAAAAAATTACACCGTCCTTATTGATTATCTCCCAAATGATCCCAGAGTGAACGGGAATGTCTGGGGTGCAAACCCTGTATGGATAGAAATAGGTTTTGAGGATGGCTCGACTACTCGCCTGCACCACACATTCAATGTGAGGAAATCCTATTGGAATAGCGATCATTGGAACCATATCGATCCATGGGAAGTAGAGTTAAATCCACTTCTTGTTGGGCACAATATAACTTTCGAGGCCAGGGCCACTGATCTGGGTAGCGATGACCTGATATTTGCATGGGATTTCGGAGATGGAAACA
>CP070672.1:3858836-3876666 GCA_020351895.1 Thermoplasmata archaeon
CAAGTAGAATACATAGAGATCGGAGTTGGTGGTTGGCAAACAATCGAGATAGACATTGAAAATCTGTGTTGGTTGAATGATACCTTCTTACTGACACTCTCCCCCGCCCAAGGCGTTTTTGGAGAGTTAAGCATTGACGCCATCTCCTTACCAGGAAATGGCAGTTCTTCATTTGAGCTCTCGGTTTCGATACCTCAGCCCGAAAAAGAAGAGATATACCAGATAAATATAACGGCAACTTCCCTTCATGACGCATCAAAATCAGATACCCTCACCATTCCTGCTTTCGTGGTCTTTATGGTTTCAGTTGAGTGTGAAAACAATGAACATTACACTGTAAAGGAAGTTTATACATTTTACACCATCACAGTGACTAATAATGGGGAGGAGGACGATGATTATTACCTGAACCATGATTGGGCGCCTTCAGGATGGTCGGCCTTCCTTAGTCCTTCGAGTCTTTCCATACCTGCCGGTGAATCAAAAAACGCCACCTTAAAAGTCAAACCTAATAATATTGAGGAGTACGGCAGGACAATGAGTATCGAGGTATGGGCCACTTCCCAATCCAATATCAATGTTACAGACAGGGTTTCTACTTTTACAACCTATATTATTGCGGGTTTGTCCCTAAGCTCTGAAATTGAATATATCGATATCGGAGTGGGTGAAAACAGGACCATTGAGATTACAATTGAGAATAAGTGCGAATACCAGGATTCTTTTTTACTCATCATCTCTTCAACCGGCGATATCTATGCAAATCTAAGTCTCAATAATATAACATTACCTGGTAAAACAGAAGCCCCCTTCAATTTCACTATTTCGATACCCAAATCCATTGAAGACGAGGTTTGCCAGATAAATATTACCGCCATATCCTTACATGATAGCTCGAAAAGTGATTCCTTGATCTTCACTGCCAATATCGTTTCACCTGATTCGGATCCTAATAAGAACGATGGATCGGATTCACAATTCACCACGATTTTTATACTATTGGGAATAATCATTGTTGTATCGATATTGCTCATCTTAATTGTTAAGAAGAGGATTCTATCAAAGAGTAAGTGATAGCCCACATATTTCTTGAATAACATGAAATCTCATGGTAATTTTTCAACCCTTAAATTTATAAACACCAAGATTGGGATAGATATTAATATACGACGCACATTTACCCCTTGATATCATGTTGGTGAGTTTGGTATTAATAAAAACGGAAATTGGGGCTGAAAAGGACGTTGAGCAGGAGGTCCACAAGATAAAGGGCGTCAGGGAAGCCCAACTTCTCTTCGGGGTTTATGACATCTCTGTAAAAGTGGAATGCGAGAACCTTGAGGAGCTCACCCAGATAGTGATCAACGAGATCCGCCAAATTCCAGGGGTAAGGGAAACAAAGACCCTTCCAGGCGTGCAGTACGGATCGATATAATATTTCTCTGTTTAATCTATTGGTTTTTAGTAGTTTCAGTGAGTAGATTCTCATTTCGGGCCTTTTAAATGAAAAAACTTATATTCCCCCCAATGTATGTACAATTTGTAGGGAAACCTACGGAGGACCTAAACATGAAGAAAGTGTGGAAAAATGAAGAAGGAGTGTCTCCGGTTATCGCCGTCATTTTGATGGTGGCCATAACCGTGGTTCTGGCGGCTGTTCTGTATGTGATGGTGTCTGGGATGCTGGGCTCCACAGGTACAACCCCCACAGTGAGTATGAACTGGAACGAGGATCCAGAGGCAGCAGGAGTTTACACCGGAAATGTAGTGAGTATCAGCGGTGTCAGCTCCATAAACACGGATGATGTGACAGTGACAGTAACCCATAGTGGTACATCAGGGTCTAAGGATTTAGATAAATTCGCAACAGAAGGTAATTTGACTGTTCTAGGCGGAGGGACCACCCTGCAGATGGATTTCAACGACCAAGCGCCAATAGGTAAACTGGGAGCCGAGGATACATTCTCCATAGCCGAAGGAGATAGCGGAGACACCATTAGGCTTGTTTACAAGCCAACAAGCGGCCAGATGGTTTCAACCACCCTGACCTAAACCACTTTTTTCCTTTTTTTTTATTTTTTTATATACTATTATTCTAAAAATACCCAATATCAGAGATTCTGATGTTTTCAATTCTGGGGATTTAACAAAAAAGCTATTATATCTTTATTAATATATGTAAGAATTGTAGGGAGACCTACGGAGGACTTAACTATGAGAAAAATTTGGAGATATGAAGAGGGTGTATCACCGGTTATCGCCGTCATTTTAATGGTTGGCATAACCGTTGTCCTAGCTGCTGTTTTGTATGTGATGGTCTCAGGGATGATGACCAGTACCAATATAACCCCGAATGTCAGCATGCATTGGGTAAAAGGTGACCCCGGAGAATATACAGGAAGTGTTGTCAGCATCAGCGGTCAACAGAAATTACGTTTGGAGGATGTAACATTAACCGCAACTGTCGATGGTATGTCGGATGCTAATACACTGGATTGGTTCGTTGAAGGAACAAATGAAATGACCATAGGTAACTTTACACTGGATTTTTTCGACAACAACAAAGATAACAGGCTTGGAGGTGACGACGATTTCGTTGTCACAGGAGGCGAAAAAGGAGATATCATAAGGCTGATATACAATCCCACCAGTGGCCAGATGGTATCCCACGAATTGAGATAATCCATTTTTTCCTTTTTTAGGATTTTCTCCTCTCCTTTTATTAGTGGATAACATAAATCTGATGAAAGAATGAAGCAGATGATTCCAAATCGCATAATCTCCCTAAATTCACAAAAATTTTTTATTCTAATACAATGTTCGTGGCGAGAGTGGTTAAGTTATTCAAATTGATTCGGAGGAACGATAATGAATCCAAAGGATTATAAATACACAAAGGAGCACGAGTGGATCAGAGTCGAGGGCGATGCGGGAACCATTGGGATCACGAATTATGCCCAGGAGCAGCTGGGAGATATCGTTTCTGTGGAGTTTCCAAAGGAAGGCAAGGAATTTTCGGCAGGTGATAGCATGGCTCTTATAGATTCCATGAAGACCACATCAGATCTTTACGCTCCAGTATCTGGAGAGATCTTGGAGATAAACGTGGAACTGGAGTCGCGGCCTGAGCTCATGAACGAGGACCCGTATGGTGAAGGATGGATTCTGAAGTTGAAGATTAAAGATCCTAAGGAGCTGGAAGGCCTGATGGATGTTACGGAATACGAGGCATTAGTGGCAAAAGAGGGCGAAACATGAACTTTGTGCCGCACACCCAAGAAGAAAAGGACCAGATCATGGAATTCCTGAAAATAACCTCTATTTCCGAGCTTTTTGATGATATAGAAGACACGATTAGAATCAAGAACCCCCTCGCCCTTCCGAAACCCCTTTCAGAGATGGAGATAATCACTCACATGAGAGAAATGGCTGGCTTAAACGCCAATGTCATTGGGTATGCCTGTTTTTTAGGGGCAGGGGCATATAACCATTTCATACCTAGTGTCGTTGAGCATATGGTATCAAGGGGGGAGTTTTACACCTCCTACACCCCATATCAGGCCGAGATGAGCCAAGGCATGTTGCAATCGATTTTTGAGTTCCAGACCATGATATGTGAGCTCACAAAAATGGATGTGGCAAATGCCTCGATGTACGATGGAGCCAATGCCATGTCAGAGGCTGCCATAATGGCGGCAAAATACACAGAAAGGGATTGCGTGGCAGTGTCAAAGGCCGTTCACCCGGAGTACAGGCAAGTTCTGCACACCTATGCAAATGCTTTTGGAATCGATGTAATGGAGGTTGATATCAAGGACGGTTTAACAGATATCAATGATATGGAGTCAAAGGTAAACCAAAAAACGGCATGTGTGATTGTGCAATCACCCAATTTTTTCGGATCAATAGAGAACATGACCGAAATTGCCGAATTTACCCATAGAAATGGGGGTATTTTCGTGTCAGCAGTGGTAGATCCCATATCCCTGGGAATTTTAAAACCACCTGGGGAATATGGGGCAGATGTTGTGGTAGGGGAGGCGCAGAGCCTCGGCAATTCACTAAACTACGGAGGTCCACATGTGGGTTTTATGGCCACAAAAAATGAATTCCTTAAGAAAATACCTGGTAGGATCTCAGGTCTAACAGTGGATACAAATGGCGAGAGGGGTTTCATTCTCACATTACAGGCCAGGGAGCAGCATGTTAGAAGGGAGAGAGCCACCTCCAATATTTGCACGAATCAGGCGTTGAATGCCCTGGCAGCCACGATTTATCTGGCTCTTATGGGCAAAAACGGGTTGAAAAGGATCGCCGAGATCTGTGCCCAAAGAGCACATTACGCAAGTAGCAAGATATCGGAAATAAAAGGCTTTGAGAGGGCATTTAATGCCCCTTTCTTCCATGAATTTACCATTCATTGTCCAATCTCTCCAGAAAAGATAAACAGAACATTACTTAAGAGAAATATCATCGGTGGGTTGGATCTGGGAAGGTTTTTTGGAGAGTATAAGAGCGATATTCTGTTCTGTGTCACAGAAATGAATCCCAAAGAGAGTATAGACGAGCTTGTAAATGCACTTGGGGAGGTGACGCAGTGAAACTGATTTTCAAAAAGAGTGTTCCCGGCAGAATCGGCGTCTCTCTTCCTGAATTGGGGGTACCAGAGTCAGATTTGAATATTCCCAAGAATTATCTTCGTAAGGATCTGAAGCTCCCTGAGTTGTCTGAGGTGGATGTGATAAGACATTATACGGCACTTTCTGAGAATAATTTCGGAGTGGACAGTGGTTTTTATCCTCTTGGCTCGTGCACAATGAAGTACAATCCAAAGGTTAACGAGAGCATAGCGTCCTTTAATGGATTTACGGATATCCATCCTTATCAATCCCAGGAGCTGAGTCAAGGGGCACTTGCTTTGATATACGAGCTCTCTCGTTATCTCTGTGAAATCACTGGTATGGATGCCTTCTCGATGCAGCCTGCAGCCGGGGCCCACGCCGAATTGACAGGCCTTATGATTGCGAAAGCCTACTTCAGAAGCAAGAAGGAGGAAAGGAAGAACATCCTGATTCCTGATTCTGCTCATGGCACGAATCCAGCAAGCTCTGTGGGTTGCGGCTTCGATACAATCAAGATAGAAACAGATGATAAAGGGAATGTGGATCTGGATGCGATAAACGCTGCATTGGACAAAGAAACCGCCGCATTGATGATCACAAATCCCAATACGTTGGGAATATTCGAGAGGAACATAGTGAAGATATGCAACATTATGCACGAAAATGGAGCCCTGGTTTATTTGGATGGGGCCAACATGAATCCAATGTTGGGAATAACAAAACCAAGTGATATGGGAGTGGACATGATGCATCTCAATCTTCACAAGACCTTCTCGGCACCTCATGGAGGTGGCGGCCCAGGGAGCGGTCCCCTCGGGGTAAGGGATTTTCTTGCGGAGTTCCTCCCCACTCCCATAATAGAAAAAAAGGGAGATTCATACACTCTCGACTATAACCGACCTAAATCCATAGGCAGCGTCAAACCATATTTTGGAAACTTCGGGGTAATGGTAAGGGCTTACGCCTATATCAGAATGCTGGGTGCAAAGGGCCTTAAAGATGTTGCTGAGAATGCGGTTTTGAATGCAAACTACCTTATGAACAAATTAAAAGATGATTACCTGCTTCCCTTTGATGTCTTGTGTAAACATGAGTTCGTGATTTCCGGGGAGAAACAGGCAAAATTTGGGGTCAACACCATGGATATCGCAAAACGTCTTATGGACTATGGCTTTCATCCGCCAACCATATATTTCCCTTTGATAGTAAAAGAGGCCATGATGATCGAGCCCACAGAGACAGAAAGTAAGGGAACTTTGGATGCCTTTGCTTGTGTAATGCACAAGATAGCAGAAGAGGTAAAATCGAATCCTGATATCGTGAATAATGCACCGCATGCCCCACTTCCAAGGAGATTGGATGGTGTTCTTGCCGCAAGAAAACCCATAGTCAAGTACGAGGCCGAGGAATGAGATGGCCGAAATAAAATTCGTTTATCCGAAAAGGACATTGACCTTGAGCGTCACGGGATACGAATGTGCACTCAACTGCCCTCACTGCAGGGGACATTATCTTGAGCATATGAAATGGCTAGATAGAAAGGAAGAGGACAAGAAGAAGGTGACCAGTTACCTTATAAGCGGGGGATGCGACCTGGAGGGAGCAGTTCCTTTGGCAAATCATTTGGATCTATTAAAAGCGTTATCTCGGAAAGCCAAGGTCATAGCTCATACCGGACTTATCAAAGAGGAGGATGTGGCCTTAATATCGCCCTATATTTACGCGGCGTCATTCAATATGATAGGGGAAGATTCTACCATAAAGGAGGTTTACAACCTAAATAAGACAACATCCGATTTCATTGCCAGTTATAATGCTTTGAAATCCGAGGTGAGAACATATCCCCATATAACAATCGGTTTACATCAAGGTGTTGTGAGGGGGGAATACAAAGCATTGGACAAGCTCTCTCCCCTTGGGCCAAGGGCCGTTGTCTTCAACGTCTTCATACCAACCAGAGATACGGAATTTCAAAATATTGCTCCACCTGATTTGAAAGATGTATATGATGTAATATCCTATGCCAAGAAAAAGATGAATGGAACCGAGCTATATCTGGGATGCATGAGACCCGGAGGCTCCTATAGAGAAAAGCTGGACACATTTTGTGTAAAGATGGAAATGGACAGGATCGTTATGCCAACAAGAAGTGCAAGACAGCTTGCAGAGAAAATGGGCCATGAAATAACGGAAAGCCAGGAGTGCTGCATCATATGATCAGGGCTGCCATAGGCACCGCTAGAATTTTGGGACTGACCAATGTTAAGATGGACACACCTCCCACAACGGCGCATTTTATGACTCCAGGAAGATGCATATTCGACTGCAAATTCTGCACGCAGGCAAGATCTTCTCATGCAGATCAGAAGTTGCTTTCCAGGATATCATGGCCTGAATACGATAAAGAGAAGGTCATTGATGCATTGAGAGATAAACAGGATAACTTCAAGCGGGTATGCCTTCAGGTCGTCCATTCGGGTGAAAATGAAGACTTCATTAGTTACGTGAAAGATATAAGGAATTCTTGCCGCCTCCCCCTCAGCGTGGATATGAAGGCTGATGACATGAGTAGCATAAATAAACTATTTTCTGCAGGTGCCGATGTTGTGGGTCTGCCCATTGACGCAGCAAATCCTAAAATATATTCTGAGGTAAAAGGGGGCCAATTGTCCTCACAGATAAAGCTGATATCCGAGGCTGCACGGGAATTTGAAGGCAGAATCAGTACCCACCTTATGATCGGGCTCGGTGAATCCGAAAAGGATGCGGTTTACATCTTAAGTGAGATGAACAGGATGGGAGTCACCACGGCTTTATTCGCATTTACGCCCATAAAAGGGACATCACTGGAAAATACGAGACAGCCGAGTATTAGTAGCTATAGAAGGATTCAGGTGGCGAAGTCTCTCATTGAAAACGATCTTTCACCTGGGATCAAGTATGACGATAAGGGTAATATTGTAGATTACGGTTTCGGGTGTGAAGAGCTCCAAGAGAAAATCAAAAGATCGGCGTTTATGACCAGTGGCTGTCTTGGGTGCAATCGTCCCTATTACAATGAAAGACCTGGTGGAGCCCTGTATAACTACCCATATAATCCATCGAAAGAGGAGTACAAAAAGGCACTAGAAGAGGCCATGTTCGGTTTGGAGGTTCAATATGGTTAAGATCGGGAATTACACATACAAGGTCCCAAACGGGAAATTGCTAAAAATCACGGTGGAATTCCAAGGTAAAAGGATAGAGAGGGTGATGATAAAGGGTGATTTCTTTATCCACCCCGAGGAGAGCCTCGATGAGTTGGAAATTAAACTGAGAGGAGTTGCATACGAAAGGAAGGTCATATCGGATATTGTGGGAGAATATTTTGAAAAGGAGGGTTTAATAGCCTTCGGAATCACTCCGAAAGCGGTGGTGGATTCAATAATGAAGTGTAGGGAGGTAGGAGATTGAAATGGAGATTGCTACTATCAGGTCATAACGATGCTCAGACGAACATGTCAATCGACGAATCCATAATGGTGCATGTGGGTCAGGATTATTCACCTCCAACCATAAGATTGTACGGATGGTTGCCCCCTGCGGTTTCCATTGGTTACTTCCAGGGCCTTGCTGAGGAGGTGGACCTTGAAAAATGCAAGGACCTTGGTATCGATTATATCAGGAGGATTACAGGTGGTGGTGCCGTGTTTCACGAGCACGAAGTCACATATAGCCTAACGATTCCTGAGATCGATCCATTGATACCCCATAATGTTCTTGATTCCTATAAGGTCATATGCCAGGGAATAATAGAGGGATTGGGCTCCCTTGGAATTGGTGCCGAATTCGTTCCCCTCAATGACATAATAGTGGGAGGAAAAAAGATATCAGGTAGCGCTCAGACAAGGCGCAATCATACGGTTTTACAGCATGGAACGGTACTCATTGATACAGATGTTGATAAGATGTTTTCAATCCTAAAAGTACCCTCCGAGAAGATCAAGGATAAGCTGATTTCGGATGTAAAGGAAAGGGTCACCAGTATAAACAGTGCACTTGGTAAAGAGGTGGATTTTAATAAGGTGTGCTTGCAACTTGCAAAGGGCTTCGAAAGATCCTTAGGTATAGAGTTGCAGGAAGGCGAGTTGAAGGATACGGAAATTACACTGGCTAATGAGATAAAGAGGGACAGATACGCAAATCCTCAATGGAATCACAGAAAATAAAGAAGGTTTTTTAAATAGAGTCTTTTTTCATTTCCGAAAAAAAAATTAGCGTCTTTCTTTCTCTAAAATCTCCCTTATCCTCCGCAGTTCTTTTAGCATTTCATCCTGAGTATCCGATACAGGGATGGCCATAGAAGGGGTTCCAGATGAAGCAGAAGGTGATCCTGCACCTTCTGCCTTTGGAACATAAGCACCAGGCATAACCATGCCAAGACCGTTGCCCCTGAGCCTGTGTACCTTGCTCATTATCGCCTCTTGAAAGGGTTTTGGATCCGAAAGACCGGGAATCGAACCTTCTGCTGCAAATGCCGAGGCCGCCCCTCCGAACCTTGCCCCTACGCTTCCAGTTCCTGCCGTGAATATATTCAAAATATGAAGGCCCAGTAGCATATCAATTGGACCACGGGTCATACTTGTATGCTGGATTCTCTCGTAGGGTATCACCACATTCCGTTTCCATAGAATCCCTCTGTTTATGTAGACAGCATCCCCACCGATTCGGAATAGATAGCGGTTGTAGAACATGATCGCCCAGGTGATTATAATGGACACCAATAAAATGATTATTAGGACCAGGACAAGGAAGAATATATCAAGAGGTACGTCACCACTTAGTATCATGGCAAGCCATGGTAAAACCAGGAAGATTATGAAAAACGAGACACCTATTATGGGCTTGATGATCAGTGCGATCTTGGCATTTGGGTGGAGTTGAAGCCATTTTTCCTCTTCCATTCAATCCCTCCTTATTCGCTGATTTCTATTCTTAGTCGAGGATGGGCCTTATGTATGCTGTCGAGGATATTCCCTGCCTCCTTGGAATTTCTATCGTACTTCTTAGGATAGTTTCTTCTCTGATTGGTTATGGCCACAAGAATATCTTGGTCATCCGATTTATGGGCTCTTATCAACCTTATGCTGTTGAGGTTACCGTAATTTATGAAGGGTTGTTTTCTCCAGAGGATCCTGTCAAAAGACGTTGTTGGCATGAGTATCCCCTTTTCGTACACTTTGATTGGCAAGAACTGGGTGATCTCGGCCCTTAGCATTTTATCGATTAGGACCAGGGAAATTAATGTAAGGATTAAAGATACCACCAGCCCTATTCCCAACCAAAGAGCACCAACACCCCTCCAAGCTTGAACTCCATAGGTAGTCCAAGTTATTATCAGGATAAGGAAACTCACAAATATTCCAATATGGTTCACACTCAGCTCGGCCTGGGCCCTTCTTTCTTGTATTTCTTCCTCATAAACCAGCCTTCCAGTCTCTCCCATTGTCTCTCCATGGCTATTATCATGTTACTTATTAATAAATATATCGTGGGAAGTCCCTGGGAGCCTCGGTGTATCAAGGGGTAACAATTAATACCACAAAAATAATATCTTATTTGTAATGACAAAGAAAATCAAGATATCGGCATTCCTTTTGATAATAATAATCATAATCGCAGCTGTAGGAGTCTATGCCTTCAATCAAATTCAGAATCGTGACAATTACAGGATCATATCCTTTGATTCAGAAAGAGCCTACAATGATGTAGAAGCATTGATATCCATTGGGCCGAGATTGTCTGGTACAGACGAGGAGTATCGAGGAGCCGTGTACATAAAAAGGCAGTTCGAGGAAGCTGGACTGTATGATGTCCATATCGAAGATTACGAGGTTTTACTCTACGAGGTCAATTTCGCAAGCGTTTCATTGATTCATTATCTCCCCCTTGGAACCCTTCCAAATCCCATGGAGTATCCTGTGGAATACATGCACACAGTGGATTTCGTTGTCCAGGGCTATTCTGGATCCTATGAATGGTCCAGTTATTCCGATGATCTAGAGATGATTGTGATTGAGGATGACAGCAATGATGGAGAGTGGGAGGATGCCCAGGATAAGGCCGCCATAATCACAGGTGAGGCGGGCTGGGCATCCAATACAGAGCTGTTTTTCAAGGCATCTGATTTCGGAGTTGCGGCTCTGATACTTCACAGGGCAGACAATGACCTGGAGATGGGCCATGTTCCTATCAGCAAATCCACTGGGCTGCCCTCTGGTAAATCCATTTATCCCGATATCCCCTTTTTCATGGTTTCCGAGGATATGGGAGATGATATGAAGGAGGGTATAAATTCTGGTATGAAATTGAGATTGAATTTCGATGTTATTGTGGAGATGAGGGATACAAGGGTCGTGTTAGGTGATGTCAGAGGATCTGAAAAACCTGAAAAATTCGTAATGCTTGGAGGCCACCATGATACTGTTTACAATGGTCCTGGTGCCGTGGATAATACAGTGGGTACGGTGACAGTGATAGAACTGGCAAGACAATTGGCAAGAACCAATCCAAAAAGGACGATACGCCTTGCCACCTGGGGAGGAGAGGAGGAAGGCCTTTGGGGTTCTAGACTGTACAACGAAGCCCATGAAGAGGATGTACTTAGAAACTGCATGTCCTATTTGAATTTCGATATGAATAACATCGACTTAATGCGAGGAAAAGACGTTTCATTATTGGTTACGGATAATGGCTCCATCAAACACATGGAGGCCATAAGTAGTCAACTGATGAGAAACGAACCTGAACTGAAGAAATACAATGTTGATATCATCTATTACAATTTATTGAAAATTGGTAGTGATCACTTGCCATTTCTGAGAAATGGAATCGACGTAGCAGCAAGTTTCGGTTCCGAATCCTATGAATATCACACATATCTCGATAATATAGATCATGTGAACACAGAGTCATTATCTGTTAGCGGGAGAATATTTGGAAGCTATGCACTTTACCTTGCAGACAAATGATTTTTAGGGGGCGAAGGTTTGGATAAGAAATCTTTACGGCCATTTAAATCGCTGATATCTTTTGACGAGGCCCAGAAAATTTCCTTGGAAGCGGCAAGGCCAATTTCCAGGGTAGAGGTAATTGATGTTCAAAACGCAATTGGAAGGGTGTTGTCGGGGGAAGTTGTGGCAGAAATCGCGGTCCCTCCCTTTGATCGGGCTGCCATGGATGGTTATGCAGTCGTGGCATCAGACACGTTTGGCTCCGACCAGTTCACACCGAAGATTCTAAAGATAGTGGGCTCTGTGCATGCAGGAGAGGTTCCTGACAGGGATATCTCACAGGGACAATGCATGGAGATAGCCACGGGAGCCAAGATACCCAAGGGTGCCGATGCCGTTGTCATGATGGAGGACACAGAAAAAGAGAGCGAAGAAGTTAAGGTCTTCAAACCGGTGTATCCTGAGGCCAATCTGTCCAAGAGGGGTTCAGATATTGCAAAGGGTGAGGTCATTCTCAGGGATGGGGAGGTTCTCAATCCCAGTAAAATCGGAGTTTTGGCATCCCTTGGCCTTGAGGTTGTAAAGGTATATGAAAGACCCAAGGTAGCAATAATTCCAACAGGCAATGAAGTTGAAGAAATCGGAAAGGAATTAAAAGAGGGGCAGGTTTACAATTCAAATTCATATGCCCTAGCATCAATAACCGGCGAAAACGGTGGAATACCCAAAAGAATGGATATTGTTGAGGACACCTTTGAAGCCATAAAAACTTCCATTAAGAAGGCGTTGTCCATGGATTTTGTTGTTTTGAGTGGTGGAAGTTCTGTTGGAGAGAGGGATGTGCTGGTGGATGTTATTGAGGATATGGGCAAGGTTCTTTTCCATGGAGTCCAGGTCAAACCTGGCAAGCCTCTTCTTCTCGGTCTAGTTGATAATAAGCTCGTTCTCGGAACACCTGGTTATCCCACGGCTTGCCTCATAGATGGATATGTTTTCATGGCCCCCATAATCAGGATCCTGGCACATCTTCCAAAAATAGATAGGCAGAAGGTAAAGGCGAAGATTTCCAGGAGGGTGGTCTCCACTCTGGGAAGGCAGCAGTTTTTGACCGTGAAGCTGAAGGATGATGAAGCCATCCCTGTATTCAAGGAATCAGGTGCAATAACAAGCATGGCCGAGGCCCACGGTTATGTGGAGATTGCGGCAAATGTGGATCTTTTGGAGAAGGGTGACGAGGTCGATGTATTTCTTTTTTAGGAGGCGATGCAGATGATATTGAATACTTACGGTGAATCGAACACTGGAAAGACCCTTTTGATCGAGAAACTCATTGGAGCATTGAAAGAAAAAGGTTATGGTGTAGGTACCGTGAAGAACATCAAGAAAGAGGACTTCACAATTGACATTGAGGGTAAGGACACATGGAGGCATTCAAAGGCTGGATCAAAGGTGGTTGTCGCCAAATCCAAATCTGAGGTGGCTTTCCTTGTTAACGATGGTATGCGTCCCGAGGAAGTGATAGACGTCATGAAAAATATTGCAGGGCTTGATATTATTATTGTGGAAGGATATTGGGATTATGAGGGTCCAAAGGTTGCTGTGGGCGAAATAGAAGAAAGACCTGGAATGGTAATAAGATACAAGGACGATTTCAATGAGATCCTCGACTATACCATTGAGGGTATAGAGGTCGAATACTTGAAAAAAAAGTTGCCTGGATTGGACTGCGGAAAATGCGGCATGGAGACATGTAAGGAGCTAGCACTATCCATTCGGATGAAAAAAAATGAATTTGACGATTGCTATTATTTCTCGGAAAAAAGGGTTTCTATGGCTGTGGATGGGAAAGAGATACCTTTGGGTAAATTCGCAAAGGATATAGTTGCTGGTACAATCGAGGGAATGGTGTCCTCACTTAAAGGAGTTGAAGAAGCAAAGGACATTACTATCGAGATAAAAGGATAGAGGCCAATTTTTCATAAACCCTGTTCTATATTGTTTAAATAATTGTCTAAAAAGTGTTCCAATCTTAATTTATATACTCCTCTTTATATGAAAACCCAATAAGTGGTGATAAATTGAAGAGGAAGTACCCATTCCGTGTAACAATTTGTGTCCTTTTATTGGCATTGTTGATTGTACCTAATCCCCTTGTGATTCCATCGAATGCAGAAACTGAGGAGAGAGCCACAATCGAGCATCTAGACATCTTAGGAGAAATTAACAACTGCTATGCCATCACACAGATAAGCGAAGTGCTTCACAACACCCATGATCAATCAATTGAAGAAACGTTCTACTTTCAAATCCCTGATTCGGCCTTTATCTCCAACTTCTCTCTGACAATAGACGGAGTTACCCACTATAGCGAGGTCGTGCCAAAGGATGAGGCAAAAGAGAGATACGAGGAGGCAGCAATCAGCGGAAAGAACGCGGGATTGATGGAGGCAAGGGATTCTTCGGTGTTCTCGTATTCCATAAGCATTGCAGCCAATGAAACCGTGACTGTCGGGCTTAGGTATGAGGAGTATCTTTTAAAGGAACTCGGCTCATATTCATATCATATCTTCCTTTCAGCAGACCCAATTAAAAGATCGATAACGGAACTGGACATTACCATCGATATAAAATCAGAGCTTGAAATAATAGAATTGGAAGTTCAAAACCACGGATACGAAACTCAAGAGGAATGGGATGGTAATAATTCTGTCAATTTGGCATATTCTGCGTCTGAAATCGAGCTGGATAAGGATTTTATCGTGATGTACGAGATTGAATCACCACCACCATCCGGCCTCCTGTTGGATTATTTTAATGAAGGTGAGGGCTATTTCTTTCATGTCTTTTCACCGCAGCTGGATGATATCGGAGAGGCTCTTGATAAGGACATAATATTTGTCCTCGATAAATCCGGGTCAATGCATGGCGAGAAGATTAGGCAGTTAAAGGAGGCATTTTCCGAGATAACGAGTCAACTACCAGGTGAGGATTCGTTTAATATAATCCTATTTGACAATGATATTAACCAGTACAATGATTCGCTTCTTTTCGCAACAGAATCTGAAAAAGAAAAGGCCAACAATTACATTAATGGAACATCTGCAGGTGGATCCACCAATATAAACGATGCTCTTTTAAAAGGTTTAGAGATGATTGAGACCTATGAATGTAGGGCACCCATCATAGTCTTTTTAACTGACGGGCTTCCAACTGCTGGTATTACAGATACAGATGGCATAAGGAGGAACATAAGAGAAGCAAATAGCTTCGATACAGCCATATTTTCCCTTGGATTCGGGTACAATGTGGATTTCGATTTTCTCAGTGCCTTGAGTCTAGAGAATTTTGGACATGCATTAAGGATATATGAAGGGAAAGATGCCACACTTCAAATCACAGATTTCTACAATCTGATCTCCACACCACTTTTGAGGGACCTGAGATTCTCTTATTCTGAGGGTACATATGAGGCATATGACACGAATGTGAGCCATCTTTTCCAGGGCTCCGAGACCGTGGTTGTTGGAAAATATGATAATAATACACAAAAGATTCAAAGCAATGTGACTGCCCAATCGAAGAACGGCAGGATGCAATTTACAGATGAATATCAGCTGAACAGAAACCAGGACCATCTCTTCATTGAAAGGTTTTGGGCCTACAGGAAGATCAACTATCTTCTGGATCAGATCAAGGTTTTTGGAGAGGATGACAATTTGGTGTCTACTGTGGTTAATCTTTCCATAAAATACAACTTTGTAACTCCCTATACTTCACTGCTAATAGAAATCAATGATGTAGAAGATACAGAAACTGAAGAGGATCAAACCAATGATTTAAATGACGATGTTGACCATCAATCCAATGATCCAAATAACAATCCACAATCCAGCAATCAAAATGGCATAGGAGATGCGGATCCAAAAGATGCAGATCCGCAAAATCCCCCACAATCTGGTAATTATCAAGATCCATCATATCATGACATGGATGGTGATGCAGACGGTTATCCTGAAGATAATAAGGTCTATTGTGTCACCGAGGAATCGAATATACTTTCCCCAATGATATTTGGCATCATTCTTGTTGCTCTAACAATCGGAATTCTGGCGGTATCAATGATAAGAAAACTCAGGACAAGAGGAAAATGAAGGTAATGATATGCAAGATTTATTATATACCCTAAAGGCATTTAAACACCCAAGTATAAATGGAGGAAGAATATCTTGATTAAAAAGGTTCAGAATTTCTGTGCCATTACCGTCTTGGTAATGTTTATCTTACTTCTCATTTCCTCCCTCCTCATTAATTCAGCATTCGCACAGGACTCAAGCATATCGGGAACTGTCCGAGACAGTGATACAACCGATCCAATAGAGAATGTGTTTGTTTCCCTCTCGTTCTCTCAAAATGCAACAGGGGTCAATACAACCCAGACCGATATTTCAGGGTACTATCAATTCTCTGAACTCCATGGGAATACGTACACAGTAAGCTTCGAATCCCCGGGATATCACGATAAATACGAGGTAATCGCACTAGAGGAAGGGGCGTCTTACGAGCTCAATGTGCTCCTCATAGAGTATCTATACGATAACGATGGGGACGGTATTCCAGATTCTGATGAGCCGAAACAATACCCGGGGGAAGCTTCGTATAGTGAATCTTCATTTCCAATCTGTTTTCAAACCGTTATCCTTGTAACCATTGCTCTTATAATTTCCCTAATCATGTACTCAAAAATCAAGCGGGAGAATCTGCTTAAGAACGCAATTAGAAGGCGTATTTTGGATCATGTGAAGGAGAATCCTGGAAAGCACTACCGCGCAATTTTAAGCGATCTTGACCTTCCAATGGGAGTGCTGACGTATCATCTAAATCGTCTGGAAAAAGCCCAATACATAAAATCGAGACAGGACGGTATATTCAGGAGATTCTATCCCCCTGGACGTAAGACAGAGATGCGTTTCTTTCTAAGTGAAATACAGGAGTCGATTCTCAATGTGATCAAGGAGAATCGGGGAATATCCCAGAGCAAGATAGCAGAGAAGATAGGTGTCTCAAGAAAGGTTGTAAATTACCATAGCAATATCCTGGATCAGGCTGGATTGATATTTGTGGAAAGTCATGGAAGGGAATCTGCTTGTTATTTAAGAGGAGGAATAAATCCAGATGTATCAAATCCCAGTTAAACAGGCTTCATGGAAGTTCATTGCAGTTGTCGTTTTTTTGCTCTTGATTATGGAGAGTCTACTTTGGTATATCTTTATTTATGAGGTGGAGAGGCATAGCTATTCGTTCAGCTACTCTGTATATATCGAAAAGGCAGGGGAAGGTAATTTCACGATCATAGTTCCATTTCCTCATTTCGAAGAAAATGATTCAGATTGGCAAAACACGATTTTCGACAATCTGCTCGCCTCGAATAACATGGATTTGGATCTTGTTGAAACTGAACATGGTCTGGGTCTTAGGATACAGTCAAATGAAAGCTGTAATCTAGTAATCGATTTAAATGCGAATACTCCAACCGATTCTTTGACAATGGGTAACAGAACCGAAGATGAATCCAGAACCAGCTTCTGGATATATTCTTGTTTCTATAACGGTACAGTGCTAACTGTGCAGGTTCAAATGGACAACCAAGACATCGTATCTACTAAACGCCCAGGAAGGTTGAGCGCATGGGCAAGTGGAGGAGGTCCCTTCATAGAAATAGGGCATTATGATCCGGTGGAGGTGCAAGATGGTTGGCATCAATACCTGGGTTATGATGGCCATTTAATAATTAACTAGTTCCTTTACCTTGCGCAATTATTATATTACATGAAGGTCTTTTCATATCCTACTGGGAGTTGAGTGAATGGAGAAATGCAGCATTTGTATGTGTAAGGTTGCCGAAGAGAATAAGATTCATGCCTATACCAAGGACGGGGAGGGCTGCTGTAAAGTATGCTGGGACTGGCTTAAGGCAAATATCCCAGTGGATGTGGAAGGGGAAGGCGAGGAAGAGGAGGAGGAGTAACTTCCTCCATTAGTTTTTAAGACACGAACCCGTAATTATTGTAGAGCTTTGGTGGATGTCAAGTTAAGAAAATTCTAAAGTTGTAGCAAAGCCATCCCCATAATCTCTGGCAAAGAGAGAAGGGATGGCTATATGCTACAATGGGTAGAAAATGCACTCATGCATAATGGAGTTTTCGTTAGGAATAGGAA
>CP070672.1:3876766-3881365 GCA_020351895.1 Thermoplasmata archaeon
GATTGAGTATATGAAACAAAAACATTTATATGTGTGTCCATACATATGTATGCCAAAACATATAAGGTGGTCTTATGGATGAATCGAAGTTTCTCAGATGCATAACAGAGGACAGCAGAAGAAGCATACTGAAGTTCCTTGGTAAAGATGAGAGATGTGTCTGCGAAATAGTGGAGTTTCTAAAAAAAGAGCAATCTGTTGTCAGTCATCATCTTGCCTCATTACGCAAATGCGGTATAGTTCAGAGTCGACAGGATGGGAAGAGGGTCCTATACAAGATAACCGATCCAGAGATCATCGAGTTTTTAAAAAAGGGGGAGAAGCTGGCAAAGATGATTGTAGAAAATGAAGGGGAGAGTGAATAACTGTCCAAAGAAAGAAGGCTCGGTATATTTGAAAAATATCTCACTGTGTGGGTGGCACTATGCATCATCATAGGCATAGGACTGGGCAGGGCTTTTCCAAAAATATCCGAGGTACTCAGCAGCATACAGTATGCTGATGTTTCCATACCAATTGCCGTGTGCCTATTCTTCATGATATACCCGATAATGGTCCAGATCGATTTTAAAAAGGTGATTTTAGCGGGAAAGACACCAAGACCTGTGGCCTTAACGCTTTTTGTGAACTGGGCAATAAAGCCCTTTACAATGGCCTTCTTCGCCTGGCTTTTTATGACAGTTTTATGGGCACCTTATATCAGCTCCGATAACGCCTCTTCATATGCAGCAGGAATGATTCTTCTCGGAGTGGCACCATGTACAGCAATGGTCTTGGTTTGGAGCTATCTTTCAAAGGGAAATATGGGGCATACACTTGTCATGGTTGCGATAAATTCATTGGTAATGCTTTTCTTGTACGCACCATTAGGAGGTTTTCTTCTCGGTGTTGCCAGTATCCCAGTTCCCTGGATTACCATAGCCTTCTCAGTCGGTGTCTACGTTGGTGTTCCACTGGTTCTGGGATTTTTTTCCAGAAGGGAGATTTTAAAAAGAAAGGAAATAAAATGGTTCGAAGAATATTTTGCACCGACCCTAAAGTATGTATCGATTATCGCTCTTTTAATCACTCTTATTGTCCTCTTCAGTTTTCAAGGGGACGTAATAATCGAGCAACCATTTGTCATAGGAATGATAGCGCTGCCTTTGTTCATACAGACCATGTTCATATTCTGGTTGACCTATGGATTATCAAAAAAATTGAAACTCACATATGAAGATGCGGCCCCCACGTCACAGATAGCAGCAAGCAACCATTTTGAGGTGGCCATTGCCGTTGCAACAGTGCTTTTTGGCCTGGATTCAGGTGCAGCATTGGCCACAGTGGTGGGAGTGTTAATCGAGGTGCCTGTAATGTTGGGCCTTGTTAAAATATGCCTTTCCACCATGCACTGGTTCAATGAATAATAAATAAAAAATCACCTTTTCTTGCATATCCCAGGACATGTTTCGCATTCTCCATTGCAGGGTTCGATATGTGTATTGACCTTACATTTCGGGAATTCCTCACCGAGCAGCTTTTTTAGGTTGTGAGTCAGATCGTGTGATTCCGAAACAGACATGTCGCTGTCCACGACAATGTGCATGTCAATCCTGCTCTCTTCACCGCTCGAAGTTATCTTGACCTTGTGATAGAAAAGGACATCCTCGTTTTTCTCCAAAGCCTCCCTTACGACTTTTTCAATTTCATCTGTATTTATTTGGGGCTCTTTGCTGGGATCGATGTGCACAATGGTTGATGATTTTGTAGAATCTGTGATTCTATCCTCCACTGCCTGGGCTATTTCATGGGCCTTCTCTGCCGTGATGTCACATTCAACTTCCACGTGAAGGGAAACGATTTTTGTGGTGCCATAATCATGCACATGGATTTTATGGGTTCCGCACACACCGTTCACAGAATGGGCGGCAGATGCAATTGATTCGATGGTATCCTTATCTGGGGATTTGCCAACAAGGGTATCCGAGGAATATCGAAATAATGTGATAGCAGTATAAATAATCAATATGGCCACCACAAGGCCGAATATCGGATCGAGAATATGAAGATCGTAGTAAGCCCCGATAATCGCTATTCCCACTGCAACTGAAGTCAAGGCATCGGTTCTGTGATGCCATGCGTCAGCTATTAGAGCAGGACTATCGATCTTCTTTCCCAGTTTTATGGAGAACCTTGCCATTGCCTCCTTTGCTAAGGAAGAGAGTATCACCAAAATTCCAATGAGCCAAAGATATTGGGATTTGGAAATAACCACTTCATCCCTGAGTCTTTCGACTGATTGAAGAATGAACTCAAAGCCAGCAATAAAAAGAAGAACTGCGATGACCAGGGTTACTATATATTCGAATCTGCCATGTCCGAAGGGATGCTCCTCGTCCGGATGCTTGGAAGAGGCCTTAAATCCCAGAATAATGACGATGGATGAGCCTGTATCCGATAATGTGTGAAATGCGTCTGTTATCAAGGCGATACTATTGATCAAAATTCCGAGCAGCAGTTTGATTACGAACAGCAAGGAGTTGCCGACTATGCTCACACAAGCCTCAAGGTACGCGTATTTAACCCTCACGGCAGGGTCTGATAAATCCTCTTTTTTTTGCTTTCGTTTCAACCCCAAGCAACTCCCGGCAGCACAAGGAGCCAAGAAGAGGATACAAAGCAAAAGATTAAAACTTTTGCACCTATATTACCGGACAATGAAACCATGCTTTGAGGTGGCTGAAAAACTGGCAAAGGATGTTGACGCCACCTTCCTCTATGTTATAACAAACGATGCCGAGTTCATAGACAATTTATTGCAAAATATGTCTCATATCCCAACCATCATTGCCACCAACGATTCCGATCTGCAGAAATTATTGAGAGACAAGGAGATAAGGGTGAAAAAGCTGTCCCAATCTCCAATGAAGGGAATCGATGTTCTCAGTCAGGCCAAGGAGCTCTTGGTCTCTGCATGGTGTGAGGGGATTTTAAACATAGATGACAAGGTGCTCTGTATCATATCTGCGGATGTTGAGGCCCTTGTGATCTTCGATGTCCAGGATATAGGAATAACCAGCATAAAGGACCAGGTAAAGGACAGGATAGGCCTGAATGTCCTGGAGGCCGCCTTCAACATGGCAACCCAGATTGCAAGGGAGGGCAGGGAAGGAAAACCGGCAGGTGCATTGCTGGTTCTGGGTGATACCGAAAATGTCATGAAGAATTCCAGAGAGCTGATCATCAATCCGTTCGAGAGCCATGATAGGAACGGAAGAAATCTTCTTGACAATAAAAATGTGGCAACCATCAAAGAATTCGCACTTTTGGATGGAGCCTTGATTGTGGATGATGAGGGATATGCAGTTGCTGCTGGAAGGTACATAGTTGGTGTTAGCTGGGACCTGTATCTTCAAGGTGGTCTGGGAGGGAGGCATCTCGCAGGTGCTTCCATCACAAAAACCACAAAGGCCATAAGCATAGTTGTTTCATCCACAGGCACGATACGCGCATTCAAGGATGGTGAGGAGATATACAGGATGGGTGCGAGCTGAGGGGAGACTGAAAGTCTTTTTTGCCTTTTTAGAAGGTTTTATATGCCTCCAAGCCCATTTATTCTAAATGGAGGGGGGGGCAGGTATGCGAAGGAAATTAATGAGTATATTTGTTTGCGCAATGGTGATATTGAGTATTTCTGTTTCTATCACACAAAATGTTGGAGATCCAAGTTCGAGGGGGGCATCGGGTCCCACTTTACCTGAGAATTCCACACCAACCCCTCAAATTATTGGACAATCAGGTCCAAGTCCGAGTGCAACAGGCGGTCTTGCTAATTCTCCATGGCCGATGTTTAGGCAGAATCTAAATCATACTGGTCGAAGTCCGTATGATACGAGTGGAAACAATGGACAGTTGAAATGGAGTTTCGAGACTGGTGATCATGTTTTTTCATCGCCAGCCCTTGGTTCTGACGGAACGATATATGTTGGTTCTCATGATCATGAATTATATGCCATTAACCAAGATGGCACTCAAAAATGGGATTTCACAACTGGAGAGAAAGTAATTTCATCTCCTGCAATTGGTTCTGACGGAACGATATATGTTGGTTCTTATGACAATAAATTATACGCAATAAATTCAGATGGAACTTTGAAATGGAGTTTTTCAACAGGTAATGGTCTATATTCATCTCCTGTAATCAGTTCCGATGGAACTATTTATGTAGGCTCTGATGACATTCATCTTTATGCGATAAACCCAGATGGTTCTGAGAAATGGAAATATAAAGGTTATAGTAATATGCAATCGTCGCCTGCAATCGATTCTGATGGAATGATATATGTGGGTGTTTGGGGGCATAGATTTCTTGCTATCAATCCAGATGGAACAAAAAAATGGAGTATCGAGAATACATCACATTTTATATCCTCACCAGCAATTAGCTCGGATGGAACCATTTATGTAGGAGATTGGAGTGGAAAACTTTATGCAATTAATCCAAATGGCACTCAAAAATGGGAATTCGATACTGGTTACCTCGCAATACATTCTTCACCGGCAATTAGCTCCGATGAAACAATATATGTAGGCTCTCGCGACAATAAACTTTATGCAATC
>CP070672.1:3881465-3885556 GCA_020351895.1 Thermoplasmata archaeon
ATATCCCTGTAAACTTAGGAATATAATTGATTGTGCCGCTACCACCCATACCGCCACTACCACTGGCAGTTAAATCATATTCAGTTCCACCGTCATCTTTAAAATACAATTTACTATCAGATGATTTAACATAAAGCTTACCGTACCCTAAGGTAACAGAGGGTGCCGATATCTCATCAAGACTCAGCGCACCTTCAACAGTTAATTTTTCATTGGGGCTCGTCATACCGATGCCGAGTATACCACTAACAATTAGATAACCATTTATTGTGTCACCAGTGTTTTTAACATAAAGATCAGCCGTTTCAATGGCCGATATTGCCTCTGAATCAGCGTAGCGAATGTGATGTGTGTTGGCATCAGCTTCATGGGTGTCTAGCTCAGCCTGTGTGGTGGGATTGAAATCGAGTTTAACTATAGAAACAGAATAGTTTGCAATTTCGTTTGTACCCACTGATTCTTTTATCAGTTGGAGGTTGTTATAAGTGCCTGTTAAATCACCCCCGAATGTTGTAATGTTAGTGAGATCGTCGAAAACATCAGTATCCCAACCATTGAATCCTGAACCGGAAACTGTTCCATCTATTCTGAGCCCTTCACCGTTTATTGTTCCTACTACATCTAATGCCTCGGTTGGGGCCACAGTTCCTATGCCGACCTTTCCACCCATGATGGACATTGTGTTGGGTTGGAAAATCTCCCACAGGTAAGGTTCTAAATCTAGACCTATACCAAAACTGTAATCTCCAGAGACGACGATTGAGCATCCCATGACGGTTGAATAATCACTAACAGCTGATGTACGATATCCCATCGCTGTTGAATAATCCCCGGTAGCCATTGTTTCACCTCCCATTGTGGTCGAATACCACCCCCAGGAATCTGTGTTATAACCCATTGCAGTTGAGCCTTTTCCACTAGCTTTAGTTCCATATCCCATTGCAATCGCATAATCTCCAGTAGCTGAGTTATAGCTATGACCAATAGTAGCTGCTCCACCGGAACTTACATGAACATCCAATTTTGCTCCTGGGCTCATGGTCCCAATACCGACTCGACCAGTTGTACCCTCAATAAAAAGAGTTCCCGAATGTATAGCGAGGTCTGTACCATGGGATAGCCAAATATACCCATTACCATACTCAGTCGTGTCACCAACTATAAATCCATCACTTGCGTGAACGCTTCCAACAACATCCAATGCTTCTTGCGGAGTCGAGGTCCCAATACCCACTCCTATTGGAGTTACCTCAAGCGAAGGTCCAGTTCCTGAATCCACAAACAACTGGCCGCTGATATGTGCATCCCCATCTACATCCAATTTGTATAGCGGATCCAATACTCCGATTCCAACATTTCCGTCGGATGTGATCACCGTCCTCTGCTCGCCATGTGTGACTATTCTAAGGTCTTGGTCGTTTAGTGTTCCCAGGACATCTTTTTTGCCGGCTTCGTTCCCTTCAGTAGCCCAATAGGGCAATTCGGTAGGCGGTCCCGTATCCGCGAACAATGTTGGTAACAACATCATGCACACAAACAATCCCGCTACAATTAGCACGCCGATTTTTCTTATCTTTCTCATATTTTTATTCCTCCTTAATTATCTTTTAGGTCCAGCCAAAGGAACAGTTCAAAAAAAGACGATACTACCCGCTACCCTATTTCATGACTTCCATAAATTCGAGCCCTCGCCTCTTTTACTCCACCTACTCCCAAGGCCTCCCTCCAGTTGAACCCGAATCGAGTTCTGGATATTTATATTTTCGCAATCCCAATAGATTTCCGCTCACCCTCCCTTATTCCTGTTGATCTGTGATCACTCTGGGCTTGAGGGTTTTGGGTGGTGGGTGCAGTCTAGCTGTGTGGTGAGCGCGGAGGTGGGGGTTGAGAGGGAGGGGATGCGGCATCCACTTACAATGGAACTTCCCACTCGCATTCAACACTGGCGTGGATCCAGTATCCTCTTCCTGGGACAAAATAATCATTCTCGCCTACGGTCTGCCAGGTCTGAATGGAGGCGTCGTACCATTCTATGAGGTCCACATGGGTCCCGAACGTTAGGTTGTTCAGTCCATTGGTTCGGTTATAGGACTTAAGTGAGGGGTAGCCCACCATGTTCCAGCCCTTGTAAAGGTGGATGGTTTGGTTTGAAGTGGGTTGGGTGCCGTTATACAAGAAAATTGTCTCCTCAATCTTAGTTATATGAATCCAGATCCCCATTTTGTGGTTCAATTCGAAAAGCTCGTTTCCAAAGGATTTATCGACCTTGGTATCTATCCAGGGATCTCCCGGTGCCGAATTATCATAGAATTGGACTGCGTCGTAATTACCATCAATCATCTCAAGAACTTTCTCAAGTGTCTCGTCCTGCTGAATCAAGGGCAGGGAAATCAGGTTCCACCCTTGCTTTAAAACTGTATAATTTTCGAGGGGATTATAGGGTTCCATTAATGGGTAATTATCCTGTGAATCCGAATCAATAATGTATGGAGTATCACCAATTCCATCAGGAGGAGGGACATCTTGACTGGGAGTGCTATTCAAATCAACACCAGTGTAATCTGACCAGTAGTTGCCGCCTGATGGATATCCGTCATCCCAATAATTAATCGAATCGTCAGATGCTTGGTTTATATTATTTAAAATGCTATTATGATATATTCGATTACCCGTGGATGAGGAAATACTTATACCGTATGAATCATGGTAGGAGATAATATTGAGGATTATTGTATTGTTGTTGGCTGAAGAATAGATTTCAATTCCATCATGTGAATTCCATGAGATAATGTTATCTTCGATCAAGTTCCAATTTGAACTTCTCCAGATATCAATACCGTTATTTGGATGTGAAGATATGTTGTTACTTATTATCGTGTTATTGCAAGATGAAAAATCGAGCATTATTCCTAGGAAATTATCATGTACAATATTATTAACAAAGCTATTATTCGATGAAGACACTAAAGCAATACCATATTGAGGATTTGAAAACACAAAGTTATTTGTAATATTGTTATCCCTCGAAGAGGAAAGGATAATCCCAAATTCATTGTTCCAAACATAGTTACCTGTTATGTTGTTGTGTGAAGAATCCCTAAGTATAACACCTCTGCTATTGGATGAGATGTTATTATTAAAAATTGTGTTGTGTTCCGATTCTATCTTGAATCCTGCATCGTCAACCAAAGTTCCACTATTTTTTACTGTGAAATTAGAAACAATTACCCAATCCGCAATTATCGCAATAACATCCCCCGGCCCTCCTCTATCTATTATTGTATCGTTCATGTTTTCTCCTGTTAGAGTTATACTGTTAAATACCGTTAAATTTTCATTATAAATCCCATTATATACAAAAATAATATCCCCGTCAATAGATGCGTTTATTGCATCTTGAATCGAAGTGAAATCTTCAGGAGGTATTCCTCCAGGTATATCATCCACATACCATGTGGTGGGAGCTTCTGCAAATGGAGCAATATCGATAAGAATTACTATAAAGCCTATCACTATCGCCAAACTAATCCAAACTGCGACTATCCTCCTATACATCAGATAAAGTTATCGTTTTCACGAGTTAAATACCTTCCGCTCACCCTCCCGTATTCCTGTTGATCTGTGGTCACTCTTGGCTGGATGGATTTGGGCGGTAGGTGCAGCTTTGCTGTGTGGTGAGCGCGGAGGTGGGGGTTGAGCGTGGGGATGCGGCATCCCTTTACAATGGAACTTCCCACTCGCATTCAGCATTGGCGTGGATCCAGTAACCTCTTCCTGGGACAAAATAATCGTTCTCACCCAAATCATGCCAGGTTTGTGTTTCAGCATCATACCATTGGATTAGGTCAATCTCCTGGCCGAAGGTGGGATTGTTCAATCCTTCTGTTCTGTTGTAGCTTGTAAGGGAAGGGTAGCCTATCATGTTCCAGCCTGGTTGAAGGGTGATAGTTTGGTTTGAGGTTGGTTTGGTCCCATTATAGACAAAAATAGTGTCTCCTGGTTGGGTGATGTGAATCCAGAAGCCCATTGTCTCGTTAAGCTCGAATAAATTGTTTCCGAAAGGCTTGCCAACTTTGTAATGCTTCCAGGGA
>CP070672.1:3885656-3904703 GCA_020351895.1 Thermoplasmata archaeon
GATATAAATTGTAATTAATTTGTATATAATCTGCAATACATCCGTTATAATTTTTCACCTAATTGTGAAATTCACTTATATATAGATGTCCCCATTGCACTTTCATAAATAATAAAGGAGGTGAAAAAAAATGAAATATATGGTTTTTCATAGACATACAGCAGAAATGTGTCCGGGAGGAAATGTAAGGCCCGATAAGGAATTTACAACGAAACTGAACAAACAGATAGAAGAATCCGGAGTGAAGTTTGTTGAAGGCTACATAGATGCACCAGGTCACGAGTTCTATTTTATATTGGAAACGGATGATCCTGCAAAACTGAATTTAGCCATCGAACAGCTCAGGCTGGTTGGAGATACGAACAAGATAGTTCCCGTAATGAACTTTTCTGATACTGTAGCATGGGCAAAGAAAATGGAATTGCAGAAGTGAATTATTGAGTTAAGAGGCTGGAGGTTCGGGCCTTGTTGCCTGAACTTCGTCTCACCTCATTTTTTAGTACCAAAGCTCGAAGCTAAAAGCAGAGATAATTAATCAATCATGGTTGATCTGGAATCAACTCTATATGACATAGTGGTAAACTTCAATAAATGCATCGTATCCACAGCAAGATACCTTAATGGAAAATTGTATCCTTCATCAAGCTTGTCCAGAACAGTAGCCCCCTATAGAACGATATATTTTAATACTTTATTCACGTTATATTTATATATATACTAGGCGAGGGATCACCTGATGATATTCTGAGTGGCAAATAACGTTAGGAAGAGTGCTTAGGATATACATCATAAAGGAAGGGACCAATAGACAAATAGCTAATATAAAATAGGCTTGGAGGGATATGATGGCAAAAAAAGATATAGGAACATATGCGGGATTATGGGAAACACAAATCTTTAAAAAGAGATCGAAAAGCAGCTCGAAAGTGACAACCGTTCTTCATGGCTCTTACATGAAGATATTGGATGACAGCTACAAGAATTGGTACAAGGTTAAGACGTTTGGGCTAACAGGCTGGGTTCCGATTAAGGATACCCGGAAAGATGAGGGTTTTAAAGCCTTCTTCATAGATGTCGGCCAAGGAGATAGCTGTCTAATCGAGATTCCAGATAAAGCACTGTTGATCGATGGGGGACGAAATTCGAATGTCCACAGATATTTAACAAAATGGAAGTACAGATGGCTGTTGGATAAAGGATATGATGTAGAGATGGATGCCATTGTCGTAAGCCACTTTGATTTCGATCATTTTGGTGGCTTAACCAGTCTTATAAAACATCCGAGATTTAAAATCGGTACAATCTATCACAATGGTATAGCACGTTTCAAAAGATCACAAAAGGACCGGCCTGCCAAATATGACGAACAACTTGGGACTACAGATGCTAAGGGAAAACCCAGAATTAAACCAACGATTTTGAAAACCAGCTTTAGTACAATAAATGATGCGAAAAAATTATTGGAAGAGGATAAAAGAAACCACTGCTTAATGCCTAAATTTCGAGACTTCTTAAAAGCCGTTGTGGAAGCTAAGAACCAGAATCGTTTAAAGAAATTGGAGAGATTGACCATTGACGAAAAGGATTTGAATAAAAAATTCAAATATTTAACAGGTTTCACTAGTAAAAATAAATTACAAATTGAAGTGATTGGCCCGGTTGTTAAAGGGAAAGGAAAAAACCTCAAATACAATTGGTTCGAAGATTACTCGCACACAGTCAACGGCAATAGTGTAGTTGTGGTGGTAAGATATAAAGATATCGAGCTACTTCTGGGCGGTGATTTAAACATCCCCTCGGAAAACCATTTGATTGAATCCTACAAACCCAAGAATCCGTTCCGTGTGGATGTAGCAAAAGCATGCCATCACGGAGCCTCGGAATTTACAATTGAATTCATGAAAAAGGTCAGCCCGTATGCCACAGTGATATCCTCGGGAGATAATGAATCATATGCACATCCACGGGCAGATTCCTTGGGCTGTGCGGGAAGGTATAGTCGCGGAAACCGCCCTAAGGTATTCTCCACCGAGTTGGCAAGATCTTATAAATCCCCAGATGAAATCCATTATGGATTGATCAATATGCGCTCAGATGGTAACAATGCCTTACTGGCCCAGATGTTCGAGGCAAAAAGGGTAAAAGATATGTGGGATTCTTATAAAATAAAGAGATAGGGAAGTGTTGTAGATATAGATTACAAAACTGACGCCATATTATTTATGGTGAGGCCGTCGTTTATTGTTATAGAGAAGGTTATGAGATCCCCTCTTCAGGAGGTGGCAATTCCTCTGAAGGAGCTAGTATAGGGCTGACCTCGGTTTCTGAGGGGGTGTCCTCCTGGGCCATATCAGATGGTATCTCGTGTACTTGCATATCTGGGCTCTCCTGAGCCTTCTTGCGCTTTATTCCCAAAAGAATGATTACAAGGATGATGGAAATTGCGATTATCAACAATGACAGGATCCAGGCTCCGCTCAAGCCAAATAATTGCCAATCATCAGGGGGAGCTTTTTCTGTGGTGAAAGTCAACATGAAATCCTCGTCCATGGGATTTCCACTTATGTCTGAACGCCGGGAGTCGATTGTTAGGTTGTAGGTGGTTGCATAGTCCGGCTTGTTGGTTTCAAAGGAAATTGATAGAACCGTTTTTGTAACATCCCAAGAAGTGTCGAACTCCACAAAAGGCGAGATGGTCAGATAATCCCCTACGTTTGTTACGTTCATGGGCTCGCTGAAAGTTGTGGTTATTATACTGGAGGTTTCGATATCTTCGGAATTGTTCGATGGATTTGTTGAAATCACATACGGAGATACGGCATCAACTGTGATTTCGAAGAATATCGACGCCATATTTCCAACCACATCATATGCAGAAACTCCAATTGTGTGTATTCCATCATCCCAGCCTGAAGTATTTATTATATAAGGGTATGCGAGAGCCTCAAAATCCCCTCCATCCAAGGAATGGAATGTACCACTCAAATGAGGGTCTATTATATCTAGGTGGATTATTCTGCCTGCAGGGACAGTTGAATGGTTGAGATTGGAATCAAATCGGATCTCCGGAGGTGTGGAATCTAAAATAAAGAAAAACCAGGAAGTATTCGAATTTCCAATTTGATCAACTGCTCTGATGTATACTGTATAATTACCATCTTCCCAATCCACTGTGGAAATATTGTAAGGAGAGTGTAATTCCCGATATATCAGGATATCCAAAGAATAGGAAGTACTGTTTAGAAAAGGCTCCACGATCTCAAAGTCCAGTGTCGTTCCCGCTGGGATCAGAGACTGATTTGATGGATTTTGGAGGATGATGCGGGGTGCCATTCCATCCACTTTGATGTCTGTGATCATGTTGTGCATCTCTTCATTGGAAGCACGGTCCACGCTCCAGTATTCCAAGGTGTTGGCTGCTCCTTCTGTGGTAATTAGAGGTTGACCGTCTACTGAAACCGTGTCAATCGGTCCTCCGTTTATACGATAATATATTTCATCTATTCCACTGAGATCATCGAAAGCAGTTAGGTTGATCATAAAAGGAGAAGTGTGCCATAGATCATCATAATCATCTGAGGATGATGGTTTCGTCTTATCCAATTTTATGTTAGTTAGCAAATTATGATCCTCGAAATTGAAAATGTTGTCATCACTCCAGAATTCCAGTGTATTTTCCGCACCTTCTAACGTAAACAGAGGTTGACCGTCTGTTGAGACTGATTTTATCGGCCCTCCGTTTATCATATAAAATGTGTCATTAACACCGACTCCTGCATCTGAAGCTAATAGAGTGATTTGAAAATCAGAGGAATGCCAAAGGCCATCGTAGTTATGGTTTGTTGTGGGAGGATTATTATCAATTGTGAAATAAGAGGCAGAAATAACCTCCACAGTCGGCTTAATGTGATCATCGGCTGTAATCTTAATTAAACAAGTGTTGCTGTCACTGAAGTTGACTGTGTTAAATTGGTCCCAGCTGTGGGTGGTATTTGTGGGTGATTCTATATATGTTGTATTATAGATAGAGTCACCCCAGGTGCTTCCACCATCAGTGCTCAGATAGATATTATAATCCACGCTGTCTGAATTCACGTCTGAGCCGTTCCATAAAATGCTTGCGTTTTGGGATAGTATCTCTCCCCCATTGGGAGAAAGTATCTCTACCTTTGGAGTTCGGTTCAATAATATTGACTCTCCGAAATAAATTCGGATGTCGTCACTGGATTTATGGGTTATGGCTATATCCATAATCGAATCATTGTTAAGATTACCTATGCCTACGGAAGAAGGTGAGGCTCCCACCGTGAGCGTGACATCTGGACTGCTTGGCATGCTGTTATCAGGCTTTTGAAAATAAATAAAACCATAGTGAGGATCGTAAGTGTTTAAAGCTACGATATCGTTCAGACCATCTAAATCAATATCTCCAACCTCCAATGCAATGACTCCTCTGTTGATACTTATTGTACGATCAGGGGTGCTGGAAAAAGTGTTATCTTTTTTCTGATAGAATAGAAACAATGGATTATTGGAGTTGAGGTCTCCTATTACGATATCATTTAGATCATCATCATTCATATCCTCGATTCTCACAGCATAAGGTGTGCCTATGGATGTTAGGGTCCAATCCGAGGAAGTATTAAAGAGATTGTCGTTTCGTTGATAGAATATACGACCGTCTTTTCCCCCTGGTCTCACGGCTATGATATCCATCAATCCATCATCATTCAAATCACCTGTATCTATGAAATAAGGATCCCCTCCTGTGGTCAGGGTGAGCCCCACAGTCTTATTTATGGTATTATTAGCCTCCTGGTAGTGTATCACGATTTTCCCGTCATCCTCGTTCGTGCAGACGATATCATTGAGTGTGTCATTGTTGACATCGGCTATCTCTACATCTGTTGGCAAAGAACCCGTGGCAATGGTTACATCGGCACTTTCATTGATGGTGTAATCCGGGTTTTGGTAGTAGATATGGATCCTATCCGATATTCTGGCTGCGACGACCACATCATTTAGTGTGTCACTGTTTAAGTCCCCAATGTCTGTTCCTGAAGGGTCCTGTCCCGTGCTTAAGGTTCGATTAGGTGGGGATGAAAAAGGGGGACTTTCTTGTTGGTAATATAATGCAGCCGAGTAGCCATTGGCATAATCACTTGTATCTATTATGTCATCCAGGGAATCGCTGTTCAGGTCGGCTATTGCAATATTTCCCGAGTATTCCAGGCTCGGGATAATTATATCCGGCGTAGTCTTGATGGGATAGGCTTCGACCGACTTTGGAACTATACAAATGGCAATGAGAACACCTAGGATAAATAAACAAACTTCGATTCTCATGACTTTTGCCTCCTGTTTTCAAATAGGGATTATTATGGCTATTTCAGCCTCATTTTGACTATATAGGGGCAAGATAAAACTATTATTATTTAAATTTGAAGATGATATTACCAATTACGGTATTATCCAACAAAATCAGTTCACATACTCAAGAGACCACACATCTGAAACTCCGGTGTAGTGAATCCAAAGTCCTTGCCCGGATTTCAAAACATTAAGAGTGTCGGGTAAACCACCCGGATCCCAGCTTTCCCATTTACCTGTTCCTTGATTGAACCATTGAACCATATCAACCTCTGCAGGTAGATCCGATGAACCTGGTGCTCTCTCGATCAGGGATGGATAACCTACTAGGTTCCATCCATTGTACAATGGAACCTGGTTGACATAACCGATTTCGGGGGCGATGCCATCGAAAGAAAGAGATTGTCCTGAGGGATTGGTGATATGAATCCATATTCCCATAAATCTGTTAATATCTGTTAGAACGTTTGACTGAGGGGTTTTTGACGTGTGATTGTGTTTCCAGAAATCAGAAGGATCTGTGACATCATAGTATTGGACTGCATCATATCTTCCATTTATACTTTCCAGCACTTTGCCCAAATTAGTATCGGTTTGATTGAGAGGAAAAGAGATCATGTTCCAACCGGGTTTTAATTCCATTGAATATTTTGTTGAGAAAGTGAAGTCCCTACTGATACTGGATAAGGAGTCGTTATAGGAAGATACCCGAAAGTGATAGGATCTTCCAGGCTCAAGTCCTGTAAGATTTATTGTGTGGGAGGTTACTTTTGTGTCATTCTGGACAGTGGAGCCGTAAGAAGCAGTAAAACCATATTCTACAGTACTATTGGCGGGCATTGTGCTGTTCCAGGAAATTGATGCGGTTGATACTGTAACATCTTCAGCCTGAATGTCATATATCCAAAATAGATTATTATCATAAAGCTGTGCAAAAATCCCATACCAGTCTCCATCTTGATGCCTTGATTGCCATGCAATTACACTATGGCCTGTTGCATTCATTGCCACCCGGCATGATATCTGGAAACTCGTTGTATAGGTATTAACCTGGAATTCGGGACTTAAAGGATTTCCATTACCATCCAAATATCGCGCATAGATTCCCCAGCCATCTCCATCCTGTTCATAGGATTGCCATACTATCAAATAGTTACCACTTGCGTCAATGTCGATTTCCGGCCCGCCTTGGGTTCTCGTTGTATAGGTGTTCACTTGAAATTCTGTGGTTTGTGGATTTCCATTATTATCGTAGTGTCGTGCGAAAACTCCACTCTCGTCTCCATCCTGTCCATATGAATGCCAGGTAATTACGAAGTTGCCTACCGGATCCATTTCCACCGCAGGAGAGGCTTGAGCACTTTCGTTATAAATATTAACCTGAAACTCTGCTCCATTCGGATTCCCGTTTTTATCGAAGAGTTGTGCAAAAACTCCCCAAAAATCTCCATCCTGATCGTATGATGTCCAGACGATGACAAATTCTCCTGTGGAGTTCATAGCCACTTGGGGAGCTCCCTGTCTCTCTGTTGTATATGTATTAACTTGGAATTCTCCTCCCTGCGGATTTCCGAGATTATCGAAGCGTTGTGCATAGACTCCTCTTTGATCTCCATCCTGGTCTTCCGATGTCCAGGCAATCACAAAATGCCCTGTTGCGTTCATTGCTATGGAAGGTTGATGCTGGTCCTTGAAAGTAAATGTATTAACTTGAAATTCAGGCCCTAAAGGATTTCCATTGAAATCGTAGCGTTTTGCAAATATTCCTTTTAGACTTAAATCCTGCCCATCTGAGTGCCAGGCAATTACGAAATTGCCTGCGGCGTCCATTTCCACTGTAGAGACACCTTGGTCGCCTGTTGTATATGTGTTCACCCGAAATTCCGATCCTAAGGGATTCCCGTTTTTATCGAAGCGTTGTGCATAGATTCCATAGCCATCCCCATCCTGCCCCTCTGATGACCAAACAATTATGAAGTTGCCTGCAGGGTCCATTGCCATTGATGGAGTCAATTGACTGTCCGTTGTATATGTGTTCACCTGAAACTCTCCTCCGACGGGGGCTCCTTTATTTTCATTGATTAAAATGAATGCGAAAAGTGTCATATTGATTAACAAAACGGTAATTGGTACACAAAGAATTTTATTTAAATTTGATTTCCCTAAGATCATTAATTTTCTCCCTCTATTTTATGACATTGGTTTTTGGGAATTTATAGCTTTTTATGGCAAATCCAAGTTTGTATTCCCTGCAGACTATTAATTATACTCACCATATATGCAAATATATTTAAATTACCATGGACATTGACTCATAGGGAAACGATGAGATTACGGGGGGTAAATATAGGAGTTAGTCTCCTAATCATCCTATTGAGCCTTACTGTACTTGATCCACCCATGGGGCCAATTGAGAAGGCCCGTGCAGGTACATCGGTTCCCGGAGGACATATCACATCCAACACCACATGGACTGCATTGGGAAGCCCGTACTGGATAGAGGGGAATCTCACCATCGATATAGGTGTCAATCTTACAATTGAGCCCGATTCAGAGGTCCGGTTCACAGGGCGTTATTCGATTTACATAGAGGGCTTTTTAAATGCCGTTGGGACGCCTTCAAATAATATCAATATCACATCCGATTCAGTGGATCCTCACCGCGGGGACTGGAACAGGATTCAAATAAATTCTACTGGCCGTGCAGAGATTGAGTATTGTCAAATCTCCTTTGGTACTTATGGGTTATACATGGATTCATGTAATTATGTCAACGTAAGCCACAGTAAAATCTCTGAGATCAAGGGAAACGGAATATTTATCTATAATATAGACCACTTCATTATTTACAGAAATGAAATCTGTAATGTGAATCATTCCGGCATTTTTATCGATGAATCCAGTAATTCTACTGTGAGCCACAATGACGTGTGGAATACAGGTTGGTGGGCAGTGTATGTTGGTGATACAGAAGACAACTTTTTTGAGCACAATGATGTGCATGATAACGACAATGGAGTATATTTCCACAGGTCACCGAACAGCATAGTCAAATACAACTTTATTATAGACAATAACGGGACTGGTTTCCACAATTATGGATCAGCCAACTTCAGATTCTTAGAAAATGAAGTTTCCGGTAACGTTGAAGGAATCGGCGAAATATACCGAAGTAACTTCGCTGAGTTCAAAAACAACATCATTAATAATAACTCCGTTGGAATCAATGTGTTCAATATCGGACACGAAGCCTTCTCGCAGATGACGGGTAACTTAATTAACGGAAAGGACCTTGGGGAATTCTACTATATGGACCAAACGAACCTGACTTTCAGTGGTCTGTATTTGGATAGCGGGCAAAATCAAGGGTATTCCGGTTATGCCACTGGGCAGGGCCTGCTCACATTCTACAATTGCTCCAATATTGTGATAAACAACAGCATTTTCTCCAATAATAACTATGGAATTTATGTAAGGGATTCTAATAATGTACAGATATTCTCAAACAATTTTTTGGATGGTAATTATGGTATTTTCTCGAGAGAATCACCCAACGGTCTCATGACCAACAATATATTTTCCGGGAATAATGGTGGTATTTTCCTGTATGAAACAACCGATCATGTGATTGAAGACAATGAAATCACCGGAAGGGTCACAAACTGGGGAATCGGGATGTTTAGAGTTGAAAGCACAGAAATCAGAAATAATATTATTTCCCATTCCAAGGTGGGCATCGATATCCAGGACACAACGAACTGTGAAATTGACAACAATTTAGTGCTCGATAACAAGGAAGGCATAACACTATCGGATTCTGTTGTCAACTTAACATCCAACCAGTTGTATAACAATACGGAATTTGGGCTGTCTATTCCCTGGGATTCCATGTCCTGTATTTCGACGATGACTGACAATGTTATCAATGGATACGATGCAGAAGAGCTCTATTATTATGAAACCGAAGATGTGGTAATCGAAAATAGAATAATCGATTCCAAATCAAATGGATATAAAGGTAATTTGACAGAGCAAGGGGTCATTACCCTGTACAATTGCCGGCACTTCGAAATAAATAACAATATTCTGAACAACAATACCTATGGGATATACTTGTATCGTTCGACATGCAACCAAATATTTGGGAATACGCTCAAAGATAATTATTGGGGAGGCGTTTATCTGAGGATGAATTCAAACTTCAACAATATAACTTATACAACCATCTGTAACAGTTCAACTGGTGTGGCTATAACCGATTCCCGTACCAATAATGTTAAGCATTGCAATGTCATCAATCTTCGTAATATGGGTATAATTTTCTGGGGTGCTCAAAACAACAACATCTCCTTCACCAACATATCAAGGAGTGATTCATACGGAATATATGCAGTTGCAGGTTCCAATGTCAACACAGTGACAAATTGCGTGCTTTTTAACAACAGTTATGAGGGATATTTTGTTTCCCCGGGGAATAAGGTTTACCGCAACAATATTATCGATTCGGATATCGAGTTTACAGCCTCGACATCAAGTGTATGGGAGAATTACTGGAGCGACTATACAGGTTTGGACGACGGTAGCGGCGGAAGGACTGCAGGTGATGGTATCGGAGATACTGATATCCCCCATCACGATCTCGATAACTATCCACTTATGGAACCCCTTAACCTTAGACCTCCAACTGTTTCATCAAAAAGTCCAACTGGTATAATAAAGAAAGAAGATGTTATGATTCAAGTTATATTTGATGAATCAATGAATGTAACTTCGGTTGAGGAAGCATTTTCGATTACAGACGGAGTATCCATTTGGAATAAAGACTATGGAACTTTCACCTGGTCCAAAACCCAAAGTGATAACGATACAATGAGCTTCACTTTAGATTTTGAACTGGCGTTAAACACCACTTATTCGGTACAAATAAAACACGATGCTAAAGATATGGAAGATTACCTTCTGGATGGCAATTTTGATGGTATATCTGAAAACAATCCAATTGATGATTATAAATGGTCTTTCGGAACCAGTGTGGGGCCGCTTTTACACATACTGATAAAACCCACTGATATTACGTGTTGGATCAACGACACGATATCTTTTTCTGCATTTGGATATGATGTCGAATGGAACTTGAATTTGAGTTGGACACCAGAATGGAATGTGGATAACGACGTGTATGGTGAAATAGATCCCCTGACAGGGATGTTCACTGCCAAGATACTCGGAACAGGGACAGTTACAGTGTGCTGTATGGAAAATTTGTCAGTAAATAATTTCACAACATTCAACATCGTACCATGGCCACTGCACCATCTCGAGATCATTTATTTTGACTCAACAGTATATGAGAAAGGGCAGTCGGGTAACTTCTCAGTGATTGGATGGAACAATGAAAACGAGACTCAAAAGAACACCACCTGGCGGGCTCTGTGGACCTCAGATGATGACTCAATAATCGATATAAATGAAGATACTGGAAAATTCACTGCCATAAATTATGGCCAGACATTGATTAAGGTTGAAGATAAGGCAACGGGTATTTTTAGTGAGGTGGAAATCATTGTAGCCGACAACATAAAACCAGTAGCGGATGCAGGAGAGGATTTATTATTGACTGAAGGGACAGAATGTACATTCAATGCCGAAAAGTGTTCCGATAACAATGCCATTGAAAAATACGAATGGACAATCGAAAACGGAATCTCCCCCGTTACCTTGGAAGGTATGAATCCTAAATATCTCTTCAAGAACCCAGGAACTTATTCCGTCACGTTAAATGTCACGGATTTCGCAGGAAATTGGGCCATCGACGAAATCGAGATTACAGTTCTGCCTGATTTCGATTCCGACGGAATCCCGGATGCGGACGATCCGGACGATGATGATGACGATGTTATGGACAGCGAAGATGCATTTCCATTGGATCCGGAGGAGTGGTTGGACACAGATTCCGATGGTATTGGTAACAACGCCGACACTGATGACGACAATGATGGTTACTTGGATGATGAAGATGCATTTCCATTAGATTTAAATGAATGGCTGGATACAGATTTCGATGGTATCGGTAACAATGCAGATATTGATGATGATAATGACGGGATCCCTGATTACGAGGATTTTGATCCATTGGATCCCACAAAGTGGAAAAGGCCAACAAGTGGGGGGTCTAATCCCCTTATTTATCTTGTTATTTTAGCGGTCATAATTATCTCAGTAATCCTATGTGTATTATATTTTACACGAAACATAGAATATGAGAAACTTGAAGATGAAGAGGTTGAAGAGCAAAGATGGGACGATTTTGTTTTTGAAGAAGAAAAGCAGTTTCCTTCTCAGGAAGATGAGATAAGGAAATTACCTCCACCACCTCCACCACCGCCCCCTTAGTAAATTTTAGAGATTCCCTCACTACATCACCTTTATCACCCTATTCCTATAATTACCTCCTTACATTGTTCATTGAATGGGTTATCCCATAATTACCATCCTCTCACCTTCTACAACACAAAGGATATTTTAAAATGAAAAAGAGAGAGGGGAAGATTTCCCCAATTGAGGTTTTCACTAAAGCTGCCACTCTTGGTTACGAGTCCGTTGTTTTTTGATTTATGGTTCTATCCTCTTATAGGATCTATCTATTAGATATATTCGTCTTGACTTCGGTTTCTTTGGCCGCTTCATGGTGTCATGGTATCTTTGGTGACCCAAGCTCCAAGTTCCCTTCTCTCAAATACCAAATCGTTCCCTGCTCTTCTTATTCTCCAGGAATCATTGGCATTTGGATCTCCAAAGTAGAATGCATTTCCATTGCTTATTTCTATATCACCATCTACATCAAGTGTGCTACTTGGCCAACCTGTTCCTATTCCAACATCGCCCCCTATGATCGCCATGGTGTTGGCCGGATAGACAAAAGCAGGTGTGGAATTTAAGCCTATTCCGAAACTATATTCTCCACTTACATGCATCGAATGACCCATGGCAGTTGAGTAATTACCGAATGCGCTTGTAGCACGTCCTATGGCAGTTGAGCTAGATCCACTGGCGTTTGTCCAAGATCCCATGGCGGTCGAGCTGTACCCCCAGGCGGTAGTCTGACTTCCCATTGCAGTTGAATAATCTCCCTTTGCTTTTGTCATAAAACCTATGGCAGTTGATCGATACCCGCTGGCGATTGTATCATCTCCCATGGCGGTTGAGTGTGGCCCGCTGGCGATTGTATCAATTCCCATGGCGGTTGAGTGTGGCCCACTGGCGTTCGTATCCATCCCCATTGCAGTTGAATAGTCTCCCCAGGCTGTGGTTTGCCCCAAAGCCGTGGAACCAAAACCTTTGGCAGTTGAGCGAATTCCCATGGCAGTGGAATAATCTCCGCTGGCGGTCAGGTAGAAACCGATTGCAGTTGAGGAATATCCACTGGCGGTGGTCTGTAAACCCATGGCGATTGAGGCAAATTGATAAGCCCTTGTGTTATACCCCATAGAGATTGCATAATCCCCAGTGGCTAAATTGCCACCGCCAATAGTTGCTGCAGCACCTTCTCCCCAACCGACTTCCACATCCAATTTTGCACCTGGGCTCGTTGTATTGACGCCGAGTCGATAATTTGTTTTGTCAATGAAAATAGCCCCAGAGCCTATGTCGAGGTTGGTACCAGGTGAAAGGGCAATCGCTCCATTCCCATAAGTGGTGGTTGATCCGGCAATAAAGCTGCCTGTTGCATGAACATTCCCATCAACATCCAATTTCTCTGTGGGACTATCTGTACCGATGCCGACATTGCCTGTGGTGGTATACACATCGCCTGTACCAATCCATGAATCATTTGTTGAATCATAGCCTGCTAAAGTATGATCGCCCCAGTCAAAGGCCATGTCCCAGTTTGTGATATTTCCGCTTGAGATTCCTGCCGCTACACTGCCACCAAATACTGGATCACTTTCGGTTGTAATATATCCCGCTAATGTATGATCACCCCAGCCATAGGCTAAATTCCAATTGTCGATATCTCCGCTTGAGATTGCTGCTGCTGCACTACTACCAAATATGGGATCACTTTCGCTTGTAATATATCCCGCTAATGCATGATCGCCCCAGCCATAGGCTAAATTCCAATTGTCGATATCTCCGCTTGAGATTGATGCCGCTGGACTGCCGCCAAATATGGGATCACTTTCGCTGGTAATATAATCCTGTGTGCTATGATCACCCCAGCCATAAGCTGTATTCCAATCGTTGGAATTTCCACCAGATGCTGTGATCACACCATCCACATGCAGCTTAGTGGATGGGCTCACTGTTCCTATGCCTACATTGCCGCCCATTATCGCCATGGTGTTATCTTGGGTTATGGTCCAGGGGGTGAATGGAAGATCCAATCCAATTCCAAAACTATGTTCCCCGTCTGCGATTATTTGAGAGCCCATGGCAGTGGAATAACGCCCGCTGGCTGTTGTAGATTGTCCCATGGCGGTTGAGACATATCCGCTTGCAATGGCTCCTGATCCCATGGCGATTGAAGCAAAATCAGAAGCTTCCGAGTGATACCCCATGGCGATTGCGTAATTCCCAGTGGCTGAATTCAGATTACCAATAGTTGCTGCCCCACCTATTGTTCCTGTTTCTCCAACCCATGGTAATTCAACATGCAATTTTGCCTGTGGGCTCACGGTCCCAATCCCGACATTTCCACCCATAATTGCCAGAACGTTGTTTTGGATTACTGTTTGAGGGGTATGGTCTAAACCTATTCCAACACTTCCGTGTCCAGAAACGGTTATTTTACTCCCCAAGGCAGTGGAGTAATTTCCCCTGGCTGTTGTCCAATACCCCATAGCGGTTGAGGTCCGCCCACTGGCCTCTGTATTTTCACCCATTGCAGTCGAGATCCACCCGGTAGCTCTTGATTCATATCCCATTGCGGTTGAGGTCCATTCACTAGCTATCGTATAACGCCCCATGGCAGTTGAGAAATTACCAGCAGCCGCAGTATGATGTCCCAATGCGGTTGAAGCCTGCCCACTGGCAGTAGAAAGACGTCCCATTGCGGTTGAATATTCTCCACTAGCCGTTGTATGACTACCCATGGCGGTTGAGTAAAATCCATTGGCTTTTGTGTAATGTCCCATAGCAGTTGAGTAATACTCATTGGCTTCTGTGAAATACCCCATTGCGGTTGAGAAATCTGCTCTAGCCAATGTCCAACCCCCCATGGCAGTTGAGAAATTACCCTGGGCGTTTGTGAGACGTCCCATTGCAATTGAAGCCCGCCCATCAGCGGTTGTATAATGTCCCATTGCAATTGCCATATCCCCAGTGGCTGAATTTGAAGGATTACCAATAGTGGCTGCTCCGCCTGAACTTGCCACCACATCCAATTTTGCCCCAGGAGTCGTGGTTCCGATTCCGACTCGATTATTCACACCCTCAATATAGAGTGTTCCGCTGTCGATATTTAGGTAGGTATGTGGAGCTGAGAAATGGATAAATCCATCCCCATAGGTTGTGGTTGATCCGGCAATAAAGGCACCAGTTGTATGTACATTTCCAACAACATCCAGTGCCTCCTTTGGATATGGTGTTCCGATACCCACATTACCACTGGGTGCAACCACCAAGTTTGGCTCACCATCATCTCCAATATGTAGTATACCACTCACACGGGCATCGCCATGGACGTCCAACAAGTATTCCGGATTCGCAGTTCCAATACCGACGTTTCCTTCAGAGGTGATTACCATTCTCGGCTCACCCATTGTTACGATATTCAGATCCCTATTATTCAGCGTTCCAAGGACATCTTTTTTTCCTGCATAATTCCCCTCAACTCCCCAGAACGGTAATTCGGAATCTGGTGCAGGTGGAGCCATCACCGATGGTGACAGCATCATCCATACGAACATTCCCACGATTACTAGCGCACTAATTTTTCCGATTTTCTTCACATTTTTTCCCTCCTTTCTATTCGTTCATGGAGTTCAGGTTAGGAAACTGTGAAGAAAAGAAGATACTTCTCTCTACCCTTGTTCATAATTTCTGTAAATTCGAGCCCTCGCCTCTTTTACTCCACCGATTCCCAATACCTCCCTCCATTTAAACCCGAATGACTTCTGGATATTTATATCTTACTATTTAAATATATTATAATGTTATATAATTATAAATTACCTAACTCTTATTTATATAAAATTAGAAAAATAATATACTGGAAGGGGTAGATTCTCATTTCACAAAGGGGTTTCACCCTTTAATTGGGAGAGCAATATTTCCACCTATTAGTGCAAGAGCACTAAGTATTGGGCTAAGATGTCCATTGTGAGTTTGGCGAGTTTTAAACTTCTCTGATAGAAAGTTTTATGTGAGTTTCTATTATTATGAGTCCGATAACAGGGGGGGCATTTACATGGTTGATGAAGAAGGATCATCCTCGATAATCGGTTTTTTAAACAAGGCCTTGGCAAGGGAGCTTCAAGTGTCTATCCAGTACATGCTACAGCATTCAACCTGGACCGCAAATGCACCTGAAAAACCTGATGAGGCCACAGAAAGTCAAAGAAAATTCGTAGGGACACACTTTCCCTATTGGCTGCCTGGACAAAGATTAAAGAAGATTGCCATTGTAGAGATGAGGCATGCAGAGGCAATTGCAGAGAGAATCGTAAATCTCAACGCAAAACCCACAACTCAACCCGAGCCTATTTCCATAGGTGAGTCTGTAAAAGAGATACTGGAAATTGACAAGGAAGTGGAGCGGGGAGCCATTGCCCTTTATAAAGGGATTATCAAGCATGCCGAAAAGGTAAATGATTAGGAAACCAAGAATCTCTTCGAGCGGATATTGACAGATGAACAAGAGCATTTTGAAACATTCTCGAACCTGCTTGAAGGGGATTGAATCGGGAGCTTATTGTTCCTCGACCTGGCATTCCCCACAACCCTGTGGAACATCCAAATCAACATTTATCTGAATGGATCCCTCAAGGGTGGAATGGATGATCTCGATCTCGTTTCCTACATCGCTTCTTCCAGGATGCTTTCTTGTTACCCTGTCATCTCCCTGCTGAAACTCGATTATCTCGGTTTCTTGATGCATCCCTTCTACTTTGATGAAGTTATCTTCGATTTCAAATTCAACAGGGATTATAGGTAGAACAGGTGCTTCGTTTTGGGGGTCACTAGCACCGGTTTCAATCACTTCAGCTTCTTCAGCAGACACTGAAAATGGTATTGTGGTAATCAAAACCATAAAGGCTAAAATTACCAAATATTTCATTATTCTTGACTTCATATTTATCGCCTCCTAAATCTATTCAATTATTCAGTTTCTTAATCTGATGTTGTTCGGTAATGAATAAATAAAGAAAATGAGGATCAATCCCCATTTTCATAATTCTCTACTTTCCTCCCTTTTTCCCTTATTAGAGGAATATGTATGCCTCAATATCTAGGACGATAACCTCCATTAGAAGAAAAGGAGCGTATTTCAATTCTCACTGCTTTTGCAAAAGTGGTTTCATCTTCTCAATAACAGCAGCCATGTGCTCAACAGCCGTGGCCTTGAAATCGACCTTGTACGGGTACTGCGAGAGAAACATGGCAAGCTCTGCTGGGCCTGCTGCTTCCAAGAGTGCGTATTCCACGTGCTCGGGCAGTCCACTAACAAAGAAATGGATCTTTATGTTTAATTCCTTTGCCATCTCAGGTATCTTTTCACCAACTTCCATGGATTTTGGAGCCAATTCCGGGTTGAAACCGGGGCAGTTATCCACGGAGTGGGTTATAGTGACATGGAAAAGCATCTACTTTCACCTCCCTTTTACTGCTCTTTTTGCCAAGAGTTGAGCTATGACAATCTCTTTTTATTTTACCAATTTTAATGATCATTGAGGGGGAGGGGGTGGTGGTACAATACCCAACTGCTGCATGACATCCAACATGTCCACGAGTCCCCAGCGTTCCACGATCTTACCTTCTTCGATGCGAACGATATCTATGACCTCTGCGGTCACTTTTTTTCCCGTGGGGGGAATACCCATAAATTCACCTTTGTGGATTCCCTGCATCGTGGCACGACTCACGACTTTTCCTTCATCTGCGATCTGGTCTTTTATTGTTACGTCTATATCGGGAAAGGCACTATGGACCATAGACCATCCCTTTTTGGAGCCTTCAAGGCCCTGGGGTAATCCGGGTGCCATGGGATTGTGATCCACGGCATCCATTGCGACCAATTCATCTGCTGCTTTTAGATTTTTCTTTTTCCAAATCTCTTCAAACAATCTATTTATTATTGCTTTGTTTTCTTCTGCTGACATATTTATCGTCTCCTGTTTTTGTCTATTTCTTTTAAAATCCTCATCATCCAAAACTTAGGCCGCAGGATTTTGGTTTAGCTAAATAAAGATTATCCCGTTCTGTAGACTAAGTTGCCCTTAATGTATAATATGTCGATGTATATTATACTTAATTCTATTAAAATGCATAATAACAACCTCATAATTTGAAGTTTAATTGAACGTACACGCAATCTTAAAAAGAGCTGGGCAAACGTTAATGCAATGTCTATAAAATACACATATTTTACCTTCGAAGAATGGTGATCAGAGGGCTACTCACCTCTTTTTTCCAATATTATACAATAGTCCAAAGAGCGAATGGAAGGGAACATTTCTTATGTTCCCAATCCTCAAGAGTTTGAATAAGGTATAAATCAAGTAGCTAAAAAAAATTCTTCAACACAAATCTGAATATAACCTTGAATTTGTAAAGGATTTGTAAATCATTTTCAATAGATTTTGAAATTTAAATATATATGGACATGGCATTACGGATTTTGAAGGAAAAAGTGAAGATAAGAGGAAGATAAAATGGAGAGCAACCCCTTACCACCGGGCTATCATAATCTTATGTCCTTCAGTCTTATGGATGGTCTCCTCGGTCGCCGCTCCCGTCGGTTCTTCATGGGAGCGGAGATTCCGGATGGTGTTTTCAAATACAAGTCAAAACACGAGCCATTGCCACTAACTGAATTGGAAAAGATGCTTGTGGTTTCCGCCTGCGGGGGGAATACATCATGGCATCATATGATATATCGAGGCGCTAGGTATGCACCGCATCTTTCCAATTACGCAGGGGCGGCAGGGGGGAGGGTATTTCCTTCTGCCGCCGGATTTCAGACGAGCTTGACTTTCTTCACAGATGATGATGGTGTGTATGTTTTAGAGATGAGGAATGCCCCAGCGTTTTCAGAGAGAGGAGAAGATGGATCCCTTGGTTTTGAAGATTTTGTGGACAATGTCAGATCCCGAGTTCGAAAGCTCCAGGATACTCGCCTTAAAATTCCCTCCGAACTTCCAATAACAGAGGCTCACAACACATGGGTGTTCAACAAGCCCTCAATATTGGTTGTGATCCCGGTAGGTGATCTTTCTCAGCATGTTCTTCTTGCTTTATGCTACATGCTGCAAAATGGACTTGTTCTATACGATGATATAAACAAAACTGCAATTCCAGGAATCGAGGATTTCAAAGACATTGTGGATGTGGAAAACGTCTGGCCAATGACGTTTGTCGAGCAGTGGTCTCTTTCGGAACTAACAGTGGAGCTCGGGGCAAGCTGCTATACCGGCACCCTGATGTTACAGGCCATGGGACTGGGAGGATGGATGCTAA
>CP070672.1:3904803-3931435 GCA_020351895.1 Thermoplasmata archaeon
GTCCCTGCACCTCTTTCGCTTTTAGTTTTCAATCTTATTAACATTCCTTTAAGAGCAGTCATTTAAATTACCTCCCTTGGTTTTTAATATGGCTGGTTTCTTATCTATAAGGAAGGGTCTTTACCAGCAATATAAGAACCTCCCCTTGGTAACAGAACTGAGTAAAGTGACATATGTTCATTCTTTTCTACAGTAAACTATTACCTCCTTTTTCATCATTGTAAATTAGTATCCTAAAATGGAATATGAATATATATAGTTAATCTTACCCGTTCCTCGACTAACAGGAAAAACATATCAGGAAAAAGAGTGAACTATTATAAATTCTGATTTTCATTCATGATTATCATAGCCAGAAAAAAACCATCTGATCTGGCTTAATGGTTAACATATTCTAAATTGATAATATTGTAAATAGTTATAAAATATATGAGCGGTTATTAATTAATGCTACAATGAGCCAGGAAGCTTTTACCGACGAAGATCGGATGAACAGGGAAGCCGTCCATAAAAAAAAAGTAAGAAGTCAGGAAATTGATGACGACGATCTAAGGAGCCTGGAAGCACTTATTGAAGATAGCGAGATGAATGAAAGTCTAAGAGAAGAAAGGGCCAAAGGAGATGCAAAAAACAAAAGTAAAGCCCCTGAAGATGATTATGAGAAGCTCAAAGTTGAGCTACTTGTTTTGGATAAACAGCTAGAAAAGGACTCGAAAAATATGGATCTATTACTTCAGGCAGCAGAGATATCGAAGAAAATGAATAAGATTGAAGGTTCTATCCAGTATATCGATAGAGCCCTGGAAGGTATGCCCCATCATGCTGAAGCTTTGAACATGAAGGGTGAACTTCTTATTGCTAAAGGGGCTGGCAACGAGGCAGTGTCCTATTTTACCCGTGCGGTTCATGCAGACCCCATGCTTGAAAGGGCATGGTACAACAAGGCTAGATTGTTACACCGCGAGGGGGCCATGAACGAAGCGATTTATAACCTAGATATGGTGCTCAAAATCAATCCAAACAACAAAAATGCTAAAAAATTACGTAAAAGTATTTTGTCCATAAAACTAAGGCCGAAAAAGGTCTGGCTATTCGTTGGTACCGAGGAAACATGGGATGCAAAGTTCAAGATGGGTGGAACTTGGGGAATGCACGATAATGCCTTGGACATTGAGACATTCTTTAAGGTGGGACCTGGGGACCTAATTATAGCTTTTAAAAGGAAACCCGCTGATAAGATTTTTGCAATATTAGAGATTCGTTCCCCCATTTACACTGACTTTTCAACTATGTGGCATCACAGAATAGATATTGAACCCAGAATTAAGCTCAAAAACCCCATATCTGTAGCCGAATTGAAGAAATCAAAAAACCTAATAAAAAAATGGAATTTCATGAAGGATGCAGATACAAAAAGGGTTGTCTTTGAAATCGAGCCTGAAAGCTGGAAGATACTCAAGAAGATCATTTTAGACATGAACTCGGAATTAAAAAAGGATGCTTTGGAAATCGATAAAAAGGGCAAGGAAATGGCAATAGCATACGACTTGAACGTTTCCGCTATTACAAATAAGGTATTCATACCTCCCCATACCATTAGTGAAATTCAGGCCCATCTTAAGAGCGGAAGGAATATAATTTTGTATGGACCGGAAGGATCTGGTAAAGAGTTACTTGCCCAACTTATTGCTGAACAGATATGTGGTAAGAGATTTAAAAGCGAAACTCACGATTTGTACAATTATACAGGAAAGATGGCGAATCCCTTATGGGAGGAAGATGAGATAATCGGATTCTGGGAGAATGAGGGGGATAAGATGGTGTTTCGCAAGGGATTTGGTACTCAAGCCATAGAACTGTGTCTGGATTCCATTCGGAACTCCAATCGTCCGCACTATCTGATCATAAGTAAGATGAACAAACTTGATCTGGACAGGGCTTTCAACAGATTTCTGAATGTTGTGGGTGAAAAGGACTCTTCTGTGGCCCTTTCCCTTCATAAAGGTGAAACTGTCACTCTCAGAGTGCCCAAAGAATTCCGCATAATCGGGACAGCGGATGCTGATGAATGGACAATACCAGAGAATCTTTTACCCCTCAAAGGTGGATTTTCCTTTATCGAGGTCGGTATGCCGGAAAAAACACTGGAATATGAGATGATTCCGTTTTTGGTGAGGGATCGGCTATCATATCTCGAAGCATTAAGCCCAGATGAATTGGAGGAAAATGAAATTAAGGCAGGTGAAGGTGTCATTTCAAGATTCGATAACGATGTAAATGGTGAGATACAGAAAGCATATGACATCTTAATGGAATTTGTTTCAAAAGATAAATTACCTCCTAAAGGTACCATTTTACCCCGTGGAATTAGAACATACAAAGCAATCGGGACTAGAATACTTGTGGAAACCATGCTCTGTGTTGCCAACACACCTTCGAAAACTGATAAGAAAAAGGCGCTTGAGGATGCAATTATATCGATATTCCTACCCTTGTTGGAGAAGATGGAGGCTGCTGAGCTTTCCAACATTCAGCTCAAGGCAAAGGAGGTGTTTGGGCCAAGATCGACTGTTGTCGAGATGATAACCGTTCTTATCAGCAAACAGACAGGTCCTGGCGAATTGACGGACGACGACGAGATGAAGATAGATGATTGGACAGATGAGGATGAGGCAGATGGTGGATATATATCAGCCAAGGAAGTGAATTCAATAGAGGTAAACTATGAAATAGACCTGAATCCGATATTTGATCAGCTCTCCATATCAAAACAGACCCTAGATCAGATATTGGTCAATTTAGTGAGTGGAAGAAACATCATCTTGTACGGGGCACCAGGATGTGGTAAAACAAAGGTGGCCACACTCCTTCTGGAACAAATCTGCGGTAGAATGCCCACAAAGGATGGGGATGATAGGCCAAACTTCACCATCGTCACCGCGAATGCTGAGTGGGACAATTATGATATTATTGGAGGTGTTGCTCCAAAGGTAGATGAATATACGAAAGAAATATCATATGAGTTTCGGGACGGTTGTGTGACCAGGGCTGTTAAGGATTGCTTAAGATCACTTAAAAGGCTTGGAAAGCCGCATCATCTGATCATAGACGAGTTCAACAGGGCAAACATTGACGAGGCATTCGGTAAACTCTTCACCATCTTTGAATACAGAGAGGCTCAATCCTTGCTTACCTCTGAGGAGAATAACGGAGATCCCCTCTATCTTCCCCGCCAGTTCCGGATAATTGGAACCATGAATGTCCAGGACAAAAATACACTTTTTAATATAGGCCATGCATTGATGAGGAGGTTCGCATTCATAGAGGTTGGATTACCTGATAAGGAGGACGAATTCAATCGAATGCCATACTTTATAAATCTCCGCTCCAAAGAGATAGGGATCACCCTGAATGGGGAGGAAACCGATAAATCCATGTTCAGGGGGGATTCCGATGGTAAGGCGGAAGCCGAATATCGCAAATTGATGAAGTTCTTGGAAGAGGAGCCATTACCTGAAGAGGGTATAGAGATGTCTGTGGGGGTGAGGACCTACCGGAAGATCGGCACAGCCCAGGTTATCGATTGTGTCATATGGTGCCTCAAAGCAAGTGGAGATTATTCAAAGGAAGCTGCAATGCAGGATGCAATAGTGGCAAATATACTTCCACAACTGGAGAACCTGGAAAAAGCACAGCTATCGAACTTGTATATCAGGGCTGTGGAGGTATTTGGGGAGAGATCCAAAGTGGCTCATGCCATGGACCGAATGCTCAAGAGTACAACGTTGTCTGTTTTCGGCTAACTGTTAATGGAAGGGATTTATATCGAAAATGATACAGTTTCAATTAAAGTACTTGTTTCCGGCAAACCTGCAGAGCGGGTGAAGGAGAACGAAGTTATATTACTAAGAATTGAAAACCATGGGCCAAGTATAGAAAAATCTGCCATATGGCTCGGGAAAGTATGTGTGTGGTCTCTCGATATTCTTGAGAGAAACTCCACCAGAGATATCACATTAAATGTCGGGGAGTTCGTGGGAAATACCATTGTAAAGCTGAAGGACTTGGAGGGCCGAGACCTTTGCGAACCTAAGCCATTTGTTATCGAGCCAAAGGGTCTTACTTCAGAAGAATTCAACAAGATCAGACACGAGAGAATACCAGATCTTCTTAAGAAGTTTGGTGCTGAAAATGTCCATGATGTGGTGTATGAAGGAGGATATGCCACTTATGAAATAAACGTTGAAGATTATGCAATTGATGAACTTCTGAATCACTACAGCAAGGAGCTTATTGAGTTGACAAAGAAAATAACAGAATGTTTGACTTATATGAGTAAGAAAGAGGTAAGAAAGTACAAATCCGAGATAAAAGGCAAGATCAAGTGGCAGAAAACAGCAAGATTAAAATTTCAAAAGGGTTTAAGCCATGCCACGGCCCATATTTGTGAGACAAGAAAGAGGACATACATCACATCAACAAATGTACTCCTTCTCAAGTTTCACATCGAAGTTCTAATTGAGGGTGCCATGATTCTATCCCGTCTCCAGCAGAGAGAGACAGAAAAGATGAGGTGGAAATCTATATATAAGATGGAGGGAAAGGGAGAATATGATAAAACCGTTCTTAACATGCTTTCTGATTTGAGAAGGGTTCTGCGAGTTCACCAATTCTTTCTTACCCAAGAGAGATTCAAGGAGGCCATACCCATTATTAGACATGTCGCCCGAGACAATCCTCAGCTCATAAAGAAGGCAGAATTCGAGGCAATTCGGGCTAAAAACCGCTCTTATAAGCCTTTGATAGAGCTTTATAAGGATTTTATCAACAATTTTCAGCCTCTGCTTATGAAGACCGTACCCATTGAAACCCAGAGAACGGGCGATTTCTATCGGGTATGGGCCATGTGCGAACTGGCAAATGCCCTGGATCTCAAATCTATTGGGCATACCATGAGGGAGTTTAAAAACCACAAGGAAACCGTGTATCTCTATTTTCAGAACATCGAGTCACTTCGCCATCCCTGGAGCGAGGTTGACGAAGAATCGGCCTTATTTATGGGTAATGAAAAGGAGAAACTGGATATTTCCTTCATCGGACCTGAGATATATCTGATATATGAAGGAACCGATGTGTTTGTCGATACGATTTATGGAGATTTCATGGGTGGGCTACCGAAAGAGAAAATCTATGAGGTATTGGGATACATGAGTGATTACAATTTTATGGTTGGTATCGTACTCTATCCCGGTTTAAGGTTTCATATCAAATCAGATCTAAGAGATCCCAATAATCCAAAGATCCTGATTGAGGCACCTCTCATTCCAGGAATCAGTAAAACGAAAAAACACTCCCAAAAAAGAACAGATTACCTAAGATATTTAGTCTGGTCGGCGGTAATACTGCATAAAGCAGCCAGAAGAAAGGAAGATATAGGGCGTGTCGCCAAGAGCATAACCAGGACCATCGAAGTAAAACACTCCATCAAGATTTAAGGCTGTATTTTTGCACTCATTTTTTAGGATTTAGTTTTTGAAATTCTTTTGTGTCCTTTAATTTTCTTAGGACCAAATCCTCTTTTGCATCCTTATAGAGGCTTTTATCCTTTTCTATGGCTATCTTAAGCAGTGCCAAGGCCTTCTTTTTATCTCCAAATTGGAGGTATATACGGGCTTTATTGAAGTATGCATTACCATAATTCGGTGCCAGTAATATGGCCTTATCAAATGCCGATAGGCTGGATTTTAGCCTTCCAAGAAATCCAAGAATAACGCCATAATTGTTCCATACTTCGGCCTTATTAGGATCAATTGAGAGGGCCCGCTCGAAATACTCCATGGCCTTTTCTAACATCTCTATGCTCTCCCTTTCCTCTCGAAGCTGGGAAAGGTGTTGATATGCTATCCCTTCGTTATTTAGTGCCAAAATGTGGTTAGGATTGATTTTCAATGCACTTTCAAAAGCATCAACAGCATCCTCGAACCTCATCTGGGAGGTATGTATTATGCCTAAAGTGACCCAAATATCTGCCTTTTTCTCATCAATAGACAGTGCTTTTTTGAAGTATTCAACGGCTTTATCCAACATATTTACCCTGGTATAAAGATATCCTTTGGTCTCCCAAGCGATGTCATATTCAGGGTCCAGCTCCAAAGCCTTATTCAAGGCAATGTCTGCATTTTCAAAATCTCCGATTTGATGATAGGCTAATGCGATGTTGTTCCAGGCCTCTTTGTCGTTTTCCACCTCAGAGAGAGCATTTTTATAGCATTTTATGGCATTTTCATATTCACCCAAATTTTCGTAATTTAGACCCTTTAAGAGCCATTGATCGGCTCCGATCTCGATTTTTTTTTCTTTATCTTTCTTTTTCTTTCCCTTAAATGACAATACAGCACCTCAAAATTTGCTAATATATCTCATGGGATTGTAGTCACCATGGTGATTTGCAGGAGCATAGCAAAAAACTTTGTCCCTGCATTATCACTGATGATTCTTGGATGATAATTTTATTTTTATTTGTATGCGCAATTATTATCATGGAATCTAGGAATATTGGAACTTATAGTATTACTTCACACAAGCTGAAGTTTTTTTTTGAGAGATGGCTTTACGATAGAAAAGAGTTTATAATACCCTTTTTCGTGCTTTTTGTTGTTGTGGATCCATTGATGACATATATTGGTACCAATGCTTTCAATTTCCGGGAAGGAAATCTTATAGTATCGACTTTGGTGGAGGCGGAACATGGTTGGGTAATTTGGCTCGCCATGAAAATGGTTTTCGGGTTGGTAGGAACGATATTCATGTTCTGGGCATATTATGTCATAAATACCGAGAAACTTACAAGGAGGGAAAAACAAAGGGCTGTTATATTCGAATATGGTGCATGGTCCTTTTTAATTTGCTTTCTTTTCATTATCATACTACATTGGGCTTCTATTATAGTAGCAGGTTAGTTTGCAGAAATTTATGGTTAGGAAAAGAATAGGTGAACTCTATCACAAATGATTTAAATTGCGTTGTTTGGTTTGTGAAATCAGCACTGATAACCGAGAAGAAGTCTATAAATAGTATACATTCAGATAGATATATTTGGAGGCTGAGATCATAAGTATGTACAGTAAAACCATCGCCATAATGGTCACGGCTTTGGGATTCTACGTTTTCGCCATCATAGTATGATCCATACATAATAAGATATCCTCCGTCATTTTTTCAAGTCCAGCTATTTTGTTAAAAGAAAGTTATATAAACAGAGAGCACTTTCCCCTGGATTAAGGAGCCCGTTTCATGAAGCTCATAGATGTCTGCAGAGGCTGTGGAGCAAGGCGATTGGTGAATCATTTAAAGCTCTGCAAAAGATGCAACAAACATGCAAGTCAATTCCTATCCCAGAGGGATATCGAAGCTGCCAGACTCGAGCGCGAAGCCCTTCTTGAAGCTAAAGCAAGGATGAAGGAAGCTGAGGCACTGGCCAAAGCAGAGGCAGCTGCAGCGGCTGAGGCGGAGGGTGTGGTTGAAGGTGAGGAGCCAAAGGAAGGCGAGAAAGCGGAGCCAAAGGAAGGGGAAAAGGAAGAAGAGAAGAAAAAATCTGAGGGAAAGGGAGAGAAAAAGGAAAAATAATCATGACTTTTCTGTGTCATATTCAAGAATCTGCTCTTTCTCTAGATCTTGAAAGAATTAAAAGGAATATGATTAAAGATCGTTTTGAAATACTTATGAAAATCAACTTTTCAGGGATTAGATGCTCCTTTGTTCAACCCCTTCTAAGCCTCATAGTACTTTGCATCATAGGGCTCTGGCTTCAATCCTTTTCTCTTTCGAATTCCAGCCACAACCTCGCCTTGGAGCTCCCTTGGGACTTTCTCATATCCCGCATGCTCGGTTGTCCACAAAGCCCTTCCTGCCGTGGCTGAGCGAATTGTGCTGGCAAAACCGAACATCTCTGCAACCGGTGCCTTTGAGACTATCATGGCCATATCTTCCTCTTGCTTTATGTCCTCTATTAGTGATCTCCTTTGTTGCATTTCCCGGGTTGCATTGCCCATAAGATCCTGTGGAACATTTATGAATACGGTTTGTTTTGGTTCAAGAAGTATCCTTTCACCGACACACATTGCTCCGTAAATGGCGGATCTTACAGCGGGAATAACCTGTGCCGGACCACGATGGATGCTATCTTCATGAAGCTTCGCATCCACCAGCCTGACCTTCAGACCCATACATTTTTCATTTGCCAAAGGCCCCCTATCCATTGCCTCTTGAAATGCCTGGATACAGAGTTCAATGGTTTCATGAAGATACTGTATCCCTTTCGTGGCATCAATAAATATATTATTATTATGAAAAAGTTTAACACCTTTAGCCTCGGCTTTTCCCATTCCGAGATCTTGTAATTGTCTTGCCAAGGCCTTGGAATCCTTTATCTTGCCTTCAATTCCGGAAATCTCGCCGCTTTTAATGGCCTTCAGAATTTCGGGTTCCATGGGCTCAACTTCCAGATAAAACCGATTGTGTTTATTGGGTGATTTCCCTTCGAAAGGTCCTCCTTTTCTCTCGATGGCCTCCCTGTATACCACGATGGGTTCCGAGGCGACAATGTCGATTCCATGCTCATGTATAATTCGATATTGGGTGATCTCAAGATGTAGTTCACCCATGCCCGAGAGTAGATGCTCCCCTGTTTCTTGATTTATCTCAACTTGTATGGAGGGATCGGCTTTCGCCACGGTTCTTAGAACATCCACCAATTTCGGCAAATCCTTCATATGTTTCGCTTCAATGGCCACAGTTACAACCGGTTCGGAATAATGAACTATTCTTTCGAATGCTTCCATGGTCTCGTCAGATGTGGCAGTGGAACCAGCGATGGCATCCTTCAAACCCGAAACTGCTGCTATGTTGCCTGCATCTAGGTGCTTCACTGTAATTCTATCCGCCCCCACGGACATGGCCACCTGTTGAACACGGTTCTTCTTGGGCATGCCCACGACCTTCAATTCCTGCCCCCTTTCCAGCTTGCCGGAAAAAAGCCTTCCAACAGCTATTTCTCCTGCATGAGGATCCATTAAAATCTTTGTGATCATTAAGCTGACTGGTCCCTTGGAATTGCAATTCACCATGGACTTACCGACATTCGATTCCATATCACCATGCCAAATATGGGGAATTCGGTATTTCTGCGCCACAGTTGGGCTAGGCATATGTCTGATAGTCATATCCAAAAGCACCTGGTGAATTGGGGCTTTCTTTGCCAGTGTTTTTTGATCCTTGTCCTTGCAGTAATTATAGATATCATTGAAATTGATGTTAACCCTCTGCATGAACGGGTGTGAGATGGCCCAGTTGTAGTACGCGGATCCAAACGCTACACTCCCGTCTTCAACCTTCACGATCCATTCATCCTTGAACTCCTCAGGAACCATCTTCTTTATGAGGGTATTCACCTCGTTGATGATCTTGATAAAACGTTGTTGCATCTGCTCCGGTGTGACCTTCAGCTCGTTGATGAGTCTGTCAACCTTGTTTACGAATAGGATGGGCTTGACCTTCTCCTTCAGAGACTGTCTTACCACGGTTTCGGTCTGTGGCATCACGCCCTCCACGGCGCAAACCACCACGATACACCCATCCACAGCTCTCATGGCTCTTGTGACATCACCGCCGAAATCCACATGTCCGGGAGTGTCTATGAGGTTGATTAAATACTCCATTCCCTCGAAAGAATGCACCATAGATGCGTTTGCAGCGTTGATTGTTATTCCCCTGGCTTGCTCCTGTTCGTCATAGTCTAAGAGCAATTGCTTTCCTGCCAGTTCTTCCGACATCATACCTGCACCAGCTATCAGATTGTCGCTGAGAGTTGTCTTGCCATGATCAATATGTGCCGCAATGCCGATGTTTCTGATTTTGTCAATCTTACTCATGAGTTTTTGGGCCTTTTTTATGTTGTCCTCTTTTCTTCCCATTATAATACACCTTAGAATTCTTAATTACCTTGCAGAAGCGGCAATTCGCTCCATTTCCTCCTTCTTTGAAATGGCAAAACTGTTCATATCCGCTTTGGAGGCCAGGATAACTTCTTCCGCCAAACAGACCTCCATTCTCTTTTTATTCCTGTGAGAAGCATTCACGGCACCTTTGCAGATATTTCTTAATGCAACATCCAGTCTATGTGACGAAGAGGTATCCACGGCTTTTGGAACAGATATGCCCCCAAATCTAAGTCTAGTGATCTCCTCCTTTGGAGATGAGTTTTGTAGGGCAAAAATAAGCACCTGAATAGGATTCTTTTTTGTCCTTTTTGCGATGATCTCGAAGGCATTCATCACTGTTTTGTATGCAATCGATTTCTTTCCGGTGGTATGCTCGGTTCTCATCATGTTGTTTATCAACCTCTCGATTATGTTAACCTTGGTCTTGCCAAACCATCTATTCGCATGCTTGGCACCAGTATGTGGTATTCCTGTACGTGTTAGATTTATGTATCTTCTTAAACCCGGATCCTCCACCACAACCTCCCGTAAATCATATCTACCGAAGATGAGGGGGGATAGCCCTAGAAGGAACTCTTCTTGCGAATCTCTCTTGGTTGGGGTGAAATCAGTCTTTTTCATTTTAATCTCTTCCTTTTCGCCTTTTTCTTCCTTTCCCTTTTTATCCTCCAACTTCTTTGGTTTCGCCATTTTAACATCTTTGTGGATTTTTTCCTTGGGTATCTCCTTCTCCTTCTTCAATTCCTCTTTTACTTCCTTCTTCACTTCCTCCTTGGTTTCATCTTTCACTTCTTCTTTCACTTCCTCTTTAACTTCCTCTTTCACTTCTATTTGCGCTTCTTTTCCTACTACCTCTTTAACTTCCTTTTTCACTTCCACCTTGACTTCCTCTTTAACTTCCTTCTTCACTTCCTCTTTTTTCTTGTCTTCATCTTTTACTTGTGGTTCTGGCGGGGGTGGGGGAGGCGGTAAGGGAGGCTTCTCGACTGCAGATTTCTGAGGCTTCTTTTTATCCTCAACGTCTTCTTTTTTTTCTTCATTCTCAGCCAAAAATTCACCTCAATTTGAAACTATCTAACCGGTTTTTCCTTCCTTCCAGTAACCAATTCATTTAATGAAATATTGTTAACCTGAATCACTTTTAACCTCACACCGGGTATATCCCCATAGGATCGCCCCATTCTACCACCAATGCCTTCAACTAAAACCTCATCATGTTCATCTATATAATTTATGGCTCCATCACCAACTGCAAAGGCCGTAATCTGTCTACCGTTTTTGATGAGTTGAACCTTCACACATTTTCTGATGGCAGAGTTGGGCTGCTTAGCCTCGATACCAACCTTCTCAAGGACGATTCCCCTTGCTTGGGCTGAACCTTCCAGGGGATCCGATTTTTCCTTGAGACGGAGCATTCTTTTTTTGAAATATCTATCGTTCCATCTGAATTTCTTTCTGTTCTTTCTCAGTTTTCTTGCTGTGTTCAAACCTCTAGGCAGATTACTACCTCCATGCACCCGGATTTAAGTCATTCAAACCAAATTGAATGTCCATTTATCGATATGGATGCCTAAATATTTTCAACCATATCTACGGGTAGGGTTGCGGTTATATTCCTTCTCATATATATTGTTTATTGATATATTATAGAGAAAAAAGGACCAAATCCAGCATCAAAACCAATTATCCAATTACACTGAAGTCGAATACATATGTCGCTGTAAAGAAAATCTGCATAGCCATGAGCATGAGGTACATGTTCACCCAAACTAAGGTGTTCTCAAACTTCTTCTCCTCCCTAGTGGCCACGGTTTGCATCAAAATCGCGATGATGACACCCCAAATCGCCAACAGTACCAACCAAAAAGTGGGTAATGTCAGAGCCCCAGCCATCAAACCCAGAAAAATCAGAATGAAGGGTAAAACAAAAAAAGGACCCGAGACTATTGAGGATTTCCTTATCCCGTATACAACCGGTAGGGTCCTGATCCCGTGGATTTTGTCACCTTTTATGTCAGTGAAATCTTTGGAAGTAATGGCTCCTATTAAGAATATCATCATGACTCCACCTATCAACCAGGGCGTCATGTCAGACCACGGATCACCGAATATTGACCAAGCTGCCACAAATCCTAAAAGCCCCCTGGCGAAGGCTATTGTGATGTTGGAGACCCACAACCGTTTCTTCAATCTTAGAGGTTGGGTGGAATAGGCTATTGTTATGAGCATAATAAGTAGAACAAATAGTCCAAATGTCCTATTGACCAATACCGCCCTGAACAACACCATTGGGTATAGAATCCAGGCCACTGTACGGGCTTCATCCTTGGTCACTATTCCGGATGGTATTGGACGATATGGTTTGTTAATCCTATCTATCTCCACATCGTAAACAGCGTTAAGCGCATTGCTGGCGGCATTCAAGATCACGAGAGTTGAAGCACCTATGAGGAGCTCAAGAAATCCTGCATGATATTGTATGAATGGAAAATGGTCATTGAAGTAAAGAAATGGTAATGGAGGACGGGGATTGCTTTGTACGGATACCCATCCCATTAATCCCCCACAAATGCCCCCAATTAATGGAGCCAAAAGGGTAAAAGGTCTGATAAGATCCACTAAACCTCTGAGCTTTTTGGGCATGAATGTGGCCTTTTCCCAAGATTCCTTGCCCCAAATCCTGACCATTCTGATCAACTCGAGATTAATCTACCAGGCCATCACCCATAGAGAAGGCATATAATGGCACCTCGTATATGAATGTAATATTAAATTGTTTTTGTATTGATTTAATAATGTATTTTTAAAGATGGTATACTCTATCTATCCAAAATTGGATTGGATTACAACGGATCCCAGAAAAACCATCCTAATTTACAGAAAGGTCTTCCCCACCCATGAAAATCACCTGCGATGTGGCATAAAGATCCTCCAATCCGGTCATGTTCTCTGCAGATATCGGAATCAGTGTCTTGTAAGCTCCGAGTGATTCTAAGGCTCTAAACAATTCGATATTCAATTGGCCTCTCATGTGGGGAGTCTCTTCTATTAAGGAATCATATAATATATCAGGGCTTTTGGACCATTCCAATATCTGATCCAGCTGTTTCTCCTCAAGAACATCTGCTTTACTGAGTATATTGATTGAAGGGATGTAAAACCTGAATTGGGTGGTGGAACCCAGCATTAACTGTGAAACGAAGTTAGATGGGGTTGTTGAAAGCATGGGATCATAAAGAAACACAATTGCAGAGCGTTCTTCATTTAGGGCTTTTATGATGACGCTGCTTGCCCCTCTGAATGTGAAAAGCTCCATCTGACCTGGGGTATCCACAAGAAAGTAGTCGCTGTTTAGGTCATCCACCAATTCCTTCATCTCCACCGTTCTTAGGGCGATCATGTCGGCTGCCACAATTTGTGCGGCATTGGGACCCAAACTGTATTCCTCCATGACATCCGAGAGAAGAAACATTTCCCGAACATCGATATCAGGGGAGTAGGGCAAATGCTCTACCCCTGGATCGAGATTTATTGTGGAGGCGTTGTATCCCATCCTGTCCATCCAGAGTTTGAAACCATGGGTGAGTGTGCTTTTCCCAGAGCCAGCAGCGCCAACGAAATAAAGGAATATGCCTTCCATATAATCAACCCCGACCATATTTGGATGAATGAGGATATGATTGCTCAAGCAAAAATGTTTTGCTATCTATATATTGGTTGCTCTCTGTCAATTGTATAAATCATTAAGAGGAATAGAATCAAGGCCGAGCCACACATGATGGCAGCCAAAATTATATTGGCAACCCGTCCGAAATGCCATGCCACCATCCCTCCGATTAAGGCTCCTATGATGGATGATATGCTGAGGGTGGAACCTAGAATACCCACAGAAGTTGCCTTCTCGATGTTTCTTTCCATGACGAATTTCAAGGAGCCAACATATAAAAATCCCCAAGCCACAGAAATTAAAATCCATGGAATGACAACCTGCCAAAAATTGTTTACAAAGCTAAGGCCTGTGAAGGATATTGTGGATATAAAAAGCCCCATTGCTATCAGCCTTGTGCTCCTGACCCTATCTATGCTTTGCATTGTGAGAAACTGCCCCAAAGGATTTAAGGCATATAAGATAGCAATCCAAAATTTGCTTCCCCCAAGGTCCTCATGAAGGAATAATGGAAAAATCACCCAGACACTGCAGGCTCCAGAGTGCCTTACCAACATTGTGAGATAAGCGGGGAGGCTCTTTTTTATCACCTCTTTTGGAAAGAGAGGAACCGCCACCTTGACTTCCCTTTTAAAAGAAACCATAAACGAGAGTAAGAAGCATATGAAAAACATTAAGGAACTGAAAAAGAAAATCCTCCAATAAATTGAGAGGACTCCCGCAACCAGTATGCCGAATCCCCAGCCGAAAGAGCCGAATGAAGCGAATTTTCCTATTGCCCCCTCTTTGAGTTCGTATGCCTTTGACAACATTGCCGAGGGGTATATACCAGCACAGAATCCAACACACAATCTCGAAAAAGCCAAAGTCCAAACATTTGAGGCTAGGATCTGAGTAAGGCACGCTATACCCGATAAAAATAGGCCTATCTGAAGAAAGAATTTCTTGCCATGTACATCTGAAGCCCTTCCAAAGATATATGAGGAAAGGAACAGGGCAAAGGCGTATGCCGCCACAATGAGTCCAACTTGAAAATCGGTTGCTGAAAGCTCTCCTCCCAAGATCGGAATGAAAAGTGCAGAGGCAAACAGCGCTGAGTTGGATAAGAATTGTATTGGGATGAGCCTAATCATGTTTTTCATTTGGATTCTCCATGGTTATGGATTGTTAGGAAGTTCCTTATCCCCACCCCAAAATAAGAGAAACAAATGTTTGATGTCGAGGGGAAGATAACCTCATTCCCAGGCCAGTCTCTCCAGTTCCCTTTCCTTTTTAGTTTTCTTCTTGTATTCTTTGTAGTGTTTTTTGCAGAGGTGGACACGTTTCCCAGCATCTGATCTCAGTTTGAGGTCAGGTACAGCTGATTTGACTTTCTTGGTGGAAAGGGATTTATGGCCCTTCTCTTTACAGTCAACAACTCCGCACTTACCTCCACCACTTCTTGGTTTGTGCTTCATGGCCATGCTAAATTCACCTCTTTCTGGCATGAAATAGTGTATTGATATTAATATTTGTCGAAGATCATAGAGATGTTTTTTGAATAGAGGGCTAGGTTATAAGAGTCAAAGAGGAGGAAAAGGCATTACATTCAAATATTGATGAAGATTATATGGAAATCGTAAATGTTTCCTGCATGTAGTTGAAGGTTTTATTATTGAAAGGTAACATAATTAGAATTGTGAGGAAATGAAAGATGGACCTGTTGTTGGGATTTTTGTGATTTTGGTATTAATACTTCTTATTCTTGCACTCTTATATGTATATATTTCTCCTCCATGTCATTTCCCAAGAACTCCCATTGCAGAATTAACTATAGAAGAAGATATCAATGAGACAATTATCACAATTAAGTCGTTGAACTTTGAAGTTCCGTTAGAAGATGTTTATTTTATACTAATATCTAGAGCAAGTAATAATGTATCAAAACTAAATCTTAGTAGTCTTGTTTATTCACATTCTGAAGGCACCCTTAATAACATTTCATACCATGATAAGGATCATGATAATGACCTATCCAAGGGTGATTTCTTCATTCTGAAAACAGATTGGGATGGACCTAATAATGATGGAGATCAAGATGGAAATTTCACTAATGACGGCCCGATTATGGATGGGGATCAAATTATTCTATCATATTGGAAAAATGGCTCGATTATCTGTGGAATTCAGATTGGAGCTTAAAGCCCCGGTCTCATGGGTGTTCTATACAACATGGTGGTGATCAGCAAAAACCAAACAGATGGCAATAAAAACAATCCTATGGCTCCTAAAATCCCGATGTTATCCACCACTAAAAAAGGACAAACAAGCCATGTTAGGACCCCGTCTTTTACTATAAAATTGATATAGCTGGATCTGGTATGTCTACCTATCATCTTGTAGATTGAGTAAAACTGTGTTGGGATGCCAAGGATCAAGAAAATAACCAGATATTGTGGTAAGCCGAAAAGATATAATTTGAATCCAAAATCCACGATACCAAGATAATCCAGGAAGAAGGGCGCCAGGAACATCACAATAAGGAAATATTTTATAATAACTCCATAAACCAGATTCGGATCCCTTATACCAAGATTGTCTTCATGTTTGTATCCCCATACCACGGCCCTCGTTGGTACATCAAGAAGCCTGTCGGTTTCCACGTCCTTTACTGCATTTCCCCATTGAATGAACACCTCGAAGAGAAAGATAATTATTGCAGCCACAATTGCCATCGGATAATTGAAGATTTCCATGATTGCATTGAATTCCCCAACTGCAGCGGCCCCGTATAGCACATAGAAGAATAGACCTGTTCCCAAGGTAAAATCGTAGGCCCATGGTGTATATTTACCTTTGAGGCTGTATGCAGCTGCGAATATATTGGCCATTGTGAAGAAAATTAAAGTAGGTCTTTGGGGAAAGAACCATATGACCAGGGTATAGCTTGCGAAAATGCAAAACAATGTAAATGAATATGCCTGGACCATCTTGATGTCGCCCCTAATTAGGGGTTTGTGCGATATCTCAGGCACCTTTTTATCCAACTCGTAATCACAGATCTCGTTCAGAGCACAGCCAAAGGCATGGGAGAAGAAACCCACTGCCAGGAAAATCATAATCTGCCACCATTGCACAACCACGCCCACCGAGTATGCGCCCAGTATGGCAGCACCTGCCGTGAGCATTGCGGAGAACACCCTTCCAAGTTCGAAATATCGCTTTATTCGCTTTGTTCTTCTTCCCATTTTTTCACCAAAAGGAAACCTGAACCTTCCATCTACATGGTCTTATCCTTTTTCCATAATTTTCACCTAAAAGAGGGAAAGAATTTACCTAGCTTAAGCACGATCTTGGGGTAGTTGCGAAGCACGGGCCAAATGATACTCAGGCCCATTGATCCCAGATCAGTCCCACTGTCAATATCCCCGGGAACCTCTCTTCTCCCTATTTCCTCACACAATTTATCGAGCTTCTCATCAGGCATTTCTTCTATCAGTTCCTTGAAAATTTCGAAGGCTTTAAACCGTCTTCCAAATTCCTTTCTCCACTGCTTTTCATAACTTGACAAGAATTTTGCTGAGTAATCACCTGATTTTACGGCATTAGCTGCCACCTCACCTGCGATTATTCCAGCCCTGATTCCGAACTTCATTCCACCACCTGTTGCAGGATTGACCTGCCTTGCTGCATCACCCACCACCATGATACCGTTGTCCACCATCTTCTTCACCACACCACCCACTGGAACAGGCCCTACATTGAATTCGATTATGCTGCCGTTTCTCAGTCTCACGTCGTTTTCCACGAACTCCCTAAGATATTCCAAAGCGGTTTTGGGATCATCACCAGCGATTCCAAGACCAACGTTCGCAAATCCTTCCCCTTTTGGCAGAACCCAGAAACCTCCACCGGGCGCCACTTTTCCCAAATAAATCTCAGAAACCTTTGGATCAACATTTACATTGGCGAGCTGAAACTGTGCGCAGGATGCGAACTTCCCAACATCACTGTAAATGTCCATTCCGGCCCATTTGGCCACATTGGAGGATGGGCCGTCGGCTGCTATTACCACCTTTGCCCTGACATCCCTGATCTCATCTATGTGCTTGACTTTCACTCCAACTACATATCCGTTCTCTTTAAGAACTCCAATTGCTGGTGTTTTGGTGTAGATATCCACACCCATATTGGCGATCTTGACGGCCAAAAGCTTCTCGAACATCTTCCTTTCCATGATCACACCGGGGGTTTTCACACCCTCGGGCATAACGATTTCGATTTTCTTTTTATTAGGTGAAAATAACCTTATGATCCTTACATCATCATTCGCAACAAAACTGGGGCTCGGCTCAAGGCCAAGCTCCATTATGGATGAAAGGGCAAGGGACTCTCCGCACTGAACTGGTGTTCCAATGGCGGAATGATCCTCGATTAGGAGGACCTTTGCATTGTGATCAACTGCTGACTTCGCACTGGCCAATCCTGCAGGACCTGCTCCCACCACGATCACATCATAACTGGAATCCATGAAATCACTCTCAGGAAGAATAAGTTGTGGAGAGTAATAAGCATTTCTGAGAACATGGAAACCTACTTATCTGAAGATGCATATTTACACTTGAGGGAAAAACCTTGCCTGCCTGGGGGAGAAGAAAGCAAGAGTCTCTTGAGGCCCTGTCATCTGCAAAGAAGCTCATCATCAAGGTCAAGAAGAAGGGCATTGATACATCAGAGGCCGAGGAACTATATAAAGAGGCGAAATTAGCCATTAAAAATCGTAAGTACAGCAGCGCTTTAGAGTCTTTGGAAAATGCAGAAAAAAGCGCCAAGAAATCCTATGCAAAGGGCATCAAGAGGAGGCTGAAGGTCAGGATCTCGAAATTGAGCAATAAAATCGACGAAATGAGAGAAAAAAACCTCGATACAAAGAGAATAGAGGGATTATTGAAGGAGACCAAAACCTCACTTTCGGGGGGACCCAAGAAATACAAGTATGGTTTGAAAGTATCAAGAGAGGGTCTAAGACGGGCTGAAGACAAGCTCGAAAAATTTCAATAGGTCACTGGACTTTTGACTTCAAATGCCACATTTCTTAGGAGAATGGGAGATTCCAGACCCAATTTATTGGCTTTGAAGGAATATAAGGAAAGGCTGGAAACAGTGGAGAATCTGAAATCTATGGGAAAAATCGAATCAGCCCTAAAAGAAGCAGAAAAATTGAATAAAGAGGTGAAGAACACTTTCGATATGTTCTATATGTCTCTTGATTCCATAATAGCCCTTGAAAAGGTGGTAAAGGATGCCGATGTTTTGGAGGCAGATTTAGGTGATCTTTCAAAATTGCAGGAATCGGAAGCACTTTTAATGGAGGGGAAGTTCGAAAATGCCATGGAAATAGCCGATGAAAACAGGGAGGAGATCTCAAAGCTTCTGAAAAAACATAAGGACGCTAAATATCAGGTGGATATGGCCATGGAAAAGATACAAGAGGCAAAAAACTGGGGTTTTTCCGTTTTTGAGGCCGAGAGATCGTTGCAGTCTGCAAAGGAAGCCTTAAAGAACCATGATTTCGCAAAAGCCGTGACAAAATCAATGGAATCCAAGGAAAAAGCGAGCACGATAAGGGAAAGGCATAGGCGTTCACTTGAGCTGATCCAAAAAGCAAATAATGAAATGGAGAAATTCAAGGAAAAAGGGGCAAAATCTTCGGAAATGGAGGAGATCGTAAAAGAGGCTGAATTCGAGTTTGACAGGGGCGATTATACGGCTTCAGAGGAAAAAATCGGCAGATTCTTTGAGATTATTAAAAGGAGCAATTCGGGGGAGTAAAATCAAATATGATACCAGTTGATCTATTCCAAATTTTGGTGTAAAACATGGTTATAACCATATAAGATTTATATATAATCATTATAATAGGTTGTAAGAATAAACTTATTGTGGATGAAAACATACTTCCAAATGGACTCGTTAAGATCATTCCTTTAAAAGGAGGTTTGGAGATGAAGAAAAGAGTTAGAAAGAAGATTGTTTGGGACGACCATGGTATATCTGAGATATTGGCAGACATATTGATTTTGGCAATGACTGTTGTTTTGTTTGCCATTATCTTTGCCTTCGTGTATAGCCTACCAGCACCTAACGAGGCAACGTATGCGGATTTTGAATCCGATCTCACATTGGATGCTAATGGTGCGAGAATAAACATGACCCACAACAGTGGAGAGAATCTATACCAAAAATGGACCGATATTTATCTGTTTAAGAACCCTGGAAAAGCCAATCAAGAAGTCAGGAGGCTCACCACGAAGAGCAGTTCTGATCCTTATGGGGACAATCCCAGAGGCTATGGTTTGCAGGACGATGCCACATGGTCACCCGCCGAGACATGGACCTATTACTTTCGTGGTGTATCATCTGCCGATGATTTGGAGATCAAGATCGTGGATACGAATTTCCAGAGTCTCATCATTTCACATAAACTTCTTGGTGCAGGAGTGAACGATGCTCCAATAATAATGGAGAGATGGTACAACCCCGCCCCTGCCGTGAATGCCCACTTGCTGACAATATCCGCATATGTCATGGATAATGATGGCATCGGTGACTTGAGTGCACCTGGGGCTGTTTCCGCCAACGTTAGCGCAATAAACAGCACCCTAGATACCATAGATTTCACAATGGTTTCCTCAACTGAAAAGACGGGTCATTTTGAAGGTGATGTGATGGTGGACATGGGTGAAGGATCATTCACATTGACCCTAACTGCAGAGGATGCCTCAGGTCTTATCGATAGGGGGAGGATCGTGATATATGTGGGCTCTACTGCCCTAAACGCCCCCAGAATATTGGAACGATGGACCATTCCAGAGGTTGGAGTAAACGGTACAGACATCACGGTATTTTGTAAAGTGGAAGATATCGACGATAACCTGGATTACGTGAATGTTGATATCGGGCCATTGGAAGATCCAAATGGGACATCCAATGTCGTCAACATGACTGATCCTGAAGGTGACGGTATTTTCGAATACTCAACCATAGCCCATGTGGCAAAAGGTGACCTTTACAGGTTGAATTTCACTGCAAGGGATATCACGGAGCTGGAAGATCGTGCCCACCTTAATGTTAGCGTTAAGAGGTTCAATCCCATAATTTCGAGAATGTGGACAGTTCCAACCATTGGAAAGGACGATGAGCTCATCACCATCTATGCAGAGGTTTTTGACCCTGACGGTTACAGCGATATAATGGATGTGATGTTGGATCCATCGAATCTCAATCCGGACCTTGGTTGGGAGAACATGACGGATCCTGAACAGGATGGCATCTTCGAGTTCAATCTTACCATAAATGTCTCAACAGGGGGGAATAAGACGGTTTCCTTCCTGGCAAGAGACATGAACGGAAACGATGTTATGGCGCAGATGAAGGTATTTATCAGAACCAGGAACGCACCAGTTATTCTCAACAGATGGACAAACCCGAATTTCCCGGACAACAATACACAGCTTAGTATCTTTGCCAGTGTCATGGATCCAGATGGTTATGACGACATCGATTTCGTAAGAGTGAATGTTACCTCATTGAACAGGACCTTAAACGGCTCGGCAGGCTGGGTTTATATGATCGATCCAAATCAGGACGGGAGTTTCATGAATATCAGTTGGGTTGATCAGGAAGCAGGTACCTATATGCTGGAATTCGAGGCATATGATAAAGGCGGAAACATGGGATATGCAACATTGAACCTCACGATATTGCCATATCGACCAAGGTTTTTAAATGCCTGGACAAACCCTACAATTGGACGAAACGGTACTAATATTCAGATTTTTGCCAATGTCATGGATCCCAATGGCTATACCGATATTGTGAATGTAACAGTGGATATAGTCCAATTAAACGAATCATACAATCAATCCGAACCAATGTGGGTGGAAATGATTGATTTCAACATGAACGGCACATTTCTAAACACAACCAAGATAAATGTTAGTAATACAGGTCTTTATTCCCTCAACTTCACGGTTTTGGATGAGGATGGAAATATTGCCAGAACCAACCTCCAGCTTTTGATAACATCTTATAAACCAGTAATCGTTGATACATGGTACTCTCCAGCCCCAGCAGTAAATGGGACAAACGTTACGATATTTGCCTGGATCTGGGATGAGGACGGTCTTGAAGACATCTATTCAGTGATGATCAATGTGAGTGAACTGAGCACCAATTTAACTTGGGTCAATATGACTGATCCCGATGGAAACCGCATATTCGAGAATGTAACATTTATCGATTCCATCAATGTAACTGGAATATACAATGCCACCATCGTGGCCATCGATACCACTGGAAACATGGCCAATGCCACCTTGAAGATGGAGATCGCTCCTGTACAGCCACCGTCTCAAGAGATAGATCCCACTGTCTTTGGTATGGCCTATCCCAATGCAGTTGGTGGAGGAAGTCAGGTGTGGTTCAGTGCCTATGCAAGCAATGGATCGGCTGCCGATGAGCAGGTGTTCAAGGTGGAGTTCAGTTGGGAGGGAGTAACCTACACAATGGATCGTGTAATTGGGAATTATTTCAGATATTCAAACTCATTTACGGCTCCCCTTGTTGGAGAAACCCAAGTTCGCGATGTTGATGTATGGGCTAAGAATGCCTCAGACGAGATAATCGCCACTGATACCATCAAGCTGCTGATACTATTCGATGAGTCAGGTGGTGAGGTAACAAAGGCCACTGCCCTTCAAAAGATGGTTGCATGGATAGCGTACGATCAAGGATTCGTTATTACAAATAACAAGACATCCAATAGGACGGTTCAAATCTTCGAGCTATTCGATCCAAAAGATGCTATGTGCCATGTGAAGATAGGGAGCAACAGCATCACCAATATGGAGAAGGTCAATGAATTCAGGGTCACGAGCAGAACCACGGGTGAAGTCATAGGCCCGCCTTATTTACCAGATGACCTCAAATTCGCATATGACGGTGTCATGGCTGGCTACTGGTTCTTCAATCTTTCGTTTTCCACAAGCGATTTGTTCCAATATGTCACAGATAGCATACCTTTAGGTAAGTTCCCGCCCGGTACCAATGCCGAATACTTTGATATATATATGTACATCAAAGATACCACCGACGATTACTTTATGACTGAGTCATGGATAGTGGTAACCAACAGTACATCCCCTGATTTCTATCCGTATTTGAACTTCTATTATGATTCTGACTATATCCCAGGGGTTCCAATCTCCGATGGAGATTCCGATAAGATACCAGATGACGGTGTTCAGGGTCCTGTTAGTGAATACCACGTCTTCCAGAACACTGAAGTTCTTTATGTTGAGATAATAACCGAGACCACAGATTCCGTAGCTGATGTAACTTTCACGAACCTGGAAATACAAGATTTCTGGGGCAACCACATGGTATCAAATCCACCTAACTCAGGGGCAGTGGGACCGATCTCAACTCATACAAAGGGTGGAGAAACCCATTACATAGTGGCAGTAGACCTATTGAGGGCGGACAAGGATCCATGGCTCATGGGCAGGGTGGCATACACAGTGATAATCACGGGATTCAAGGAAAATGTAGGTGATCAGGAGGAATTTGCATACCTGGCCAAACAGGTTATAATCGAATCGCCATCATCCATAATGGACATAGTAAGCGGGCATGAACATGCTCAGGGTGCCACGTTTACAGGGAAGTACCATGGTCATTTCTACGAGAACATGAACGGATATTGGGAGAGATACCTATATGCCTATCAGGGTCCAAGTCAGGGTCAAACCGACTATATAGGTGACATTTGGAGTGTGGCCTTTGACGATCTTGATGGTGATACCGATAGAGAGATAGTCACAGGGAGAGCCGGAGAAAACAATCCCACATTGTCGATATGGGAAAACATAGGAGGAGCGAATTTCGAAGAATTGATAATCGACGACGAACTTACTGGTGAAATAAATTCTGTGGCAATCGGCCATATTGACAAGATAGGCTCCCGGGAACCAAAGGATCTCGTAATAGGTACCTCAGATGGATATGTCATATACTACAGAAATGACGGAACCTGGGATGTAACTGCAATCATAGCAACCGGTGTTGGGACAGTTTCTGTTGGTAATGCCATCGAAATCGCAGATCTAGACAATGACGGTGACGGGGATGTCGTGGTTGGTACATCCACAGGTGTTAAGATAATCCAGAATCCCATTTATGGCGGAGGCGGTTGGCAACTGATAAACCTTCATAATCCAGGTACAGTGATTAGTGTCTCCATAGGCTATCTCCAAGAGAACTACGATACACCCGCAATGGAGGATCAATATCTCGACATCGTCATAGGTGATGCAGATGGTGATATATGGCGCTATCTGAACGATGATAGCGATATATCGGCACCCTCTTGGGATTCGGACACTGTAGCAACCAATATTGACGGTCAAGCCAATGTCTATGTGGACATCGGAGATATTAGTGGTCTCACATATTTGGATGTGGTCGCAGGTTGCGATGACACCTTAATTTGGTACGAGAATCAGGATGGAGGGAGTACCTGGTCTGGTTCTGGTAATATAATAGGGACATTGCCATCTCCCGGAAGCCAAGACATCACGGCTGTTAGAGTTGGAAATGTCGACGGTGCAATAGAAGAAGATATAGTCATATCCACAACAGGTGAATCCCAGGGACAGAACTACGCAGGTGGTCTGGTTTACTATTACAGAAATCTCGGAAGAGCAAGCGAATGGAAGAGATTCAAAGTGGACGATCTATTCAGACTAGGTGCAGTCATGGACATTCATTCAATCGCCATAGGGGATGCAGATTTAGGTTCGTAATCAGGGCATAAAAAAATGAACCTCCCAGCAGTGATATCCACAATAATCATATCGACAATTATAAATACAATATAACATATAATTGTGGAGGAAATTTGGGAGAGCTTTATTAACTTCCGGTCACAAAGATTTGCTGAGAGTGTTTATCAAATCTGACCTTAATTGGGTGGAAAAAAGGCAAAGGAGATGAGAATATAAGGAATTTCAAAGAGGATAACGATGGAGTAGCGGCAGTGATAGGCACGATAATGGGTCTAATGGTGTTCTTGGCCTTCATTTCCCTATTCGTGTTGTACTGGGTTCCCGTAATGATGGAGGACAATGAAGCAAGCCATATGAGAACAGTTATAGATCAATTCGGTGACCTAAGAAAAATGGTGGACAACCAGATAATTACAGATAACAGGAACATCACACCTCATTCACCCATCAAACTAGGAGCCGATGGAGTACCGATGTTCGAGAGGGAAACCCCCAGCGAACTTTCACTTAAACTTAGTAGCGATTTCTATAACATATCATTCCAGGACAACGGTGAGGACATAAATGAGAACGCAAAGGGTGGCATACACTTAACCGCCTACAATAGATTCTATGTCAGGCAGACCTTGGTATACTCAAATGGAGCGGTTATAATAAGTCAAAAGAAAGGAGATGTGATGAAGATAGAACCAACTTTCAATGTGGAGAAAGAGGGCAATAATACAACTCTTTCCATGACATTGATATCTCTTTTGCATGACACTGATGACAGTATCACAGGTATCAGTACCGAGGGAGTGACAACCAGGCTCTTATACACTGATAGGTGGACATACACCAACATTACAAGCTCCGACAGAATGGTGGAATTCCATGTTGAATCGAGATACCTGGAAGTGTGGGAAGATTACTATGACGGCATCCTCCGAGGAGCCGGTCTCGTGGATGGTGTGGATTACAGGGTAGGAATAATGGAGAGTTGGATCGGCGAGCCGGATTATCTCTTTGTAGAAATTTACGATGTTTCGGAATTTTCGCTCAACCATGCGTTTCTTGAGGCGTATATCGGGAGAGCGGCCACATGATCATGTAGCAAATTTAGAAATTTAAGGGGTATAATATGGCAACCGAAACCTTATCAGAAAAAAAACCGGCTAAAAAAGCTGGGTCATCTGGTCTTAGGCACAGATACATGACGTTCTTTACGAAGCATTTCAACAAACAGCCCGTAAAAGTGAGATTGGCAGAGGGAATGAGGCAGGAAAAGGAGGTGGATAGAGGCTCTGTTTTAACGGGAATACCTAAGATCACGGATCCCAACATAGAAGAAATCGATTTTTATGCTGTCAATGAGCCTTTCACTTTTGTGAGGATATATTACAATGAGGAAAAAAGCGAGTACATTTACGAGGGTATAGAACCGCAACTAACAAAAAGAGAGAAGGAAATGATGCGCTACCTTAAAGAGACTTTGAAGATGACCTTGGCCTACGATTGGGAGGAGATGAGTGAGAAGGACAGAAAAGAATACCTTGAAGAGAATCTGAAGGCCTTAATATCCAGCAGGGGCGTGAAGATGAATCCAATTACTGAGGATAAGCTTCGCTATTATATTCTCAGAGATTTCGTGGGATACGGCCCCATAGACCTCCTGATACAGGATGAGAGAGTAGAGGATACTTCCTGCGACGGTGTTGAGATTCCAATATTCATATTTCATAAAAAATACGAGTCCATAAAAACCTCGGTAATATTCACGGATGAGGATGAATTGAATTCCTTTGTCATCCTTCTGGGACAAAGATGCGGCAGGCAGGTATCGGTTTCCCAACCTATTCTCGACGGCACGAGTATAGAGGGACACAGAATTCAGGCGACATATTCAAAGGAGGTGACGACACGTGGGGCGTCATTTACAATCAGGCGTTATAAGGAAAAACCCTTCACACCCGTGGATCTTTTGGATTTTCACAGTGCATCCCCTGAAATGGTTGCATATCTTTGGATCGCAGTTGAGCATGGAGAGTCCATGATAATTGCAGGGGGCACAGCCAGTGGAAAGACCGCCACACTAAATGCCATCATGCTCTTCATTCCTCCTACAGCAAAGATTGTCAGTATAGAGGACACCAGGGAAATCA
>CP070672.1:3931535-3934463 GCA_020351895.1 Thermoplasmata archaeon
CCACACACAAGCCACATTCTATGCAATTTTCAAAATCGATCACATAAGAAGGCGGAACAGCCTGGGGAAAGGGCTTGTAGATGGCCTTACGTTTGTACAATCCCTCATCGAATTCATGGTCAATTTCTTCGGGACATTCCTCGCTGCACTTTGCGCAGGAAAGGCAGGTCTCTGAATTAACTCCCCTTGGCTTCTGCGTTATAGTTACCTTGAAATTCCCTGGTGTGCCCTCAAGGTTGGTTATTTCTGAGCATGTAAGAAGCGTGATGTTGGGATGAATCGAGAGATCCGCCATTTTAGGGGCAAGAATGCAAGGAGAGCAATCCAGTGTAGGGTATGTCTTACTCAACTGGGCCATGTGGCCCCCAATGCTTGGATACTTCTCTACAAGGTACACTTTATGGCCCGAGTTGGCAAGCTGCAAGGAAGATGTGATTCCAGCTATCCCTCCACCAAGGACGAGCACCGCCTTTTTTATTTCCACCTTCTTTGATTCCAATTCTTCAAGCTCTCTTGCCCTTAGAACCCCGGCCCGAAGCAGATCCAATGCCTTGTCAGTACATTGTTTTTTCTCCTCGTGAACCCAGGAGCACTGCTCTCTAAGATTCACATGCTCAACAAGATATGGATTAAGGCCCGCCTCCTTGGCAACATTTTTGAACAAGGTCTCGTGCATATGAGGTGAACAGGCGGCAACCACAATACCATCCAATTCCTTTTCCTTGATGGCGCTTTTCATTGACTCCAGATTCAACTTCGAACACGTGAATTGGGTGACCTCAACGAACTTGACTTCATCAAGTTTCTCAATCGCCAATTTGAGGTCATCCACAGTAACTGTCTGGGAAATATTTCCTCCACAACCACAGATGAACACACCGATTCTTTTTATTTCTGTCATGGTATCTCATCCTTGAAAGTGTCTAAATCTTACTTGGGGTCTCGTCAAGCTCCATCTCCATCATGAATCGGGGAAGGATCTCGGCTTCCTCATAATCCTTGCCCTTCTCCAATGTCCCCACTTTCTTTTTAATCTTTTCTGGGGGGAGGAGGGAAACCAAAATCCAATCTCCCTCAACATCGTACTTCTTCTTGATTAAGGCCATGCCATGCTGGATTCCCTCCACAAGAACACAGCTTGTTACTGAACCTATTTTCTCTCCTTTAGTGTTGTAAACGTGATAATCGGGTCGTATGGCCCTGATACCCTTTGATTTCATCCTGAACCTGACAACAGCCCTCTTCAAATCCAGGAACCGGTTCAATTGCTCCTTTCTTCCGATGAAAAATGGCTTGTGAAACTTCACAAATGAGCCGTATCCAGCCTCTATAGGATCTATATCATGCTCCCCTGCAAGCTCATGAGAATGTAACGGAAATCCTGCCTCTGTCCTTGTTGAATCCCTTGCACCAAGACCGCAGGGCTTGATTCCGAATTTCTTTCCTGCCTCCAATAGACGATCCCATAATTTTGGTGCATTATCAGGATGAAGGTAAAGTTCGAATCCAATCTCTTCACCTGTATATCCTGTTCTAGATATCATTATATCCATATCCTGTAGTTTCACGAAGATGAATTCCAATTTCTTAAGCCTGGCCAATTCCGAACAAGTTTTTTCATCCACCAAGGTCTGCAATATTTTCAGGGAATTCGGACCCTGGAGGCCCAGGTCGATCTTTCTGTCTGCACCTTCTGATTCGTCCTTCAGGTCACGGATTTTAACTGAACCCTCTATTTCAATTGCAGGATTCTCTTGGTCTATAAGATACTTTTTTGAGGCAACAGCCAAAAGCCAATCCAATACCTTCTCCTTATTTGCTGCATTTACAACCATCATGTATCTCTCGTGCTCGAGCCTGTAAACAAAGACGTCATCTATCACGTTCCCTTTTGGATCGAAAATGTAAGAATAATGAGATTGACCAGGTCTAAGCCAGGGAACGTAGTTCGAGGTCACATAATCCAAAAACCTTGTTGCATGTTCCCCAGAGAATTCTAAAACACCCATGTGGGAAACATCGAACAATCCAGCAGCTTCCCTAACAGCCATATGCTCCTCCTTTGTCTTTGTGTACCATAAGGGCATCTCCCAGCCTGCGAAGGGAACCATCTTATTGGTCAGTTTAATATGCTCTTCGTACAGACAGCTTTTTTTCAAGGGTAAATCTTCTTCTACATAACTATATATTTTCTTTTCCTCACTTTTTTGTAACTCCTTCAGTATCTCTTTCTGACCCACAAAATATGACTTCTTTAAATCGAAGAAGGATTCATGTGTTTTATACAAGGCTACACCGTCAACTTCTTTCTTTTCATTGATGGCTGGGAGGCCTGATTCCTCTCTAATCTTTTGTCGGGTATAAAAACCTGAGGGTTTTATTCCGAAAGCGTCGCCTAAATCAAGCAGAACATCCCATATTTTCTGTACACTGGCAGGGGATAGAAAGAGATCATATCCCACAAAGTCTCCATGAGCTTCATAGGATATCAGTACTTCTTCATCTTTTATCTTGGCCTCCAAGAAATGCGAAGGGGAAAGGGATTCAATTTCGGGAATCAATTTCATCATGATTTCCTTGGCTTTTGGGCCTATCAATGCCAATGCACATCTTTGGTGATTCTCGTCTACTTCCCCCAAATCCCTCACCACAACCGGTCCCTCAACCTTGGCGAAAACGTCTGTATCATCGAAAAGAACATAGCCGTCAGAAAGTGCCCTAAGCCATGTTTTTATTCGTTCTTTGTTTGCACCTCCAGTCACAATAATGCATCTGCTTCTTCCGGCCTTTTTCGAATGCAATCGAAGTATGTGAACATCGCCCATCAATTTCGAATCCTTGTATAGTAGGAATCCCCATTTTCCCATGCCTGGCTTTAAATCTATGATATCATTGGTTTGTATCTGAGAAAGAAAGGGCATCAAACGA
>CP070672.1:3934563-3952584 GCA_020351895.1 Thermoplasmata archaeon
AGGCCAGGTATCCATATTCTGTTGCCGCAAAAAAGGCAGCAAGGCCTATACTTGTTCCAATGAATGCCACCATCAAAACCAGACCCAGGGTCCAAAAAGGCTCCGAGATTTTGGGAACCCTGACCTTTGTCAGCAAAGTCTGGCTGGACTTGGAGCCAATATCTCCTGATGAAGAAACCACGACCTCAACTTTATAATCTCCGACTTGGGCGTCTTTCGGAATCTGTTGCTCAACATAGAAGGTATCTGTTTCTTGGGGTCCTAAGATCAGCTCTGAATCACTTTGTGCAACTGTCCAACCCTTTTCTTTTAGTGCCTCATCCCCGATCAGGTTGATGAAGAATGTGTCTGGTACCGTGGCCACATTTGTTACAGTGAAGGTGTGAGTGATCGTTTCCTCGGGAAGTACCAATCGCTCAAGAGAGCTGGTTATCACTTTCACCCTGTTTAAAATGAGCTCTATAGGAAAGGTAATCCGTTCTGAGGAAGTGGGGGAGGATGACCAATCGATATCCCCATAATTTCTGCTCTCAGCACTTGCCCAGACATATATGTCGTACGTTTTTTGCTCGGATGCTGAATTCGGTGTTATCTCGCCCTCAAATTCATCAAAGGCATCGGTACCAAGGGTTACGGTCACCGATTCAGGTGAGATGGACGTTACCCATCCCTCTGGGGCATGAATGCCAAAATAAACAGTAACCGGTTGAATTGAATCAGTGGAAATAGAGTAGTTACCTGTTAAGGAGATTGTAATATCCTTGTAAACGGTAAAATCCGCAATTTGATATCCTTGATCTACAGCGATAGAAATATCTGTTTCCTGCCCAGCCACAGGGATCGCCAAACCCAAGGCTAAGAAAACCATCCAAAAAAGGACCGTGATGGTGAATATCATACGTTTTCTTGATTTTCCAAGGTTTTTCTTGAAAACCGACATTTAGGGCATCCTCGTAGAATATATAGGAATTTATTGCTTATAAACAAATTGGTATGGTAGTTTGACTGTTTGACCCCAAAAAAACGAGGTTCTGGTGGTAGTTTAGCCCGATATTTTAATAAATTATACCTGGTTCTATTATAGCAGTTTTGCCCTTATAAGATGGAGTTTTTCGGAAAATCCAGAGAGAAATTGACGGCAAAAATGTTTTAAACCATCAACGTATTTATCGCTAGGTTAAACATGTCGAAAAAGATGATATTGGCTTCGCTCACCATTCTTTTAGCATTTTTTGGATTGATGATACCAGCCTTTACCCAGGCCGACATCGGAACCACGGGTGGTACCACGGATTTGAAGTCCGACATGGAGATGATGTCAGGGATACCAGTTCATGGAGGAGGGCACTTCACATGGAAGGTGAGTGGCCCTGCCGCCAATGAGCTTCGAGCCGCCATTATTCTCAATTGGGATACACCTTCTGGCCAGCAGCCTCCTGACGGACTACTGCAGAAGGCGGAAGTTGACAGGTACCTGCAGGCCTTGGAATACTATCTTGAGCATAGTGACCTGCAATATCAAGGAGCCATCTTAAGAAGCTTCGCTCTTCTTAATAAGGACTCAACTAGGGATACAAAGGGTTTGATAGGTACATCCAATGCCTCAACAGGTGATATCGAGATAAGATTCTACTACGATGCCTGGATACCCACTGGAGATCAGGAGATCGTTCTTTCGGACACCATTATCGCAGATGCCATATATGTTCCTGTAAACGAGACATTCAGAGGAACCTACAAGGTGGAACATTGGGAGTACATGATTAACATAGGTAATTTCGAAGGTATGGATATCGGCAAAGGCGATTACCTGCTGATAAGAACCCCCTTTGGCGAGATTTATCGTTACAGCGCAACATTCAAGGCTGATTCGAATCCAAATGAGAAATTGAATTACGAAGAATTCAGCTGGGTAGAATGCCCCTTGGTTCTCTTTGTTATGATCGTGATATTTGGATACTTAGTGGTCACCATGCCTGGTAGATTTAGAAGGCATGACGTTATGAAGATCGTGAAGTTGCACACGTTAATGAAAATATTGTTTTTGATATTGATATTGCTCTACTTCTTTGCTGGTTTCGGCGGAATTTTTGTCAGCGGGATCTATCTTTGGTTGATGAGCGTTGCCTTTCTTTTCGTCAGCATAGTTTTATCCAAGACCATGTACGAGAATGCGGCGAGAGTCACAACCATGCCAAAGAAACCAGAGCCCACGGCAGCAGATGAGGGCCAATTGGCAGGAACCGAAGAAGCCGAGTCTGAGATGGAGGAAGAGAGGAAAGATGTGCAGTGTGCAACATGCGGGGAGATTTTCAAAATGGACAAGAAGTTCAGGGTGTCCTCTGCTCCGTGTCCTGCATGCGGTAGCATAGGCGCCGTGGATTTGGGAGTTGGGGAAGAGGAACCACTTCCTGGTGACTTGGAGCCTCCGCCTGAGCCTCCACCGACACCTCCACCACCGTCTTTGGATGAAGATGAGGATCTATAAGGCAGGTAGGATCAATGTGCTTTCCCCCTTCACCTGTTCCCCCTTCTCCCACCCAAAAATCAGATATGCGGATGAGATTCAATGCATTTTTTCCCTCTACCTGTTCCCCCTCCACCCACCCAAAAAATAATATTCGAGATGATAAGGATGCCTTTTTCCCTCTCCATCCATATCCCCTCTGCCCGCCCTTTCTTTTTGTCCTGAGGAAGAATATGTTACTCTATCAATAATATCAGCACTAAAATCCAATAATATTTATAACCTAATACCACATTATACCCCCGAACTGGATGGGATATTATCCAAAAATTCTATCATACCATATTCAAATGGAATGCTGAGATTAAGATGATCAAACCGTGATAGGAGAGTGGGTATTATGACGAGGTCCATTGCTGAGGAACTGGCAAAGAAGCAGAAGGAAATCTCTGTCTCCGAATTCTTTGAGAGAAACAAGCAGATTTTGGGATTTGACACCTTAACCCGGTCCCTTCTTACCGCCGTGAAAGAGGGTGTTGACAATTCCCTTGATGCCTGCGAGGAGGCCAATATTCTGCCCGAGATTTCTATCGAGATTAACCAGGTTTCTAGAAATGAGTATCAGATAATAATGGAGGACAATGGACCTGGAATCGTGAAAAAGCAGATACCCCATATCTTTGGCAGGTTATTGTATGGCTCAAGATTCCACGCCATCAGGCAGTCAAGGGGGCAGCAGGGAATTGGCATTTCGGCTGCTGTGATGTACGGCCAGCTCACCACAGGCAAACCCACCCTGGTGCGCTCCAAGACCAAAAGGGAGGATGTGGCCCATGAAATAACCCTGATGATGGATACAAAGAGAAACAGACCCGAGGTGCTTAAACAGGATTTTGTGATCTGGGAGCGAAAGGATCACGGAACAAAAGTGGAGATAAGCCTGAAAGGGAAGTACGTGAAGGCCAAGCAGTCAGTATATGAATATCTGAAAGGCACTGCGATTGTGAATCCCCATGCCCAAATCACGTTCATGGAGCCAGACGGTACAAAGACCGAATTTAAAAGGGTTACAGAGAAGATGCCTCCTTCAACAAAGGAGATCAAACCACATCCTGAGGGAATAGAGCTCGGAATACTCATGAAGATGGCAAAGGCATCAAAAGCTAAGCGAATGACCTCTTTTCTGACCCAGGATTTCTCGAGAATAAGCTCCAGAGTCGCCAAGGAAATCTGCGAAAAGGCTGCAATCGAGCCCACAATGAAACCCTCGAGATTGAAGCTGGATGGTGCCAATAGAATAATAGAGGCGATAAAACAGGTGAGGATCATGGCCCCTCCAACAGACTGCCTCTCACCTATAGGCGAGCTTCTCATAAAAAAGGGATTGAAGAATGTAATGGAAGATGTGAGGCCTGATTTTTACGCCCCTCCTGTTACCAGGGAGCCCTCTGTATATTCAGGCAATCCCTTTCAGGTTGAGGTGGGAATCGTGCATGGAGGTGATCTTACATCGGATGGACAGGTTAAGATTCTCAGATTTGCAAATCGTGTTCCATTATTGTACCAACAAGGTGGTTGCACATCTACCGCGGCAATTGAAAACGTGGACTGGCGAAGATACGGTTTGGAGCAGAGGGGAGGAAAGGGCATACCATTCGGCCCTGCAATAATCCTGGTTCATGTTGCCTCCACAAAAATCCCTTTCACATCAGAAGCGAAGGAGGCCATTGCAGATATTCCCGAAATCAGGGAGGAGATAGAAAGGGCACTTCGGGCCTGTGCACGAAGACTGCAGATCCATATTAAGAAGAAGGTGAGAAAGAAGAAGACCAGGGAGAAGTTCGATATAGTCCAGATTATACTGCCCAAGATAGCAGAGAAATCGGCAAAAATTGTTGGCAAACCAGAACCGAATCTGGCACCAATTATAACCAAGATAATGAATGTGGTGTGGATAGATGATGCAGTTGAGTTTGTGAAAAAGAAGCATCATATAACCATAAGCGTTTACAACTACACGCCATCAAGGAAGAAGTTCAACCTCTACGCAGTGGTTCCTTCTGGAAGCATTGAGGAAAAGAGCATAAACCCAAAACCTAGCAGAATAAGAAAGAGCGGTAAGATCAGATGGGAGTTAAAATCAATTCCTTCAACGGAAAAACTGGAAATCACATTCAGCCTGAAAGGCCTGGATGAGGATGACTTTGATGAGGCCGAAATCTATGTTTCCGGTATCAATCCTGTTCAGGTTATCGGGGCCGAGCCTCTACCAGGGGATTGGGACCTGGACGAGGAGATAGAGGAACCAACCACACTTGATGACTTCGTAGGAGAGGAAGACGAAAGAGAGGAGGAAGGCGAGGAGGAGGAAATTATCGAGGAGAATGCTGAGGAGGAGGGCGGCATTGAATCCGAAGGAAAGGCGGCGGAGGCCGCCTAGGAGGTGAATAAAAATGACAGAAGCAAGGTACGAAAGCGCGCAAAAGGAACTTGAGGACATCGCAAAGGACATCTATCTACAGATGAACAAGGGAAAGATACCAAGCATGAAGATACCGGTAAGAACCAAGGGCAACATCAAATTCTCGAGAAAAAACAGTGTATGGAAGCTTGGAAAATCCATGGGCCAAAGAAGTGCCAAGAAATTAAACGGCGCCTACATGCTTCTTAGAACCCTGCATATGATGGAGTTCATAGAGGATATGATCAACCAAAAGAAGTCCTCCACCCTTAGGGAGATGTACTATATTTCAGAGGGCTGGGAGCATGCCAAGTTCTCAACCCAAAACGAATCAAATAAGCTGGCTGAAGATTTGGAGGCCATCACAGGCTGTATGCGGGAGGATTTCAAGTTGAGACCTGAGGAAGACGGTGCCAGGGTCATTGGCGACATCACAATAGAGGAGATGAACAGGAAGGGGGAAAAGAAGAAGATCAACTGCAGGGATGATGTAGGGGATTCAGGATACGGTATACCATACAATGTGGAAAAGGACAAGTTGAAGATCAAATCCGTGGGAGTGGATTTCATAATAGCCATAGAAACAGGTGGTATGTTCGACAGGCTGGTTGAAAATGGATTCGATGAGACTTCAAATGCTTTACTCGTTCATCTGAAAGGACAGCCAGCAAGAAGCACAAGACGATTCATCAAACGCCTAAATGAGGAGCATGATGTTCCATTGGCAGTTTTCACAGATGGAGATCCCTGGTCTTTCAGAATATTTGCCAGCCTGGCCTTCGGTGCCATAAAGACCGCATACATATCGGAATATCTGGCAACCCCAACTGCCGAGTATGTTGGGATCACTGCCTCTGATATACTCAATTACGAGCTTCCCACAGACAAGCTCAGCGATCAGGATGCAAGCGCTCTTAGGGCAGAGCTCTCTGATCCGAGATTCAAGGGCCAGTTCTGGAAGAATGAAATCGAGCTCATGCTCCAGATAAACAAGAAGGCCGAGCAGCAAGCCTTGGCCAAGTACGGTCTCGACTTTGTCACAGATAAATACCTGCCCGATAAACTCGGCGAACTTGGATTGATGTAAACGTTCTGCATTTATCAATCGGAGTGTAAAATGAAATTCATAGGTATAGACCTTTCCTGGAAGGTCTCCCCTGAAAAACCCGAAAGAACCGCGGCCGTGGTTCTCAATGAAGAGGGTATGGTAGAAAATAACACCCTTATTACAACAAATGAAGACATAGTCGATTTTGTAAAAAACTACATTGATTACGGTACGATCATAGGAGTTGATGCTCCGCTTGTGATACCCTTCGGTGTTAAACAGAGAGATTGCGAACGACTGCTTTTAAGGTGCAAGATTGCGGTTTTCCCTGGAAATAGGAGATGGTTCATTTCAGCATTTGGAGGGGTGAGGGGCGAGATTTTGGTGAATGAATTTAAGAAAATAAACGTCCTGCTGAAAGATAATATTCGTCCAAAGGAGGAGGCAAACACACTTTTTGAGGTATACCCATATTCCTCGTGGAAGGTGCTCTTTAAAAAGGAGGCTGTGCCAAAGTATAAAAACACCACAAGAAGTAAAAAGATAGAGGGCTTAAATAGGCTCAAAGGGAAATTAATGGAATCAATCCTCCCCATAAAATTGAGTTTTAAAAGAGACATTCCCCAATTGTTTGATGTGGATCGTACAGAGTTGAGCAATAAGGCCCTAGATCAACAAGGTGATCTTTTGGATGCACTAATTGCAGCCTATACTGTCCTGGTTTATTGGCATTATGGGGACAGAAAGTGTGTTGTACTTGGGGATTTGAAGGAGGGCTTTATCCTCACTTTAGCCAATGATTGTATGAAAAAATTGGCCAAAAAAGGTAAATATTAAGAATATTATGGACAATACCTCATAGATCTGAGGCATTGGCACAGGGAATACAAGGTGAAGTTGGTAACCTTAATCATCAGAGGGTGCATATCGTGGCAGAACATGAAAAACTATTGGGCTTGAAAATTGTGGCCATAATCATAATTGCCTTGGGCATTGTTCTTTTTTTAGGGGCTTTATACACGGTTGTCACCCGTTCAGATGCGATAATCGATAACGTCCGGATTTTTTCTTTATTGGACGTTATGGTTGCAGCCGATGTATTGGCGGCAGTAGCTGGCCTTTTCTTTTTTGTGGGATTTGGCATGTGGTTCCTTCGGGGCTGGGCAAAATCCATACTGCTGGTTCTCTCAATGCTGAGTATCGTTCTGTACCCTTTAACTGGCCTCCTTCTTATATCCTCGGTGGCGGAAAATGAGTGGGAGGTGGAAACATCGGAGATCGTAAGCGCAATCTTCACTGTTTTGGGAATAATCCTTTCCATGTTCTTTCTATGGTATCTATCACGTCCAAAGGTGGTTTTGGCCTTTGAGGCGCGGGAGATGAGCCTTACCAAGAAGAAGATCCGCGCTTTGGAAGAGAAAATCGAGCTTGGTAGACAGCAGTGCAATGCTGGAGAGATAACCAAGGCCGAGCTTTCAAAACTGAGGTCGGATTGCCTGGCTGAAGAAAGACTTCTTAGGGCAAAAATCAGACATTACGAGAAGGTTCGATTGGGAAGGGAGAGGAAAATCAAGGAAACGGCCTTAAAAAAGAAGGAGGCAAAGGAAGAGAAGTTGGCCAAAGAGGAGGAAAAAAGGTCGGAAAAGGAGGAGAAGAAGGCGGAGCGGAAGGCTGAAAAGGAAGAAAAGAAAGAGGCTAAAGAAAAGAAAGAGGAAAAAACCGAAGAAAAGGAGGAAACAAAGAAAAAGAAGGACAAAGAGCCAAAAAAAGACAAAGCCGGGCAAACAGATAAGAAAAAGAGGGTCAAATCCGCCTCAAAAAAGGAACCTAAAGAAGGGGAAGCATAGGAGTCAAGATAGAAGAATATGTGAAAATTTAAATCACTGATATCCTAAAGCTTAAATATAAAAATGTAGGTCTATATTTGTATGGCGGACCTGAACATAAGAGACATGATTTTATTATTGGTTGTTGTAGCTTTCACGATCATTATATTATTTATGGTTTTGAGAATCATGCTGAAGCTGCGAAAAGGTGAAGATAAGAAAATGAGGAAGGACACCAGGGTTTTAGAGGCCATATCCACTTCGGATGAATCGGACGATGTTTTCAATAGCATCACTGCAACAAGAAGAATAGCATCCGATCTTAAAAGAAGGGGCATTGACATTAGCAAGGCAGAGGCCCTGATTAGCCAGGCCAGTACCTTTTACAGGGATGGATTGGAGAATAAGGCCAGATTAACAATAGATGAGGCCAAAGAACTCCTATTTCGCCTGAAGAAGGATTGGGACGAAAAGACAGGATTTGATGTCGTACCTTCTAGCCCTTCGAGTGAGGAAGGGCATCCAGTCAAACAGGCAGTTGATTTATTTGAAAAGGGTAAGCCCACCACTGATGAGGTGGTAAAACCTGATAAGGAGCTTCCAGAGCTTTCCAAAGCAATGGAAAAAAAGCCTGATAACTATCTGCCCTCGAAATTCACCATATCCTTGGCAGACACTGCCTGCGAGAATGTCAGGATTTCAGGTGTAGATGCCAAGGAGGCTCGCAGACTGCTTTCAGAGGCAAAAGTCTGTTTTGAAAGGGAAGATTATGACGAGGCCTTCAGACTCGCTTTATGCTCAAAAAAAGAGGCAGAAGCCATTTTGGGAGGTGCCACATCCTTGGGAGGGGAGAGAGACTCGATTTCAGATTTGGCTTTGCAACCTGTGGAACCAGAAGAGCCCAAAATATGCTCAATTTGTGGTGAGAGTAAGGTACCTTACATATGCATCGAGGTAAAGGATGGAGAGGAAGCCACATGCAGGGAATGTTATGAAAAGACCATGAAAAAGGCGACAAAACCGGCGGCCGAATTACTCCCACCACCACCTCCTCCCCCACCCATGGGAATAGAAGAGGGAATAAAGCCGGAGGAAAAAGAGGAGGAAAAGAATTACTGTCCCAATTGCGGTGCCAGGGTAAAAAGTGAGGATGTTTTCTGCGGAAAGTGCGGGAAACCTGTGAAAGAAGAGCTCAAATGCGTGGGTTGCGGAACCAAGGTTGAACCTGGGGATATGTTCTGCAGAAAATGTGGTGCCAGGTTGGTCACCTAGATTCCTTACCGCTATCTTTTCTTTATGGTCATCCTTCTCTTTGGCCTTGTATAAACCTTCATTGGGATGCTGCTAATTTCATGGAATTTTGTGGAAACCCTACCTAAATGTACCTCCAATTCCCTTATTTTTTGAGATAAATGCCTTTCAATCTCAGAGTAGTTTACGTCGTTCCAGGTCAGATATACGATATAATCGGCTATTTCATTTTTTATGGATTCCAAAGCGGAGCCTAAATCGATATATCCTTTTGGAACGTAGATGGTGGGTGTAAGATTCAGAACCGCTTTTATCTTTACGGAATCATTAATAGGAGAGATTCTGAAGAAATTCCCCCTTGAATCACCTGTGTTTCCGTCAAGACCTCCTTCAAAAGGAAGAATGCGCAACACGTTGCCAACTGGTCCCTGTTGAATTTCCACGTCACTTTCTCCCACTTTCTCATTTATTTCCTTTATCAACTTATCCTCTATGGTCCTGATCATTCTCGTCAAACCCAGTTGTTTATCAAAGTCCTTTTCAAAGGTCAGGTGAATCTTAGAATTTATGGGGCGCATATAATCCTTGAAATCGATGTTGCTCACGAGGTTTTCCTTGATTTTCTTGGGTTTTTTGCGATACATTACATAGCAGGATATATTGTCGATATCCGTGACAATGGAAACATAATTTTTCATCCTGCTGGATCTGCTTCTTAACATGGCATCATCGGTTCCGCTGTGAAAAAGTTCTGAAACCCCGAAGAGCTTTCTGAATTCTCCTGACTCTTGATGCATCTTGAAGGGATGGGAGTGATAAAGGCCAACTATACCTACATTCCTGGGAAACCTACTTGCCAGCTCTGCCTCCTCAGTGGGGTCCGATTCTGCAGTATATCTTGATTGTTTTTTATACCTGGTACATGCCACTGCATCGCAGATATAAACCGTGTCATCTGAAGAGAAACCGGTAAGCCATCCCAGGACCTCATACCCGTGCTCTCTGGCGCCACTAAGTGCATGTTCTATTATGCTTCTCTTCAAATCACGTTTCATTACAACATCGGTTTGCCCAGCCATATTAATTCTCCGAAATCATGTCATGGAATCGAACTTCTTTGCCGCTTCTTCTATCTCCTTGAGCTTCTTTTCGTCCAAATGCATATTAACCTCACCGCAAACTGGACAGTTTGGGTCAATTTCTCTATGATATCTCTCGATCTCCCCTTTGATGCCGTTGTACATCAAAAACCCGGCAACCTCCCCGAAATTCAAAAGATATTTGAAGGCTTCCTGGCATTGAAGGGCGGCTATTATTGCCATGGTTGTGGGTAAAGAGGTCATGTGGCAGATACCGGTTACCCTGTCCTTCCCAGGCTCATTGATGTTCAAGTAGAACTCCATATCCTCCTTCTTTTCTTTAGATTCCTCCACTTGCGCCTCTGGTCTTTTTATTACCATTCCCAGGGCCATTCGATGGCACCTGTAGCAGGCTGTTTTTCCTGGGATGATCACCTGAACACTTCCCCTTATTCCGTCAAGGCTTGCACCGCCGTCTATAAAGGTCTTTTTCTTCTCAACACATTTTGCGTTCATAAACAGCCTGACGCCGAAGGTGTCCACACATCCGAATACCACATCACATTTTTCGATTTCCTCAATAAAAGTCTTATATCCATCACCTGTGGTGATATCGAATGGATAGACGACGATATCCACATCAAGATTGATATCGGATAGGTAATCCTTCAATGCATCCACCTTATTCATCCCAATCTGGCTTGGTTTGTAAATCAACCTGTTCATATTGGCCATTTCCAGTTTATCGTAATCGAACAAAACCAGTCTTCCTATACCAACTCTGGCAAGAATCTCAGCCACTGTTGCACCAAGACCTCCGACTCCCACCACCAAAGCACTTTTTGAGCGAAGCTTTGAGAAATCAGCGAATTCAAACAGTGCTAATCGTTGATACCTTTCGTCCATTCCAGCCAACCCTTTTGTTTCAGATGAAATATCACGCTCTGGAGCCAATAGGATACCTCCCTTTTCAGATACAGGGCAAGACTACAGTGCTCGTTCCACCAGTAGTTCTGCTCCATATGCATGTCGCAGATTCGAAGGCCAAGGATATTGTCATCCAGCTTCCTGTCGGTGTAGCGCATGAGTTCCGGTACCCTTGCCGCAGGAGGTGTGTATGGATAGGAATCTTTAAACACCAATTCTATGAGATAAGTTCTTCCCTCTGCGCTTACAGTTCCCTCCCATCGGAGTGCATCATCGCCTATTGGCCTTATGGCGAACCAGCGCTGCTCTTCCTCACTTTTTTCCATGTAATCCACATACTGAATGTATTTTAAAAGTGCGTACTTCTCCTCCTTGACCCTAAGGGGCCATTTCTCTTCCTTAGGAGAAGCAACAGTGGAGCATTGTAAAAAGTAAAATAGGTCTGGTTCCTGCTTCAAAGCATCACGTCTTGTTATGTTTTATGTTCACAAAGCTCACGGAAAGAATCATCCCATATCATTATGCCGATGAAAGTTCTGATGAATACGAATTCCTTTGCGCGGAATCAACAGGAACCCACAACAGAAGGATCTATGACATGTATATTGGTTCCCTGCTCGATTACCTTTTCCACAGTTCCACCGGTAATGGGTGTGCCTGCAGGATATGTGGCGCTTAAGATACCAGGATCTTTACCCTGTTTTTTTGCTGCCAGGACCAAAGCCTCCTGGAAGAGCATCTCCTTTGGAACCTGTACTGTGACAACTGGCTTTTCCGGATCGCTTATGAAGGTAAAACGAAGAGCAACTTTGTTGTCCATTCTAACCATCTTCTCACTCCCTTTGAGGGAATGATTGCGTTGAGATTATATATTTGTTGCGGTGTTATTTTTGATTTTTTAAAGAATAATGTGGGTTGTTAGAGTTCCTTTTTATCCAAATAGGATGTTGAAAACATGCCCTATTTCTCGGCTTTTCCTTATTATCAGTTTCGACATTATAATCCCAAAAATTTATTATGGTCCTTTTCTTTTCTATTTTTGGTACGATAATGCGGCACGTTAAAATTTCTCAAAGAGAGCTTAAAAACGTGGCAAAGCTCTATGAAAGCGTGATGTCAAATGCCAGCCACGGTCTTTTTTTTAGGGAGGGTAGTGCCTTTGGTGTTGAGATAGCTGCCTTGGCCATGAAGGATAGGGGTAACTTCTTTGACATAGCGGCAGGTGAGTTGAAGGAGCGTGGATGGGTAGAGGAGATCACTTTCGATGGCAAGACCATAACCGCCAAGGGATCAATAGAGGCCTCGAAGGGTGAAGAGCCCACCTGCCACAGGTTAAGAGGCATACTTAGGCAACTTTACGAGGCCTACGATAACGAAAAGATATACTGTTCTGAGAAGAAATGTGTGAGTGTGGGCGATGAGGTTTGCGTATTCAACATCGAGCCCATAGATCAATGAGGTTTTTTCTCCATTCTTTTTTTACAGACATAATAAATTTAAGCCATAACTCACTTGACCGAATATATGATTTCAGAAAATAAATTCATATTTGAGCTATCTGGTGAGCATGAAAGCCTTCCAGGTGCCGAGGTAATCGCCTGTCTTGAGGCACAAGATGTAAAATACAGAATCCATGAGGAGGATTCTGGTGTCCTAGTCTTGACGGCTATTGAAATGGACATCAATGAAATGAAGAAGCGATTGGCACTGACCCATTATATCGATTCCCATGTCCACTCTTGTGGGGCAAATGAAATAACTTCTTTTAAAAAGGCATTGGAAATCAAAGAAGGTAGCTTTGCCGTTCGTGCTAGGAGGATAAAAAGGTATCATGAATTTCTAGATTTAATGAAGATTCAGGAGATCGTGGCTGAGAATGTGATCGGCGAAAACACTGTAGATCTTATGGATCCTGATACCGAAATAAGGGCGATAATTTCCGGAAGATGCCATATAGGAATAAAACTGGTTAGAATCCATAGAGCAGATTACGAATCCAGAAAGGTCCAATTTAGGCCCTACTTTTCCCCTGTATCCCTTCATCCCAGATTGGCCAGGACATTGGTGAACCTATCCAGGGTGAAAAAAGATCAGAATCTCCTTGACCCATTCTGCGGAACCGGTGGAGTGCTCATAGAGGCCGGATTGATAGGTGCAAGGCCATTGGGTAGTGACATAGATGAAAGGATGGTTTCTGGTTGTAAAGAAAACCTGTCCAGCCTAGGGGTAGAAAATGTTGAGCTTTTTAAGGCCGATATAAGCGAGGTAAAAAACGTGGTTGGGGAAGTGGATGCCATAGCAACTGATCCACCATATGGAAGGGCTGCCTCTACAAATCGGGAGGAGATCTTTAGCCTGTACGAACGGACCTTTGGGAGTTTTAATGAGATTATAAGGCCAGGAGGTTATGTATCTGTACTTTTACCTGATATGGAACTTATTCGTTTAGGAGAGAAGTACCTGAGTCTAAAAGAATCCTATTCAATGAAAGTTCACAGATCCCTCACAAGGCATTTTTGTGTTTATAAGAAAGGAAAGTAGGGCATGACCAACTCACAAATTCAATGGGTATTTTTATTCTTTATCTTCCTTTAGTGCCCTTAGAAACTCTTTATACTCCTTCTCAGTATCAAAAATAATTGGAAGACCTCGATGATTGCAGTTATCACATACATAGGTGACAAGGCCGTCTGTATAACCTGGCAGCACGCCGTCACTGATTGTGCCGCTTCTTATTTTTCTGCTACCACAAGATATGCATGCCTCAATTTTCAGGTAATCAACCCTATTTTAGTTGGGTTTTACATATTACAATGATATTATTTTACATTATTGGCGGTGGGTGATGATTGAATCCAAAATCTTCCTGGATAAACACACAAAAACACTTAAAATGAAGCAATGCATTCAATACCTTCGTGGTCAAACAATTCGAATGCGAGAACTGCGGGGCACATTTGGAATTCGATCCCAAAAGACAGGAGCTTAAATGCGAATTCTGCGGATCATCTAAGGTAATCGAGGTGGAACATAAGGCAGTGGAAGAACATGACTTTTTTTCCGCTCCAACCTCACTGGGATGGGACACCAAGGTAACCACCATCGAGTGTGAAAACTGTGGTGCCACAACAAGTGTGGGAGAGAAGGTTGCCGGTGATTGTGCATTCTGTGGATCATCATATGTTAAAGAAATACCCGCTCATCCAGACATCATTCGCCCCGAGACCCTGGTGCCTTTTCAAGTGGGCAAGGATAAGGCGAAGGACCTGTACTACACATGGATTGCTAAGGGTTTCTTCAGACCCTCGAAGCTTAAAAGACTCGCCAGATTGGAGCTGCTCAAAGGCATTTATACCCCCTTCTGGACCTACGATTGTGCAACGCATTCCAATTGGACCGCTGATAGCGGTTATTACTACTATGAAACTGAATCCTACACCGCCTACGAAAACGGGAAAAGAGTCACAAAAACCAGGCGGGTAAGAAAGGTACGATGGGTTCCTTCTTCCGGTGCAAGAAACGATTTTTATAACGATGAGCTCATCGTCGCTTCAAAGGGTTTAGACTATCATTTGGTTTTCAAAATCTATCCCTTTCATTTGAATCAGTTGATCCCATATAAATCTGAGTATTTGAGCGGATGGCTTGCTGAGGAGTATGCAATTGATGTTCGCCAGGGATGGGAAATCGCCAAGGATAATGTCAAAGCAGACCAGCGCTCCAAATGCGCTCAAGATGTTCCTGGTGATACACATCGTTTTCTCAGGGTAAATACCACTTTCAGTAATATAACATATAAACATGTTCTTCTACCGATATGGGTGGCCTCATATCAATACAAAAAAAAGACCTATCATTTCTTGATAAACGGGCAGACTGGAGAGGTGCAAGGTTATGCACCCATTTCATGGATTAAGGTAGGTGCTGTTGCAGCTGCCGTTATAGGGATTATCTCAGGAATCGTCTACTTCTTCATATTGTGAATTACCAATCACTAACTTATTAATACCTAATCGATATCAGGGTATAATGTTGGACTCCTTGCAAACAGACATATCAAGGTGATACAATGGAAAATCATAGGTTCGAAACAGAGTTTGCAGGTAAGAAAGTGATCATAGAATCAGGTCGATTGGCACTTCAGGCATCGGCATCCGTCACCGTCCAAATGGGCGGTACAGTGGTCCTTGCAACTGTAATGATGTCGAATGAGGCAAGGGAGGTGGACTTCCTTCCGCTTATGGTGGATTATGAAGAAAGGTACTTTGCAGCGGGAAGGATAAAGGGTCCCAGGTTCTCAAAGCGTGAGGGTAAACCATCTGCCGAGGCTATGCTCATTGGAAGAATGATAGACCGGGGCCTTAGACCGCAATTTCCCCAGGATATGCGAAATGATATACAGATAATCTGTCTCCCCTTAAGCCTGGATTATGAGAACAAGCCAGATATCGCCGCAATTTTGGCTGCTGCAACGGCAATTCATATCTCAGAAATACCCTTTGACGGACCCATAGCCGGAGTCCGGATCTCCCTGGCTAACGGTCATTATTTGGTGAATCCCACTGCAGATGAGTTGGAATTCTCGGATTTAAATCTCGTGGTCATGGGTGATGGTGATAGGATCACCATGGTTGACTGCGATGCCAATGAGGTTCCTGATGAGGATGTGGCGAGGGCTTTTAAAATTGCCATGGAGACAATGGGTCCCATGGCAAGCTTCATGGAGGATATCAGGAATAAGATTGGAAAGCCAAAGGCTACAGGGGATCAGTTGATCTTGAAAGGCGAAATCAACCCAGAGGATAAGGAGATAATAGAAGATATCAAGAAGGCTGCTCTTTCACATCTTGATGAGTATCTCTTCAACACCCCCATAGGATCAAAGGGTGAAAGAAAGGCCATCCTTCACAATTTGGAGGATATACTGGTGGAGGAGTTCAAGGCTAAACTCGTCACCCCTGAGAGGGATGAGGAAGCCGCCAAGGAACATGTAAAAGGGCTTCTGGGAGGATTTTTTTGGGATTTCATCGAGGAGCAGGTGACCCTGGCAATTCTGGAACGGGATTTGCGGGTAGATGGTAGGAAACTGGATCAATTGAGACCATTGTCTTCGGAAGTGGGTGTTCTGCCGAGAACCCACGGTAGTGGACTCTTTTCAAGAGGAGAGACCCAGATACTTTCTGTCTTGACTCTGGGTGCACCCTTCGATGAGCTTTCAATAGAAACCATGGAGAACGACGGTGTTCGTAAATATTTCCACCACTACAACTTTCTACCCTATTGTGTGGGCGAGGTAAAGCCGATTCGGGGCGCCGGAAGGCGGGAGATCGGTCACGGAGCCTTGGCAGAGAAGGCGTTGGGGCCGGTTCTTCCCACGGAAGAGGATTTTCCATACACCATCAGGGTGGTAAGCGAGGTCATGGCTTCCAATGGCTCCTCATCAATGGCTGCGACATGCGGCTCCTCTCTAGCACTGATGGATGCTGGCGTGCCCATAAAAAAACATGTGGCAGGCATAGGAATGGGTCTTGCTTCCAACGGCAAGAAATGGAAGATAGTCACGGATTTACAGGATCTTGAGGACGGAAAAGGAGGCATGGATTTTAAATTCACATCCACAAGAGACGGCATAACCGCAATCCAGATGGAGACAAAAACCCGCGGTCTATCATATGAAATAATTTCCGCTACATTCCCGCAAATGCGTAAAGCAATATACCAAATCTTGGATAGCATGGAGCAGGCCATTTTGGTACCCAGAGAGGAACTATCACCCTATGCACCAAGGATCATCAGCTTCATGGTGGATCCTCAGAAGATCGGGGACATTATCGGACCTGGCGGCAAGATCATACGGGCGATTACAGATGAGCTTGATTTGAAGATAGACATAAACGACGACGGTCTAGTCCTCATTACAACAACAGATGTCGAAAAGGGCAAACAGGCAGAGGACATGATACGAGACATCGTTCGTGTTGTGGAGGTTGGAGATATATTCGACGAGGCCGAGGTCGTGAAGATCATGCCCTTCGGAGCCTTCGTCAACTTGACATCGGGTACAGATGGAATGCTTCATGTGTCCGAGCTCGAATGGGGAAGGGTGGAGAAGGTGACAGATCGTGTGAATCTCGGAGACAAGGTCAGGGTGAAAGTCATAAAAATCGATAATGGGAAGGTGGATGTCTCCATGAAGGCCCTCCTCCCGAAACCCAAGGGATATGTGGACTCAAGACGAGGTGGAAGAAGGGGTTATAAGAAAAGTGCTGGAAGAGGCGGCGCAAGAGGAGGTATGAAGCGTGAGCCAAATATGAACGTGGGGGATATTTTTGACGAGGCTGAGGTTGTAAATATCATGTCCTTTGGTGCGTTCGTCAGATTGACTCCAGATACTGACGGATTGCTTCATATCTCGGAGATCGAATGGGGTCGAGTGGAGAAGGTAACAGACAGATTGAGACTTGGAGACAAAGTGAAGGTGAAAGTCATAAGGATCGAGCGTGGAAAGGTGAATGTCTCAATGAAGGCCCTGCTTCCCAAACCATAAGGTGAAAATGGAAAAAACCGCGATTATGGGAATAAGTCAAAAGGATTGAGAATATTAGAACCCGTATTTTTGTGAACCGTCAAATCGTTTGGACCCACATGACGCAATCCAAAAAAGAACCGCAATCAACATATAGCATCCCTTCCATCCCAAAACCATGAAGTTCGTGTTGGACACCTCTGCCATTCTCTCAGGGAAGGATTTCTCAGCAGAAAACGAGCTTTATTCATCACCTAAAATTTTAGAGGAACTGAAACACGGAAAGATGAGAAGGAGATTGGACTATCTCATAGAGTCCGGATTGAGGGTGGTTACACCTTCCCATGAAACTGTAGAGAGAGTTAAAAAATGCGCCTTTGATACCGGAGATATGGCCAGGGTTTCAGAGGCCGATATCGAGGTTCTAAGCCTTGCC
>CP070672.1:3952684-3957211 GCA_020351895.1 Thermoplasmata archaeon
GGATCATATGTTGAAAGTAATCCTTCTCCACCTGCCCCAGGGAATAGCCTGTGATCCCAATATAATTTCTCAACTCTTCGCGGTTCATTCAATCACCCTATTAATTACTACACGCCATTTTGGATCGTATTTGCCACGCCTGGGAAGTGCAGGATCCAGGGGAACATAGGTTCTTGATAATCCGGGAAAATCGTCCGGCGAACAATCTATACCTTCTGCGGACAATAGAAACCCCAACCTCTTTATAACCGTCTGTCTTTGGGTGCGCTTGCCATATTCTATGGCTCTTTTCCCATCGATTCCACTCCTTATGCATGCGACGGTCTCATCCAATGACACATATCCTGGTAGTAATAGACTATCCACTATCCCTTTCTCCTTCTTTGCAACAAGTGCCGTCATCCCGCTTGGGAATACCTTATCGTAGCCATATACCAATTTTGCGTCCACTTTCACGAATCTCACCATGTAACGTCCAGCTTCTAGCGCCAGTGATAATCGTCCTGAACGTGCAGTATTAAGAATATCGATAACTCTAGTTGATTGGGTTGTGGTGCCATGATACTCAAAGGCTGCCAAGAGAGTCACATATGACGGGTGATATATGCAGGATGCGGCTGCAAGAATATTAGTCGATGGAAGGGTATATCGTCCCCTAAGAACGCGTACCAACACCCCCTTATCGACCAGACGTTTTACCTTCACAGCTGTTGCACCCACATCCATGTCTAGCAACACAGCCATTTGCTGCGTGGTAACTACGGCTGATCGTCCTCTTTCTAACATTTTCGTGAAGGCCAAACTGTCCATATAAAAAGATATATTCCTCCTCATTTATATGTTTTTTGATGGCTTTAAATTAACAAAAAAGAAACTTTAAAATAATAAAGCACATAAAACCGTGAATATAAGATCTCTTTTTGGGTAATTTTTCGAGATACCCTTTAAAGATTAAAACCCAGGTTTTGTTATGGGATATTGCACCCCCTAGCCTTTCAGATAAAACACCCAAAAAAATATGAAACATTTATATATTAGAGGATATATATATATCCGTATGACCAATACAAAGATATTACAGAAAATATTGTCAATGGACGAATCCATATCCAATACAATAATCAAACCCAAGCAGTTGTTACTCTTAAGGAAACTGGCATACGGCCAAAAGCTGACTGAAAATGAAAAGCGATATCTCAGGGGGAACCTGGGTAAGAAACTGGAGTTTCTAGAGGAATTCTACGAGGAATTACATGATATTGATGAACTACAGCAGCTGTTGAATATAATAGATTCGTACTACATAACAGGTCTTTGTGCAATGCGGTACAACGGCTTTGGCTGGTATTACATTCCAAAAGTAATAGAGATAATCAATACAAGGATCGAAGGAAAAATTAGGCTTAAAAATGTTACTTTAAAATTCTATCGAATCAAGTCCATTGGCCAAAGTGATATCGTAGTTGATGAGCAGACAGGCATAAAATATGCAACAAACGAACAGATCATATTGGATACGAAGTATACAAAGAATAACTATACAAAATCGGTTTGGACGAACATGCTGAACAGGTACTGGAAGCAGTTTGTAAAAAATCCGAATAAGTTTCGGGAATATCATTATAAAAAAGAAGATGTTGATCATTCTTTATTTGGTGTATAATATGGTAAAGATCATGGAATTGCTAACAAAGGTAATTGAACAAATTGAGAAAGATAATCCCTACAAACTGGTTTTCAAGGGAGGAACAGCTCTATCGATTTTATATCTAAATCATCACCGCGAATCAGAGGATCTGGATTTTGATGCAGATATAAAATACCTGGAGGATTACAAGGATATTCAGGATTATTTCATCGGGCTTTTTGAAGGTCTGAAAAGGGATAACATAATAATGGATTATAAAATAGGAAAAACTGGATTGGCGAAAACGAACCGTTTTCATATGAAAATTCAATTTATTTCATACAAGACTTTCCATACAAAATTGGATATAGATTTTATAGAACCCTCGGACAAATTAAAACAACGTGGTGAATTATTATTTTACAGCATAGAAAGAATGTTCACTTCGAAGGTAATCACATTTACAGAACGTCAGGAATTCAAGGATTTCATAGATATCGCTTACATGCTTCCCAAGATCGATTTTACAGTGTATGATAACAAGATGAAACTGGCAGAACTATTGCTACGCATGATTGATACAGTGGATGAAAAATCTTTGATTGCACGATATGATCTTTTGAGTAGAAATGTGGATTTGAAGGCGAGAGGACTGCGAAAGGGGGATATATACAGATTAATTGAAAGGACATTCAGAGATATCCGAGCGACAATAAACACATTAAAGCGTTGATTTTTAATGATAATGTTATTGGGAGCAGAGCTTTCAAGAATATAATTCTTTAGAAGCATTGTTAAATTCATCTTATATTACCGAGGTTTATCATATATACTTAAATATTTTAAAAGCAATGCACTTTATTAAGGATATATACGGGTAAATAAGTTGAGTGTGGGGGGAAGATGCCTAATTTGGATTTCCAGCCCAAGCTGGTGGGTCGAGAAAACGAATTAAAAGAGCTTCAAGCCTATTTAGACAGAACAGAGAGTGGCGAGGGGAGCACAGTTTTCATCTCAGGAGAAGCGGGCATCGGAAAAACCAGATTGGTAGACGAGTTAAAGCAAATTGCTCAATCCAAAGGCTTCCAAATCTTGTCAGGAAACTGCATGTACGAATCACTCACACCCTTCATGCCTATTTTTGAAGCGCTGAGATCGGGGGGTTTAGAACATCTTTTTGCGGAGGAGGCACCAAGGATTGAGGCCGTTTATTTGGTTACAAACGCGGGAATATTGATAAGAGAGGTTGTAAGAGATGAAACCGAGCTAGATCCGGATGTTTTTGCATCTATGTTTTCCACAGTAACCGATTTTGTAAATGAATCTCTTTCCAAACTATCTGGAGAGGAAGAAAAGGGAACTTTAAATTCATTGGGATATCAAAATTATCGCATATTGATCGAGAGTCTTGGGGACACAAATCTTGTTGTAATAGTCTCAGGAAGAGAAAATGAATTCTTACTAAATGATATGAGAGAGATCCTATTTAAGACAACGAAAACTTTTAAAAGAACCCTCGAGGAATGGAGCGGTGACGAAAAGAAGGTTGCGGGAATAGAAGTACTTCTAAAACCCCTTATTACATCTGGAAAGTACGATGGAATATATTATGGGAAAGAAGATCCGAAAGCGAGGAGGAACCTGCTTTTCGAGAATGTGTCCATGGGACTCGCCAGGTCTACTCAGACATCACCAACTCTCTTATGTGTTGAGGACCTCCAATGGATTGACCCATCTTCACTGGCTTTGATGCATTACATTGCAAGAAATACCAAATCGTCTAAACTTTTTATTCTTGGCACCTATCGACCGGAAGATGTTTCTGCAGAAGATGGAAAGGGGCATCCACTTGTGGACGCGATGCTATTGATGAGTCGTGAGGATCTATACGAGAAGATGGACCTTGCGAGATTACCCGAGGAGAATATAAACGAGTTTTTGTTTGCCCTCCTTGGGAAGAACGATTTAACTGAGGATTTTAAAAATAAACTTTACAGGGAGACCGAGGGAAATCCATTATTTGTTATAGAGCTTGTGAAATACCTTGTAGATGAAGAGATAATACAGAATATTGCTGGAACATGGAAGTTAACCAAACCACTGGAAGAAGGGACCATTCCATCCAAGGTATACAATGTTATTTCGAGAAGGTTGAATCGAGTGGAAACAAATGATAGAAATATATTGGATTATGCCTCTATAATTGGAGAGGCATTTGACCCGACTTTGCTCGCTGCTATTCTTGATATGAATCGGGTACAACTCTTAGAGCGATTGAGATATTTAGAACAGACACATCGATTAATCCATCCCCTAAATGGAAACTTCAAGTTCGACCATGCTAAAATAAAAGAGGTATTGTATAGTGAAATCCCGGTAGAATTGGGAAAGGAATACCACTTTAAAATAGCAGATACTTTGGAGACTCTGAATAAGGATAATCTTGATGAAGTTGTGGGAGATTTGGCATTTCACTACTATAGATGTAAAAACAAAGAAAAAGCCCTTTTCTATCTCATTAAAGCTGCAGAAAAGGCGAAGAAGAACTATTCAAATGAAGAGGCTGTTAAATTCTATAATTATGCCCTAGAGTTTGAACAAGATCCAAAAAAGAGAATGGAAATTCTGGAAGACTTAGGAGCCATTTACGATTTAATAGGGAACTATGAAATGAGCATAGAATCAAATAGAAAAGCAATAGAACTAACAAAAGACCAAAAGAAGAGGGCTGAGATCATCGCGAATATCGGGGGCCTTCTTGAAAAGAGCGGAAAATTCGAGGAAGCAATGAATTTGGGAAATGAAGCATTGAATATGGTAAAGGATGAAGATTGTAGAGGAAAAGCGCTTGCCCTTCATAACCTCGGTCACCTTATCTTTATGATGGGTGATTATAATAA
>CP070672.1:3957311-3976415 GCA_020351895.1 Thermoplasmata archaeon
CTAACCTGAAATCCGTTTTTTCATAAATTGGTCTCAACAAGAAAAAATAGGATCCTGTGATAAGATATTCTATTCCAAATCATCCTCGATACAGACGGTCTCCAGATGAAAAAGAACATTGCATCCTTTCAGAGCCTCACAGATCTTATCAGCGAACCATATCGCCTCTTTGACACTGGCGGACTTACCCCAGTCGTAGGTAAAGTCATAGGGACCATGAGTGGGCTTAAAACCGAGCATATGCAGTCTCTCTACAACCTCTGAGGGCTTCATACCTTCACTGTTGAAAGTCACAGTCAAATAGCTTTTCACTCAATCACTGAGTTCGTGATGTTATTACCACCAATTAACCTTTTCGTCAAGAGTATCTCGATGCGCCATTAACATCCGAGCTCCTTTATTGTTCTCATGTTTTTCGAGAGGAAATGGATATTTGTGTCGATAGATTTAAATATACCTATTTTAATGTATTATTTCAAAGGATGGGTACACTAGCCATTCCCATGAATGCGCCTAGAATACCCTCAAGTTACTGATAAGGATGAATTAACGGGGTGTTTGTGTGGCTGAAAACGAAGAGCATGAGTATTCCGGTGGTGAGGAGGAAAGTCTCGAAGACATGTTGGAAGATTTGGGGGAAGAATACGAGGAAATGGAGGAATTCGAGACTCAACCTGTTATAGAGGAACCGGAAGAGGTAAGGGAACCAAAAATCAAGGAGGCTGAAACCGAGTTAGATGAATCCTGGGAGGAACCCGCTAAAATCGGTTTGATCTCGGGCAGATTGGTGGATATCATTCTTATTCTCGTGGCTATTTTCATGGTGATATTCTTCCTGACTAATAGCTTATACGAGGATGTGGAAAAAATAAATGACATTGCAATGGGGATGCTGCTGAATATAGGCCTTGTGGGTTTGGTTGTGATTGTACTTTTATATGTTGCAGCAAGCAATAACATAGCCAAAGGGGACGCCTTAAGCCGCTTAGATACCCCTGAAGGCTATAAAGCCGCCATAGAAAAGTACGATATGGCCCTGAAGATCGACAGAAGATCAAAAAAGGCTTGGACATGCAAAGGTCTTGCCATGAGAATGCTTTCCCATGACAAGGAAAACCTAATGAGGGCATTGAAATGTCATAATCGAGCCCTAAAAATAGATCCCAAATACAGCATAGCTTGGGTGAATAAAGGCAACGTTCTATTCAACCTTGGGGCTCCAGATGAAGCTATGAAATGCTACGATAAGGCCATTGATTTGGATCCTGATTACACTGTGGCGTGGGTTAATAAGGGTGAAATGCTGGTCAAGTTGGGCAGAAGAGATGAGGCTCAGAAGTGTTTGGATAGGGCACAAAGTTTGACCTGATACAGGGCCTAATAAAGTAATTAATTTTGAAATCTGAATGTGTTTTGATGGGGTCTATCGACGGAATTCAAATACACACAGAAGATATTGTAGAAACTAATCACCGTCTTAATATCCATGGGATTACTGCTCCGTAATCAGCTTCACTACTTCTGGAAAATCGATTCCCAGCTCCTTGACCTTTTCTAAGGTTGGGACTCCATCGGAATCCCAGCCCCTTCGTTTATATACGGCATCTTTGAGACTTTCGTAGCTATCCTCCTTGTACTTTCTTAAGGCCTGCATTTTCTCTTCCGTTGATTTGGACTTTGGATCTAGGCCCAGGATCTCCTCAAACTGCTTGTCGTAACGTTCTACCCTACTTTCGTATTCTTCAACGGTGACAGGACCCATGGAGCGATAGGGAATCCTATCGTCCTCCCTTCTACCGAAGCCAAGGCGTATGTTGAATATCCTCTCGAAGTTGTAGACCCTCTCGCTCATTCGTATCAGATCATCTGCAGAGGATTGTCTGCCTGTTACCGTTGAGAAGTATTTGGCATACCAATTCACGTGTTTCATCACCTTGGCTGGCTCTGGAGTCTCCTTATTATCTTCAGGAACGATATCGTTCCAGGGTAGTTTGCACAGGCCGCATAATCCAAACCAAGTTCGGAACATTGGAAACCAATGTAGAGCTTCCGCCTTTTGCTCGAAGGTAGGCATCAACTTGTGAACCATATCAAGGAAAATAAGCCAGGCCTCGTCATGCTGGGGTCCCTTCAGGGCAAGCCCGTAGCCCCCCTGCTGGGCCAACGATTCCTTTGTGACATACTCCGAATATTCCAGTCCCTTTGCTTCCATGCCTATGTCCTGTAGGATCTTAGGATCAGCGCCATACTTCTCGGCAAACAGCTTCTTCATGCTGCGAATTCCCTGTCCAAGGATCTTTCCGAAACTCTCGCCCTTGGCCATCTGGTGGATTACTTCTAAAGTAGCCTCTGAATTCCCGAATTTTAAAGTGAGACCTCCGGTAGCTTCGTTGTCGATTAGACCCATCTCATAGCACTCCATAGCAAATGCGATGGATGTCCCCGTTGAAATCGTGTCCAGTCCATAAGTATCACAGTAGAAGTTGATCTCTGCTATGACATCGGGATCAAATATACCGCAGTTTGAGCCCACCCCGGCGATTGTTTCGTATTCTGGTCCATCAACAAAGACCTTCTGCCCTGAAAACGGTCCAGTCTTGGGGACGAAATCAGCAATTCCATGTGAGCATGCCACGCTGCAGCCTACCCAGCAGCCGTCAAAACCTTTTACGAACTTCTCTCTGTAAACCTTCGAGCCGATGTTCTTGGTTAGGGGATGGCTGCCGAACTTAAAGTTGTTCACAGGAAGCAGGTCAAATTCGTTCATAATCGGTATTAGATGAGTTGTTCCTACAATGGCCATCTCGTTTTGCTTGGGATCCAGGGTGCGAATTTCATTGGAATGCTCTCTTCCCACCTCCTTCAATCTCTCCAGATCGGCAGGGTGGTTAGTTTTTACATCAAATTTGGGGGATCTGGCGACCAGGGCCCTGATCTTCTTGTCCCTAAGTACTGTACCAAGCCCACCCCTTCCTGCCTGTTTGTATCGGACCTTCTTCTTTGGAGCATCGTACCAAGAGAAGTTCAGGCAACCGAAATTGGTGTTATCGGCACCAGGACCCGAGGATACCACAGAAACCCTCTTCCAATCTTCGCCACCGTACTTTTTGGTAAGCTCGTCCGCAAGAAGATGGGATTCAGAGGGTAGACCTTCTGCACTCTCGATTGTTACCTTGCCTGCCGTTCCATCTATGAATATAACGACTTCTCCGGGGGCCTTGCCCTGAATCTCCAGGGCGTCCCAACCTGCAAATTTAAGAAATGGTCCGAAATGTCCCCCCACATTAGAATCCATGATCAAGTGTGTAAGGGGTGAAATAGAAGCCACTATGCTTTTTCCGCTTCCTGGATATAAAGGGGTTCCCCCCAAAGGACCGCATGCTATGCAGAGTTCATTCTCCTCGTCATTCCATTTTATTACTCTGTCTTTGGGTAATCCGTTCCAAAGTAGCCAAAGGTCAAAACCCTTACCACCGACAAACAATTCTTTCATTTTATCGGAAACAGGCTTGCTCTCAATAAGCATCTCTGATAGGTTTACATAGAGGGTTCTATCGTTGTAACCTTTATCTAATTCTCTCAATTCGTAACCAAATTCTGCCATTGTCAACGAACTCACCCCTTTGGCACGGGAATAGCGTAGGTCAACTTTAATATTTTGATTTCCGAAATACGATTATTAGCTAGCTATGAAGAGGTTTTTATATTCCCACTCGTTATGGGTTCAGGAAATATTCAACTTTACTTCGAGGATACTATATGTTAAATGCACTGAAAGTGGACCTATCCACAAAAAAAACCAAAAAAATGAGGCTTGGGGATGAATACGCCAGGTTTCTCGGGGGAAGGGGGCTTTCAGTAAAACTCGTATCAGACCTGTTAGACCCTGAAATTAAACCGCTTTCCCCTGATAACTTGATTTGCTTTTCCACTGGAGGTCTTATAAATTCCCGTATACCCCTGTCAGGTAGATCCAATGCAACCACCATCTCACCTTTGACCAACACGATATTCAGCTCAAATGTCGGGGGTATGTTCGGAAAGAACCTGAGCGCCACAGGATACGATGTGCTTATGATCCTTGGCTCGGCAGAAGAACCTCTTTATCTGACTCTTGATGATAGACCGAAACTAAATGATGCAAGCCATCTCCGGGGAAAGGATGTTTTCAAGACCACTGATTACCTGATGCAAAATCACGGTGTCAAGGAGGGTAACTGCGCAGTAATCGGGCCATCAGGGGAGAACCAGAACTACTTCGGAAATATAATGATCCAGAAGCACAGGGCTTTCGGTAGAGGAGGACTGGGCGCTGTTTTGGGCTCAAAGAAATTAAAGGGCATGGTGTTTAAGGGAAAAAGGAACAGAAGTGAACCAAGATTCAAGGATCTGGCAAAACGATTGAGGAAAAAGATCGCGAAAATAGACAGTAAATTGAAGACCCAGGGCACATCGGCAGTATTAAACACAGCAAATAAAAACGAGGCGCTCCCTACTATGTACTATAAAAACACTACATTCGAGCATGCAGAAAAAATCAATGGCAATGAAATGGCTTGGCACAAGGTAAAAAGCGCAACCTGTTATTCCTGCCCTGTTGCTTGTAAAATGATTACAAAGAGCGAGAAATACGACATCATAACAGACGGTCCTGAGTACGAGACCATCGTGTTTTTTGGCTCGAATCTGGGGATTAAGAACCTTGATTCCATTATCAAATCCAACCACTTATGCGACAGGTTTGGCCTAGACACAATCTCAACAGGGGCCATAATCGGCGCCGTAATAGAGGCCGCCTTGAAGAAAAAGAAGAAATACAATATCTCGTGGGATCATGAGAAAAAGGTTCATGGACTGATAGAGAAGATCGCCTATAATCAGGGAGTGGGAAGGGAGCTTCAAAGGGGTACGGATTCATTCTGTAAAAAGTATGGAATCGAAGGACAAACAATAAAGGGTTTGGATGTTCCCGGCCATGATCCCAGGGCCTTACACGGTCAGGCCCTAAGCTATGCAGTGAGCAACAGGGGTGCCGATCATCTGTATTCCACAACATACAAGGACGAGTACAACCATGAACTGAGAAGGAATGTTTGGGGAAAGGCCCAACTCGTCGTAAAAAACGAGAACAGAAACGCGGTCTTGGATTCCTTGGGTCTGTGTAAATTTTCAACCACCTTTTACAGAGAGGAGGAATACTTGGAGATAATGAGCGTGCTTTTGGATAGAAAGGTAAGCAAAAAGGATTTCCAGAATCTAGGCTCTGAGATTATAGATATGGAAAGGAGCTTCAACAACAAGCGGGGATTCGACGGCTCTTATGATGTCCTTCCAAAAAGATTGAATGTGCCCGATTTAGGGAAAGAGTTACAAGAGTATTACAGATTGCGAAACTGGTATGCAAATGGGAGAGTAGAATAAAGACAGATACACCTGTTTCTTGCCATCCAAAACATTTTTAACCTTCCCATCCATCTAAACAGTGATGTCAATGAATAGGTTTCAGGGCTTTATTATGATCTTCCTAGTTTTACACGTGATGATGTTCACCCCCAATGTAAGTTCAGATGATAATGAAATGGAATGGAACGAGTATTATAATTTCAAAGGAAGCTGCAGCTCGGATAATGTGCGCTATCACTTTCAGGTGAATAAAACTGTTGTGGAGATAATCGTTAACCTAGCCTGGACCACAGAGGGTAGCGGTGCCAATCTTGACATGTGGGTGGAGCATTCAGAAGGCTATGTTGTCAATGCTTCAGATTCCATTTCAATGCCTGAAGTAATGCAGATAAGGGAATTCCCAAACCGGGGGAGATGGACCTTGGTGGTTGTGCCAATATCCTGTGGGGCAAGTGGTGAGGCCAATTTTACTGCAAACATTACGATGCGGAACATCATTTTGCCAAAATTCGAGATCTCAGCCCATGAGATTAAACCTAAAGACAGCGTGATTCTGAATCTTAATTCCTCCTATGAAAATATATCCCTATATCTCTTCGATTTTGGGGACGGCACAGATTCGGGATGGATAAACAAATCCTCTCAATCCAAGTTTTACAATTCCTCGGGAGAGTATTATACAAAGGCAAAGGTGCGGTATTCTGATGGTACAGAAAGCGATTGGGTTGAAGCTGGATTAATAGAAGTGATAGAAGATGAAGAGGAGCTAAATCTTTTATTGGTGGCCCTGGTTTCATTGGTCATTCTCTCTATAATCACAGTTATCGTATTCTTTATATTCAAAAAAAGGAAAGGAGTATGAGAAAGCAATTCTCCCCTTTTTCTTTTTCCTCCTCTTTACCGAATTCACCCTCTTCCTTATCCCTCACTATCTATTTCAATTCTTCCTATGATTTTTCGACTTTTTCCTCCCCGCCTTTCTCCTCCTCTTTTTCTTCACCTTCCTCTTCCTTTTCTTCCCCTGCTATCCCCTCTTCCTTTTCTTTCACACCCTCTTCCTCCTCCTTTTCTTCCCCTTTTATTCCTTCCTCCTTTTCTTCCATACCCTCTTCCTCCTTGTCCTTCTCCTCCCCTTCCTTCTCTTCCTTCTCTTCCTCTTCCTTCTTTACGTACTCCTCAATGAACCTGATCTTATTAAAACCAGAATACTCCCTCAGATCGTTTACTATCTTATATTTGGCAATCAACCAGAACTGGTCATACTTGCATACATCCGGGAGTTTGATTTCCACGGCCTCGCCTTCGTTTGCGATTTCGAATTCGTCTCTCCTTCCAAAATCCATTTCCAGAATCGCAAGGACCTTGTCTTCAAGTTCGGTAGCACGATCCACGACCTTGTAATTATAGCGAAGGGTTTTTCCGGCAAGGGGATTGTTGTAGTCCACCCTAATCCTTCTTGGGGAGAGCATGGTAACCACACCAGTTCTCTCCCTGCCGCTTTTATCCTTTATCGTGATCTGTTTTCCAACAGCAGGCTCCAGCTTTTGCCTTTTGATTTCATTCATCATGTGCCATTCCACGAGTTTTGGATCCCGTATTCCCAGTCCATCCTCAGGGGACACCTCGATCTCGTAATCCTCCCCAACCTCGGCATCGAGGAGGGACTTGTAAAGGCCGGTTACTGCCTTGCCCTCGTCCACTATCAAGGCTATGGGTTTATAAGTGGCTTTCTCATCCGTTATCTCATGCTTATCTGCAAGCTCCTTGTGAGTGGTATCAAAAAGAATATTATCATCATGTATCCAAAGATCGTATTCTAGATGAATTATGTCCCCACGCTGGATCTTTTTTTCTTCGTCTGTCATAAGCCCCACCAACATCGAGATTCTGTATTAGAAGGGCATATGTTCCATTATTTTAAAGGTTTTGGTGTCGCCTTTTAATTTTCCACCTAAGAAAGTATTTCCTTATTACCCAATTCATAATCTGATAAAAGGGAAAGGGAGGGGATTTTTACCATCTTTGTTATATCCTCATATCCCAATAAAAATGTATTTTGTATTTGTAGTGGTGGATATCTGATATCCTTCGCCCATGAGAACATCGGTATCGTAGGCTCCTTGGGGCATTATCGTCTTATGCCACATCCACCTCTGCTCCGAATAAGAGTGGTAATTTATGCCCCAGGTATTAGGTGTCTCGTCACAGTACCAATCTATGGGGTGCGTAGCGTTAAGTTTCAAGGGTAACGCTAGAGTATCATAACCCTGCACGTAATTTCTAGTCCATACACCTAGGCTGTATGTTGTGTTAAAGCCGACACTCATGTTTAATTTCACAGACACCACAGAGTAGTAGTATCTAGTATCATCTTGGAGGGGTATTGGATCTTCCCAAATCGTGGATGTAGTAAAAGCATAATAGGAGATGGTCATGTCATTAAGCTTCATTCTTGTTGTGGTTTTATAGATCAGGTATCTATCCAGTTTTGGCGAATTGACGGGATCCCACCACAATTTAACAACACCTGTGCTTTGATCTACATTTGATCCGAAATTCCCAGGCGCAGGCAAATGCCCCTCGGTATACCGTATGTTTGCAGCAGGGCTTCCGACAAATGTATAAATGCCTCCACCACATGCGATCTCATAACTCTTTCCAACAATGACAGGGGTATCGTTTACTCCAAGACCCATATCCCAATCATGCCTTACCCAACTTCCATCAGGACCTGCTCCACCATTCGCCCATCGTATATAGCAGGTATAAGGTATGCTGTTGGCATACCAATCTACGGTGCGAGTATCAAAAGGTTCTAACGGCAAAGAGAAGGTGGTTTTCCTCTTTGTCCAGTTTACGACACGCTGATAGTCTATATATAGAATATCTTGGAACTTGTCAAACAGGTAATCTGTATCTAGATACCTCACAGTAACCTTACCACTGGCCATCTCGTCAGACAATATGCGATGTCTAATGAGCGTAGTTGTGGTAACTGATGATATCTCGCCTATAACGTTCCAAGCAGTTCCATTCCATACCTGAACTTCGAATGGTTCGTTAGTGGTACTGCCTTGGATCTCAAGATCACAACCATCGCCTCCACCAGGGACGGTATTATTTATAGCAATATCCATTCTATACACAGTTGTGAATGTCCCTGTAACGTTTAATACAACCTCGTCAAACCACGCACTAATTTGAGCCGCATTGTGACCAAAAAAATGCCATCCTAGGCGAATCTCATAGATTCCTATCTCATCAAAGAAAAACGACACGTCATTCTCGAAATAATACCAGGTATTATCATCTAGTACTGAGGATTCCCACCATATCATTGCTGTAGTCCCGCTAGGCTTCTTGATCTCGATATATATCGTCTGCTCATCGACTCCAAGTGCAGAATAGTACTTCTTCCACCAAAAACTTAACAGTACCAAATCAGTATCAGCGATTTGAGAACTCATTATCTGGCTCCGATACTCCATGAATTCCACTGGCCCGAATAGGTTGGATGCAGAACCTACCATTGATCCCCCAGTGCCCTTAGGAGCATTGGCTCCGCCATCATAACTAGATCTGCCACCTTTATCACCCATGATGATATTCCTTTCCCAGCCTTCGATGTTTCCATGGAATTCTCCATTGAAAATAGCGTTCTCACTGCCAGGTTCTGCATCTTCCTTCAATATACCAGAGGAACCACCATCATCCCAATCCTGCATATTAGCAATATCTGTAATTGTCCCTGAAACAACAGAGCGCTCTGAGGCTGCTGAAGATACAGGTGTATATGAGGGAGGTGGGAACGGAGCACCGCCAAAATCCTTTGTCCACTTGCCAACGGTATTGCTTGTAGTGCTCATTATTCCGTGTCTACTCACTGCTCTTACAATATAGTATTTCTCTCCAATGATCGATGCAGCACCTATATCCGTCCAAAATAATCTCTTCGGGTCCGGATCTTCGCTTGTATTATACAACGGCGGTCCTGAGAAGTCGAATGATATTTGTGTAAATGCAGAATATATGAGATAATATGCGATATCGTATTGATCGTTGGGATCTATCCAGTAAAGGACTACATCTTCACCATTTTCTGCTATTCTGTCATAGAGGTTTGGAGGATCTAGTGTTGTGGTTCGTGTCGATTCTGGGACCTGCACCATTTCGATATTTGTTAGCCAACAGTTGCCTGAACCACCGGCATAAAAAGCAAAAGATCTATCTGATTCGTATGTCCATTGTATTTCACCGTAGATCGATGCATGCCCAAAATCGGTTGTTTCATTCGCAGTTATAGTAAAGAGTCTCCATACAAGCGTGCTCCTTCTAGTCATATTAATAGCATCAATACCAATAAACGCTTGCCCACTCATTGTAGCACTTAATTGAAGTGTGTGTCGTCCAGCAGGGAGCTTGATATTATCGCCCTCTATCCCCCAAGGACCGCCATCCAGTGTTGCACCCAGGCCTGTTATCGTCCCAGAGCCACTAGACGTTATGCCCAGGCTATTGTCAGTCGTAGAGATATATTCGAATTCATTGACCAGGACAGTTGGGCTTAGGAACGCTAAAGGTGGGCGTATAGAAATAAAAGTATCTTCTGCCCCTGAGCAGAGATACTGGAATCGCCTGTCTAATGGCATATCATTGTAACCGTATAAAACAGGTACCGTATAGAGGGTAGAGTGATTATTGAGTGGCGGATATTCCCAATAGGAATCTATCAGACCGGGACCCACCCCACCACCTCCTATGCCATCCGAGTCATATTGGTCATGCTCAGTCGGAAATCCCGCCCCAAACAGCACCCCAACATTACCAGTGGCATTTAGTTTGAACGCCTTATCGCCATCTTCAAAGCTTGCAGTAAAAGCTCCCATAGAACGGGGAGGTATATCACTAACACCTGCGAGATAAACATGAGGACTCGATGTGATATCGTAAAGCTCGGCTGAAACTGGGAAATCCTCTTTATTGTAAACATGGAATATAGGAACAAAACCATTGACGTGGACTAGAGGGAAATAAAAGGTCTGGCCTGTTCTGTTACCCTCTTCTGAAATTGCTATGTCTATCTCATCGTCATCGATGGTACACTTGTAACCGACAATTGGCCTGTCTGATGTGACTTTTACCAAAACTGTCTCGACTCCTAGCGCCCCGCTATTAAACTCAAAAAATGCGCACTCACCCTTTTGTAATGGTCCTGCAAAATCTGTCCCTATCATGGCTTGGTTTGAAAAATTGTAGTACTCAACATTTACATTTGTTCCACCATCTTCCACTCCAAATACAGCCAATTTGTTAACACCAAGCTGCCCTTTTATATCGCCTATAAACACGAAATCAGTGCCTTTTCCTGAGCCTGTGTTCGAATCAGCTAAATTCATGAACGAGCCTTCAGATGAAGTGACAACCAAATATAGTGGGCCTGTAGACAGTATTCTATAAACTGTGCCAAAAGGCTCTCCAATAAAAAGATGGATATCACCTGGATTTACAGCGCCTGTATGAACAAGGTCCCAAACAGTATTAATCGAATCCCACCTATATACTTCATAATCAGAGGTTATGTTTATTCCTACGAACCAGTAGCTTTGTTGATCGATGGGTTCTCCAATGAATTCCTCTGGTAGATAGAACTCATACCTGTAATCCCCCATCGTACCCCCCCGTGAGGATCGGTTATGGTTAAAAAGATCGTCGCTATAAAAGGCGGATGTTTCCTCAATGCTTTCATCTTCAGGAGTTGTTTCTTCCCGAGTTACGCTAAATGGTCTCGACAAATAGCCTATAGTAAGGCTAGAAAAAATCAAGCCGAAGATTATCACGATAGATGTTAACCTACGTGCATTAATATTCATCATTCTCTCTCCCTCCCTCATTTTCTCAAATCCCCACAAAACTGTACCTGGTTTCACCAGTAGTAGATATTTGATAACCCTCACACATTACCACATCAGGATCGTACGCTCTTTGTGGCATTATCGTCTTGTGCCACATCCACCTCTGCTCAGCGTAATTATAGTAGTTCATTCCCAGGACTTCGGGTATGGCATCGCAGTACCGATCACCACTATGAGTTGAATCGGATTTCAAAGGCAATCCAAAAGTATCATATTCTGCACCATACTCTTCTGTCCATACCCCTCTACTATATGATCCATTGAATCCTGTATGTATGCTTGGATCGCGTACTGCAACTACCATGTAATAATATTGCGTACCTCCAAAGAATGCCGCATTATAATCGATGTAGTGTGTATCAGCTGTCTCTGCTAAAAACGGAAGACTCAGGTGATTTAGACCCTCTCTTGTGCCAGATTTATACACGATATAATGATCTGCACCAGCCACAGGGTCCCAACTCAATCTTACATCCCCAAAAGAATTCACCACATATAACGCAAAGCGAGCAGGAGCAGGCAACTCCCCTTCAATATACCTGATATGGGCTCCAGGTCTACCACAGAATGTAAATCCACTGTCCGCTGCCACGCTAATTTCATAGCCTTCCCCCACTACAACATCGCCATCTTCAATCCCTAAACCATCCCCAACATCGTGTTTCACCCAGGTATGTGTGGTTGAGTTCATCCATTTTATGTAATCACAATTTGCGATGTTGTTGGTGTACCATTCCGTTGTTTTAACGTCAAAGGGTTCTAAAGGTAAAGAGAATGTATTCACTCCTTTATAGAACGTTTTTGTCCATTTGCCAACCGTGTTGCTGGTCACACTCTTTGCATCAAGTTGATTCACGGCTCTTATTATGTAATACTCCTGCTCAGGATATGCATCCAACGCTGCATCTGTAACGTTCCATGTGGTTCGCAAAGGTATGGTGCCATTATCATCATCTTTTGAGGTATCGACCCATACATCCGAGAAATCAAAGGTGGTCTGTGTAGGTGCCTTATAGATGAGATAGTGAGCAAGACCTATTGTATAATCAGGAGTACCCCAGTAAAGCTGAATGTCATTCCCCACAACCCTAACAAAGAGTTGTGGTGGCTTAGGTGGACCCAGTTTTACATTCACCGATACCTCTGGAAATAGCTCTGTAACCTCCTCCAGGTTCCACTTAACGAACCTGACCCTTGAATCATCCACATAATTGGTATTTTTGAGGCCCGCCTCGTTGGATACCACATCAAATGAAAATAATAGAGTTTCACCCACCAAAATCCTATCTATTTCCCACTCAAGGATGGTATAGCCACTTGCATTGACTGTTATATTATCGGGATAAACATTGAAGGTACCAGGCACTAAGTCTATCCATGGAGGCAAAACATCCCTTACGAAATAGACATTATCACCTAAAACCACGTCTCTTCCTGCGATCTTATCGACCTCGCAGCCTATCTCGTGGTAAATACCCTCCAGTGCTTCTGGCGTTGCTGCCGGATAGTACTTACCACCTGTGATATTCGCGATTTCCTGTAAAAACAACTCGTTAATATCGTAACCCAGTCCGATGGTATATATTCTTATACCGTTTTCTGCGGCTCTCTCCGCCTCATCCCGGGCAAAGGAATTGTCACTTCCCCTACCATCCGTAAGAAGGATGATAATCCATGTATGCGATTCATTGCCATTGTCGATAAGCTCGGTGTTTGCTACATGCAATGTGGATCCAATATGTGTCCCTCCATATGAACCGCTCCTATCTATATCATCCTTAATCTGATTGTAATTTGTGCTTAGATGGTGAGGTAAATATATATTATCGGAAAAAAGAAGCGCCGCACCCATTTCGGGGATACTCATATCATCGACATAGGACTTGGCGGCATCTTTTCGCAGGCCGTCTGGATCATTCCATTCCATACTCCCAGAGCTATCGATGCAGAATATTACATCCTGAGGGTAGGTTACGGTTCGAGCAAGGCCCGAACCTCTGACCTCGAGTGTGATGGTGGTGGCCTGTGGAAACATACCTGTACCGTTCAGCCAGATTTCATCTTGATTCGAAGATTTGCTCACCTCAATGTGTGGATAGGTTTTGGTTCTGATTACTGCTGTGTCCCATCCATTTTGATTCTTTGATGATCGTGCAGTGATTATGACCTCATCGAAATCACCCGGATTTTTCAATGGGATCGTTACCTTCACCTTGATAATTATCATCTCATTAGGCTGTAGTAGATCGGTGTCTAAAATACCATCTCCATCATTATCGGCAAGCTGTGTTACATTGTCACCTTCGTAGAGTTCGAAAATCCACCCCTCTCCAGGCGGGGAATAGAATATATCGATATAATCAGCAATTTCTTGATGGTTAACTATAATCAGATCATACACAACAACCCAGCCTACATCTCCCAAGCCTATCTGATCCTGTTCAATTGCCACCACCGACATGCTCGCTATTCTTTCGAACTGCCAACCTGCGGCAATAGAGCTTGGATCGTCATAACCCATGAGACCATGCCTCTTGAAACCAAGCTTCACACCATAGCCATCTGGGACCCTGGACATGGATGTGTCTGGTGTGTGAGGATCGCTCCATCCAACCTCATCCCCAAACAGCCCTGAATCTGTGTAAAGATAGATGTTGTCTCCATTCACATCTACAGTGCCAAACAAGCCCGAAAACATGCTCTCGTTTATCACATAGAAGGGATTATCAAGGTTGAGTACCGTGCTTATGATGTCGTATGGAGCAGGAGGAGGTATTGTGAAGACTGAATCACCCACAACAAGTATCCATCCATCAATATCGATGTCAGGATCGTTACCGGGGTAGCCCACATATCTCAGCTCAACAAAGGCATCCTGCGTTCCTGGATTGTAAAGAACCTCGTTGAGAACCACGTATTTGAAGTCAACCTCTCCTTCACCATCATTTTGAAATCCTATGGTGGGTGTGGGATCCCTTGCCCATTCATCTTTGTACTGACTTCCATCCCAATATCTTGCCACGCTCTCTCCCGGGATAGGATCAGGAACTGTACCCATCTGGCCGTAAGCCCATTCATCAGAAATCAGCATTTCCGGGATGGATGTGTTGACTAGATAGACAGTCTCACCTTGGCCATCAAGGCTTCCACCATCCATAATCTCATAATAGGCATATTCTCCGGGAGGAATCCATGACATACTCCAGGTTCCTGAGGATAGCCATGTGATTCCCCTATCCAATGTGATATTATAATCACTAGTATCTGCAGTAAGCCCATCTGCATTGTAAACCTCGATGAACTGGTTTCCAAGGCTGTCGTCGTCAATGATTTCTGTGATCATCAACTCAGGCATGGACGGTGAGGCCCACACCGCCACATCATCAAGATACCATCCTGCCCATTTATTTGGCTCAAATCTATCACCTCCAATATCTTCGAAAAGGCGCCAACCAAACCTCACATAAGGTTTATCAGCCACAAAAGAGGTCATATCGATCTCTTCGCGCTCCCAACCACTTGAGTTGGAGGTATATTCTATTCCTGTGAAATAAATCTGGGAGATTGCGGGATCAAGTGAATAAACGATCTCTCCAACATTATCGCCGTTTATGGCGGTGGAGTTGATGTGCATTGCATCGATGTAAAGCGTGTCTCGCCGGTTTGAATTGGAGTTTGTATCACCTTCATTTGAATCCTTTGCCATTATATAGACCAAAGAGTATGAAGATAGGTTTCCAAAAGTGTACGAATACCAAGTATCTGTGGTTGCCGTCACAGTTACCATATAGGTCCAACTTGTACCATCTGTGGAATAATAGAAATCGAAGTCGTCAGATCCTGAATTTGATTTATCGATTGCAGACTCCAAATTGAAGATCCATGATGCTCCCCCAGAAGTCAATGGTATGGTCCAAATATGCTCAAGGGTCCATTTCCCCCCTGTATATTCCTCTTGAATCGCTTCATAGCTATCGTCGCTTTCACGGGTAAACCAATGGCTACCGTAGATGACAGTGCCTTCAACTGAGGTTTCACTGGATGTTACGTCAATTACAGGTGGTGTGGATTGAAGACGCCACCAATGGGAAAATGCCAGGGTAATGCTATCGCATCCCATGAAGTTGAAAGCCCTCAAATCGGGTGTAAAAAGGTAGCAATCAGTATCCTTCTGATATGGAGCATCCAAATCTGTACCCCAAACGTTGGTTGGTGAGGGAACACTTGCAGAAGACGGACCGTATTTTGGGATGCCCACTTCCCAAGAGGTTGTCGAAGAGCTATTGGAATCTATAAAGTCCTCCCATAATCCGGATGCTGCATCCCCATTCGCCTCCATATCGTCACTCCAGCCTTGCTGTTGAATGAATATACTTCTTGTTGATTTGTTGTTGTAAATGAACTGATCGATGTCAAACAAGGTGGTGACTGTAATTTTGTATTCGCATGCCACAGTTGGGATGAAGCTCCATTCCAAATACATGATTTCATCTGGTCCTAAATTCGATACACTCTGTGTCGATGTTGGGTTAAGAGAAGGAGGAATGATCAGCTTGGATGATAATAAGCCCTTTACATCAAAACTTACCCTCCAATCACCGTAGTTTTTTATGCTAACGTTGATGATTATTACTTCACCAACACTTCGTATTATTGGTAAAGAAATCCCATTCACACCCACATCAGGAAACGGCGTTTTAGTAATAAGTTCTGCCGTATCTTGATTGAGCGGATTCTCAAATGATTTTGCATAGATGGTGGTAAGATCCGAAATATCCCAATCCGTTATACCAACAGGTATAGTAACGTTCACAACAATGTCTTTTGCGGTCCATGATCCTGCATAAGGCTCGAGATAAACATCAGGCAGGCCGGGAATGCCTCCATTATCCTGTAAGGGCAGGTAAGTTGCAGCATCGAGTATCCGCACCTGCCAGTTATTTTCATCAGTGTAATATATATCTATGTAATCGGCAACAACATTGTAATTTCTGATGGTGAGTGTATAGGATAAGGTCTCCCCAGCCAGTCCAACCCCAGTTTGGTCGGGATCAATCAGAGGGCCATCGTAACGCTCGATATCCACAGATACATCGTCGATGTACCAACCTCTGGATCCACTGTCTCCACCGCCAACACCAGACCCTGTTACGAAGTAGAATTCCAAGTAGATGTATTCTCCTATATAATCCGATAAATCGAACGTTGCTTCTTCCCAAGCAGAAATCGTTTCCGCATAGGCGGGTTTAAATCCCGGTTTATGCGGCCAAACCAAGGCACCAGCAAGCCCTGGATAACCTCCCTCAGGTTCGATATAATCCGATTTTCCCCCAGCACGATATACCTCCACCCAACCACCATCACCTGCAGAAAAATTGTATATATGCCAGAAGGACAACTTTGCACTGATTATGGGGTTAGAAACAAGATCAATATAAGGTGTTCGTAACAATGTCTCGGAGGGTATCATATAATTCCCATCTATCTCAGTACCCCAGCATTTTGTTGGTGAATAGGGATTGGGCGGCGCAACAGGTGTTCCTAACTCCCACCTACTTCCTCTATAGGGTATCACATACCATTTCCCTTGGGCTGCGGGTCCTCCCGACTCCATGTCATCAAAAAATACATTCATAGGGATGCTACCACTTGCATTTGGTAGGGTCTCTTGGACGAGAAGTGGGAGCAGACTTAACGTTCCTGCTAAAATCATAACCATGGTAATCAGTATCGAAAAAATTCGATGAACTAGCTTACCCCTGACCTTGTGCCCTTTTATCTATATCCCTCCTATTCAGATCACTCCTCCCTTGGAGACCTGAGCTTTCTTTATTGTTCTCCGTCGGAATATCGCGTGAATACCGTGGGAATCCACCATGATGTTATTCTGGATTATCCCCTAGTTCATTTGGATACCTGATGGTAGATGAGAGCCGTTTGATATTGATATGATGCCCACATTCGTCACGATAATACGGTCCATTTAGATGTAATATATATAAGTTAATACATTTATAATTTTCTTTGTTTGGTTCAATCCATATGAAGTATTGAAGAATCTGGCCGTCATAATTTTATTTTACCGTCATATCCAAGTATTACATCCGAAAAGAATTGGCCTCAAATCCCAACAAAGCCGTATCTTGTAACTGCGGTGGTGGATATCTGATAACCTTCTGCCATTAACATATCTGTGACATAGGCACCATCTGGCATAATGGTCTTATGCCACATCCACCGCTGCTCCACCATGTTATAGTAGTTCATCCCCCATATATCGGGTATCTCGTCACAGTACCAATCAACAGATTTCTCGTTTGAAGGTTTTAGAGGCAGCCCCACAGTGTCATATCCTTCATCAAAGTCTGCAATCCAAACCCCTATAGTGTATGTTGTGGTGCCCATTTCACCGGTGGAAAGCTCTGGCACAACTATATAATAATAACGAATGCCTGGTGAGGGAGTGAAGCCATAGGTCATAGTTTCGGAACCCACGGTCTTAATTGATGTTAGAAAATAATCATCGCCCAATGTTCCCCAAAAACCGTCTCGAGTTGGGGAATGATATACACGGTACTCATCCACGCCCTCAGTCATTCCCGCAGGACGAGCCCAATTCAAAGTTACGGCAATAACAACACCGAAATCCTCCACAGATGCCGTAAGACTCCTTGCATCCGAGTCCCAATCAAAGCCTATAAAAGAATTTTCGTCATGTCGAATCATGGCTCCCGGCATACCGCAGAATGTATATATTGTGGGAATTGAAAAATTCACTTCGTACCCCTCTCCAACACTCACATTTGAGTTATCGTTGGCTCCTTCTCCCAGATCGTGACGCACCCAACGATAGGAACCATCCATCCATTTGATATAGCTCGCACCCATATCTGTGGTGTACCAATCTGTATCCTGGGTTTGCAGGGGCTCCAATGGAAGAGAAAAAGTATTTGTTCCTTCAATAAACTGTTTAGTCCATTTCCCAACAGTTCTACTTGTACAACTGACATTGCCGTCTGTATTCACGGTTCTTATTGTATAATATAGCTGCTGAGAATAATTCAAATCCCCTGGTTTTGCCGCATATGTATCATTCCAAGTGGTTCGAAGTGGAATTACACCAAAATCAGAATGAACGCTCGTGTTCACATAGGGCGTTGAGAAATTGAATTCAGTTTGGTTTTCAGATCTGTAAATAAGATAATAGGCTATGCCTGGTGAGGATGGATGGGTCCAATTCAGGCTGATGTTTTGACCGGTTCCCATGGGATTTTGAAAATCATCAACAACTTTGATGTAAGGCATGGGAGGAAGGGGCTCGGGAAGTGGAGGTGGCGGTGGATCTATGACGTTTACCATTGTCTTTGGAAAGAGCTTCGTAACAGGCAAATCTTCCCAGTTGACATACTTGATTCTCGAGGCAGTGAAATTGTTCGCCTCAAGATAACCGGCCATGGTAGATTTTACGTCAAAAGTGACTTCCCAAACCTCGTCTATCAAGATTCTACTTACATTCCATTCTAAAATTGTGTACCCTGATTCGTTCACATAGATATGATCAGGTTCAATGGTGAAACTGCCTGGGACATAATCTATCCAAGGAGGTAAAACATCCCGTATCATGGGATCGGAATCGGAAGTATCCAAATCACGCCCTGCCGTCTTGTCGATTACGGTTGCTATGATCTGGTAAATACCCCGAAGATCCTCAGCGGTCTCGGCATAATAATATTCAGCCCCAGTTATATTTGCGATTTCTCTTAATACAGTTTCACCTCCGCCCCCCAGC
>CP070672.1:3976515-3979774 GCA_020351895.1 Thermoplasmata archaeon
ATGGTTTAACGCTACTGATCTAGCTGATACCTGGAAGCATAACTCCACTTCAAAACCATACCATTTAAACGATCTAGATACTATCGATCATAATAAAGGATTCTGGATTCACATCATTGAACCAGGCGGAATTCTTTTCAAATACTCAGGCATCCAACCAACCTCCAACCAATCCATTACCCTCCATCCAGGCTGGAACATGGTAGGCTACCCCTCCTTGACAAGCTACAACAGAACAGAAGGACTGAATAATCTCACCTTCGGCCAGGAGATAAATCTCATCCAATGGCACGATGCAGAAACAAAAACCTGGCATGATCTTGAAGAGAATGATTATTTTACCCCAGGAAGAGGATACTGGATCCACGCCAATGTTGAATGCGAGTGGGAAGTTCCTTTGTAAAGGGATGCCGCATCTCCCCCTCAACCCCCACCTCCGCGCTCACCACACAGCTAAGCTGCACCTGCCGCCCAAAATCCTCAAGCCCAGAGTGACCACAGATCGACAGGAATAAGGGAGGGTGAGCGGAAGGTTTTTATTTCGTTAAAACAATGATTTATATTGATGAATAAGAAGATAGTCGCAGTCTGGATAAGTTTCATAATGGTTTTAGGTTTTATTGCGATCGTTGATATCACAATGGATATCTCATTCAATGTTGGAGGAACCACGCTTTATGTCAATACGACTGGGAGTGGTGGGGCGTATACCAGTATTCAGGATACGATAGATAACGCCAGTGATGGGGATACTGTCTTTGTCTATAATGGTACCTATTATGAACATATAGTAATAAATAAGAGTATAAATCTGACTGGGGAGAATAAAAATAATACAATCATAGATGGCAATGGAGTTGGTGATGTCGTACGTTTAAGTGTGGATTGGGTAAATATGACAGGATTTACTATCACGAACAGCGGAGGAGGAGTATGGGATGCAGGCATAGAATTTTACTATGTCTCCAACTGCAAAGTGTTGGGTAATATAGTCTCTTATAATCATCGTATGGGGATCTTAATCGATCATTCCGATGGAAACGATTTTATATCCAACGATGTTTACTCGAATGATCGGAATGGAGTTCGTCTATATTACTCTTCCAATAATAATATCATTGGTAATAATATCGATTTAAACACAGGAAACGGTATCTCATTTTTGTATTATTGTGACAGGAACAATATCATTAACAATACCATTTTATCAAACGACAACAACGGTATCCGTATCGAAGATTGCCATAATAATAACATCATAAATAATAATATCTCGAACAATGACTATGATGGTATATGGTTTTTTGTATCCACCATGAATAATCTAACAAATAACAATATTTACTCTAATACCCTTAATGGCATTTATCTTGATACTCCATTTAACGACAACAAAATTATTGGCAACAATATTTTCTTAAATAAGCAGAATGGGATCCATGTATTTAATGCATTCAATGACAACAAAATTATTGGCAACAATGTTACTTCAAATAACTATAATGGCATATATTTCGATTCTTGTAATAAGAATAACCTCATTGGAAACTATGTATCATCTAATCTTATAGATGGCATACATATCTACTCTTCTCCAAATAACAATATTACCAGTAATATAGTATCAACAAATAATCGTATGGGTCTCTATCTCAGATCATCAAACAACAACAACATAAAAAACAACGATGCTTCGAAAAACTGGTGCGGCATAAAACTTGATGAATCTTCAGGCAACAATATAATAACAGCTAATAATGCTACTTCTAACGATGGATTGGGTGTAGAGGTTTACTCATCATCAAACAACAAAATAACAGACAACAACTTCTCTTTGAATAAAGGGGAAGGCATTTATCTTTATTCATCATCAAACAACAACATGACAAACAATACTATTTCAAGCAATGGGGACAACGGCATAGATTTTCTCTCATCATCGAACAACTATATTATCAGCAACGATATTTCATCGAACAATGCCTTTGGTACCCTTCTTTCCTTCTCAATAAACAACAACTTTAATGGCAACAATTTCTTCAATGATGGGATTTTTATAAGGGGCGATCAACTATTGCACTACAATTCTCACAATATCCCTACCAATAATGTGGTGAACGGTAATCCTTTGTATTACTACACAGATTTCAGCGATCTCAATATGGATGGGACACAAGTTGGACAGCTTATTTTAGCTAATTGTACAAATGCAAAAATTAAGAACTTGTTTATAAACAATACTGATGTAGGGATAGAAATTTCGTACTCTTTAAACGCAAACATAAATAACAACAATGTAACATCCAACTATGCGTATGGTGTTTACCTTTACTCATCGTCAAACAATAATATAACAAATAACAGTATTTCTTACAATGGGGGTAATTTCTATAAAGAACAATTATCTAGCATCTATCTTTACTCATCATCAAATAACAAAATAACAGGTAATAATGTCTCTTTGAACAAAGAGGATGGTATTTATCTTTACACTTCATCAAACAACAACATAACAAATAACACTGTTACTTGGAATAATAATAATGGCATCCAGCTTACCTCATCGTCAAACAACAACGTAATAAACAACAACATAACTAATAACGATGTTGCCCTTAAACTGAGAAGCTCATTAAACAATAACATCACAGACAATGTTATATCAAACAACAATTATGGTATTAATTTCGACTCATCATCAAATAACAACTTTATTAGCAACAGCATCTATTCGAACACTGTACATGGCATAACCTTTACAGAATCAAACAATGATAATACTTTTCACCATAACAATATTATAAACAATGCGATTCAGGTATATTCAGATTCTATTGATACAAATGTTTGGGATGACAGTATGGAGGAGGGTAACTATTGGAGTGATTACACAGGTTTAGATGATGGTAGTGGCGGTCGTACTGCAGGTGATGGTGTGGGAGATACTGAGATTCCACATCCATTTACCGATCATGGGAATGGATATTACCAATTAGACAACTATCCGTTAGTGAATCCTGTTGGCAATTATATCTTTATATATATAGGTTGGAATCTTATCTCAGTCCCTGTTATTCAATCTGAAACGACCCTAGATAATGTTCTTTCTTCAATTAAGGGGTCGTACACTGCAGTTCAACGATACAATGCATCAACCTCTAGTGATCCCTGGGAACATAACTGTTCCTTAAAACCGCCCCATCTGAATGACTTTAATGATATCGATCATTTAATGGGATTTTGGATATACATAATAAAA
>CP070672.1:3979874-3998331 GCA_020351895.1 Thermoplasmata archaeon
GAAGGTCAGAGGAGAGGGTAAATTGGCGGCGGTATTTAACACACCTTTCCAAAGTTCTGTGGCCTCCTGCGAAAGTCTTACTGCTTCGCTTAGGGAATTGGAATCGAATTTTCTCCCTGAAATTCTTTCCAAGGGTTCGATTAAGTCTCTCAGCTGGGCCTCAACTCCCCTGATATGATGCTCCTCTAAAACATCCACACCCTTGGGAGAGTTTACACCCATGATCGGAGCGCCAAATTCCCTTGAGTAGTATGAAAACCATTCCTGAACATCCCTGCATTGATTGGTGTTGTACACCAAAACATCCGGCTTTGGGACGGATTGTATTTCATAGGCTCTAGTGAGAGGGGTTTCCTTTTTTAAATACGCGCCAACATCACTTGTAAGATAGGAGCAGATTTCGGGAGAATATCCCACTGCATTAGCATAAGGGATATAATCAGTACTTAATCGGGTTGTACCCAGCATCGCACCATGATTCTCAGGAAAATAGAGTTTAAACCCGAAAGCTGTCAAAAGCTCGGCAGGGCCAACGCTCGTGCACCATGCAACCTTTTGATCTTTATCTTTTGATGCGGAGTCAGCCTCTAGAAAATGCTCTGCCATGATCTTTTTAAAGTGCGAAGTGGCCTTGATTTTCTTCCTTTCTGTTTTCTCTGTGGATGACATTGAACTTACCTCTTGGAAGGCTTTTAGGAAGATGACGGATAACCTCATGGGATAGCTGGTAAATAATTGTTTTTCCTGATGAAATGATACTTCTGAATCTTAGTAAGGAAAAATTATTCCAAGGAAATTAACATCAAAAAAACATTTGTATTTTAAAGACGATACATGAAGCGGAGGAAGATATATGAAAATAAAAAGCAATGATTTTGAGCCCAGTGGTTTGATACCACCTCTTTTCACATGCGACGGTCAAGACATATCCCCACATCTGGCCTGGGAGGAAGTTCCAGAGGGGACAAAGAGTCTGGCACTTATTGTTGACGATCCAGATGCCCCTGCAGGGACTTGGGTACACTGGCTCATTTGCAATATTCCAGCAAATGTACGGGAGGTTCCCCAGGGCAGAATACCTGCTGGTGCCCATCAGGTAAGAAACGATTTCGGAAAGGCGAATTACGGAGGACCCTGTCCACCTGGGGGAACGCATCGGTACTTCTTCAAGCTCTACGCCCTCAATGTGGGAAGCCTTGAGGGGGTGGACGAAAGGAACTTCTATGAAAAAGTTGAGGAGCACAAAATAGCTGAAGCGGTTCTGATGGGAAAGTATTCGAGAAGGTAAATCTAAATAAAAATCAATTCATAGGTTCAGCTTTCCGTTCTCCATAATCGGCATGTCATCTGCCAAAAGCGTTGGGCTCTTGATTATGCCATCCACATGGATTCCAGCCCTGACTCTACCGCCGAAAGTCGAGTTGTCCCCCAAGGCCACATGCACTGTTCCCATGACCTTTTCATCTTCAAGGACATTGCCTATTATCTTGGCCTTTGGATTCATACCAATTCCCACTTCCGCGATATTTCTTCCCTCCTTCCCTCTTTTTGAGATCTGCTTTGCCATCTCCTTTGTCCCTACTATCCTCTTGGCATATCCATCTTTAACATCGATGGAAACGGGTTCCTCCAATATCTCCCAGAACGCTCCATCGATGATCAGTTTGCCGTTGGCTGTGCCTTCTTTCGGAGCAATGAAAACCTCCCCTGCAGGAAGGTTCATGAATTCGCCCTTCTTATGGCACATGCCTGTATCTTTGAACCATTTTCTGCCTTCCACGCTGACCTCTAAATCGGTTCCTGCTTCTGTCATTATTTTTATCTTTTTTGTGCCTTCTAAAATCTTTGCAAGTTTCTTTACACCCTTAGCCACATCTTTGAAATCAGCAGTCATTCCACCAGAACTCATCATCTTGTTTATTATCCCGGGCATGGTTGCGATCCTTGCACCTGCCCGATTTGCCCTCTTTCTTGCCTGTGTATGGGTCACCGAGAACTGGGTTGGAGCTATGATGACATCGGCATATTTCATCATTTCAGCAACTGGTTTTGGAGGTTCTGCACCATGTCTTGTACCGGGCTGCATCTTTACTATCAGGGCATTCGCCCTCGTCTCTTCCCTCGCCACCTGAAAGAGTGCATCACCTATGGCCTCCTTCTCAGTATCTGTTAAAATGAGTACAACCTCGCCTTTTTTTACTCCCATACATGTTTTTACAGCGGTTCTTGCCCCGTCAATTATCGCCATTGTCCAAATCACCAACTTTACTCGAATCGTTGTTCACCTTTTTATACATTATCAATTTATTTGCTTCCATTATGTGAAAGAGTTCCCCGAGCCTTTGGTTTACAGGTTCCACCTCATCACCATATTTTTCTGAAAGCGATTTTCCAATCTCCCGAACTGTCCTCTTCCCATCACATAGTTTCCATACAAAAGAGCAGTGTTTATCCAGGTTCACATTGTAGGTGGGCTCCTTTTTTAGAAGGGCACAAAACTTCTTTCCCAATCTGCTTCTGAACCTGGGTACCTTAACAGAAACAGTATCTTTCTCTACCCACTGGTATTTTCTAACTGGAATCATGTCAAGAATATTTGGAGTTTCTTTTTGCCTTCTCATTCTCCCTTCGCGCCTCCCAAATATTTATTAAATAATTAAAAAGACTGAACATCATTTTAACTAGGGCTGCTCCAGCTCCTTATTTCCGAACCGCCAGAGCATGAAGGCCAAGAACAGGAATATCAAGACTCCAAGTATCACAATTGGTTCCGAGATGATTGCCAAAGACAGTCCCCTGACCACGAAGACCGCCAGGATAATGCCCATGAGTGCCTCCCCTGCAATAAGGCCCGAGCTAAAGAGTACGCCCTTGTTATGTACCTTTTCTTTTATTTTTTCGAGTCTTGATTCCCTTGTCTTTTCATCGGGAATTTGTGCGAGCTCTCCACTGTATCTAGTATCGATGGCCCTGTCTACCATAAGATGTATTATGCCTCCCAGCATGATGGGGATTGTCAAGGAAAACGGCAGGTAAAGGCCTATTGCAATGGGCAACACAGGTTTATCCAAAATAATCAACAAAACTGCAAGCTCCATGCCGAAGAGAACCATGAGCCAGTTCATGCGTCCTCCGAATATACCCTCTACTATTCCCTTCATGGCCAGTGCCTGTGGTGCAGGGAGGTTCTCGGAGCCAATGCCGTAGGCTGCATGAAGCACAGTGAGTGTGGGTGCGATCACAACAGCCGCCGCAACCACACCTATGAACATCGAGAGTTGGAGATATTTTGGTGTTGAACCTATAATTTGCCCTGTTTTCAGGCTCTGTGTAACATCCCCGGCAATTGCAGCACAGCAGCAGATCAAGGCCGCAACTCCAATTGCCGTGGCCATGCCGATATCGCCTCTAGCCCCCAATGCAAAAAGAACTATTGACATGATCAATAAAGTTGCAATTGTCACACCCGAGATCGGATTGTTGGAGCTGCCGATGATACCTGCCAGGTAACCTGCTACAGTTGTAAAAAGGAAGGCCGCAATGAAACCGATTATCGCCGCAAAAAATGCTTGAATAAAGTTACCTGATATGTAGTAATACACTGCAAAGATCGGAATTACCAGAATTCCAGCGACAATAAGGGATTTTCGAACAGACAGATCCTCTTCTGTTCTCACAACAGCTTCAACTTCCACCATGGCATCCTTTGAAGGGAAGGCTTTCTTTACTCCGCTGATGATGGCGTGCCTCATCTTCCAAAGGGTCCAGAAGCTTCCAACAATCATGGTTCCAACACCGATAAATATCAGGTGATCGAACCTTATTTGATTGAATGCTGCCACCATATCTGTATGTTGCAGTCCGGTATCTGGATCTACTGGAACTCCGTTGACACCGATTATGATGGGAGCGATTATCACCCACCCGATTATACCTCCCATTAAGATAAGCGATGCTATCTTTGCCCCTATGATATATCCGACTCCTAAAAGTGCCACAGATAGATCCGACCCTCCGTAAAGTATGAGCCTCCCTGCCGAGGCCACACCCTCTACCTTGTCCTTCCAAAGGCCAAAAGCGAACTCATTGCCATCAACTATAAGAGATGCACCCGCCTTGAAGAAAGCTCCTATGCCTAATGCTCCGAAGACATAGCTTGCCGCCTTTCCTCCTTTTTCAGCCGCTATTATGACCTCTGCAGAGGCTACTCCCTCGGGAAATGGCAGATCCAGGTCTATTATCAGAATCTTTCGCAGAAGAACTGTAAATAAAACTCCAAGAATTCCTCCCACTATGGCCACAGCTGTGGTGATTGTATAATCGATATTATCCCAAACACCGATTATTACGAGAGCAGGTATCGTGAAAATCACTCCGGCTGCCAAAGATTCTCCTGTGGAAGCCATGGTTTTAGACAGGGTTATTTCAAGAACAGATCCCCTCAAACCCTTGAACACTGCGGCGGAGATAACGGCAGCAGGTATGGCCGCTGAGACTGTCATGCCCACTTTCAGGCCGAGGTACGCGTTTGCAGCCGCCATGATCACTGACAGGATGAGACCTAAAATCAGGGCCCGAATAGTTATTTCGAGCATCTTGACTTCTGGCCTGACATATGGTACAAACTCCTCGTCCGCCACTCTAATTACCGAAAATGGGAAAGGATTAGGGGTTTAAAAAAATAATCCATGAATTGGGATTTCTTTTCAGGCGCCAAAGTACAACCAGTGTCTCGGCATGCTGGCGCCCTCTCCCTTTGCCACCTCGCCCACAACCTTGGCCTCTATCTTGCCCTTCAATAACTTCAATATTCCTTCTGCATCATTTGAGTCAGCTGTGATTGCGAATCCCATGCCCATGTTGAATGTCTGATACATCTCCTTCATACTAACATTTCCCAATTTTTGAAGTTCTTCAAAAACTGGTTGCGGTTTTAAGGGATTCGTGATCTTGAATTCAACATTTCTTTTCAGTCTAGGGAGGTTTCTCAATCCTCCTCCAGTAATATGTGCCATGCCCTTGACCTGGAACTTATCCACCACTTCCATTATCTCTTTGACATAGATTCTTGTGGGTTTGAGCAGCTCCTCCCCGATCTTCATTTTTGTCCCGGGAAAGAAATCCTTGGAAGCAAGGCCTTTGCTTTTAACAATTTTCCTTGCCAGGGTCAGGCCGTTTGAATGGATTCCCGAGCTTCTCAGTCCAATTATGGCATCACCTGTTTTGATGTTCTCACCTGTTATGATCTTGGATTTTTCTATATAGCCGAGACAGGTTCCCGCCAAATCGAAGCCTTTTACTATCTCAGGCAATGTGGCTACCTCACCACCTATTATTGATACACCTGCCATCTCTGCCCCCTTTGCAAGTCCCTTGCCTACCTCCGCGGCCATTTTTTTGTCATGCTTTTGAACTGCAAAGTAATCCACAAATGCAATTGGCTTTGCCCCTATGCATATCATGTCGTTCACGTTCATGGCAATGCAGTCTATTCCCACGGTGTCCCATTTTTTAAGGGCATTGGCCACCAATACCTTTGAGCCCACGCCATCCGTGCATAGCGAAAGTGCGAACTCTCCAAAATCCACAAGTCCTGTGAAATGGCCCGGTAGTTTGAGGGGCTTGCCGAATCCCTTTTTAGTTGTTTTTATCTTCGAGATCACTGATTGAATGACTTCCGATTCAGTATCAATGTTCACTCCTGCCCTTGCGTAGGTCATGCCCTTGGATTTGGTTTTGTTCATAAAACCACGGGAGGGTAATGGGGATGTTAGGTAGTAAGGTTTTTGATTGGGATATTTGGGATGGGCTCACTCCCCCTTTGTTATTATTTAAAGGAGTTATCATATTAGATATGACAATTAATTTATATTAGAGAAATTTATGTATTATTATATGCAAAAATTAAAAACTGAATTGATAATATTAGGATTAGTTCTTATTGCCTTTAGTTGTTTTACTTTAACAGCTCCGGGATATTGGACAGATGAAGAACAAAGCTATACTTTGGGGCCGGGGGCCTATTCTACAACTAGATCTTATGAAATATCAGAAAATGAAAGGCTTATACTTGAATTTGAGCTTATAACAGGAAATGTAAATGTTTCTTTAATCGATATGAACAATTTCGATTTTACCACAAGAAGTATAAATATAAGTTTAAATGAAAATCATAGGAGAACCTCTCTTACAAGGGAAAATGAGGGTGAAAGTGACAGAGAATATATTGTCTGGTACTCACTTATTGATGATGGAGAGGTGAATGTTCATGTCTTGATTCAAAAGGAAAGATTTTTTTTCAATATCCCGATAGGCATAATTCTTGCCGTTTTTGGCATAGCTGTTCTCTTTTTGACTTATTGGTCATATAAAAAAAATAAAAAGAAATACTAATATTAGATCCACAATTCGAACTTGATGAGTTCTCTTAAAGGATAGTAAAAAATCCTACATCATTCCCCACGAAGCACAACCAAACCCTTCCCCTTCAATATATCCATGGGGTACACCTTCTCATCATATTCCGAGCCCCGGAATTTCTCGATGGAAATCATTCTTTTGATGCGCCCGTTTTTTCTTAATTTGTGCAGCCTTATCTCTCCTCTGGCTAAAAACATCTCGGGTGTTAGGCTGTAGCTTTCTGGGGTTTCCACCGTGAGCAAGGAGGTAATCTTGGATTCTGACAGGAATCTGAGGAAGGATTGAAGAAGTACCTCTTCCCCTCCCGACATGCAGAAAAATCTCAGGGACGTTAGTGAATCTATTACTATTCTTCCGTATCTTGTGTTTCTGAACTCGTGCTTCAAGGTGGTCTGAAGGGAATGAACAGTAACCACTGTCGATTTGAATCTTGAGGTTTTTCTTATGGTGGGGGGAATATCCCGAATTTTCTGCACCTTGCTTTTTGGTGATATCTCCATAACAGGTGTTGGCTCGTATCTTCTCACATCAGAATTGGCATCTAAAATCTCAATTCCACCCACATTAAGACCCAAGGAATCCATATTGTATTTGATCTCGTTCACAGGCTCTTCCAATGCCACGAACAAAACCCTCTCACCCTTATCAAGGCCCTCTTTTAAGAATTGCATACCGATTGTGGTTTTTCCGGAGCCGGGAGGACCCGAGACTATGTATGGCCTTTTGGGTATAAGTCCACCACCCAGCATTTTATCCAGGCCTTGCACTCCGGTTTGAACCTTGTTGATGCTCCCCATTTTTACTCATCCTGATTCTGCTTCTTTTTCAATAAACGACTTTCCATTCTGAACCTCAATACCCTTTGAGGTTATCTTCATGGGCCTTATGTATTCATCAAAATCAGAGCCTCTGAATTTTTCTATTGAAATGCCCCGATTGATGGGATCATAATCCTTCAATTTATGCAATCTTATCTCTCCTCTTGACAAAAAAACCTCTGTATTCAAATGCTCTGGCTCTGGAACCTGCGTTATGATCAAGGTGGTTGCCTCCATCTCGGCAACGAACCTTATGAAGGATTGTAGCAGGATTCGCTGGTCCTCGCCTTTCATGCCGAACATCTTCAGTGATGTCATGGAATCTATTACAACTCTTGAAAACGTTTCACCGGTTGCTTCATAGAGATCCTCTGCTTCCTGTCTCAGCATCTTCTGCACCGAATGTATGGAGACATCCATGGCCCTTAGACTCCTTGACATCCTTATGTCCCTCACATCGCGCATGGTGTGAAAATCCAAAATAGTCCCAACATCCTTGATAAGGCTACCCCTTTTGTATCCCCTGATATCGGGTATAGCATCCAAAATGTTGATAAAATCCAGATCAAAACCAAATGCCTGTGCATTTGCCTTTACCTCGTTGGGAGGCTCGTCCAATGCCACCAAAATAACATTCTCATCGGTTTTTATGCCCTCCATCAAGAAGTGGATGCCCATGGTCGTTTTTCCAGCACCGGGAGGGCCGGTTATAACATAGGGTCTTTTTGGGATCAGTCCCCCGAAAAGCATCTCGTCCAAGCCCTTAACACCAGTGCCTACCCTTTTCATGTAAACCCTGCCTTAAATCGGGGAGGGTTATAGGGATACCATAAGATAAAATATTCCCATAAATAATTGATTTTAATAATTAGTAAATATTCAATCATTTAAGGCTGGACAGTGGTAATTATTACTCCCTTGTGCTTCACTTCATCCGATATCTCATCTTCCTTCAATTCAGAGGCCTCCTCTGTATCCTCCTGTTTACGGTATGCCTGGAACTCCATTATATAGTACAGTACGTTGATACTGGTGACGATCAGGATAAGCACTATATAATTCCAGATATGCAGGCTGAAATTATACTCCTCCCATGTCTGATGTATCACGGGCTCCCCACCGAGCAGGGCAAAAAGCCAGACCACCACTAATAGTACATAAACCTCGTTTAATATTAACCTCCCAGAACTGCCTTTTCCGAACCTGACCTGGTACTGGGAAACCAAAATCAAGACGATACCAACCGGTATGATCCTCAGTAATATACCTATTAGTCTTGCACTTGAAAGCTCGGGATACGTGAATATGATTATAGTGAGTGCAATGGATGGCATGATAAGATAGAATATTAGGGCAAAGATCGCCTTGCTTGATATCCTTCTCTTTTTACCTATAGTCGAACCTGTAATCTTCAAATTTGACGTCGTATCCATCATCCTCCAATTTCATTATAAATATTATTTCGAATGTTACTTGGCGCCTGCCAGAAAGCACGTCCATTGTGACAGTCACAACCATCCTGCTGGTGTTATCACCCAAGGGCCATGATTCCATGCGAAGGGATGCATCATTCCAATCGAATCTTCCCAGGATAACATTGTTGCCCACTTCGTCTGCAACCATATCCATGAAGCCATCTAAGTCGGCATTTTCTGAAACCACATATTTGAGAAGCTCAATTACATAACCACCTGTTTTATTCCCAATCTTTTTAGCGGGTGCCTCCCAGGGGTACTCTAGCGTATCGTCCACTACGAACCTACCAAGGCCCCAAAGATAACTTGCAGTGATATCCACATCCAGGAAGAATACAGAATCATTGAACATGAGATTTCTCCATTCATCCATGTCGATCCTGTCAAATGGTAACACGGCTATGATGTTGAATTTCCTCTCATGACCAGATGGAATCGTTAGATCCTTTTGACTGTAATCGATGAGCATGGTGCCCGCTTCAGATCTCACGATTGCATGTATGTCCAAATCCGCGATATCGTATAGACCGTTGTTCGTCACCGTGAAATTCGCAAAGAAGTTCGCCTCATCGTATCTCGTATCAATGGACCATGCAAAGTCCTCCTCCTCGGGAATTTCGACGTCAACTGCGCCTGCTGCTATGGTGTATAGGTTGATGAGAGAAAGTGAGGCCAACAAGCAGTTTGCAGCTATGACCACCATTCTAAATTTCATAACAGCTTCTTTATTGTCCAGGCGCATCCCCCCCGATAAAGGAAAGAACTCTCTCCCCCTTTCAGGGTTTATTCGGGCTGCTTATAAAAAAAAGAGACCAGGATTCAGGCCATACAAACTGGATTTGCACGCTGTTCGGGTTGGAGCATCCAACCTCAGTGTGGCTCTTCTCTGGATTGCATGAAATGCGCGGATTTCGCATCCCTAAATCTTAACTTCTTCTCTTACATGAGAGAAAACCTCTCCATAATTGTGGAAGTTATTTGAAGGATGAGTTGAGTGTAAATTGAGTGTTGCATCCCGAGACTTTTTTTTATGATTAGCCCAAGTATAATATATGGTTAGTTCTTCTATAAATAGGTTTTGTCATGATTGTTATACTGGACTTTTTAAAAGTTTGATATCGGTTTTGCGATACCGAAAAAATTAATCGAAATTTACTTTACCAATTTCAGAACCTCTTTGAATTCTTCTGTGTCTGCCCTCTCCATGATTTCGTACATCGCCATCTCGGTGCTGGAGATTATGGCTCCGAACTGTCTCATCTTATCTATCCCGAAGTCTCTGTTCATTCGTGTCCTTGAGGAAATTGCATCGGCTATCACGTGAACCTCGTAACCTGAATCCATTGCATCCAATGTTGTTTGCTCGACACATATGTGGGATTCGATTCCACAGATCATTATCCTTTTTACATCGAGTTCTTTAATCTTCTTTGAAAATCCCGGAGATCCGAAACAGCTGAAGATGACCTTCTTTTTTGGCGAGTATTCCTTAAGCACTTCATTTATCTCTGTGACCGTGGTACCTAGGCCTTTTGGGTAGTGCTCAGTGAGGATTACGGGTATGTCCATGATATGGGCAAACTTTATCATCATCTTGATATTATCCACAACCTTCTCCTTGTCAACCACATAGGGAAGTAGTTTCTCCTGAACATCCACAACAACCAAAGCAGTGTTCTCTTTTGTTAATATGGCGGGATGATGTTTTGATGTATTTTCATGCTCCATGGGAACCACGCTCATGATAAAGAGATATTTGATTATTATATTTTTGTCTGGGTTCTGCATGGAAATTGGAGGGGAAAGAATTATCTAATTGAACCTATATGCTTCATTCTACAATGGAAAAAAACCATCGGGAGAGGAGTGAATTGCTAGAAAAGAAAAAAGAGAGCGGACAGACACTAATCGAAAACAGTGTAGAACCAGAGTTGCCCAAGGATTTTCTGAGAAAGCAGCTTCAGGCGAGAATAGGGATGCTGAGGGAAAAAGGAATGGAGGATGATGACATTCTTCAGAACCTCTATCCCAATACAATACTAGATACACACACTTTGGAGTCCTTAAATGCCGCCCTGATTGCAGGAAATAACGTTCTTCTATTCGGCCCCCCGGGCTCGGGAAAAACCAATCTCGCAAAGGATATTTGGGAACTGTTTCCCAAGAGAAATTTCGTTGTTGAAGGGTGTCCGGTACAAGATAATCCCTACAGTATTTTCGATTCAAGGTACTTCAAACTAGTGCCTGCATGTCCCTTCTGCAAGACGAGATTCGGGGAGCTGTCATATGCGGAGTTGGGAGATTTTGATCCTTCGAAAGTGGATCCATCAAAAGTACCTGTGGGTATGATCAACCTTCGCGAGGGACACGGCTTGGCGAGAATCCAGGGCTCCCCTGAGGTATTTCCCGACAACCTCACGGGTACCTTAAACCTTCAGAGATTGGAAAGGATCGGAGATCCAACCAGCCCCCTCGTAATAGAACCAGGAAAACTGCTCCAGGCCAACCGCGGTCTTCTCATGGTCGATGAGATCGGGAAATTGCCGAGAGGAACACAGAATGTTCTCCTTCAGGCCTTACAGGAGCACATCGTGTCACCTGCGAAATCAAGAGAAACTTTTCCTGCGGCCTTCATAGCAATTTGCACCTCAAATATAGACGATTTGGACAATATCAACGAGCCCCTCAACGATAGATTGTCAAATATTCATGTGAACTTCAATTCCCTTCACCATAAGAACAGGAAAATCGTGGACTTGGCAATCTCAAAGAGCTCACACGAGGCTTTGATTCCCGAGGTATTCCTTGAAGGCAGTGTCTTTCTTACCGAGGCTTGGAGGAACTTCTCAGGGGACATCTACGAACTATCAGAGGTCGGCAGTAATAGGACCATGATTGATATCGTAACAAGGGCAGAGGCCTACACGAGCCTGCAAAAGCGGAGAATGGTGTCTTTAGAGGACTTTGAGAAAGGAGCTGTTTCAGCCATGCTGGGACGTATAAGAGCCAGGGGAGGAGACTCCCTGGCACAGAACGAGGATCGAATAAATACTTTCATAGCGAAGAACCTCCACAAACAGCTGAAGAAGGCTGGGAGAATGTACTGGTGTGGATTCTATAAAGATGTGCTGAATGAAGACAAACCAGAAGGAAAGAGGGTGTTGGAAGAATGTCAAAAGGTATTGAAGAATCCCGAGCTTGCCAAGGGCGCACTCAAGCAGGATTCCTCCCAGAAAAAGTACAGGAAGTTCGGGAAATATTCCGTGAAAAGAGAACATTACACAGCTGATTTAAGTGATGATGAGGTCGTGCTCTCTGTTTTCGGTCTCCTCACATCTTTGGACGTATTCGAATGCGATGAGAGCGCATTGAATATAAAAATCACTGAATAAGGCGATTTGAATGGAACTTCCAGATTGCGATGTTTTTGAAGATGATCTGGTTTTAAGTTATAAAGAAAATATCGAATTGGTCACCAAACTGATAGAAGAAGGTCCTGAGTACATAGATAAGTTTGTAAAGGAGCAGACAAAGAAGGATTCTGCAATAGCAAGGTACATAAAAAACCTGAGGAGCAGACTGGAAAAACAGGCCGAGAAAATAAAAGCGGAAAGACAGAAGGGATACCTGAGTAAGTTGAAAGCAGTGCATAAAAAAAGGGACACTCAGATTAATGGGGCGATAAAAGAGGGTTTGAGGCTCACTGAGGAGCAAATGGCCCTTCAAGCCAGATTAAACGAGTTACTTGAAAGCGCCTTGCTCGGTGATGATTTCGTGAAACTTGTCATAGATGCACCATTGGTTATAGAGGAAGAAGAAGTAGGTTTGGGGAGAAGGATTCTAACCAAGATCATCAATTTTTTCAAAATGATTGGAAAGGGCATAAAGCGTTTTTATATGTGGCTGAAAAGAAAGCTCGGACGTGCAAAGCCCCTTGAAGAGGAGGAAATGGAGCCAAAAATTCCGAAGTTGCTCCTTTCATTCCCCTCAATTGAAGGCAACCTCAAAGACATCGATTCAAGGTTTGGAAACGCCCTTCTCACGTCTCCCAACCTAAGGGAGGAGATGGAGAAAAACATGCTAAAGCGTGGGAGGTTCAGACGCTCCAGGCTTTCATTGAGAAGGAGACTTCGGAAGAAGAGGTACGTGGAAGATGCAAGACAGGCTTTCTACGATAGGCTGGAGAGGAAGATGCAAAAGAAAGTCAATAAGATAGAGGCAAAAAGAGAGGCACTCACAAAAAGGGCCAAGGATTTGAAGGTGCAAAAGAAGCAGGCAAAGGATAATGCAATGAAGGAAGAAGAAAGACTGAAAAAACAAAGGGAAAAGGAGGAGGCACATATAAAGGAGCAATTGAAATCCAAACCGCGTGATGTGGCAAAGAGCAAGGTGACCGAGAAGCTAGAATATTCAGGATTTATCACCCGAGAAGGTGATGAGCTGCAAATTACATCCCAGTTGGTTGACAGGTTCGCCGACATCGTTTTTACGGCTGAGATACAGAACATTCCCATGGCCTATCACGCAATATACGGTGCCCATGAGGTGGAGGGTGTGTATGAGAGGGGAAAGCTGAGAATGGTGGATGAGATCTCAAGGATGGATATTGTTGAGAGCATGATCAATTCTCGGATTCATCACCCCTCAGACAAGCACCTCTATGAGGACGATATAGTGACTTATAGGGATCTAAGAGGTGCCAACAACCATGTCGTGCTTATGTTCGATAAAAGTGGGAGTATGGATGAAAATGAACGTATTGTTGCTGCTAAGAAGGCTATACTGGCCCTTTACAAGGCAGTGAAGGAGAGGAATCCAAGGAATGTTGTGGACCTCGTGGCCTTCGATACAGAGGTTAAGGTGATGGATCTTCTCGGTGTCTGGCAGAGCGAGGCAAAGGGTTTTACGAATACAGGCGAAGCAATAAAGATGGCAAGAACATTGCTTTCTGAATCCCAAGCGGACAGGAAGCTGGTCTATTTGATTACCGATGGTTTACCAGAGGCGTACACAGAGGATGAAAACGTGTATGCTGGAGATACAGAGAAAAGTCTAGCATTTGCAGTTGACCAAGCTAAGGAGCTGGGACTTTTGCATGATGTTCATCTAACCATGATACTTTTAGAGGCAAAAGAGAAGATGTATATGGATGCCGCACAGAAGATTGTTACAGCTTCCGATGGAAAGACCGTGGTGGTAGAGCCGCAAGAATTGGCAGCAGAGATGATCATGGACTTTGCCTCATTATAGCTACCATTTTTCTGGTATCTACAAAAATGTTATTATATAGCCGCTTAATACAACTGAACCCATGACCGCAAATGGCGTGCAAAACGCATTGAATGCCCTAAAAAAGGGTAAATTCGTGTTGGTTTACGATGCAGATGGCAGAGAAGAGGAAACAGATTTTGTAATAGCATCCCAGTTCATAACTCCAGATGCCATAAAAACCATGAGGAAAGATGGAGGGGGATTGATTTGTACAACCGTTCACAGGCCCATAGGTGAGAAACTGGGTCTGCCATATCTTGCAGATGTGTTCTATAAGATGGGTGTAGAATACCCAGTACTCCGAGAATTGATTCCAAACGACATTCCCTACGATGCAAAATCCTCCTTTGCAATCACCATAAACCACAGAAAGACTTTCACAGGCATAACCGATGTCGATAGGGCATTGACAATATCGGAGTTCACGAAAATAGCCGAGTCGGCGCAAAAAGCCGAAGACGGTTGGGTGAAGAAGGAGTTTGGCCGGCTGTTTCGTGCTCCAGGACATGTTCATCTCTTAAATGCATCCGAGAAACTTCTCGAAAAAAGAAAAGGACATACAGAGCTTTCCACAGCTCTTATGATGATGGCAGGGCTGGTTCCTTCAGCTACGATTTGCGAGATGATCGGTGATGACGGTAAATCCCTCTCAAAGAATCTCGCGAAGGATTATGCTAGAAAGTGTGATTTGATATTCCTTGAGGGTTTCGAAATCGTGGAGGCTTGGAGAGTATGGTCAGGGTAATGGCAACAGGCGTGTTCGACATCCTCCACCTTGGACACCTTTACTTCTTGCAGGAAGCAAAGAAATTGGGGGACGAGCTTGTTGTGGTTGTTGCCACAGATAAGACGGCTAGGAGATTGAAACACATTCCAATCACAGCCCAAGAGATGAGGGTTGAAATGGTGGCCGGCCTCAAACCAGTTGATACCGCGGTATTGGGTTATGAGGATGACAGATACCAAATAGTCAGGGAGTTAAAACCCGATATCATTGCCTTAGGATTCGATCAAAAGCATGATGAGGAGCAGATAAAAAGCGATCTAAAGAAGATGGGAATGGAAGTTAAGGTCGTGAGGTTAGAGCCCTTTGAGCACGATTTGGATGGTACGCGAAAGGTAATACGGAAGGTCATTGACTGGTACATTTTCCAGAGCAGGATGAAGGAGATCGAGGGAAAGGATTAGGAGGAAAAGGATTGAAGAAGATTGGAGTCGCAGACACAACCTTCGCAAGATTCGACATGGGTGCAAGTGCAATTACGGAACTAAAAGGCCTGAGCACTGGATTCAGAATCGAAAGATACACGGTACCAGGAATAAAGGACCTACCTGTGGCATGTAAGAAGCTCATAGAGGAAAAACAATGCGACATTGTAATAGCGCTTGGAATGCCAGGAGCGAAACCCATAGACAAGCAATGTGCACATGAGGCCTCAATGGGTTTGATTCAGGTTCAACTTAATACTAATAAACATATAATCGAGGTTTTCGTGCATGAGGACGAGGCAAAGAATGAAAAAGAGCTTGCGTGGCTCATGGATAGAAGGGCAAGGGAGCATGCCCAGAATGTGTATCGCCTTCTTTTCAAAAAAGAGGAGCTTTCGAAGTTTGCAGGTAAAGGTTTAAGAGAGGGATTCGAGGATGCCGGAGAGCTGCCATAACTACAAAATTCGAGCAGGCGAAGGCAAGGTTTTTGGATGCCTAAAACTTTTTGGTGAGCCTGAGCCAGCGGAGAATTTTGCTCAAAAAGTTTTAGTTTGGCAAGGCTTCAAGGATGCGGGTCCATTGGATTGAATAAGAATATGGAGGAGTGATAAATGAATATCGGAATAGTTGTGAGCGAATTCCACTACGACATCACAATGATGATGTTGGAGAGGGCAAAGGAGCATGCGAAATTCCTAAACGCGGAAGTCACCAGTGTTGTTCAGGTACCAGGTGTGTTTGATATGCCACTTGCTGTGCGCAAACTCCTTGAGAAAGATGCAATCGACGGGGTAGTAACCCTTGGTGCCGTAATAGAAGGTGAGACAGAGCATGACGATGTAGTCATGGGCCAGGCGAGCAGGAAAATCACGGACCTTGCAGTGGAATTCGGCAAGCCCGTGGGTCTTGGAATAACTGGGCCAGGGATGAGCAGGCTTCAGGCTGAAGAGCGCATTGAGCGTGCCAAGGCGGCTGTTGAAAGCGTTGTCAAGATGCATGAGAGGTTGAAGTAGACTCCAAAATGAATATTCCACGTGCTACAAGTTAAAAACCACTCGCCTAATTTTAAATATCCATAATCAATACCTCATGCGATTAACATGGAAGCCCTCGGCGACTGGCGCAGGAGTAAGTACGCATCCGAGATCTCCTCTGAGGATTTCGATAAGGAAGTAACAGTTGCAGGATGGATTCAGGATATCAGGAATCTCGGTGGCATTGCATTCATTCTTTTGAGGGACAAAACCCATGTTCTGCAGGTTACAGCAATTAAAAAACATCACGGTAAGGATTTTTTTAAAAAGATCACCACCTTACCAAGGGAATCTGTCATAATAGTGAAAGGAAAGGTACAACCCAATGAGCAGGTGGCATCAGGCTTCGAAGTCCTGCCCACGGAAATGAAGGTCTTGGGAATGGCAAAAACACCCCTGCCCTTGGGTGTGATTGACAAGGTTGACGCTGACATGGATACAAGGCTCGATTCCAGGTTCATAGATCTTAGAAAGGAGGAAGTTGCCGCGATATTCAAAATCCGCTCAACGATTCTTAGGGCAGTTCGAGAAGTGTTCGAAAAAGAGGATTTTATCGAGGTTCATACCCCAAAGATAGTGGCCACTGCAACGGAGGGGGGCACAGCCCTTTTTAAGGCCACCTATTTCGAGAAAAAGGCCTATTTAAACCAATCACCCCAGCTCTATAAACAGATGTTGATGGCCACGGGATTTGATAGAGTTTATGAAATTGGCCCGGCTTTCAGGGCCGAGGAGCACGATACAACCAGGCATTTAAACGAGTTCACGTCAATAGATATCGAGATGGCATTTTCTGATGAGGAGGACGCAATGGGTGTTCTGGAGAGATGCGTATACAATGCCATACTTAAAACCAGGGAAAACAACGAAAACGAGATGAGGCTCTTGGGGGTCGATATGGATATACCAGCCCTTCCACTTGAAAGGATAACCTACAATGAATGTCTTGATATTATCAAGGAAGGTGGAGTCCCTATGGAGTGGGGTGAAGATTTCTCAATGGAGGCCATGAAGATATTGGGGGAGAAGATATCTGATTTCTTCTTCATAACCAGGTGGCCCACAAAGAGCAAGCCCTTTTACACCCAGCCCTTTGAGGATGAACCAGAGCTCTGCCGAGGATTCGACCTACAATACAAAGAAAAGGAAATCACATCAGGAGCACAGAGGGTTCATGACGTGGAATTGCTAAAAAAGAGATTAGAAGAGCAGGACCTTGAACCTTCGGATTTCACATTCTATCTGGATGCCTTTGAATACGGCATGCCGCCCCATGCTGGCTGGGGATTGGGCGCAGAAAGATTGACAATGATTTTAACTGGTATGCAGAATATCAGGGAATGTGTACTGTTTCCAAGGGATCGAAAGAGGCTGGTTCCCTGAGATTGGATTGATTCGTATTATTTAATAAATCAGGGATTTTCTTTTGTCATGTGCACATCCATCTGTGGATATGGTATGCTGATGCCTTCCCTGTCGTAGGCCTCCTTCAATGCCTTTTTCATATCAAAGAAAACATCCCAGTAATCCTCGGTCTTGCACCACGGCCGAACCACAAGGCCCACAGCGGAATCGCCATGATCGCTTACCGCAACTTGCGGGGCAGGGTCGGAAAGTATCTTGGGATGCGATTTAATAACTTCCATTGTGGTCTTGATGACCTTGTTTAAATCATCTGTATATCCCACGCCAACCTCCATGTCCACCCTACGCTTTCCATGGCGCGTGAAATTGATGATGTTCCCACCCCAGACCGATTTGTTGGGGATGATAATGCGCTTGTTATCCGGTGTGTTAAGCTCAGTTACACTGATTCCCACACTCTGAATGGCCCCGGTCTCACCGCCTATGGTCACAACATCTCCTGCCTTGAAAGGTTTGGTTATTGCAACCATGAAACCAGCAGCAATGTTGCTGAGGGTGTCCCCAATGGCAAAGCCTAGAACGAAGCCAAGGACCACAGCAAGGCCTAAGATATATTCACCCATGTCCAGGCCCAAGAATCCTAAGGCAGTGAACACTACGAAGATCGTTAACATTATTTTTATTAACCTGCTTGTGAACTCGGCCAGAATCTCAGATGCCTTTCCCTTTAAAAGGGATTTTCTCACTGACCTTCCAACTATCTTAACCACACTCAAGCCTATGATCAGAACCTCGATGAACATAATGAGGTTCCAGAGGCTGAATCCTAGAAGTGGCAGGTCTTCTTGAATGTTGAATCCAAATA
>CP070672.1:3998431-4002249 GCA_020351895.1 Thermoplasmata archaeon
TGGTTCATACCCCTACAAAGAGATCATTTGGGAATAAAAGGAGGAATCGAAATCAAGTTATACGACCTTCCCCCCCATGAAATGGAAGGACACTCAGCTTATATATCACGCCCTGGCGAGAAGGGGGGAGGAAAGCATTGTCATCACAACCACCAAAGAACCCTATGTTTCAATTGGTTTTGCAGGGGATTTAAGAAAGGAACTGGAACTTGACTTTTGTCGAGAAAACGGTATTCCTTATTTTAGGAGGTAGACCGGGGGAAGCACAGTCTTTCAAGACAAGGATCAGCTGTTCTTTCAGGTGATAATTAGAAGGGATAACCCCCTGACACCATAATTCACCAAGGCATTCTTTCATAAGTTCCTTCAACCAGTGATCAGGACATTGGAAAAATTCCAAATGGAGGGGAGGTTCGTCCCAATAAACGATCTGGTTGTAAACAATAAGAAAATATCGGGAAACGGTAGGGGGGAAATCGGGAAGTGCAAGGTTCTTTTAGGAAACCTGCTTTTAGACTTTGCTTTCCAAAAAATGGCAAATATCTTGAATGTACCCAACAAGGATTTCAGGGAAAGAGTTTTTATAGGCATGAACAAGAACCTGACCACAATCAAGGAGGAATTGGGCTACTGCCCGCCATTAAAAGAATTAACAAAAACTTTAATTACTGAATACGAAAGGCTCCTTGGACCTCTTACACCCTGGGAACTTGAAAAGGATGTCCTTGGTTTGATGAAGGAGCTCGAAAAAAATTATCAACCGAAAAATGGCTGCTTCAGAAGGTGCCTGAAAAGGAAGGCAGGGATGTCAAAATCAGGGAAGGGATCATGATTCTAAATAGGACATTTACCCACGATGATTGGGAGGTAGAGATGAACCTCGAGCTTGAAGATGGAAAAATTAAGGACTTGAAAGTAATGGAATCGTTAAACTTCGAGTTTCAAAAAAAGATCCTGAAGACGTCGATGTTCGACAAAATGTTTACGGAAAAAGAAGTTTTAAATACTCTGAAAGAGTTGCACGAAACATAGAATATAATTAGGGCCATACATTGAAGATACATGACTTAGGGGGGCATGCCATGATAGAGATACAAAATTTAGAATTCCCCATGGACAGGAAGTATTACAGGAAGAACGGAAGTCACATCTGGCTTATAGAAGACGGTGAGAATATCAGGATAGGAATGGATTCGTTCCTAACGGAAAACGCCGGCTACCTTAGCTACCTTACAGTGGATAATAATGAATTCCAGCAAGGGGATTTTATAGGAAGTTTCGAATCAGCAAAATTCGTATCAAAGTTTTATTCCCCAGTCAGCGGGGAAATTGTAAGGATAAACCAGGAAGTTGTGAATGATCCCATGAGGATAAACAAGGATCCGTACAATGCCTGGATAGTAGAGATCAAACCCCATGATGTAGAAAGGGACCTACAATCAGAAGATATACTGGAGGGTGAGGAATCTATCAGAACTTGGATTGAAGACGAGTTAAGAAGGTTGGATGAAGATGCCTGAAAATAGCCCGGAGTACGTTCAAACCAGCACGGCAGCAGCAATGACCATGAAATTCCTTCCAGGAAGATTCCATCGGGGGGCCAGGTTAAACGCCCTTAACCTGCTTCTTACTTATGAGGACGGCTGTAAGGCGAAGTGCAGTTACTGCGGACTATCCAAAAGCAGAGAAATTGAAGAGGAAGACAGGACCTTTATTCGCGTTGACTGGCCCTCCTATTCTCTAGAAGAGATAGTGAAAAGGTCAAAGGATCATGGTAAGCACCTGCATCGGGTATGCGTTTCAATGATAACCCATCCCAAGGCCCTGGAAGACATGTGCTTTGTCATGAGAAAATTCAAGGATGAAACCGAACTTTCCATATCGGGCTTAATTTCACCCACCATGATAAGGGATAGCGCAACCATTCAGAAGATAAGAGATGCCGGTGCCGATATGGTTGGGATTGCAGTGGATGCAGTAACACCTGAATTATTTGAACAGCACAGGGGCAAGGGTGTATCGGGTCCCCATAAATGGAACCACTACTGGGAAGTTGTGAGGTGGTCAGCAGAGGTATTCGGCCCAGGTAATGTGGGAGTTCATCTTATAGTGGGCCTCGGAGAAACAGAAAAGGAATTTGTAGATACCATTCAAAGGGCTGAGGATCTCGGTGCAAAGACCCATCTTTTTTCCTTCTATCCAGAGGAAGGGAGTAAATTACAGGAGCTTTCCCAACCAACATATGGCAAATATAGAAGGATACAGCTTGCGAGGTATATAATAAATGAAGGATTGGGTACGTACGATAATATGAAGTTTAATGAAAAGGGGCAGATAACCGATTTTGGAGTGAACATCGATGATATCATAGAAAACGGCGAGGCCTTCATGACTTCCGGATGTCCTGGAAAGGACAAAAAAGTAGCATGTAATAGGCCCTATGGAAATGAACGCCCGTCAAAACCAATAAGGAACTTTCCATTTCTCCCCGAGGATCAAGATAAAAAAATGATTCGAAAACAGCTTGAAGATTACTCAACATGACATGGATATGAGAATTTGACTTCATTTATTTTTAATTCATACTTCACCATATTTAAGGCATATATACCTCAATCATCATTTAACGGACGGTGAGCCCATAGAAGAATGGAGACTTCTTGATACAAAGGTACGCAATGCCGCTGAGAACATGGCCCTGGATGAGAGCATTTTGAAGGCAAGAAGCGAGGATAGAATACCGAATACTTTGCGCTTTTTGCAGTTCTCCCCAAACAGTGTACTTGTTGGTTATCATCAAAGTGTTGAGCAGGAGATAAGAATCGATTTCTGCAAAGAGAGAGAAATTGATATAAACAGGCGAATCACAGGAGGGGGAGCATTATACTTCGATGAACCCCAGCTTGGTTGGGAGATCATAGCCTCAAAGGACCATCCAAGTATACCAAAGAAGGTTGAGCAACTATATGAGAAACTATGTCAGGGAGCGATTTTGGGATTAAAGAAGTTGGGAGTCGATGCATCCTTCAGACCCAAAAATGATATAGAGGTTGATGGAAGAAAGATATCGGGAACAGGGGGAGCCCTTGAGGGAAATGCATTCTTATTCCAGGGCACCCTTTTGACAGATTTTGATGTTGACACAATGTTGAGGGCACTACGTATTCCCATTGAAAAATTAAAAGATAAGGAAATTGAATCCGTAAAGGAAAGGGTAACATGCTTAGCTTGGGAACTGGAGAGACTCCCTGAACTTGAGGTCATGAAAAATGCCTTAAAGGAAGGATTTTCGGAGGTTTTTGACATCTCTTTTAAAGAAAGGGAGCTTACAGATTTTGAACGTGATTTCCTTAATCAAAGATTACCGTTTTATCAATCTGAGGAATGGGTATACGGACCCAGAAGGCCCCTAAAGAGCAGGCAGGAACTGAGGGCGGTGCATAAGACCGAGGGTGGACTCATTAGGGCCTCAGTTGTTGCCGATCCAAAAACAAGACGCATTCACAGTGTACTGATCACAGGAGATTTTTTTGCCTATCCCAAACGGACCATCCTGGATCTAGAAGCCAGATTGAAGGATACACCCTCGGAAAATTTCATACTGCAAAATACAATAGAAGATTTCTTCTCGGAAAGAAATCCCGAGATTCCTGGAGTCGTACCCGAGGATTTTACCATTGTCATAAAAAGAGCCTTGGAGAAGTTGGATTATGCAGATTTTGGAATTCGACTTGAAGAGGCAAACCGAATCTTTACAGTAAACAGCACACTCAAGGACATGCCCAAGTGTTCCGTTCTTCTTCTTCCCTATTGCGCAA
>CP070672.1:4002349-4006021 GCA_020351895.1 Thermoplasmata archaeon
ATCCTTCAGGAGACTTGGTACATTCAGAGCAATACTATGGTGAAGATAACCTAGAATACCCAGCTGATGCTTCAGGGACATGGACGATTAAACTCGATATGTTTCCCGGATGGGACACCAATAAATGGCCAGAGAATTACTTCATATATGGATCCGGTGCCTATGAACTCACATTATCAATTGGTGGTGAAGCCGCATCCCCAATAGGACCAGTACCCCAACCAGAGATCATACCCGTTGCACAGACCTTCATCGTGAATGATGATCCAACAAGCACTAAGGATGAATATGGGTACCTTGCTGCGGTCCCCGCTGCGAACTACCTTAAAGACGGCAAACGCTATGTTTCCCCAATCGTTTACCAAGGCATCGACAAGATAACCAATTGGTTCGGTACCGTTGATGATACGACTCAATATCTCATCGATGACTGGGATACCTATCTTGGTCGAAATGGACTAACAGCTGAAGAATATATTATTCCGGCTGATCCTATCGAAGCTGCAGCTGCGATTGCAAAAGATCAATGGGCCTCTTCTTCGGTCGCCGTTGTAACAGTTGATGGCAGCGGATTTAGTGATGAGATTGAAACGGTAATTGACAAGGACGACTCTCTTTCATCGACACCAGATATTCAGAGATTTTCTCCAGGGAGCTCTAAGTTTAAAAACATTGGTGGAAAATTAGCAGTACCCCAATTTATCGGTAAGAATTGGGGAGCAATCCATCTCGTTGCTCTCGGCGATAGCTACGGTGGAGATACATCAATCATTACCCCTCGATTCGTGGATGTGATGACAGATAACTGGCCTCATCCCTATGATGTCGTTGGTCCCGATACCGATAGTTGGTATCCCATTAGTATACCAGGGCTTTGGATTCCTTATATTAGCGGCGATACTAATCTCGATGAATTCCAAGTTATTAAGTACCCTGGAGACCGCTATCCAATTGATATACGTACATCGGATTGCAGCCTTAAAGTAACAATTGAGACAGCTGAACCATCCAGTCTTATCGTGTATTTAATAGATCCAAATGGGAATATCCGCCGACCAACAGTTCCTATGTGGAATGGTGGAGAGGTTAACCCCCTACACTATTGGAATGGTGGTAACTGGGAACATGATTTCGACGAGTTCCGACGATGGGTTGTTGAGCCACATGCAGATTATTCTGTCGAAGTACACAACCCGATGACAGGGACATGGAACGCCCTTGTCCTGCCTGGATTAAGTGATGATTCCGGATATGCAACGTTTAATGGCGGATACCACATCAAAGCCGACATAAGAAAATACAATCCTGATAGACTCAATGCAGCACTCTCAGCTGCCAATGCAGCAGTCATCGCTTCAGCAAAACACGCACCCTTATTATATGTCACAAAGGATTCAATTCCCTCAGCAACAACCCAAGCATTGTCATCTCTAGGAGCGACCAACATCATCTTCATAAATATCGACGATGTAAGCACTGCACAACTACCAGGAACCGTAACAGAATATTCTACTTTACAGCAAGTTATCGACGCCATCAAAGCAGAACCAGCCACAGAGAACTTTATTACAATCACCTCATTGGCAACAGGTGATGGATACTTTGCACCATCTGGCATGATCGCAGCATACCATACTGCCCCAGTCCTAAATATTGGAGAGGCAAAGGATGCGTATAACAAGTTAGATCAAGTCACACAGTGGCGAGGACACTCCTCCGAATACTACCATGGATGCCGAACCCGAGGTCATGTACCACTTATGGATCATCCCTTTAGCTGGATGGAGTATTTCCAGACGTTACTCAAGGGTAATCTCCCTGGATTCGATTTTGATCTCCATTGGTACCGTGGAGTGTATCTTGACATATACAACGTTATAGATGGTTATGGACTTGATCGCACTGGTAGAGAAGCCTATCTCTTCGTTAGTCCACGCCACACAGATATTGGAGATCAAATCACCAAAGCAATGACAGGGAATAACTCATACGCGGGTCATATCCCTGTAGAAACAACAGGATTTGCAAGCGCCCATATTTGCCGGAACATCCTTTACCCTGCAGTTATTTTTGCAAATCCTGGGAGAATCGTGATTAGCTCCTGCTTTATGAATTTCAGAGATGGTAATACCTGGAAATGTAATGACGGGAAGGATTACCCTGATTTTGTGACACAGAAGATGAAACAATTTGGATTTTCACATGGCCGATTCTTCGAGGGTCACGCCATCTGGAGTGGACTCTTAGAACGATACAACACTGGTGCCGCACTTATCTATCACTGTAGTCATGGAACAGGTGGATCTGGGATTTGCTGTCTATATGAAAACATTGAGGAACAATTCCCGCTTGCTGAACCAACACATGAACATCTGAAAGATTTCGATTGGTGGGATGGCTGGAAAGGATACTACTACGACAATGTGCGGACAAAAACTCCAAGAGAAGGGGGACTCCTCTGGGTCAATGCAAAAGAACCAAATCTCTACGATATCGTTCACTTTAAATGGTGTGATCAACTATGGGACAACCTCCACAGTGAATTCAACTGCTGGATGTCTTGTACCACAGGATCAAACTTCGGTCCTGAAGTTTACCTCGAACATGGCGCAGCGCTATGGTTTGGAAACGGAAACACCGGATTATCTCCACAGTCAGAAGTCATGGATTCTTACATGTTAGAGGATCTATTACTGAAAGGACTCGGCATTGGTGAGTCATTATCTAATGTCCTCTGGCTTCACCAACGTGATTACACTACGGGCGATCCCACGACCATTTACGGGATATCCTCCTTAAAACTCGCAAATGAACAAATGATCTTCGGCGATCCAACAATGACCGTATACAGCCCCGATTGGATTGAACCAGTACCAATAACAGCGACTGAATAAAATCCAATCCATCTCTCTCTTTTTTTTTCTTTTTACCCACTAAAACATGGATCGATTTTATAAAAAATAATTTTATAAATTTATACGACCATAATACAATAAATCGTTAAAATGACCCAGGATATTTCACTGGTTTATATTGATATAAATCCATTTATATACTAAGAGAAAAGACAAAATTTATATATTAATAGCCTATTTATATAAATAATAATTCCTACAAAATAAAAAGGGGGGTTAGAAAAGAAATGAGATATAAACCAAAATATGCATACATAGGTTTAGCACTATTGATTGCAGGCCTCATGTGCATACAAGCTGGTGCTATCCCGGTGTCAAAAGAATCAGAGACACGAACACCGTATACAGCAACACTACAAAACACATTGATAACAGCCGATAATCCTGATGGAGATGATATGCATCCGGAGCTCACAAGAGTTGGAACAACATTAGTAGTTATATACGAAAAATGGATAGGTCTCTTGGAATCCTCAGCTCCAATGTTATATTCTCAAGATGGCGGAGAAACTTGGGACATGTTTAATGAATTATATGGGAGTGCAAGTGGAGCAGGATTGGTAATGGAACCTGACATAGCATACATCCCAACAACCAGTGAGATCATCTATAGTGCAATTGATCCCACCGATGAATACTCAGCATGTTTCGGTTGGATGGATGGAGATGTCACCGTTCCAACAACAAAGTTTGGTGCCTGCTGGGGATTCGGAGCAGAGGCAACATATCAAGCCTTAGGTGTCCTTGGCCCCTGGGC
>CP070672.1:4006121-4009880 GCA_020351895.1 Thermoplasmata archaeon
GACACGGTACATCTTCTTGCCCTGTGGCAGGTGGTCAAAGTCAGCACAAATTAGAGGAACACCGTTAACATCTTGGCCCTTAATCTGGGCAAAAGGCTTGTTCCATGCCGCAATCAGGACATCCAGGTCGTTAGTGGACACCCAGTATTTCTTCTTACCTTGGGATTTACCATCCGCGTCACCATGGCACTGTCTGGGATTAATATTGGCACACCAGCACGTGGGCTTGCCCAGAATCTTATTTATCTCTGTTTGACGCAGTACTCGATTAAAAATCATAACTTCGTCTATTACGCCATTGAAATACTCTCCACCTATTATTCTTCTACCTATAGAAATACTTGAATCAGCAGGAGCGATCCAGTAACCTGATGGAGAAAGAATAGCGGAATTGTCATAAGCTCCATTGATGTATAGGATTGCTTGATTGTCAGTTGCGTTATAAGTTGCAGTTAAAAGGTACCACTTGTTTGGTTCCAACGTTGTAATTGAATTAACGGTGGTTGGATGTCCAATTCTAAGATGGAAATTTCCATTTGAATTCAGCCATATTCCAAACCAACTTGTTCCCGGGCCTCCTCCGTCGTATCTATCATATTCCAAAATAGTCCTCCAACCGTCTGTAACCTCCTCAGGTTTTACCCATGCAAAGATAGTGAAAGAACCTGGAGCAATAGCTAATCTGCATATACCCCTTTCAACGTGATCATCAACACCATCAAAATCTAATGCCTGACATACTTTCCCTTCCACAAATGTAGCCCCATGATTGCTCAGATGGTTTATTCCTTCGGAATCCAGAACATCGCCATCAAAATCCCAATGCGAAATGCTCTCACAGGCATTTCCTATGCCATCTAAATCGGTATCAGTCTGATCTGGATTGTAAACGTCTGGACAGTTATCTTCCCCATCTAACACACCATCTCCGTCACTATCTGTCACTATTTCCATTACTGATGGACCACTCATGACGTTTGTAGCAGGGCCTTCCGCCCCAATTCCGAGACTATCTCTTGCCCAGAAGCAATACGTGTAGTCGTTTCCATTTTCTAATAAGGTGATGGAACGCGCATAGATTTTGCCGTCCGTACAGTCTGTATCATCCGAGTCTTCCTCAATCATCTCAAAGGGGCTTCCACTTATCGGCACACCCCCCTTGAAAATGGAGAGTGTTGGATGGCCTTCTATGGGCGGATAATCGTCTTCATCTGTATATTTCACCCAATACGCGAAACTCGTGCCACTAGGGGCGGCACTTGGATCAACATAGCAGTTTGTAAGAACAGGGGGATGATCTCTAACTACCTGAAATTCGATGCCTCCAATTATTTCTCCGTTAATTGTCCCTGTGACCGATATGGTACGTGATTCGCCAATATCTGCCCACTCCGGCGCCAGAACGCGAAGTGTCGCTGTTTGGACATCGTTTGGCTCGAGCACCTGTGGATACGGGCGTTCTATCCTGGTCCCCCACAGCTCGAACTGTTCGCACGGATCACTTTGGGTCACCTCTAAGTTGACTAATGCAGGAGTATCGGTCGGATTGTGGACATCAAAGAAAATCTCTGTAGGAGATGTAATTGCTTGTACATCACAATTCTCCTGACCCTTATTGTTACTCAAATTGGAATCCAACGGGTGATATATCTCAACTACTATGCAGCAATGTCCTGTTAAGATAGGTGTCCAATTTACACTTGCTTGGACAGTTCCGGTAGCTGCAGGCACATCCACAGTTTTAGTACCAATGACCTCCCAATGAGGCTGTCCTATACCCAGCGGAGAACGTGTAAAAGTAACTTCAGTGCCATTAGCAGCCAGCACAGAAGAATTATGAATTTCTGCTTCTATTGTATATGTTGTACCTATCTGAAGATCACCTGAAGAAACAGGATTGCCGGTGCTTTCTTCATAAAGTTGAATACATGGATTATTCCAAACCGGATCGCCGCCAGATGGATTAAGATGCCATGTCGAAGAATCCCACTGACAGTAAATGTAAGGATCTGGCGGTGGTTGCGGTGGAAAAACAGTGAAGACCTTGACAGCAGCTCGACCAGAGCATTCACCGATAGCTATGACATTTGCCGGACCCTCGGGATATGAAGAAGGAACTGATTGAATAACATCGATTTTGCCGTCTGTAGCTGGATTTGAGCAGAGAAAAGTAGTATCAAAGTAAGTATTTACTGTTTCTCCATCACAGAAGGCCTTACCTCTTATTTTAAACGGTTGATCTGGCGCCCCAAAGTCAGGCAGCAATTCTGTAATAACCGCACCTCCATTTGTAACTGTTATCACTCCTTCATACGGTAAATAATTATGCTTGGTTACAGTGATATCCAAATTGCCTCCTGTGGATGGTGTGATATTGAAGATTACATGCCCACCTGCATTAGTATACCCAAATGTGTACACGTCAGTATCTTTCCGTAAACAGACAAGTGCATGCAGTACCGGGTTTACACCATCCCTGACCTTCACTACAAACTCCTGGGGGCCCCCGGAGCCTATTGTAGATGGGTGAGTTACGGTAAGAGGCTTGGGTTGACGTGTCCAGATAGACATCTCCGGGTCGCCAAAGAGATGAAAGAGTTCAAATGTTGTACTAGTAATCTCGTCATTGTACCCGTATTCATTTGTCATATATATTTTACCATAAGTCAACACTGGTCCAAGATTAAACAAGCCACCAGATGCAAAATTAGGGTCGAAGCCAGGCCAAATAGCGTCAATAAGTCCTTGCGCTAATTCGTCATTATATCCACTATAACTGTTACGAGTAGAGCCGATAGTCCCGATTGCCCCTCCATTTGGTTGTCTTAGAAATTCCTCACAGAAACTCTCAAAGTTGTTTGTTAAATCAGGGTCGTCTAGTTGATCAATTTCACCGTCAAACCAACCACATTGACACTCCAAACTAAAAACGACTGGTAACAGTTGACCATTTGCTAATCCTGCAATATCACCTGTTGTATAACGAGGATGACTCCAACCGTCAGGGAATCCTGGAAACCAGCCGGGAGGATTTGTTGCAGAATGATGAAAGTAATTCCCACTTGACCCATGATCTCTGTGATAGATGAGAAATCGCCCGTCGTTGATGGCGGAGGTAATGTCTCCAGTATTACCATTCCAGGTAAATCCCGGCCATAGCAAATCAGTTGGAAGAGGATCCCCATCGTCATAGAACCATACCGGCCCATCATTGTAATTTGTGGGGTCTTGACCATCAGGTAACAATGGATCAGGATCTCTAGCCCAGTAGATCCTCTCAACAGTGTAACCCTCTGTCTGTGTTAAATAGTCTCGAATCTCTTCTGAAGTCAAAACGAAGCGTTTATTCTCAAATCCGTCACGTTGATGAAACCACATCATATATGTGTTGCTCCATACATCCTCATCTTCAAATTGTGCGCAAGCAGAAATAGTTGAATAAAATGTTGCAGTATTGGGAGGTCTGCATTCATAATCCAAGATCTTACCAATGACTGTACATGCCTGCTCAGGTGTATCCACTGACAGTCTACCAATAAATATATCTGGGAAATAGTCAGTTTCATCAACAGTAACATAAAAGAGATCAGTAGGAGTATTGAATCCACCATGTCCTCCGGCAGGATGAGGATTCCTATAATGGGTTGGAATAAATTCCGAATCCCCAACTAATAGCACATAGCTGGGTGCCGGGTTCCAGGTGTCGTATGCATCCTGGATATAGTCTGTGATCTCATTGGCGTCATCGGCAGGGTCAGC
>CP070672.1:4009980-4016240 GCA_020351895.1 Thermoplasmata archaeon
CATGTACCATTAACGTCCAGATTATGTCCCGATCGTGTCTCGATTGTTGTACCTCAAAATATACCTTCTCTTGTACCACTACTTATACTTCCACATGTACCATTAACGTCCAGATTATGTCCCGATCGTGTCTCGATTGTTGTACCTCAAAATATACCTTCTCTTGTACCACTACTTATACTTCCACATGTACCATTAACGTCCAGATTATTTGTCATACAGAATATAGTAGGTAGTTGGACCTTTTCCTCTTTTTTCGACAATACCAAACTGGGTAAGTTTCTTCAATTCTCGAGAGGCCGTTTTTGGGCTTATTTTAAACTTCTTTGCACACTCAGCACTAGTAATTCTTCCCCGTTTGCGAACATAATCGAGTATCTTTTTCTGCCTTTTAGTGAGTTTTGCAAGTACATCAGGTGCAACCTGAATTGCACCTGGAATACGTTCATGAGCGAAAAATGTTACAACGAAATAACCGCTATCATAGTTAAACTCAGGGGGTTGAAGACCATGACTTAAAAGAAGATCACGCATCCTGGAAAATCCCCAACCTCTTTCTTCCATCAATTTCATATAACAAAATGTCTCTGCAATCCTTGGATTTCGACTATAAGGAGGTGCATTGAATGTTCTTATCTTCTCAAGAGATAAAGGCTTAAGAGGAAGCCCAGGACTTTTTATTGATATTTTATTTGGGAACATTTGTATCATTACTCGGGTTCCCTCGTTATAATCTCGATGTACAATAGCATTTACTATTGCTTCTCTTAATGCTTCCCAAGGATATTCGGGAACCTCGATCCTCTTAAATTCTCTTATCTCAGTATAAGTTCTCATATTATTACTAAAAAAATCTTTAATTTTTTCAGGTAATGAAAGAAGAGGACCCATAATGTCTAATGTAACCTTCTTATCGCCATCATGCGCCTCCGCTTTTATCTTACTTTGTACAAGAAAGTCTTCGGGGTTTTCACCAAAAAGCAAGAGACCTGCAATAGTAGGGATGTAAGGTCCTTTAGGTTTAAGGGTGGTTACAAAACCGTTTCTATGAAAAAAGGACCAAAGTTTGGGTGAAGGAATTTTAAAAGTTTTACCTCGGGCAGTTAAATAATCTCGAATTATTTGTTGTGAGAAATCATCAATTGTAGCAGAAGGTATAGGCTCTTTTTCCTTTTCTGATGGGCCTTCAAATTCATCTAATGATTCATCTGTAATCAATCTAATTTGATCATATTGTTCGATGAAATCTTTATTTTCTTCTCGTATTTGTTTCACTAAGTCGATATCAAAAAAATCAACTTCAATATTATTATTTTGCAAGTGCGTTATTCCCCTACCTTGAATTTTAGGATTAGGATCTGTCATACCAATAAAAACCCGTCTTATACGGGCTGAAACAATTCTTTCTGAGCAAGGTGTTTTAGATGTTTGACGAGTCGTACAGGGTTCCAGAGTGACATAAAGTGTCGACCCTTCTAGATTTTTATTGGCTAAAAACCTTTCAATAAGTGTGTATTCCGCGTGATCCCCAACTCGAAGATTACCTCTATGAGCTCTGCCTAGTTCTTTACCATTTGCCCCAATAAGGATTACCCCTACCATCGGATCAACTTTATCCTTATGCTCAGATCTGGACTTCTGCATTTCTCTTATTGCAATTTCCATGTATTTTCGGATTTTTTTGCTAGCTGGCATTTTATCAATCCATTGATAATAACATTTGCTTATTAATACCCAATCTCTCTTATGAATTGTTTTTTTGTTCTACTCCTGAAATAGCATAGATATCTGATTATTTGATAAATGTAAAGGAGATTTAAGAATTTAATCATTTTGACTAAAAGTTGATAATGATGTCTTTAGTCATCGTATGAATATTATATACAATTTTTTCAATTCAACTCTCGAATTTGGTATGCAGTTTCCGTGCGATATCTCACGAATTTGGTATACAGAACATCTCGCGCATTTGGAAATGAAATAGAGGTCTTTCTCACAGATTTGGGAATTGGATTTCGGATCTTATCTCACGAATTTGGTATACCAAATATGAGAGATGGAGGGATGATGGGGTATGATGCTTTTTAAGGTGCTGGCTGTGAGGGTTATATCGTCTCGAGAATGGGGTTTTTAAGCTGATCAGACAGGGTATGTGTGGTGGGAATTTGGTGGGATTTACTAGATTCGTGAGATGAGCTGGGTTTTGGCGGCCCAAAAATGGGAGATTGGGGAACCTTTTGTTTCGAGATGGGCTATGTGGGTGGTGGTAGAGGGATATGGGGGAATTGGGATTTTTCCATACAATACCTCCTGGGGGAGAAATCCCCCAGACCCCTTTTTTTAATCATTTCTTGCGCGGTTTTTCGTATGGGATTGTTATGATGCCAGAAAGACACCGCTAAGGGATTCTGCCAATTCCCTCCACAATTACGAGGGCCATTCCTTTAAGTGGTTTTAGGGAGTCATCACCCGTATTTCGTATACAATCTTCGTGTGATATCACTCGAATTTCGTATACGACGTATCACCCGCATTTCGAAAGGAAATCGAGGTTTATCACCCATGTTTCGTAAACCAGATATGGGATTTATCACTCGTATTTGGTATATAGCCAGTGGGTCTAGTTGAGGATATTTTTTGGGCTCTTATACGATCTTCGGGTGATGGCCTCGGTTTGCGGCCCAAAAAAGGTTTGTGGTAACTCTGGGCTCGATGGATTTGGGCGGTAGGTGCAGTTTAGCTGTGTGGTGAGCGCGGAGGTGGGGGTTGAGGGAAATGGCTTCCCTTTACAATGGAACTTCCCACTCGCATTCTACATTGGCGTGGATCCAGTATCCTTTCCCAATTTCAAAAAAGTCCGATGCGGTAAGCTCTTTCCATTTTTGTGTCGCTGCATTGTGAGTCCAGATCGAGTCGATCTCTTGGGCGAAAGTGATGTTATTGAGTCCTTTTGTTAGGTTGTATCTTGTTAATGAGGGGTAACCAATAAGGTTCCATCCTTCATAGAGGGTGAGGGTTTGGTTGACGGTTGGTGGAGTTCCTGGGTATTCAAATAACAATTCAGAGGATTCTATGATGTGTATCCAAAATCCAACAGTGTGGTCGATTCTGTCTAAATCGTTCAGATGAGATGCTTTTTTCGTATTGAGGTGTTTCCAATTATCCATAAAATCGGTTACATCATATGATTGCACGGCATCATATGAACCCTTAAGGGATTCTAAAACAGCACCTATGAATGTATCTGATTGAATATAAGGTATAGAGATGAGATTCCAACCGGGATGAAGAGTTACTGCGTTTTCATAGTAGGGTTCCACCAAGGGATAGTGATCAAAGGAATTGGAATCTATGCTATAGTTATGATCCCAAATGTAATCACAACCTAGGATATCTTGATTGGGGCCTTTATAATCATCCACGTCTGTATAATCGTTCCAATAGTTACCCCCCGATGGATATCCATTGTCCCATTTATTTCCATCATTTGTACTATCATAAGCTTGAGCCACTGAATTTTCAATCATACGGTTATGATATATCAGATTATCATACCCTGGAGAAATATATATCCCCCGAATATTACTTATCACTGTGTTATCTGTGATTATGTTCTCTCTAGGTGATGATTCAAGATGAACACCGTATTGATTGTAATCAATTATATTTCGCGCGATGTAATTATAATTTGATGAGGAATACAGCTGGATGCCATATCTGTTGTGTCCTATATTATTTTCAGTTATGTTGTTATTTTGGGAGGAATAGATATAAAATCCATTGCGGCTGTTCCAAAAGACATCATTACCCTCGAACGTATTATCAGATGAATAATATAAAGCAATCCCGAAATCATCGTTGTATTCAAGGTGATTGTTCTTAATATGACTTGAAGCTTTATAAACATAGATACCACAATAATCATTTGAACACAAATAGCTATTATTGACTGTAATATTGATGGAATGTGCAATTTCTACAGCACAGTCGGTATTGTTTATATTTATATTATTAATTACAACATTTGTACAATTTGCCAGTATCAATTGTCCCATTTGAGTTCCATTAATCTCAAAATCCATGCTATTTTTATAAAAAAGTAGTTGCTTTCCGTTCACAATATTATCACTGGTTATTGTATGAGATATAAAACTTGACTTTCCCGAATCAAATATAAAAATGCCATCATTGGTAAAATTATTATTTTTGATTTGAAAGTTAGATGATCCCTGAAAATAAATCCCATAACCATCATGGTTTGAAATATTATTATTGTACATATAATTATTCGATACTCCCCTTAGATATATTCCATCCCTGTTATTGTAAATATCATTGCCACTGATATTATTACTATTTGCCGAGGAATGTAAGTATATTCCAAATTGCGAATTAGAGAAGATTCTATTTCCAGTTATATTGTTAACTACAGATTGGACTATAATAATACCCGAGGCGCTGCCCGAATATATATTATTACCCGCGATATCATTATAATCGGACTCGTCCAAATAGATTCCAAAGTTATTGCTACTCAGATTATTATTGTATATTTTATTACGTCCATACCTGTAGAGTCTAATACCATTCTTATTGGAAGAAACTTTATTATTATAAATGGTACAATATTCAGCTCCACCATATAAAAAGATCCCTGCATCCTGATTTGGAAAAGGTCCACTGCCACTGTTTCTCAATGTAAATCCACTTATATTCATCCTATCTATATTTATCCTGACAACATCATCAACACCTTGAGCATCAACGATTGTGTTATCTCTATCTTCTCCTGTCAAGTTTATCTTTTTGCTCACCTGAATATTCTCATAATATGTCCCATTATAGACAAACACTGTATCCCCATCAATACTAGCATTTATCGCATCCTGTATTTTCGTATAGGCTCCTCCACTACCAGTTGTGTTTACATATAGAGTGGTCGCCCCTCTAACATTGAGAGAAATATCCATACTTACATCCACAATCACAACAACGCTCACCATCATGATCAGACTGAGCCAGATCGCAATTACCTTCCTGCCCATGGGTGAAAGTTATTATCCTATCCAGTTAAAAACCTTCCGCTCTGTTCGATCCTTCCGCTCACCCTCACTTATTCCAGTTGATCTGTGGTCACTCTGGGCTGGATGGATTTGGGTGGTAGGTGAAGTCAGTTGTGGTGAGCACAGAGATGGGGGTTGAGAAGGGAGGGATGAAGGAAAGCGCCCCCAATCCCTATTTTGCATAAAATTTCGGGTCAGATAGCCGCGATTATGCGAGGAAGGGTGGGGATTGGGGACGTTGTGAATTGGTTTTCAAAGCTCATATTTCTTTCGATTGTAGTTGTTGATCATTTCTCACTTCTCCTATTAGCCTTACCGCTCACCCTCCCTTATTCCAGTTGATCTGTGGTCACTCTGGGCTTGAGGGTTTTGGGCGGTAGGTGCAGTCTAGCTGTGTGGTGAGCGCGGAGGTGGGGGTTGAGCGTGTGGGGGGGATGCGGCAGCCCTTTACAATGGAACTTTCCACTCGCATTCAGCCTTGGCGTGGACCCAGTATCCTATTCCTGGGACAAAATAATCATCATCACCCAAGTCATGCCAGGTTTTAGCTGAGGCGTTATACCATTGTATCAAATCTACATCTTGGCCAAATGTGAGGTTATTCAAACCCTCGGTTCGGTTATAGCTTGTCAATGAAGGATAGCCTACCATGTTCCAGCCGGGATAGAGATAAATGGTCTTGTCTTGAATTGGTTTGGTCCCATTGTATGAAAATACGGTCTCTCCTGATGTTGTGATATGAATCCAGAAACCAATTTTATGGGTTATCTCGTTCAAATCATTCAAGTGGGGAGGTTTTGAAATATGACAGTGTTTCCAGAAATCTGTTTGATCAGATACATTATACCATTGAACTGCATCATATTTCCCATCGATAGATTGGAGTACAGATATCAGGGATATATTTGATTGAATCGATGGAAGGGATATCAGGTTCCAACCTTGCTGAAGATATAGCGGTTTTCCAATATATGGTTGGATCAAGGGGTAGTTATCCTGGGAATTGGAATCGATTATATATGGATTCTTACCTCCTCCCAAAGCCAATCCCTTATCTACGATGCCATCACTCCCCGATATATTTTGACCCGCCCCTTTATAATCATCGTATGCTCCCTCCCCGGGTTCATCAAAATCTGACCAGTAATTCCCACCGGATGGATAACTAGCATTCCACTTGTTTCTGTCTGTATCGTC
>CP070672.1:4016340-4024246 GCA_020351895.1 Thermoplasmata archaeon
AAAATCAGATGGTGCGCATTCAATCAAGGTAATCTTGTCCTACCAAAACGATGATTTGGCTGAGCAAACAGTCACTGTTGAGGTGGATCCCAAACCAGAGGATGGTTTGGGTGGATTACCTTTGTGGGTTCTTATCCTGATCTTCGTAATCATAGCAATAGTAGTAATTGTTTTGGTTTTAATGAAGCGTAAAGGAGCTAAAGAACCCGAAGGTGAAGCCGAGGCTGCCGAGGTAAAGGTCGTGGAAGAACCGGCTCAGGTGGCAACGGAAGCGGCTGCAGCCCCGGTTACTGTTGCAGCCGAGCCTGAGGTTGCACCAGCTGCCACTGCGGCACCTTCCGTGATAACAGAAAATATAGTATGTCCATCTTGCAAACAGAATTTCTCAGTCCAGTACGAGAGCAAACCAGTGAGAGTGAAGTGTCCTTCTTGCGGGACAGAGGGCGTTTTGAATTAGATTCTCGATAATATATGATCAATAAATTCCAAAAAGCACATTTTCCTCATTGAAAATTTGGGGATATGAGATTAGCTTTAATTAGTCATCAAAAGAGCAAAATACGGGTTATGAGATACCCGAAGTGGTCCCATGTTGAGGCTCATTGCCAATGGTGTTGAAAAAAGGCCGAAAGCCATCGTAATTGCTGTAATCATAATCACGATAATTATATCAGGCAGCCTAGTAAAAATCAATGTGGTAGAAGAGGAGGACGAGGAGGGGAAAGTCACAACGAGATATGAGGTCGAACCCGCGATCTCCTTTAGAACAGATGTTGAGAAATTTATTCCGGACAATCCCATTGCAAAGGCCATCGATAGAGTGGAAGAAAAATTCGGTGCCGATTTTCTACCACATGTGATCTATGCCCAGGCGGTAAACCCTGAGAGGAACATCATCACACCCAAAGCGATCAGAGAAATGTACTTCGCATCAGTGGCTGCAAGAGAGGTTGACGGGGTGGAAGGATCAATCAGTTTTGCAGATGCCATTAACGAGCTGAGCAAGTACAGACAAAACTCCACATCAGGGAAAATGGAGAGAAATGATTATTACAATCTGGGGAGGCTCAATTTCCTTGGCACGGATTATCTTGTAAGTGACGATGATATTCAGGGTTATCTGGACCTGATATTCGAGATATTAAATGGGACCATCGATATTGAGGAGCTTGCCGAGGATTTCCAAGTACCGATTTTTAACCTCCTGGATGAGATTGAATTCGTATTCGATCTGATACACCTGGTTCTTTCGGAGGACTTCACAATTGAATCGCAAAAGGCCGAAGCCACCATTATAATCGTCCAGATGAACGGGACTCTGTCGAATATCGAGGCCAAAGACGTTGCAGGCAATATTCTAAATGCCGTGGAGGAATTGGAGTTTCAACACATTACAACCAGACAGACGAGTCAATACCTGATTTCGTACGACATAGATTTGAATTCTATTGAGACGTTCCAGTTTCTTGCAGGCGGCATATTCGGTCTCATCATCATTGTACTGGCCTTGAGTTTCAGAAGATTGAGCTATGTTCTGATTCCAATATTGACTTTACTTATTGCAACAATCTGGACAATAGGGACCATGTACTTTCTCGGGCTTACCATCACGGCCATGATGGTTGCCGTGATACCACTTCTAATCGGTTTGGGTGTGGATTATTCTGTACATGTTCTAAGACGTTATCAGGAGGAGTTGAGAAAGGGTGTAACCGTGAATAAGGCCATTCGCAGCTCGATAATAAATGTGGGGGGTGCAATTGGATTGGCTATGATAACCACTGTAATTGCATTTCTCTCGAACCTAACATCTGCTGTAACGCCAATTCGCGACTTCGGGATAAGCTGTGCAGCCGGAGTTTTTTACGCCTTCCTTCTCACAATGACATTCCACTGTGCGCTGAGGACCTTGATCGATAAGAGGGCCTTGAACAAGTATATGAGGACCCAAAAGGGCAAGAATCCACTTCTAATAGGTACCTGGCACACTGAGAAGGACAAGAAAATGGGCCTTTATGATAGGTTCTCCAACATGATCTCCAAAGTGGTTCTAAAGGCTCCGGTTTTGATCGCAGTTCTCACTGTATTGCTCACCATAGGAGCCATTGTCGCGGCCGCAAATGTGGAATCTGAATTCACTATGGAGGAGTTTCTTCCCGAGGATTGGGAATCCGTGGAAACCAGCTATCTTTTAAGGGAGGATTTCGAAATAGGAAGTTATTCTACTGCCTATATCATAATCGAAGGGGACGATATCGCCACGACCCAGAGCTTTTTCGGAATTAACGAGACAATAGAGCGGATCAAGGATGATGAGCATGTTGTGAAAATCCAGGGATCAAGCGGTGAAAGAACCATGGTTTTCAGCATACTGGATATCAGCAAATTCATGGTTGCCTTAAACTCCAGCCTGGAGACCGAGTTCAACCTCACCCCCGATGGAATGCCAAATGTTACCTGCACTGACCAGGACATCAAGGCCTATTTTGATTACATATATTTCAATGATACAGTTCCTGTGGGCAATCAGACGTTCGGCAGTTTTGTGCAAAAAATGATCTACCGCGAAACCGACGGTAGATATACGGCCTCCTTAATCAGGGTATTTACCTCCACATTCACTTCCACTGATACAAGGGTGATGTACAAGGACCTGAAAAATGATATCAAGGATATAGACTACGGTGGTGGTTCCAAGGCGACAATTACGGGCCTTATGGTTCTGACAATCGACGTCATAGACTCGTTACAGGTGAACATGATAAACTCAACATTCATTGCCGTAATTTTGGCTGCCATAATCCTGATCTTCCTTTACAGGAGCGTGGTACTCGGTATCATGCCCCCCATCCCTGTCGTTCTGTGCTCCCTTTGGATAGTGGGAACAATGTACCTTCTTTCATATTCACTCAATATTCTTACAGTCATGGTCACGGCCCTAACAATAGGCCTTGGTATCGACTATTCTATTCATGTCATGGAGAGGTTTCGCGAGGAGAGAGAAAAGCACAAAAGAGGCATACAAGAGTCTGTCCACACCACTATAATGAGCACGGGCACGGCTCTCACCATCTCCGCACTCACCACGATTCTCGGTTTTGGAGTCTTGGTGTTCTCGCCAATGCCTATTGCACAGCAGTTTGGGGTCATCACGGCAATCACCATCATATACAGCTTCTTGGCAGCGGTTTTGGTACTTCCTGTGATTCTGATCGCCTGGGCCAAGAGGAAGGAGAAAAAGGAATTGGCCAACTTACCGCAGTTCTCTTCGCTCCAAAAAATAGAGGTTAAAAAGGGAAAGTAGCCATATGGAGTCAAAACCAAAGTCACAAGATGGTGAAGAAAAGCTAGCTAAGAGTAAGATTCGGATAGATACCCAGGGATTGGTAGTCCGATTTGGCCCTATCGTGGCCCTCAACTATTTTTCCGTAGGCGTTCCTGAGGGTATTGTGGGTCTGCTCGGTCCAAACGGTGCCGGAAAGAGTACGTTCATAAAGGCAGTCTTGGGTCTTGTGGAAGCCGATGAGGGTACCATAAGTATTGATGGCCTTGATCCGAGGAAGGACACCACTGCAGTTCGGGACATGGTAGGCTACCTGCCTGAACACGATTGCCTCATAAACTACCTCAATGCAGTGGAGCTCGTATCGTATATGGGACAGATCTCAGGTATGTCCTCAAACGATGCTTTACAGAGAACCCACGAGGTGCTGGACTTCGTGGGTGTAGGTGAGGAGCGGTATAGGATAATCTCATCGTACTCCACAGGTATGAAGCAGAAGGTCAAGCTTGCACAGGCCATTGTCCATGATCCAAAGATACTATTTCTCGACGAACCCACCAACGGCATGGATCCTCAGGGCAGGGAAGAGATGCTGGAGCTTATCAAGAAGATAGGAGCCTCGGGCAAGACAATACTCGTATCCTCGCATATTCTACAAGAGGTTGAGAAGGTGGGGGAGTATGTTATCATTATCAATGAAGGGGTTTTGATAAAAGAAGGTCCCATAAAGACCTTAATGATGGGTGAAGAGGATATTTTCAGGATAAAGATCAGGGGCTCAGACGAAGGTATTTTGGGATTCAGAAAGGCATTGGGGGAGAAATTCCAAGTAATTTCCACTGAGGAGGTGGAGGGTCAACAGACAATAGTTTTCAAGGACACCAGAGGGGGAGGCAATATCTTTGCCCTGGCATCAGAGAGTGGAATTCAGATAAGGGACTTTGGCCCTGCAACCAGAACCCTTGAGGATATATTTATTGAAGCCTTCAAAAAGGGAGGGGCATAGCTTGGGTATAACCCCCATTGAATACAGGCCCTGGGAAGGTAAAAGGACAGAATATTACCGCAGGTTCCTTGTGATATCAAAGAATGTATTCAGACAGAAGCTCAAGTCCAAGTGGGTCCTTGCAATTCTTATAATCGGTGTTATTCTGACGCATGTGTTTTCCATTATTTTCTTTTCAATACTCCCTCATGATAAGCTGACCCCTGAGATGATGGTGGGGGAGATTCCCGAAAAACCTGAAGGAGGCGGGAACTTTGAAATCCTAGGAATAGTGACGTTAAAAGGTTCATTGCTTATGGACGGTGATGTTTATGGATTTGGAACCTTAATAGGTAACGGCACTACTCTTTCAGGTCTAGTTCCAACGGATACTGGAGTCATGTTTATATTAGGCACACTTTCGCTTAATGGTGAATTGAACCTTTTAGGAGGTATATCCGGAACAGGATATCTCGAGGGGAATTGCACAATAAATAGCGCCGATTTCACCGAGTTCAACAAGCCATTTTTTCTGAACGGAACTATAGGATTGAGTGGAACAGATACAGAGAAGGGTAGAGTAGATCTTAATGGGATTATTAACGGTGCAGGAACATTTTATGGAGATGGTACACCTGTATCCAATACGACAATTACAAATAATGGAACGTTAGATGTAACCGGTACCCTGGTGCTTGATGGTGCCCTGAATATCACAGGTAATATCTCAGGAAAGGGATCCATCGACGGGATTTTGTTTGCATCGGATTCATCCAAAGATGAGGGAACTGGCCAAGATGATGAGAGAATCGTTCAGAGGGAAGGAGGATTTCTAAAGAACGGACTCCTTATCATCTTCACGATCTTGCTCGCCTCTTTAGTATGTGCGGATCTCATTGCTTCGGACCTTGGGGACAATTCCTTTATACTGTTCTTCTCAAGGCCCATTAAAACCACACAATACCTTGCAGGAAAGATGGTGGGAGCACTTTGGATCCTTGGACTTTACAGCTTTTTGCCTTTAGTGATCTTCTGCCTGGCTGTAATGGGCACACAAAGTGGTGATGATTATGGAACGAGCCTGAACGTACTTGGGTCAACAATTGCTGCAGGTCTTCTTACAACTTTCATATTCATTCCATATGGAATCTTCATATCATCATTGACCAAAAGAAAATCATATGCCACCATAGGGATCTTCATGTCCTTTTTTGTCCTAATAATCATTGGCGAAGCTTTCTCCCAATTCGATAAGAATTGGACCCTAATTAATCCCATGAATTTTCTTTACTATTCATATGATGTGCTCTATGGTTTTTCAATACCTGAGGGGATAAACGGTGCGCTTTTGGGAGTGATCCTCTTACTCTTCATGGTAGTTCCATTGATAATTGTATATCTGAGAATTCATTTTAAGGGGGTGGGAAAGTAACTGCTCCCATAATTTCAGCAAGGGGCCTTTCTAAGTGGTACGGCCAGGTCATAGGACTTAACTATTTTAACCTTGATGTAATGCCTGGGATCACAGGTATCGTGGGCCCCAACGGTGCAGGGAAATCCACTTTCTTCAAGCTTATAACAGGCATGATAAAAGCCAATGTGGGTGAGCTTTCAGTCCTTGGCCAGAATCCCTGGATGAACACACAGATGCATGCAAAACTTGGTTTATGCCCTGATTTTGACAACCTGTCGGATGACATGACGGGCAAGGAGTTTCTGAAACTTTCAGGAGGCCTGCACGCTATGTCGGGCCCCTCCCTTGAAGATAGGATTTCCGAGGTATCTGAGATCGTAGGTATGACAGATTCCATAGGACGAAAGATAGGAGGCTACAGCAAGGGCATGAGGCAGAGGATCAAGATTGCAGGGACCCTCTTGCATGACCCCGAGCTTCTTCTTTTGGATGAGCCACTTGCAGGAACTGATCCTTTGGCAAGAAAAGATCTAATTGACCTCATCGAGTCACTTCACAAGGAGCATGATCACAATATCATTGTGAGCTCACATGTTCTGTTCGAAGTCGAGAGAATGACACGCAATGTGGCCCTGGTCTATAAAGGCAGGGCAGTTGCCTCAGGACATATTTCTGAAATAAGAGATCTTATCGACAAACATCCCCATAATATTGTGATAGAAGGAGAAAATCTTAATAAACTGGCCAAGAAGCTTCTTGACAGGGAATATACGGTGTCTGTAGGTTTTTATCAGGACAGAAAATCCATATGGGTCCAGGTCTCAAAACCTGAAGAATTCTACAGCGACATCCCAAAAATGGTGTCTGAACTGGATTGTAGAATAACCAAGATACACAGTTTGGATGACAACCTCGAGGCCGTGTTTAGGTACCTGGTGGGGTGGTAGGATGGACTTAAAGGGTAATCTCATCGGGATGATGGCGATATTCAGGTATTCAACCAAGAAGATCCTCTTTTCCAGAAAGGCCATTGTTACCGTGCTCATTGCTCTGTTCGTTGCCGCGGTAATGGGCTATGCAGCCACGCAGGGCGATGAAGCCACGCAGGAGGAAAGTCTTAATGCCGGTACAAACTTAATGGACTTTCTTATTCTTTTCTTCTTTATGCCAGTAATAGCTATGATATACGGAGCTTCGATAATTCGGGACGAAATCGATGATCGGAGCATCACTCAGATCCTTACATCCCCCCTGAAAAGGGAGTTTGCTTATATCGGATATTATCTTTCACTGGCCATATCCCTCAGCATAGTCATGGTCATCATAGTTACCGTGGGCTTTTTGTCCTTTTTCGGACAAATGGGAATCGAGGGGGATGCACTGGGAATCTACGCCGACGTGTGCGCTTTATCGATAATCGGTTCCCTTGTTTACTCCTCACTATTTCTGTTTATAAGTTTACCAATGAAAAGGCCCCTTTACTTTGGTTTGTTCTATGCCTTCATTTGGGAGGGCTTTATAGGATCTATCCCCGGAAGGATCCAGGAGGTTGCACTGAAGCACTATGTCAGAAGTATGGGCTCAGAATGGATACCCTTCGGAGGGATCTCTGGATACAGTGCCTCAGAAGTTGCCTACTCCTCATATGTCCTGGTAGGAGTAACAATAGTCTTCCTCCTTTTTGGAATGATAATATTCAGGAGCAAGGAATTTCCGTAAAAAGCAGATATATGTTTCCTTATTCATCTCTTCTTTTATAGCAAAAAGCCAGGATTTCGTATAAAAGTCAACTATTCTTTCGTCTGGAATATCCATCGCAATCTTTTTTACCTGGTAGTTTTATTTATGATTCTAGGAGCTGAGGTATTTGAGGATCACAAGAGCCCTTTGCATTTGCTTGGTTTTAATACAGATTGTGAGCATGATATATCTGATAAATGAGGTTGATGCGGATGGGATTGGCCCTGAGATTACTGATGTTTATCATGTACCAAGAAACCCGATTTATGGGGACGATGTTACAGTTTATGCCACAGTTACAGACCAGGATGATGTTAAATGGGTTCAATTGACTTATTGCGGCGATGATGTGTGTCACCTTCCCATATCAATGGTGGATCCAGATTTAGATGATGTATACACTGCCACCATTCCTTGGAATGAGAATTGGGAAAACGGGACCGTCATGTACTACGAGATCGATGCCCAAGATGAACTAGACAAT
>CP070672.1:4024346-4027680 GCA_020351895.1 Thermoplasmata archaeon
ATTAGTTTCTAGTTAAATGACCATCTCTTCTTATCTTAGCTCTTTCTTTCACCAAATTATTAAATCCACCATTTTCATATTCTTCAATTAATTTAATCAACCCTAATTCTGCTAATTTATAAATATTAATTCCAGTCTCTTCAGGAATTGTGACAGGGCATACTTCTGCACATTTTCCACAGCCCTTACATTTCTCCTCGTCAACGAACCTGGGCTTCTTTTGGATTCTCACCTTGAAATTGCCAGCCTTGCCCTTAACTCTTCTAACCTCACAGTTGGAAAGAAGCTCTATATTAGGATGTTTCTGCACCTCGTACATCTTAGGTGCTTCGATGCAAATTGAGCAGTCATTGGTTGGAAATGTCTTATCCAGCCTTGCCATGAGTCCTCCTATGGAGGGTGTGTCCTCAACCAGATAAACGTGAAATCCAAAGTCTGCCAAATTCAGTGCCGCTTCTATTCCGGCTATGCCTCCCCCGATCACCATGACCGAGTTTACGGCGTTTTCATCTTGCTCTGTCATTCTGCTCACTTTTTTTAAGGTAAATAAATATCATTTTCCATAAGAGATATGAATGCTTGATATAATATTTTCATTCTATATGAATATTAATGTGGCTTACTTTTCACCTACAAGTCTGCCTGCCTTTGACTTACCCACAACACCATGGACTCTTACCAATTTCTCAGCCTGGTCGTACTTCCTACATTCTGGACAGAATCCTATATAATCGCTGGATTGATGCATATCAGAGAGCATCTTCTCTATATCGGCCTCCATCATGAGAGGCAAATAGCTCTTTCCACAACGGTCACATGCCTTCATCCCAACCTCAGCTTTAATCTCTTCCCCAACCTTCAAGAACCTGTTTAAATCGAATTCAGTTTTTACATCCAGGCAATCCTTAGGGCATGCATCTACACACCTTTCACATGCAGTGCATTTCCAGTAAGTGTTTTTTATTATGATCTTATTGGCCTTCGACTTTACGGTCATTGCTCCATCTTTACAGACATAACTACAGGCACCGCATCCAAAGCAGTTTTTTTGGTCGATATCTATGTCTCCAAATCCAGATATTGTGACATTATATTCGAAATCCCTGGATTTCAATCCCTTTGATATGGACAAGAGCATATCATGCAATGTCTCTCTTTTTTGGGTTTTTGGATAGGCCCTTTTCCTCCCTTTAAGAGGGCTTGGGCCCAGGCTTCTTATCTTGGACGTAAGCTCATTGGCTACTGTTGCGAATTCCCTTGCCATTGCTGCAGACAGAAAATGAATGCTTAATCTTTCCTCTTCCATGCCCATGGCCTTTAACATATCCTTGAGGAAGATCACTTTATTCTCTGCTTTTATGTTTCCATCCACATAATGGCACTGCTCCTTCAGACAGCCTCCTACAAAAACTCCGTCAGCCCCATTCTCAAAGGCTCTTAGGATGTGGATCATATCCACCTGGCCTGAGCAAGGGACTCGGATAAGTCTTATATTAGACGGATAGGACTGCCTTGTTGTTCCAGCAAGATCCGCTGCTGCATACATGCATTCGTTGCAGACAAAACCCAAAATAACAGGCTCAAAGTTTTTCATTCAGAACCCCGCAAATACCGTCTATCTGATCCAGCATCTGATCCTCTTTATAATGCCTCAACTCTATTGCACCGGTTGGACATTCTGCGGCACATATCCCACATGCCTTGCAGAGGGCCTCTAAAACCTGGGCATTCTGTTTTATCCCTGTTTCCCTCTCCTCTAATACCTCTATTGCTTCATAGGGGCAGGCTTCCACACATATTCCACATTGGTTACAGAGCTCATCATCAACCACAGCTTTTGCTAAATCTATTGTGATTTCCCTCCTTAAAATCGATCTTAAGGCAGCAACTGCAGCTGCCCTTGCCTGGGCAACAGAGTCTGGGATGTCCTTTGGACCTGAAGCAGTACCGCATATGTAAATCCCCTCTATCTTAGTGTCAACAGGGGCCAATTTCAGATGCTTTTCAGTGAAGAAATTGTAGGAATCAGTCTCGAGGCGGAGCATATTGGCTAGTTTTTGGGTACCCTGGTCTGGGACAAGCCCGGAAGAAAGCACAACAATATCGGGTGTGAGTGTAACCACATCCCCTAAATCAGTATCCTCAAGTCTAGCAATAAGTTGCTTGTCCTTCGCCTCCTCGATCTCCGCAACCCTGGTTCTTATGAATCTGATACCCTGTTCACACGCCCTTTTATAGTATTCCTCATACCCCTTACCAAAAGTCCTCATATCTGTATACGAAATAGAAACCTCAGCATCTGGATCCTGATCCAATTTTATCATCATGGCATGCTTGATTGCGCTCATACAGCAGATCCTGGAGCAGTATGGATTGTACTTCTCGTCCCTGGAGCCCACGCACTGCATCATGAGGTATTTTTTCGGTTTTTTTTCGTCTGAAGGCCTTTTTACCCTTCCGTCTGTAGGTCCTGATGGATCCATCATCCTGGCAAGCTGCATCTGTGTAACAACATCATCGTATCTACCATAACCATATTCAGTTACCTCAGTTGGATCGTATTCCTCAGCCCCTGTTGCAACTATGATTGACCCGATTTTTAACTTTCTTTTCTTGGATTTCTGGTTGAATTTTATTGCATCGGCAGGGCATACCTTTGCACATACACCGCATTTGTCCTTGGTGAGCTTAAGACAGTTATCTTCATCTATAACATAGGTTCTGGGAAGTGCCTGGGGAAATTGCAGGTATACTGCCTTTCTATTTCCCATGCCCACATCCCATTCACTTGGAACCTCCACAGGACATTTTTCTGCGCAGTCTCCGCATCCCACACATTTTTTTTCATCCACATACCTGGGCTTTTTTTGGATTGTGACATCGAAATTACCGATATAACCCTTTACATCAACCAATTCGGAGTATGAGTGAATCTCAATATTGGAATTTCTAGCCACATCAGCCATCTTTGGCGAGAGTATGCACATTGCACAGTCGTTTGTTGGGAAAGTCTCCACCAATCTGGCCATGTTTCCACCGATTGATGGCTCCTTTTCAAGAAGATACACCTGAATCCCCAACTCTGCAACATCCAAGGCCGCTTGGATTCCAGATATTCCTCCCCCGATTACCAATACAGACTGCTCCACAGGAACCGTGACAGTTCCTATGGCCTCCAGCCTTCTGGCCCTTCCCACGGCGCCTTTCACTATATGCTTGGCCTTCTCAGTGGCTTTTTCGGGCACATCATGATGCACCCAGGACACATTCTCCCGTATATTGGCCATCTCAATGAAAAATGGATTCAATCCAGCTTCGGATGCCGCCTGCCTGA
>CP070672.1:4027780-4037497 GCA_020351895.1 Thermoplasmata archaeon
GGTAGACCTTCTTTATAGTCTCCTCATCCCCAATTATATCGATGAGAACTTGGTCGACTCCTGCATCCTTCAATTCTTTGGCTATATCCTTAGTGACCAATCCGGTGTGTACTATCACCTGTAATCCATTCTCCTTCAAGTAGCGAATGGATTCTAAAAAATCATTCAAGGGAACTTTACCGTCGGTTGACGCGCCGCCACTGATCAGCACGCCCTTGCAGCCCTTTTTGATGAGGGCATCCCCTATAACTTTCAATTTATCAGGATTTTCTGCGGGGATCATTGATTCAAGCAGTTTTGCTTGGCAATGCTCGCAGTTCAAGGCACATCTTTCACCAGTGATGCTGATATTTACGAATAAATCCTTTTTATTACTGTAATGATCGGTTATGTATGTCTTGGCACTTGGAACAGATACGTTGAGAGTTGGTGGGAAGTTGTTGGATCTTATTGCCCATGCTCTTTCCATCAAGGCCTCGAGAGGCAATGGAATTAACTCTTCAATGTATCTTTGAAAGTCATTCAAGGATGTTCACCGTATCCCAAATTAAATTCTACTATATTTTAGCTTTGTTCCACAATGAAAAAAAGACTTAAACCTCCATTGTGATTATCCAGATTGATTTAGGGGATTTTGTTTGATATACGACGTGGCAATTGTAGGATGCGGACCCGCAGGCGCGCAAGCTGCATATGAGCTTGAGAGATTTGGTCATAATATAATAGTATTGGACAAGGTTAAATTCCCAAGAAACAAACCATGTGCAGGTGTCCTTCCCCCTAGAATTTATTCAGAGTTGGAAATCCCCGATAACATAATGGAGAGACCACTTGAGGGCTATCGTATTTTCTCCCCCTCTGGTGTGATGGTGGAATCGGTCTTCTCACAAAGAGGTATGATAGTAAGAAGGGAAAAATTCGATGACTTTCTTGTTAAAAGATTGAATACAAAGCTTAAAGAGGGACGAGTTGTAGGTTGCATTGCAAGAACCGATTCTGTGGAACTGAAACTTGATAACTCTTCAGTTTATGCAAAAATGGTTATAGGATCAGATGGTGTCAATTCAGTGATTCGCAAACATTCAGGTATAGATGATAAGAATCTATCAGAAGATATGGCCTTGGCCTTACAGTATGAAATATCCGTGAACCAAGAGAAAATTGACAAGTTGATTGGAAACTGGTTTGAGGTTTATTACACAATTCCCTATGGCTATGGTTGGATAAGCCCCTTAAAAGATGCCTTAAAAGTGGGAGTGGGCAGTGTCTCTCTGGATTTTAAAAGAAACAGCAAGAAATATCTTGAAGAATTTTTAGAAAGGCATGTAAGGAAAAAGATATTATTAGGTTCAGCTCCTGAATCTATTGAATCTCATCTCATCCCTATGAGGGGTCCATTAAACAAACTGACATCAAATCGGACCATTCTGGCTGGTGATGCCGGTGGATTCGTATACCCAGGGACTGGAGAGGGTGTGTTCTACGCCCTTAAAAGTGGAAGACTTGCTGCAGAAGTAACGAACCAAGCTTTGATGGAGGAAAGATTTGATCCAGAATTTCTAGAGGAATTATATTACGAGAAGTTACAGAAAAAAGGTCTATTCTCCCTGAGGGAGGTAAATTTTATTGATGATGTATTGTCAAATCCAGATAATGCAGAAAGATATATTAAGAGGTTAAAGGGGCTGGGTAGAACCTGATTATATCGGTCTGAATTTCTTTTATTTATTTAGTGAACAATTTTTACCTTAACAACATTCATTTCAATTAATCAAAGAAAAGATATCTATTATATTTATCGCAGACTAGACACTTTCTTAGACGGTCAGTGTCGAAAATCGCAAATTATATATCTAATATCAACCATGCAGGACTGTTCATTCTAAGACCTATTATAATAACTTTCAAGGTCTATCAGAATGAAATGGTATTATGGTAACAGAACATGAATCATCCACGATGAATGTCGTTTGGGGAGCCAAATTGATGAGAAGAAGAAGATGAAAGAAACCGATTGAGGATATATCTACCTATTGAAGACGAAGGCGGGGTTGAGGAACAAAACCTTATCATTGAATATTTGTGTTCTCTTTCTCAGTAACAGGACAAAGGATATATAATGAAAACAGCAACATGGTATCAATATCACTCCGCGTTTCAAAGATGCATATCTAACTTGATATGAGGATGAAATATGACGGCAAAGGCTGATGAAGATAAATCCGAGAAAAAGGAAGAATCGGATGCCGAAGAAATCCAGAAAATTCAGCATTCTCAGTTGTACGAATCATTAGCCGAAATCATCCATGAATCCAGAATAAGCGAATATGATTTCGAGCGCAGATTATATAGTCACGATGTGGCCCCACTACCCAAGATGATGGAGATGGGATTTAAGATGCTTCCAGATGTGATTGTAAGACCAAAGGATGCAAAGGAGGTTTCGAAGATTGTCAAGTTAGCTATCGAGAAACAAATACCTGTTGTACCCAGAGGAGGTGCAAGCTGGGCATTGGGTGGCGCTGTTCCGATAATGGGCGGAATACTCCTGGATATGGCAACCATGAACGATATCATAGAAATTAACAAGAAGAACTTAACCGTAATGGTGGAGCCAGGTATCACTTGGGGGGATCTAGATAATAGTTTGCGAAGGGAGGGATACATGATAGGCGCATATCCCAGCAGTGCTCCTGCCGCAACTGTGGGTGGTTGGATAAACACCGGTGGAGTGGGAGTGGGCTCCTATAAGTACGGAGGTGTGGACAGGCAGGTGCTGGCAATGGAGATGGTACTTCCCAAAGGGGAAGTTGCTACCTTTGGCTCCAACTTTTTGGATTCCGATTCTTTGGGTGATAATTTACATTCATTTTTTGCTGGGACCGAAGGAACTCTGGGGATAGTAACAAGGGTCACTTTGAGAATATATCCAACTCCAGAAGAGCTACGTTCCATATCGTACACCTTTCCAAGTCTTGAATCAATGACAAATGCGATATATGAACTCACTCATTCTGAAGTTACTCCATTTCATATCTCATTCTTTGATAAGAATCACTTTGATTACCTTAAGCTGCTGGGAAAAGAGGTTCCTGATGCAAGGGCCATAGTGAATCTCGCCTTGGAGGGAACCAAGGTTTCTTTGGATGCAGAAGAACGGACTGTCGATAAATTAATGCGAAAGAATAAAGGGGAAAAGCAAAGTAAAGAGTTTTCAGACCATGAGTGGGAGATGCGGCTTTTTGAGATGAATACAAAGAGGCTTGGTCCTACAATAATGCTAGCCGAGGGTATGATACCAGTTTCAAGATTGAATGAAATGATAAAAGGAACATTGAAGATCTTTAAGAAAATGAAGCTTAATGGTGCCATCACCGGAATGGTACCTGACAGAAACACAATAGCGTTCATGCCCTATTGTTTGACCGATGAGAGGAAATTGAGATCAATGATGGCCATGGCATTAACAAAAAAGATAGGTGATTTATCCTTCAAACTGGGTGGACGACCTGCTGGACTTGGCCTTTTCTTTACAGGAAACTTGAAGAAGATGCATGGTCAGGGAGCTGATGTCATGAAGAACATCAAATCTGCCATGGATCCTCATGATGTAATAAATCCCGGAAAGACCCTGGAGGGAATGACCCGGTTCGGTGTTCCAATACCTGCCTTCGGAATGAATATGGGAATGGATATGTTGGCCTTAGCGGCAAGGCTACCAGGAATGAAACATAAATTACATATCGAACCTAATACACATCATGCGGAGTGATAAGTGATGGGAAATAAACCCCCAAATATGACGGATATGTATGCTTGCCTGCAGTGTGGTTACTGTAGATCCCTTTGTCCCGTATACCGAGAAACAGGCTGGGAGTCTCTGACACCGAGAGGGAAGGTCTTCTGGCTCAAACAACTCCATTCAAAGAGCTTATTGGATAAGCTAATGAGACGGAAAATCGAACCCAGCGAAGAATGGATGAAGAGGTTATATTCGTGCACATTGTGTTCCCGCTGCGAGACCATCTGTCATGTGGATATTCCGTTTCATGAATTCTGGGAGGATGCCAGAGAATGGATTGTTGAGAATGGATACGGTCCCCCTCAGGCTGCGGTGGACATGTACAAAAATATAGCCAACAAGGATTACGGGAATCCGTTTATGGAGCCATTGGTAAAAAGGGATGAATGGTACAGGGATGATTACAAGCTTCCTAAGAAGGCTGAGGTGGTATATTTCCCAGGGTGTATGACTTCATTTTATGAATACCAGTTGTTACTGAACACCATGAAGATTTTTACAAGATCCGGTTTGGACTTCACAACCCTGGGGACAGATGAGAAATGTTGCGGTGCAATAAACGTGATGACGGGGCAACTGGGAAATTTTAAGGAGATAGCACAGCACAATGTTAGCCAAATCGAAAAACGGGGTGCCTCCACAGTGGTCACAGGATGCCCAGGTTGTTATCGAGGATTGAAGAAGTACAAGAAATACGTTGGCAAATTGAATTTCGAGGTCATTCATACCACTGAATTGTTAATCAGGCTGATCAACGAAGGGAAGCTTGAGTTTTCCAAAGAATTCAAGGAAAAGAACCTGCCTATCGTATACCATGATCCATGCGAATTGGGTAGGGTTTCTGAATTGGAAGGTAAAGGAATCTTCAATGAACCAAGGGAGATTCTTGCAAGCATTCCTGGTGTGGATCCTTTTTTGGAATTTCCCACAAATAGGATGGACAGCGTCTGCTGCGGAGGTGGTGGGGGTCTCAAGGCTGTGGATTACGACCTCACAACTAATATTACAGCAAGAAAAATTGATGAGGCCATCAAATTAGAGGCTAGAACCATTGCTTCGGCATGTCCTAACTGTAAGGCACAGATCAGTATTGGCGTTGAGGCAAAGAAGAAGGAGATGAAGGCAAAGGGTGAAAAGTTTAAAATGAATGTTATGGATATCCTCGACATAGCAGCAAAGTCAATGTAACCTCACCTCTGAGCTGATCCAATGCCTATTGAGGATATGTCTTACGAAATCTCACCATTCAAGATCTTGCGATATCTTTTAAAACATATGGTTCCAATATTTTGGGGGGTTTCGGTGATCCCCTTCTATATTGGATGGGTTTTTGCATCACGGGAGCTCTTCCCACCCTACATTTTGGATATATTGACATCCAATAATCCTTCATCCGCCAGTTTCGATCAATTTATGCTCTTCGGGCTGGGAATGTTCGTCATGGGGCCTTTTTTGGGCGGCTCAACCCTGTTGTACAATGATTATTGGGATAGTGAGATTGACAAAACCAGCAAGAGAAAGGCTGCTTTTCCATTACCCATGGGTTTGGTTTCTTCGAAATCCGTATTATATACATCAATAGTGCTTATGATTCTTGCTTTATTTTTCTCCTATTTTATATCTTTACTTTTCATGATGCTCGTTGGTTTAGCCCTAGCATTGTCTATTTGCTATTCCACACCCCCTATAAGATTAAAAAACAGGGCTGGTCTGGATGTTTTAACGAACGCTATTGGCAGTGGATTGCTTTGCTCAATTGCAGGTTGGATAGTGGTAAAACCTTTCTTTGAGTACCCCATATTGTGGGGTTTTACATCCATTTTCGGTGTATGTTCCATATATATTCCCACCACAATTATTGACCAGCCTAACGATAAGAGAAAAGAAGTTAACACATTTGCGGTTAGGCTCGGGCAGAAGAATGCATTTTATGCAGGCGTGTTTAGCATTGCAATGGCAAATATACTTATCGTTTACATGGGCCTCACCAATTACCTGATCACTATGGAATTCCTGATCGTTGCTTGGCCGGTGGCATTAGCTCAGCCCATAGCATATGCCCTGATTCTGAGAAAGCTGACATTCAAGAGCGTGTACAGAACGATAATGGCTCTGGCAGGGCTTTTAACAGTGGGCAATGCCCTCATGCTGACATATTATGTGGGTCTGTGGAGCATATATTAAAAAGAAATGATTGAGAAAAACCTTAGAAGATAGTTACAAGCTTATATCAAATTCATTACCGCAAGATAGTGAACTTTTCAATTATTGTTTTCAAATCAAAAATCATTCGATATGTTACCATATGTACTTATGAACAGGATTGTCTTTTTCATCCTCTTCCTTTTTATCTTTATCCATCGACTCCTGAGACTCTGAAGAGGTTACAAGACCCAGCTCCTGTGCCAATTTGTTTACAAGGGTTTTGGCCAATTCCTCGGAGTAACCTGCCTTTACCATCTTTGCCACGACCTCTTCCTGGGAAGTCCCCTTAAGAAGCTCTGCAGCTCCCAAGGAGCTCATCTCCTTTGCTTGGCGAATCTCATCTTCGGAATGGCCCAGCTCTGCAATGAGCCATCTACCACCCAGTATCACGGCTTCCAGGGCTAAGTTGAATTCATCCTTGTTCATATGGTTGGTATAAAGGTCAGTTCTCAGGCATATTTTGTCATTATCACCCAAGAGGCAGAACTTGGATAGGCCCATTTGCTTGTTCTGGATTAAAAGACTCCTGAATACGGGCTCTATATTATTTGCAGCCATATCTTTTGTATTGATTTCTGTTATAAAAGCACAATATGTCAGATCGTCATCCACCTGAACCATGATCTTAAATGGCATCTTTGGGGTATCAATTGTCATCAATCTCTCATTATCTTCATCTACCTCCACCGACCATCCGTGATCAACTGCGCTCTCGCTGGACTCTATGGTTTTCTCTAGCCATTTTTTAACCTTTATATGAATTGGATCAAACATTCTCTCACCCCATATCAAGTTGGATATATTTTCAACCTTATATTCTTTTTCAGTTGTTACAAGCCATTGGCTCATTAGAAATCGATCTTTTTATTGGATTATATCCAACCCCTTTTCTTATATAAATTGTAACCGAGCGCAAGGGCTTGCTCAATCTGCTTTTCCAACTTTTTATCCAGCTTTTTTATATGAAAACAGGATTTACCTTTCAGTAGGCTCAAGAGCTCTGGTTTAAAAACATCTTTGAGTTCTGTATCTGTATATATTGGCATGTAATACAATCCAACGTAATTGCTCTGTATTATAATGCTGGCAAAAAACACCTCTTTTCTCTTTCTGCCATCAATTTCAATGTTTTTAAAGGACCATAAATCGTATTTACTGTCTAAATCAAATTTTGGTTTCAACGGATTTTCCTATTTCTTTAACATCCTATTTAATCGCTTATAGATTTTAATCAGATTCTCTCTATTTTCATCCATATTAGTTAGCCTCCAATGGCGATGAATTTTGAAGGATTATGATTCACATATAAAGGTTTTGCCACTCACCCCTCTCGGAATGCTCCTCCCTGAATCCTCCCTCACTGTGGTGAAGCCGTTCCCCTTATGCTCGGAACGCTTGTAAAATAGAGGGAAAGGGAGAAGTATGACTTGTATTAAAAATTTTCAAGAATGAAAAGGGGTGGTAATTAAATTATTTTTATAATAAAGGAACGATCCATGGTTTCGTAACCTTGGAATGAACCCAGTATCCCCGACCCACCTCGAAATAATCTGATGCAGTAATCTCCTTCCATTTCTGCGAAGTGGCATTATAGGTCCATATGGCATCGACATCTGAGCCGAAGTCGAGGTTGTTCAATCCCGCTTTTCGTTTTTTGTTGCTTAATGATGGATAACCCACAAGATTCCACCCATTGTATAATGTGATAGCCTGGTTTTCCGATGGTTGGGAACCATTATAGACAAAAATAGTGTCTCCTAGTTGAGTTATGTGAATCCAAAAACCCATAGTTTCGTTTAACTCAGATAAGTCGTTTTTAGGTAGCTTTCCTACTCTGTTATGTTTCCAAGGATCGTTTGTATCTATAATGTGATACGATTGAACTGCATCATACATACCGTCGATAGAATCGAGAACACTGTCAAGGTTTTGCTCTTCTTGAATCAGTGGTATAGATATCAAATTCCACCCCTGCTTTAATATTGTGTGGTTATTAAGGAATTTATATGGGGTCATAAGTGGATAGTTATCACGAGAATTTGAATCAATTACGTAAGGAGTATCCCCTATACCGTCCCCGTTTCCGTCAGAACCTGTGTAATCATCCCAGTAATTACCTCCAGAGGGGTACCCATTATCCCAGATATTATCAACATCATCGTAGGCCTGAATCATATTGTTAATGATGTTATTATGATAGAAGTAATTGTTCACCGCACTGTTTACGTAAATACCGAATTCAGTGCTGTTTAGGATCGTATTGCCCATGAAGATATTGTCAGATGTCATCGACGCCCTCACATCTATTCCATAGCGGGAATTTGATATGAAATTGCGGTGAACAAGATTGTTTGAAGCAGCGAACATATGGACTCCATAGTTGTTGCCTTCGAGCATATTGTTGCTTATGGTGTTATCATCGCTTAATGAGATATCAATTCCGGTCCCACCGTTAGAAAGAACCGTGTTTCCAGTTATATTAATGTATGAGCACTGTGGAAGCAATAAACCCGAGTTTACGTGATACGAGACATTGTTGTTCCAAATCTCGATGTTCGAGGAACGGCGGGCATAGATACCACGGTAGTTGTCAATAATCTTGCTGCCAATAATCGAGATATTGGAGCAGTATGGTAACTGTATTCCCACTGCGGTATCATTTAAATCCAAGTTTTTTATGTTCGAGTCTGTGCAGTTGGCCAAGATCACCTGTCCAACTGGTATGCCATCCAGGTTAATACCACCTATGTTCTTGTAGTAATAAACGAGTTTACCATTCACGAGGTTGTCCAGGGAAATTTCGTGAGAATTGAAATATGACTTCTGATCGCCGTGTATGGAGATTCCATTATGTGTCATCACATTACCAGAGACGATGTTGTCGGATGATTTATCAAATGTTATACCATTTACATCGTTGAACGAGATTATGTTTTCAGCTATTGTATTGTTTGTGGAGAATGTGGACAGGGAAATCTGGGTGAGTCTTATACCATCCCAGTTCCCGGTGATATTGTTTGCTCTTATGGTGTTGAATGATGATCCTTCGAGATATATCGCGTAGGTTGTGTTCATGACATCATTATTTTGAACAGTGATGTCAGAGCAATCATAAAGATAAATGCCATTTTGTCCGAATGAGGTGACGATATTGTCTATTATTCTGCAATTTTCGGCTGCATTGATCTCTATTCCATCATCAATAGATCCTGCATCTGTGAAAGTGAAACCAGTTACATTCACCCAATCCATTGATATGTATAGTACATCCCCTCCTCCTGTTCCATTGACTATTGTGGAGGTCTTGTTCTCTCCGATTAGGGTAAGGACCTTGTTCACAACAACATTCTCATAGTAAGTCTTGCTGTAGACAAATACAGTATCCCCATCTAAAGCTGCATCTACCGCTCCCTGAATGGTGGAATAATTACCAGGATTTACTCCTCCAACATACAAAGTAGAAGATGCCGTGACTATTGGAGCAATCTCAATAATGATCACATTGAGGCCAAATAATATCATGAAACTTATCCAGATTGTGGCTATCTTTTTCTGGCACATTAAAAATGTTATGGTTATTACTGGATAAAAACCTTCTGATTTAGTATTTTTAACATAGTTTTATTGTTTAGGATCCGGTGCTATCGATTCTCCCCTACCTGCTCGGAGCAGGAGTCTTACTCCACTTTATTTATATTGTGAATTGTTCA
>CP070672.1:4037597-4043704 GCA_020351895.1 Thermoplasmata archaeon
ACCTCCTGCAGTTGGAGACGATATGATCCTCCCACTCTTGAACCTGCTGCTTTGCCTCAATACCTCAACCACCGACCAGAGCCAAGGCGCTCTATATTCTGCATTTTTTTGGAGTTTTTCAACAAGGGTATTTCTTTGAATGTTCACTGGATTGAATGATATGGTATCTGTAAAATCATTTATTATTTCTGCCGATTTGACTGCATCCTCGATGGCTTCCATTTCCGTGAGAAAAGGTGGTTTTATGAGCAGATATGTCTTGACATTCAATCCCGAGTCTTTGATTGTCCCTGCTGCTTTTTTGTAATCCTCCAATGTAAATCCCTTGTTAATAGAATTTTTAAGAACAAAATCGCTTGCAGATTCCAGACCCAGGGCAACCTCGAGGTAATCTCTTCCCTTCAATCTTTCCTTCTTTACGAATTCCGGACGTGTCTCGACTATGATTTTATCGGTTTTTTTGCTTGTGATTTCCAATATCTTATCTTGGACGTTTTTTGGTAATTCCTCCTCATCGAAAAAACTACCGGAAGTATATATCTTCACGAACTTTTCCCCATTATAATGGCGCATCAATTCACTGAATTGATACAGGATATCCTCTTCGGAAACCTTGGTTTGGGCTGCATCGTTTATATAGCCACACATTGAGCATCCGCCTTTTTGCGCCCATGCACATCCCCGAGTTCGCAGAATCATTACAAAGGCATCTACAATTTCATCATCTATAACATCTTTTTCAACCCACCAGCTTATGTATTCCCTTGGATTCTTTGGTTTTGGATTCTTCTGCCTATATGATTTGATAATAGTGTCCAGTTCTTTCATAACTTTCAGCCCAACATTTTCCTGTATTCTTCTGCCTTTTCCAGTACCCTTTTATGATAACCCCGAATCCGCTCAAAATCTTCGTCTGTTACTGCCCTCAATACCTTTCCAGGTGAACCTATGAAAATCGATCTTGGCGGAATGATCTTTCCTTCGGGTATAAGGGAGCCAGCAGCAATAATCGAGCCCTCTCCAATAACGGCGCCATCAAGTACAATTGCCCCTATACCAATCATTGACTCCTTCATTATCTTGCATCCGTGAAGGATTGCACCGTGGGCAATAAGGGAACCTTTCTCTATAACAACCTCAAACTCTCTTGGAGCCTCTAAAAATGTGTTCTCCATGACTGCTACATCATTTTCCAGTTTTATGCTGTTTTCATCTGCTCTTAACACGGCGCCTGTCCACACACTTGCATTCTTACCTATTTGCACATCCCCTATGATCTTCGCAGAGGGATCGATATAGGCAGAAGAATCAATTCTGGGGGTTTTATCCTTGAAAGAAACGATATTATCCATAATGACACCTCCCACTCTATATCATTCAAGGTTTTTGAAGTTTTGTGATGTAAAAAACTCTCTGTTTTCGATTTATGTAGGAGAATTACGTTGTATCAATTAGGATAGACCAATTGAAAATACTTGATATCCGTAACTGGTCCTGATTCCCATCCATTTTTTACCAATCTCAAATCCTATTCTATTGAGGAGGTTGTTCTTGGGGGGGCTGCCCAGGAGGTTCCTGAATCGGTTGTTGAGGTGGTTGTTGATAAGGCTGTTGTGGAGGAGGCTGTTGGTAACCTGGATATGGTGCCTGAGGCGGCTGCTGATATGGTGCTGGTTGCTGTGGAGGTTTCTCCTTCTTTGTAACAAGAAAAATGATCACAACAATTATCATTATTATTATTACGACTCCGAGGACTATGGCTGCAATGCATGTGAAGGCAACGAACCCGGCTGCTTCCTCTAAATCCTCAATTGTAGCAAAAAATGGATCATCATATTCGTAATCAACAGTCACATCCCCTGTCGGAACGGCATCACTTGTTCTCGAATTATCTTTATTATCTATTACTAGATAATAGGTACCACCATCTGGATTTTTAAATTTGAAAGATGCAGATGAGACATCCTCATGTTGTATTTCAGGGATAAAAACACCATCAGTTTGATAATCTGAGAATTCGGTGTCAGATATAATATAGACATCAATTTTTGCACCAGCTGGTGAATCTACGGATACATCCACTTCGATATTCTCATCCTTTTCAAGAGCCCATAGCAATACATATTCGTAATCATCTTCGTAAATGACTTCGTCGGGGTTTGTAATTTTTTCCGCACTTATGGTACCTGCTGCAATCAGTCCAATAAACACCGTGAATATGGCCAAAATTCCCAATAAAGTCTTTTTTGTCATGATAATCCATCCTTTGCGTCAGATTTCCCCTGCTTCGTGATATAGTTTTCGAGCACAGAATCCAGATAGAGAATAATGAAACGATGTCCTTTTTTCATCTAAATATCATAACCTTGAAATACACCAAGCCCATTTTAGTTGTGATGATACCGAAAAAGGAGGTCAACGTTCTCGACATCAATGCCTCGTTTTTGGGAATTCCAACCTCCCAGCTCATGGAAAATGCAGGAAAAGAGACTGCAAAAACTGCCATTGAAAAATGCAATATATTGGGCAAGAAAGTGGTAATTATCTGCGGTCCAGGTAATAATGGCGGTGATGGTTTTGTGGCTGCAAGATATCTTTCAGAGAAATGTAGGATTCAGGTGGTTTTAGTTAAATCCGAGGATAAGATCCGATCAGAAATAGCAAGGTCGAATTTTGACAAGATAGAAGGTAAGCAGGACATAGTGGATGCCTCTGGGCTGGAAAGTAAAATCAAAGGGGCAGAGCTCGTAATCGATGCCATGCTTGGAATCGGAATATCTGGTGAGATTCGAGAGCCCTATCTATCATGCATAAATACATTGAAAACCTCGAAAATCCGGGTTTTATCCGTTGATGTGCCAAGTGGTTTGGGATCAAAAAATGCCATAATTCCAAACTTAACTGTCACGTTCCATGACATAAAAGAGGGAATGAACAAGGAGAATTCAGGAGAAATAGTAGTTGTGGATATCGGCATCCCTAAGGAGGCCGAGAGATTTTTGGGCCCAGGGGAATTCGTTTATTACCCAAAACCAGAAAAAGATTCCCATAAAGGAGACAATGGAAGGCTCTTGATCGTGGGAGGGGGGCCATATACAGGGGCACCCGCCCTGGCCGGTTTGGCTGCGTATCGTATGGGTGTGGATTTGGTGCATATAGCCACACCTTCCAAGACATATCAAATAATTGCCTCCTATTCCCCGAATTTCATAGTCCACAGGCTTGGAGGGGATGTATTTACAACCCGAAATTTAGAGATTCTAAATGATTTGATGAATAAGATAGACGCAGTGATAGTAGGTCCTGGTCTCGGAGACGACCCAGATACCGAAAAAGCCATACTTGAATTCATTCGAAATTGCCAAAAACCCCTGGTAATAGATGCAGATGCCATAAAGCCAGTTTCCGGGGACCGAAAGGTGCTCTCAGGCCATAATGGAGTTCTTACTCCCCATGCCAATGAATTCAAGGTACTGAGTGGGGAAAACATCAAGCCAGACATCGTTGAAAGGGCCGAGCAAGTCAGAGCTTTCTCAGCCAAATTGGGTTTCACAATCCTGCTAAAAGGAGAGACAGATATAATAAGCAATGGTAAACAAGTGAAACTCAATAAAACAGGAAATCAGGCCATGACAGTGGGGGGTACAGGAGATGTACTTGCTGGGCTTTGTGGTGCATTGCTTTCAAAGGGTGTTTCTCCAATAAATTCGGCAAGGATTGCTGCTTTCACAAATGGCACAGCAGGGGATTTGACATTCAAGGAACTTGGCTTTTCATTGATGGCAACAGATATCGTTGACAAAGTCCCAATCATAGTTAACTCGTTTTTGAGATGATTTTTTATTATTTGAGTTTATCATGAGGTTTGGATTCTTAAAATTAATAAAAAAAGATTAGAAGGATTTTTTACATAAAACTCACCAGATTCAAATACATGATTCAAGAAAGTTTAAATAACAAATTGCTACATAAGGATAAAGGATTGATTATGAATAAGGCTGTGGTAATTACTTTAATTTCCATTATCTTTTTCACATTATTCCCTGGCTGCCTTTCCACAGAAAATATACCTCCCGAACCCAATTTGAGGGCAAGTTCCACCTTTTTAGATGTTAATGAAACCGTGACCTTTTTTGGTAATGATTCATTTGATAGGGATGGGGAGATTGTCAGATACTTTTGGGATTTTGATGACGGTACAAATGACACCGGAAAGTATGTAAGTCATGAATATGAAGAAGGAGGTAATTATACAGTAATTTTGATAATAACAGATGACGATAATAGAAAGGCGGTTCAGGCCATTACCATCCATGTGAACGAACTACCGGTACCTGTTATAGATATATCATTACCAGCTTACATTCATGAAGAGGTGTTTTTTAAAGCCAACGATTCCTATGATCTAGATGGATTCATAACAGATTATTACTGGGATTTTGGTGATGGGGCAAATGAAACCGGGATGAGCGTGTCACATATTTTCGACACTTTCAAAGGTGATGGCCCTGAAGAGATGTTTAAGGTTACACTTACTGTTACAGATAACGATGGCGCAAAAGGTGCAAGAACCAAGGATTTCCTTGTTAAATTTAGAACCTATGAGGTGAGTTGGGGTATCGGGACTTTAATAAAGGGTGGCGATGAAGGTTCTTTAGAAGAAGGGAACAGCGAAATAATTTCTAGGGAAATAAAATATCTTAATCTAACAAAAGTGGAATTCACATTGACTTGGGAGGATTTTCAACCATATTATGGAAGTCCACCTCTTCCTGTGGGTGAACCGAACGATGAATTCATATTGAATATTACATCTCCAAATGGTTATTATTATGAAGGTGGTCCTGATACAGATGAAAAAATCGTTGTGAAGGTTCCATCCAAAGGAGCTATAAACCCAATTCCTTCGAAATTTACAATGAAGTCTGAATCCCCCAAGATTTTAGAAACACTCATTGTGGATGAATATACGAGTAATAATGGTACTGGTGAATGGGAAATAAATATAACCCTTACTGAGGCCCTTGGAACCTTAGGAGGTCCACCAGATCTTGATCCTGGGGAAGATTGGATATTAGAGGATATTATTTGTTACTATTATTACCCCGACATAAAGATTGTTGAAGAGTGAAAGATGCTGCTTTTCAGAATCCTCTTAAAGTGACATAAGGCCAAAGTTAAGTTGTTAAATCGAAATTAAATAGAAAATATTAACCTAGATTCTAACAACTTTAATAATCTCCCATTCAATACCCCCCATCGTGGTAAGATGGCAAAGCCCGCACTCTCGAGTATCGTGAAAGAGCAGATGGAAAAACCCTCACCCATCAGGCAGATAATGAAGATGGCAGAGCGCCAGAATATCATAAACATGGGCCTGGATCCCGATGATGTGATATCATTTGGTGGTGGATGGGTTAACCATGCTGCTCCTGAGCAGTTCAGGAACTGTTATATCCAGGTATGCAGCGATAAGGAGAGCTTCCATAAGAGCGGTGCATACAGTACTACATTAGGGGATTCAGAACTAAGAAACAGCATTGCAAGGTTCGAGGAGGAGATATTCGGTCTTCGGGGCCTGACCTCGAAGAACATAATCGTGGGCCAAAGCAGCACCCAGGTTACCCATGATATCTTTATCTGTCTGGCCGATCCCGGAGACTCTATATTGTTGTTGGATCCGACATATGCCAATTATCCGGGTCAAATGGATTTCGCCCTGCCGAATTCGAAGATCGTTCACCTCAATGTTCTTGATCCTGAGACCTGGACCTATGTGCCGGATGTGAACAGGGCAATAGAGGATTTCAAGGCGCTCTTTTCTTCCCACAAGCCCAAGATAGTTCTCATTCCCTCACCAGATAATCCATCAAGCAAGATGATTCCCCCAAGGCTGCTGAAAACCATGCTTGAGGTAACAGCAGAGTCTGGCTCATATCTTGTGATAGACCACGCATACAAGGCCCAATACTTTGGTGATTCCCCTCCAGAGTATTTTTCATGGTCTCCTTCAGAATACGAGAACCTTGTGACCCTGCACTCCAATTCAAAATGGGCAAGAGGATTGGGAAGAAGGTTGGGTTGGGTCGAGGCAAGCGAGGATGTTA
>CP070672.1:4043804-4050647 GCA_020351895.1 Thermoplasmata archaeon
ATAATGGCCGGGGAATTCCCTCATGATAAGCTCATTTAAAAAAATATATTTTGGCTTCCATTTTTTCTTTATGTTCTCTATTATCTCGTCCCAGGAATCATCATCAATGTGCATTAAATGATAAGAGGAAATTAACAAATCTATATCTTCAAATGTCATTTCTCTCGTCAGTGCTAAGGTGTCCATTTCATAAAAATGAATTACTTCACGAATCCTCGGATCCATATTCTTAAAACTGGCATCCTTATGCAAATCGTTCGCATACAGTTCGATATTGTTATTGAAATCATAAATGTGTCGAAGGTTTCTACAGCCAGCCGCACCTATTTCAAATATTTTCATGCCATGTTGAATTATATTTAGATCAGTCAAGAAAGATACAATGTCTTCTGAAACCTTTTGCAGTACATCATCATGACCATCACCCACCTTCTCTTGGTATGATCTGGTAAACAAATGTTTGAATTTACTCATTTGTTCAACCTCCAATATTCTCAAAACAACTTTTTCATGCAGATCCCCACTATCTTATTCGATAGGAAACAATCTTTAACTGAAATATTTAGCTAAAGCAATTCCCGCTTCTTTTATCTGCTGATAACCTATTGTTCGTTTGAATTCTACTTCATTTACATCCATGCCATCCTTATTCGCAATAATCACATGATCATATAGATTAGTAAGTTCATAATGAGAGTCTTCAATTATACCGAAAACACCTATTACCTTTTTACCGAATTTTTTGACTTTTCTGGCAATTACTAAACTTCCTTTACCCTGCAAACTAGTAGAATCCAACTTTCCTTCCCCTGTCACCACCACATCAGCCCACTCCAACAAAGCCTTAAATCCGATTTCTTTTAGAATCCTCTCTATTCCTAGCTCAAGTTTGCCGTTCAAAAAAGCTGATATCCCCGAACCAAGTCCTCCTGCTGCCCCAGAGTAGTTTACATTAAAATCCCGTCCAAAAGTCTTTTTAAGCACCTCATTCCAATTACTTAGACTACTTTCAATAAATTCTATTTGTGCTGGCGTCGCCCCCTTTTGTGGTCCGAATGTTCTTGCCTGGCCTAAGGGGCCCAATAGTCGAGTACGCACATCGGCAGCTGCAATGATTTCTTTGTTGGAAATTCGTGTATCTAAACCGGGTAAATCTATATCTGATATAAAAAGAAGGCTTAGGACGTTAAAACCTTTGTTGTTCACTGGCACCAATCGCTTCCCGTCTTTATCCAAAAAGACCGCTCCCAGAGCCTGGGCCATGCCCATACCTCCATCACTGACGATGCTTCCTCCAAGCCCAATTATAATCCGGTCACAGCCCTCATCCATGGCAGACAGTATCAGTTCGCCGGTACCATACGATGTTGCAATCATCGTATTCCTTTCTTCAGGCAAAAGAATTGAAGATCCAGAAGCTTGAGCAATTTCTATAACAGCAGTCTTAACTCCGTCATTGTAAAGACCGATTCCGGCCTCTTTTTCTCCAAAAAGGCCATCATGAACACGACAATTTTTTACGTATCCATTTTTTGATGATATCAGGGCCTCGATGGTTCCTTCTCCACCATCCCCAATTGGCAAGATTTTGATTTGAATATTTCCCTTAACGCTGCTCAACCCTTCTTTCAACGATTCTCCTATTTGCTTCGAGGAGGCAAAATCCTTATGTGAATTGGTCGCAATTAGAATATTCACAATATCCAATATCCTTCTTAATCAACTGCACAAGAACTAAATGATTCCTTATCTAAGATATTCTTAGCCCAATCTCCGAAATCTTCAAGAGCAATAACGGGAATACCATTATCTCTTATCCTTTTTTTCTCATTTACCAGTGAATACCCCCATAATGCACAGAAACCCAATATGCCTAACTCCTTAGCTTTTAGAAGATCATAGATGTTATCATCTAAAAAAATAATATCTGAAAAACTAATTGCATATTTTTCTTTGAATCTATTAAGAACATATACTTTATCCATATTGCAATCAGCACCCCAGATTTTATCTTTACCGATAGAAATACCATTATTTTCTAAAATGGCACTTATTGCAGATTTGTTTTTCGAAGAAACGATAAAAACATTTTCTCTTTTAAAGATTTTGATGAGTACTTCGTTGATGCCAGCATATAAGGGATTATGACTCAACCACGATCTTATATCTTTTCCCATCCATTCTCTTCTTTGTTGAAGAAAAATAGTGTTGAAAACATCTAATTTATAATCACTAATTTTTATTTGTTCGCGGATATTCTTATATGGATCTATAGGCTGATTCTTCTTAATAAGATACCACAAAGCATAATATTCTCTTGCAACTCGCACAAGGGGACGAAATTTTGTAAAAGTTTCTACCTCACTTGTAACTAGCATCTTTAAACTATAAACTTTTTTTGTAGGCATATTATCAATAATATTAAAAGAATTATACGAATTGATAAGACACTCATTTACCGAATCACACAAAACACCATCAAAATCCAGCGCCAATATTTTCATTTCTCATTCTGATCCAAGATAGTTCACAAGGTCCACAACCCTTGAGCTATATCCCCATTCATTGTCGTACCAAAAAACTATCTTTAGATAATTTCTGTCATTTACCATAATCCATCTGTGATCAATATTGCAGGAATAATCAGAAGCAATAAAATCGCTAGAAACAAGGCCGTCATCGTGATTACAAAAAATCTTCAGTGACTGCTTCTTCTCTTCTTCGATAAAGAGTTCCTTAATCGCATCTGTATTGGTATCTTTATTGAGTTTGACAGACATATCCCCTGAGCCGACGATCTGTGTCGGAACTCGAAATGACATGCATAGAAATTTCCCTTCGAGTTGCTTAAGAACCTTGCAAGAAGCAGATACAGCTGATGTCGTTTTGGGAATCAAAGACACGGTACTCGAGCGTCCCAAGGCATAATAATCATATATTTCACCTGGTGTTGCGTAAGAAATGGAAGGGCCATCAAGTAGGTTTTGATAACCTAGCCAAGGATGCAGGGTGGTCAAAAAGCCATGAGATATGCCAAATTCCCGTTCCAAAATATTGGCAATTGGGCAAAAAGCGTTAGCATCACAAATGCTGCTGGAAATTAGAAAGTCTTCTTTCTTGTCCAAAGTATTTTCATTAACCCCCATAATAATTATCTTATCAACTTCCTCCTCCTTGGGGGAATTCGTTACGATACAATACTTAACACCAATTTCTTTTAACTTCAGTGCATTCAAAAGATTCTTGTGAACCCCTGAAGAATCAATAACCACATCAACTCCCACATCTTGCCACGGCGCCTGATCTATGTCAGCTTTATGAAACAGTTTTATCTTTTTCCTATCAACATTCAAGCACCCTCCAACGGCACTTATACTATTTCCCAGCCTCCCATAAGTGGAATCATACTTTAGAAGATAGGCAATATTTCGATTATCAGGATTAACATCATTGACCGCTACAATATCAAAATAGTCATTTTTCAAGTTTATTCGGAAGAATGACCGGCCTATTCTTCCAAATCCGTTAATCCCAACCCTTAAGCCCTTGTTATTACTCATTGCAATTACCTTGTATTATTATTGGCGAGTAAACATGCACGTGCAAAATCTTCTGGTGTATCAATCTCAAGCGAAAATTCTTTATCTGTTGTAATGGCCTTAAACGGAACTTGTTCAAGCACATCCGCGATAATGGAAAAGAACCACCTATTTGTCTCACCACTTCTAACAATTGCCTCTAGATGCCCTAAGACAGCTTTCGCTCCAAGGTTTGAAAACCGAACCATCCCGATGATCTTTCCGTGAGCCATATCGTATGGCATGGTTTTGCTCATTTTAACGACAATACCATCTTCAATCCGAACCTTTTCTTGATCATCGGTAGGTTGCAGATCTCGATCTATCACAATCGAATTTTCGTTCTCAGGGCTTAAAACTCGATCGAGAATCGCAGGTGAAAATAGTAAATCGCAGTTCATATGAAGCCAACCATTTTCCAAGCCTTTTCTAGCAAGAAACAAGGAATACGAGCTATTTGTCCGGTAATAAATATCATTATCAATATAGGTTACGCGATCCTTCAGGGTTTCCCGAACCATGTCTGCTTTATATCCCGTAACCACAGTAATATCTTCGATTCCATATTGATTCAGAAGCTCTATTTGTATTTCAATAACAGTTCTATCTCCGATTCTTAAAAGACATTTTGGCAATGATTTCGTCAGATCCCCCAACCGCCTGCCCCTACCAGCGGCAAGAATAATCGCTTTCATGTGTCTGCCTCTCACTTACTCCTTAGAAAGAGCTTTGCAGAATGCTTAATTCAATTTTCTTAACCTTATGTACTACTGCCTTCGTAACACCATAAGTTTTTACCTAAGTTTACCTGTGCCATCATGTTTTGGTTTATCTACAATACTGGAGGTTGATTTGAAAATTAGTGATGAATAATAATAGAAAAACATGGAACTCCAGATTAATCCAACTACAAGCACCAAAATAACGACATTGACACTATAGAAAAATCCGGCTACAAATATTAAACCAACATACAAATCAAAATTTATCGTAGACATTACGCTAAAAAGGGGCGTCAATTCATGTGTACCTATATCTATACCCTGCTCCTCTTTAATCCACCTCCTATATGCCGAATAACGATCAACATTCATCTGCCCTATTCCTGTAATAAAACCAACCAGAGATCCCATCAATAACCATAATGGATTTTGTGTTTCACGAAATAGCAGAAAACCGAATGATATATAAACAAGACCATACAGAAGAATACCAGACATTCCATCCATCCATCTCCCTAAAAATGTAGATGAATTTTGCACCCGTGCCATATCGCCATCTACAAAATCAAATAACCAATGAAATAAAAGGAATAGACTAACCGGGATGTACAGGTTATCAACTCCTGCAAATGCAATTCCGACAACTGCTCCAAGCGATACAACGAAACTGAATATTGTGACAGCATTAGGCGAAACCCCAAGAAGAATGAGGGCAGGCGAGACCACTACAGAAAAATATTTGGCTATATAATGAAGCTTAGGCTTATACCAAAAGTTCGACATATTAAGAACCCGTGAGTAATTGATTTTCATGAGCATCTCAAAATAAGTCACATTTTCCTCCTAGGTATCCTTCATTAATGCATCTTCTATATTATGAAGAAGCGCGTTCATTCGTAATTTTCTCTTATGGTGCTCCCTCCTAGACAACTCACGGTTCTCGGTCAACCACCATCGACCAATCAAGAGGCGTACCACGCTTGATATCGCGGCTGGCATATCGTCCTATAACGGTATCCAAATAGCGAGGATGCAGGCCATAACTAGGGCGGACAGACCTTATATTATCAGATGTAAACCTCGCTCCAACCTCAATATCCTGAACAACAAAAAGTGACCGGCGAAAAGCCCTGCTCACAATCTCCCGCTCAGAGACATCATAACTTACCTGTCCCAGAGCTTTCTCCACAATTCTAACCGCCTCGACCATCGCCTTGAATTCGCGTGGTTCCAATGAAAAAGCACTATCTGGCCCAGGTATATCACGGGATAGTGTGAGATGTTTTTCAATAATGCATGCCCCCAGAGCCACCGACGCTGCTGGTACTGCAATTCCAAGGGTATGGTCGGAAAGACCAACTGGAACACCAAAAGCCTCTGCAAGGTGAGGAATAGTTTGCAGGTTCATTTCTTCAGGAGGCGCAGGGTAGGCACTGTTGCATTTGAGCAAAGCAAGCTGCTTTCCGCCCGCATTTCTGATCGCCTGCACCGCTTCGTCAATTTCAGCCAGGGTTGCCATGCCGGTTGACATGATAATGGGTTTGCCGGTTTTAGCAATCTTACGTATTAAATGCAGATCCACTAACTCCAAAGAGGCTACCTTGTAGGCAGGAACATCCATCTTCTCTAAAAAATCTACCGCAGTATGATCAAAGGGTGTAGAAAATAGATCCATTCCCAGCTTTTTGGCAATCTCTCTTAGTTTAGGTTGCCACTCCCAAGGTGTATACGCCTCCCCATAGAGCTCATAAAGATTTTTACCTTCCCAGATTGTGCCTTTGATTTTGAAATACTCATTATTACAGTCAATAGTTATTGTATCCGGTGTATAAGTCTGAAGCTTTATTGCATCAGCACCAGCCGCCACAGCGGCTTCAATAATTTTGATGGCCTGTTGAAAGTCCTGGTTGTGATTAGCCGACATTTCAGCAACTATATAGACGGGATGGTTCAAACCAGTCTTTTTAGACCCTAAAGTAATTTCTTCATTCATTGAAATAATCTCCATATATCTTATCCTGTTGGCGGCAACTGTGTCATTGAACAAATCGATTCCCAAGAGAGCATACATGGAGTTCCGTTCTTAATAAGATTTGCCGTGGCTTCTGAGCCGATATTCATAAGAGCATCAAGAACGGAGAGGTTCGGTTCGAAGCGATCCTTGGCGCCAATCTGTTCATGGGGTTTTGGGTGAAAATCCTGGAATAGGACTTCAACACCCTCGACTGGGAAAACCCCATCCTCCAGCATGTACCCGAATGAACCTTTTGCTGCAAAATACCGATCTGCTTTGCGCCATTGAATGAGTTCGAGGACTCGCTTCGATCTGCCTAAGGAAGAGGGCCGTTGAGAACTAAAGCAAAAATCACGCTTGAAGTTAAGCAAGCGACAGACAAGTCTAATGAATGAAATGTTCTGTGCAGCAAGAGATTTTTCCTGTGTAAATAGCCAGTTTTTGATCAAAGGCGAAATTTCAGTATAATACGTTGCTTTACTATAGTTTTGCTCTATGCGTTTCCACATTTTCTTGCGCCAAGGAATTG
>CP070672.1:4050747-4053291 GCA_020351895.1 Thermoplasmata archaeon
TGCCCCTGTTCCTTAGTTCCTTTACTTCCTTCTCCACATCTTCTACTTCGAATCCAATTACTGTATGGTCCGCCTTTGTGGGGGCCCTCTGGTAAAGCAGAAGCCTCTGACCTTTTCCTGCTTCGAACATTACTCCACCAGGCACATCATCAGTTGTCTTTAGACCGAGTTTATCCTTGTAAAAGGACTTGGCTCGCTCTAGATCCACAACAGGCAGGGTTGTAGCGGTTCGCGCATTTGTCAACATTCTTATTTCACCTCCATTTCGATATATCTTATTTTCTTAATTTGTTCAAGATTTCTTTTTTTTATCACCGCAACATTGCATCATGTATATATATCGAATTTTCAAGATTAGATGCAAAAATAGTATGTGTTTGTTGTAATTCTCTTACAATTTTCTTACAAATATGAGTATCCCAACGAGGGTGCTCTTTTTATTGTAAGAGAAAGCAAAAAGGTCTTAAAATCCGCCTTAGAATCACTGCCAAGAATTAAAATTACGGCTCAGGGGGTGGTAAAGCAGGATCCTCAGATGTTTCAGGAGGAGGCGATTCTAATGGAGATGATTCTTCGTTTTCGACTGGAGGTTCAGGTTCATATTGCTTTTCTTCAACAATATCATCTTTCGCAATATCCCCCTTCTTTTTGAATAGTAAAATTAACAACAATACCAACAGTACAACCGCAATAACCAAATAAAGCCACCAAAGGTCCTTTAAAATCGAATCTTCAGTCTCCTTTGGCTTACCAGGTTTCAATGGATCCGTACCAAGTGCAATCTCATCACCGTCGTTCACATCATCGCCGTCTGTATCTGGATCGTTTGGATCGGTTCCATAGACATTTTCCTCATCATAATCTGTTAGACCGTCACTATCACTGTCAATCCCAGTGACTTTGATTAACAACACATCCTCGGCAATGTTACCTGAAGGATCTTTAACTCTAAGAGTGATGGCATAATTACCAATGGCCTCGAACTTATGGGTTGGGCCAACGCCAAAAAGAGTTGTTATCTCCCCGCCATAATTTACAGTCCAAGTGTAGTTATCTATGCTGTCGCTATCTGATGAACCACTCCCATCAAAGGTAACTATTGTACCCTGTAACACCTCTTGATCTGATTTTGCATTTGCCAAAGGCGATGTTTTATCCCGAATAATAAAGCTGCCTTCCGCTGAAGCCCAGTTGTCGCTTGTGTCCTTTGTCCGAATTATGTAATTGTATCTGCCCATTGCAGAGAACGTATTTTCATACCAATAACCTTCTCCAAAGTCCATTGTTTTCATTGTACCATTATCGATTTCGGTGTCATCCGAATATAAAATCTGAATCCAAATCCCCTCTATATTTACATTATCAATGACAATAGATGTGATGTTAACGCTCTCACCAATCTCCTGTGATTGTGGATCTGTCCAGTGTATAATTGATGGTGCTTCGGTATCCTGGATTTCGAATTCTGAGGGTGCAGAGTGCGTTGAGTTCCAATTGTTGGAGGTGTCCCTTGTCCAGATGATAAATGTGTAGGTTCCAGGCTGATAATAAGCAGACGAATGGTAATATTTGCTATTTACCGAATCCCAGGCCATGGAAAAGTTACCAATAATCAAGCCATCCGGGTCCTTTAGAACAAGATAAACGACATCCACTTTCACATTATCTGTTATTATCGCGGTGATGTTTAACGAACCTCCTGATTCCTGAATCGTCGGAATTACCGTAATGTCCTCAATTTCAGGAGATGTTGTATCACCAGCTAATGTTGTTGCAAATGGACTGTTTGATATAGGCGATAGGTTGGGTACTTCATCCCCTGCTTTTACTGCAAAGTAATAGGTTGTGCCCGAAAGCAAACCAGGAATTTCCATTGTTTCCGGACTGCCTGGGGTAGCAGGAACAGGCTCCCCGACAATTTGTATGGCTGTATTCCAATTCAAATCAGTAACCGGGGCATTCACAATATATCTTAAATCGTAAAAAGATGCATTTCCGCTTAAGGAATCTGTTCCATTATCAGCAACACCTGTCCAGGATAAGGTTACCGAGGTTTCCGTTATACTATCTACTGTCAAATCATCAATTTGTGCTGGAGGTGTAGAATCGAGGATCATAGTGGTTGTACCACTTGGACTATTAGAAATACCAGAATAATTTGGAACTTCATCATATGCCTTAATGGCAAACCAGTAAGTTTTACCAGGATCGAGACCCGAAATCGTGTGAATCTCTGCGCCTCCTGCATCAAGCGGTGTCCAAACCTGAACATAAACAGTAGCTGCTGCCCAGCTAAAGACGTCTGTTATTGATCCATTTTCCGAGTATCTCACCTCATAGCCAGAAGCAATCCCGACATCATCGTCGTCACCTGGTGCTGTCCATTGTAAGGTGACTGAATCGACTGTTGTGTCAGTAACCGATAAATTCGTTATATCTTCCGGGGGTGTCGTATCAAAAGGTGGAATTACACGCCTTGGAGCTTTAAGTGGATAGAAATCTGAGGCCTCCTCATCGAAATCGTATTGGCTGTCGCATATGCCA
>CP070672.1:4053391-4069748 GCA_020351895.1 Thermoplasmata archaeon
CCTGAGGACATTTTTACAATAACAGGAGGCGAAATAGGTGACACCATAAGGCTAGTATACAAACCAACTAGTGGTCAGATGGTTTCATCAACCATGATGTAAATCTCATTTTAGTCTTCTTTCGAGTTCGTTCTCTTCCACAAACATTCTTTTAAGTAAGATGAAAATCAACAATCCATAACCCTTCCATTTACTCGAAATCCCATTTTTCATCTAATATAATTTTCTCTTTGTGGGTCTTGTAAACTCTAGCAATAATGAAAACAATAATCAAAGTACCGATGGTAAAAATCAATATAATATAGAACGCAACAATCAAAGAATATATATCGCCAAATACTCCTATAAATATTAAAGCGACAAAGCTGAATCCAAAGCTTACCAGAAACTTCAATCCATAAAGAGTGCCCCTGACATTTAAACTACTTACACTTGCAGTTAAAACATTTTCAGCGGGCTGTGCTGAGAAGAAAGAAAAACCCAAAATGCATAGACCGACGATAAGAATCCATAATTCGAGACTTAAGCAGAGCAGAACACCAATCACAGCTAGTACACTGAATAATATTAAGGGTTTAATAGGTCCATGCTTATCTGCAAGCCATCCACCTATAAGATGCCCGGGAAGACCTGAAATCAGCATAATTGATAAGAATATCGCTCCTGTAAATATATCCAATCCCAGAACATCATTTGCATAAAAGGTAATTACAGATGTTGAGGCCCGGTAGTAATTACCCCTTAAAGCTGAAAGTAATAGAACCAGTAATACAATTCCGGATATTAACACACCCAGTGCTTTGGTATACTCTACATTCAAAGGCTTCTCTATATCATCTCCCTTGATTTCCGTCTTAAGTAATATAGAACATGAGACTAAAGCTATTAGGTAAAGAATAAAAAATACTATGAAGATATAGTTCCAAAAAAAGAACTTCCCGATAGCCGCTGCGATAACAGGAGGAATAAACTGCCCAAATTGACCAACAAAACCGAAAGTTCCCATTGCCTTCCCCCTTTTTTGAACATATAATTGAGAAACCAAGGTAAGTCCAGAAGGGTGACCAAAGGAAAGACCAAAACCAGCCATCAGAATCCAAATAGTGAACCATGTCCAATTTCTTGAAAGTGTTAATAAACCCATGCTGATGCTTGTTATTATTATACCATAAAACATCGGTCTGACTGCTCCTTTTTTATCAATTAAATAACCTGCAAAAACTGCTCCCACTCCGTAGATGAAAATGAATAACGAGATGAGGATAAACACAATTGTATAACTTAAGTCCATCTGTACCTGAATGTAATTCGCAGCAATTGGTATTGAAAGCACCACACCATGGGTTAGTGCATGATTGTACGAGACCAAAGACAGATGCCTTTTTTTACTATCCATCAACATCAACGAACTGGTCATGCATACATAATTCCGTATTTATGGATTTGCCGGAGTTTTTTCCCCCCGAAATAATCCCTAGGTGGAAATTCCCTTCTTTCTTTCGGAAAAAATATATATTTCACAATCGAATATCCAAACCATGGGCAAATCCACTTTCTCAGCCATTATCCTGACATTTCTTGTAATTTCAATTGCATTTCTTCCTTCGATTACAGGTTCCGATGAAGAGGAGGAAGAATTCCCCAAGGTCAATAGAATAGCTGTTTTAGATACCGACTTTGGAATCATCAAGTTCGAACTCTATGAAAATTGGACCCCCATCACATCAAGTAACTTCATTGAGCTTGCGGAATCCGGCCATTACGACGGTGTCCTATTTCATAGGATAGTGGACGATTTCGTCATCCAGACCGGAGATGGAGGAGGCTCAAGCACAATTCCCTTGGAGATACACACCAATGCCACCCACATCGACGGGGCAGTGGGAATGGCACGATCAGAGGATCCTGACTCTGCCGAGGACCAATTCTATATCTGTGATGGTGCACAGCATGGTCTCGATGGGGATTATGCGGTATTTGGACTGGTATTTGAGGGCATGGAGGTGGTTCGGGAGATCGCTGAAGTTCCGGTTTGGGGGGAGAACAATCCAAGACCAGGTTCATTGGTTCCCTTGCTCTGGCGAAATGTTGGACAACCGAAGGAGGATGTGTTTCTAAATATGGTGACCATAGAGACTCCGGAAGTAAACGAGACTGATGTGGGCATGAGAACTACCACAAGCCTTGGAGGTGGATTTCCATATTGGGCCCTTGGAATTGTTTTCGTGGTTGGGGCAGCTGTTTTGTTTATTTTTTTTAAGGTTAAGAAATCACCAAAAGCAGTGTAAGGTGAATAGGTAGTTTTCGAGAAGGAACAAGGGGATTAAGATCCCGTGACCTGAACAACAACATCCCCTGTGAATCCATCGAAAGTATAATCCACAGTATATGTTCCTGCCATTGCATCCACAGTCTCTTCCGTTACAACATCACCTGTGTCTGATACTTCTTCAGAGAAAACAACATTTCCATCAGGATCCTTGATTTCGATGGTCATGCTTCCACTACCCGAGGAAGCCACGAACTCTATAATTAGGTTCTCGTAATCCTCTCCAACATTGAACTCGTCTGTCTCCTCTCCAGTCTTATCGGCACCTGATATTACCTTCTCGTAAAGGACATTACCATTTCCACCTTGGGTTTCGTTACCTGTTTCATGGTAATATAATATTTCAAGTGTATAATGTACATTAACAGCAGCAAAGGGATCGATTACTGCAGTCCAAGTTCCGGGTTTGATGTTCTTCCCTTTTATCCTCACGCTCTCTGGTTCACCAGGAGCGTTACCTGATGAGCCTTTCGGATCTCCGTCGGGATCGAAAATTTCCATGTCCAAGTCCATGCTTTGCGGATTCCAGGTGAGGGTGATGTCCATCTGCACAACAGTGTCTTCAACCTCAAAGTTGGCTTCCTCATTGGGCATAACAGTCATTGGTCCCCCACCTGCAATGTCACCTTCTATGGTTACCGTGTCTTCCCATTTGGTTGGCTCGGTGTAAGTCTCACTACCAGTCCCTTTGTTCGATTCATCACCACCGCCGAATATACCGCCTGAGACTGCAACTGCCGCAAGGATGATGCCCACTATGGCTATGACAATAATCACAGGTAAAACCGGAAACTTCTTTGCCTTTGGAGTGGGAGATACACCAGTTTCCGAGGGAGGAATTGGCGGAGGCAAGACCTCTTTTTCTGCCGTTAACTGGGCCTTTATCTCCTCATAAGTTTCATCTGAAATCTCTTTTTTCTCATGGCGATCCTCAAGAAGTTCGAGGCGTTTTTCATTGGATAAATCCTTGTTTTGATTCTTCATCTCATCCCCCCAGATCATGTAGCTTCTGTAAATTTCCTCCTCTCATTTCGATATTCTTCCTCTGTGATTTCACCTAAAAGGAGTCTGTCCATAAGGGCAATCATGTCTTGCTTATTATCTGGGGCAATACCTGCTGCCTGCGGGATGGCCGAAGGCATAGGTGACAGCGGAGCGGAAGGAGCAGGTGGAGCGGGTGATGGCAAGTGAGCACCAGGTATAAAGGTCTCTGAAATATCCGTCCTGACCACCGTCGTATTGGCCATGAAGTCGGTGTACTTCCTTCTGGGATCCTCGCCCCTTGAGATACCAACAAAGACATCGATTAAGATTATCAGGCTTTCCACCAGTAATATGAGTATCAGATTGGAAAAGATGAGACCTGCAACAAATCCTCCAACGATCTTGGATAGGTTCCGTACAGTGGCCTTCGAATAATCCATCTCCCCCTGCAATGCCACAGGCTTGAGCTTCATAAGTCTCTTGCCAGGTGTACCACCCTTGGCATCGAAATATATCCAATATACCACTGAGAAAATTAGGGCCAACAAAAGGAAGATAAACAAAATGAGCAGCCCTCCAAAAACACCTCCCACGGGATTACCTGTCATTGCTCCACCAATTACCGAGCCTATAAAAATCATGGCACCCAGCATCATAATCATGATCATGACCACGACAATTATCACGCTGTCGATAATGTAAGCAAGACCCCTTTTAACCCAATGGTCTCTAAGCTGCTGGTCCTTTAAAACTTTATTGATTCCTTCCGTCACCATACTAAGGCCCCTTCACCTTATGTTTACCCAAACCTATATTGTAATCCTGAAATTAATAGATTTCCTCGATTCATATGTTCACAAAACCTTTTATGGTCATATCATAATGCCATATCCATGAGCCTATTTCTCGTAAGATACGGTGAACTCGGCCTAAAGAGCCCGAAGGTAAAAAAGAGATTCCAAAGGCAACTAAAGAAGAACATCGAGGATGCATTTATTTCGAAAAATACACAATGTATCACGAATATGGACTGGGGAAGGATATACATTCATACAAATGACGATGCCGTTGCAGAGGACATATTGAGAAAAACCTTTGGCATAACTTCTTTTAGCAAGGTCATAGAAACCTCATCTAAGCTTGATGAGATCTGCAAAATTTCGGCGGAATACTCGATATCCATCATCCCAAAGAGCTGTACTTTTGCAGTGAGGGCAAAAAGAACTGGGGAGCACAAATTCACAAGTCAAATTATTGCAAGGGAGGTAGGATCGTCCATACTAGCCGCCAACAAAAAAAAGGATCTCAAGGTGAATCTCTCCAACCCGGACGTTATAATATTTGTGGAGGTGAGACACAACCGGGCCTTCATTTTCAGTGAGAAGGTGCGAGGACCAGGAGGTTTTCCTTTGGGCTCTCAGGGAAAGGTTCTTGCCATAATATCGGATAAAAAATCGGTATATGCAGCTTGGCTCATCATGAAAAGGGGCTGCAGAACAAAACTTCTTTGCATTGACAATGAGGCTTTGATGCACTCTGAAAGATTAAAGCCGTGGCAGCTGAATTTTAAGCCCATGACCCTTAAAGGAGATGATATCGAGAACAATATCCAGAATGTGGCAAAAAAAGTACGAGCCGAGGCCTTGGTTCTCGGTGACACTTTTGAAGAGTTCGAAAAAAATAAGAAAATCAGGACTGAAATCCCAATATTCTATCCATTGATAGGCTTTTCAAAGGATGAGTTGGATGAGAAAATCACTTTCCTTTTCGATGATGGCTCTTGATCGAGGGCCGTACTTTCTCAGCACCTTTTCCCTTGTGCCGAAGGCCCCTTCCCTTTTTTCCCGCCGAGGTAAGACCCCTATATACCCTGCCTTTGTGAGCAGGTTCGCATATCCAATTGATCTTTGGGTCGCTTTTTATTACAGGATGATGTGGATCCACTAATATGATCTCGTAGTATTTATGCTTCCCATCCTCCCCTACCCAATAGGAGTTTAAAACCTCTAAATTTGGAAATTTCTTGGCGGTACGTTCCTCGGCCATGCGCTTGATGCTCTTTGCCATTGTTATTTTTGTTATACCCTTTCTCTTGGCTCTTCTTCCGCCTTTAATGGTCCTCTTTCTGAGGCTACCTCTCCTCACTCTCGCCCTGACCATTATATAACCCTGTTTTGCCTTGTAGCCCAAGGCTCTTGCCCGGTCTATTCTTGTGGGTTTATCGATTCTAACAAAAGCCTCCCCCTTCCTCCATTCAATCATCCGCGAGCGCTGCAGATCCTTGACATAGGACTCTGAAGGATCCTTCCAAGCTTCTCTGACATGCTGATACAGGTTCTTGGGCCTCTTTTTTTTCTTCTCGCCTTCCTCTTCTTCCTCAAATATTTTTTCGGGCTTCGCGGCTTTCTTCTTCTCCTCTTTCGGTTTTTTCGGGGCCTTTTTCTTTTCTGGAGGTTTTTCTGCCTCCTTTTTTGGCTCCTCTTTTTTAGTAGGACCTTTTTCCTTTGTTTTTGGGGCCTCTGCTTTCTTTTCCTCCTTTACTTCTTTATCCTCAGATACGCCCTCTTTTGCAGATTTATCTTCAGCCATTTGCATCGCCTCTTTTGGATTCACTCAAACGAGCACATCTCCAAACGGGAACATACCCGCAAGCTCAGGAAAATGGCGAGGGAATATAAAAAGGTTTGCGAATTTCGGGTTATTTTCCGAATATCCCCATTAATACAGGGCTTTCCATCGAAATGTTTATTAATGACTAAATCTTAGTTTAAGGCTGGTATCGATTATGGGGTATAAGATAAGGGCTTTCTGCTTCCTGGCGATATTGTTGGTATCTTTGGTATGTTCGCTCTACGTCACAGAAGGGACAGGAGCCGAAGAGGAAGAAATGAATGATATTGCGTTGTATATGTATGGAGATCCAGGCAATGCCACACTTAACACCTCCTATGGCCATTATGAGGAACAGTTGGTTCTGACCACAACAAGTAGCCTTCAACACGCTCCCATCCCAAATGTCATTTTCCTCGGAGAGTGGGTAACCAAGCCCATTTCGTATCAGATGATGATCCAGGGCGAGTTGATGTTCGCGGTGTACGCAATGGGAGATTTGCAGGGTGTCACCTTCTTGGCCGACCTAACCATAAACGGTGTTATCGTCAACAACCAGCCCATGAATACCCAGACTCAAGACCTCAATGATACCTATCCTGTAGAATACATCAGTGAACCCGTAAATTTAACACAACCGTTAGATCTTAACACATCAGACACAATCGGTCTAAGACTATCGCTGACACATAATGACATACCCTATCACCCTATCTACGGTGGAAAAAACGTCACCCTGGTTTTTGGCTATGGCTTTGGATCCATGGTTACCTTCGCGACAAATTCCATACATATAAGCGAGATAATAGGAAGAGACAATCCTGTAACTGGAAACATGATAGTCACTGCAACAATAAAGTGCAGTTTCGGATATGAGGACCTTAACTACGCCACCGCAAAAAGCAATCATGGCTCTTTTACAAAACTGTCCGAGACAGTAATTGACAACGCAACAGTGGAAATTGAATGGGAGTGGGATTATACTGTATCAGAGGGGGGGAGCTATACAGTCACCATCAGGGCCAGAGATATGAACTACAACACTTGGGAGCGAACTGAGGAGGTTCACATCACAACTCCCAACACTGAGATAGATTTCTCAATAACAAACACGGATATATCTTTCTCAACCGACCCGAAAAAGGATGTAAACACGACCATATCCGCGAAAATCAAGGGTTCGGGTAGAAGGTGGAGTTCCTATCAAGTGGAAATCGAATTTTACGAAGATTCAACACTTTTAGATGAAGTAAAAGCCACCATCTCACGAGGAGGTACCAATGAAGTTACTCTACTTTGGGTTCCCGATAGTAGTGGTACGCATCGTATAAAGGTAAAGATCGATCCTGAAGATGATTTCTATGAGACTGATGAGAGCAACAACGAGGCAACTAAAAACGTGGATGTAAAAGAGGGATCAGGAGGCAGTGGCACACCAGGATTTGAAAGCATATGGTTGATTGCCGCAATTGGTGTAGTCCTGTTTTTAGGATTGCGATCGCGCAGAGATAATTCATGATTCTTAACGACTGTTTATGCCCTCAATTTGAGAATAGAATACATGCAAAGTTTTATAAATCGAAGCATCATTAAGGAGAACCTCGATTATCTGAGGGTTTACATTGGCTTCCCAAAAAAAGAGCAATGAAAGGCTACTTAAGCTAATAGGGTATCTGAAGAAGAAGGCCCACGAAAACCATGCCCCAATCTGGAAAGATGTGGCAGAGCGACTTGAAAAACCATCCAAGAGCTGGGCCGAGGTAAATATCAGAAGGCTTGCCAAACATGCGAAGAAAGGAGATACAATCATAGTCCCAGGCAAGCTGTTGGGAAACGGAACGCTTTCTGCCCCTATTACAGTCGCTGATTTTTCGTTCTCTGATTCAGCAAAGAGTAAGATACGCGACTCTGGTGGAAAGAGCATATCCATTCCAGAGCTTGTTAAAAGTAATCCTAAAGGAAAGAACATCAGAATAATCGGTTAGAGAGTGATTGTTGGATGATAGTAATAGATGCCGAGAACCTGATCCTTGGAAGGCTAGCCAGCCACGTAGCTAAGCTGCTTTTAAAAGGAACTGAGGTCACCATCGTCAACGCCGAAAAAACCATCGTCAGCGGCTCCAAGAAGAGCATCATCGAGGAATACTACACTAAGCGTAAGATTGGTGGTGAGAGGAAAGGACCATATTATCCAAGAATGCCCGATAGAATCCTGAAAAGAACCATAAGAGGCATGATTCCTTATAAAAAGACCACAGGTAAGAACGCATTGAAAAAACTAAGAGTTTACATAGGCATTCCAAATGACCTTAAAGACAGCGAGCTCAGCACGATTCCTAAGGCAAGTGCCACAGGCAAGATTAAATATATTGAGTTGGGTGAGGTTTCAAGACAACTAGGAGCCAAATTCTAGGGGATGTGAATGAAGGATAAAAAGATCATAAACACCAGCGGGAAAAGAAAGACCGCTGTTGCAAGGGCCACTGTAAAAAGCGGAAAAGGCAGGGTTAGAATAAACAAAAAGCCTGAGGAGATTCACACACCATAGCTTGCAAGAAACAAGATAATGGAGCCATTGAGCTTGGCTGGGGATAGGGTAAAAAAGGTGGATATCAATGTCAGTGTTTCCGGAGGCGGAGTAATGGGTCAGGCTGAGGCCATAAGGACTGCCATTGCCCGGGGTCTGGTGGAGTTCTTTGATGATGATAAGCTCAAGGAGCTGTACAAGAAATACGACAGAAGCCTTCTTGTTAACGATCCAAGGAGAAAGGAGACAAAGCATCCTTTGGGGAGAGGGGCCAGGAAGAAGAGGCAGAAATCTTATAGATAGGAAAAAGAGTGTGATGGAAGATGATAGTCCCTGTAAGATGTTTCACATGCGGTAAGGTAATTGGCGATTCTTTCGAGGCATACGTTCAGCGAATTGAAATGGGTGAGGAACCCAAAGAGATCTTGGATTCCTTAGGTGTTAAACGCTACTGTTGCAGGAAAATGCTGATATCCCATGCAGATCTAATAGATGAGGTCATGTCGTACGGTTAAAGTTTAAAATCCTATATCACAATAAGTTGCCTTATTCCATCTTGATATTTATTTTAAATAATTGAATAAGTAGATTATAAATAATAATTTATAACCCGTGAAAAATTCTTTTAAATCACGCATTCGCCGTCATAAATCGCATTGCAGTACTCGTCATCATCGAACTTTTTCTTTTGCGCAGAATCCATCTCGTTTATGAGCTTGGTAATTGCAGCCACATGCTGCTTCTCCTCTTCAATGAATTTTTTTAGGTAAGCCTTGGCCTTTTCGATTCGTAAACCTGCAAGCATCTTTTCATATAAATTCAGCGCGTCCAATTCGCTTTTCAAGGCGTCCCTGAGTATTAGAATATCGTTTTCGAATGCACCTTCTATTTTTATATTGTCGTAGTCCACACAATCCCTCCGGTTGTTTGGGATAATGCCCATCCCATATTTGATTTTTTTTGTAAATGTTAGGTTATCTCGTATACCCTTGCCTTTAACAACCAGAGGTCAACATAGGTATCTTTATCATCACTGGTACCAAGAATATTTGAAACGGATCTACTTGGAAAGCGGGCCAAGTACACTCCGAATATAACCTCCCAATCCCCCCAATCCCAGCCTATGAGTGCCACAAGAGCCGGAATATTTACCTGAACAGCAATCGACAACCTGCAATCTGGTGGAGGTTCAGTTGATATCTTCTGTATTATCTTTGGAGTACCTATCTCGAAGTAAACCTCGAATCTCACGTACATTTGTTCTGGTATGGATTTTGGAATGGTTGGATAATCCTTGGGATTGGAGGGGTCACAAATATTGTGAATAAAGGTCTCGATTGTTTCGATAAGCCATCTGAGAAGTGCAACTACGCCCTCACCGTCTATTCCTAGAGAAATCCTAATTCCTCCCCCGGCCGAGCCTGAAACGTCCTCAATTTCCAAATCAAAAAAGATGTAGACCTTCTGAACCACATGGGAAATCACTGTAACAACCATCTCTATGAAGTTATGGATCCAGTCCTGAACAAACTCTACAATTGATTCCAAACTGAATTCTTTATCCCAAAACTCGTTCCATGCCAGTCTGAAGCTGTCATTCAACGCGTCTTTTATAACAGTCTTTATATCGATTTCTCCCTCCCCATTTTGCTCGAGCTTCGTGCTCTCCTTCAGCTTCCAAATCACGCTTCCGTCATAGGTTCTCTGCCATGTGTTTTTATCACCATCACCTGGATCCTTGTATATCGGGGTTCTATCGATGATTGCATCACTCTCATTCATCAATATCAGGCCATCACCTGGGGAAAATGGATCCTTTGCCTTGCCATTTTCCAGCACCTCTTTAGGTAAAGAAAAGACCACGTATTCTCCATCGTTTACAGAATCAAGTTCTGAAAGTTCCTTTCGTAAGATTCCACCTTTTGCAGAGGATATCCTCCAACTGCCTATGTCATCTCCAGTCGGATTGTAAATCTCGAACCACTCCCCGCCCCCATCCTCTCCCTGAGGATTCAACTCGAACTCGTTTATCACAACTGTGTTTCCCTTGGGGGCATTATATTGAATGACAAAACCCGCATCAACTGTTGCCTTGACACCAAGGAAGGGAATGGGTATGCATATGATATCCCCCACAGTATCTCTAAGAGTCCAGCTCACTTCCTTGTACTCCTCCACCTCAGGCACGTAAAAATCGAGTCCCCACCCGCTGCCTTCCTCGGAAACGCTCATCCCATGGCCTTCCACTATATGGCTGTTGATCTTCATCATGGGATCTATACCCACCTCCAATCTGAAGTCACCTATCTTCACTTTTCCGTCAAGCAGAATATCATAATGGGGATCGTCATCATCAGCCTGATGGTACCTGGCAAATCTCAAGGTGAAGTTCATATCCACCCCTACAATTCCTCCAGAAGTAGAAACCCAAAACAGATTCCCATCGGCACTGGAATCATCGGCTATCTCTTTGTTTCCTCTTATTGTGAAAGTGAAACCAAAAATTGTTATGCTAAATCCGTCTCCTATTACATCCGCCACCACCTCGATAATGCTCTTTATAATGGAATCCAAAATGAATTGTATGAAATCCCTTATCAACTGAACAAAGGCCTGAATCGTATCCACAATCACCTTAATGATTTCGGCGACATAACTTATCAGTTTGGTCAAAAGATTCATGAAGGATTCTATGAGCTTAGACAATATATCGAAAATAGCTCCAACAACGGAGACGATATGGTCCCAAACCTGGGTCAGAAAGGCTAGTACATCCCCGAGCAATGTATTCGAGAGCTCATAGTCCACACCCCCGAGGCCCCAGCCAGAATATACGGTAATTGTTAAGGATATATCGATCTTTATAGTCCTGTTGTCTTTCGTATGCTCATGGGTTCCATCCTTAAGGAATATCCTACTGTTCGTTCTTGTCTTTAACTCCACATCCCCACTGACAGATACTCCCCAATTCGTTTCAAATGGTCTTGTACTCAGGCTGTTTATGGCGGTGTAATGCGTTCCCTTGGGTTTTGATATTTCTATTTCAAGGTGCTCTTCTGAAAGATAGTTTGGCTCCTGATTCACCCGTAGGGTCTCATAACCGATCCTTCCCTCGGTGCTTGCTAGCTCGTAATCATCCTCCCAGAATCCGAAAGGCACCCCCAGCTTTGTATACTGTAGGTATTTAGTGTTAACCACCTCACCCCCGAATATTATTTCATCTGAGAAAAATCTCACCAATGCACAGGCCATGGGTATCAGTCCAAAACCATGCACAGCCGAGGCTATAAGATCAAGAATTATATTGCCGGTACGATCAATTACATTCTGCAATCCTCCTATTATGTACAAGGGCTTTTGATCCTTGCCATTATTGTCCACCGATAATTCCTCGGCTTTTACATCCTGAAAGGCCTGAGTCGCGTATGAACTCATGTCCATTCTCACATCATTGAATTTTTCTTCCCTGAATTTATCCTTCACATCAGATTCAGAGAAGGGTTCGGGAGGAACACAATCAGGACTTTCACCATCATCTATTCGTGATATCTCAGTTACTTTAACATCTGATATCAGATTCCGGGCTAAGTTCCATTTAGCGAATTGAATATTCACGTCCTTGTCGGCAAATTCATCGAAATGATCCACTATGAAGTGCTGCAATTCACCGATGGCCCTGGCATGCTCGTCTGTGAGTTTTGCTACCACGTTCTTGAACCTGTTTTTACCCTCGTCACCAGAAAAATATTTTCTGATTGCGGTAATTGCCGAATCCACTTTAAAACGGATTTCCTCAAGCAAAGATATTTCATCCTTTGGATCGATATCCTTTGGACGATTGAAAATTCTATAGGAGGAGATGTCCAAATCCAAACTACCCGTGATTATCTTTACAACCTCAGCGATTACACCCATGACAACCTGTCTTAACGATACATATATCCTGTTCAGGTTCGTCCCGTATCTCTGATCATAGAAGTCAGACTTCGTATCAGGATCGTACCATAGATCCATAACGCTCTCCCTGAGAATGTCCTTTTCTAAAAATATCACATCGTAATCTCCAGACTGAGTTTCGACTTCGTAGTCTATTGTAGTACTCCACGTATATTCAACAGTTTCATTGGGTGTTAATGGATCATTATCTGTATCCTCCTCTTTTAGGCATATCCCGCTTTTCGTGAGAGTTATGGTGTAAGTCTTGCTTTCAATGAAGGAGGTCGTGTCATGCATAATCAAGGTATCCGGAAGGTCTGCCTTTTCAAGGAGCGTTTCCTTCAACCACCATTTAAGGCGTTTTTTATTCCTATCATGGGGAGATTCACCAGACATCCATCCAAAGAAATCATCCACTGCTTTACCTGCTGCCACCATGGCATTTGCCAGTATCTGCACACCAACAAGTATTGGATCAATCAAATCCATGAAGTTAAAATAATCCAAATATTTGAGTATGAACTGATCTGCAATGGCATAGATGGCTTGTGCCATTATTGCCTCTATGTTTATTTTTTCGTTTTCGAGACCCAGAAATAAGGCGATTATGTCTGCTGGATCTACGGTTCCGTTATTTACATAATCATCCACAAGCTCCCGCATTCTGGTGTCGCCTATTTTTTGGAAATTGGGTTCCTCCAAATCCTGAAATCTATCATCGATTGCCTCAAGTGCATCATCATCATAGGTTCTGTACAATCTTGCAGTTTCCAAAAGCAAGGCCAAATTCACTGCAAGCTCAACATCTGTTTTTGTGAGAATCTCGGAGGTTCCTTTATCGGGAAGATCGATGGTGACTGCAGCGATTTCTCCCATCCCATATCCTTGAATTACCCTGTATTGAGCAAGTGTCGTTAATATGTATTTCACTGTCCTGGGTATTGGGGTGGACGAGCCTTTTGTGCCCTCGTCTAAAACATCGAGTTTACCTCCTAAAAGAGGAAATGCAGATTCAATCCTCTTATCAATGAGTAGGCTCTTTTTTAGAAATCTGGCGGATTTTGTGTCGGAAATTGTGTAGTTGATGGCACCGCTGAGAGTATAGTATGTCAGGCAAGAGGTCTCGTTGTACTCGCCTGCCTTATCATTCTTAATTGTCTTGGACTCAACCTCCTTGTCCTTCCCTTCTAGTGTTTGGTTTTCCTGCTCATTTGTTGGCACGATATCATGGGTTTTCAGGGCTTTCAAAAATATTCCTGTTGTAAAATTCTCTACCTCGATTAGGAAGTTGTTCTCCTTTCTTGGAAAGCTTTCATTGATATAATCCCAAAATGTTGTGTTGAAAAGAGGCATGATCTGCTTCTGATCTTTGATGATCTGTGTGGCTGTGTAAACCGAGCTTAAAGCATGATAGTAGCCTTGGGTCTCCACCTCTTCATGAACCAGACTCGCAACATTTCTCATCCTCGCAAAATTCGTTTCCTCGATCCTATCAGCCACGTGATCCTTGTTCACTGAGGCCAGGTACATAACACTGAATCCACCTAAAATGAGTATCAGCACGCCCATTATGGCAAATGATACCCTCGCCTTATCGTCTCTAACGATACCCCTCATATATCCACCTCCCTCCAATGTAGGAATATATTGATTTGTGGTGCTATGAATGTTTTGGTGAGGGATTGGTGAGCATAGAAAATGATAGTGTTTTGTGGCCTGCTTATGAACATCTTTTTATTTCGAAAGTAGAAAAAATTATCAATTACAATAACAATCTAAGATTTGGTACTATGCGAAACAAAAAATATGGATTTCTCATTTGCATATTTCTAACATCGATTTCTCTATTTTCCTTTATAATTATCCCCTCAGTTGAAACCAAAGCCGAAACATGGACCATGGGACACATTCAAACACTCACGGGAAACTCGACTATATCAAACCTCGGTGATATCAATGGTGATGGATACGATGATATCGGGGTGGGCGAGTTTTATCATCATTATGGAAAAGTCTATATCTATTTTGGTGGTCAGGAGATTAATTCTGATCCGGATATGATTTTAGAAACATCTCCCACAATGGATGAATTCGGTTGCGCTATATCATCGGCAGGAGACGTTAATGGTGATGGTTTTGATGATGTAATTATAGGGGCATATTCAAGTCATGCAGAAGGTAGTTCCTCAGGAAGAGCTTACATCTTTCATGGAGGAGACCCATTCGATGATACTCCCGATGTGATTCTCCACGGTGAAAATAGGAGTTATTTTGGACACTCCCTATCGACACTATATGATCTAAATAAGGACGGATATGATGATGTAATTGTCGGTGCACCTTTTAAAGATAACACCGGGAGTCCCCAGGATGGTAGTGCATATGTTTTTTATGGAGGCGATCCAATGGACACCTCTGCAGATTTAATAGTTGATGGCAACAGAACCTGCTGGTTCGGAGTTTCTGTTTCTTCTGCTGGAGATGTCAATGGTGATGAATGGCTGGACTTTATTGTGGGGGAACACGGCCATAATGATCAGGATATTGGTGCGGCATATGTGTATTTTGGAGGGGAAAGTTTGGACAATATTTCTGATGTGAACCTTACCAATGGTCTTGTCGGTGATAATTTTGGAAGATCGGTTTCATCAGCTGGTGATTTCAATGGAGATGGTTTTTATGATGTTTTAGTTGGAGCACCATATAATAACGACAAGGATATCTTGGCAGGCAAGGCATACCTTTACTTGGGCTCCCCCTCCATGGATAATATTTCCGATCATTCATGGGAAGGAAGAGATATTGGTGATAAATTCGGAAGAGCAGTTAGCAATGCTACCGATATCAACAACGATGGATTCAGTGATATCATTGTAAGTGCAATAGGCGATGGGTCAATATATGCGCTTAACTCTGGATGTGCTTACGTCTATCTCGGTAATGTCAATTTAGAAAATATTACTGAAATAAAGGTCAATGGGCTCGAAGATTTCGAGATATTTGGTAAAATGGTGTCCAGTGGAAATTTCGATGGGGATGAATATTCAGATCTTCTGGTAACGAGCAGAGACCATGCTTATGTGTTTGTGTACGGCCCAAATCAATCCCCATTGATTGAGATTATCGAACCAGATGGAGTGTCCGATGTTGTGGATACTTTTTATACTGTAAATTGGACTGATTGGGATCCAGATAGCAATGCCTTAATTTCATTATTTTACCTTCCAACATTTGATTCACAACCTAATCTATTAGATTCAGGAAGATCCTGGGGAATCAATGAAGATGATGAATCTAATCAATTTATATGGAATACAACTTTCGTTGATAGTGGAAGCTACTATATCCAAGCAAAAATCGATGATGGTATAAATCCAGTATTTTCCACTTTCAGTCAAGGTAAAGTTACTATAAATCATCATCCAACAATTTCATTTAAAACTCCAAATTATCCTAATGATGATGCGGATGAAAATTTCACAATCATTTGGAATGATAAAGATAACGAGGATAACGCTACGATTTCCCTTTTTTACGATACAGATAATAGCGGAAATGATGGAACTTTAATAGCGTCTGGGATTGGAGAAGATGACGAACTCGACATGTACATTTGGAATACGAGCGATATGCCGGAGGGGAATTTTTATCTCTATGCCGAAATAAACGACGGGATCAACCCGATTTATACAAAATATTCTCGCATCCCATTAAAAATCCACCATAAAATGCCGGTTTTGAGCGTTACTAAAATCGAGAATTACCCTACATCTCCTAGAGAAGGAGAAGCTATAATAGTAAATGCAACAATTCTCAATTCTGGCGATGGAATTGCAAAAAACATCATGGTTAAGCTAATAATTGATGGGGTAGATATGGATGAGATACTGGTCGAAGAAATATTGCCCGACAATAACACTTATGAGGTTGTGTTCGAGGCTATTAATCTTGGTCCAGGCAGTCACAATATC
>CP070672.1:4069848-4074625 GCA_020351895.1 Thermoplasmata archaeon
TGTATCATATTAGAAAAAACATAAATATATATAATACTATACATGTCATGTGATTTATATGCCCAAGGGACCTAAAAAAGGAAAACAGAAAGAAAAGGTGGAGAAAAAAGGGAAGGAAGAAACTGAAGTTGTTGAAGAAGAGATTCAGAAAACAAGCATACAGATTTCAACAAAAGTAAGGGACAGGCTATGGAGGTTGAAGTTCCGTAAAACCTATGATGAGTTCCTTGGTGAATTGTGCGATATGTACGAGAAGGCAGAAGAAGAAGAATGAACAGAAAAAAAACTAAGAGATTTGAGGTTCTATATGGAAATGTGATAAACTATATATCATATAACTGTTTTAATGTATGGATGAGGTAGGCATGAGAAGGAACATATACACCATTTTGATGGCATTTCTAGTGCTTTCTATGTTGATTCCTATCCATTTGAATATAAGGAATGCAAATGCGGAGATAGAAGGTTTTGAGAGCAATATCACAGATGATTCCTTACCCCAAGGTAAACCAGCGATGTACGGAAATAGAGTGGTGTGGGCAGAGAATACATTGGAAGGTGGGATCACAAATTGGGAAATATTTCTCTATGATTTATCTATGGACAGCGATAATGATACCATCCCGAACTATTTAGAAAACTCTTCAACAGGTTATAGACCCACCCCTGATCCTGCAAAAATCCGAATCACAAACAACACGTCCTACCAATTGAGTCCTAAGATATACGGTGATGTGATAATCTGGGAAGACAAAAGACATGGAAATTGGGATATTTATATGTACGACCTTGCTGAAGACTCTGATGGGGATGGCGTGGCAAATTACCTTGATGATGACGATGATAACGATGGCACTTCAGATGAGAATGATACCGATAGCGATCCAGCTGAAATTCGGATTACAAATCACCCTGCCCACCAAGAAGAACCAGATATATATGGTTCAAAGATAGTATGGGAAGATGCGAGATACGGAAACAAAGATGTGTTCCTTTTTGATTTGATATCTTTGAAAGAATATGTTATTGTAGGTTTGAGCGAAATGGGAGATGCGAAAAACAGACCTTGGCAGAGATACCCCAGGATATACGGTGATAAAATCGTTTGGCAGGATGATAGGTTTGCTAGTCTGGAAATATGTATGTATAATCTTTCCACAGATACAGATGATGATGGCGTGCCCAATTACATTGATGATGACAGACCAGATCCTGATCCTGCAGAAAAGAGGATAACATCCAATTCTGAACCTGATTTCAACCCTTCTGTATACGGTTATTTTATAGTTTACGCCAGATCGGATAATGTATTTCTATACGATCTTCGTGAAAATTTGGAATTTAAACTCACAGACAGTTTGCCAAAGCAGAAAATCGACAGTGGACCTAATATTTATGGAACAAAGGTTGTATGGTCCTATGATATTAATAATTCTAAGGACCTATACCTATATGATCTAGCCCTGGACTCAGACGATGATGGGGAGCCAAATTATCTTGATGCCGATACCGCCTCTCCAGACCCTGCATTGGCTCGTTTGACCAACGAATCTGAGAGGTTTTCCATGATTTCTTCGATATATACCAATAAAATCGTATGGCAGGACAGCAGAAATCAAAGCTCGCCAATCGAGGTGTACTTATTTACATTAACCCAGAATCGGCCCCCTGAGATAACTGATTTTCTTCCGGATTACACCGCCGAAATAGAGGAGGGGGAGTCCTTGATTTTCAAGGTCACAGCCGTAGATCCTGAGGATGGGGAACTAACATATATGTGGTTTTTGGATAAGATCAAACTGCAGGGAGAGGAGACCGATACCTATAATTACATATCGGATTTCAGCTCGGCAGGAATTCACGAAATCAAGGTAATTGTTTCCGATAGTGAGTTTCCAGTTGAAAAGGTATGGCTAGTTTTTGTTGCCGAATCTGGAATTGAACCCCTCGAAATCATAGAGATTAACCCTGCTTTCAATCCAATGGTCATTGAGGGAGGAGAGATCACATTAAGCATCCGAACAAAATATCTGGGTTCAGGGGAACCAATAACAACTTGGACAGCACCTGGTGATTCCACATTCGGAGTAGTGTATCTTGATACAAACACATCTTTAATCTCACCACCAATAGATTACAATGGTTCGAATGATATCAAGTATTTCAGCATAACTTTTAACATAACTGATGGTAAATACTCGGCTTCTCATACTTGGTTGGTTACAATTCTATACTTTGAGGATGCCGATATGGACGGTTACAGTGATAGCTACGAGGTTACGTGGAACTCCGATCCATTGGACAGAACATCCACCCCAACAGATTTGGACAAGGACTTCATTGTAGATGCAGAAGATGACGATAAAGATGGAGATGGATTTTTGGATAAAGACGACAAATATCCTCTGGATCCTAAGAAACAGTTAGATGAAAAGTCCGATAATATAGAAGAAATGCTGCTTATAATCATCATATTAATATTATTAGTTGTTGCCTTCGTGACTTTACCCAAAATATCAAAATCATGAGGATTTCAGGATTAGACTTGCTCTACCCTACCGCATGCATCTCTTCTAATTTTCCCAAAATCCTTAAGTTTATTTAGGGTATCCCCAGAGAAGATCGGGCCATCCTTACATACAAGAAGACCGTTTATTGCACAGGAATCGCAAATGCCAACTCCACATTTCATGTATCTTTCTAAGGATGCCTGAACACGTAAGTCACTCTTATTTGCCATATCAACGACCCTTTTAATCATAATCTCTGGACCACAGGTCATAATTTCATCATAACTTTCCTTTTTCAGGATCTCTTCCACCATATCAGTGACAAAACCATGATACCCATATGATCCATCATCTGTGGCGATATTTAGATCGCAGCAATCTTTGAGCCTGTTTAAAAAGAGGAGCTCTGTTGAGGTTTTAGCACCAATGGCGAGATGTATTTGTTTTCCTTTCTCTCTTGCCAATTCAATGAGGGGGGCAAGGGGTGCTATCCCAATTCCTCCTGCAACCACCAGTAACTTTTTTCCATTTGCCTCAAAATTAGTGCCATATGGACCTCTGACTCCTATCGAATCACCGGATTTTAATTTGTGCATAGCTTCTGTTGCCAAACCAACTCTTTTTACTGTGATTCCTTTTTCACTACCGATATAAGATAGCGACATTGGAACCTCATCAACACCTGGAAGCCAGATCATGACAAATTGACCCGGAAAACTGGTTCCAATATCCTTAAAGGTAATGGTTTTCACATCTTCGTTTTCCTTTGTGACTTTAAGGATTTTTACAATTTTCGGGGATTCTAATTCATCATTTATGAGCAATTCCAATCATCTCCTTGACTGTCTCGAAGCCTTGAGCCTCCATGAATTTCTTTATTTGTTGACAGACTTCGTTAAAAATTCCAGCCCCTTTGTAAAACACTCCACTTCCGATTTGTACCGCACTTGCACCTGCCATTATATACTCAACAGCATCCTTCCCGGTAAGTATACCTCCCACCCCTATGATGGGTAGATCTGTTGCAGATTTGATTTCGTATACACATCTTATACCAATGGGTCTAATTCCTGGGCCGCTTAAACCACCTTTTATATTGGCAAGAACTGGTACTCCTAGGTCAGTATTAATCACCATGGCTCTGAGAGTATTGATGGCAACCACTCCGTCTCCTCCTGATTTTTCCACAGCATGGGCGATCTCTCCAATGCCACTTACATTTGGACTGAGCTTTACAAAAACGGGTATATCAACTGCTTTTTTCACAGCTTTAGTAATCTCTTCAACTTTTTCGGAATCGTGGCCCAACTCTGCCCCGTAGCCCTTTGTGTGGGGGCAGCTTAAGTTAAGTTCAACTGCGGAAATCCCATATTGTTCCATTTTCGCGGCTAAAATCTCGAATTCCTCTGAATCACTGCCAAAAATGCTGCCAATTACTGGGACACCTGCACCAAGAGCCAATTTCACCTCCTTTTCATATTCCTCTATTCCTGGGTTTGGTAATCCCATGGCGTTCAGTATTCCGTGCTCAGTTTCCACAAAAGTGGGATTAGGATGTCCTTCTTTCGGCTCAACACCAATGGATTTTGTGACAATAGCGCCTGCCCCACCTCTTCCCACCCTTAGAAGGGAATCTCCGGTCTCTCCGAGAATTCCAGAAGCCAGCATGGTGGGATTTTTAAGCTTAAGCTTTGATATCTTGGTGGAGATATCGACCATCTTATCATTTATGGGAATAGGCATCAATGATTTAATATTTTTTAGACTCTTTTGCTAATATTCGCAAAAAGATTTTATATATATTCATTAATAAAGCTCGAAATACATGATAACTGAATAGTAGTTTGAGAACACTATAACCGAGGGAAGTTCATGGATATGGAAAACAAAATTTATGAAATTTGGAAGGAATTGAATCCAAGTGAAGCCTATTCTCAAGGATTGGATGAATTTGCCGGTCGAATTTTTGTGCCAACAAAAGAGAACTGTGAAAGAATTCTTGCGCAAATTAGAGATTTGATGGGAAAAACAGATGATGAGGTGCAAAGAAAATTCCTTTTGAGCCTCCAGGCAACTGTTAAATTTAGAGAGGCGCCGCACGATCTCTCAGAAATCATCTGGACATTATTCGGGCATATTATAAAGGAGGGTATCGATCCCCAGCACATATCTTCTCTTCTTGATTATTCGTATCAAATACTAGAAAACACCACCCAAATCCATGATATAAATGAACTCCCCTTGGAGCTGAAGGTGATTTTGGTTAA
>CP070672.1:4074725-4078195 GCA_020351895.1 Thermoplasmata archaeon
CAAGACAAGGGCCATGAAACAATAGGCTTACTTCTTTCTCAGCTGCTGCGCTCTCTTTCTTCTTCGCATCTTCTTTTTGCGCCATTTCCATCTTTGTTGGCCTCTTTTTTTCCAAACTCTCGAACTGCGTTTCATCAGGACTCCTCGTTGACCAACTGGTGAAAGTATTCCTTATACATGTACTTTATGGCTGTTATGGCTGATAATAAGCGAAATATCGCCATAAGATATATTTTTTGGGATAAATAACAGGTTTCAATCCAATTATGTAATCTATATCATTGAATATTAGAAAAACTATGAGAAGAAAACTTAAGAATTTCGTCTTTTGCCCATATTTCTTGAACTAAAGGCAGGATATACATCTTTATTAGCTATAGAAAAGGATTAAACCGTTCTTAATTGAAAATTATCTCTCATTTTCGCAGAATGTGTCTGAACCTTCAGATTTTATTTTACAAAACTTACACCAGAAGGGCCTCAAACACCGAAATGTAATTAAGATTAGAATGATATCTGGGCTTAAAGAGGTGCGGGGTATGAAGAATACTCTTATGTCAGTTTTTACTGTATGGGTGTTAGTAATTGCAGGTTTTGTTGGTCTATTCGTTTTCGATTTCGAGGAGAACGTGAGTGTGTCTGCAATCACGATATACGTGGATGATGATTACACTGTGGAGAACCAAACCAAGAAAAAGACTATTCAGACGGCAGTGGATGCTGCTAATTTAGGGGATACTGTTTATGTTTACAGTGGAACATATTATGAGAATGTGATCGTGAACAAGATTATATCATTGGAAGGAGAAGAAAGGGATAACACGATTATCAATGGAAAATACACGGGAGACACTGTTTATGTATCTTCAGATTGGGTGAATATAACCGGATTCACTGTCACCGGAAGCGGTAATGCCGTTGATGATGCTGGGATAAAACTTGTTGGAGTTGATAACTGTTCTATTTCGAACAATAATGTTTCCCTGAATTTAGGAGACGGCATCTTTCTAATAAATTCAGACAATAATATCGTTGTAAACAATATTCTTACAGGGAATGGGCGGAATAATATCTTCCTGGATAATTCTCACAATAACACAATTGATGGTAACAATATTTCGGGTATGAAAACCGATATCAATCGAAACGGACTGGTTGGATATTGGAGTATGAACGAGGGTACAGGTCCCATGGCCTATGATAGCTCTGGAAACGGGAATCATGGAATCCTGAAACCTGATCCACAAGCTGACAGGGTCAATTGGACTGATGGCAAGTTTGGAAAAGCGCTTGAGTTTGATGGAGTGGATGATTGGGTAACCTTACCAATAATCGACCTGACATCGACAGATTTTACCATACTAATGTGGGTAAAAGCTCAAGATCTATCTGAAAATGTAATTGATCGTCAGTATCTTTTTACCTCGCAGGAAAATCCCCCAAGCTCAGGGCTAACATATCAAGGAGCTGCGGCTATATGCATCGGTGGGAATGAATTATTTGCACAATATCCCGATAATAATGGAATGGTTTCCTCTGTTACGTTGGTAAATGATACCTGGTACTATATTGCATCCATATGTGAAATCGGGCAGCCTGCTAAACTATATGTAAATATGCAGTATACAGAAGGATCAACTGTAGATAGCGTTTTACATTCTCATACGGAGACAAAAATTGGTAGGCGCGGCGACGCCCAAGGAGATGATTGGTGTAGGTCTATAATAGACGAGGTTGTGGTCTACAACCGCACACTTTCGGCATATGAAATAGCCTTGCGATATCAGCTTTCCTTTTCCCGGCATGGGATTAATCTTGAGAGTTCCACTGATAATACATTAAGCAACAATCACCTTAGCACAAACCAGGAGGAAGGTATCAATCTATTAAATTCAAATAACAACGACATTACCCGCAATACCCTATCAGCTAATGGACGTTATAATATCAATCTTAAAACTTCTTACGATAATACCATTCAAGAGAATACTATTTCAGGCAGTAATTCCATCGATCAGACCGGGCTGGTGGGATATTGGAAGATGGAGGAGCCCTCTTGGACCGGAGCATCAGGGGAAGTAATAGATTCCTCAGGCAATTCCAACCACGGAACTGCATATGATGAGGCCAATACGATTTTAGAGGGTAGATATGGACGCAGTGGAGATTTTGATGGTACAGACGATTACATCGATTGTGGAGACAGTGACAGTATGAACATTTTAAATGAGATTACTGTGGAGGCCTGGGTGAAGTTCGATTTGGACGCTGGGACAAGAACGATAGCTTCAAGGGGTGGTGATGCTGATGGATGGAGACTGTATTCGCATGGATGGAGTGGAGATAAGTTCGCATTCATAGTCCTTGAAGAAGGAGGAGGATGGGGAGATGCATTAGTATTAAGCTCATCAAGATTTTTGAGAAACGTGTGGCACCATGTTATAGGAACATACAACGGCTCAAGCGTTAGAATTTATGTAAACGGCACACTCGAAGGCGAAATCACAGGTTTACTGGGAACTGGGATAGAGTATGGTAGCTTCAAGACCATGCAAATTGCACATAGTAAGGGTGCAAGCGTAAGTTTCAAAGGGGCAATAGATGAGGTCCGAATCTACAACCGCGCGCTTTCGCAAAGAGAGGTGGCAGATAGATACCTCTTTTCTCTGTATGGAATATATATCGAGGATTCCGATAACAACCGCCTAATCAACAACAACATCGCCTCAAACAGCCATGGCGGCATTGACATTACAGGATGGAGTAACGAAATCCACAGTAATGATGTAAGCCTAAATATATGGGGCATTCGATTGCATGGAGGGGGAAATAATAATGTTTCATTCAATAACGTGAGTTCGAACTTCGATACAGGTATCTATCTTTCAACTTCAACCGGCAACGATCTCTGGAAAAATAATGTAAACTCCAACCCTCATTGGGGCATACGTCTTGTCTCTTCAAACAGCAATACCCTAATCGACAATACCGCAAGTTCCAATGAATATGGGATATATCTTTCATATTCAAATAATAACAATCTATTGTCCAACCCAATAAGCTTACAAGAATGGGGTATTTATTTGTATTGTTCGGAATTTAATTATTTAACATACAATATAGTAAGTTCCATTGATAATGGTATTACGCTTGATGGAGCAACAAATAATTCATTGGAATATAATAATATGATTTGGAACAATTATGGTGTGGATATAATGAATGACGCATCATACAATACTATAACGGAAAATAACATATCATCAAATATAGTCTGCGGTGTAATTATGAAGTCCGGAACAGAGAACAATATATCAAGAAATATTATCTCTAATAATTTCATTGGTTTGCGGCTCCGAAATATTCCTCGTAATTATTTTACTTACAACCTTATATCGAACAACAGTAATATAGGTATCCAAGTCATAGGAGATACTCATGATTTAGAAATCCACCACAACGACATAATC
>CP070672.1:4078295-4085863 GCA_020351895.1 Thermoplasmata archaeon
ATGATAATAGGTTCGGGCCCCATAATAATCGGCCAGGCTGCAGAGTTTGACTTCTCGGGATCCCAGGCATGCCAATCCGTAAGAGAGGAGGGATACGAGACAATTTTAGTGAATTCAAACCCTGCAACCATTCAAACGGACATGGAGATGGCGGATACTGTTTACATTGAGCCTCTCACCCAAAAATTCGTGGAAAGAATCATTGAAAAGGAGCGCCCTTCAGGAATACTCTCGGGTATGGGGGGACAGACTGCCTTGAACATGTGCAGCGAGCTTGCGGAAAGTGGCTTTCTAAAAAAGTATGGTGTGGAACTTTTGGGAACGCAGCTTGAGGCCATTGCAACAGCAGAAGATAGGGATCTGTTCAGGGAGCTCATGCATAAAATAAAAGAGCCTGTTCCAAAAAGTCGGGCATGCGGCTCCATTGAAGAGGCCCTAAATACCGTGGAAGAGGTCAACGGCTATCCTGTGCTAATAAGACCAGCCTACACCCTTGGCGGAACAGGAGGGGGAATCGCCCATAATAAAGAGGACTTGGAGTCGGTTGTTGGAAGAGGTCTGGTCTATTCAAGGATACATCAGGTTCTCATCGAGGAGAGCGTTTTAGGATGGAAGGAATACGAGTATGAAGTGATGCGGGATTCAGTGAACACCTGCATTACAGTTTGCAACATGGAAAACCTGGATGCCATGGGAATCCATACCGGGGAGAGCATTGTGATCGCTCCCGCCCAAACCTTAAGTGATGATGATCATCAAATGCTTCGCTCGGCTGCGTTGAAAATCATCCGGGCATTGAAAATTGAAGGTGGATGCAACATTCAATTCGCACTGAACCACGACACAGGGGAGTACAGGGTGATAGAGGTCAATCCAAGGGTAAGCCGATCCAGTGCCTTGGCATCCAAGGCCACAGGATATCCCATTGCCAGGGTGGCTGCGAAAATAGCAATTGGTTTCAGATTGGACGAAATCCCAAACTCCATCACAGGTAAAACCTATGCATCCTTTGAGCCGACTCTAGATTATGTGATAATGAAAATCCCACGATGGCCTTTTGATAAATTCATTTCCGCTGACATGCGAATCGGCACTCAGATGAAATCCACGGGAGAGGTAATGGCCATTGGAAGATGCGTTGAGGAGAGCCTCTTAAAGGCGATAAGATCCCTTGAGATCGACAAGATGGGATTCGAAGGACTCGATGTCGATGATTCTGCATTAAGAGAAGAATTGAAAACACCCACGGATAAGAGATTGTTCGCCATCGCCGAGGCCATGAGGCGTGGATTCGGAAGGGATGAAATATTGAAACTAAGCAAGTACGACCCCTTCTTCGTGCGAAAAATTCAAAATATCTTGTTTATTGAGGATCTAATCAAAGAGGAGGGTTTAAAACCAGGACCACTTAGGAAGGCAAAAAAACTCGGGTTCTCGGATTCCTATATTTCTTCCTTAATCAATGAAAATGAGAGCAATGTGAGGAGGAAAAGACAGGATTTGGGCATAACACCGGCATACAAGATGGTTGACACATGTGCTGCCGAGTTTGAAGCCGAGACACCATATTATTATTCAACATATGCATCGCAATGCGAGAGCATACCAAGCAATAAAAAGAAGGTGGTAATAATAGGGAGCGGACCCATAAGGATAGGACAGGGCATCGAGTTCGACTATTCATGTGTGCATGCCGTTCTGGCACTAAGGGAAGAGGGGATAGAGGCCATAATGGTGAACAACAATCCTGAGACTGTTTCAACTGACTACGACATTTCAGATAAACTCTACTTCGAGCCCCTGACCTTTGAGGATGTGATGAACATTCTCGACAAGGAAAACCCGGACGGGATAATACTTCAATTTGGGGGACAAACATCCATAAACCTTGCTGCTCCCCTTCAAGAGGAGCTATCATCAAATAAAAAGCTTAAGACGAAGATCCTCGGAACCTCTTCCGAGTCAATCGATTTGGCTGAGGACAGGAAGAAATTCGAGGCCTTGATGAGAAAATTGGGTATTCCCCAACCCATGGCCGGCACAGGCCATTCCTTTGATGAGGTCAAGAATATTGCTAAGGACATAGGATACCCAGTTCTTGTCAGGCCTTCTTACGTTCTGGGTGGAAGGGCCATGGAGATAGTACAGGATGAGGTCGAGCTAGAATACTACATGAGTCATGCTGTAAAGGTATCAAAGAAACATCCCATTCTTGTGGACAAGTTTCTGAGCAATGCAATCGAGATTGATGTCGATGCCGTCTCTGATGGCGAGAATGTCTTTATCGGGGCCATCATGGAGCATATTGAGGAAGCAGGAGTGCACTCTGGGGATTCATTCTGTGTAATACCGCCCCAAACCCTCTCCAAGGAAGTTCTCAATACAGTGGAAGATTACACAAAGAAAATAGCAATGGCATTGAAGGTCGTGGGATTACTGAACATACAATATGCAGTTCAAAATGGTAATGTATATGTCTTGGAGGCAAATCCTCGAGCCTCAAGGACCGTTCCCTTTGTTTCCAAGGCCATTGGCGTGCCTTTGGCAAAGATCGCCACCAAGATCATGGTTGGACATAATCTAAATGCACTGGGCTTTACAGATATGGTGGATATAGAGCATGTTTGTGTCAAGGCTCCGGTATTTCCATTCTTAAAATTGCCTGGTGTGGATTCCATACTCACCCCCGAAATGAAATCAACAGGGGAGGTCATGGGTCTTGCTCCCGATTTTGGTGAGGCGTATTATAAGGCCGTTCTTTCGGCAGAGGGAAAGTTTGTCATGGAGGGAACCGCCTACGTCACAGTTAACGATGAGGACAAACCCAAGGTTCTGCCCATTGCACAAGAGCTAAAAAATCTGGGCTTCAACATCGTTGCCACCAAGGGAACTGCAACATTTCTGAGGGAAAATGGCATTGACGCCGAGACCGTGTTCACGATTACAGAGCCATACTCCCCGGATGCTCTGGATTTGATGAGAAGAGGAAAGATAAACCTGATTATCAACACACCTAAACCAGGGGGAGGACCCAAAAGAGATGGACATGTAATGAGACGGCTTGCCGTGGAATTGATCATCCCTTTTATAACCACCATACCCTCTGCGAATGCAGCAATTGAGGCCATAAAAAAGGCAAAATGCGGGGTCGTGGACGTCAAATCACTTAATGATTACTGCGCTGGCTAATAGAAGCTTCTAAAAATAAAAAAGAAGAAAGAGATGATATGGCTTTTATAGCATATATTCAAGGTACTTGATTAGCTGATCGATCATCTCTGTGAGGTCATCTTGGGCGTAATCACACGTTATCCAGTCGTTATTTCCCTCACCATCCATCTTTGGCCTGATATCATTTGTCAATTTGCTTATTGCGCTCTCGTAATTCTCATCCATCATCATCTTTCTGATTTCTTCCAGCTTATTTACCAAGGTATTTTTTCTATTATCGGCGTTGTTCTTGAAGCACTCATCTGGAAGGCCAAGGATGTACTCGATAATTTTATCGAGCAGGTCGAAGAGATCAAATCCGTTCTCAAGGCATATATAATTACCACCGATTCTGATTAATATCTCAGCCAGTCCATCTCCGTTTAGGTCCACCACCAAAGGCCCTCCAATCCAATTACCGTCTGAATCATAGATCCAGTCCACAGAGCCGTCTTTTGCGTTGATGCTGAAAAGGTCGGGATTGCCGCCCACCAGTACCTCTATTTCACCATCACCATCGATATCTGCTGTTATCAAACCAGGACCCATGAAGTTGTCTCCAAATGGCTCTGCTGTGTAGATTATGGATCCGTCTGTTCCCTTATAAGCTATCAGAACTTGATCATTGGAATCTATGGCAAGGATATCGAGTAGTTCATCTCCATCCACATCATATAGGGTAGGTGATGAGTAGAAATATGTGTGCTCCTCATTACTCCATAAAAGGGTACCATCATTTTCATAAACCATGACAACACCCAATATCCCAATACTTTCACATCCAAAGGAGAGTATTATTATTTCATCCAAATCGTCACCATCGACATCTGCAAATATGGGAGTTCCAGCCACACCATAACCAACGTTTATCTCCCAATCAAGGCTCCCGTCAACCTCGAAAAGCCTCGTTATTGCATGATTGTCCACGACAAGTATTTCATCAATTCCATCCTCATCTATATCTCCGATTGGAGAAGTTGCGCGGATGAAATGCTCAAATTCACTCTCCCATAGTATTGTTCCATCAGGTCCATTTAGGGCATAGAAATTGCGGTTATCAGAACCAATAAGCACATCCAATTTTCCATCATCATTAATATCGTACAAGGAAGGGGCACACTCGAACCCTTTCTCATATATTGCACCTTTGTCCAAGGTGGAGAAGGTCCAAAGTAGGGTCCCGTCCTCACCGTTTAACGCATAGAGATTGGGATCTCCTCCGTATAGGTAAAACCCACCTATAACAACCTCATTTTTTTCGTCCCCATCTATATCACCAATGGCAGCTGGAGCATATATTGGTCCCTCACCTTCATAATCCCAAATCTTTTGGCCATCTTCATCCACTGCATAGATTATTCCGTCAGCGGTACCGAAGACAACCTCGATTTTTCCATCGTTGTTGACATCTCCGGCTATTGGTGGCGAGCCACCAGTGGATCCAGAATCAAAATTCCATCTTGCATCTGGCTCGATTATATTGCTTGTTAGATATGAAATGCCTGTCCTTTTTTGATCGTACCTGTATATAGAAGGTCCAGATTCACCCAATGCTGGCATCACAATGGTGAAGAGAACTGCAAATACCATCAAAACCGTCAATAATCCCTTTCTTTTCCATACCTCGAACATAATGAAACCCCCTTACATTATAACATATTGTAATATGTTTTATTACACTTAAACTTTACTCTAAACTCTATGTATTGTGAAGTTTTCAAGGATTATTTATAAATTCAATGTTCAACTAATATTATAAAATAAATAAAAAATATCTCATACCTCATCTTTTACGTATTTTATAGTCTAACTATTTGACCTTCCTTCCAATGGTCACGTAACCAGTATGACCAAGGGTATCAAAACTCGGTCGGGTGCCTCTATCACCCACCACCATCTCCCTTTGCATGGTCTCTAGGGTTTTAACCCCCTCTAATCCTAAGTCCTTCATCTCCTTCACAGTCTTCTCCACCTGATTAACAGTAGGGGAGTAACATGCGATATGCCCTCCTAATTTGAGTACGGCTATTGCATTATTCAGGGCATCCCAAGGATTCGGTATGTCAAGGACCACAGAATCGACTTCTTTTTCATTTATCGTCTCAGTTACATCGCCTCTTTTGAATTCCACGAAGTCATTAAGGCCAGCACTTACGAGATTTTTCTTGGCGATTTTAATGAAGTCCTCCCTTTTCTCATAAGAGATAACCCTCCCCTTCGGCCTTACAGAATTTGCTAAAAGTATTGTTAATGCACCAGAGCCTGCCCCACCCTCTACAACCCTGTCCCCCGATTTTATATCGCAATAAAAGACTATGAACATTCCATCCTTTGGAAGGATGATCTGCGCCTTACGCTCCATGGCTGAAATCTTATCATAAATTGAAGGAGCGAAAATCATGAATTTTCTGCCACCTATTTCAATTCTTTCGTAAAAATCCTTTCCTATGAGCTCTTTAGGATTGTAAACCCCAAGGCCTTTAATCTTCTGAATCTCATCCTTTATGATCATGGGGATCCTGTTCCCCCGATCATCAATAATAACCACTGAGTCGGCTTCTTTTACGGTCCTCGACATAGGCTATCATAGATTGATGTTGGTATAAAAAGATTTTTATAATCATAAAAAACATACGGTTGAAAACATAATAAAGAGCACTATCCAGGGACACACCGGTGACTGTAATGGTCATGACAGATAAGAACAAAACAGCAATCATTTACAATAGTTCACACATTGGTCATAAGCCAGGAACCAGTAGTCCCGAGAATCCCGAGAGATTAACGAGTATTATGGATTTTTTAGAGAATGAGGCAAAGGTATTCGATCATAACTGCGTTCTCATTAAAGATTTTGAGCCGGCAAGAGAAGAGGATGCACTTCTTGTTCATGAGATGAGATATATCGATTTTATGAAAAAATACTGCAAGCGAGGAGGAGGGTTCCTTGGGGACAGCACATATTTAACCAAGGGATCCTTTGAACATGCTCTATTAGCAGTGGGAGGTGCAATCAAGGCATCAGAGCTCGTTTTGCAACGTCGATTCGATACTTCCTTTGCCTTGATAAGACCCCCAGGTCATCATGCCAGCAAGGATAGGCATGGTGGGTATTGCATACTCAATAACGCCGCAATATTGGCAAGATATCTCCAGAATTGGAGAGGACTTAAGAAAATCATGATAGTTGATTGGGATGCCCATGCCGCAGATGGAACAATGAAGATCTTCTATGAAGATCCTACTGTTGTTACCATTTCATTGCATCAGGACCCCATCGATTTCTATCCCCACAATGGTTTCATGAGGCAGATAGGAGCCCGTGAGGGCAGGGGAACTAATATAAATGTTGTCCTCCCCAAAACCTCGGGTGATGACGAATATCTATTGGCTATTGAAGAGATCGTTTTGCCAATATTCCATCAATTCTCCCCCGACTTCGTCATTGGCTGCAATGGTTTTGACGCCCATTTCAGCGAACAGAACACTAATTTGAGGATGACATGTGAGGGTTATTACGATCTCGTGAAAAAACTCAAAGAAGAGATGACAGGAAAATTCACCATTCTCATGGAAGGTGGGTACACAAAATTCAATGGAAAGCTTACCCACTCAATAATCGCTGCTTTGACAGGTAAAGATGTACCATACACCAAGGAGATCGACATACGAAGCGATTCTCTCTTTAAGGAGGGCACACCCCGTAAAACCTTCGAGAAGAACCTGAAAAACATCAAACAGTTACTTTTAGGATTCTACAAGTTGTAATTCCATCTTCTTGGTACCCTATTTTATTCCCTGCAACGACTCGATATATTTATGTATTCAGTATCACATTCAGTTTCGGTGAATGTGTGGATATACGAAAGCAGAGAATTTGGATACACAAGAATGAGATACTAGATACATTGGAGATTGAGAAGGAGGGTAGAATAAAGTACTTCAGTTACACCTACAAAATTCGGGGAAAGCATGGAAAATGGATTTCTGCTGTAAGATGGGACAATATTGAGCAATCACCACATGTGGACAGATACGATGAGAATAATGCATTGGTTGAGCAAAAGCCGTGCCGTGAGAAGACCCTAAAAGAAGTAATAAAGCTCGTTGGGATATTCAGGAGAAATTTAATGGCAATGGACGTATCTGAACTGTGAAGCTTAAAATGGTTGAGGATTTAGAATGCATACCGAGATATTAAAATCATATTCAATTGAACAGATAAAGGCCGAGAAAAGCCGTTTGGAAAAAAAATACGATTCCATTGAGAACCTTCATCAAAAATTCTCGGTTAATAAGTGTCGCAATCCTGAGTATGTGGATGACTACATGGTGTGGAAGGCCTTAAATGAAGAAGA
>CP070672.1:4085963-4089214 GCA_020351895.1 Thermoplasmata archaeon
CTGCAGTTTTGGCCTTGGTGTTTATAGCTATAGCTGCATCAGTAATAATGCTGCGCGGAAGAAAGGATAAGGACGAACTTTAGTCCTCCCTTTTTCATTTTTTCCATCAGGACGCCAAAAAACCTTTTAAACCAATTGGTCTTACACATGGGCGGGGGTTGTCGGATGAGCGAATTGGAAGTCTTCCTCAGAATCGCATTTCTAGGGCTGGGGCTTATTCTACTTATTCTCACAATAGCCTCGCTCATAAAATTGAAAGAGATAAAAATTGCACTTGCCGCTGTGGGTTTTTCAATATTCGTTGTAGAAGGAATCGTACTTGTTGGGGGTATTTTCTTCAATGGTCTTGAAGTCCTGGCAACAACGAAATTCCTTGTGGGCGCTAACTTCATAGCATTAATCTTCTTCTATTTATCAATAATTAAACGATAGGTGTCTGAATGTCGGAAGACCTCCTGGCACTATCAAGAAGAAGAAAGATTTTTGAATACATCTCAAAATTTCCTGGTACATACCTCAGAGAAATGGAGAAGGAGCTATCTCTATCTGTTGGCGACCTGCAGTATCATCTTCATCAGCTTGAGAAGGGTGGATTGATATCGTATCACAGAGAAGGACGGAGGAAAAGATATTTTGCTAGAGAGGAGGTGAGATTCATAGACAGGGAGATCCTATCGTTGATGAGGACCAAGACTTTGAGAAGGATAGTCATTTTCCTGCTTATCAATCCTCATTCTAGTTTTAAGGAGATTTTAGCCCAATTTAATTTTACAAAGGGAGCTCTGTCATTCCATCTAAAGAAACTTATGAGCACCGAGATTGTGATAAAAGGAAAAAGAGAGAATGAAAGCATATACACGATAATGGATCCAGGCAGGGTTAAAAAAATCTTGATCACATATAAATCAAGTATCATGGATGAAACTATGGATGGATTCATTGATTTATGGACGAAGATAGGATGACGAGGGCCGGTATTCCTAAAAAAAAGATCAATAAAAATCGATTTGATATTTGAGCAAAATAATAGAAAAATACAAAATATTGGTACTGCTCATCGTCCTGGGCCTGTCCCCAGGTAATCTTTCACCTTTTTAAATTGCTCATCGTTCCCTAAAAGAATCACGACATCCCCGGCATTGATCTTTGCAGTCTCCTCTGGGTTAGGGAAAACTTCCCATCTTCCTTCTTTACTTCTCCTCCCTATTCCCACCAATGTTGTCCTCGTCCTTTCCTTCAGGTTTTTAGAGAGGTTCGCCACACTTCCTGCATGTGCAGCCGAGACCATGTATTGTCTCAAATCGTGACCTCCAACATCGGTTGCTGTGGTGACATCCTCGATAAAGTTGGCAATTTCCGGCTCGAATGCAGCGCTTGCGATCAATCTTCCAGCCATCACATCTGGTGTCACCACATACGTCACGCCTGCGATTTTCATTGTCTTTTTTAGCTCTGCTCTTGTAGTCCTAACGATTATTCTCGCCTTCGGATTCAATTCTTTTATATGAAGCGCGGTTATCAGATTTTTGCTGTCATCTTCCATACTTAAAATTACCACGCTTGCCTCTTTGATATTTGCCTGCTCTAAAATATCGTTTTTTGATGGATCACCATAAATCGGAAAAACGTTTTTTGGGTCACCTTTTCGTTTTATTATAATGATATCATCCTGCTCCTCAGTTATTACCGCAATTTGTCGTTTCTCAGTTAACAATTCCGAAAGCACGATATCTGATAGCGAAGTCCATCCACATATCACGAAATGGTTTTTGTACTTGGCTTTGTTCATTCCAAACACCCCTGATAATGATGATTCCATAACCACTGACACTATGATAGCAGCAATGTAGCCGTAAAGCAGGATACCGAGGCATGCCAAAATTATCGATATGACTTTACCTCCGTCTGTACTAACGGGAACATCCCCATAACCCACAGTGGTCATTGTAATAAGTGCCCAGTAAAGGGATGTTCCAAGGGTATGCTCCTCAAAAATAAAAAATAAACCACCTGAGATGAGTGCCAATACAACCAAGAGGATTATACCTTTGTAAGTTGCCCTTATGACTTCATGGACGATCATAAGTACTGTCCTCTCCTACCCAGTTAATTTACAAAACCATGTATTGCAATAGAATTATTTATACCTTCCATTAATCCAAATGACTTGAGGTTTGTATAATTATCCCTTTTGCCTAAAATCTCCAAAAAATCCGCTTAAATTCCAATATTTGTTCGAAATTCGTGGATTACATTGAATGCATAATCACCCAGGAAAAATCCCAACAATGTTATAAAAAATATCATCACCAGTAGACCAACAAGGAAAATCATGACAATAAATACGAAACATGCCATCGTATTGAAAAATAAAGATCGCCAATAATGTGGAACAGGAAATCGATTTCCGTGTAATAACTCCATAACGGTTCTATTGATCTCCTCTCCAAATCTCAAGCGCCCAGCAGGATCCTTCCTTAATAATCTTGAAGGTGTGCCAATGATATGCATCATCGGCTTTCCTGTCTCATTCATTATCATGCCACCCATTAATGCCATTATAGGGATGGGAAAGAAAAACCAGGATTTGCTGGGCAGGCCGGCACACTGTATATTGATGTTAAAAACTCTTCAGTCATGCCAACTCCAAATAGAGAGGTAGCAAAGTACCTCCTAAATAAATCAATAAATAATATCGAGTCAAATTTTCTTTTATCAAATACCACCAGGATTACCAACTCTGCAAAACTCCAATAACAGGTGAGAAATATCGCGAGAACTATCGCCAAACCAAGCCAAATTCCGAGGAATAATCCAATTCTCCTCATGAGATTATCCCTAACCTCAAACACTACTGTATATTTAGATGGTCATGGTATAAATAAATTTTGATGCCTAGCATTAAGCTTTAGATCAGTAAAATCTTTGAAAGTTCCTTAATACTTTTTCTGATAACCGACACAAGTTTAAAGCGCGTTGAAGATAATAATAAAAAATTTAAGAATGAACGTAGAGCATTCTGTCTGTACCCACCTCAGGTTCTGAGATCCGATTTGATTAATCGCTCTCTTCTTCAGAAGGATTAACTGGAGATTCAATCGTTCCAATCCCAGGATTGCTGGTCTGCACGTTCATGGGCATGGAGGCCAGAAGCTCGGTTAGAGAGGATTTGGGGTAGGTTAGGATCAGAAAGAGGCCGAGAATAAAGAATATCCCTGCTCCTACTAGTATAAATATGACCTCAAAACCGA
>CP070672.1:4089314-4091908 GCA_020351895.1 Thermoplasmata archaeon
AAACGCCGTCTTTATAGGTCGCATCGAGCTTATCGGTATCGATCTTTTCCGGAATTCGGAAGCTCCGCTCGAACGAACCGTAGTGTCTCTCAATGCGATGATAATTCTCATTTTTCTCTTCGTTTTCCTTTTTCTTTTCGCCCTTGATGGTAAGGATGCCATCGGTAAGGGTTACGTCGATATCCTTGGCATCGACCCCCGGGATCTCCCCGGAAATCACGTACTCTTTTTCATTCTCGGAAATGTCGATCGCAGGCATCATCAGCTTATCTTCATCGAACATATTCGAGAGCCAATTGTCATCGAAGAACGTATCGAACATCCGCATTGTCGGCCAAAGTGACATCATGTTCCTTGTGCGCGGAATTAATTCATATCTGCTTGCCATAATTAACACCCCCTTCCTAGTGTTTATCTGTTTGAGTAAATGATAATCATTATCGTTTTCTAATCAAGAGGACAGACAAATATTTTCGCTCACAAATGCCTTTAAGTCACAGATTACCTCAGCGCAAATGCACCACGACACTCCCATCTCCAAGGCAAATCCCGGCACTACATCTTAATGCAGGCTGCATAAACCAAAATTCTTAAAGGATAAGGGTTATGTCAGAGAATATAGCCGAAAAGAAGGAGGCAGAGTCTGTGTCAGAAGTCGGCAGGATGACACCCGCTTAGTCTATATGTTTCTTTATAGTTCTTGAAAAAGAAGAAAAGCCGAAAGCGCTATCACTACAAAGATTAACCTTAACGAAACTGCTCTGTCTGTGGGTGCGGATAGGAGCAAAAAGTGCCGAGAACCTTTAGTTGTAAGGATCAAGCGCAAGATACCCACTTTCGCAATCGAACTCAAATATTAGCCTGTATTTAGATTGGCCAGACCCGTGCCCCATTCATGAGTTTGAGGTCAGATAAACCCACCTGGCTGCCCAATAAGATTTTTCTTCTTTTACACAAGAGGTTATTGGCCTGAAATTCCACGTATTGGATTGTAAGGGGATTTACTTTGAGGATGGCAACCTGGGTCCTTTGATATCATAGAATGGTATTAGCCTGTGAGAATATCTCCATGATTGTTGCCATGAGATACTCAATGCCCTTTCTCGCTTCTTCCTTTATCTTTCCATGTGGAGGATACATATGGCCCAATGTATGAACCATGCCCTGAGCCATTGGGATATAGAACTTTTCAGCTTCTTCGCCTCTTTTGACGGATTGGATGACGGCCTCACCACCCATAAGACCGCTTCTTAGGGCAGTACCAATTCCTTCACCGGTGATGGGTTTTGTTAAACCAGCCGCATCTCCAACGAGAATGGCATTTTTTTTCGCCAGGGGGAACGCACCGGAAAATGGTTTCCGCCCCATCGATGGTTCAAAACAACCATCTCGCCACAGGAATTTCGATAAGGGACTAAAGCCATAGTCATTCGTAAGCCATTGCTCGGCTTTTCCTATGAGACCGGATATCTCTCTTTGGCCAGATTTGGGCGTGAATTCTAAAAGAAAAAGATTGTCTTTGGAGTTCACCTCAAACGCGGTGAGATCAGGAAAATAGAAATAATGGACATATGCAGGCTCCAGGTCCATTGATCCTCTATAACATTGTCGTAGGCATAGCTGGTATTTCATCTGTGCTTGTGGGAACAGCGTTTTTCGGGTTAAGGAAAAGGTGCCATCAGCGCCGATCAAGAATTTTGTTTTAACAAATTTGGTTTGTCCCTCTTTTTCTATCTTCAAAACATGGCCCTTTTCATTTTGCAAAATGCCTTTGACTCTGGCGCTGTCCCACAGTTCTACGCCTACTTTTTGCGCTACTTGATTCATCCAATAATCAAACTCTTTTCGCCAAACAAACGGCATTTTACATAAGAATGTTAGTGGAGTTGTTTTTGGACCATGGAATTTAATTCCCCCCAAGTAAGGAGGGGTGGTCAGGACCTTTTCAGGGATATCACCGAATTCCTCTCTTACCAGCCTCTGTGACATTTCGCTCATAATCATACCTGTGCAGACTTTATTTCTCGGCAGTTTGAACTTTTCCAATAGCAGAGTTCTTAATCCACCTTCTGCACATCTTTTGGCAGCGGCGGATCCCCCTGGACCCCCACCAATCACAGCTACATCGAAATCTTTGCCAGTCTTCATGAACCTGCCTTTATCCTAACAGTCTCTGGAAATCAGCTTCCGAAGATTATCCAAATGACCTGCCCCCAAAGTGGTACGAATCTTTAAGTTAGTCCTTGGACAAAACGCCTGTCCAGCCCTTTGCTCATGAGCTAAGGTTCTGGGGTCATCTCAGAAGATGTCAATACCGCCTCGGGAGAAGGCGGAAGGTATCCCTGACGGAGAGAATGGCTTCTCGGGAACCGAGGTTTCAGATTTCCGGCTGGTTCACGTTGTCACATCTCAGATGAATGAAGAACTCCCGGTTTCCCTTGGCACCTTTGATCGGGGATTCGAACGTTCCACACACGGATAATCCAGCATCGGAAAAGAAGGCCGCAAGATCGTTGGCGATCTTCTTCTGTAAGGCCTCATCCCGAATGAGTCCACCCTTTTGCACCATGCTTTTTCCGGCCTCGAACTGTGGT
>CP070672.1:4092008-4094515 GCA_020351895.1 Thermoplasmata archaeon
AACGAGGCCTTCTATCTCAGCGTTTTCAGGGCGATACTGCGGTTTTTAAGACAGCATGGCAGATTTGATATGATTCATAGCACTTACACGCGAACTATTGGAGGGACGCTTCTTGCCTCCAAATTGAAGAATATCCCCATGGTAGCAACGATAAACGATCCATGGGCTACTTGCTTCTTCCAGACACACTTTAGGGAGGGCGAGATCTGTAAGGTGTGCTCAAGACATGGCGTAAAAACATGTTTGGGAGATGTCGCAGGAAGAAGTAGTGGTTCGTCATTTTTACAATTTTCCATGCGATTGAGAAGGCGCTTGCTTGAAAAATGCGACGGTTTAATGACCAATTCTGCTGCGATGAAAGATCTACTGCGAATCAATGGCATTAAAAGGGAAATCGCAGTCATTCCAAGTGCTGTGGACATTGAGAGTTTTCGATATCAAAAGCCAAGACTAGAGGGCAAAATTTTATACATTGGGAGGGTAGACCTCGGAAAGGGGGCTGATATAGCTATCAGGGCCTTTGCAAAAGCTGGAGTAGGAAAGCTCGTTGTTGTGGGGACAGGAACACTTATGGATGAATGTAAGAAACTTGCCAAAAGGTTGGGTGTGGAGGATAGGATTGAGTTTCGGGGTAAAATCCCTTACGAATCCGTTCCTTCCACAATTCACGAGTCAGATGTGGTATTCGTTCCCTTTCAAAGGATAGAAGCCTATGGAAGAGTGTTGCTCGAGTCAAATGCCTGCGGGAGAGGTGTGATAACCACTACAATAGGCGCCAATCACACCCATATTAAGGACGGAATTAATGGGTTAATTTTTGAACCGAGTGACATTGAGGGCATGGCCCTAGCAATAAGAAACCTCCTGAACAGTCCAGATCTAATAGAGAAAATGGGAGTGAACGGCAGAAAAATTGTGGAGGAGAATTTTACGTTAAAAATATTGGGTGAAAATGTTACCAATTTTTACCGTAACATATTGAGAAAGGAGTAACAGGCATCGTAATTAACTTTTGTTGCCAGTTTTTGTCCTTAGCCTGCGGTGGCTTTCAACCTGCAAACCAAAACCTTGAAAATCCTTTACATTATTCACTGCATAATGAAGAACATCGCCAACCTCATGCTCAAAGGCTCTACCTGGGTTTTCATAAGTCGGCTTGTTGACGGCATTGTCGCACTTATTTTTTCCATCCTCATCGCAAGAATGTTGGGCGTGGACCGCTATGGATTTATTGGAGTTACGATGGGTGTTGTGGGCATTGTTGGGATACTCACCCATTTGGGACTTCCACATGCAACCACAAAATATGTCTCCGAGAGCCTCGCGAAAAAAGACAAGGCTCAACTCAAGGGATTCATCTATGCCAGTCTTATTATTGAGGTGGTAGTTGGAGCGTTCTTATCCATAATTCTCTTCCTTTTAGCTGATGTTCTGGCTGTAGAGGTATTCCATAAACAAGAGTTGGGTCTTTTTCTGAGACTCACATCTCCAATATTATTTCTAGGTGCGATATCGAACACTTTCATGAGCACTCTCGTAGGATACCACAAGATGAAGGGCTTTGCCCTGATCAACATCTCAAATTTCGTGATGAGGTTGGGATTGGCTGTCTTCCTTGTTGTTCGAGGATTCGGTGTTGCAGGGGCTTTAATCGGCTTCGTTTTCGGCTGGCTTATAGGTTCTGCACTTTCCTTTTTGTTCTACTTCTTTAAAATCAGACCAAATTTAAAGGATACTCCCCATACCGAAATTCCTGTCCAGTCAAAAAAGATGATAAAATTCGGAATACCAATGGCTGTGTCAATAGCGAGCATTCTTATCTATGAATGGGTGGATAAGTTGGTGTTGGCCGCTTTTTCTGAGGAGATCAAATATGTGAGCCTTTACAGTATTGCCTTCGGAATGGTGGCCCTACCCCTGGTCGTCTCACGCTCCATTAACACCTCCTTCTTCCCCATTGTCTCAGCCCTGGATGCAAAAAAAGAGAGGAAAAAACTCAGACAAACATACGAAAGTGTGGTAAGGTTGACCATGCTTCTTTTAAATCCAATCCTCGTGGGGATGATCGTTCTTTCGCCTCAAATCATCAAGCTTTTATATGGTGCAGAGTACGAAGAAGCCGTATATCCATATATCATCTTGGCACTCTGGGGATTCTTCCGTCCAGCCCATACCTTCGCAGGTTCAGTTCTTGCAGGAACGGGAATTCCTAAAACGAACGCTAAGATAGATGGTTTTACTGCAGGTTTGAACTTCTGCCTCAACATCCTTCTCATTCCGCTCTTCATTTCAATGAACCAGGGATACGGGCCTATTGGTGCTGCCCTAGCCACAACATCCTCTTACATAATAGGCATGAGTATAATGGTTCATTTGGCAAATAAGAGAATAAATGCAAAACTTCCATTGTTTCATATCTCAAAAACCTTGATTGCGGCAATTCTCAGTGGATTTATCATGTTAATCTTTATGAGAGGCCTGATATCCTTGGGATTTGCCTCTGGAAT
>CP070672.1:4094615-4099650 GCA_020351895.1 Thermoplasmata archaeon
GAGTTGAATTGTATACAAGATATGAGCGTTAACTCGCACAGATTGTATACAAAATATGAGCGTTATCATAATATAATTCGATATCAATTCTTCTGTATGGTCAAAAAGACACTGGCTGCAATGTTCGAGGATTTTCATGAAGAAAAGCCTCACTGCCCGTAATAAACCGATTTTTTTCTGGATTTTAAATAGAAAGATATAAGTATAGGAGCATCATATATGACGTATAGGTGATGCAAATGGTAAGAGTGACCACAGATTTACCAAAGACCATGGATAAGGAATTGGATGCTCTAGTAGCCATAGGTCTTTATAAAAGTAAAAGCGAGGCATTACGGGATGCGCTCAGAGAATTACTTTATAAATATAAAGATAAAATAGCACGTTTAGAAGATCTAAGGAAAGAGATGGCTACCGTAAAAGGCAAGATGAGTGATGCCATAATCGATGCAAGAGAGTGAGCAATGATGAAGATATACTATTTCGATTCTTCTGCTCTTGTTAAAAGATACCATTTCGAGGAAGGGACGAAGACCGTTGATAATATACTTTATGAACTTAAAAAGAAAGATGAAGCGGTTATCTCCTATTTTGCAATCTTAGAGATTGTATCAGCTTTGCGAAGAAAATTAAAAAATAAAGAGATTACGAAAAAAGTATTCGATATGGCCATTGCTACTTTTCTTTCTGAGGTGACTGATTACTTCTCTGTGCGACCCATTGATGAAAAGATATTGTCCATTGCTACCAACTTGGTGATTGAGTATGGACTGAGAGCTGCAGATTCTTTACATCTTGCAACAGCAAAAGAGATTGCAGACTTTACTGGTAAAAGTGTTGTATTTATTGCCTCAGACAAAGAATTGCTCGATATCGCAGCTTTGGAGAAAATCGAAACTCTAGATCCTGAAAAGAGTTAATCAGACACGCCCGTACTCACAAAGAGCACCACCCTTTGAAACCCGTTTAATAATATCTGACATACGTCCAGGGGGAAAGAATTCCCCTGAAACCTCCTTTTTTTCTTATGGTCTTTCACGTTGGTTGACTGGATAGGAAATATTCACAAAGAACTTAGGTCCTTTTAATCTCCTTTTAAAGAAATCCCAATTTTGTTCTACATTTCATAGACCCGCCTGAATTTCATTCAGGCCCACCAAATCCATCCCACCTCTCGCAGATGGCAAAATCCCCATCCAAAACCAACACACCCACCCCATCTGCTCGGCCTAAAAGCACAAAATTTACGGGATTTTCAAGGGTAGAGCCAGTGTACTAAAACACTCCAAATCAAGTCATTCCCCCAACTCACACAGATTGTATATAAAATATGAGCGCCGAACCACCAAAACCATTTCCAATCTGTGAGCGTTGACCACCAAATCCTTTACGAACTGTGAGCGTTGCATTGTATACAAGATATGAGCGTTAACTCGCACAGATTGTATACGAAATACGAGCGTTATCGCACCGAAATGACATTATTTAGAAGGTGGTGGTGGAGGTGGTGGTCGACCATATCGTCCTTGATGTGGCGGTTGCGGTTCAGGGTAATAAGTTCCTTCTGATGGTACCTGTGAGGGAATACCAAAAAGAATTATTAGGTGTTTTGCAGGAAAGATTCTTTGGATGGTTTTTGGGGTCCCTCAAACTTCTCCCAGTCACCTCTTGTGTAATTTCCTTGGAGAAACGCCGAAAGCATGGTCTTTACGTCCAGAAATGGCAAAACGATCATGTTGCCACCACCCTCGAGGTATTCCTTGTAATATTCTTCGGCTCCCTCTACAAAGTCTCTCATTAAATCGTAGAATGAATTTCTGGCCTTCCCTGAAATAAATGCGCTCAGAATTAAGTACTTTCCCTTGTAAATCATAACAGTCTTTCCCCCGTAATCCATACGGTTTAGATTCTCCCCCTCTTTCCTAGCAAATGCATCCTTTACAAATTCCTGAACAGCTACGAACATGGCTGCGAGGATATCATCATCCTTTTCATTCCCATCTAATTTACGGGGGATACCGGCATGCTCGATAAGCAAACCAGAATTGGTAATGAGAAAGAGATCTTCAAGTGTATAGAACCCTCTCCAGGCCAGCAGAACAAGTATCAGCGTGACAACCAAAATCAAGATGATGATGTACCAGAACCATGTTTCTTCCCTTTCTGGTTGGGTGGGTGATGTAATTACAATGTCCATTGGTGAGGAGGTCTCGTGTTCTCCATCATTTACCGTGACCCATACGGTATCCTCGGTCACGTTCTGGGGGTAGTCGAATATAAGGATATTGCCCACCACCGAGATATGGGGGCTATTCACAGATATCACAAGGGAATCAAGGTCACTGTCAATATCCGAGACGTAATCAGTAAGGTCAAGAATCCAAGTCTTCCCTTTCTCACCGATCTGAGAGGGTATGCTGTTTATTACTGGGGGGTCATTCACGGGTATGACCGATACAAGGAGGGTATCCTCCGCAAAACCTCCTGCATCATCTGTTGCTCGGATGGTTATGTACTCGCTTCCGTGCCAATTCGGGGGAGCAATTATATCAACTGTATGGTTTTCATTGATATTTACAGTCAGGAAGATATTGCCGGATGAGTAGAAAATATAGGTACCGTCACTATCGGTGAAGTAATCGTCAAGGTCAAAGGCACCCATGATGGATTCATCCTCATTGAAGAAGAGGTCATCAAGGCCTTTATTCATTACTGGAGGGTAATCATCGCCCACAGTTATGGATGTGTTGCGTAATACCTCGTCTATACCATCCGAAACAATGACTGAAAGATATACATTGTAGGGTACCTGCCGTCCCTCCCAGAATTCAGGATATATCAGCGTGAGTACAGTCCCCTTTACGCTGACGTTATCTGGATTGGATGTCTCTATCACAAGCTCTTCAATATCGTTATCATTATCTGAGATGTACCAGAAGAGGTCGAATTCGAAGGGATGATTAAAATGGACAACAAGCGGAGGTAGTGGTTTAAGGACAGGGGGATCATTTATGGGGATTACGTTCACAATAATTGTTTGCTCCAAAATAGCTCCTATTGGATCCTCGGCCCTGAATGTTACGGTCTCTTTTCCGGTCCATTCCCCGAGAGCAGAGAAATCCACGGTGTGGTTGTCGTGGATGGTTATGTTCAGATGTGTGTAACCGTAGCTCATGTAGAGGCTGTCACCGTCGGGATCCATGATGTAATCATCCAGGTCAAAGACGGAAAACAGGGTCTCATTTTCATAAATAGTCACATCCGGAATCTCATCCACTATGATGGGAGGATAGTCCGAGGTTATGGTGACAGTTATAAGCCTGTTTGCACTGAGTTCCCCGTCCGAAACAGTCAATTTGACATATCTCTTTTTGTCCACCATACTTTCGGGATACAAGTATATCACAACCAGTTTGTTTACTGTCGTGTATTCAGGATCATCGGTCGTCAATGTGAGTTCAAACTGCTTATTATCTATATCACTTATGTAGGGCGAGTAGTCAAAGAGGTATTGGGTATCAAAATGAACGAAGAGGTCGGGACAACCAGCAAAGCTGGGTGGATCGTTTACAGGACTTACATTTATCCATGCCTTTTGGGAAGCAGTATAACCCTCGCTGTCCACGAGCCAGTAGGTGACCTCCATGCTTCCGTGCCTGTCCTTGAGTGATATTAACCGCAATTCGTGGTTCCCTGTCTGGTTCTCACCAAATATATAGAGAATGGAATTGTTTTCCCCTATTGTGTACCAGCTGAGTTCGGTCTTTGGATCCTGGTCGTCATGGGCAAATTGTGAAAGATCGATAAAATGGACATCAAAATCCTCTAGCAGGTTGATGTCTGGTATAATTCCTAAAATTACAGGTTCTTGAGGGGGGGATACCTGAAAGACCGTTTGGAACATCAGCGCTCTGTATATGGCGTAAACGACTCCGGTACCCGGTGCTTTGGCTGTAAAGGTTGTGCTGTAACCGTAGGTTGTACTCAGGTTTCCGACATCCTCGTTATTGCACAACCAATCGGATTCCACATCGCTCAGATATCCTACAGTAAAATTGTAACCGGCTGCGTAGTAGGTGTCGATTTCATCGATTTCATAGGTGATAATACTAATCACCTCACCTCCACCGTTGGCCTCTGTTCTTATCTGGATGAAATCCACAGAGGGAGCCGAAGGGGGCAGGACAGTGAATCCACTGGTGGTCGAAGCCCCACTGTTTCCCTGGGTATCCACAACCCATATTGTGAAGGCGTAGTCACCTGCTGAGTCAAAGGACTGTTCATGGAACCATTGATTGCCGCTGCCCTTATTCATACTCAGTATTATCCAGCTTCCGTTTGGATATGATATATTGATACCCACCTGAGCAACCCCGATATTATCGGTAATATTTGCAGTGAAATTGACGGGATTATTGATTTCCAGCTGTGAAGGTTGGATATTAATATCAGTAATTTGCGGTCCATCGTTATCGAGAACATCAAGTGTTAACTCACCCGTTTCATTCCAGTTGTTCACGGTATCGTTGGCAGATATATTGAAGTGAAGCATGACTGCGTTATCAGGAACCGCAATGAGGCGATCGTAGTTACTGGCGCCCGCACTGTTCATGCTCACACCCTGAGGGACACCAGCCCCTTGGGTCGTATCGAACCAGAAATATAGCTTGACCTCGTCAGTTTCGATATTATCTGTAACCGTCACCGAGATAGTAAAGCCATCTCCAGTTGAGGGGGAACCAACGGTCGTATAAATTATATCGGGCAGATCGTTATCCATAACTTTCAGGTCTATTTGACTGGTCTGGTTCCAGTTATTGGTTGTATCATTAACAGAAATATAGTAGTGGAGCCATTCAGCATTTGTGGGAACATTCAAATCCTTCATGTATCCGGGATCCATTGATATGTTGTAGGGTCCGTCCGTTCCTCCCCCATATAAATCGAACCCGAAATAGACCTGGACCTCACCCACTTCTATGTTGTCTGTGGTAGATGCTGTAATTGAAAATAAGTCACCTGTCGTTGGGGAATC
>CP070672.1:4099750-4108769 GCA_020351895.1 Thermoplasmata archaeon
AGGAAGAAAGAATTCTTGAAAAAACCTTCGGAAAAAGATACATTGATTACAAAAATAAAGTTAGACGATGGATATAATAAGATATCTTTTGTAACTTATACCAAACGTTAATATAAAAACAATCCATTATGCAACAAGCCCAATATCTTTGACGAAGAGGAGGTATAGTTCTTATCGGAAATCCGTGGGTTATTGAAGCTCAATAGGTCGAGGTTATGACAGAAAAAAAACCAGATGAAGATGCAGAGAAACTACTTCGTGAAACGTTTGCGAAATTTGTGGATAACGAGCTTATACCCATTGCAAGAGAGATCGACGAAAAGGACGAGTTTCCAAGGGAGATATTCAAAAAACTGGCAGATATGGGGGCATATGGACTTAGATACCCTGAAAAATATGGGGGCTCAAACGGCACCAACACCCTATTCTGCATCATGTGCGAGGAGCTGGCCCGTGGTTCCATGGCAGTTGCGGCATTCACTGCAATGCAGTGTCTAATGGGTACCAATTTCATATATGCCCATGGGATAGAGGAGCAGAAACAGATACTCCTTGTTCCTGCCATAAAAGGAGAAAAGGTTGCGGCTTTTGCACTTACAGAGCCCGATGCAGGATCTGATCTTATGGCCCTTTCAACAACAGCAAAGCCAAAGGGGAATGGATTTGTGTTGAATGGTATGAAGACATGGATTACCAATGCTCCCTATGCTGATTTCTTCACTGTCCTTTGCCAGACCGACAAAGAAAAAGGTGCAAAAGGCCTTAATTTCTTTCTTGTGGAAAAAGGGACACCTGGCCTTTCCATAAGTCCCAAGTTCGATAAACTGGGGACCCTGGGAACATGGACCTCTGAGATTGCATTCGAGGACTGCATGATCCCCAAGGAGAACATGCTGGGAGAGGAGGGTCAGGGTATCAGAAATCTCATGAGCATCCTTGCCGAGATCAGAATAATGACAGCGGCATTGAGCCTAGGACTGGCTAGGGCGGCATATGATGCAAGCTTTCAGTACGCAAACGAACGTGTGGCCTTCAAAAAACCCATTGGCAAGTTCCAGGCCATACAGATGAAGATATCCACCATAGCAACGGAGATCGAGGCTTCCAAGCACATGGTCTACAACACAACAAGGATGATCGACCAGGGCATACCATGTAAGAAAGAAGCCGCAATGGCCAAGTACTTCGTATCAGAAGTGGCATGTAGGGCAGCTGATGAGGCAACCCGAATCTTCGGAAGTTACAGTTATTCAATGGAATACCCGGTTCAGAGGTTCTGGCGGGATACACGGTTTCTCCTCTTCGGAGGTGGGACCTCGGAGATCCTCCAGGGAATCATAGCAAGGGAACTTGGACTTGGTAAAGGTAAGTAAGGGGTTTGAGGTGAGAGTATGGGATACGAGATAAGAGGAAAAACATTCGATGAGTTCAATGTGGGGGATGAATTCTTTACGGCATCGAGGACAGTCACAGAATCCGATGTGGTAACATTTGCTGGACTTTCAGGTGATTTCAATCCGATTCACATGGACAAGGAATTCGCTGAAAAAACACCCATAAAGGGAAGGTTAGCCCACGGCATGCTGGTCTTCAGTATCGCAACGGGCCTTGGCAATCAGCTAGGGATCTACGAGGGGACCACCATTGCGGTTCTGTCCATGACCATAAATTTTAAAGGACCCGTTAAGTTGGGAGATACAATCCATGTTGAGATCAAGGTAACGGAGAAAAAGGAATCCAGCAAACCAGATAGAGGAATCGTCACATTTCAAACCAACGTGATCAATCAGAGAGGTGAAACAGTAATAGATGGGCAATGGCTCGTTTTGATGGCAAGAAAAAATAGGGGGAAAAGTGCATGAGATTGAAGGATAAGGTGGCATTAATAACTGGTTCAGGAAGCGGAATAGGCGAGGCAACAGCCATGAAGTTCTCAGAGGAAGGTGCCAAGCTTATTATAAACGATGTGAACATGGAGAGCGCCAATAATGTGGCTGAGAAGATCAAAGCAACCGGTGGGGAGGTTTTGGTTTTAAAGGCCGACATATCAAAAAAAGATGAAGTTGAAGGCATGATTGAACAGATAATAGAGCATTTTGGCAGGCTGGACATTCTCGTCAACAATGCCGGGGTAAACAGGGACGCCTTCGTCAAGAAGATGACTGAGGAAGATTGGGACACTGTAATAACTATCAACCTGAAAGGAACTTTCCTATGTGCTCAAGCTGCAATGAACGCCATGAGCAAGCAGAAATACGGCAAGATAATTAACACCTCTTCAATCGGCGCCCTGGGAAATCCTGGGCAGGCAAATTATGCCTCCTCAAAATGCGGTGTTATTGGCCTCACAAGGACCTTGGCTTTGGAATGCGCAAGGTATAATATCAATGTGAACTGCGTTGCTCCTGGAGCCACGAAAACCCCCATGACAGCCCAAATTCCAAAAGAAATCGCCGAGGCCATCACAGGGAAGATACCCCTTAAACGCTTTGCAGAACCCGAGGAAATCGCGAATTTGCATCTTTTTCTAGCAAGTGACGAGGCGAGTTACATAACTGGTCAGGTGATATTTGTAGACGGTGGAATCAGTGTTGGTATTTGAGTTATTTTAACGATAAAAGGAGACCTCTTACCTCATCCTGAAATTCCTCCAATGTACCCTCGTTCTCTATTACATAATCACATAAAGCAAGGGCTTTGTCGATTCCCCACCCAAGCTCACGCTCATCTCTCTCACAGAAGGCCTCCCATGTCATTGTGGCGTCTTTTCTTCTCCTTTTCTTGATCCTTTCGTACCTTATCTTGGATGAGCATTGAATGCATACCACCTTCATATTCCCTCCAAAGGCCTTCCTGAATACTTCAAGCTCTGCATCACCCCTAATACCGTCTATAAAAACGAGGGTGCCTTTCACCAATGGGACCGTTTTTTCTGCCCAAATCCCCATACCGCATTTTTCTCGCTCCGAATTAGCTATGTTGCCAATATTGACATCCGAAAGCTCAAGATCCCTCCTTTTCACCTCGTCCCTTACCACATCACCCATCCTAACCACAAAAAATCCCTCTTTTTGGGCGATTTTTACGAACTCCTCTTTTCCTGAGCCTGGCATTCCGGTTATGGCAATAACCCTCATTTCTTACACTCCTTTATCGTGGGGCGATTAGATACATACCTAATACAGATTCACATATTTAATATGTTGATTTTTGTTGTAAAGCGTAGGAATCCATATCTCCCTCTCATTTTCATATATTCCCTGGAATTTCTTATAGATAATATCAAAGACCAGCATCCAAAATACGATAACCAACACAAAAAATTTATAAGTAAGAACCAAGATACGAGCACTTAGGTGGTAGAATACCAAAATTTGGTAAAAAAAGTAAGGAGGAATCCCCAACAAGGGAGCCGGAGTCAACGGGAAGACCTGTCATGTTTCTCGCTGGAATTATCGTGCTTTTCATAGGACTTTTTATTGCCCTTGGTTCGGTGTTTCATAATGTATTGAAATTCTTTGTAAATGAGACAAGCCATGCTGTCTATGGACCATACGACTGGGCTGCAGCCATAATAGGTGCAGTGACCCTGCTTGTAGGCATTATACTTTTAATGTTCTCCAAGGGAACCAGCAGACCAGCTTGAATGTTCGGGCAGTAACCGTCTTTCATGTTCTTTTCTTTTGCTTACTTTATTCAGTTTTTTTACTCGATAACTTATGTATTTCAATGCATCAAGGGTAATTGATGAGCTTTATTCCAATCCATGTGCGTAATCGTGTGATTTCTCCCAAATTATACCAAAAACTTTTCAACTCCGAAAGTATATTACCCTATTGGATGGAACACATAGGAATTATTTATGGAAACGTTGGTACAACCGAATTTGAATGCCAGATAAACGCCAATGTCGAGAAAAACGATTATATCAGGGTTAACCACCAGACCATTGGGCCAGTCCTGGGGCAGGTGGATAGCATCGAAAGGCGCACTGATCTGTCCCTTGAGAAGGCCCAGAAAATTGCCAATGGAGAACCTGTGGAAATCGACGAGAAGGTAACCGCAAAAATCTCCATAGTGGGTTTCCGCGATGATAGGAATCTATTGCAGGTTCCCAGGACACCTTTTAAGGCAGGTGAATTCATATACAAAGCCGAGGACGAGTTGATCAGGGAGATAATCGGGCTCAAAGAGGATAAGGAAGGAGGGGCATATGTCGGTCTTCTCTCGGGCCATGATATCAGGGTCTATGTCGATATCAATTCCCTTGTGCAAAAACATATGAGTGTGCTGGCAAAAACTGGAGGAGGTAAAAGTTACGTAACCGGAGTGGTTATCGAGGAACTCATGAAACATAACGTTACTACCGTTATTCTGGATCCCCACGGCGAGTACAGCTCCATGAAGGAACCTGGAAAGGACATGATCACCTCGAGAAACTTCAGGGTCAGCCCCAAAGGCTATGCCTCCCGAATCATGGAGTTCGCCTCTGATACCAAATTGAACAAGGATGCCAAACCTTTGAGATTCACGCTAAGCAATCTCACGGCAAGAAATATTCTTGAACTGACGAATACTAAAAATGCGAAAACATACCTGGCTCCCTTAAGGAAAGCCATCGATTTTCTTAGAGCAAACAAAGGAGATTACAACATTGAAGACATAATTCGGGTCTTGGAGATGGATGAAGAAACACCAATGGGGGGATTGGTCGGGGAACTTGAATATTTGAGAGAGGTGGATATTTTCGCCGAGAGGGGCACGAAGATGGAGGAATTGATCAAGAAGGGGAAGACAACCGTAATAAATCTGAAAGGTTCCCCCCCCGATATCCAGGCATTGATTGTGAATCGTATATCAACTTATCTATTCGAGCTGAGAAAACAGGACAAAATCCCTCCCTTGATGATGGTTGCTGAGGAGGCCCACAATTTCTGCCCGCAGCAAGGTCAAGTCGCCTCATCCAAGATATTCAGGACCATAGCCTCGGAAGGAAGGAAATTCGGTCTCGGGATATGTATTGTGACCCAAAGACCTGCAAAAGTGGATAAGAATGTACTATCCCAGTGCAACACCCAGGTTATACTCAAGGTGACCAATCCAAACGATCTAAAAGCCATAACAGCCTCTGTGGAAGGACTCACAACTGGCATGACCGACGAGATCCAGAGATTGCCTATAGGTACAGCCATCATTACAGGTGGTAAGATAACCATGCCATTATTTGTGGAGATTAGGCCCAGGGAAACGAAACATGGCGGGGAGAGCGTAACAATAGTGGAGCGTAGTGGTGAGAAGGGACTGGCTTATTGAAGACACTTTCAATCCTTTTCCTTGGTCTTCTCTTCCTTTTGCTCCTCAAAATGCAAGGCCGCCGAGTTAATGCAATATCGTTTGCCTGTGGGTTTTGGTCCATCATCGAAGATATGTCCGAGATGACCCCCGCATTTATCACACAAAACCTCGGTTCTTTTCATGCCAAGGCTGAGATCTGGTTTTTCCTCAACATTATCCAATGAGGTTGGGGCCCAGAAACTCGGCCATCCTGAACCGGAATCGAATTTTGTATCTGAAGAAAACAATTCCTGTCCACAACCTGCACAGACAAATACACCCTTTTTCTTGTTGTCAAGTAATTTACCCGAAAACGCAGGCTCTGTTCCCTTCTCCCTCAGGATATAAAATTCTTCTGGGGATAGGATTTCCTTCCACTCATTTTCAGTCTTTTTGATTTTATCTTTCATGTTATTACCTGGTATTTTATTTAATACAATATAACACTCTTTTGTTATGAATATTTGCTGCATCAATTTGGTTATATTCGAAAATTCCTATTACTTTCAAAGACATAAATAGATTTAGAAATTGAGTTTACAAACGTAAAGCGATACATATTAATAGACTATAAATCTCTTCACCATAGATTTTGTACCTTGAATATACACTATGCAACTTGCATTTTGTTAATCTTACTCGGGAGGTATAGAAATGAGAAGATTGGGATTGAGTAAAAAATTGAAGAAAATATGTGGACTAGGATTTTTAGCTATGACAGTTATGACCATAGTTTTTTTTGATGTGGGTGCGAATAGCGGAGGCAGGTTTGATAGGGCTCAGACGGGTTGTTCTTGTCATAGTGATATAAATTCAAATCCTGACCCCTCTGTTAATATAACATTGATTGGACTACCTGCTCAGTACACACCTTTAGCAACTTATTCACTGACAATAAATGTAAGTGGAGGAGTAGGAACCGAAAGAGGAGGTTACAATCTAGAGGTGAGTGCTGGTACACTTATCAACCCAGGTCCTAATTCTCAAATAGATACCCCTCCAGTTCAGGCAACCCACACAAATGAATTCCAACGTGAATGGACAGTAGACTGGGTCGCTCCGAGTGCTGGAACCGGGACAGTCACATTCTGGATCGCTGGACTAACAGCCTCTGGTGCAACAAATGCAAATGGCGATCTTTGGAATCTATATTCTACGACATTGGATGAGCTTGTCACTGTAAATAATCTACCAGAAGCCCAAAGCCTCACTGTTTCCGGATTCAGTGACGGCAGTGCGGGTATTGCACATATAACTGACCACACCCCTGACCTCGGATGGATTTTTACAGACCCAGATGGCGGAGATACCCAGCAGCAGTACGATGTCAGGATCGGTACGGGTTCTGGATTAGACGATATGTGGGCACCAGGACCACAAGGAGGTGCAGCAAGTTCGGTTGTCTATGCGGGTTCATTACTATTAGACAACACAGTCTACTGGTTTGGAGTAAGGGTCAATGATGGGACCGACTGGAGCGTTTGGAACGAGACGCAGTTTCATATGAACAGTTTGGAAGCCCAAAGCCTCACAGTCCAGGAATTTGCCGATAGCACAATCGGTATCATGCACATCACAGATCACACTCCATATCTAAACTGGACCTTCTGGGATGGTGAAGGAGATACACAGTCACAGTATGAAATCAGGGTAGGCACGCAATCGGGCCTTTCCGACATGTGGGCACCAGGACAACAACCGGGTGCCACAACCTCCGAAATATATGCGGGTTCTGAATTGCAGGACGGTACAGATTACTGGTTCGGAATCAGAGTTTATGACGGATATGAATGGAGTCCCTGGAACGAAACGCAGTTTCATATGAACAGTGTGGAAGCACAGGATTTGACAGTTCAGGGTTTTGCAGATGGAACCAATGGCATTTTACGTATTACTGACCATACACCCGATTTGGGCTGGGCTTCATTCGATAATGAGGCAGACTCCCAACAGCAGTACGAAATTAGAGTCGGCACAGGATCCGGCCTTTCAGACATGTGGAATCCTGGTCCTCAGGCTGGTGGTGCAAGTTCCGAGATATATGCCGGTCTACCCTTGATCGATTCAATTGATTATTGGTTTGGTATCAGAGTGTATGACGGATACGAGTGGAGCCCATGGAACGAAACACAGTTTCATATGAATAACCTCTCTTCCGCAAGAGATCTTACAGTGGACGGATTTGTAGATGGTACCCAAGGCATCATGCACATTACAATTTCTAATCCTGATTTAGGCTGGTCATTCTTTGACTTAGATGCAGGGGATACACAACAACAGTATGAAGTCAGAGTCGGCACCTCCCCGGGCGCCTCGGATATGTGGTCCCCAGGAGCTCTTGTTGGCCCAATAAATTCCGTAGCTTATGCAGGTTTACCCCTTCAGGATGGAACAGATTACTGGTTTTCGGTTCGAGTGTATGAGGGATATGAATGGAGCCAATGGAATGAAACCCAATTCCACATGAATGCACTTTCTGAAGCCCAAGGATTGACAGTCCAAGGATATTCTTCGGGTACACAAGAAATAATGCATATAACTGACCACACACCTGATCTAGGTTGGTCGTTTTTTGACTCCGAAATTGGAGATTCACAGCAGGAATATGAAATCAGGGTGGGCACCTCATCGGGACTCTCCGATATGTGGACCTTTGGTCCTCAAGTAGGAGCCGCAACATCGGAAATTTATACAGGATCGACTTTGATGGATGGGACAGATTACTGGTTCGGGATCAGAGTTTATGATGGCTACGAATGGAGCTTATGGAATGAAACACAGTTTCATATGAACAGTATAGAGGCACAGGACCTGACAGTGCAGGGTTTTGCAAACGGAACAAACGGTATTTTGCACATCACAGACCATACTCCAGACTTGGGCTGGACATTTTCTGACAATGAAGCAGATACACAACAGGAGTACGAAATCAGGGTTGGCACAGGATCTGGGCTTTCTGATATGTGGGCTTTCGGTCCCCAAGCAGGGGCTGCAACTTCCGAGGTTTACGCAGGTCTTCCATTGATGGATTTTACAGATTACTGGTTCGGTATCAGGATTTTCGATGGTTATGAGTGGAGCCAATGGAATGAAACCCAGTTTCATCTGAATAACCTCTCGGCAGCTCGAGACCTCACCGTGGATGGATTCACAGATGCAAGCCCAGGAATTTTACATATTATAAGCTCGAATCCCCAATTGGGCTGGACTTTCTTCGATTACGAGATTGGGGACACACAACAGCAGTATGAGGTGAGGGTGGGATCATCTCCAGGAGCATCTGACATGTGGTCTTTGCCTCCTCAAATCGGTCCAACAAATTCGGTAACCTATGCAGGACTTCCTTTGGTTGATGGGACAGATTATTGGTATTCGGTTCGGGTGTACGATGGATTTGAGTGGAGCTATTGGAACGAGACACAGTTTCATTTGAATGCACTTTCAGAAGCTATGGATTTGACTGTACAAGGGTATTTTTCAGGGACCCAAGGAATAATGCATATTACGGATCACACCCCTAATCTGGGATGGGCATTTTCTGATTCTGAAATTGGAGATTCGCAGCAGGAATACGAGATCAGAGTGGGCACAGGATCTGGTCTCTCAGACATGTGGACTTTTGGACCTTCTTCAGGAGCAACTTCAATAGAGGTATACGCAGGTTTAACCTTGCTTGACGGATCCG
>CP070672.1:4108869-4154308 GCA_020351895.1 Thermoplasmata archaeon
CCCGCTTTGTTTTCGCCTCAATGGCTCTTATGAAATTATCCCCCAACTCGGTATGGACCTTGTATGCCAGGTCTACAGCTGTTGCACCCCTTTTCATTAGGTACGCATCAGGCAGCACCCTACCGTCCTTATCTGTGAGATGCGTCTCATCCTCCACAGGATAAACGACTATCAGATCCAGGAGCTTAAACACGGCATCTTCAACGCATCTTTGAACGCCGGTATCACCGATTTTCTCCAGTATGTGCTCGATCTTCTTGAATGCATTTTGGTGTGCATCTGAAAGCTCTTTTCCCTCATTAACATTGAATCGGCTCGATCCAGGAACATATTCGATAAGATCCCCTTTGGAGGCTCTCCTTAAGGCCAGCTCCACCTCTGCACAGGTTGGTATCACTATATAGTCCTTTAATGCGTCAAGATTCTTTAAATTCTCCTCTGGTGCTATCTCGCATTTATTTGCCGCTATGATCATGGGTTTTGAGTGCCTTCTGATGTGGTGAGAAAGACTCAACAGGTCCTCCTCGTTCCATTGTGTGGTTTTTTCCCCTAAATCTGCGTCCCTAAGCGCGGCATGGATCATGCCTTCCGTGATTCCTAGACCTGTTAGCTTCTCTGCTAGGATCCTTTCAACCTTAGCACCGTCCATCTCGATCTGTTTTGAGAGTTTGTGCCAGTCTTTGAAGAGTATGCCTTTTATCCAATGGTTTATCTCCCGCTCCAGGAACTGCACATCGTCTAGAGGATCGTGGGCTCCAACCTCACAGGGATTGCCTTCGCTGTCTGTGGCTCCGCTGGCATCCACGATATGAATCAGGGCCGATGCCTGTCTCAGATCATCAAGAAACTTGTTTCCCAAACCTTTGCCCTTGTGCGCGTCCGGCACCAAACCAGCCACATCTATGGCTTCAACGGGAACCAGTCGGGTTCCGTTTTCACATTGCGAGTTTCTTGGATTGCATTGAGTTTCAAATTCAATATGGGGGCATGTTGCCCTGACATACATGACTCCCCTGTTTGCATCGATTGTGGTGAATGGATACGAGGCGATCTCGGCAGGAGCCAGGGTGGCGGCTGAAAAGAAAGTGGACTTGCCCACATTGGGCTTACCAACAACACCTATCTCCATGGTATCCTCAACACCCTATTACATTAGAAATTAAAAAAGATGTGGGATAAAAAATAAGGAGTAGGCTGGGATTTGCACAACCCTCCTGCCAAATAGTACCACGTTACCTTTATAGACACCCAACGCAATTCCCTATTCCCGTGAGGCAATGAAATACATTATCGTCACGGGAGGTGTTTTATCTGGCCTTGGTAAGGGCATCACAGTATCTTCCATGGGAAAACTCCTGGAAAGTCGCGGCCTGAAGGTTACAGCAATAAAGATCGACCCGTACCTTAATTGCGATGCAGGCACAATGAATCCATATCAACACGGTGAAGTTTTCGTACTGGATGATGGAAGCGAGGTGGACTTGGACCTCGGCAACTATGAACGATTTCTTGATGTTAACCTGACAGCGGATCACAACATAACCACTGGGAAGGCGTATAGAGCGGTTATAGAGAAGGAAAGGAGGGGTGATTATCTAGGTCAGACCGTGCAGATCATTCCGCATATTACGGATGAGATACGAAATATGACCAAAGAAGCCGCCGAAAAATCGGGCGTTGATGTGACGCTTGTGGAGTTGGGAGGTACAGTGGGTGACATTGAATCCATGCCATTTTTAGAGGCTATGAGGCAGTTGCATATAGAGGTTGGCCACGAACACTGCATGTTCGTTCACATAACCCTCGTACCAGTGATGAGCGTGGTAGGGGAGCAGAAGACGAAACCAACTCAACACTCGGTAAAGGAATTGAGGGCCATAGGCATTCAACCTGATGCCATCGTATGCAGGGCAAAAAAACCCCTTTCCAAGTCAATCAAGGATAAGATATCATTGTTCTGCGATGTTCCCACCACCGCCGTGATCAGTGCTCCAGATGCCGCGAGTATTTATCAGGTACCTTTGATCCTGGAGGAACAGGGACTCACTGATTTTCTTTTAAAGAGACTGGGGATTGCTACGACTTCCGAGGACCTCAAGGAATGGAGGACCTTCCTTGATAGAATCGAGAATCCAGAGGCAGAGGTGAGTGTGGCAATTGTGGGGAAGTACACCCATCTAAAGGACTCGTACCTGAGCCACATTGAGGCATTGAATCATTCTGGTGCAATGACACAAACCAAGGTGAATATAAGATGGGTTGAGGCAGAGGATGATAAGCCTGGTGCAACTGCAGCACAGCTCGATGGAGTGGAAGGGATAGTGGTGCCTGGTGGATTTGGAAAGCGTGGTGCAATAGGAAAAATAGAGGCAGCGAGGTTTGCAAGAGAAAATAGAATACCGTTTTTAGGGATCTGTCTGGGCTTTCAGCTGGCAACAACCGAGTTCTGCAGAAATGTTCTGGGCCTTGTGGGGGCGAACAGTACAGAATTCGATAAGAATACACCTCACCCCGTTGTGGACATATTACCTGAACAGAAGAACGTAAAAAATCTTGGTGGTACGATGCGTTTGGGTGCCCATCCGGTTATAATCGATGAAGGCTCAAAGGCATATGAGCTGTACTCCTCTACTCAGATATCTGAGAGGCACCGTCACAGGTATGAGATCAATCCAAATTACATCAAACAGATCCAAGACAACGGCCTAAAATATACAGGTAGATCACCAGACAAGATAAGAATGGAAATCGCTGAACTCGAGGATCATCCCTACTTCGTGGCATCACAGTTTCATCCCGAGTTGAAGTCCAGACCAATGAAACCTGCACCTCTTTACCTGGGATTGTTGAAGGCGGTTTTAGAGCTGCGAAAATAGGATTTAGATCCATAGGTTTAAAATCCCAATATCCAAATAAGCCTAAATTTTAAGATGTCACTCTCAAGGGGGATAGGAAAGAGTATTTATATCATTTTTACCATAACTAAGGCTAGATTATGAACTGGGAGGTATATTCAGCGGTTTATCATCTGAATATCGAGCTAATGTTTATTGAGAAAATATGCGCTTTGGAATTGGAAACGGTGGAACATTGAGAAGAATCATTAAAAAAGGTAATTTGGGTAATATAATTCTACTTTTTGTACTAAGCCTGATGGTGATTGGATTCCTGGGATCCATTGTTGTGGATGTGGAGGAAGATAACATCCCAATGGAAAATAATGGGTTGGACATCTCAAGTAGATGGAAAGATTCACCGACATATGAAATGCTATCCAATGGCTATATTACATATCCACCAGATCCCACACCATATTTCCTGAAACAGCCGGATGGCACCGAATTTGAAGCAAGGAATGTTGGAGAGAGAATAGGGGGACATGTGGAGACCATGGACGGGTATACTATTATCCAGGATGAGAGGGGGTGGTGGACCTATGCGAAAAAAGATTATAGAGGTGTGCTTGTACCTACAAACGATAAGGTTTGCAAGATAGAACCTGAATCGATTTTAGGTCTCAGGAAACATTTGTCCAATGACTATCCTGAGGTAGAGAAGGAAGATCGCAACAGGTTACATCATTCAACCCGTGCCCCCCCTACCAACACGACATGGAAGGCAATAGCAATTATGCTGAATTTCACGGATGAGGATTTCGACTCAGGGAATAACATTTCTCATTTTCAGCAAATGTTAAATGGTACGACAGGCAACACGATGCGAACCTATTATAGGGAAGTTTCATACGGACAATTTGATATTGAAGTGGATGTTTTTGGTCCGTTTCAGAGCAATCGTACCATGGCTTATTATGGGGACAATAATCCTCCAGGGAGAGATAATGCCAACGGCTCAATATCTAACATGGCCAAGGAGGCCGTGCAATTAGCTGATCCAACAGTTGATTTCTCACCGTATGATTTAGACTCCGATGGAACAGTAGATGCGCTTTTTATTATTCACGCTGGCTCGGGAGAGGAGCAGAGTTCTAATGAATACGATATTTGGTCACATATGAGCTCTGCATGGTATAATACGAATGATGGCGTCTGGACAGGTCCGTATTCCACAGAACCTGAAGACGGAAAGATCGGTGTGTTTTGCCATGAATTCGGCCACATACTGAGATTACCAGACCTGTACGATACTGACTACTCCTCTAAAGGTATCGGTCAATGGGGAGTAATGGCAGGCGGTTCCTGGAACGGTGGTGGCAATACTCCTGCACATTTCAGCGCATGGCCGAAAATAAGACTTGGGTGGGTCGAACCCCGAATCGTAACCTCAGATCTATCATTATTTCAGATAGAAATTCCCCCTGTGGAAAATAATACCGTGATATACAAAATCTGGGCCCATGATCCATCCGAAAACACTGATGAGTATTTCTTGGTGGAAAACCGGCAAAAGATTGGATATGACAGTGCCTTGCCAGGCGATGGCATATTGATATGGCACATAGATGAATCTCAGAGTAACAATAATGATGAAACTCATTATTTAGTGGATTTGGAAGAGGCCGATGGCGATCAAGAACTTGAGACTTCAAGTGGCATTAGCGAATCAACAGATCCCTGGAAAAACACAGTCATGGGTTTTAGAAACACCACAAATCCCAACAGCAGTAGCTACAATGGATCAGATACTCACGTTTGGGTTTGGAACATAAGCGCTATTGATCCTGTTAGTAAAAATATGTCGGTTGGTTTTAACGAGATTTATTCAGGTCCAACAGGCATATTCATCTCGGATCCTGTAAGCAACACGACAATTCCCCCCATGTACAACTTCGTAATCAGCGATATCGAGTTCCCTGATGAGGACATAGGCTCTGATAATGATGGAAACAACGGCTCCTTTGTACTCGAATCTAAACGTAATAACACATTAAATCCTTGGAACGCCACTCCCAGTCAATCGCAAATGAGCTGGGTCGGTGGTGTGGCGGGTGTGATCAATTGTACAGCTTTACCAGGAGGTTTCTGGGACTTTCGCGTGAAAATCTTAGATGAAGAAGGTCATTTGCTCTATACCCCTTATATCTGGAACATCACGATTCCAGAGAACAATCCCCCTGTTGCAGACGCAGGGGAAGATAATTTGACGGATGTAAATGAGATCACGGTTTTGGATGGATCAGGTTCATATGACGATTCTGGTTATATTATCTGGTATAATTGGACCTTTGGAGACGGCACATTTCAAAATGGTTCAGATCCAGTGGTAACACATATTTACAACGAAACAGGCACTTATACGGTAATTTTAAACGTGACCGATAGCTTTGGGAATTGGGATAATGACACTGTTAACATTACAGTTGAAGATTTAGGAGCACCCACCACCACGCTTAACATAGGTGACCCAAAGTATCGAGAAAATGTCCAGGATCATTACAATGTAACCTCAATTACACCCTTCAGTCTTACAGCAGTAGACAATTACTCGGGTGTGAACTTTACATGGTATAAGATAGATGGAGTTTATTTCGTAGGTAATGACTTCACGTTAATGGGTTATGATGAGGGAATGCACAACCTTTCTTGGGGTAGTGTCGATAATGTGGGTAATAATGAGACAGGTAACTACGAGACCGTTATTCTGGATGATACACCTCCGGATACAGCTCTTAGTATTGGTTCTCCAAAGCACAGGAAAAGTGGAAGCGATATCTTGAATGTGACTGATACAACGATATTCACATTGTCTCCAACCGACCAATACTCTGGGGTGGACTATACTTGGTATACTATAGAAGGGGATTATTACGAGGGGACATCCTTCAATCTAAGCGGATATCTAGAGGGCTTAATAACTATACTTTATTCAAGTGTTGATAACCTTGGCAATTTCCAAATCTCGAATATAATCGTCAACCTCGATACTTCGAAGCCCATAACGACTCTGACCATTGGAGCCCCAAAATACAGAGAATTTGGCACAGACAACTGGAATGTGACAACTTCAACAGATTTCTCACTCACACACAATTATGATGGTATGGGTTCGGGAATAAATTTCACTTGGTATACCATCGACAGCACATTCTATATTTACTCAACACCTTTTACACTCACACCAGGTATACATACAATTATTTGGGGTAGTGAAGATAACCTTACCTTAAACGAGACAGGGAATTCAATAGAAGTATATGTCGATATAACGCCCCCTATCACCACTCTTTTCGTTGGAAATCCGAAAAATAGCTCATCACCGATGTATATCAATTCTAGTACGGGTTTTGATTTAACAGCCACAGACGATCCAGGCTCTGGTGTGGCCGGTATCTGGTACAGGATTGATTCCGGTGCTTGGACACTCTACAGTGGACAATTCACCATATCGATTTCTGGAGCCCACACCCTCTACTACAATTCCACTGATAATCTAGGACAGAGTGAAACCATAATGTCTTTTGAAATATTTGTGGATAATGATCCACCCGAGACGACTCCTTCCGCAGGAAATCCAAATTATGGCTCACAACCAACATTTATCAATTTGAATACATATTTGAATTTGACAGCCACAGATGGTCTCGGTTCGGGAGTGGATTCGATTTGGTATAAAATAGACTCGGGAAATTGGTCACTTTACAGCGGGGAGTTCAATATGTCAACTCCGGGAGCTCATATGGTCTTTTTCAATTCAACTGACAATCTAGGGCAGGTTGAAACCACAAAATCTTATGAGGTGTACGTTGATATTAATCCACCCACAAGCATTATCACAATAAAAGATCCAAATTATGGATTTTCACCAACCTTTGTCAATTCAAGTACATATATCAATTTATCGGCGACAGATGGCCTGGGCTCGGGTGTTTTTGGTATCAGGTATAAGATAGACTGGAACGGAATATGGGGGCCCTACGTCGGAGAATTCACAATCTCAACACCCGGATTACACACGATACATTATTATTCAACTGACAATCTTGGACTCGATGAGGTTGTTAAGACCTTCGACGTCTTTGTCGATGATTCACCCCCCGTTTCAACACTGACAATGGGAGATCCAAAAATTGGCTCATCGCCAACATATATCAATTCAAGCACAGAATTCAATTTGACTGCCACAGATGGTACAGGATCAGGCTTGGCTACTATCTGGTACAGGATAGACTCAGGTTCCTGGGTGCAATATGTCTCGAACTTTACTATATCAACATCCGGAGATCATACACTCTATTACAAATCAACGGATAATCTTGGGCAGGATGAAAATCAGAAGTCAATTGATGTATACGTGGATATTACACCACCACAGACAACGGTAAATGTTGGGGATCCAAAATACAGCTCCTCACCAACCTATGTCGATTCCGGCACTAATTTCAATTTAACAGCAACTGATGGGACGGGTTCAGGTGTTGCATCCATTTGGTATAAAATCGACTCAGGGATTTGGACTCTTTATGCTGGTAATTTTACAATATCCACATTAGGGGCACACACTATTTATTATAACGCAACCGACATTCTTGGGCGAGACGAGATCACCAAATCGTTCGAATTATTCGTGGATGATGCACCACCCGAAACAACGCTAACTTTAGGTAATCCCAAGTTCGGCTCATCACCACCATATATCAATTCCAGTACAGATATCACACTAATGGCAAATGATGCATCAGGATCGGGTGTGGCTACTATTTGGTATAAAATTGATACCGGTATTTGGACCCCATACAGCGGGGATTTCAATGTCCAAGCTTCCGGCGCTCACACAGTATATTACTATTCTACCGATAATCTAGGGCATGAAGAAATAATCAAATCCTATAATATTATCGTGGATAACGCACCACCCGAAACCACTATTACCATGGGAAATCCAAGGTACAGCTCCTCACCCACTTATGTAAATTCCAGCACGGATTTCAATCTAACTGCCACAGACGGCACAGGCTCGGGTTTGGCCACAATCTGGTATAAAATCGATTCTGGTTCCTGGACGCAGTATATTTCGGATTTCACTGTGTCCACATCCGGGGCTCATACCCTCTACTACAAATCAACCGATAATCTAGGGCAAGATGAAGATACAAAAACAATGGACATTTATGTGGATATCACACCTCCTGAGACCACAATTTCCGTTGGAGATCCACAGTATAGCTCATCCCCAAAATACGTTACCTCGAGCACAGAATTCAATTTAACTGCGACAGATGGCATGGGTTCTGGTGTTGCATATATTTGGTATAAAATCGATACTGGTAACTTTATTACATACAACGGGAACTTCACGGTCTCAACTTCAGGTGCTCATAATATCACATACTATTCAACCGATAATCTCCAGAGGGATGAACCTACCAAGATCTATTATATAATCGTGGATAATTCCCCTCCAACCACCAACTTATCGGTGGGAGTACCGAAGTTTCGAGAAACTGATCTTGATCCTTGGAATGTTACCAAAGAAACGGACTTCATCCTAAACCCAATAGACGATTTCTCAGGAGTAAAAATAACCTGGTACACCATTGATGGTGAATATTTTGAAGCCTTGAATTTTAATTTATTAGGCCATGAAGAGGGCCCACACATGATAACCTGGGGGAGTCTTGATAATCTGGGTAATAACGAAACAAATCCCCCCATGATTGTAATCCTACAAGCGTCCTCTCCCACCACCAACCTTTCCATAGGGATGCCTATATATCGTGGATTACCAACAGATTTTTGGAATGTAACCTCGACCTCAACATTCACCCTTACTCCATTATCCTCTATTGGCATTATTGATTTCATATGGTATACAATCGATGGCGAATACTTTGAAGGAGATACATTCAATCTATCGGGTTATGATGATGAACCGCATTCAATTACATGGGGTAGCCAGGATAAACTCGGGCACAACGAGACAGGCAATTTTATAATCGTTTTGTTGGATAATACGGAGCCCACAAGTTCAATAGACTTTGAGGAACCAACGTATCCACACAATCCCATTTTTAATGTTACAGGTTATACCCCAATAAATCTCAGCTCAACAGATAATACTGGATGTGGTGTTGAATCCATTTACTATCGAATATTCAGGGATTCGAATCTTGTTTTGGACTGGACCGAATATATACAAGGGACAATATTTTTCAACTTATCTGACTATGACGACGGATTTTTCACAATTGCTTTCAATGCAACTGATCACCTTGGTAATGTGGAGTTATCCAAACTCTATTACCTTTACCTTGATAACACTCCACCATCGACGAATATTGACTTTGATAATCCTAGATACAGGAATGGTGACGTAGGTTACTGGAACGTCACTTCCAAGACTCAGTTCTCACTTAACGCCTCGGATTCACAATCGAAAGTGAACTTCACTTGGTTTAAAATCGATTCAGATTATTTCGTTGGCTCCTCCTTTAACTTATCAGGTTACGATGATGACATGTATACCATTTCTTGGGGCAGCATAGACAATCTAGGCAACCAAGAGGCAGAGAAGACGATAAATGTAATACTCGATAACAGTCCCCCTGATACAAATTTGGATATTGGAACACCAAAATACCATGAAAGCCTTGATGATATATGGAATGTAACAGAAGATACCTCCTTTACATTAACATCACTGGACCAGCACTCTGGAGTGAGTGTAATATGGTACAAGATCGATGAGGTGTATTTTGAAGGCTCAAATTTTGACCTCTCGGGATTGGATGACGGTCTACACACCATAACCTGGGGAAGTATCGACAACCTGGGTAACGAAGAGCCTGAAAGAACAATATCTGTAATTCTCGATACCTCACCGCCCTCAACTGAGTTGGTAATAGGAACACCAAAATACCGAGAGAACGATAATGACAACTGGAACGTCATTGAATCCACAGAATTTACGTTAATATCCACAGATCAATACTCCGGTGTCGACCTAACATGGTATACCATAGATGATGACTACTTTGAAGGATTGACATTCGATTTTGAGGGATATTCTGATGGACTTTATACTATTACGTGGGTTTCCTTAGATAATCTCGGATGGAATGAAACACCCAATACTCTTTTTATTAACCTCGATAACACCCCACCTTCGGTTTCCATAGATATCGGCTGGCCAAATGTGACCGTAGATAACGTTACCCATATAACCTCGACGACACCCATAACTCTAAATTCATTTGATTCAGGTGTTAACGGAACAACGGTTTTCTATAGCATCGATGGTGGTGCCACCTATTCCATGTATGAATCTCCTTTTACTGTCTCCTCAACAACAACCGCCATTATCTACGGTGGTGAGGATGCCCTTGGAAATCGTGGTGAGGAATCATCCTTCTATATGGTTGTTGATAATAGTGATACCGATGAAGATGGAACCTATGATCTCAACGACAAAGATGATGATAACGATGGATTATCTGACGAAGAAGAAATAACCCTAGGTACGGATCCTCTAAATACTGATACGGATGGTGACGGCCGCGATGACTTAAATGATAAATACCCAACAGATAAAGATAAATGGAGGGATCCAACGGATTGGGAAAAACTCCCGATAGTCGGCGGATATGAACAATCTTTTTGTTTTAACTTCCTTATAATTTTTGTTATTTTGATCATCATATTGGTAGTCATTTTAAAACAATATAAAAAATGGAGAGCCCGATCGTCTTGGAAGGAGGGACCTGACGGCAAATCTGGCAATAAATAATATATATCGTATTGTGCATATTATGAGCCAGAATAGAGTTACTGGCTGTATATACATTCCCGCAGACAAATCCTTTGTGGAATAAAAAATCCCGGTAAAAAACGATTCAGGCATGATATAAGTGTGATAATAATGGAGTCAAACAGACCAAGGAATTTGGGAATAATGCTTTCTTTTCTCGTGTTGGGTGTCATATTTCTCCTGGTTATATGTTCACTTGGCTCGATAATAGTGGAAATAGAGAAAAGGGAAAACACCGAGGAGAAAGTGGAATTAGAACTACAAAATAAAGACGAATACTCTCATGAGTACAATTTGATATTAAATGGTTATTCCACGTTTTTGCCGAATCCTGCGCCCCTCAAGTTAATTCAACCGGATGGAGGAGAATTTACGGCGAAGATAAAGGCCGAGAAGATAGGAGGACATGTGGAGACCATTAACGGATATTCCATAGTTATGGATGAGAATGGATGGTGGACCTATGCCCAAAAGGATGAAAGAGGTGTTCTGGTTCCAACAACCCATAGGGTAGGTATTATTGATCCAGAATTAATTGATGGCATTCAAAAACACCTGGAAAATAATCATCCAGATGTTCCTTCTAAGGAAAATTACAATTTGCGACGCTCCACAAGGGCACCTCCCGCTGTTGGTACCTGGAAGGCAATTGCTTTAATGTTAAATTTCACGGATTTTGACTTTGGTGGATCACATGATCAAGCCCATTTCAGACAATTGTTAAATGACACAGCCTCAAGCTCCATGCGGACTTATTATCGGGGGGTGTCGTATGGAATATTCGATATCGAGGTGGATGTGGTGGGTCCTTTTCAGAGTTCCCATAGCATGGCATATTATGGAGCCGATAATCATGGACTCGATACAGGTAACGGGCCCGTGCCTCGAAACATCTATGAGATGGCAAGAGAGGCTGTGCAGCTGGCAGACCCCAGTGTTGATTTCTCACAATACGATATTGACTCAGATGGAGAAATCGATGCCCTTTTTATCATCCATGCAGGCTCAGGCCAGGAGCAGAGTGGAAATAGTAACGATATTTGGTCCCATAAAAGTACCATCGGTTTTACAGGGGAATCTGTTGATGGGGTAATAGCGAGACCATATTCAACCGAACCGGAGGATGGGGAAATTGGTGTATTTGCACATGAATTCGGTCATGTGCTGGGATTACCCGATCTGTACGATAGGGACTACAGTTCCAATGGGATTGGAGATTGGGGCCTTATGGCTGGTGGTTCTTGGAATGGCGCCCCAACTGGATCGCAACCTGCTCATTTCTGTGCATGGTCAAAGATAATGCTTGGGTGGATTGAACCCATTATAGTAACATCTGATGTTTCCCTTTCGGCCATAGAAATCCCCCCCGTGGAAAATAACACTATTGTTTACAAGATGTGGGCCCATGAATCCTCCACAAATACCAGCGAATATTTCTTGATTACAAACAGACAAAAGATAGGATATGATAATGCATTACCTGGAGAAGGAATATTGATTTGGCATGTGGATGATTCTGTTACAACCCAGAATGATGATGAAACACATTATTTGGTGGATTTAGAGGAGGCGGACGGCAATCCTCCGAACAATGCAGGGGATGCCTGGAAAAATTCGGTTTTAGGTTTTAGAGACTCAACCGACCCCAATAGTGACAGCTACAATGGATCGAGCACAGGTGTCTGGATTTGGAACATCAGCGATGTTCTCCCCGGAAATAACATGACCTTGGGTTTCAATGAAATCAACACAGGCCCCACAGGCATCTACATCATAGATCCTGTAAGTGATATTACGATCATCCCTGCATATGATTTTATATTAAACGACACCGATTTCCCGGACGAGGATGTGGATACGGGATCAGGCACATATGTAATTCAGTATTCTCCAGCGGGGATGGATTTATGGAGTGTTGTTTCACCCCAAACGCCCAAGGGTTGGATTGGAGGTGTGGGAGGGATTGTCAACTGCTCAGCCCTTCCCAATGGTACATGGGACTTCAGGGGGCAGATTACAGATGAGGAAGGATATGTTTATTATACCCCAAAAGTATCCAACATAAAGCTTATTGACCTGGCACCGCCAGTGGCAGATGCAGGTTACGACAACTTTACAGGCACAGATTCTCCCATATTATTGGATGGCTCAAACTCTTCAGATGATTCGGGTTACATTGCATGGTATAATTGGAGCTTTGGCGATGGGAATTTTCTAAATGGTTCAGGACCTATTTATTCCAAGGTTTTACACATATATACGGTTCCAGGTAATTACACAGTTGTCCTAAATGTCAGTGATGCCCAAGGTAACTGGGATGTGGATACCGTGAAAATCACGGTTAATGACACATCACCACCAATTACCAACCTCACAATCGATACGCCGAAATACCGGGAAAACATTACCCATGACTGGAATATAACCAGAACCACGAACTTCTACCTTTCTGCTTACGATATCTATTCAGGAGTGAACTTTACATGGTACTCAATTGACGGTCAATATTTTGAATTTGAAGGCAACCCATTCAACCTCTCTGGTTACTCAGAAGGCCCACATTATATAATTTATGGCAGCGAGGACGGCATAGGTAACAACGATACAGGCTCTGAAATTACGATCTGGATAGATGAAAGCAAACCCATTACATCCCTTTCGATAAGTGGATTAAAATATCCTGATTTAATAAATGATGGATGTAATGTTACATCATCTTCAGGGTTTACGCTTTCCGGTACTGACCGTCCCATAGCTCATAATGCTGGTATCAATTTCACATGGTACATAATCGATGGAGATTATTCTGTTGGGACCTTCTTTAATTTGGCAGGTTACGGAGAGGGAGCCCATTCAATAAGCTGGGGCAGTGAAGATAATCTTGGCCATAATGAGACCGATAAGTCAGTTGTCGTCTGGGTTGATGAATCCCATCCCAAAACTGACTTGATAATAAACCCACCAAAGTATCCAAAAAACAATGATGAAGGATGCAACGTGACGTCTTATACGCAGTTTACACTTTCTGCTTCAGACAATCCCATTACTCATAGCTCAGGGATCAATTTCACGTGGTACATCATAGATGGCAATTATTCAGTTGGGACCTCCTTTAACCTGTCTGGTTTGGGCGAGGGAATACATAACATCACCTGGGGCAGCGAAGATAATCTGTTTTACAATGAGACAAACAATTCAATTTCGGTTTGGGTCGATGATTCTCTACCACAGACCCAATTGATCCCAGGTTCTCCCTTGTTTCCTTCCTTCCCCTACGATGGATGCAACATTACTTCATCAACTCAATTCACACTCTCAGGGGAGGATAAGCCTGGGGATCATAATGCTGGTATCAACTTCACCTGGTATTCAATAGATGGCGATTACTCTATAGGTACTTCTTTTAATTTATCGGGATATTCTGAGGGTAGACATACGGTTTCCTGGGGCAGTCTTGATAACGTAGACCATAACGAGACTAATACGATTTCAGTCTGGCTCGACAATTCTCCTCCCAAGACAAATTTAACAATCGGTTCAGAAAAGTTCCCGATAGATGGTTTCGATAGTTGCAATGTCACATCATATACAACATTCACACTATCTCCCCAGGACTATCCCGCGCATAATTCTGGAATAAAACAACCTTGGTATACGGTAGATGGAGCATATTTCGGAGGCTCAAATTTCACACTGTCGTTATTTGGACTGAATGAAGGTCCGCATAGTATCACTTGGGGCAGTATAGATAATCTAGGTCAAAACGAATCAGGTAATCATATCGTCGTATATTTGGATAAGCTACATCCTGATACAAAAATAGAAGTGGGGGGGCCGAAATGGCGGGACTTTCCCAACGAATATTACAATGTCACCCATTCCACACCATTTACTTTGAATGCAACTGATTCTTACTCTGGTATTGCATTCAGTTGGTATTTCATTGAGGGAGAGTATTTTGAAGGATCATACTTCAACCTCTCAGGATATGATGATGGCGTATACACCATCGTATACGGCAGCCAGGATAATTTAGGCCACAATGAAACCCAAAAAAATATCACGGTCCTTCTTGACAACATTTCACCCAATTCCACATTGAGTATCGGTGTACCAAAATATCGCTCACATGACCTGGACATTTGGAATATTACCGCATCTACAGTTTTTATGATCATATCAAATGACAATTCCTCAGGTGTTGAGATCGAATGGTACATTATTGATGATGATTACTTCGAGGATTGGATATTAAATCTGAATGGTTACTCCGATGGAAACCATACTATAACCTACGGTACAAGGGATAGGTTGGGAAACAACGAGACAGGTAAATCTATCATCATATGGCTGGATAATTCAGCACCAAAAACGAATTTAACAATTGATATGCCTAAACATCCCATGTGGCCCAATGATGGCTGCAATGTTACTTCGTCCACCCAGTTCGTATTATCGGCGCAAGACACGCCTGACTTCCAGAATCCCGGTGTCAACTTTACTTGGTATACCATCGACGGGAATTATTATATTGGGTCCACATTCAATCTGTCAGAATACAAAGAAGGCTCTCACATAATAACTTGGGGAAGCGTGGATAACTTAACAATAAATGAGACTGGAAACTCAATTGTAATCTGGGTGGATGATTCTGCACCAGAAACCGAATTAACCATAGATTCGCAAAGGTACCCACTGGCACTCTATAATGGTTGTAATGTTACAAATAAGACTTTGTTTACTCTCTCGGGTTTGGACAAACCAACTTCACATAACGCCAGAGTAAATGTAACTTGGTACACTATCGATGGGGTCTATTTCGAAGGTGTTGAATTCAATTTATCGGATTATACTGAAGGTACACACACTATAACCTGGGGAAGTCGGGACAGCCTGAATCACAATGAGACCGGCAATTCATTGATCGTATATTTAGATATCACATCACCCACAACGGTCATTACCATTGGCGAGCCAAAATATCAGAAAGAGGAGTTGCATATTTGGAACATCACACAAGCCACAATATTCAACTTGATATCTGATGATGATCAAAGTGGCGTTTCATTTATCTGGTATACAATCGATGGTGAATATCATGAGGGTTCTAATTTCATGTTGACAGGGCAAATCGATGGTCTGCATTACATATCTTGGGGTGCGCAGGATAACCTTGGGAACAACGAAAAAGAAAATACGTTGATGGTCAATGTGGACACTACAGCTCCGGTGGCTGAAATTTATTTCGGGGGTGAGGTTCCGTCAATGGATGAGAGAAACACAATTAACTCCTCGACCTTGATAACAGTGATGGCTAACGATAGCATCGGTGTTGGAATTGATTTCATTTGGTACAGCCTTGATGGGGGTTTGTCCTACGAGATCTATGACTCTCCATTTACGGTGCCTTTGAACACAAGTACGATAATATTTGGAGCCCGGGATATTCTAGGAAATAATGCTTCGGGTATAATGGTACGTATCAATGTAGATGACAGGGAACCAGTTATCGATAACGGTGACGGTAATGGCAATGGAAATGGGGATGGCGACGGGGATACCGGTGATGGAGATATCGAACCAAGTGATTTCGATATATTTGAAATACTGATGGATTATCTCTATTTGATAATATTAATAATAATCATCACCGTGGTTCTTGTTGTGATATTGGCGTTGTCCAGAAAAAGGAAGGGTAAAGAAGAAACGGTTGCATTTCAAACTGAAGATGTCCAAGAGGTTACGGCATTTCAAGTTGAGGAAGAGAAAAACGATAACCTTATCGAATTTAAAGAAGATGATAAACTGACCCCACCCCCTCCTCCTCCCCCTCCTGAATGAGAGTATTGAAATAGACAAGAATGCATTTTTTTCAATGGATAATCAGGATTTACAATAAAACAACCATCTGATTTTTCTTTTAAAACTTAAAAAAATTTAGTGCCTCTTGTACTTGCTAAACGATGACACAGAAAGATTTATTATGCCACAAACCTATATGGGTTTTGGTGGGGAGGGTAAGGTAGAAAGATTATGCAACCACACGCTTTTGTCGAGCGATGCGCAGCGCAAGACGAGCTTGGTGTGCATCGGATCCGTAAGTTTCTACCGAGAAATACGAACCCTTGTGGTTTGTATTAAACCCTTTTACCAACCTGGGGGAGAGGAGCCTTCATCAACCGATGAAAGAATCCTTTCTCGCACATGGACGATTCAGGTAGACCTCGTGTCAACCTGATGTACCTGATTGAAGTGTATCTCTGATCGTTCGAACAGGCTTCACGTCTTGTCGAAAGGATCGCCACATTCGCAATAGTGTTAGGTACAAAGGCAAGGGATGACTGTGGAGTTGATCTCCACAAACTGGTGGCTTTTGCTTTCGGGCAGTTGCCGCAAGTTACTGTCTTCTCGAGTCAACCTCAGAAGGCAAAATTATGGTTGAATCGCTAGGTCGGTTCTTACCTTGTATTATGTCTTTCGAGATGGTGCCTACAGTTGGATTGAAACCTAGGACGATTCAATACTCTTACATCAAAAAAGATTTGGTAAATCAACTCAACTGAGAGGTTGTTTTGGTTTGCTGAGCCTGATCAGATGTTAGGGTTGAGTTGGTACCTATGGCCTAACGTATGCTAATGCGAATTGATACGCGAGGATGAAAAGATCTACGCCGATTTCGTATTGGTGAAGATATGCCTGTCCTTAAATCGGGTTAATCGACCTAGGTAGAGGGGCGACTCATCCCCACCACCTAATATTTAATCAAAAACATTATATTCTTTAACACCTTTTTCCAACAATGTAAGGGAAAGCCAAAAAACCGGCTTAAATGGGATTATTATGAGATTTCTATCCATGAGAAAATATTCTAAGGTAATGGGTTGTATAACAACCAATTTCCTGAGAGGAGATGCAGTGTATCCATTCTATGCCTCGTATAAAATCACCAATAAATGCAATATGAGGTGCAAGTTCTGCAATGTTTGGAGGGAAAAAACACCTATTCTGCCAACTGATGAAGTGTTCAAGGTCCTGGACAACTTAGGGAATTCCAGCATCACTCTCCTGAGCCTTGAAGGTGGAGAGCCTTTGAGAAGAAAGGATTTAGGCGAAATTTTAAGGTATGCCAGTTCAAAGCCTTTTTACCTTTTTTTCACCACAAACGGCGTTCTTTTGGATAAATCACCCATGGAGGAATACAGTAAATACATCGATTATCTGCATGTAAGCATAGATGAAGGCCATGATAACCTTGATATGTTGGAACGGTTAGAGGAATTTCAGACATATGCTCCAGTTTGTGTTCAAACTGTTGTAACATCCGAAGACATCGATGCCTTGGAGGATAAGGTCAAGTTGATCTTCAAGGCCAATGCAAGAACAGTGGTAATGCCTGCGGTTCATCTGGCAAAGACTGATGACTATTATCCACCTCCAGAAAAATTCAGAAGCGAAATTAGTCGTTTAAAAAAGCTCTATAAAAATACGATAACCACACCCTATGGTTTTCTGGAACGGATAAATAAACCCCATGGTTGCTCAACCTCTTCGATAATCATTGACTGTGATGGAAAAATATTCTACCCATGTCGGATTTTACAGCAAAAATCATGCAATCTTACAAAAACTCCTTTGATGGAGTATCTCAAATCTGAGGAGGCCGAACAGTACAGGTTACAAATGAGGGAATGCAACAAAAGATGCGGGTGGTACCAGTACTTTGCTACCAACTCATTCACCTCCCTTTGGGAGTTCTTTTCGGCAATAAAACCCTACTACGACGATCTATTGATGAACGGTAGAAAGGAAAAGCACAGATATGTGAAAAAAACGATCACCACATCTTAGTTCTTTTATGGGAGATATTCATTTTTATTTACCCTATACCCTTAATACTATCTAAGAACTTAAGGTAAAAATTCCTACATCTCTCTATGGAATCTATATATACGCATTCGTTTGGACCATGGAGATTCTCACCTTTAGGTCCAAAGACTATGGTTGGCATTATCTTTCCGAAGGCATTGAAATCGCCGACAGATTTTCCATATACAATATCTGGCTCTTTCTCGTAAAGTTTTCTATAAACAGATTTAAATTTAATAGCCCAAGGATCGTTTTCCTCAAGGATATATGGCTCCAAAAAAGGTGTTTCTCTTTTCATGAAGGATATTTCATAGGAGCTTTTTATATCCATTGTTTTCAGCAGTTCTTCGAAATCGTTTTTTATCTGTTTCTTGCTCTCCCCCATTACAGTGTGCCTATCCACCCTTATTGTACATTTGTCAGGAACGGAGAGGGAATTCCCTCCACCTTCGATTTTCAAGGCACAGATTGTGCCTTCGCCCAGCTTTGAATGTGAGTTTAAAGGAAGCTTATTTAAAGCCCCGACTATTTGGGCAGCATCTTCAATTGCATTAGTCCCGGATTTTGGTGTAGCACCGTGTGATGAGCGACCTGTTACATTTATTTCAATTACATACCTTCCCCTGGCTCCAAGTTTTACATTTTCCTGGGTATCCTCGGGAATTATGCACAGCCCATCCTTTAAATGTTCCTTAAAATCCCTTTTAATCAGTTGCTCTATAAGAACATGGGAGCCCTTGCTGTTCCCCTCCTCATCCGAAACAGCGGTAAAAATTAGATTCATGTCCCTATTTACAGCATATTTAAAGGCGTCAACAGCAATGGCAATACCTGCCTTCATATCACATGCACCAAGACCGAACAATCTATTACCTTCTGTTCTCGGTTTTAATGGATCAGATGTCCAGCCCTGCATTACCTCCACGGTATCCATATGGCAATTTAATATGATACAGGCTTTTTCAGGATCTGTAATATGTCTTACAATCACATTGGGCCCAAAACCTCTTATACTTTGCATCTTTACCTCGGTGAAATCCAGTTGAGAGGCTATGAACTCTGCAATGGCATGTTCATTGCCAGTGACGCTCTCAATTGATATGAGATTTTTAGTTAACTCCAAGACGTCCATTTTCTCCCACTCTCCAATTCCCTAAACGCCCATTGATACATGCAGACAATCTCCAGTCAGGAATTTTCGTTTCCCAAATTCATTTGTATCCACAATCAAGGCACCAGTATCATCAATATCCAGTGCAATACCTTCTATGGTCTCTTTTACATTGGTAATCGTGACCTTCTTGCCTAATGTTATACTCAGTTCCTTCCATTGGTTAATGATTCTATAAGGTTGGCCTGAATTCAAAATATCGTAACATTCATCCATCTCCACCAAGAGTTCAGATAACAGTTTCCCAAGGCTCACCTCCTTTCCAATCTCATGTTTCAAGGTGGTGGAAAATGCCCGTATATCCTCAGGAAATTCTTTCATATCGAAATTTACGTTTATACCTATACCCAAGATCAAATGGTCAATCTTATCCTTTTGAGTCCTCAACTCAGTTAGAATACCGCACACCTTTTTATTTCCTATCAGCACATCATTGGGCCATTTTATACTGGCATTTAAATTGTAGACTTTCAATAGAGTTTTGGCAACGGCAACGCCAGCCAATAATGTCATTATTGTTGCCTCTTTGGGCTTGATATTTGGTTTGAGGATAATGGATATCCACAATCCTCCTTTTGGAGAGATCCATTCCCTGTTAAGCCTGCCCTTTCCTGCCCTCTGCACCTCGGCGAAAACTACAGTTCCCTCATCCACCCCTTCTTCTACAAAAGTCCTGGCACTGTCATTTGTTGAGAGAACAAAGTCAAATCCATGAATCGTCTTACCTATGATTTTAGTGCCTAGATGCGATGCGATTTCGTGCATATCTAACCTATTTTTATGGGATAGGGATGCCATTGTTAGTTTATCCAAGTAAAGGGTATTAAATGTTGCTGATATATTTGATGGGAATTATAATGAATATTATAAGGGAGATAAACAATTTTTATATATAACTAACGTATAATCCACCGAAAACATGCCCAGAGATTTCTTCACAATGGATGATTTCGATCTTAAAGGCAAGACGCTTATACTCAGAGTGGACATCAACTCCCCTATAAATCCAATAACAGGGGAGATTCTCGATGATACGAGGATATGTCACCATTTAAGAACCATTCGAGAACTTAATGATTCTAAGGTTGTTTTACTGGCCCACCAAAGCAGACCTGGAAAAAAAGATTTCACAAAAATGGAGAAACACGCAAAACTGGTTTCAAACAGACTAGATAAGAAAGTCACATATGTGGATGACTTTTTTGGAAGCAGGGCATTAAATAAAGTGAAGAACATGAAAACGGGAGATATCGTCCTTTTAGAGAATGTAAGGTTCTATGCAGAAGAGCATATCCTCAAAGGAAAAGATTACACCACACAAGCTCAAAGCCACCTAGTTACCCATCTAGCGGGACAGGCGGATTACTTCTTAAATGACGCATTTGCAGCTGCGCATCGTGCCCAACCCTCTCTCACTGGTTTTACTGAGGTTTTACCAAACCTTGCAGGAAGGGTAATGGAAAAGGAGATCACCATGCTGGAAAGAGCCATGCACAACAAAGAAAGGCCCAGCATCGCAATATTCGGCGGGATAAAGGTCTTCGATACCCTAAGTGTTATGAGGAATATGTTGAATAATAATATAGTCGATAATGTCCTCACCACAGGTATTGTGGCAAACATTTTTTTGCTGGCAAGAGGGCATGATCTCGGTGAGCCGAATATCTCTTTTCTGGAAAGGGAAGTTGGAGAGTATGAAGAGCTCAAAGAGCAGGCAAAAAATCTGGACAAAGAATATGGCAGTAAAATTCAAGTTCCCACAGATTTGGTATTAAACGACAATGGGAGGAGAAAAGCGTGTATTGTGGATGATTTACCCGCCAAATTAAGGATATTCGATATTGGGTTGGATACAGCTGTAGGATATAGAAAGCAAATATTAGATGCTAAAAATATAATATTAAATGGTCCTGCTGGTGTTTTTGAGATAGAGGAATTTGCTGTGGGTACCACTATCATATTCAATGCAATAGCCGAATCCAAGGGCTTCAGTGTGATCGGAGGCGGGGAAACAGTGGCTGCCGCAAGAAACCTGAATTTGGCGCGAAAGGTTAACCATATCAGTGTTGGCGGAGGGGCCTGCATCAGTTTTCTGGCAGGTAAGAGCATGCCAGCAATCGATGCCTTGAGACACTCGAAGAAGCTGTATGAGAAAGGACATTATAAATGCTGACTTGCATTACAACCACTCATATAGCCACAAAATCCTTTTAAGCTACCTGGTAATTAACGATGTTGAACGATTGCCACTGTAGCTTAGCGGTCATGCGTGGTTACCTTTGGTCTCCACTAGACCGACTGAGCTACTTCATCCGGTTACCATATGCCACTGTAGCTCAGCGGTAGAGCGGCTGATTCGTAACCCTTTGAGAAAGCGTTAACTGAAACCGGTGCCGTAAACGGCACTTGCATTACTTCGCAACTTTGGATTTCCTAGCCCTTCGGGCTCGGCTTGCTTGAAAAATGATAACGAAACTTACTCTAAGGGAGAAATATCAGCAGATCAGGGGTTCGATTCCCTTCAGTGGCTTTTTTTTCTACCATTTACTACTCGGGCTATCGGATAAAATAAATGTCAAACTTGAGATGCCCATTATTTGGCCCAGCTTTTTATGAAAAAGCTGGGTTCCCGATTCCCTTCAGTGGCTTGATCTTTTTTTTCATGATCCTTTTCAATTCATAAACTTATTAAATTATGAAGATGAACAATCAAAGAATCTGAGATATTATTTAAAAGTGTAAACCTATACACCTTTTGCATGATAGAGAAGCCGAAACTCCTACTACTCGTGATATTAATCACCTTAGCAGGCATTTTGGGGATCTACGCCTATGCCGTATTAATTGAGGCTAAAACGATTTCGATTTCAGATTTGGGATCAAAACATCTTGGGAGTCTGGTGGAGGTTGAGGGTCATATAAAAGAAGTTGATGAATGGCAAGATGGAGACCTAAATCTCATATTAGTAGACTACGAATCCGGAAAAACCATTGAAGTGATTGTAGATGCCGATGTTACCGAAAATCTAGCAAATCAGGAGAAACTCATCCCAGGGGCAAAAATAAGGGTCAACGGCCTTGTTGAAGATTACAAAGGTGATTTGTTTATCCACGTCATGTCTTCTGAGAGTATTATATTGGTACAAACAGCAGGTAAGAACATTCTTTCTCTGGATGTTATACTAAATCGGCCCGATGTTTTTGAGGGTGTTGAAGTTCAGGTAAGTGGTGAGATCAGAGATATCGATTATATAGAAAGCCTCAAAGCATTCACATTCACACTTAAAAACTCGAGTAGTGGAAATTACTATTCAGTAGGCTGCATTGTCTTTGATATGTCCATATTTCGAGATAAAGGCGACAATAGCATACAAAATGGGGATGAGATCACATTCGAAGGAACCTTAGAATATTATGCACAAAACGGCATCTGGCAAATCCAGTCACATGAAGGAAAGGAGAGCCTTGAAAAGGTTGATTGAATGAAGTAATCAAACAAGCTCTTTTGGAACACAACCAGGGTCATGGCCAATGCTGTAATCCATATCCATCTTTTTCAATCGCTTCACCACATGAGGGTAGAGAATAAGCTCCTCTATCTCCATCTCCTCTTTTAGGAAAGGGGCAATTGCAGCCAATCGTTCTTGGAGTTTTCTTACGTTCTCAGTCTCGGAGAAGGAGACCATGACAGAAGGATGACAGCTCACTCCGCTCTTAACAAGGTTTTCAAGGCTTTTTGACTGCAATGGAAAGAATTCTGGTTTCGCTCCGGTTAAGGCCGAGAACTCCCCTTCGTTCGTGCCTTTAAGTGAAACCCTGACATGAAGGTTATTAAATTCAGAGAGGCAGTCAGCGTAATCCTTCTCATGGCCAATCAAGATTCCATTCGTCTCCAAAATGAATCTGTATCTTGTCTTTCCAACAAGTTTCAAAAGCCTTAAAAGATGCTCTCTACCAATTGTCGGCTCTTGACCGCTGAGTCTCATCAATCTATAGCCCTTCTTTTCACCGATACTGCATAATCGTTTGAACGCTTTCTCAGGTGTATAGAACTTGCCAACATTCTGAGGATGGTGCCTTATATCATCTCCTGCCCAGCAGAACCTACATAGTAAATTGCAGACTGTGACATCACCTGTAACAATTCCTCCATACCATTTTGCAGGTCGAAAGCGATAGTAAGCCCTGTTCTCCCCAGAAAATGCGTATTTTTCTAGAGTTTTTGTCCTCTTAATCGGATCGTAAGCTCCCTTCATCCCTATCGACCTTCAAATCAAAGCAGTACAATTTTGAACTTGGAGAATATGTATGCACTTCCCGTTCATCATGAATATTTATATCGATGCCCTTTACCTGTGCAGATATAAGGATATTCTCGATTTTCTCATCCTTCTTTTCTATTTCAAGAACCTCGTAATAGTGTATCATGCCCTCATTCTTTACATTGGAAAGTGCGTAAGTAAGAAACTCATATGAACCAAAAGGTAGATTCATGATTATTCTATCTGCATTTTCAAGGTTAGGAACGAGGACCTTTGAATCACCATGCATTGGCTTTACATTCAACACCTTGTTCCTGTTAATGTTCCTTTTTAGATAATGGATAGCCATTTCATTGATGTCAAGGGAAAAAATCTTCCCTGGATTGCGATGCTTTGCAATGAGAATCGAGAAGGGCCCCACTCCACAGAACATATCGATTATCACCTCTTTCTCCTCAACCATCTGGGCCACTCTCCAATGCTCTGTTGCCAGTCGAGGGGAGAAATAGACTTTAGCCGGATCTATCTCCAATTCTATGCCGTATTCTTTGTGTATGGTTTCGGTGTTCTCTTTCCCTGCTACGATTACCAGCTGCCTAACCCTTTCCTCTCCTTCTATTCCAGTATCAATTGCCACTGTCTCAAGGCTCTTGTTCACCTTCAGTATGGCCTCTCCTATTTCTTCTTTTATGCCCATGAGTTCATCAGAAATCTTAATTATGGCAACGCTACCTATGACATCAAATGAGGTTGGTAATAAAGCCCTAAGATCTTCCGGGACATCAACCAGGTCTTTATAACTTCTGCTTTCTCCTTGTAATACCCTGAAATCCCTTTCCAAGACTTCATAATCCATAAAACCTTTTCCCTTGCCTTCTAAAATGGGAATGTAGATGAATACCTCATCTCTTGCGATAGCAAGATCTCTTCTGAGAATCCCCTCTTTCAACAATGCCCTACGTACTTCTTCTCCCTTTAAATGGGGAACTGCAATGCAGAAGGATCTCATAAACAAGATATAAGAATACGAGGTTTAAAAGTTTTTTAGGTAAAATCATTATATTTAAAAAAAAATGAAAAGAGAAAGGAGATTATATCTCCTTTTTTAAGCGTGCTTTCGTTGAGGTATATACTCCCACTGCAAGGGCACTCAGAGAGAAAAGAAGGGCAACAAATGTAAAAAATACCGAAACACTTGAAATTTTCGCAGATGGTATGATGGCAGTCTCTTGTACTTTGAAATCGCTGGTTGTAACCGGTCCATGATATGAATTCTCTGGGACTCTTAAATTCTCGATATCAAGGTGATTTTGGGGAGCCATCTCATCCTCAATTTCAGCATTCACATAAGAGATATCGGTCTGCACTTTTTCCAAGGTGTCATCATCAGTTCTCTTTACAGCCTCGAAAGTGAGCTCTGCTCTTTCTGTTCGTTCTTCTTTGTGATCAAACAACTGGGTCATCACAGGCTTGGTAGATGTAGTCCTGTCTCTGATTGCCGATTCCAGATTTATGGTGTATTCCATATACTGGCTTGCACTGATTTCCGAAGCTATTTCCATGTTATCAGGAATTGTTTCCTCTACCTCTATTTGTGATGATTCTGCCGAATCACCAACTTTTTCGCTTTCAATATCCATACTTGGATTGCTCGGTGGATTGTACATTGTAGAAGAGCTCAAGGAAGTAATCTCTTTTGATGCCGTATTCCTGGCATAAAGACTGGTGGATAATCCCAATCCGCTGTCGTTGTCTCCTGAGGTAATTATAACTTGTTCCTCAGTTTGAACCTCTTCAACCTCAACCATATACGTAGACAACACCACATCCACGGAGTCGTAAAGTTCCTCAATGAAGTTACCGTTTGCATCGGAGTAGCCCAGTGTTACTTCATTGGTCAACAGTGTTCCATTGATTTCGAAGATATAGCTGACATTAATTAAAATCTGCCCTTTCTCCTTCGAGACAACAGTTCCAATGTTCCATGTGTATGTATTTCCGCTGCATGAGTCGTAGGGTGGATTGGAGTCCAACAACGTAACATCCACAGGTAGAATATCTGTGATCACAACATCTGAGGCATCTCCGGATCCGATGTTCTCATATGTGATCGTATATGGGATTATGGCCTCATGGATTATGGGTTGGCCACCAATGTATGGGGTAAAATCGTCGATGGTCCATATCCATGTGTCGTTATGTCTCACATTGAACGTATGATGAAGCCTCTTGGAGGTGCCATCCGGGAATGTTATGATGAGCCAACAGGGATCTGCTCCCCAGAATTCGCCGTTTATGACATCGTCAAAGGGTGTGTATGTTATGGCTGCGCTGAATGAGCCTGGGATTACGCCTATCTTGACATCGTATATTGTCACTGATTGTTTATCAGGATCACCTGGGAAGCGGGTGACGGAAGCTACATCGGTACCAACCCCATCATAGAATAGGGTGAGTCTCACATCATGCCATTTCTCTCCCGCAATTCTTATTGTAAAATTCGCGAGAACATATTCAAAGATAGTGACTCTCCCGGCCTCCTTGGAAAGGGTCATAACAGGAGCCGTAACCGTAGTTGTCGCAGAGTCGTCCAGTTGCTCTATGAAATTACCGTTGGCGTCGGAATAGTCCAGTGTAACCTCGTTGAGAAGTAGGGTTTCATCAGGTGTACCAGGATTAACTGTCACAGTTATTGTGATACTGTCACTGGTCCCTGCCTGCACATCACCAATATTCCAGGTCAGGGTATTCCCCACTGTTGTATCAGGTGTTAAAGAAGCAGATACCAGGGTTACATCTGAGGGCAGAATATCAATGATGACCACATTGCTTGCATCACCGGTACCGCTATTTTCATATTCGATTGTGTATACGATGGGATCACCGGGATCTGCTTCCGATACATCTACGGTCTTGGAAAGGGACATCTCAGGTGCGGTAACAATGACATCCGCATGATCGCCTTCCCGTGGATAGTAATTACCATTTGCATCTGCGTAGTCAAGGGTTACAGTGTTGTGCAGGAGCGTTTTATCTGCTGTACCAACATTTACAAAGACCTCGATTTCTATGGTTTCAATTGTACCTGGGGCTACATCTCCGAGGATCCAGGCATATACATGGCTTGTGCCGTTATCATATGCTGGGGTTGAGCTGACAAAGGTTGTTTTTTCAGGAATGGTATCTATGATGCAAACAAGTGATGCCCAACCAGACCCTGTGTTCTTGTAGGTTATTGTGTAAACAATTGGATCACCAGGATCTGCAGTTGATACATCCGCTGTCTTGGTTATGGTCATCACAGGAGCTGTTACCGAAACATCGGCATAATCATCCAGTTGTACATAAAAGTTTCCGTTTGCATCCGCATAATCAAGAGTTGCAAAATTATGCAGGAGGGTCTTGTCATCGGTTCCAACATCCACAGTGACCGTGATTGTTATTTTTCCACTTCCGTTGGGTCCCACATCACCTATATTCCATGTGTACACATCATTTAGAACGCCATCGTATGTTGGATTTGAGCCAACAAAAGTGGTGTCAGGTGGTATTGTATCCACGATCTCAACAAGGGATGCCCATCCGGATCCTGTATTCCAATAATCTATTGTGTAAATGATGGTGTCACCTGGATCTGCGGTTGATACATCAGCTGTCTTGATAATATGTAAAACAGGAGCAGTCACTGAGACATCGGCGAAAGCCGTTTCTTGAGGTAGTGGATTGCCATTGTCATCTGAATAATCAAGTGTGACACAGTTGTGAAGAAGCTTCCTGTCTGGGGTACCAACATCAACCTCGACAACCATTGTTATGGTCACGGTTGAATTACCTCCTATTAGAGAATGGTACCACTTGTAAGTGTCACCAGAGTCATAATCATATGAAGGGGACGTACTCACAAGAGTCGTATCAGCAGGAATTGTGTCGTTTATCCAGACATCTGTTGCATTGCCTACACCAGAGTTCTCGAATACGATAGTATAGGTTATTTGATCCCCTGGATCTGCCGTTGACATGTTGGCAGTCTTCGTAATGCTTAAGACTGGCGCCGTAACTGTCACATCAGCATAATCTGTCAGTTGATCGTAAGGATTACCATTGGCATCATCATAATCAAATGTAGCCTCATTATGAAGCAGAGTGCCATCAGATGTTCCTGCATCTACTGTGACTGTTATTGTTATGGTTCCACCGGAATAGGCTGCCACGGTTCCGATATTCCAGGTGTATGTGTCTTGACTTACACCATCATAATTTGGATTCGAGCTCACAAATGTCGTATCCCCTGGAATCGTGTCTGTGACAACCACATCAGTTGCTATCCCCCCTCCATCGTTATTATATGTCAATGTATAAATAATCGTGTCACCAGGATCGGCTGTACCTACATCAGCGACCTTGCTGAAGGTTATTTCAGGGGCTGTAACTGTCACATCGGCATCATCGGCAAGCTGATCGTATGGATTACCGTTGGCATCATCGTAATCCAAAGTGGCCTCATTGTGAAGGAGCGTTCCGTCAGGTGTTCCTGGATCTACAGTCACCGTTATGGTGATGGTTCCACTTGAATATGCTCCCACTGTTCCAAGATTCCAGGTATAGGTATCTCCGCTTACTCCATCATAGTTTGGATCGGAACTAACAAATGTTGTATCTTCGTCTATAGTGTCTATCACAACCACATCTGTAGCAACACCACTACCAGTATTTTCATAATTAAGGGTATAAACAATCGTATCGCCTGGATTGGCCGATGTTTTATCAGCGCTCTTGCAGAATGTCATTTCAGGAGCCGTAACAGTCACATCGGCATCATCGGCAAGTTGATCGTACGGATTGCCGTTGGCGTCATCGTAATCCAATGTGGCCTCATTATGTAGAATGGTTCCATCAGGTGTGCCAGGGTCTACGGTAACCGTTATTGTTATGGTTCCACTTGAATGGGCTGCAACTGTTCCGATATCCCATGTATATGTGTCCTGACTTACACCATCATAATTTGGATTTGAGCTCACAAATGTGGTGTCCTCAGGTATGGTATCTGTAACAACTACATCTGTTGCCACACCGTCTCCTGAATTCTCATATGTCAGGGTATAAACGATGGGATCGCCTGGATCGGCCTCTGTTACATCTGCTGTCTTGCTGAAACACATAACAGGGGCTGTTACTGTAACATCAACATCATCGGCAAGTTGATCATAAGGATTGCCGTTTGCATCATCGTAATCCAATGTGGCCTCATTATGTAGAATGGTTCCATCAGGTGTGCCAGCATCTACGGTAACCGTTATTGTGATGGTTCCACTTGAATGTGCTGCAACTGTTCCAATATTCCAGGTGTAAGTATCCTGACTTACACCATCATAATTTGGATTCGAGCTCACAAATGTGGTGTCCTCAGGTATGGTATCTGTAACAACTACATCTGTTGCCACACCGTCTCCTGAATTCTCATATGTCAGGGTGTAGACGATAGAATCGCCTGGATCGGCCTCTGTCACATCTGCTGTCTTGCTGAAGCTCATAACAGGAGCCGTAACAGTTACATCAGCAAAATCTGTCAGCTGGTTGTATGGGTTTCCGTTGGCGTCGTCATAATCGAATGTTGCTGTATTGTGTAGGATAGTACCATCTTCAACACCAACATTGACAGTTACGGTTATGATGATTGTTCCACTAGAGTAGGCTGCCATATTTCCAATATTCCAAGTGTATGTGTTCCCGCTCACTTCGTCATAGCCAGGATCTGAGCTAACAAATGTTGTGTCTCCGGGTATGGTATCTGTAATAACGACATCAGTTGCCGCACCGCTTCCCGAGTTTTCATATGTTAAAGTGTAGACAATTGTGTCGCTTGGATCGGCCTCAGTTACATCTGCTGTCTTACTGAAACTCATCACCGGGGCTGTTACCGTCACATCCACTGAATCGATCTCCTGTGTGTATGGATTATTGTTTGGATCATCATAATCCAGGGTGACCGTATTGGTCAGTACTGTTCCGTCATCAACATAGGCGTCCACCTCGACAATTACGGTGATTGTTTCGGAATCGCCACCTGATACTGTGCCGATGTTCCACGTGAGGACATCGCCTACAATGCTGTCAGGAGTCGGTGTGGCAGATACGTAGGTTGTATCAGCATCGATTGTGTCTTTTATTACAACATCTGTGGCATCACCGGTTCCTGTGTTTTCGTATGTTATGGTGTAGGTGATCTGATCGCCAGGATTTGCGGTTTCTTTATCTGCTGTTTTAGTAATGGTCATAATGGGTGCTGTAACTGTTACATCCACACTGTCACCTTCCTCAGTCTGAGGATTGTTATTATTGTCCTCATAGTTGAGTGCGACGGAGTTGGTTAGAATCGTTTCATCATCAACATATGCATCCACTTCTACTATCAGAGTAATACTTGCAGAATCACCGCCCGCAACTGTTCCAATATTCCAGGTGAGAACATCGCCAACAATGCTATCAGGAGCCGGGGTGGCAGATACGTAGGTTGTATCCGGATCGATGGTATCTTCAATTACTACATCTGTAGCATCGCCGGTCCCTGTGTTTTCGTATGTTATGGTGTAAGTGATCTGATCGCCGGGATTTGCGGTTTCTTTATCAGCTGTTTTAGTAATGGTCATACCGGGTGCAGTCACAGTGACATCAACAGAATCAGACTCTTCTGTATACGGATTTTCGTTGGCATCGTCATAATTTAGGGTCACGGTGTTGGTAAGAACAGTTTCATCCTCCACATAAGCGTCAACTTCGACGATCAAAGTGATTACTCCAGAATCACCACCTGCAACTGTTCCAATATTCCATGTTAGAACATCACCTACAATGCTATAGGGAGCCGGTGTGTCCGATACGTAGGTTGTATCAGCATCGATTGTATCTTCAATTACGACATCTGTTGCATCGCCAGTTCCTGTGTTTTCGTAAGTGATTGTATAAGTAATCTGATCACCTGGGTCGGCTTCAGTAACATCGGCAGTCTTTGTTATGGTCATAAGGGGTGCAGTCACAGTGACATCCACAGAATCCGACTCTTCTGTATACGGATTTTCGTTGGCATCGTCATAGTTGAGGATTACCGTGTTTGTGAGTACAGTTTCATCCTCCACATAAGCGTCAACTTCGACGATCAAAGTGATCACCCCAGAATCACCGCCGGCCACAGTGCCGATATTCCAGGTTAGAATATCACCATCAATGCTGCTAGGAGCTGGTGTGGCAGATACATATGATGTATCAGGATCTATAGTATCCTCTATTACGACATCTGTGGCATCACCGCTTCCTGTATTCTCATATGTAATTGTATAGGTGATCTGATCCCCTGGGTTTGCTTCGCTCAAATCTGCTGTCTTGCTGATGGTCATCATCGGGGCAGTGACCGTAATATTTGCCCAAGCCTCCAAACCTTCATATTGATTGGCATTTACATCTTCATAATCCAAGGTTACGTGGTTGACAAGAACGGTCACGTCAGGGGTGTAAGTATTCAACGTAACATAGATATAGATGGTATTAATTGAATTTCCAGGAACGTAATCAATGTCCCAAGTGTATGTGTTGCCGTTCACTGAATCATAAACTGGGTTACTGTGAATGAATGTGGTGTGTTCAGGTATGGTATCGCTTATTATGACATTGTATGCCCCACCACTTCCTGTGTTTTCATAGGTAATTGTATACCGTATTAAATCGCCTGGATCGGCAGTATCTCTATCGGCTTCTTTGGTCAAAACCATAACCGGCCCTTCTACTGGATTCTCTGTTGTGTCATTAGAGCTAGGCATCTCGTTGTCATTGTGGTCAGTGTAGTTTACCACAGCAACATTTTTAAGTATCGTACCATCAGGCGTGTCAGAATCCACAGTAACATTGAGATAAATGGAATGGTTGCCAGGAGCAATATCAGTGAAATGCCATGTGTATGTTCGTTCTTCCACAGAATCATAGGGTGGATCGGATTCCACGAATGTTGTGTACTCTGGAATTGTATCAATCACCCAGACGTCATTTGCATTGAAGTCTCCTGTGTTGTTGTAGTAGATTCTGTAGTGCAATGTATCTCCAGGGGCTACCACTCCCTCTTCCACGGTCTTTTCAACGGTAATATTGGCAGGCTCTCCGAAAATGTATTCCCCCATCCAATCCTTCTGCAGGGGATTTGTCAAGGAGGCCGATGTGCTGAAGAACAAAAGAAAGGGCGTATCGGCACCCAGCAGTTGGTTGTCATCTTTATCGGTAAAGGCTATAACTGGAATCCTGTATTGAATCCACCATTGATCATCTTCTTCTGTTTCGGTCCCATAATCGATTGGGACAGGCTCTGTGAAATCATTATCCTCCTTTCTTGCTTCTTGTAACCATACCCAATCATTATCCGGATCATATTCATAATCCTCGGTGTTGTTGTAGAATACACCAATGGTTCCGAACTTGAAATATCCATCCCCTCCATTTAGGTCCACAACGAACTCGCTCCATATATCACCATCGACCTCTATCAGTATATCCCAATGATATGCCTTGTAGGTATATTTACCTGTATGTCTTGGGTCGTCAGCAACTCTCATTCTCAGAAACAACCAATCGTCCTCCAAATTCGAGAAACCATGGCTGTCTCCGTAAAAATCTTTGTAGAGGTACTGAACCGAAGTGAAGTTCCCTGGATTGTTTTCCTCTCCTCCTCCACTGGCATCGACGCCTGAGGCTATATCCACAGCAGCTGGCTGAACATTTGCAATTCCATGAGTGGGATCATTCTCATAAGGCTTATCTTCCCAATCCCTGATCTTCTCTCCTCGAAATGTGTAGTTTATCCACTCTTCTTCAGATGGCCAGTCAGGAATCACAGTCGGTTTCTGTCCAGGCGGAGTAACCGCCAATACCAGCGTTCCTAACACGAGCAACGTTGTTATGACGATAGTCGTTGCTCTCTTGAGGGCAACATCCCCTCTATTATCTTCCCTCATAATTTCACCTCTTTGAATATTATTATTTTTTCTTCAAACCATGAAAGGATGGGACTTAGAAGACAGCCAATGCTATTATGATTTTTGCTCCCTACCAAGAGGGTTAATGTGTCCTATCAAACATAAGGAGTCTCCCCTCACCTCCTTTCATCTCAAGGTTTACTGGCAGCATCCATATATGTGAAGGTTTATATAATTTTGCTTTAACTGACCTAAAGTTTACTGGATTGGGGTATAAAGATTGGGTTGAAGGCAAAAATCTGAAAAGAAAATAAAAAAAAGAGAAATTGAGGGCCTATCTTACTTTCCCTCGCTATAAAATATTGTTGTTTGCCGATACTATGTCTTATAGAAATATTTATTGAGTAATCTGAGCCGCTTTCACTGTATTTTTCATTAACATGGTAATCGTCATTGGTCCTACACCGCCGGGAACCGGAGTTATGGCGGAGGCCTTTTCCTTCACGGCTTCGAAATCAACATCACCCTTCAGTATTCGTTTACCTTCAGCTGTTTTGCCCACTTGATTTACTCCGACATCGATTATTACCACGCCTTCTTTAACCATGTCAGCCTTGATGAATTCGGGTTTTCCTATGGCGGCTACGATTATATCGGCGGTTCTTGTGAGCTCAGCAAGGTTCTGGGTTCTGCTATGAGCTATGGTGACTGTGGCGTTAGCTCCAGGTTTCTTCTGCATGAGAATCCCTGCAACTGGTTTTCCGACAATATTGCTCCTTCCCACCACCACAACATGCTTTCCCTCAGGGTCATTACCACTGCGGATTAGCAATTCCTGTACTCCGTGTGGAGTGCAGGGGAGGAAGCATTCGGCTCCTACGAGCATCTTTCCTACATTAACGGGATGAAATCCATCAACGTCCTTTTTTGGATCAATGGCCATAAGCACCTTATCCTCATCTATATGTTTAGGCAGCGGCAGCTGCACGAGTATACCGTGGATTTTCTCATCGGTGTTGAGTTTGTCTATGAGTTTCAAAAGCTCTTCCTCACTGGTCTCCTCTGGTAACTTGTATGTATCCGAATAGATACCGAGTTTATCACATGCCTTTCCTTTAGCTTTGACATAGACCTGAGATCCCGGATCCTCACCAACCAAAACCACTGCCAAACCAGGCGTTATCCCTTTGCTTTTAAGTTCTTCTACCTTTGTCTTTATTTCACCACGAATCGACTCAGCAATTTCTTTTCCACTTATTATTTTTGCAACCAAATATATCCTCTCCCACGTCAAATTGGATAAGGTAATCTCATAGACCTTTTAAAAGTTATCTACCGTTTGCCCAAATCTTTAAATATTGGTATTATACTTGGCTCCCAGTGGAATAAACGATGTTTGAATGGATTCGAATTGTTCTCGGTTTGCTCCTCATTTTTTTCTTTCCTGGTTTTACATTAATGCGAATGCTTTTTCCAAGAGCAGATGAGCTTGATACGGAAATGGGTCTTCTTTTTCAGGCTGTACTTGGGGCAGTTATGAGTGTGGTCATCGCGGTTTTGGTGGGATTTGTTCTTGGGAATCCATCATTAAAGGGCTTCACCGAATTGAATATTTGGCTTTCTCTAGGTGGTTTGTCCCTTCTGTTCTTCATTCTGGGTTGGTATCGTGGGGCTTATCAATTCCTTGGAAAGCTTCATCCAAAATTGGAACGGCCACTTCCACAGACGGATATAGTTGAGTACAATCTCGGCCCCTTGGAAGATGAAACCCTGTTGGAATTCCAGAAACTGACAAGAGAGCGTTATCAATTGAGAAAGGACATAAAGACGTACGACAGAAAATCAAGAGTACAAACCAAGAGTATGATGGAATATTACCAGAGGAAAAGTTACAAGGCTCAAAAACGGCTTGGTGAAATCGATAAAAGGATCAAAGAGCTGGAGAAGCTTCGCGCGAGGCAGCTCTATTAGCAGTTTATTTTGGGAAGAACATGAAATACAAGATGATTATAGTTGTGAGGGAAGACCTCAAGCTCTCCTGCGGAAAGATAGCTGCTCAGGCGTCTCACGCAGCCGTGTGTTGTGCTTTTGAAGCAAAGAAAGGCCATATAAAATGGTTCAAGAATTGGCAAAATGAGGGGGGTAAGAAAGTAGTTGTTAAGGTTGAGGATCTGGATGATCTTCAGAATCTTAAAAAACTTGCAAAGTCAAAGAAATTACCAACCTGTCTCATCACAGATGCTGGTCTCACCGAAATTCCCCCGGAAACTATTACATGTTTGGGTATCGGTCCGGCTCCGAATGAATTAATAGATCCCATTACAGGTAAACTCACATTGTTGAAATAACGTTCTTATCGGATAATTGAGGTATGTCATGAAGCCGCAGATCAGGATTTTGGGAATAGACGATTCACCCTTTAAGTTCGGAGATAAAAAGACATGCGTTATCGGGGTGATGATGCGTATTCCTTCCTATATAGAAGCTGTGCTTAAGACAGAGGTAGAGGTGGATGGGAACGATGCCTGCGATAAATTGGTGGAGATGATCAATTCATCCCGTTATAAGGAGCAATTGAAATTGGTGATGTTGGATGGAATCGCTTTGGGTGGATTCAATATCGTTGACATAAATGAGCTTCATGAAAGAATTGGTTTACCCATACTCACCATAACCAGGGAGAAGCCTGACTTTGAGGCCATAGAAAGGGCCTTAAAAGAACATTTTGAAGACTGGGAAACAAGATTGAAAATCATAAAGGAGGGGGAGCTTCTGGTTGTAAAGACGAAACACAAGCCAATATTCATAAAGTTCGTGGGTATTGATTTTACGGAAGTAAAGAGGATAATCGAACTCTCCACCATAAGAGGTGCATTACCCGAGGCTATAAGGGTTGCACATCTGATTGCATCAGGTGTAGCTGTTGGGGAGAGTTATGGGAGAGCCTAGATAATTTAAACAACAGATTCTATGTATAGATAAAAAGGATTATTTTGTCTGTATCCGCTTTTTTTCCAGGTCTTAAAATATAAATACCCAGGTCTCCATATCATTCAATCAAACCGGGGGACCTTTGTGGCACCGAGAATTCGACTAGTAAAGATACTGTTTATTTCTTTCCTGATAATCGCACTAACACTGAAAGTGAATCCTCAACCAGAATTTATTTCTAACTCGGGCTTAGCGAAAGCCGATCCCATCCCCCTGGGCTCGACCTCCTATCATGATTTCAATGAAACAGTCACGGAATTGAACCAGATTGCAGTGGATCACCCCAGCATCACAAAACTGATTAGCATCGGCAAGAGTTACGAGGGAAGAGACATCTGGGCCATGAAAGTCTCAGATAATCCGGATATAGAAGAGGACGAGCCAGAGATTTACTACAATGGAAATCATCATGCCAGGGAATGGCTGACCATAGAGGTTTGCCTCTACATTCTCAACTATCTCACAGATAATTATGGAACAGACATCACAGTTACAGGAATTGTGGATAACAGGCAGATATGGGTGATACCCTGTGTAAATCCTGATGGACGGGTATATGATAGTCCAGATGATGATCCTACCGACCACATGAATCAACCACTTGGTTGGAGAAAGAACCGTGTTGATAATGGTGATGGTTATTATGGTGTTGATCTTAACAGGAATTACGATTATATGTGGGGTGGTGCAGGTGCAAACGATGTCACCTCTAGCGTACTATATAGGGGCCCTGAGCCTTTCTCCGAAAATGAAACCAAGGCTGTTCGGGATTTTGTTCGCCAGCATGATTTTGTCTTCGCCATCTCATACCATGCTTATGGTCAATTGATACTATATCCATGGGGTTATACCTACAATGAATCAGAGAATGACGATTTATTTCAGGCAGTAGGACAAGATATGGCGGATTTGATAACAAACAATGCAGGTTCCTCCTATCCAGGCTACACTCCCCAACAGGGCAGTGACCTGTATATGACCAGCGGAACCGATGATGACTGGCTTTATGGAGAAATGGGCATCTATGCGTTCTGTGTAGAGTTATATCCCCATGGAAATGACAACAATGCAGCCATCAACTCCCCATACGATCGTTTTCATCCTAGGGATGACAAGGTAATTCCAGTCTGCGAAGATAATATTGATGCGGCACTTTATCTTGCGCAGATTGCGGACAATCCCTTTCAGGCTCTAGATTATCACGTGTCACTTTCAACATCAGAAGACTTGCTGAAAATCAACCAAACCGAGACAGAGTCATTCTTTATAACGGTAAAAAACGATGGCAGCAAGGACGATAATTATGACCTATCAGCGTCCACAATCCCAGGATGGACGATTGATATTAATCCACAGGCTATGCTCCTTTTAGGTGGATTATCAGGGACAGCCACACTTACAGTGACTGTTCCAAGTGGAGCAAGGGGAGGAGATTACCGAATTTGGATCAATGCAACATCCCAATCAGATCCTACTGTTTCAGATTCGCTGCTTGTTACGGTTCATGTACCCTATTTCAATGATGTTGGTATCTATTCCGTAGATACTTTCACAGAAGGGGGTGCATACCCTGCTGGTGATTATTTAATACAATCAACTGCAAAGAACTTTGGACGAAACAATCAACCTGAGTTTAACGTATCTCTTGAGGTTAAGAAGCTCGGCCCACCTTTTACACAGACCATTTATTTTGATGACATGGAAGATGGAATAAATGGGTGGCAGGTTGTGGATTTGGATGGCACTTCATCACCCGATTCTTGGAAACAGGTCAAATCCTCTTCACACAGTCCAACAACCAGTTGGTGGTGTGGCGATGCAACAGAATACTCCAACAAGACTGCCCAGTTATTGATCTCTCCTGCTTTCAGCCTCAAAGAGGCGCAAGGAGCTAATCTAACTTTCTACCACAAGTATAAAACCGAAGGTAATTACGATTATTGCAGCGTCGATATAAATAATGGAACAAAATGGATAACATTAACGACTTACGATGGTAGCGGACCTGCAAATTTCCAACAGGTTGTGATTTCCCTAAGCGATCATCTCGGCAATGATGATGTTAAAATAAGGTTCAGATTCACATCTGATGAAGGAGTTGTAAATAATGGATGGTGCATAGACGACTTCGAGATTACTGCCGAGTTCCCTTCTGAGACCACGATACACGGTCCGGTACTGACCCAGACAGTGGGGATGATGGCGCCAGATGATTTGCAGCAGGTGAATTGGAACTATATATTCACAGAGGTTGGAGAGTACAAGGTTTACGCAACAACACTATTGGAAACTGATGAGCAGGATATCAACAATCGTTCTTTTGTGAGGTTTTCTATAGACTCCCCCCTTGAAAATTACACGATTTTAAATGAGGGTTGGAATTTGATTTCCATCCCCCTAATTCAGGAAGAGCAAGGTCTGAAAAAAGTTCTGGAGTCCATAGACGGTTCATATGATGGGGTACAATGGTACGATACTTGGGAAGGTAATGATCCATGGAAGCACAACAAAGTGAATAAACCTCAAGGGAATGACTTATCCCAGATTAACGAAGCAATGGGCTTTTGGATCCATGTCACTAAGTCAGGGGAAACTTTATTCTTATACAATGGTACATTGCCAATCCTAAACCAGAAAATCACCCTTTATCCCGGTTGGAACCTTGTGGGCTATCCATCCCTCACAAACTACAATAGAACAGATGGATTGAACAACCTAACTTTTGGCCAGGATATAGATATTATCCAATGGTATGATGCTAAAACTAACACCTGGCATGATATGGATGAGGACGATTATTTTGTGGTAGGGAGAGGGTATTGGATTCACGCTAAAACCGAATGTTACTGGGAAATCCCCCTATAAAATCGGAAGATTTTTATCTCTCGAGAACAATTTATTTTATTGATGAAAAAAAAGATAGCCGCGGTTTGGTTAAGTTTGGCGATGATATTCGGTCTAATCGTGATCATTGTAGAGATTGCCCCAGTTGTAAAAGGCTCAAGCACCATCTACGTTGACGATGTGCCTGGTTCGGGACCTGGAAATCCAGCAGAGAATTACACACGAATTCAAGACGCAATCGATAATGCAAACACAGGGGATACAGTTTTTGTGTATAATGGGACTTATTATGAGCATGTGGTGATTAATAAAACCATAAATTTAACCGGTGAGAATAGAAACACGACAATTATTGATGGTGGTGGAAGTGGGGATGTTGTTTATGTAAGCGCTAATAATGTGAACATTACAGAATTTACTGTTACTGGGAGTGGTTCGAATTTTAATCCACGTGATGCAGGGATAGAGCTATATAACGCACAGGATTGTAAAGCAATCCATAATTATGTATCAAACAACAATTATGGTATTTTATTGCTTAATTCACAATCAAATGATATCATTGACAATAACGCTTCCATAAACTATCATGGTATATTATTTTCGTATTCTAACAATAGCAAAATAAGGGGCAATTTCGCATATAAAAATAAATATGGTATTTATCTCTCTGAATCTTACATGAACAACGTTAGTTACAATACAGCATCCTATAATGATATTCATGGCATTGTTATCGCATCTTCAAGTAATAATGATATCATTTATAACGATGCATATTTTAACGACGGTCATGGTATCTATTCAGATTATTCTAGTGGGAATAACCTCTCTTACAACAACGTATCTAACAACCGTTTTGGTATTAATCTTGAGTATATAGGTTACAGCAATGTTACTGGTAACATTATTTCTTCGAATAGGTTTTATGGTATCTCACTTGGTGGAACATATTATAATATTCTTAAGGAAAATATATTGAAAAAGAATGGAATTTATGTTTTTGGATCACAAATTGATCAATGGAATACCCACACTATTGACACATCCAATATTGTTAATAACAAACCCGTTTACTATTTAAAAAATCAAAACGGAGGTATCGTTCCATCTGGAGCAGGACAGGTAATACTTGCCAATTGTACAAACATCCTTATAGAGAACCAAGAACTGACAGATTGTTCCATTGGGATTGGCATCGGTTTTTCTTCAAACAATAGCATCAAAAGTAATAGTATTCTTTTAAACTCCAGGTTTGGTATCAATCTCTATGATTCGAGTTGGAATAGGATCGTCAACAATAATATCTTATTCGGTAAATCGGTCGGTATCAGACTCTGGTATTCCAGTTTTAACACCATCAGTAATAATAACATCTCTTCAAACAACTCCACCGGCATGGAACTTGAATCCTCCTATGAAAATAATATCACTCAGAATAATATTTCTGAAAACTGGAGGGGCATCAAACTCTCGTGGGATTTCTATGACAATCAAATTTATCATAACAATTTCATAAACAATTTAAACCGGGCTATTGATAGTTCAAATAATGGTAACCAGTGGGATAATGGATATCCTTTAGGCGGCAATTATTGGTCAGATTATAGTGGTGTTGATAATTTCAAAGGTCCATATCAGAATATCCCTGGAAGTGATGGTATAGGAGATATCAATTATTCGATTGATTCAGATTCATTAGACAACTATCCCTTAATGGGACCATACCCCAACTTTCCCACAGAAAATTATACTATTTTGAAGCAGGGGTGGAACTTAATCTCGATCCCGTTAATACAAAGCGAATCTACCATTTCAAAAGTTCTGAGGACCATCGATGGCCTCTATGATGCTGTTCAATTTTATGATATAACTGACACAGTTGGTTCATGGAAGCATTACAAAGAAGGAAAGCTCTTTGGAAATGATTTATTCGAGCTTAACGAAGCAATGGGCTTTTGGATCCACATAACTCAGCCAGGAGACACGATTTTCCGTTACAATGGCACTCATCCAACGGAGAATCTAACGATCACCTTGCATAAGGGTTGGAACCTTGTGGGCTATCCATCCCTCACAAGCTACAATAGAATAGAAGGATTAAACAACCTCACGTTTGGCTTACAGATCGATTCGATATGGACCTACTATGCATCAACCCAGAAATGGAAAGAACTAGGCCCAACGGATTATTTTGAACATGGTAGAGGATATTGGATTCATGCCAACAATGAATGTGAATGGGAAGTGCCTATGTAAAAAAAAGTTAAGGCATCATGCCCCTCATTCCACAGAATGGGCATTCGATCCTGATTGGCCCCTTCCCTGCCCTCACAGGGAAGCCCTGTCCGCAGTTTGGGCATCTTGTCTTTCGCATGTTTTGTCTTGGTATCCGGGGTTGCACAATAGGGGGTCTCTGATATGATTGTGGGTATCGAGAAGGGTAATCTCGAGAATAACGTTCCTGTGGGGGAGCGACTGGAGGAGAAACGATCTCTGCTTCCACCTCCACCACATCCTTACCCACATCGGCCACTGCCCCTTCTTCAGGTTCTCTTCGCTTTCTCAATTTTAGGGCCTTCTGAATCTGATCGTCCTGAAGCTGCAAGGCCAATTGTTCTGCCTCCTTTATCAAGGACTTACATTCACTATAATCCTCCCCATCGAAAGCGGTTTTTGCTTGAGAATAAATCTCCTCAGGCTCTGCAACATCGGCTCCAATTTCTTTAGCATCAGTGAGGATGGTTCGGACAAAAAGTAGTGAATCGGAAATACCCTGAATTCTGTCCCGTCTTGCCTCTTCAGCGGATTTTCTTGCCTTGGTGGCGAAATCACTGACCTTCTTGAATATTTTGGAATCGAAAGCGTCTTCAGCCTTTCGAAGCAATTTTTTTGCTTCGTTTATATCTGCGCCCAGATCTCTTGCCTGATCTATGAATTCATCCACATCCGATATCAATTCCTTCAGCCTCTTAGCCTGCTCCTTTTGAAGCTCTTCTGCTTTGTTTGTAATTTGCTGGATGATCCCATCCAACTCTTCGTTTTCCTCATGGTGAAGGAACTCTGCGGCTCTATTGGTGAGCATCTCGGCCTCACCAATGTCTATTCCAGATTCCTTTAAATCACTGATCAATTGTCTGAAGGCGTAAATGACAAATGCTCTTCTTATTCTCTCGAAAGTATCTGTCATATCCACAATCAAACCAGAGCCTTCATAACCAATAGTAATGGTTCCTTCAAGATTGCCAGAACTGAAGTTGCTTTGCATCTTTTTTAAAAGATCATGGGCCTTTTCAAAGATAGGACCTTGGTTTTTGAATTTCTTGAGAATATTTTCAACTTCAGCAAGATATTCATCCTCCTTTTCCTCGTCCTTTGTCTCGGCTTCCATTTCGTCTATGAAACGCTTTATATCTTTCTTGCTTATGAGATCGCTTTTTCCCAAAATAGTCAAATAATCTATCCTATCAGGATCTTCACCGCAATCGATTTCTTTCTCCTTTGCAAGTTGTTCCAATTGTGAGGTGTATAGCTTTGCTAAAAGTTCTCTGGTTTTTTTATCCATCATTTCCCTCTTTGAATCCAATCCTGCCAGGCCAGTATCATTATTTTAGGATTATTAAGTAACTACTAGGAATTAAACTTTTCTATATAATTAAATTCGACTATAATCCAGCCAAATTCTTTTTAAAGCCTTCTATGGCCAAAACAGGTGTGGGATCAATACCACGTAAAATTGCAAGATATATGCTGACATAGTCGCCCATATACATTGAATACAGCATCCTGGCGAGGTAATCTTTTTCCGAACCACCCTCAGCTACTATTTCAATCACCTTTTTTGCATGCTTTTGTAGAATCGAGGTATTCGTCAATCTAACACGCTTTTGAAGCCTCCCGTCGAGTAAAATATCATCCCTTAAAAGCACTGCTACAAATTTCTTGGAGTTATTATCGTTGGCCCAGGCCTCTATCTCATTATGGTTCATCTCAGGGAATGTTCCGTGCCATGCAAGAACCTTGGCGTTCTCGTTCAACTGGGTCTGCCATCTTCTAGCAATGGCGTTGAATATCGCCAAACCATATATAATTGGATTTTCATCAATAAGCTGAAGTGCCACCTGTTTTGCCTTATTATTTTCCGTGGGATTTTCAGGAATCAACTGTCCCCTAAGTGTTTTTAGGTTTTCAATGGTAATTCTCAATTCTCGATCCGGTTCGTAAATCCCTAACTTCTTTAAGACAACCACGATAGGGATGAAAAGGTACGCCACAGCGGCCCTAGGAGGTTTTCCTTTTGGGATGGATATTAGCTTTACATCTTCATTTCTGCATCGCTCTTGTAGTTTTCCACCTGAGGTGATGGCAATTATCCTGCAACACTTCTTTTTCCCCTCATCGAAGAGGCTCAGGGTTTCTTCAGTGTTCCCTGAGTAACTCACTGTAAAAAGCAGGGTTTTTTCCCCAACAAATGTAGGCAGTCTGTAGGCTCTGTTTACAAATATTGGAACATCGATGCGCTTAAAGAGCCAGCTAGCTAAAATATCCCCACCAATTGCAGAGCCTCCAACACCAGCAATTACAATTTGATGGGGTTTAAAATCCTCTATATCCACCATCTCGGCGATTTTCTGGGCCTCTTCTATCTGTTCTGGAAAATTCCGGATAAAGCCCAGCATATCCATTGAATCCAACTTTTTTATTGCATCTAGGTCATCGAGTATTTGAGGCATCATGAAAGGAAATGGTGAAGATGCTCTTATAGTTAACCGTTTATGGAGAATCCAAGAATTTCACATTGAAATGATTATTAAATACGACATCAACCAAGGCAGACCAAATCTATGTTGTTACCCACCATCTCAATTTATATAATATTAACGCATTAAACCTAGAAATCGTTTATAGGCATTATAGGCATTTTGAAGGTGAGGGCCATGACGGGTATCGTTTCAGCAAAGAATGTACATAAAACATATGATACAGGTAAAATCAAGGTTAAAGCCTTGAAGGGAGTGGATATCGAGATAGAGAGGGGGGAGATGGTGGCTGTGATGGGGCCATCGGGATGCGGCAAAACCACCCTTTTAAACTGTCTTTCAGGTTTGGATGATCTAACCGAAGGTCAGGTCTTAATCGAGGGACAGGATGTCCATGCCATGAAGGACAATGCAAGAACTGAATATAGGGCTAAAAAGATGGGATTCATATTCCAGACCTTCAACCTTCTACCCGTACTCACGGCAGCTGAGAATGTGGAACTTCCATTACTGGTAAGCGGGGTGCGTTTGAAGGAAGCAAGACAAAAAGCGGAATCTGCGCTCGAGCTGGTGGATCTTCTTGATTGGAAGAATCATAAGCCCTCAGAGATGAGTGGTGGCCAAAGGCAGAGGGTCACCATTGCAAGGAGCCTTGTGAATGAGCCTACAATAGTTTGGGGCGATGAACCAACAGGGAATTTAGATACCGAAAATTCCAACGATGTCATTGACCTTTTAATTCAGCTTAACAAAAAGAACAAACAGACTTTTGTATTGATTACCCACGATCCCTCCATTGGTAAAAAGTGTCAACGCATAATAGAGATGGAAAGCGGATTGATAATCAATGATAATCAAAAGTAATAATGGAGGGAACTACATGGACCCCATTGTGAATTTTTTGTTATTCTTGGTAATAATTATCGTGGTTGTAATTGCAGCTCTCGCTCTAACGAACCGGATAATCTTCAAGATGGCTGCTCGGAACTTCGCCAGACGGAAGGCTCAAAGCGTCATTGTAATTTCCGGTCTTATGATAGGAACAGCCATCATATCAAGCGCACTTGTTGTTAGTGATACAATGACGAATACCTTCGAAGTGGATGTTTATAGATCATTAGGCGAGGTTGACGAGGAGATATGGGGTACAGACACATGGTCAACTGTCACATTCTATAAATATTTCGACGAATCCGTTTACGATTTAATATCTCAGGAGCTCTCCACTATTCCAGAAATCGAGGCAATGGCACCTGTAATACAGGACTTCGGCGCGATTTTTAATTATGACACCTTACTGGGGGAGCCTTCCGCTGCAATGCTTGGTCTGGATTCAAAGGTTTTACGCAACTCATCCTTCAGAGATCTAGATGGCAAGGGGTACTACCCCGATAGCCTTGGAGTGGGAGAAATTGCCATCAACTCCAGGCTTGCTGAGGATATGGAGGCCTCGGTTGGACATAGGGTTTCCCTATCATATGGTGCCAAGGATCCAAATAGCCCTTTGGGTACAACCTTCAAAAAAGAGAATTTCACCATAGCTAAAATCATCAAAGAAACAGATCTGAATGGGAAGGCCAACTACCTTCAGCAAAAGACCATATTTTTCGAACTCGATACACTTCAAGAGCTGCTTAACCGCCCTAACGAGATCAATAAAATCTGGATCTCCAATAAGGGAGATTACCGGAGTGGCGAGTCTTATACAAGCAAGGTGAACAAGACAATTGAAGAGGAGCTCAATTCGGCAGTAGGTATGGACGATGCAGGATTCTCTCTTGAGAACATATATGGAATCCTTGTTCTAAGCAATGATCAAGGCTACTTTCCATTATCACAGGCCGATACCCTGATAGCACAGGCCGAAGCCTATAACGGCAATATATC
>CP070672.1:4154408-4160139 GCA_020351895.1 Thermoplasmata archaeon
AAAGGCAAAAGGGTAAGCATGTACATCTCGCAATTAAAAACCGCTTACCTCTATTTTGAAAATGGGAAGCTCAGGATGAGATTCCATCTAACCAACGGAGCCATCAACGACTTTGGTGGAGAGGTTGGTGGAGCCGAAATACTCGAGAGACATCCTCAGTTGTAGGCCCTTTGAGTTTTTCTGTGCGCCTTGTCATTTTTTATTTATAGTTACTTTGTCACCTCATGATGACTTGTATTCATCTTAATTATCACTTTATTATCGAACATGAAAAATAGATTTTGAAATCATGGAATTTCTTTTTAATGTTTATTATCCCGTTTCCGTGATAAGATATGTCATAGGTAGAAGATTTTTACAATCTTCAATTACCAAAGGTCGATAATCCACATAAAATGCCACTTGCGTTGACATTTCTATTTTGTCGCAGCAATCGCTACAAAAAATTTAAATTCACTGTAATGAATGCCAATTTGTGTGATTTTATGACGATTCAGGAGAGTAAGGCTGAAATAGGACTTCCAAAGAAAACACAATCTCTTTGTCCAGAGTGCAAAACCGTAATAGATGCCGATATATATGAAGAGGATGGAAAGGCAGTGATGAGCAAGACCTGCCAGGAACATGGGTATTTCAAAGACACAATATGGAGTGATGCAGATTTTTACGTAAAGGCAGAAAAATTTGCTCTGGACGGCTTAGGTGTTAAGAATCCCAATACAAAAAATGAGGAGGGCTGCCCTAATGAATGCGGCTTATGCGATCAGCATTTCAGCCATACTGCCTTCTCCAATATCGATCTCACAAACAGATGCAACCTAAAATGCCCAATATGCTTTGCCAATGCAAATGCAGCAGGGTACGTATACGAGCCTTCTTACGAGGAAGTTGTCAAGATGCTCGAGCTACTTAGGGCTGAGCAACCGGTCCCAGTACTGGTTGTTCAGTTCTCTGGAGGGGAGCCAACAATCTATCCCAGGTTTTTTGATGTCATTAGAAAGGCAAATGAACTGGGCTTTTCTCAGGTTCAGATCGCAACAAACGGTATACTTCTGGCAAGGGATGAGAGCTATGCCCAGAAATTGGTTGATGCGGGCTTGCATACAGTTTACCTTCAGTTCGATGGCTTAAAGGAAGAGAATTATATAACAACAAGGGGAAAATCCCTGCTTGAGACCAAAATAAAAGCCATAGAGAACTGCAGAAAAACAAAACCAAAGCCCTTATCCACGGCTTTGGTTCCGACAATAGTAAAATCCATAAACGATGATCAAGTGGGACCGATTCTGGATTTTGCTATAGAAAACAGCGATGTGGTAAAGGGTATCAATTACCAGCCTGTTGCCTTCACTGGCAGGATCTCTAAAGAGGAGAGGGAAATGCAGAGATTCACGCTCACGGACCTGGTTGACAGGCTTGTTGCACATGCCGATTTTTTGAGTAAGGAGGATTTCTATCCAGTTCCCACTGTTGCACCCATATCCTATTTGGCCTCTGTTTTGGCCAACCAACCGAAATTGACATTCACATGCCATGCACATTGTGGAATTGCTACATACCTTTTCATTGAGGATGATGGAAAGGTCATACCATTGCCGAGATTCATAGACATTGAGGGCATGATGTCCGAGATGAAGAATCTGGCTGACAAGGCAAGCGGAAAGGGTGTTCAACTCCTTCTCAGGCTCGGAGGAGTGATCAAAACAGAGAAAGGGAAGCAGGAGAGTGTCGTGAAGAACTTTAACAAATACTTTGGTCATTACATCGATGAAAACAAGATGCCCTCAGGTCTGAACATTCCCCTCCTTTTAAGTGGCGTTATCTCGGACCGAACCAAGAGTGCAGTGAGCGATTTCACCTGGAAAACTCTGTTCATAGGGGGTATGCATTTTCAAGACCTGTACAATTACGATATTCAGCGTGTCCAACGCTGCGCCGTGCATTATGCAACGCCTGATGGGAGGCTGATACCGTTTTGCTCCTACAATGGAGGACCCACATATAGAGAGCAGGTTGAGAGGAAGTTCTCTGTTCCTGTGAGTGAGTGGCGGGGCGGCAAGATAGTTGAGGATTAAGAATTGTGGTTTAAATCCAATTTAGGGCCCAGTTTCTGGGATTAATTAATGTAATATTTATAAGGGAAAGTATAAAATAATTTTAACATGATTCCCTGAATAGGTGGTGAGGTAATAGTCTATTGTCAGAGATGTGGGAAGCAGAATGAGGATGGTGCCCAATTCTGTAATAAATGTGGAGCTTCTTTGGTGGGTCCACGAGTGGATTATAAGAAGAGAAGGGAAGAGGAATGCGATGAAGAATGCGCTGCTAGTGGTCGTAGTGCTCCTGCTTTTTGGGGAATACTTGTCCTCCTTGTCGGTTTACTGATCCTCATTGAGGTTATAAAGAATATATTTGAAGATGATTTACCCGAATGGTTTATGGGTCTAAATCTATGGTGGTTAATAGGTCTGGTAATTGCACTGGCTATTATTCTGGCCGGTATCAGAATGTTCCAGAAGTCCCGTTAAATCGAATATGCCTTGCAGGACTCAGTACAATTTTCACAGATATCTGTATGCTTCCAGGTTGAGAGTTGAACCCTCGTATCCAACCAGAGAAAGGAGAATATTACAGCTAACAATCCATATGCTGAACTGCCAGTTAATTCAAATACTCCAATTATGACGAGGAAGAAGCCAATTATGAGGAAGATGTTGCCAATTAGATGTGCATAGGCTTTTCTTATGGGGATTAAGATTTCAATATAATTCAATGCGATAAATATCAGGCCAAGTGATACTAATAAGTAAAGAATCGAATTCGACGAATCGATAGAAAGACCTAAAGAAAGTATGGTCAAAAGAATCGAAATCAAGGAGCCTATGGCCAGACCCGTGCAACCAGCACAGAGAGTACTGTCATAAAAAACAAGAGTGTGTCCCTCAAATCCCCTGCAATCTGGATGATGACCCTTATGCCTCTTTGTTGTTTGGGACTCAGGGACATGACCGCCATATCTTTCATGCTTCCTGAGCCTCCTCACCCAATTTGGGCGAAGGGAAAGAGATAATCCAAATACACAGCAGAATATGAATGCCCCTCCAACAAGCAATCTATCAAAAAAGCCGATTGTTCCCTCCTCTGATTGGTTGAACCTCGATACCAATATTATCAATATTGCAGCTATTATCGAAATGATCAGATAGGATATCAAATTCCATTTTCTGTTCAAATCAGATTCCTCAATTTCTTTAATACTCTCTGACGAGCATAATGGCGGTATAGATTCCTTTTTAGCTTTTTCCTGGAAAATACCCCCGCGATGCCTTTGGCAATTGAGCCGTACCTTTCCCTGTAACACCTCCATAATTCCTCCTGCACATCCCTTCTTGATAATGTTTCCGTGGGCATTATGGCATGTGCCATGTCGTAGTTCGCATAATTCGTATCCTCGATCCATCCGTTCTTTTTCGCAGTTTCATGGTATACGGTACCAGGGAAGGGTATGAGGCATGTGTAAATCGAGAAATCCGTGCCCAGATCCAATGAGAACCGCCTCAGCTGCTCAATTGATTCGGCTGTATCTTTGCGACTGCCTATAACGAACATGGCTTGGGAGAAGATATCGTTTTCATTGAGGATTTTTACTGCCCTCTCTGCATCCAAGACCTTAATCCCCTTATTAAACTCCCTGAGCCTCTCTTCCGAGTTATGCTCAACACCCATCATAACCCAGTAGTTACCTACATCACGCAGTTTCGAAACAAGTTCTGGATTGGCCGCCACATCATCTGTTCTCGCTTGAAAGAAGAGCATTATATCGTCCTTGAATTTTCGCTGTTTCAATTCCTGCCACAATTCCTTACCCCGACTCCTATAGTCGAAGTTATCGTCTGTAAACCAAATAAATTGTCCTCCGAACCTTTCATGCATATACTGTATCTCATTTGCTATTCGCTTTGATGATTTAGTACGGAAAACCCCGTTCCAATGATTCCATTGAGTGCAAAAGGAGCATCGGTGGGCGCATCCCCTTGCCCCTTCCATCACCATATAAACAGTGTTTTTCCCTGGCATAATTGTAAAATGATAGTTTTTAATATGTTCCTCAACAAGATGATAGGCCGGATAGGGCAGCGAATCGAGGTTTTCCATGAGGGGGCGTGGGGGGGTGTGAATGATATTCCCATTGTGTTTGAATGATAGCCCCGCAACATCTGCCATACCTTTTTGAGCTTGCAGTGATTTGACTAGTTCTACCAGGGTCTGCTCCCCCTCCCCTCTTATGATGTAATCTATCTCGGGGAAATCGGAAAGGGATTCCTCTGGAACCTGTGAAAAATGAAGACCGCCCATCACAGTTACGATTTCGCTTCTCACCTGTTTTGCGATTTCCGCCACCCTTGCACAGGCGTATGCATTGCATGTGAAACCCGAGGCTGCCACGATATCAGGAGAATATGATTCGATTTTTCTCTTTACATCATCCCAGCCCTTTCTTTCAGCCTGACAGTCGAGTATCTCAATTTCCGAATCAGGCAGCTCCCTTTCCAGATATGCCGCCAGTATAAGGAGTACTGTTGGAGGGGGAAGGTATTCTCCCATGACAAACCAGTAATCCTTTGGTGGTTCCACAAACAATATTTTTGATACCATTCTTCCCAATTTGGGTAAAGTGAAAATCATTGAAATAGGTTACTATGAGGATAGAGATCCTCATGGTTTTAGCCTGAATCTCCTTCTATTTCATTGATCTGAGGCTCTTTTTGTTCCAAAGAATCCTCTTCATTCGATAGAAGAACATCTGCATCAAGTACCTCTGGCTCTTGATACTGAGGAGGTGGTGGAAAATAATGTTCCATATTATCGGAGTTCTGGGAAACGCTGGGCATACTAGAAGAAGCAATAGAGGAGGATTTTTTTCTTAAAGCCATTATTATGACAAAAAATACCGCACCCCCCAAAAGGAAGATCATTACGGGAAATGTCTCCTCTGCGAATACACCCTCTTCATAGAAGGAAGAATCATCGCCTTCATCGGTCTTAAAGCGGGTTCCTCTCCCACCGAGATTCTCCTCTAAATTCACTGTACCACTTCCTCTTACCGCGATCTTCCCGTTTTCCATTAATATCAGTTTTATTGCATAGGATTCGTTATTTGGCATTGTGAGGGAGAACTCTGAGATCTGCGTCTTGTCCTTTTTTAAAGAACCCACAGAGTATGTGGTCTTGTCCATTGCTAGATTGCTGTCAGTTTCGATGACGAAGGCAACGATCTGTATTTCTTTAGCATCTGCAGTTCCCCTGTTCGTTATGAATGTAGTGACTTTTATGGTCACCTCATCGGAACCTGCATTTGTACCTGATAAAACAAAGAACACATCCTCGATATATAGCACTGGTCTATCTTTGGGTTTGTCTGCGAAAGCAGACGATATGGCACCCGCCAAAATGGTACCTACTACAATAACAAGGATAATAATTCCTAGTGTCAGGATTATCCTCTTTCCCTGTTTATCCTCCAATTCCTTGGCTAAATTGTCCATAGTATATCACCTTAAAAATCATTATGCTGAGGTTGTTATTAAAAAAGGTTGGAACGGTTTTTACACTAATACTTAAAATTTGTGGAACAAAGCTCGTGGATGTCAACATAAGGCACCTCCGATCTTTTTTATATGGTAGCAACAAGTGAATGATTTAACCCATTCATTTACATGTTCCATGTTGG
>CP070672.1:4160239-4190987 GCA_020351895.1 Thermoplasmata archaeon
ATCGATATTTAATAAATTTAAGTTTCAGAAGCTAGATTATTTTAAAATCGGACTTCACCATTATGGAATGAATTTTAGGAATGTAAAGTCTCCAAATCCCTAGTCCAAAGGATCCTTGAAATCAACATACCAATGCTGACCATTGCAAAAAGGTTTGTTTTTGGATTTACCGCATTGGCATAAATTGTAATGTTCTTTGGATTCGGGCTTATTTCCAGCAGGATCGATAAACTCAAGACCGCCCACAACATCATAGGGTCCGTCCTTTGTCACTGTAATTTTTGGCTCGCGGTTATAGTCCTTGTGCAGCACACCATCTTTTGTATAACTTAAAGCCCCAGAAGGACATGTTTCTATAACCGCTGTCGTTTCATCAGCATCCTGCGCATCGGGATCTACCCAGGGCTCAATTTTCATGGGGAATACCTTTGGTGCATTATCAGTGCAGTAACCTCTGTGGGAGCATACTCCCCTGTTGTCATGGATTGTTAATTTCTCTCCCTCATAGTTATCCATTTTATCAGGAATCCGGTCATCCTCCTTTTCATCTGTGAATCCGATCATGGAATGGGTTCCATCGCAAAAGGGTTTAGTTTTTGAGCCACCACAGCGACATAGCAACATCATCTTCCTAGAATCGTGGGGCTCGTCCTTGTGATTTCTTAGATTTTCCAGATGTCTTACTGCATACGGTCCATTTTTCGTGGGATGAATAGTTGGCTTCTCATTGAGCATAAAAAAAATCCTCCATCACTTAATAATAAAAAATTATCATTAATCTTGTCCATGGATACAATGTCTTCTCACCTCTTCTTAACCACTTGCCATAGTGAGTCCACAAAATAACCCTTGGAATCCGTATAATTGCTCAGAATTTCAAATCCAGCTCTGTTGGCCAAATGAAATATATCTGCTTCTGTGAATTTGAATGAATTCTCGGTATGAATAGATTCCCCTTTTTTAAATTTAAAGGATTTGTTCAGTGATTTTATGTTTACAGTCTGATCTTTTTTGCTTACCAAGTAGCTCTCCACTGCACCTGATCGTTCATTGAAACTTCCGTAATACTTGAAGTTACCAGGTTTAAAATCCCCACCAAGTTCGCGGTTGATTCGCCGAAGCAGGTTCAGATTAAATTGGGCAGTAACATCCTTTGAGTCATTATATGCCTTATTTAAGACATTGACTTCCTTTTTCAAGTCAAAGCCTATTAAAAGACAATCACCGTCATTTAGGGCATTCCGAAGTCTGTGCAGGAATAATTCGGCTTCGGATTCGTTGAAGTTCCCGATATTTGAACCCAAGAACAAGACCAAGTTGGTTTCTTTGGCATGCTTCGCAATCCAGGTGATGCAGGTGAAGTATTCAGCAACCAGACCGTCGATCTTAACATCGATTTCCCTATCATTGAACTCCTTAATCAGGCTTTTTACTGCATCTTCACTTATATCGATTGGAATGTATGTTACATCCACATTAGATTCTAAAAAATGATTGATTAACACTCTTGTTTTGCTACCGTCACCGGCCACTAGCTCCACCAAATTGAAGTTTTTCTTCCCCAGGGTTCGTAAAATGTCCTTTTTGTGATTTTGCAGAATTTCATACTCGCAATTTGTGAGATAGTATTCTTCAGTTTCAGTTATTTTACAAAAGAGATCTACACCCTCCTCATCATAGAAGTACTTACAGGGAATGGTCTTGGATTCCTTTGAAAGCCCCTGCTGAATGTCCTGGGCAAAATCTCTTTTTTTTATTACCGCGACGCCCTCTTCATCTAAAACCGTATATTGAGCCCTCATCCTATCTGCCAAATTTTTATTTCACTATTAAATCGTACATATAAATAATTATCTACAGGAGACAAAACGTACGACAGCTTCCTGTTCAATAATAATGTGTTTTAAAGCATCCAGGGTTTTTTCTATTTCCTCCATGGTATTGATATGCCCCAAAGAGAATCGAACAGCACAATGCGCGTCCTCCTCGGAAAGTCCCATGGCCAAAAGTGTATGTGATGGTTCTGGCTCACCGGCTCTGCAGGCCGAGCCTGAGGAAACTGCAATACCGTATTCATCCAATGCAATGACTATGGATTCTCCTCTCATCTTGGGGAAGGTCACGTTAAGGGTGTTGGGTAGTCTGAATTCTGCATGGCCGTTTATCTTTACCTTAGGCATGATCTTCGTAATTCCGCTTTCGAGCCTGTCTCGCATAGTTTTTACCCTTTCCATATCGGAAAGCCCATCCATACCAAGTTCGGCTGCCCGTCCAAATCCCAAAATGCCCAAGACATTCTCTGTCCCCGCCCGAAGTCCCCGTTCCTGATGGCCTCCTGTTATCAGGGGCTCCAATTCAATGCCTTTTTTCAGGTATAACGCTCCGACTCCCTTGGGCCCTTGAAGTTTATGAGCCGATAATGTTAACATATCAACACCAAGTTCCTCAACATCCACTGGTATTTTACCCACTGCTTGAACAGCATCTGTGTGAAAGGGCACATTATTCTCATGGGCAATTTCGACAAGTTCTTTTATAGGCTGGATTACACCTGTCTCATTGTTTGCCATCATTATGCTTACAAGGCATGTTTTATTATTGATTTCTTTTTGTAAACTTTCTAAAGATACAAGACCGTGCTTATCTACCGGAAGATGGGTCGATGTAAAACCCTTGGTCTCAAGCCACTTACATGTATTCAGAACAGAGGGATGTTCAATTGCAGAAGTTATAATGTGGGTCTTTCCCTTAGATTTACATGAAAAAGCCATACCTTTAATGGCAAGATTATTGGCCTCAGAACCGGATCCTGTGAATACAAGGCGTCTTGGTGTGCAATTTATTAGATACGCGATCTTTCTACGGGCATCATCCAGTGCAATGTGAGCCTCCTTTCCATAAGAATACAGGCTTGACGGGTTGCCAAACCGATCTAAGAATTCAATCACAGCCTCTTTGACTTCAATGCTGAGTGGAGTTGTTGCATTGTTGTCAAGGTAAATTCTTTTTGTTTCAGGTGTTATTTCTACCTCCAAATCCGCGGAATATTCTCCTTTTCCAATAATCTCCCCTTTTGCACGTTCTCCTACCTTGACAACATCGCATAAAAGAGCCTTGTACACTGGAAATCCCGAGATGGGATCATATCTAGTTACATCAGTTAGGTCATTTATGCATGCTTCACGCCATTCCTTAGATCCTAAGGCTCCACCACCCATTGCACTGGCCTCAATTGCACCCTTCACAATATCATCGGTAACATAGGCATACATTCCAACTTTCCCACGTTTTGTGATGATATTGATAAAATCTCCATTGGCAATACCTCGTTCTTTTGCATCCTGAGAGTTCATCATAACAGTAGGCAGGGGTTTATCTTTGGATAACGAAGGAATCGAATGATGCAAGGTATGAAGATCAACATTGGACCTTGCACCTGAATTGAATACCAAAGGGAACCTCTTTGCAGCATCCGGTTGGGAAAGCGGACCTTCACCAGGTTCCATATAAACAGGCAGTGGATCATAACCATACTCCTCGAGTATGGAGGATGCGATCTCGAACTTTCCAGAAGGTGTATCAAAGCCCAACTTGCCGTCCTTGCGAAGCGTACCTTTCTCCCATTTTTTAAACTGCAAGATCTCGGTGGGAATCTGAACCATCCCACCTGCATCTTGAACATCCTTTAGGGTAAATCCAGAGCCTTCAAGAACCCTATTCAGCAATTCTTCCTCTGTCTGCGGATAAAGGTGACCGTATCCCAAAAGCTTGGCAAGTTCTGCCTGAATAAAGAAATCGTTTCTCGCCTCTCCAACTGGTTCAATGACTCGCTCGCGAATTCTGAATACAGAGTCATAGATCATATAGGATTCAATCTCGTAATATGTGCAAGCAGGCAGTACGATATCTGCGTAAGCCATATCCGCTGTCATCTGACGGTCAATGCAAACAAGAAAATCCAGTCCTGCCAGGGTCTTTCTCCAGACCTCAGACTGCGGCCATGATGTGATAATCGAGGCACCAAGGCTGATCAACATTTTTATAGGATATGGTTTTTCCTCTAAAACCGCTTTTGGGAGAATATTTGCATGGAATTCCCCTCTATATTTGGTATAAATCGGGAAATTATTGTATCCAGCGGCTTTTCTTATATCTGGATTTTCAATATGCCCTTCACGATTTAGGGGGAACATGTTCTGGGGCATCTTGAAGCACCATCCCCCAGGAACATCAAGTTGTCCTGCCAGTGCCCAGAATGTGATGACTGCCCTAATGGCCTGAACTGCCCCATCACTGTATTCCAATCCGCTGTACATCATAGGGGCTACACCGTCGGTTTCGGCGATTCTTCTTGCAAGTGATATGACGGTCTCTGCAGGAACTCCTGTGATATGTTCTACAACCTCAGGGGTGAAATGAGCAATATACTGGGAGAATTCGGGAAAGCCAATTGTCCAGTTCATAGCAAATTCGTCATCATACATTTCTTCGTTGATCAGCACATTGCACATACCAAGTGCAAGGGCACCGTCCGTTCCTGGTCTAATTGGAATCCACTGGGCATTGGGATACTTTGCCATTGCTGTTTTCCGTGGATCTATAACCACGATTTCGGCTCCCCGCTTGTGCGCCTTATGAATCCTCTCAAAATCATAGGGGGGACAATGTGCAGCTGGATTCTTGCCCCAGATCACGATCAACTTCGCATGCTCGATATCAGTGAACATGTTGATGTACATGCTTCCCATTGTGACATGCGGGGCGATCATGGCAAATGAAACATAACATAGTGCACCAACGCCGAGTGTATTTGGGGAGCCAAACGGAAAAAGAACACTTGATGCTGAGGATACAGCCACTCCCTTTGGTTGAAATATATCGCACATGGAGAGTTCGAAACTTCCGCTGCCAGTATAGATCGCTGTTGCTTCGGCTCCAAATTTGTCTTTGACTTCTTTCAATTTATTAACGATAATATCGTATGCTTCATCCCAGGAAATGCGCTCAAATTCGTACGTACCTTTGGGGCCTTTTCGTCTCATTGGATATAAAAGGCGGTCCTTTGAGTACACTATCTCGGGTGAACGCTCGCCGACCCTGCACTGGATTCCCAATGAAGAGGATGAGTCGGGCTCTACCTTGGCCATCCTTCCTTCATTATCGTATGTTACCTCTACCCAGCAGCCTGCCGAGCATATGCCACATATGGCTCTTTTTTTGTTATTATTATCAGTTTCCACATCTCCCCCTCGTAATGCTTTTCATAAATGATGGAAAGAAATTGCTTTTACCTATCAATTCTGGTATATTTGAGAAATAATATATAAATCTAATGAGCCATGAGAAATCAGATTCGGAGCATTCTATTTTATGCTATGCAGGCCTCAGTGTTCCTGCGAAAACCTGCCAAGCCAGGGCCGATTTTGCTACCAAACTGAGGATCACATACATTCTTTCTCCATAGAGGTAGTCCCTCCATTTCCTGAACTTCTTATATTGAAGGACCATGTTAATTGCAAAGCTGTTAAACAGTATCGCAATGGTTATGAAAATGTAGTACACGAAATCAGGGGGTCCCCCCTCTTCCCCTCCTGCACCGAAGAGCCATATGAAAATAACGACCCACGGTATTATCCCTGCAATACAACCGTAAATGAACGGTTTCCAGTCCGTTTTTTCTGTATACTGGTTGTGAACTTCCATTCTTAGACCGAATAAAATCATCATCATGTTAAGGAAGAATACCAAAAGGAGTGTGCCGATGTCGTATATACCGGTAAGCATGGCAATGATCACTATCATGAGAGATGCACTTAACGAATACTCATACCATCGGAACCTGTTCATTCCCTTTTTCAAGTCTCTCACATATTTATTATATAAAACCGTGGCAATCAGTAGATGTGCTATTGCAGACATGAACAAAAATGCAGCCACAAGGGGCCCTATTCTTAAATCAAAAAGCGTTACAGTGGCTGGATTCAATGTTTCTGTTGCCGGGTCGAACTCAAGATAACTTCTTGTTACAGGGAGAGTGAAATCGTTGCTCAAAATGAGCATTAAAGCCCCCTGGATCAGGTGCAATATTCCCATTACCAAATTAAAGTTCTTCAATTTCTTGAATTTAATGTCTTCTGATTCTTCCACACCTATCCCTCCCAATTAATTATTTGGTATTGTTAAACATTATAATCATATATTTTTTTTCATAAAATATCATATACATATGTAAATAAATGCAGGGACCTTCGAAGAAAGGCTGATATGACCTTATTCTTCCGCCTAATTATTCAAAATTTGAGATTTTTATCGAACTTTTTTATAATAGTGCTGTATTTTTTGACATTGGAGATAAAAAAATGCGGACGAAATGGAAGGACATGGAGGAAAGTTCTTTGATTTTTTTGGACTGGCCGGAGATAGAGGTCAATGAGGAGAACATAATTCTAAAATCCAGTGTAACTAGGATTATAATCGGGAAGGGGAAGGAAAATCATGTGGACAATTCAGGATCCTTATGAATTTTAAGGAAAGAAAAAACTCGTTTTTAAGAAACTCACCCCAAAAAACTTTTTAATGCCTCCTGCAATAAACTAACCGTGGTTAAGTCATGGCCAAAACAGTTGAAAAATGCTTAAATCTCGGTGAGCAGCGGTATAACCGCGGTGATTTCGAGGAGGCAATAAATTGGTACGACGAGGCAATAAAGCTGGATCCTGAAAACAAAGAGGCTTGGAGCGCAAAGGCTATGATCCACGCAGAGCTCGAAATATTCGACGATGCCATCAAGTGTTTTGAAAAGGCCCTGAAAATCGATGACAATGATGTGGAGTTGTGGTATGGAAAGGCCATCTCGCAGTCGAGGTTAGGCCTTTATGAGGAAGCCATCGAGTCATATGACAGGGTATTGGGAATGTTACCAAACCACGAGAAGGCTTGGATAGGAAAAGGCCTGGCTCTGGCGGAGTTGGGAAGATGGGATGAAGCCTTGGATTACGCAAACAAAGGCATCGAGATATATCCGGATTTTATTAACGCATGGTTCCTAAAGGCAATTGCACTGGAGAACTTCACTAGATATGAGGAAGCAATCGAATGTTACGAAGAAATGCTGAAGCTAGATCCGAACAACATCGACGCACTTGAAGGAATAAAAGAGTGTAAAGAGTATATCTCGGGAGAGAAATCTGAGGACGGAATTTTTTATTAGAATGCTGCCTGACCTGTTTATCAAAACCAAGTTTGTGAAAATCTCTGGCGGCAAGCTCAGAGGAAAAATAATATAGTAGAGTGTGTATACTAATCTATCGCATGAAGCTCTTGATTCTGTGTGTGGATAGGGACAATGATCTCGGTAAAAAAGCGTATATTGAGTCTCCAGTGATAGGTCGAGAGGATTGTCTGAAGGCCGCTGTGGCACTTGGATTGAAGGATCCAGAAGAATCGGATACCAACTCCTTGTTTTCAGGCATATCCATTTATGATGATTACATTAAAAGCGGTGTTGAAGCCGAGATAGCGGTGATATGCGGGGATCATGATGTTGGTATTAAATCGGACCAGGCCCTTGCCAATGAGATAGATATAGTCATGAAAAAGGTTGAACCAAAGAGTGCTATACTCGTTTCCGATGGTGCCGAAGATGAATTCATCTATCCCATTCTTGCATCAAGGGTTCCAATCGATGGGATAAAGAGAGTGGTCGTGAAACAGAGCAGGAATATCGAGAGCATCTATTACATGATAGCCAGATCCATTCAGGATGAGAAGGTCAGACGTAGATTCGTATTACCTGTGGCTTTGGCATTGATCGTATTCTCGACATTCTCTCTATTGACTATATTGATGGCTCTTCCAAACATATCCTGGGCAGTGGTATTTCTAACGCTTGGTATTTACATCATAATCAAGGCCTACAACCTGGATGAACCCATCAAGGCAATGTCCCAGGATGCCAAAACCGCCATATCCACAATTCCTTTCGTCCTTCTCGCAGGAATCATAGTTGTGGCTGGAATATTGGCTGGTTATAACGCTATAGAGGGGCTATCAATATGGCAAGAGCAATTCCTTGCAATCAGCGGCATCCTCCTTTGGGCTGGGGTTTTCGCCATAATACTGCTGGGAATAGGACGGGCATTACAGGTTTACACAAGAGATAACGATTTTCCCTGGGTTTTCTTTCCAATAGTTTTTTCGGTCCTTGCCTTCGGCTCATTTCTTTACGGCGCTTTGGAGTTATCCAGATATCTGTTGGGTTATATCGACACCAGAGTCGTGGATGATATAGCCGTATTCTGGGGTCTGGGCTCCTTTTTCGCGGTTTTGGGATATAAATCATTCGGCAGCATAAAAGGGCATAAAACCCCGGACTGGCATAAGTGAAGGATTCACATGGATTTTGAGGTATGGGAAGGATATTATCGTGAGATATTATCCGAATTCGGTTTCGAGAGGGAGGAGGACGAGCGCTCTGCCTCCATTCTTTCGCGACTATTAGATGGTAAGAAATTGGTATCTCAGAATGAGCTTTCGGTGGCAATCGAAGGAAAAGATGTTGTTATGGTGGGCGGGGCAAAAAATCTTGATGAAGAGCTTCATACAGATTTATCAAAACATACAATCATAGCAGCCGATGGTACAACTTCAAATTTATTGTCTAAAGAAATGGTGCCTCATATCATAGTAACTGATTTAGACGGAAAAATCCAGGATCAAATATCAGCCAATCGAATGGGAGCCGTCGTGGCCATCCATGCCCATGGGGATAACATTGAGCATATTAGGAAATGGACCCAGAAGTTCGAGGGAAAAGTCCTTGGAACCGTGCAGTGCAAACCTTTTGGCAACCTACATAACTTCGGAGGATTTACTGATGGTGATCGGGGAGTGTTTCTGGCCCACCATTTTGGCGCAAAGAGTATTAAATTAATAGGTTTTGATTTTGAGAGTGTGGGAGAAAAACCCAATTGTGATATTAATACAAAGTTGAAGAAACTAAAATGGGCCAAGAGGCTTATACTTGATCTAGAAGTAAATTTGGGTTAAGTATCTTAAATGGGGCGAAAAATGTCAAAAAGATGGGTAAAAGAGCGCAAACGCGACGGATACTATAAACAGGCGAAAAAGGCGGGTTATCGTTCCAGATCGGCATATAAATTGAAACAGATGAATGATAGATATAACATCATCTCACCAAGAGACACAGTAATCGATCTAGGTGCAGCCCCAGGGGGCTGGCTACAGGTGGCCAAAGAAATCGTGGGCCCTAAGGGCATGGTTGTTGGAGTAGATATCCAGAAAATAGAGCCCTTAGAAGGTGTTACTCTCTTAAAAGGTGATATGACAAGGCCTGAAACCATGGATAAACTTCGCCTGCTTGTAACAAAAGCGGATGTTGTTATATCCGATATGTCACCAAATATCACAGGTAACTACTCCATGGATCATGCCAGGTCAATCGGTCTGGCAGAGAAGGCCCTAGAAACTGCCGTAAATCTCTTGAAAGAAGAGGGAAATTTCCTTGTCAAGGTTTTCCAAGGGGATCTCTATGATGACTATCTCGACAAGATCAAATCCTCATTCAGGTTCACCAAAGCCCACTCACCGAAAGCCTCGAGAAAAAGCAGCTCTGAAATCTACTTAATAGGAAAAGGGTTTTTCGATTTATGATACTTAATTTTTTATAATTATCTTTAGAAAAAATTATTCACCAGTATGTGATATTGTACTACTATCAGGAAATTCGATATCTTCAAAGGCGATGTTACCCTGATAGGCTTCCATAATGTCAACGTACCACTCAGGAAGCTCAGCTATCTGATCTTCCACTATCGTATAATCGACAATGGTTAGATCGACATCAACTTGATCACCTGGTTGATAATCACTTGTTAGGTTCCCACTGAAAATCATCAATCCAAATAGATCAGTTGAAGGATAATCTCCACTGTAAAAACCTTCAAGTGTCATCCCGGTACTATCAAATGTTATTAGAGTCCAGTTAACATCACCGTATATAGAGCTGCCGATCCCTACATGCTCTATCTCCTTAATCTTATCACGAATGATGATGGTATCTCCGTCATCGAGTCCCCCGAACGTACCACTAAATGGATGCCAATCCTCTCCCAGTTGCTTTGCAGTAATGGTTGCACCTGGTCTGACAATTTCCTTATCATCTTCTTCTGGTTTAAAAAATAAAAGGTAAGCAAAGGATGCGATGAGTAGTATAACAACCACCGTAACGATGGCTATTATTGCGCCTTTTTTGGATTTTTTTGGAGGGGTGGGTGGTGCTTGAGCTCCTGGTTGAGTATATGGGGCATATTGTGGTTGGGCCTGGGGTTGTTGAGGTGCTGTTTGTTGCGGCATGGTGGCTGTCTGGGTAGGGGAGGCCTGGGATGGCACAGGCTGTTGATATTGGGGGGGTGGAGAAGGCGGAGGTGGCATGGGTTGGGCAGTTTGCCCAGGGGCTCCCTGCTGAGTTGGCGGTGGTGCAACCAGAGGTCTTCCACAATTAGTACAGGTATTTCCAGGTACTTGGATGTTACAATTTGGGCAATATGGCATTTTCCTCACCACCCACTTCAAGCCCAACCAAGGATAAAAAGCTTACTATCATATTTTATATTTTTATTTTATTGATTCAACAGAAATATAAAGCCGTTCTACAGAATCCTTATACATTACTATACTGATATGGGAAGTATGTCGAAAGCTTCAAATTATTCTCAACGTAAAAATATGCGGAGAGTTAGAAAGTCAAAGTCCTATGAACGGGAGCTGAAAAGGATTCTGCAAGGGGATATCGAAACACTGGAAAACGTGACTAAAACATGCTCCAAAGAGGAAAAAGAAGCCTATTTTAAAACTCGAGAGAAACCGTTTGTAGTTATCAGGTCCGCTGGATCCCTTGGAGTTGATCTTGTGGCATTGAGAGACAACATCTCATTACTGATTGAAGTGAAATCATCTGTATACAAAAGGATACGAATGAGCAACAGTCCCCGACTCAAAGAGCAATCCGAAAGATTTGAAGCGGCCTGCAAAAAGGCGGGTCTTTTAGCCATTTATGCCTTCAGGCTAAAGAGTTTTCGTGGAGATTCCTGGAGAATTTTTACATTGGAAAATAAAAACCTCAAGGGAATAGCAAAGAGAATAAATAACCGATTGGCAAAGGTTTACAAATCCCCTGATGGTTACATGATTCTGAAATGGGATGAGGGATGGCCTCTTAATAAATTCATTGATTATATCTTATAATGCCAGCATCTAGGGTATTACAAGTATGAATAGTAATAAAATGTGTTTTCAGCACTCATAGGGCTCTTCACTGTTTAACACTCAGCTTCCTTTGAGTTTTTCATCATCAAACACGCTCTAAAATCGAATTTAAGGTACTTAAACCTAATCATCTTGATTATTCACATCATAAAGATTTGATAATTTCAAGGGAAAAAATATATTGGGTGTAGTGTTTTACAGAGGTCATATATTCGAGTAATACCACAAATCATGGAGGTCGAATCTTGGGCTTACCCAGTGGGAAGGTTGTTGACAGCGTAACAGGGGGGGATAATGCCCTAAAAGAGCTTCTTTTGGGACTGTCGGAAGAGCAATTCGAGGGCTACATTCGCACCACTAAAGTGGAGGATGATAATCCCGTGCAAGGATTCTTGGTTTTTAAGGGCGGGTTGGCCAAGATCGGGCTTTATTTCGGTGAGGAAGAGCTAAGAGGAGAAGAAGCCGTAAAAAAGATCATAGCCGATTCCCTGAAGGAAGAGAACCGAATCGATGTGGGCTCCTACTCTTTCGCCTCATCATCAATAAGGGTTGATCATATATTAAAGCGGTATCCAGATGCCCAGATAGACGGCGAAAACCTGGATTTAGAGGCCGAAATCGATTCTATCAAGGAGGAGGAGAAACGGAGGAGAATAGCGATGATAAAGGAAGAAAACCAGGAGCGTAATCGAAGTATGGAGCTTGTAAAAAGGGAGGACGAGCTCCATGAAAAACAAAGAACTCTCGAGAGAGAAATAGAATTGAGAAGGGACAGCGAGAAGGCGCTGAAAAGACTCGAAGAGGAGATGGATACCATAAAACAGGGAAGTATGGCTTTAATCAAGCACTTCACATCAAAAGAAAGTGGCAGTCTCACTGAGAAAGATGCCATCGCCTTGGCCGAGAAGAAGATAGAGGAGATCAAAATCCAGAAGGAATGGGAGAAACTTCAGGAAGAGAAGGCTTTGCTTGAAGAAAAGGAGAATAGATTAGCCCAGGGGGAATTGGACCTCAAGACGAAAGAGACTTTGCTTTCCAAAAAATCAAGGGAGCTGGAAATAGAAAAGGAATCCCATCTTAAAGAAAGGGAGGAACTCGATAGGGTCTGGAAAAAGATCAATGAGGAAACCGAGAGAATGGGAAAACAAAAGGATGAAATCGAGTCCAAACTTGATGAACATGTCAGAGAAGAGAAGAAACTGATTGAGTATGAGGATGAACTGAGGGCTAGGGAGAAGAAATTGGATGAGGAGGGAAAGAAGCTTCTTGCGAAAGGGGAAGATGCCACAAAGACAGAGGAGCAATTGACTGAAAGACAAGACACATTGAATGTTTTCGAGGAAAGGTTGACCAATTTTAAAAAGGAATTGGAGCAAAAAAAGAAAGAATTGCAGAAGGAAGCGAAACTGAGAAAAAAAGAAGAAGACAAATTGAAGAGAATGAGAAGGGAAATCGAGAACCGTGAAGATGATCTGAGCTCTGCAAAGATGGATCTGAACAGAATGGAGCAGGAATTGAAGATTAAGGGACAGAAAATGGAGTCCGAATTCCAGGAATTGGAGGGGGAAAAGGAGCAATTAAACAAAGAAAGCAGCGCCCTAAAAGAGCTGGATAAAAACCTCAAATCCAAGGAAAAGAGCCTGATAAAACTCGAAAAGGAGCTGAAGGAAAAGGACAAAAAACTGAAGAAGATCGAGGCGGGCCTGGCAAAGAAAAAGAAGGAAATTAAGAAGAAGGAATCCTCACTGGAATCTTCTTTTTTGGGTATCGAAGAGCAAAGAGATGAATTCAAGGATGAGATTGATAAAATCCAGAAACATAGAAAAGAACTGGAAATGAAGGAAGAAGAGCTTAATGAACTAGGGATCGAATTGGTTAATCGAAAAAAAGAGATGGATAATAGGGAGAAGGCAATCGAAGAGCGAGAAGGGGCTTTGGATATTGAAATAGGTGATACTGAGGATGAAATAGAGGAAAGAAGAAGCGAAGTGGAAAAATTTGAAAGGAAACTAAAGGAATTTGAGGTTAAATTGGATAGGAAAGAGAAAAACCTTTCTAAGAAGAGTGAGAAGTATCTCACCCTTGAAAACGAGGTTCAGAAAAAGGAAAAGGAATTGAATAACCTTGAAAAGGAACTTTCTGAAAGAAGCGAAGAGATAGAGGATTCCGCCAAGACATTAGAATTGAAAGAAAAGGAAATTAAATTGCGGTAAAAGACTCTATCAAAGGAATTCAAGACCCTGGATAAGAGCAAGAAAAGACAAAACGATGATATTATGAGAATGGAGGAAGAGCTAAAAGAAAGAGAGAATCTGCTTGACGAGGAAGATAAAGCCCTTAAAACCAAAGAAACCGAGCTTGCCAATAAAAAGAAGGAAATTAATCTAGAATCGGAAAGACTGGAAAAAAGCTGGAAAGACCTGAGGCAACTGGAAGAAAACTTGAAACAAAAGGTAAACGATTTAAAGGATCATGAAAAGAGCCTTAAAGTTAAAAAAGAAGAAATAGAAGATTCTGCCAAGACTTTAGAATTAAAAGAAAAGGAAATAAAATCTCAAGAAAGGGCTCTTTCAAAGGAATTCAAGACCTTGGATAAGAGCAAGAAAAGACAAACCGATGAAATAAAGAGAATGGAGGAAGAGCGAAAAGAAAGAGAGAATCTGCTTGCCGAGGAAGATAAAGCCCTAAAAACCAAAGAAACTGAACTTGCCAACAAGAAGAAGGAAATTGAAGGGGAGTCGGAAAAGTTGGAAAAAGGCTGGAAGGATTTAAGACAACTGGAAGACAACTTGAAACAAAAGGTAAATGATTTAAAGGATCATGAAAAGAGCCTTAAACGTAAAAAGGAAGAGATAGAAGATGGCGAAAAGGCTTTAGAATCCAAGGAAAAAGACCTGCAATCTAGGGATAAAACCCTAATTAAGAAATTTAAAGATTTGGATGATAGCAAAAAGAAATTTGCAGAGGATATCAAAAAAAGAGAGGATGAACTGAGTGAAAGAGAAGAGCTACTTGCAGAGGACGAGAATTCTATTAAAGCAAAGGCAATCCAAATCATAGATCGGGAGAAAGCCCTATCTGCAGAATCAGAGGATCTGGAGGAAAAGAGGAGAGAATTAGAAAAAGTGGAAGATAGTCAAAAACAAAGGGAGAAGGATCTGATAAACAAAGAAAAGAACCTAAAGAAGATGGAAAAATCGATAGAGAAAATGAAGAAAGAATTGAAAGAAAATGAAAAGGAACTGAAAAAGAGGGAAAAGGAGCTTGAGGACAAGCAAAAGAGATTCGAGAAAAGGGGTTTAGACCTGGAAAGAATCAGGGAAACCCTGAAAAAGATTTAGTATGGTATAGAACGTAAACATTGATGTGTTTTGAAAGGACTGAAGGAAGTTTCATTACAATTTCTTGGAAACCGTGCTGATAGCTCAAATTTCATATAAATTCTATTAGTGTAGCTCTAATAATATTGTTGGCTTTTTGCTCTATGGTGTAGGAAGTAAACCAAACCCATATAATCCTGACTATTCATGATATGGTGCAAAAGGTAAACCAACTAAAAAACTGACGATCTTTATTCTAATCTACCTCTTATGACCCTGCAGAACGCAGAAAAATACCCCTGGTAAGTTGGTGTAGGCATGGTAGATACCAGCAAAGTGTTATTATAAGAAAAAACATAGATTATTTTAGAAACAGAGGATTTGAAACACAACAACTGCATAATATAGGAATATCCTATAATATGGGTGCGAAAAGTTAATAAATAGATATGATGGTATGTTAAATTAACATCGGTGAGGACGTTGAGAAAAACAAACAAAAAAAAGGTCACCGCAATTTTATTCATGATTGCCCTCTTAATAGCGATTTTCCCAGACGTACAAAGCGATACACTCAGTAGTGACAAACCTTCCCCTGATTATGGTGTATACTCGGCATTAGAAGGGATACAGGACGAGAAAAATGCTAGAATCAACTCTCCCGAGATTCTCAACGAAACCCACGGAAGATTCGATAACATGACCATAATCACTGGAGAGGAGAAGCTTGACCTCCAATCCAGAAGGGAAGTGGTATCCCCAGATATTCCAGTGCCTGAGATGTTGCCTATTTACGAAATCATGAAGGAATGGGATTCCTTTCACAATAATCAAGTGGTAGATTGGATATTACCTCCCCCCCTTGGAAGCGGCACACCTTTGAATTACTATATTTATACTAGATATCTCACAAACACAAGTATTATCGAGAAGTGGAGGACAGCGAACCTCAGAAGGACTGCTATTTATCCTGAGCCGAACATTACCAATTGGTGGGGGGTAGATGTTGATAACGACACCACAGACGACATTGAGGTTTTTTTTGACCCAAGATTTTCGGGCATAACTCTTAACGATATTATAGAAAGAGTGACCTCAGGGGAACCCATAGGTATAAGTGTCACCTTTCATTATAATATACATAAAATAAATAATGCTCCTTTTGATGCACCCGATTTCGTGAATCTCGAGGTCTTCGTTGCTAAATCCATGAGCTACAGCGATCAGAATTTCCTTATCTTCATTGGAATGAACCTCACAAATGTGGTTACCTACATGAATACTTCTGCGAATGTGAATAAAGTTAGGTTGGATAATTTAAACTATACAATACAGTGGTTACCTCCCCCCCCAAGTATTAGCTTTGATTTTGGCGATATCGTGAATCTTGTAGGTCCGTATTCTATGGGATGGGATTCAGGAAACGAGGTAATGCCCTCTCTAGGCTACGATATAGCCACAGCTCGGCTCGAATTTTTTCCAGATGACACATATGAATTTCTTAATCGGAGTTGGGTGGATGTTGACCTTAACAAATCCTCTCCATACGATACTGTACCCACATCAGCTGAGATGTGGATGGATGCAGACAACACGCTTTCTTCCTTCGATGAGATCAGATGGACTGCCTCACATATATGCGATGCTAGTATCAGGTTTTTTGACAGCCAAAAGAATCTTACATACGCAGAGTTGGAAATAGATGACCTGCCTAAGGAAATGGATGCGCTCATGAATGTTGAACAACAGGACGGGAGGAACATAACCATAATCGACTATGAGGCCTCCAGCATTATGAAAAGGGTAAAAGTACATCATTATGAGTATTTTGATACAAGTTATGAAAATATCACCCGAGACAATATTGATTCTGGTAAGGTGGAATACATTCACCTATATATGAATATAACCAATATTCCTCGTAGATTATTTTTAAAAGGTGTTTTTTACTTAGAGGAAATCGAAGGCCTTCCACCCCTCTCACCAGGGATTGAACTTGCTGGACAGCTTATAAACGCAATAGCCCACCGAGTAATATCCAGATTCACGAGAATAGCGAAGACCTTGAGTTCAATACCCTATAGACTGCTATCCATCGCCGAGGAGGGTGGTCTAGCGGAGTTCCATACTTATGGCCAAGATGACATAGATGAGGTGGAATTCATATACACAAGCGGAGATTATATAACCACAACCGAAAATTATTTCGCTTTCTACCATAACACAAGATCTTCCGATTATCCCATAGCCCAGATATCCCTTTCGGGAAAGATGAAAAACATCGCTTATTTCAACTCGAGCTTTGAAGACGAGAACGCCTTTGCAGAAGTCAGGATGATGAATGGCCAGGAGTTTCGAGCGATCTACACAGATTACATCAACTCCCTTGATGCCGAGCTGATTTTATCCAATGTTCCTGGCAACATCAAAGTTTCTGAAATACCTGGCCAATTTAGTTACAACGGCGACGGTACCATTGTAGATGAGGTGAGGTTCTTAAGCGATTACCTAGGAGCCTATATGGATTTCAGGATCACTGATGTGGCAGATCAGATCAATATGGAATTCGATGACGTCAGGACCCACATCGACTCGGGTCCAACCCAGAAGAAGATAGGAGATATTGAGTTCGTATTCACAACGGGGCCGATATACCGTATGGATGGTAATTATCTTCTTATCAGGCAACTCTCCAACTTCAGCCTTTTATCGGGCAGGATCAAGGATATATCCAGCCTCGACTATATTTCGGGAGAGAACGGAAAGATAGATCTGAATTTTACCCAAGAAAATCCCATGAACTTGACCTTATTGGACAACAGAACCGAGCTGTTAAGCGCAGATATGATAATAGATCCCTTACCCAAAATGATATCTGCGAATCTCGCGGACTTCCTTCCCACGGATTATACGAACATACCCCTTCCTAAACTGGAGAGCACAGGAATATTGGGAGTTGTCAGTGTAATCTTTGGGATCGCCACAATGGGTAATGAGATCTTGCAGATAGTGGATGAGACCACTCAAAACGCTCTGAATAATATAGGGAACATCATCACAAATCTGACATTTTCCTACAGAACCGATACCCATACCACCGTAATAGGGAGAATTGTAAGAGGTGACACATACACTTTGAATGATGTGGATTGGGTTCACGGCATATCTGCACAACAAAAGGTGACCTCTAGTGAAACAGCCATGGCCGCCAAAATATACTTCAGTGGTCTCCCAACAGAAACCAGTATCATCACCCAGATTCAGGGCGATGATATCTTTCTTTATCTGGATATTGTTGAATACATGCCTAAACATGATTGGCTCTGCATCGATGTTAGGGGTTTGCAGGATAGGGATGTGCTGCTTTACTTAAATGATATCAATCAAGGTATGGATTTGGACCTGAGAGTCGATCTTAATGTCTCACTGAACACGATTCCCCAAAGCGCAGTGGGCAGTATATATATGAATTCCGACAAAAGCATAGGCTCCCTTTTCGCAAGAATGAGACAGACAGCCCCAGAAATCACCATTACAGAAATGTTCCTGTCATCACTTCCAAGAGACCTCGAGACAAATTTCAATTTGAGCGGCAACGTAAGCATAGACTATAAAGCGAACCGTGATATTGAATACATGTTCGTCAAAAATACAAGGACCAGAAACGGAAAGTTCCACGACATCTACGCCATAGCACATGAGCTGCCAAATGAATTTGTGGTGAACGTTTTCCCAGTAACCGATTATGATATGGACGGCTCCCTTCTTCAAACTCTACCTTCACTGAGTTTATCTTCTTCAGGAGGCACCCTTGATGCCTTTGTATTTGCGGATGGGAAGGCAATCGGCCAGATTGGCGTCGTCGAAGTTCAGGTTGTTAATGTACCAGTGACCCTTTCCGGAAAATTCACTGGTGATAAATACCGCTTTGAATCGGCTGGTGTTGATTACCTGTGGCTGCATGTCATGGAGCTGCCTGTAATGGAGGACCATAGAACAAAATCTCTTGAGATCGTGGGAAAAGACCTCAAGAGCTTCGATGTTACGGTTGACAACCTCTTTGGTAACTATCCCATAATAGGGATGGAAAACTCAAAAGGTGGGGAAATCCAGTTTGTGGTGGATCATGAGGCAGAGGGCTCAAAAGCGGGTTTCGCCATAATAGACTTCAAAACAAAAGACGGTCTGCCGCAGTCCCCTTCGATTCTGATAAACGGCGGTTCAGTGGATCTTGATAAGGGCTCCTCCCATGTAATGGTTCCAGCTCCAGTTCTTTCGATGTTCCTTTCCATCTTTAGTTGAATGAATATCCTGGAAGTTCGTGGTAGGTTCAAATATGATGGACGATGAGAATCCCAGATGCCCAGAATGCGGTTTGATACTATATCAACCTGTATCCCAGTGCCCAAGATGTTTGTGTGCAATCGGTCCCTTGCCTCCTGAATCTCCCATGGTGGAAAGGGTGTATGTGCCTGAGATTGCCGAGAAAACCCCGAAGGAGCGCAAGGATGTTAGGCGAATCGCCATGATAATACTGGTAATTGCCGTGATTGCGTGCCTTATCTTAGTGCTCTCATTTCATTTCATTATACCTCGTCTGGATTTGAAGGTAATAACCCAATACAGGGAAGGTTCTGCCCTGTCCATCAATCTCGATTCAAAGATCCAAAACGACGGTACATTGGATATCCAGGATTTCTCAATGAACATCACCATCTTCAATACAAGTGGAGGCGTTGTTGCAGAAGGTGATTACTACCTCGCAGACCTTGGTGCGCATTCGGTCCACAAATTCGATAACATCAATTTCTTTGGAGATCAATACGAACCCTATCACATAATCATCGCCGTCAATTTCGAGAGCGATGGAAAGGAATACTCTGAAGTTTTCGAGCATAATGTCAAGGAGTATATCCTCCAGAGATTCGAGGACAAGGTCGAAAGATGGGGTGGATGAGTAGGTTTTTGCTCCTCAAATTAGTCCATAGAATCACAAGGCTCGTCGCTATATTTTAATAATACAATGCCGATACACTTTCCAAATTCCCAAGGAGCCAATCGAATCCGTTACCGCTCCGTTCAAAACCTCTTATGCCGCGGTAACTCAGCTGGCTCCGTGGACCTTCGGTCCACTAGCTCCCAAACACATAGTGTTCGGGAGGAGCTGTTGGGATTCGTTACCGCTCCGTTGAAAAACCGCTTTATGCCGCGGTAACTCAGCTGGGAGAGTGTCAGACTGAAGATCTGAAAGTCGCGTGTTCAAATCACGCCCGCGGCATCTGAAACACCTCACTCAACGGATTATAAACCTCACCATTAAATATATGATAAAATATAACTGTACAACGGAGGCGAAAGAAGGGGGTTCATATGGTTAGTGTTCAAATGGTGGGACCTCTTAGGAAAAGGGACAAATTCTCCACGCCCGAGATATCTGAAGCAAAACATATCAGGGACGCTGCAGTTACAGAGCACAAGATAGCCAAACTGAGGCAGAAGTCAGCCACAAAGCGCAGTAAATCCGCGCATCAAAGGGAAAAGGCCGCAATGTACAGGAAGAAGGCCGCAAAAGCAAGGGAACTGAGCCTGATCTACAAGGAAGAGGCAGAGATGTTGGAAAAGGAGGCAGCAGAGCTGGAACGGTCACTTCGGCCTATCTACCCGGAAGATAGAAGGAGACGCCCAGAAAGACGAGAAGAAAGAGCCGAGGACTGGGACCGATATTAAGGTTTAATCCACAATTACTTCTATACTTTTATTCTAAATTTTTCATGCTTTTAACGAGCATTGAGGCCACAAAGCCGCCGATTACAGCCACATCTTCGGTTGGCAGGTGTTCTCTTATAGAGGAGTCAAAAAGCATGTTGGAGGAAGCGGGAACCTCGTCATCTCCTTTCCACAATATGATCGTGACGGGGATCTTAGGGAAAACATCGATAATTATCGAAATATCCCCTAAATCTCCCTGTTCTGCCCCGATTCTTTCCCCCACTTCCTTCAATGCATCAGGTTCTGCGCCAAATGATTCGGTTATTGGATTTATGGCCCTTGCACAAAACGCACTGTAATACACATCCCCTCCCTCAAGCTCTCTAAAAGATATTAATTTGCCCTGGGGCCCTATGTCTTTGACATTAACAAGATAATGAAGGAGTAAAACAGCCAAAAACGGGTAAACGTCCTGACCGTTCTGCTCTTGCACAGTCCTATTTGATAAGGATATCCGATATTCAATCCCTAAAAATATCAATCTAAACTCGCCCTTTTCGGAATCCCAGGGGACATTGGCCATTTTTGCTACGTCCTGGAGATCTCTTGAGGCGAGGTCCTCCCAGGCCTTGGAAATTGCTGCTTCATAAGTGACCTTTTCCTTTGGTTGGCTCATGAGCTTCCGGCCTTCTGCAAAGTGGTATATGGCCCTAGGCAATTTGTAGTTTTCTACGCACAAGTTTTAAATCACCCTACCTATTACTCGACAAAAACCGTGATTTGATGATAACTGTACTGAGATTGGGTCATAGGAAAGATAGAGATAAGAGGATCACAACCCATGTTGGCCTGGTGGCCAGGGCCTTAGGTGCAGGCGAAATGTTAATCTCTACAAGGGATGAGACCACAGTGAATACCATAATGGATGTTGTATCAAGGTTCGGCGGTGACTTCAATGTGAAAAGCGGAATCAAGTGGAGAAAAATAATCAAGGAATGGCAGGGGGCAAAGGTTCATCTCACTATGTACGGGGAACATATAGATGATGTTCTATCGAAAATTCCAAAAAATGAAGATCTGCTCATCATCGTAGGAGCTGAGAAGGTACCAGCTGAACTATTCAAAGCCGCGGATTTCAACGTTGCCGTTGGAAACCAACCTCACTCAGAGGTTGCTGCATTGGCGGTTTTTCTGGACAGATACATGGAGGGGGATGGGTTGAGGAAGGATTTTCATGGCAAGATGAAGATAATACCGTGCAAAGACGGCAAAAAGGTTGTGGAGCGCAATGACTGAAGATCTGCCTTCAAGCCAAGAATGCATGGAAATTCTCAGAAAATCCGGATGCAGTGAAAATGTTATCTCACATTGCCAGGCCGTAAAAGAGCTGGCAGTGAGAATGGCCGAGTTATCAGATGCAGATAAAGATTTGGTGAATGTTGCGGCGCTTCTCCACGACATTGGCAGGGCAAAAACCCATGGTATATGGCATGCCTTAGAAGGAGCCAATATGGTAAGAGAGCTTGGTTTACCGGAGAGCGTGATTCTAATAATCGAGAGGCATATAGGGGCTGGCATAACCTTGGATGAGGCAAAAAGTCTGGGCTTTCCGGAAAAAGACTATATTCCAGCCACTTTAGAAGAGAAGATCGTGGCACATTCCGATAACCTGATAGTTGAAAACGAAAAAAGATCGGTTAAGGAGGTTGTGGAAAGGTTTGAGGAGAAGGGCTATCATGAAGCTGCCAAGAAAATTCTCAGGCTGCATGAGGAATTAAGCGGTATCTGTGGGATCGATCTGGACCTTATCTGAATATTATTTTCCAAAAAAGCGAGACCAAAAAGGATATTAACAAAAAGGACTATCTTTTGCAAGATGAATAATACCGGGATTCCCGAAGAGCTGCTCATGAATATCGTTAAAATATTTGTGGCAATGCTATGCGGAGGCATAATAGGCTTTGAAAGGGAACTCAAGGATAAACCTGCAGGGCTTAGAACCAATATTCTCGTCTCCACAGGTTCATGTCTTTTTGTAATTTTCGGACTTACTGCCGCTGATCTGTACAATGAGGAGGCAGGGCGCATAATAGGGCCCATAATAACTGGTATCGGTTTTCTGGGAGCAGGAACAATTATCCGGTCCAGAGGCTCTGTCAGGGGGCTGACCTCGGCAGCCACAATATGGGTTGTTGCAGGTGTTGGTATGCTCGCTGGCTTGGAACAGTTTCTTTTTGCACTCTTGATTTCACTCTTGGTGTTGTTCATTCTACTCATACTGCCAAAAGGAGAGGAAGCGATTTCCCTGTTCGGTGTAACTGATTTAGAATACGTCATTATTACCAAACCAACTCAATCGGCAATAATCAGGACAAGACATGTTCTAAAGGAATTATCCATCAATTACTTCAGATTCAATGTGGCCAAGGATGAAGGGAAATACAAGATAAGATTCTTTGCCCATGGAAGACCCTCAGAATTATCCAGGCTGATTCCGAGAATGCTTGAGTTGCCGGAAGTTATTGAGGCCAGAATGGAGAATCCTCAGTATTCGGATTGACCTTTAATTTTAATTTAGGGAGGGGGATTTATGAAAAAGATACTGTTTGTCTGTGTGGGTAATTCTTGCAGAAGCCAGATGGCCGAGGGTTTTACAAGGCATCGGGGTGGTGAGAATATCGAGGTGAAGAGCGCGGGAACCAAACCTGCTATTGCCGTCTCAAGCAAGGCCCAGCAGGTTATGGCAGAGGAAGGAATTGATATATCCTCCCAATATCCCAAGGGGTTTTCAGAAGAGGATCTAGAATGGGCGGATCGCGTGATTCTCATGGGGTGTGGGATTGAATGCCCCAATATTGGAGTGGGGAAGGACAAGGTAGAAGATTGGGGCATCGATGATCCTATTGGACAACCAAAAGAAAAATACGAGGAGATAAGGGATGAGATCAAGTTGAAGGTTAAAGATCTATTAGAAAGACTTCATGCTCCTAAACCTCAATGGAGGAGAAAATATTAGAAGTCACTTTAGAGAAATTATCATTTCTGGACCTTCAAAAAACTCCCCAAAAACTTTATATTAATCCAAACCCTAAAGGGAAAAGTAAATCCTAAAATAGCGTAGAATATGAGAAATATCCGACAGAAATTCGAGAATGATGAGAGAAAAATCGATATGAATTCGTAATCAGTTTTTCGCTTCGTTTCATTTTAGGATTACAGGAAGAGTGTATGAAAATGCAGTATGATAGATATGGTCAAAATCCCACGAGAGCACCACCTGTAAATGAGGGTAATACATACAAGGTCAAGGTGGAAAGTATTGGTAGGGAAGGGGATGGAATAGCAAAGGTAGATGGCTTCGTCGTGTTCATCCCCGGAACCAAGGTTGGCGAAGAACTGGATGTGAGAATCAATAAGGTTACAAGAAGGGTAGCCTTCGGAGAAAGGGTTGAGACAAAATCACCAGAAGAATCCGAATAAAAAGAAGATTAGAAATCCACGATGGCTTCGCTTGGTACATCAAGCCTCGTTGGAAAATATTTTAATATTACCACATCTCCAATGGACTGCACCCATCGAAATGGTATATTTATACTGATTGAGCCTTCTACAAGCAAAGGATTCGTGTCTCTTAAGAAAATACCGTTTATTGTACAATTATCCATATCCATAACAAGGTTATCCACGTTACCGAGATAGATTCCAGCAGGGGTGTACACCTGCATCCCCATGATTTCAGATATCTCTTCGAGCATGTTTTCCCAACCTACCGTTTTTTCCCAAATGGCTTTACAGGTTAATGAACCCTTCGGTTTTAGTATATTATTGATGATTTTGTGAATTTCACCTAATCATGTTTTTTTAGGGAGGGAGGTGGGGGATTGGGTGGTGGGAAACAATATGAAAGAAGCTGTAATAAAACTGCTGTTTCAGAGAAAAATATAAGTACTTGCGAAGTCGTGACTTTTAACACTACATCACAACGGTGAGATCCGAAATGGACAGAGGCTATATAGGTGATGAAAGGGGAATGCAGGACCTTCGATCTTCTGCATCCGAATCTCGATTGAGGGGCGAAAGGCGTCTATTTTCCCTGGGCAAATTACAGATTGCAGGCATACTTCTGGTAATCGTTTTTGTTTGGGGATTAATTTCCGCTGTTTCAATAGCCCTGTACGAAATAGATCCACCGGCACTTACAGAGTTTGTGGATGATGGAAAAGGCGATATATCTGGCTATGTAAGGGATCAAGACGGTATCCATTTAGAGAACGTAACCGTCAACATACATGGCACTGCTTTCTTCACAAATACAAATCAAGAGGGATTCTACACAATAAATAATGTAAAGGAAGGGGATTATGAGATTGAGGCCTCACTCTTTGGATACGGAAGCGTGACAAAGCGAGTGACAATCGATTCAACTAAGCCTGCGATGGTTGATTTTATACTAAAGGAGGGGGGCTCTGATGAGACAATAACCGAACGACGGGGTTCCAATTTATCGGATTTGAGGAACCTTAATCAGGCCACGGCATTCTTTATCGTAATTTATGGCTCCTTTGCATTGTTAGGCGGTATCTTTGCCTTTTTTCAGAGATTTTATTGGATTGCCATGTTCGGAGCACTGTGTGGTATCATATCAGGTGCACTATCCATGGGTTTCATTGTCGCTCCTATCATAAGCATCATCGCCCTTATTCTAATTTTGAGCAATCAGGAAGAGTTCATAGCCTCAGAGACATCTTATATCGATCGTTTTTTCGGAGTTCGGCGTGCCGAGATGCAGCCTGTAGCTATTCCCAGGGGAGCTCCAAAAAAACTTCAGTTACGCGCACCACCACCACCCGTGGCAAAGGCCGCAAAACCGAGATATGTGGAGCCAGGACCACCCCCTGCACCTGCTTTCCCTGCAGGCCCAATGGGTCCTCCGATGGGGCCACCAATGGGTCCACTAATGGCACCCATGCCTCAAATAGGCCCAAAAGAAGCAAGCAAAGCATTCCCAACCTGCGTTTCGTGCAAGGGAACCATAAGGGTGGAGTCCCAGGGCGTACAATGTGAATGTGGCGTCTTCTATCACAGATTCTGTGCAAATTCAACATCATTATGCAAAATTTGTGGCTGTCCACTTTAGAACATGATTCAATAAACCCATCTACTTTTTTCAATCCATATTTGGATGATTTATAAGTATACTGCTCTTTTTTTGAAACTGGCTCTGGCACCCAAAACACAGAAGATGATGTTCAATATGTAGGGGATACAAATTATGGCAATTTCCCATCCACCGATTTTGATATCGTAGTTGAAGGGAACCATGGAAACCATTGCCAGGATCAACAAGATGACAAGGATGGTTGACCATATGATCGCAGCCAAAAGGCCTACCTTTCTCCAATCCACAGAATAACGGCCTCCTCTGTATCCAGCAACGTAAGCACCGATTGTGAAGGCCATGATGAAACCGATGAGGGGAATAAAAATGAGCAACGAAAACAGGGCCATGTATCCCACTGTGATGAGAAGCGCTTTGAGAAAATCCTCCTCTATTTCGTCTTCTTTCATGGATACCATATAGTAGAAAACATCAGATGGTATAAGTTTTATGGTAACATGGCTTATTTTAGTAGGCTTGAAGCGATTATCATTCTTTGAATCTCGGAGGTGCCTTCATAAATCTCTGTGATCTTCGCATCTCTAAAGAATCTCTCCACTGGATAATCCTTTGTATAACCGTAACCACCATGAATTTGCAGTGCTTTTATGGTAGAGCGCCTTGCAACTTCTGAGGCGTAAAGTTTCGCCATGGCCGCCTCTTTTGAAAAGGATGCACCCTGGTCCTTGAGATATGATGCACGATAAGTCAGCATTCTCGCTGCTTCTATTTCAGTTGCCATGTTGGCGATCATCCATTGAACGGCCTGGAACTTAGAAATGGGTCTTCCGAACTGCTCTCTTTCCTTTGCATATTTGATGCTCTCCTGCAATGCACCCTCAGCGATTCCCAAAGCCTGGGCGGCTATGCCGATTCTCCCGCCATCAAGTGCTTTCATTGCTATCTTGAAGCCCATACCCTCCTCCCCCAGTAGATTTTCTTTTGGAACCCTACAGTTCTCGAAGACCAATTCACTTGTATCTGAGCCTATGACGCCCATGGTTTTCTCTTTGGAGCCCAAACTGAAACCCTCAGTTTCTTTCTCCACTATAAAAGCGCTTATACCCCTATGACCCTTGCTCTTATCGGTCATTGCCATGACTATAACTGAACCTGCAACACCGCCGTTTGTTATGAATATCTTGCTGCCGTTTAGAATGTAGTGATCGCCTTTTTGCACTGCAGTTGTCTGCACTCCTTGCGCGTCCGAACCTGCACCTGGCTCAGTGAGGGCAAAGGCACCGATTCGCTCTCCTTTTGCTAGGGGAACCACGAATTTATTTTTCTGCTCCTTTGTACCAAAAAGGTATATCGGATAGGTACCCACTGACGTATGCACTGACATGATGACGCCTGTTGCAGCGCATCTTTTTGAAATCTCCTCAACCGCAATAGAATAGCTAACAGAATCTACCCCTGCCCCTCCGTATTCTTTTGGAATAGGAAGACCAAGGAGATTCAATTTTGCCATTTTTTTTATGGTCTTCCAGGGAAATTCTCCCGTCGAATCGATCTCGGAAGCAAGGGGTTTAACCTCTTTTTCTGCGAACTCAGAAACCATGTTTCTGATCATTTCCTGTTCTTTAGTAGGATGAAAATCCATTGTGCATCACAAGCAATTCGAGAAATGCTGTTGGCATTTAAATAAGTTTTTGATTCCAAGAACATGAGTAGAGAGGATGTTTTGCATCTAAAAAGGAATTTTTTTAAAAACGATATGCCAAGAAAAAACATTGTTAGGATTACCTGATAATGAAAATTCGTTGTGGTAGGTGGTTGTATTATAAATACTATAGATAAATCAGTGATTTTAAAAGATGAGGAACCTTTGATGGTTTTATGCTCTTTTTCATGTCCCTTGCCAAGGCGTCATAATAGGCGACCTGTTCCTTTATTCTTTCAAGTTCCTCTTGCTTGACCCGCCTTTCTTCTATGGGTGAAAGTTTTATCTCCTTTTTTACCTCTATCTCCCGTTCTTTCCATCTGTCTCGTTCCTGAAGAGCAAACAGAATCTTTTCTGTATCCATGCCCGTTACCTCTCACCTAAGATTTCAGTATTATTGAAAGGATTATCGTGATAGGATATAAAGATTTTGCCCCAATCTAGGGCCCTTAAATCGGGTATTTTATTTAAAAAACCGTTGTTTACTGGGATTTTATAGATTATCGGCCTTTCTGCTTTTTTTTATTATTCCTGTTGTAATTGATTGGTGGGTGTTAATGTTGGTTTATTAGGTTGTAGCAAGGGAGTCTTTGGATTTTCTGTTGGTTCCACGATCCCATTGTCTGATTGAGATGGCTCGGAAGGGATTCTCGAAGTTTCAGGAGGCCTAGGTTGTGCCACTTCTTGGTAAGATTCCAAAGATACACCTTTTTTGTATATCACTAAGCAACTAATTATTCCTGCAATTAATATAATCAAATCAACAATCATCCCCAATCCAATGATGGGGGGAACCACCAAGAATCCTGTGAATAAAGAGATGATCCCGGTAATGGCCTCGGCAATTACGAAAGGTAATACACCTGCAAATAGGGAATACCCCCTGTCCTTTTCTAAAATCCCTGTGAATTTCATCGGGTGGATATAAACAACTAATATTCCAAGAATCAGAAGAATCAGGACGAAGGCCAAGGCAATTATCGGCTTCCAATTGTACTCATCCGGATCTTTTTCAGGCTCGATATCGAATGTGTCTGAATAGGAGGCAAAATTACCGCTTGTATCGCTGGCCCAGATCGTGTATGTGTGTTCGCCTGAAATATTGAATGTATGATTCAAGAAGTATCTGCCTTCTATGGGATCATATACCATAGAGAAATTGCCCAGGGCATCTTGATAAGGGTCGAATATCGTTATCCATACCTCATATAATTGATAATTATCTGTTACAATTGCAGAGAGCTTTTGTTCTTCAAATACAACCTGTAAATCAGGCTCCAATGTTACATCTGAAATTTCAGGTGGTGTCGTGTCCTGTATCAAAAACGCACTTGTAGCAGATGCTATATTGTTACTTGTGTCGTTTGCCTGGATTGTGTATGTATAGGTCCCAATAACATCATAAAATTGAAGCCAGTAGTATCGAGATTCAACAGGATCGTAACTCATAGGGAAATTTCCAACCAAATTATCAACTGGATCACGGATCTCCGCCCACACCTCATTTAATTGAAAGTTGTCAGTGACATTAGCTGAGATATATACTGATCCAAAGACCTCCTGTGGATTAGGATTGGATGTAATGCCCAAAATCAGGGGCGGGGTGGTATCCTGTATAACAAAAGTACCTGAATATGATCCCCAGTTACTGTTTGTGTCATTGGCCCATATCGTGTATGAATGGGTTCCGAGAATATCATAGGTCTGGTCAAAATAGTATTTTCCACTTATCGGGTCAATTGACATGCTGATATTTTCTATCAGATCTCCATCAGGATCATTGATTTCAATCCATGCTCCAAACATTTGATAATTGTCTGTTATTGACGCAGATATGTTTACATTCCCGAAAACTTCCTGAGGATCTGGAGCCTCGGTAACATCGGATATAATGGGTGGTGTCGTGTCCTGGATGGTGAAGGTTCCAGATGCAGAATTCCATTGATTCACAACATCGCTTGCCCATATCGTGAATGTGTAATCTCCAAGGATGTCGTAATTTTGATTATTGTAGTATCTATTATTTCCAGAATCGTATGACATCGAGAAATTACCGACTAGTCCTCCAACAGGATCATGGATTTCCACCCAAGTTTCACCTACCTGAAAATCGTCATTAATTGCCGCGGAAATACGCACCACACCAAATACCTCCTGAGGATCTGGTTGGGCAGTAACATCAGTAATCGTAGGCGGCTCATCATCAAAAGAAATTGTATATGAGCCATTTCCTCCATCTTCGTTCGTAACAACAAGTAAATAATCCCCAGACGTGTCGGCTGTGAAGGTAAAGTATTCATTCATTCCTGCCCCTACACTTGTTGAGGAGGCAAGAGCATCATCTCTTCCTCCTGTTGCATTGAAAATGAATATATCTAAATCTGCTGTGGATGGGACATTCATTACGATGTTGTAGGGGATACCTGCGGTGATTCCAGTGATTTCATAGGCATCGAGAACCTCTGCAAAGAAGTCATACTTTGTCCAGTTTAAGCTTAGAACAGCATGACCAATACGCGAATTGGGACCGTCTTCGCCTGAATACCACATGTGATATGTTATACCTTCATAGAAAACGGATGGTTGATGCACATTATACTCGTCCCAAGAACTTGAGGGGCCTAAATCAAGAACTGGATTTGACACGCTTTTTATCCATGTAAAGCCATCATATGACGTGGCATAACCTATTCTATATATTGAGCCATCATTTCCTGTATACCACATATGACATTCCTTTCCTCGAAAGATAACCGAGGGAGCAAATACACGGGAATCATCCCAGGTTCCTGATGGCCCAGGGCTGAGAATGGGATTTGCAGGATTTTTCACCCACGTTACGCCATCTGATGAATTAGCGTAGCCCATCCTATAATTCAGGCCATCAAACCCCGAATACCACATGTGAAATTTAATCCCATCATACAAAACACAGGGGGCGTAAACCCGGGAGTCATCCCATTCACCCGGGCTACCTAAATCAAGGACTGGATTTTGTGGATGTTTAATCCACGTGATTCCATCCGATGAATTCGCATACCCAATCCTGAAGTTCGTGTCATTATACCCAGTATACCACATATGATATATTGCTCCGTCAAAAATAACTGTTGGGGAATATGTCCTAGCACCATCCCAGGAGCCGCCAGGACCGACATCAAGAACCGGGTTTGTGGGATTCTTTATCCACATAACACCATCTGTGGAATTGGCATATCCTATTCTCAAAGTTGATGTTCCATCGTCACCAGAATACCACATATGATATACATTATCCTTGTATAGAATCGTTGGGTGACCCACATAATAGTCATCCCAAACGCCCGAACTTCCGAGAGTAAGCACTGGGTTTACAGGATTCTTTATCCATGAACCTATATCTGGTAATTTTGCATGACCTGCGGCATAGCCAACTCTTGCATATGTATCATTCATCCCTGAGTACCACATATGATATTTTGTCCCGTTATCTAATACTGTACATGCTCCAACAGAATTACTATCCCATGAACCAGAGGAACCTAGATCAACAACTGGATTTGAAGGGCTCTTTGTCCAATTGACCTTATCATATGATATGGCATGGCCTATCCTATAGGTCGTATCGTCATG
>CP070672.1:4191087-4197716 GCA_020351895.1 Thermoplasmata archaeon
GAAATGGAACTTCAAAATATCTCCAGGAAAAAGGGTATAATCCCAAGAAGGCTTAAAAGAAGATTATGGAGGCACTATTTCGAATCGGTGAGAAGAATAGTTGTTGTTTCTCATGGATTGAAAAAGGGTCTTTCTGAGGAATACGGTTTACCTTCGGAAAAAATTTTGGTGATCTATAATGGGGCCAACACTGATTTATTCAAACCCAAAAGTAAACAGAAGTGCTTAGAGGAGCTTAAATTAAGCTCGGGACATAGATACTTGGGTTTTACCGGTAACCTCGCTCCATGGCAAGGAGTTGAACAGCTGATAAAAATTGCCCCGATGATACTCAAGAAAAACCCTGACATAAGATTTCTGATAGTGGGTGATGGAATAATGAGAAATGAGCTTAAAAGCCTGGCAAAAGAACTGGAAGTACAAGATAAAGTCATATTCACAGGTTTTGTACCATATGAGATCGTTCCAACTTACATAAATACATTTGAGGTTTGCATGGCACCGTTCAGTGGTATAGAAAGAAATGTTAGATACAGTTTTTCAGCAATAAAGCTCTACGAATATATGGCCTGTGGAAGACCCCTGATCACCACCGACGTTTGCGGAATAAAAGGGGAAATAAATGAGCTTGATCTAGGAAAGGTTGTTAAGGCAGACGATTTGAATGCCTTGGCTTCATCAACCATGGAACTTCTGGATGATAAAGAACTTCAAAACTCGATGGGAAAAAGGGCAAGAGAATGGGTGTCCAAAGAACACAGTTGGAAGAATGTTGCAAAGAGGGTTGAAAAGGTTTGTCAAGAAGTAATATCTGGTCCAACATTAGATGATACAAATTTCTGATGAAATGAACACCTGTACCTAAACCCTTCTCCATAACCAGGCATCAGGCATTCTTTCCTTGGATGAATCATCTTCATTTGAGAATTTACTGAAAAACAAGCCTAGGAATTTATTCCTAATTTTAATGATTATACCTAATTCCCCCTCCCAGTAATATTCTCTAATTAGTTCATAACCTGTGTAATTTCTATCTTCATACGAAAATATGTATGTAGCATTGATATTTTCATCGTATTTCATTACTTTAACATCGTACTTTGCAAGATATGGATATAAATTGAATTTGCTTGGTACGGCCCATTCACCATCTTGCATCAATATATCACCCTCATTTAACATCTCTTGCAAACCTGAAGCGACCTTTACATAAGGGGGTTCTTGGGTAGATGTAGCGGCATTTAAACTGACAATAGAAAATGCTAAAAGCATTATGGCAAGTTTCTTCCTCACACTGTATATAGCAAGAGACGGGGTTGCAAATAATATAATCACTCCCAAGAAAAATTCGAGCAAAAGAAGAACAATGACGCCAACAATTGCACAAATAATCATGCCCAACAAAGTCTTTTTTTCTCGAAAGATTCGAACAATCCATTTCTTGATCTCCAGCAACACCTCTCTGCTAAAATAATGAACTTTTTTACCTTGATGTGTCCAGTTATGATCCTTCATGACCAGCCAAAGTATTGATACATAAATAGGGGCTATATATCGAATATGGTTCAGCCTAAAAACGATATTTCTATTATGAATATCTGTTCCTCCCATGAGAGAGGTCACCACCCAGATCAACAAAAAGAAACCTATTGAAAAGACCCATAAAACATTGTAATACTCCACTTTAATCTTGGCGAAAATTGCTTTAAGCTCCCGAGCCCAAAACAGGAAACAAACACCCGCTAAGATGATTAAAAATGGTAGCTTCAGAAGGAACATGATAATCAATTCATTCGATAAGCCTGAAGAAGCGTAGCTAAAGCTCCCCACTTCTGATGTACCACTAAACCTCATGTAATTCCTGATCTGCCATCCAAGGGTGATTATAAGAAAAATAGCGCCTCCTAAAACGTAATTCCTCTGCTTTATTACTTTCCAACCCATATAATAGAATCTCCATAAGAAAAATCCAATAACCACGGCTATTATAAAAATAAAATGTACACTATGGATTTTGGTTAAGAAAAGAACCCCTCCAAAAAAACCAAAAGCAATCATATAACGACTGTCTTTTAATCCCTTTATAAAGGACCATAAAGTCAATACAAAAAACAATAGAACCATATTTTCCCCGTATTCCAATCCCGGGAATACAATGAAAGGCCTAGTCATGGATATGATGGCCGTAACTATTAATCCCTTCCGATGATTGAATAGATTTCTGGTGGTCAAATATATTATAGATAAGGTTATCAAAGCCAGGATTAATCCCGCAATTTGGGTTATTTCGATGCTATAACCGAATATAAGGTAAAAAAACGCCAAATATGATGGAAATACTGGAGATATCCTGGTATATTCCAGATTAGTGGAATTTCCTGTTCCATAATCCCCTCCCCAGGGTGTCATAAACTTTCCAGTTTTGGAAAAACTATGGCCAACGGCAATGTACGAACTTCCATCCTCCGCCGGTGGCAATGTCCAAAAAGTGGTGATTCGAAATATAATACCCATAATAATTATCACTATGAGAACATTATTGAGAGTAATAATATTTCTTAGATTCAATTTCCAACTTTTGCCTGAATTTTGCATTTTTTCGCCGGTTTTATCCATGGAAATAACCCAAAATACAATCTATGTGGTATTAATCCCCGATTATTTAATGATTTTCGGAGATTTAATGCGGTAAAAAATGCCATAAATTTTAATTAATAGAACCGAATATTTGTATAAATCCTAAATGGAGGATACATGTATCGAGATCATACAATAGCCATTATCATTCCAGCATATAATGAGGAAAAGCTTATAGGGAAGACCTTGTCGAATATTCCCCCTTTTGCAGATAAAATAATCGTGGTTGATGATGCAAGATCTGACAGTACGGGAAAATCGGCTTATTCTTTCAAGGGTAAACTTAAGGATAAGTTGATTATTGTAAGACACGAGAAGAATCAGGGCTGTGGCGGGGCAATCATTACAGGATACAAAATCGCTTTGAAAGAAAATATGGATATAAGTGTTGTCATGGCTGGAGATGCACAGATGGATCCGGGCCATATGCCCCTACTTTTGGACCCTATAGTAGAGGATCGGGCAGACTATACAAAAGGCAATAGATTGTTTTCAAAAGAGATAGAAAAGATGCCGAGGTCAAGACAACGTGGCAACGCCATTCTTACATTACTTACAAAAATCTCCTCAGGGTATTGGGATATAATTGATCCGCAGAATGGTTATACCGCCGCATCAAGTACAGTTCTAAGGACCATTGATCTAAATTCCATACATAGAAAGTACGGTTATAACAACGACATTTTAGTCAGGTTGAATATCTACAATTTCCGAGTTATGGATGTTGTTATGCCCCCAGTCTATGGGGAAGAAGAATCGGGTATAAAAGTTAGAAGTTATACCTTAAAAATGTCTTGGTTGTTGACTAAATGCTTCTTTCATAGAATAACAAAGAAATACGGTGGATTGAGGTTTCATCCTTTAATATTGTTCTATTTCTCAGGAATGGTACTGTTTCTTGGAGGTTTTGTTTCGGGTTTACAAATACTCTATCTCAGGTCATTGGGACTTTTCGTGACTGATGGCACAATGATTTTATCTTCACTGTTGTTAATAATCGGTGTTCAATTGCTTTTATTCGCCTTATTGTTTGACATGCTTTCCACTAGGTACGGCACTGAGAAGGAAGTAGGAAAACCTGTAAAACAACTCAAAAGGTTCCATCCCACCATCATAGGACTTTTCAGGAGGGTATCAAGTAAATACTGGGGTTCCCGATTTCATCCTGTTGCCCTGCTTTATGGATTGGGGATAACGTTATCTGCATTAGGTTTGTTACAGGGAATTCATGTAATCTACTATCGAATATTTCACGGATCGTATTCATCGGGTACCATTATCTTGACAACCCTACTCTTAATTGTAGGCTCGCAATCCGTATTATTTGGAATGTTATTTGAAATGGAACTTAGTGGAAGATAAAAAGTATGACCTAAGGGTGTGTTGATTAAACATGTTAGCAGTGACTGTTGACGTCGAGGACTGGTACCACATCCCTTCAGTTTGCGGCTCTCCTTTTTCGGTTTTTAAAGATACCAATGAGTTTTTTAAAAAATGGAACAAAAGATATGACTATTTAAGTGAGCCAACGAAAAGGGTCTTGGATTTATTGGATGATATGGATGTAACCGCAACATTCTTTGTCGTTGCAGATGTTGTTGAACATTATCCTGGATTACTGGAATCCATCATTGTTAGAGGCCACGAAATAGGCTGTCATGGATTGTACCATTCCTTAAAAATCCATCCAAAGACAAAAGAGCCCTTGATGAGCATTAACGAATTTAAGCAAAGGACTCTGAAAGCTAAGATTAATCTTGAAAAAGTCTGTAGAAATAAGATTATTGGGTATAGGTCTCCCGGAGCGTATGTTGGTGGATGGATGCTCGACATTTTAGTGGACCTAGATTTTAAATACGACTCTTCAGTTTGTGTAAATTCCATTTACAACAAAACTGATTCCTCTTTAAAAAACGTGAATACCTATCCTTATTATCCAAAGAAAGGAAGTTTGGAACCTGGAAAAAAAAGGAATTTTATTGAATTTCCATGGTCTTATTATGAGATTTTTGGAGTAAGAGTTCCCACCTCTGGTGGACCTACATTGAGATTTCTCGGAGATGGGGTTGTACTTAGAGGTCTAAAACAGAGTTTAAATAAAGGGCATACCTTATTTTATTTCCATCCTATTGATCTCTCGAGAGAAAAGTTCCCAAATATTGGTAAAGGAAGGCCTTTTTACTGGGCAATTAAAGGTGAGATTATCGAAAGAAGGATTATTAAGGTATTAAAAACCTTTAGAAAAATGAATGTGAGGATGTCGCCCATGAGTGAATGTTTAGGAGATATGTTATGAGACTAGATCTACACATTCATTCAAGATATTCCTATGATTCCATGATGTCTCCGAAGCTTATTCTTAAGTTTGCAGAATTAAGGAGCTTGAATGTTATATCCGTGACTGATCACGAAACCATGGAGATTTATAGAAAGGAGTTCAAACCCGATAATCTGAGGAAATTAAATGAGCGTAATTTTTTTGTGATCCCAGGTATGGAGGTTAGGACTGAAATGGGCGATGTTACAGGATTATTCTTAAATCATGAGATCAAATCAAGGAGCTTTTTTGAAGTACTAGACGAAATCAGAGTGCAGGATGGGTTAGCGATATTATCACATCCTTATAGAAGAAAACAAGATCCAGAAAATATAATAGATCATTTCGATCTAATTGAGGTTTTAAACGGAAGATGTAGGAAAAATGAAAACAGAAAGGCATCGATTATTTCGGATAAATATGACAAACCATATATTACAGGCAGTGACGCACATATGTGGTGGGAAATAGGAAATGTATATACAAAAATTGTAAGTCACAGGGACGATAAAATCGAAATTGATGACATGGAGGAATTGAGAAATATCTTATTAAACAAAGATAAAACCATAAAAGGCATGGTGCTGCCATTCTATCTAACCCATGGATTTAGCTTTTTAATAGGTAAATTAAGAAAGGGAGGTCTATCATGACGGTTTTGGTATTAGATGGAGCAGAAAGAGCATCCCTTTCAATGGTGAGATCCCTGGGAAAGAGAGGTGTGAATGTTCATGTAGGGGAATTTTATGAATCTTCTACTGCTACATTATCAAAGTATTGTAAAGAGGAGATCATCTACTCCAATCCTCAGGAAAGTATGACTGAATTTATAGAAACCTTAACAAGTATCATAAAAGAATTCAATTATGAAATTATCTTTTCCTCAAGGGAGGTGACAACTATTCCTTTGTCTTTGTTTAAATCTAAAATTGAAGAGCACACCATCGTTCCATTTGCAGATTGGAAACAGATGGAATCCACTGTAGATAAGGGAAAAACATTCAAATTGGCTGAAGAGCTTGGCATTCCCATTCCCAAAACACATACACTTAATCATCCAGATGAGCTTAACGAAATAAAAAGTGAAATAAATTATCCTCTAGTCGTTAAACCCAGATCGAAAACTACTTGGGTAAATGATTTGCCAATTATGATGAAGGTTACTAAAAGGAATTACGTAAATAGTTATGAAACCTTAATGCAAGTATCAGAACATATTTTCGAGCACACAAGTGAGATGCCACTTATACAAGAATATGTTAAGGGAGTAGGTTATGGGGTAGAGGGTCTATTTAACCATGGGGCACCAAGAGCATTTTTTATGCACAAACGATTGAGAGAGTACCCAATATCAGGTGGCGCAAGTACACTGCGTGAAAGTATTCATAGACAGGATATGAAAGAATATGCTTTTGAGCTGATGGAATCCTTAAATTGGCATGGAGTGTCCATGGTTGAATTCAAATATGATGAAAAGACAAATATATCAAATCTCATGGAGATCAACGGGAGATTCTGGGGTTCTTTACCATTAGCTATTGCAGCAGGGGTAGATTTCCCCTATCTGTTGTATAAAATGTTAATGGAGGGCGATATTGAGCCAGTATTTGATTATAAAATCGGTGTTAAGTGTAGATGGTTGATACCGGGAGATATTTTGTGGTTTATTTCATCC
>CP070672.1:4197816-4201131 GCA_020351895.1 Thermoplasmata archaeon
CCCATGAATTTCCATATGCCTAAAATTATATATAAGCTCATTTGTACAAAATTAGGATTTTAAACGATTTTTCCTGAATCAAAGCCAAAACCTTTATCCAAATCTTAACGTATCTCAATCCCATGGTTACCGTCGGTTTTGTGGTGAACCCCTTCGCCGGAATGGGAGGCCGTGTGGGCCTCAAGGGTACAGATGGAGTTGAGATATTAAAAAAGGCAAAGGAACTGGGTGCAGAACCAGTTGCCCAAATTCGGGCAGAGGAGACCGTTAAGATGATTTTCGATACAAAGACCGATATTGGATGGCTCACCTGCTCCAAAACCATGGGCGAGGATGTTTTAAAAAAGGTGGGTTTTAAACCCGAAGAGGATTACAGAATTGTTTATGAACCTCCTGAAACTTCCACTGCAGAAGACACAAGAAAGGCTTGTGAGAAATTCAAAGAAATGAAGGTGGATTTGCTCCTCTTCTGCGGAGGGGATGGGACTGCAAGAGATATACAAAGTATCATTGGAAAGGATGTTCCAATTATTGGTATCCCAGCAGGTGTAAAGATGTTCTCAGGTGTTTTTGGTGTTAATCCAAGAAGCACGGCAGAAGTTGTTTTAGGATATATTAGAAGGGAGTATGATGTTACAGAAGCCGAGATCATGGACATCGATGAGGAGGATTACAGAAAGGGGGAGTTACATGCCAAACTTTTTGGATATGCACTAACTCCCTATGAAAGTTCACTTGTCCAATCAAGCAAATCTGTGTTTGGGGGAGTTGATGAAGAGGCTGCAAAGGAGGATATTGCACGGTATGTCGTGGAGATCATGAATGACAAAAAGGATACAGTCTTCATCCTAGGAGCAGGTTCCACAGTGGAGAGAATTGGAAAGGAGTTGAATATCGATAAAACACTTTTAGGTGTGGATGTCATTAAAAACGGAAAACTGATTTCAAAGGATGTGAATGAAAAAAAGCTTCTTGAAATTTTGGAGAAAGAAGAAAAAGCATTCATAATCATTGGTGTGATAGGCTCCCAGGGTTTTGTTTTTGGGAGGGGAAATCAGCAAATAAGTCCAGAGGTGCTGAGAAAGGTAGGAGTAGAAAATATCAAGATTATTGCTACACCCCATAAGATGTCACAAACTCCGAGATTGATGGTGGATACCGGGGATGAGGAAATCGATAAAATGCTTTCTGGTTATCATAAGGTTATATCGGGTTACCATGAGATGAGGATGGTGAAGGTTGAGGATGGTGGATAATAAGACTTACTGTATTAAAAAATAGAATTTGAAGAATAATGTAGGATATATCTATTATCCCCCTCCAATAAGAAATGGAATGACCAGGTAAAATGAGAGTATCATACCCAGGATTCCCTCACCCAATCCTATTCCTGCGAAGATCATGAACGTATGCTGGAGTTTATGAGACTTTTGCTCATCCGTCCATCCCTGCCTTTTTGCCTCTACGTCAAATCTCCTTCTCTGCCACCATTCTCTTGCGATGCCTCCGAATATCAGATTTATGGTCAGGGTAAAGGGAAGATACATTCCCAATCCAAATGCAGTCCCCATTCCCGTCATCAACTCAATGAAAATGCCAATGCATACTCCAATTAAAATCCAATCCCAAGGAACCTTGGTGAATATCAACTGGATGAATGTTGCGAAAGCTCGGGCCTGTGGGGCTGCAAGATCCAGAACCGGTTCACCTGTGGCAGGATCAACAGTGGCAAGCCCCGTCGATAGAATGTATGCCACGAATATACCAATTAACGCACCTAAGGGAAGGCTTATAGTGCGACTTTTTACGACATAATAGGGTCTGAGCCCCCAATAAAGGCTGCCCTTATAGCTGTATATGATGTTACCGGCTTGATTTAGGAATATGGCAAACGTCATTGCACCAATCAATGCCATCACAATGGTGGTGGGAACATCTGTTCCCAATGCTCTCAGTGCGGCAATGAGAACGATAAGCATTATAAAGGACAAACCGGAGGAAGGAGTCTGGTTCACCTCACCTAGTATCTTAATACCGATGACACCCAATAAAAGTGCAAATATCACAAATAGAATACCAACGACAATCGATCCAATAACTGGATATCCACCTATTATTGTGAATGCCATTGTCATGCCCACAATGGTAATGATCATCATAAAAACCATATGCGAATTAGGCCATTCATACCATCCTCTACCATCTATATACTCTCTGCTTTTTCCCGGGGATTTAGCCAATGCAACAAGATCAGTAACCAGGGATTTTATCACATTCTTCATTTTCAAAATGGCTGTGAATCCAGAACCTAATATGACTCCGATGGCAATGGGTTGAGCAACCCTGGTTGCTGCAACAAAAGCAGGAGCCTGATTCACTTCCCACTCCGCAGTTACTATGGGAAAACTTTGAAGCGCGTAATATTCTCCTGCTTTGGGTATCCATATTGGGGTATTGAATCCCACTGCCAGAGGTACTATCACAAACCATGTGAATATGGAACCAGATGCAACTAGAAATGCCAAGCGAAACCTCATGAACCAGCCTATTGAAAATTGTAGAGGCATCAGGTACCAACCAAAGAATGTGTAGGTTGTATGCGGATGTTTTAACATACCATTACTGTAGTAATCACCTCCAAAGATGCTGTCAAGAACCGATCTGTTGTTGATGATCCTAACATCCCTTAAGAACGCAAAAATCGAGCCAACTATTCCCCAATAAAACATGGTCTTTAAAAGCTTCAAGGCTTGGGATATGGAACCCTTTGAGAGATTATAGTTAATCTCCCTCTGTTTCAAACCCACCTCAAATCCTGGAAAAGGCAGAGGATCCTCCAGAATCCATAATCTTCGAAACACTGTTAAGAACATCACTCCAAGAAATGCTCCCAAAAAGGCGCATATGAATATCATGGCAAGAGAGGGAATCATGGCTTCCGAAATCAAGTTCACGGTATTACCGTTTGCATCCATAATTTCATAATCGGGATGCATCATCAAAAGGAAGATTGCAGGAAATATAAAGACGAAACCCCAACCATATGCCGAAACACCGGCACTTGCACCACCAACGATTGAAATATCATTTGGATGCCATTTAAGGGCCATTGCCGTGAAATAAAAAATCAGTCCGCCGCCTCCAATTGAAAAACCAACCTTCAGGCTCATGTATTGGCTGACGGCTGTAAAGAAAACGCTCACAATTATTCCGAATGCTATTAACCTCCATCTCCATGGATCTTTTTTGAAACCCTCTACTTTGCCCTTCTCATTCAGGTACTGTTCCAATGCACCGGTATTGAGATTTGGCCAG
>CP070672.1:4201231-4216048 GCA_020351895.1 Thermoplasmata archaeon
CCGAGCTCTTCAATTGAATCGAGGTTGTGGTCCACCAACTTCCTGACATCCTCATACTTTCCCCCGATTCTCTGAAGGGGGCTTCCGCAACACACCTCATCAATCACTGTGTAATCTTCACCGAGTTTTTCTAAAATAGACATGGTTGCCTTGGCAAGGTTTTGATTTCTATATGCAGGTGTGCACCCAATGAAGTATCCAATCTTAGCCTTCTTGGGTTTCTTTCCAAAAATCTCACCGCGATTTTCAGATTCGCCATAGGGATTTCCGAATTCTTTGATCCTGTCAGCCATTTTTTTATGCTTTTCTAGGGGTTGCTTCTCAAACAGTTCCTCTCTAGCTGCTTCGATTATGTCTACAACACGAACATTGGAGGGACATCGTCTTTCACAGTCTGCACATGTGGAACATTGGTATAGTGCCTCAACCACTGAATCATCTATATCAAACCTATCTTTGAGCATCCCGTAGGCTAAAATCACCCTACCCCTGGCTACAGAGGAATCCCATCCTTGATCCTCGAATATGGGGCAGACGCTCCTGCAGTATCCACACTGGGTGCAGACGAGCATTTCGTTTTCCAATGACTTTAATTTGTCTTTCATGGAAATACTTCAGTAAGATAGGTTCGGTCATTGTGTCTTTTGAATGTTAATGATGTTAATAATACCAGCGGAAACACACTTAAATATACCTGTGTATCCCTTTTTAGTCACGCTCCTTATATTGACCCCCCTATTTTCAGGACCTATTGAGATAAATCGGGAATACCATACAGGGGTTTAATTCTTTTGATTTGAGGGCAATAAAAACATAAAAGGAAAGGAAAAAACCCGTAGGACCTATCATACAAACTTATATATATAAACACTATTAGGGTAGTCACCAAAAAGGAGAGTATGCCATTGGCTGCAAAGAAAGCCTCCCGCACAACAGCACGAAAGGTCAAGGACAAGTGGCGATCAAAGGAATGGTACAGAGTACTTGCTCCGGACATGTTCAACAATGCCCAAATAGCAGAGACCCTAAGCGACGAAAGGGAGAAGATCATTGGCAGGGTAACTGAGGTCACCATGCAGGATCTGACCGGTGATTTCTCTAAGATGCATATTAAACTTCAATTTAAAATCAGCGAGGTCAGTGGCTTTGACGCTCACACACAGTTTGTTGGGCATACCCTCACAAGCGATTACATAAGAAGATTGACCAGAAGAAAGCACTCCAAAACCGATGGAGTATTTGATGTGCTGACCAAAGATAAGGCCTTAATTAGAGTCAAACCAATGGCGGTTACAGAGAAAAGAATTCAAGTGTCCCAGCAACAGGCGATTCGCGGTATCATGGGAAAAGTTATTTCCAATGAAGCAGTGAAAAATATGCACAGTGAATTTGTAAAAGAGATGCTCTCAGGCAACATGTCGAAGAATATTTTACGGGCCTGTAAGGCAGTTTATCCCCTAAAAAGGGTGGAGATACGCAGGTCGGAGGTTCTAAGATCACCTGAAGAGAAGGTGGTAGAGGCACCAAGTGAAGAGGAGAGAATCGAGGTGGAGCCAGTCAAATCTGAGGAACTGCTATCCGAAGGGAAGGTGGAAATGGAAGGGATGGAGGATGAACCAATACCAGGTCCTGGAGTAGAGATAGAGGATCATGGTGCGGAACAAGTCCCAAAAGAGGAAGGATCCACCGAGTCAGAGGAAGAGGAAACTGAGGAGAGCGAGGAATCCAAGACAGAATAAATTCATTGTTTCTTTACATATGACAATTTCCAATTTCAAGTGCCGAGGTGGCTCAGCCTGGTACATGTGTGGAGTCCCTTTGGTCCTCCACTACGCACCAGTCTTCGCCAGCTATCAAAACGCCGAGGTGGCTCAGCCTGGTGGAGCGTCGGACTCATAGGGTTGCGCTTGATGCTCCAAGGCACCTAGGAAATCCGGAGGTCACGGGTTCAAAAACAGATCAGTTATGAGCTGATTTCGTTGAAATCCCCGTCCTCGGCACTTTTTTTTTACCATGATGAAAAATCTTAACTAATCTTAAAACAATATGATTTTACTATAATCGGGTGTATAAATTGCCGCAATATGGAAATTCAGATGTGAAAAGATATGGAAATGACACGAAACTTTTGGCAGCTATTACGATCTTTGTATTCTTGATTTTCGCTATGAACATCATTAGGCTATGGCTCGTCTATCTTCCCCAAATGGAGGAGGCAGGCAGGGAAACCCAAATGTTAATCAGTGAAGAAGGAGCCGGTGGAGCAATTCAAATAATTCAACACGAGATAATACCAGAGATAAGGTTCGCCCTTATCCTGTCATTGATAATTTTTGGATTGATGGATGGCATTTTTATTTTTATGTTATGGAAAGGGAACCCACGATTTGAACATAGGGACCTCATCTTGCCTTTATTCACAATATACATAATCAAGAGAATCTTTCATGGCATATTCATATCCATGATAACGATAATAGCCATAGTTGGAAGTAATCCCAGAAGTCTCATATACTCCCTATATATGACCATCCCTGTATTTTTTTTGGCAGGCGCCGTTATAATGCTTCTTTTTCATACGAAGATATTTGGCACCAGAAAAAGGAAAGCAACCAAGATACTCTTTAAAGCCTCGGATAAAGCCACACTCTAATCCTTCAAGCCCTCTTCACAAAGCGTGATCACGGCCTCTCCATCCGGAAGGCTTGGCGAGTCAACCAGCCTGCATATCCTCTTACCGCCTTTGCTCTTTCTCATATAGATGCGGAATGTGGCGGTGTGCCCCACGATATGCCCTCCTATGGGTCTTGTGGGATCTCCGAAAAATGCATCAGGTTTTGCAGAGACCTGGTTCGTTACAAGGATCACGGCATTGTTCAAATCAGCGAATCTCTGGAGGTCGTGCATATGTCTGTTGAGCTTTTGCTGTCTCTCAGCAAGTGCACCCCGTCCGATGTACTCGGCACGAAAATGGGCAGTCAAGGAATCCACAACAAGGAGCCTGACGGGATATTCCTTTGCGAGGGCCTTTGCACGATCCATTAAAAGCATCTGATGATGTGAGTTAAAAGCTCTTGCCACATGCACATTTTTCAGAGCCTCCTCAGGATCCAGACCTGCGGCCTGTGCGATCTGCACTATTCTTTCAGGTCTGAATGTGTTCTCTGTATCGATCATTAAAGTATGGCCTTCCAGTCCACCCTGCTCAAAGGGCAGTTGAACATTCACGGCAAGTTGATGTGCAATCTGCGTCTTCCCCGAACCGAACTCCCCATAAACCTCTGTAATGGCCTGACTCTCAAAACCTCCCCCAAGCAGTTCATCAAGGGCTTTTACCCTTGAAGTGAGCTTTCCTACGGTCTTCCTCCTGTCTAACAACACATCTCCTGTCTCAAAGTTGCCTATATCGGCTTCACGCTTTGCGAGATTGATGATCTTGTTGGCAGTGGCCTCTCCGATCTCAGCCATCTCGGCTAGGTTCTTCGGTGATTCAACGGCTATGGCCATCAAATCGGTGTATCCTGCCTCTTTTAACTTATCTGCAGTTGCTGGTCCTACTCCTGGCAACTCTTCTATTTTCATTTCTTCGGTCATATAATTCACCAAGCTTTTTGGTTTCGCGTAATAAATCGCATTCTGAACTTATAAGGGTATCTATGAGGGGTAGGTGAAACTACTTATTCAATTTCAAATTTAGCACTGGCCATATTCTTAAGTCACTATCTCTTCCACCTTATCCATTTCTATAGCTCGTCTGACCTCCATAGCCAGTCTTCTTCCCGTGCTCATGCTCTTTCTCCAGAGTGTATTGCCGTATGGATGACCAACCGACATGTGAACGTTTGTCCCTCCACCAACCCTTGGGGCAACATCGTAAATAAAGAAACTCAAATCCTTATCCACACAGGTTTGCAAACAGAAAGGACCTATGATGCCGGGAGGATGATGATCCTGTGTGGCCTTCACATACTTTTCAGCCAAGGGAAAGACCTTTTCCAAAAGAGATTCACGAAGGGTGGCACTGTTGTGGCCGCATACTGTATACTCTGGATTTATCTGCTCATCAGCAAGCTCCATTTGCTGCGGTGCGGGCAATCTAACATGGCCATCCAGGCTTGTTTCGAACCTCCAGTCTACCCCAAGCAGCTCGATTTTTGAGGCTGAATTTTCGATGGGGGAGTAGAAGAAATCGAAATTAAACACCGGGCCTATTATGTAGCGCTCTATCCTTGCATTATCCAGATCCTCTTTGGTAATCACTTCCTGCTTCAGGAGCATTTCCGACTTCTTTAGGTATTCATTGTAGGACGATGCCGAGAAAAAGCCCCGCTCCAATCTCTTTTGAGCGTGGTGGAGCTTTATTATGCTAAGCTCATTGATTTCCTCGGGTTTTTCAACCTTTTCCGGAAAGGGTAATCCAGCCTTTTCTAAAAGCCAGTAATAATCCTGTTTCTCACCTCTTTCTTCGGTTCTCAACATGTTCCTGCTTCCCACCATTGGTACTCTGAATTCATTTTCTATATCCTCCAATCCAATATATGATGAGAAAGATCGATTGGGAATAAACAAAGCATTTTCATTGATGAGCATCTTCTGATTTTCGGGTTTCATTATTTCATTGAATTTATCATATATTATAGCCCTGTCAACCACTCCTCTAATCAGGTTACCATTTCCATCCCTTTCCGCCAAAAAATATTCGTTGTATGTCTTCTCCCTGCCTTTTTGACATACAACCAACGTCTCGAAACCCTCTTCTATGGCGCCGTCGCATACATCCAATGCGGAATGTGAAGCGATCATACCGAGCTTGGTCTTGCTTAGATCATATTCTTTTAATACTTCCTGAATTTCGTTTCTCTCAATCATTGTCCCTCACCCCAATATGTAAGGGTGAAAGGGATGAGATAAGATAAATATTGGGGTGAAATTGCCGATGTGTCACCATGAGAACAAACTAGGCCTTATATAGTCACAAAAGCAACATAATACCTGATGAAGAGTGATTTCACCAAATTATTGGAAAACGCAAAAAGCCTATCAGATATATTCGAGGTTGTTAAGTCCTCGGTTGTTGAGAGCCTGGGCAGAAGCCGCTCCGGCCTTATGTTGGGGCTAGCAGATCTCGGCAATCACCCGAATGGCTGGCTTGGCGCGTTCTATCCTGTTGGTACCAATATCATAGTAATGAACAAGGTCCCCCTCAAGAGGATCAAGGAGACAAATCCTGATCTGTACAAACCCTATGCCTTTCATGTTCTCTTGCACGAATATATCCACTCCCTGGGTGACATTGATGAGCGTGTTGTGAGAACTAAGGTATATGAGATCACAAAGGCGGTATTCGGGGATCTGCATCCTGCAACCCAACTAGCAAAGGATACATCTTCTTTCTTCCCGAACCTCGTATACCCCAATGTTCTCTGGGAGCCCGAGGATTTGAATATAGAGCTAGTTAAGGATTTTGATAGAAGCAGTGTTTGTTATATTTGTTAGATTCCAATTTTATAAATATCGGTATATAAACATATGTGGATTCAGGGATTTCACTTCAATACTTTCCTTTGCCATAAAGAAGATATAAGCTTGTATTCGGATCTTATTTCAATTTTTTATATTGTATATGATTTTCGGATGGAGAATTAAATTGCTCTTCTATAAATAGATATCTTGGTTGGGACCAAAGTATCTATATATACGACTATTGAATTTCAATGATGCGGTGGTAGATGTCCGTAAATCATCCAAAACAAATACTCCAGAAAATAAAAAAGCCCTTTATTATGAAGATGGAAATGAAAAAAATAAATCGAAAGATAGACCAAAAAAATAGCTTTCAAAGGAAGTCTTCGAAACTCTTCCAGAAAGAGTACATAATGATTTGGATCAGGTGGAAAAATGTATGGCATATGGGTTTACCACCATAGCCGCGTTTTATTTATTTAGGGGAACAGAATCCATATTAAGGGATTTCTACTGCTCGATTGTTACAAAAAATAGGTGTGATTTATCATGGGAGTCAATGGTCGAATCTCTAAGAACGAAAAAGAAAGGATATCCTCCAGCCCATTTACTAGATGAGCTCGATAACACTGGGAAGACTTTTATGAATCCAAGGCGATATCCAGATAAATGCTATGATTTTAACGAAATTCTGGATTTGTTTGTTTTATGTATAGATGTAATTAACGAAATGGTTAAGCTGAAACCAAACGATTAAATATAGAATATAATATTAAAAATATCAATCTTTATTTAGTCCCGTCCTTCCTCGAATAATTATCGCGACTATTGGGCCCAAGATTTTCCCCTCGCCGGATTGGGGGCACCCACCGCAAGCATGGTGAAATTTAGGTAAGATTTGTAATCGAAGATTTATGGATATCTTGATCCTGCCACCATACTCAAATTATTACACGATGGTAATTGAAAGATTAGCCTATTTTCATAACATTTCTTATATAAATAGTTTATTTGGTCCCAACGAAGAAACATTTAAATAGTAAATAAATCTCACAAACTTATTGGAGGAATATATATGGCAACAATATCTCGATTAAATGTAGAAGTTGGTGATACTGAAACAGAGATTATAGAATCGACAGCGACAGTAACGAGCGAAGAAAGAATATTTGGCGTGGGAAATGGAGATAAAGAGATCACCGCCACTGCATGGGGTTTAAATGATGAGGGGATATGGGTAGTCATAGAGAGTAAAATTGTCACACCAAAGGCTTATGAGAAGATCATTCTTGGTATAAATCATTATTTTCATGTAAAGCTCACGGGGAGGACAAATGTTTCTGGTGAAATAAGCTTCGTTGATGGTTTCCTTACATATACAGCACCCTGAGCATTCATCCATCCTTATTTTCCCTATATCCATATTTCGATATCCTTTCTTTCACGAATTTGGATTTTTCAAGGCCTAGCTTGTTATATAAATCAACCGCAATATCGAAATGCTTTTTGGCTTCTTTATTATCACCTAACTCCTCATATATTAATCCCAATTCAAAATGTGAGTCAGAAAGTGGATAAAATGCATTCACTTTCTCTGCGATTTCAATGCTCTTATTGAAATATATCAAAGTTTTATCCCATTTATTTTGGTGTTTAAATATTAGGGCATAGGTTTTATAAACCAGGTACATAATATTCTCGTTATCGATTTTTGAAGCTATCTCCTCTGCCTTTTTTGTATACTTCTTTGCCTTTTTAAAATCGCCTATTTTCGCATGGTAATAGCCAAGACCAGCATTACTGTAGCCAATTAATCTTATCTCGTTGAGTTCCTGGGCTAAGATCAATTCCTGCATTGTGCACTCGATGGCTTTGTCAAACTCTCCAAGATGTTTGTGAGTTATTCCTAGGTTTCCGTATGTTCTTGCAGTTTCGTATTTATTATTCACATTTTTAAGGATATCCAGGCTTTTGTTGTAGCATGTGATGGCATTTTCGATCTCGTATCTTTCATCATAAACATTGCCCATATCTATATACGTGGATGCCGTTAGCTCATAGTGGGATAACCTTTCAGAAATTTCGAGACAATTTTTAAAGTTCCTGATTGCTTTCTTGTGTTCGCTATTTCTCCAGTAGGTCCTCCCTATGCCTCTGTAACTTTCCCCTATTCCTTGGGAATATTCTATATTTTTAGAGATATCAAGGCACTTCTTGAAACACTTCATGGCCTTGTCGAGTTCGTTTTGCTCCTCAAGCAGATGGCCTGAAGCACAAATCGCTTTTACTTTAAGCTTTTTATCACCGATCATAGAGGCTATTTCTGAGCTTTTATTGTAGTAAAGCAATGCCCTCCTCCACTCACCGACCATATAGGATGCTTTCCCTTTAACTATCAATAATTCCGCCCATTCGCTGGACTCTATATTTTTTTCATCAAATCTTTCTAGAATCACCAAAAGCTCTGTTGGATATCCGCCGTCGAGTATGGATGGAGAGCTAAGGATGGCTAATTGTGATGCTTTATTATTATCTCCTGCTTCCTGATAATGATAGATGGCTTCTATGAATTTGGTTGGTTCATCTGTATTCTCATACCATCCAGCTGCAAGTAAATGAAACTCTCTTTTCTTCGAAGGTGTCAACCTGCTGTAAAAAAACTGTTTTATGATATCATGCACAAAGTATTGATCACTGGCATCCTTTTTCACAATGGATTTCTGCGTTAGGGAATAGAGCTTCTCAAAATCGAAATCATCATTCACAGCCAGGATATCCTCTGATACTGGAAATCTATAAATGGAAATTACACCCAATATTTTTCTTTCGTCCTCACCCAGCTTTAAGAACAGTTCATTATGCATAAATCTTTCAAGATGAACCTTGGATTCGAAAACCTCTAAAAATAAAGGATTACCAGCAGTCAATCCATAAATCTCTTTAAACATGCTTTTATTGATACCCTTTCCCTTTAGTAATTTCTTGCTGCTTTCAAAATCAAGGCCCTCTAGTTCCAACTCTGCAACGATTTCACTTGAGATCACATCCCTTCTATCATAGAAAGGTACCATCTCCCTGGATAAGATCAACATCTTCGTTTTTGATGCGGGGGCAAGCATTCTCAAAAAATACACAAAGAACTTCCTTATTTGATCATTGGATTTTTGAAAATCATCAAAAATCAATATTGCATCGATAACACCAATACTTTCTCCGAGAATTCCAGACACTTCAAAATAGTCTAAAGTGGTGCGAGTCCTCAAATGCATCTCAAGATGATCATGTCCCAATCTAGAAAGGAAAGCAGCCATTTTTGTTAAGATACCGCGAAGGGTATCCAACTCTTGAAAGTTATGCCAAAATATATGTACTGAACCGCGATGATTTTCTAATAGTTTCGCTACAAGAGTTGTTTTTCCTATACCAGCCATTCCGTTAATAAAAATAATATTATTTTTCTTTTTATCAAGGATCCACTTCTCAAGTTTGCTCAATTCCATCTTCCTTCCAAAGAAGTGGACTATCTCTGGAATGCCTTCAGAGAAGTCGATGAACTCCTTCTCCTTATCCTTTCTCAGAGCTTGAATACGAAGAACTCCATCCTCAGAGGCAATTCTACATATATCCAACTCGGTTACATCTTGAATATCCTTCTCCCTAAGAAAACTCAATACATCATCAAAAGCCATTTTCCGAGGGTCTTCATTCGTCTCTATTACGGTTATTTCAGAGGAATTCAGCCTTTTTATCACCGATTTAGCGTACTTCCCCCCCTCAATTGTTAGAATGTAAAAATTCTGTTTTCTGCTCTTGCCTTTTGTGCGTCCTTTAAAATCCTGTATATATCCTTTTTCTTTCAGTTTATTTGTATACCATGATATGTGATTCAGGTCTACACCTATCGCCTTAGCCATTCCTTCCCTGGTAATCGCCATCGGTAAATCATAGTTCTTCCTTTTGACTCTGTACTTTGATAGATGAAGTACCAACCTGTCCTCTGGACTTAAGAGGCTCTTCCCGCGCAATATTTTCACCTAAAGATTTTTATTTCCAGTCCAATCTTTTCATGTATATATTACTGTACATCTATAAAAATAACGTGTCATAATGAGACGTATTTTTCGTATATGCCATCGAAATAAGGACCATTCTATATTTTTTCTTCCTTTGAAGTTTGATAAAATATTTGCCATGACCGATTCCTTAAATTAAACGCAACCTATTTGAATCCTTAAGCTCATATCAGATAATGTCCTCAATCCCCCACCCTTCCTCGCAAAAATTATCGCGGCTATCTGACCCGAAAATTTTTCCTCCTAAGGGGATTGGGGGCACCCTTTTCCTATTAAGTCGGAAAATAAGTTAAGCTCAATGATTTTCGAGCTTCTGGTAGTTTTTTTCGTGATAGGGATCATGCAACAGAATTGATGACAGTTACTGGGATTTTATTTGAAAGTGAATTCTAACTTAATGGTTTGAATGTTCTTGGCTCTGAAAAATGCACACTGTGGCAGAAGTAGAAATTCTCTTGGGAACTCGTAATGGGTAACCCAAAAAATCCATTCTTCCTATTTTCCCCCACTATTAGGGAAATATCTTACCTTTCGCCCCATCCTTTTGGACTCGATCAAATCCGATTCGATCAAACCCTGGACATGGTAGTGGATCGTGGAGGAAGCAACACCTAAGAAGTTAGCTATGTCCTTTTGGGACATACCGGGAGTTTCCTTGACCTTTTTAATGATAAGCTTCTGTATCTCCTTTAAATGGCTGTTATTTGCTGGGACCTTCATCTCTTGGGGATAAAACCGTTTATATACTCCGTCCCTTTTGGACTTTATCACTCCCTCCCTTTCAAGAACATGTAGATGGTAAGCAAAAGAGCCATTAGATATATCAAGGGCTTTTCTGATCGAATTGTAGTTGTCACCGGGGTTGGCTAAAATGTAACCATGTATTTTTCCTCTGGTGTAATGATCCAATATCTCCTCTCTATTCAATTTAGTGTATAGAGGTAGAATAGCACTAAGGAACTTATATTTCCCTATCTCAGTGCTACTTATCACGCCAATAATCCCAATGGTTCCTGCCGCTGCCGCTGCCACAGTCGGACTCCACCAGTCACTCCTCTCAACAGAAGGATGTATGGAAATCTGCAACTTCGCAATATTGCTTTGAAAATCATCATTTGATGCATAAAGTAAAATCGTTCTGTTGTCGTAAATCTCGCCTTCTTTTAGCCTTGGCACTCTTATTTTAAGATAGAAATTTACCGTATCACCAGCCTTTATATCATGGAGGGGCGGAAAAATGGTAATATTCAATTTTCCCTGATAGATAATAGTAAGGCTAATGTTGTTCAAATCCCAGGATGATTGAACATTAATGGGAATAACCCTTTCGATCCCCTCCTCGATAGTTACCACACCGGAACTCAACACAAGAGCCGATTTCTCCTCATAATATTCAACAGTAGAACTGGCTTCGTTATTACTGAGATCGATATCATAAGGTTTCACATCTTCTATTCTGACGTAAACTGTGTAAATGCCGAAAGTTGGTTGCCAAATTACAGTGGCAACGGCAGAGGATTTTTCGTTTATATTGATGGCATCTTCACCGATCAGATTCCTACCATCGCCTTCGTAAAACCTTACCATAGCATTTGTTCTAGGGCCTGTATTGTGAATTATGGCGTAGATTTCAATATTCTCACCATTTTCGGGATTTAATTTCGAAAAGTATATGTCCTCCTCAGCAATACTCAGATCTGGGTCATCAGAACCCTTAGAATTTATAACAATAAACAAGACTAGAATAAGGAAAAAAAGAGTGGTTAATTCTTTCCTAAAAATCTTTATCACCTATAAAAACCTCCTTCCAATTATTGCTCCTATTACAGCTAAAATGGTTAAAGCACCTAAAGTTGAGACCATTTCACTTTCTGATTTGGGTGAGCTATCCTTGGTTTCGCCATGAATCATTACATCGATGTATTCTTCATTGCTTTCAGCCTCGTCACCAATTGCTTTTAACTTGATAGTTATTCCGGTTGATTGGATGTCATCAGATATTTCTGGTCTTTTTATTTTAATATAAAATTTAACTATCTTTCCCTCATGAACATCTTGTACGATGGGTATAATTTCTATTTCAAGGCCACCATCATCAACAAGTTCTATATGGACATTATAAACATCACCAAAATAGGCTGCGACTTCTACAGGCACAGTCCTTTCAACGCCTTCCTCAAACGTGGCTATGTTGATCATGCCTGCAGTGAGAATCAGAACAGGTTTGACTGGTATGATTGATGTTTGTGTAGGTTCCTTGGATTCAATTATTGTTTCGGAGGAGTTTCCAGAATTTACTGCAATGATTTCAATAGTCGAAATGAAATTCGCAAATATAATTTCGCCCGTAGTTTCATCTTTACCCACTGCGCTGCACTCCTTATTGATAATATAAGTATCTGGTGATGTGAATTCCTGTTCTCCTGCTGGATTTTTTATGGTCCCAACAATATATACGAGGGAAACACTGCTATTTGGTGTCAAAGCTCCAATAGACCAAGTGACAGAAGCAGGACTCATGTTCCCAGGATTATCTTCAATGGTTACCCATCCGAAAGATGAAGAGTAACTCATCAATTCAAGCTGTGTCGGAATTATATCCGAAAAAACTACATCAATGGCACCTGAACCGCCCTTATTCGTAACAACTACTTCCAGGGTCCATTCCGCATAGGTATGGATTTGAACCTCATCCGGCCCTGTAACTTTTATCTTTGATATCTCAAGGTGGGCAGGTTGAGACTGCTCTTCCTGGTCAATTATCTCTATAGTCGACGTGACAGCACCGGAGGCACCGTCATCATCTATTACAACAAGTGTGATTGTGTAAATGCCTGGGGCAGGATATATATGCGATGCCGTTACTCCTGTATCATGGGTTCCATCCCCAAAATCCCATTCATAGGACCCTATATTACCGTCGGGATCATTTGAAGAGGAGCCATCGAAGCGAACAGTATTATTTGTGTATGCCACTTGTTCATGTTTGGTATTGGCAGAAGGAGGTATATTCTGAGGCGTGGGATTTTCTTGAACAATTACAATTGCATTGGCTCTTGCTGCATTGAAGCCGTTATCTATTACCGTTAAGGTCACGGTATAGATGCCAATCTCAGGATAAACATGTTCAGGTGAAACACCCACGCCTGTACTGCCATCTCCAAAGTCCCAGTAGTAAGATATGATATTACTATCTTGATCGTAGGAGCAATTACCTGAAAAAGTTGCTTTTTCACCAATATAGATAGTTTGAGTTTCTGGTTCTATTACCGCATTTGGTCCTTCATTTTCCAAGAAAACAATGCAAGTCTCGGTATCAGCGGCTCCTTTATCATCAGTGACCATTAATGTCACGATGTATGTCCCGTAATCAGGGTAGGTATGTGTGACTATCATTCCAAAATCGATACAACCATCCCCAAAATCCCAATCATAGCTCACAATCGTACCATCCAGATCAAAAGAGCCGCTTCCGTCGAAAGTCAGCACTTCGAAGGGAGTTGCGAATCTGTCGGAACCTGCATCGGCGACAGGAGGCCTGTTCTGGGAGGGCGTTTCTTGAACTATAACTAAAACCGTATCGATATCTATGGCGTTATCGTTGTCTCGGACAGTCAATATAACTGTATAATTCCCAGGTTCAAAATATATATGAGATATTGTCACTCCACTTCCGTTGGTTCCGTCCCCGAAATCCCATTCATAAGACACAATGTATCCATCGGGATCGTATGATCCGTTTCCAGAAAACAAAGCCGTCCCACCGATAAAAATTGTTTGAATGTCCGGCTCTGCAACTGCTACTGGGGGCTGATTTTCAGGTGGTTGTCCGTCCTCCACTATTACAAACACAATATCATAGCCTTTCGAACTCTCGTTATCTGTTACCGTTAGTGTAACATTATAAAAGCCAGGAATGGTGTAAACATGTGTTGTGGTTATTCCGCTGCCAAAGTTTCCGTCCCCGAAATCCCATTCATAAGACACTATGAAACCATCGGGATCGTATGAGCCATTAGCAGAAAACCAGGCTTCTTCTCCCGTATAAACCATTTGAATATCAGGTTCGGCATTAGCAATTGGAGGTATATTTCTAGGATCACCTGAACCAAAAACATAAAGTGTATCACCCATACAGACAAATAATTTACCATAAGCTATTGCCAAAGATTGATGCCAGAACCATGAAGGAGATTGCGTCGGATAAGTCCATATTGGGATTCCAGAACTCCAGTTCAAAGCACATATGGAACCGTCATCATAGCTGTTAAACACTTTGAAGTCAGCAACAGCGGGGGATGACAAGACGATGGCAGATGTCTCGAATATCCATAGAACTTCACCCGTGCTTATATCCAATGCAAAGATTGGATCGGCATTCGTAAAATTAAATGGCGGGGCGCAAACCGCTCCGAAAAATACCATTTCATTGGCTATTGCGGGAGTTGTGTAGGAATAGTTGGTATCCAGAGATGTCTGCCATATTATGTTGCCATTATTGACATCCAAGCAGAAAAACAAATTAGTATTATCACAGCCAATAAAGACTTTCCCGTCCGCTACCGCAGGTGCGGATTCGAACCAACTAGGACCATTATTGAAAAATGACCACAGTAGCTCTCCATTGTTTTCGTTAAGGGCATATAATATACCTCCAGAGCTTGCTAATATCTTATTATCTGCGATCGTAAGGGGTACGTTTATATAATCCAGACCATAGTCTGCAACACTCACATTCCAGATTAATTCGCCAGAGCTATCATTCAGGCATATTATCATGCTACCGGCTGATTCGTTCCATGGTGGAATCACAGACAAACCGAAATAGAGACGATTGTTCACCGCAGTTAAAGGTGCCGACTCTATCCAAGGAAACAAAGACACAGACCAACCGAAATCGTTGCTATTTAATTGCCAAATCAGCTCCCCGGTGAATTCGTTAAAACAGTAAACATGGACCTCCTCACTTACGTTTCCCCAAATCAATGCACTCACAAACACTTTTCCATTTGCTATTACAGGTTGACTGGGCAGTCCTGGGATTTCTTGGCACCATATGGTTTCCCCTGTGCTCTCGTTTAAAGCGGTCACAAATGGTTCCCCGTGCACAACAAAGGCCATGCCGTCGGCCACGGAAGGAGAGGTCATGGGCCAAAATCCCGTAAACGTCCATAGCAAATTCGCTGTGTCGGGAGCATCCGATGTTGAGAAGCCGGAATGTTGTGGATCATGGTTGAACATTGGCCAATCGTCATCGCTGGAAGGCGGAGGAGGGGGAGGA
>CP070672.1:4216148-4219205 GCA_020351895.1 Thermoplasmata archaeon
AGGAGGAAGAAGAGAGAGTAGCGTCTGAAAAGGGTAAAAAAGAGGTATTGAAGGTCAAAAATGATTAACTAGATATTCTGTAAAAGATGGATTCTTTCAGTCTAAATATGGATTTTAATAACTTTTTACATTATATCGATATTATCGTAACTTTTAAATTATAGGTCTACCTACCAGCCCTAAATCATTGGAGTCGGATTAAGGAGAATGCAATATGGACTACAAGATACTAGATGACGTGGAACTTGGAAATAATGTCCAAATCGGAAACTATGTCATTCTAGGTGTGAAACCCACAAAGGATCCTGTAAATCCTCCGCATCAGGGCAAGTTGATAATTGGTGAAAACTCAAATATCCGAAGCCATACTGTGATATATCTTGGTAACAAGATAGGCAGGAACCTTCAGACAGGTCATGGAGTTTTGATTAGGGAGAACAACCAAATTGGAGAGGATGTGAGTATTGGAACACATTCTGTTGTGGAGAGAGAGAACATCATTGGAAATAAGGTCAGAATCCATACCAACTGCTATATACCAGAATTCGTGGTTATCAAGGATAAAGCATGGCTTGGACCTGGGGTAACAATTCTAAACGTGCTTCATCCACCCTGCCCCAAATGGGATGAATGCGGAACTGGAATCGTGATATCTGAGAACGCCAAGATCGGGGGTAATGTGACCATTGGTCCAAGGGTGACAATTGGAAAAAACAGTCTCATCGGATCAGGCTCAGTGGTTGTAAAGGACATTCCCGATGATTCAGTTGCTCTTGGAAATCCCGCCAAGGTAATAAAAAAAGTTTCAGAACTTGATTGCGAGTTAGGATACTACAAGATTCCCTATGAATGGGAGAGTGAATGAGCATGGATAAGATTCCATTGTGCAAGATGTATGTCGACGACGAGATAAAGAAGGCTGTTTTGGATGTTATAGACAGTGGATGGTATGTAAAAGGCGAGAATGGAAAGAAACTAGAGGAAGAATTTGCCAGATTCTGCCACGCCAAACACGGTGTTTCAGTGAACTCTGGTACAGCAGCTCTCTTTTTGGCACTTAAGGCCTTGGATATTGGCCCTGGGGATGAGGTTATAATACCTTCCTTTTCCTTTGTGGCCACGGCAAGCCCTATAATGCTTTTAGGTGCAATCCCTGTTTTTGCAGATATAGATTTGAAAACATATACTATGGATCCCAATGAAGTGAGAAACCTTATTACCTCCAAAACCAAGGCCATAATGCCTGTTCACTTGTACGGCCATCCAGCTGAAATGCAGCCTATAATGGACATGGCAAAGGAAAATAATCTAAAAGTTATTGAGGACGCTTGCCAGGCTCATGGAGCCGAGGCCTTTGGCCACAAGGTTGGGACAATTGGTGATATTGCATGTTTCAGCTACTTTCCATCGAAAAATATGACAGTGGCAGGGGAAGGAGGAATGATAACCACCAATGATGCCGAGCTTGCCAAGAAGATGCAGATGATGAAAGACCATGGAAGAACAGATAAGCATACAACAACAATGTTCGGCTTCAACTTCAGATTAAGTGAGATACATGCAGCCATAGGAAGGGTTCAATTAAAGCACTTACCTGATTGGGTGGAAGCTAGAAGAAAGAACGCAGCTCATTATACAGAACTTCTCAAAGACGTTGATGAAATTGAATTACCGCAGGAAATGGGCTGGGCAAAGCATGCCTATCATCTTTATGTTATTAATGCACCTAAAAGAGATGAACTTGCAGGCTACTTAAAGGAAAAAGGAATTGCAACAGGAGTCCATTATTACATTCCAATTCACAAACAGCCGTACATCCTAGATAACTATCCATCTGTGGAACTTACAAACACTGAGTACGCCGTAGAAAGGGTATTGTCCTTGCCTTTTGATCCCCGCATCAGTTCAGATGAGATGGGGCGTGTGACAGAGGAGGTTAAAAATTTCTTTTCCAGATAAAAGGAGGGATTGTGTGGTCAAAATAGCTGTGATAGGAACAGGATACTGGGGCAAGAACCATGTCAGGACGTTCAACGAGTTAAAAAGCGAGGGTGTAATTGATGAGCTTGAGATCTGCGAGGTGGACGAGAAAAAGGCCAAGGAGTTCTCCAGTATCTATCACATACCATGTACAACAGACTTCAATGATCTCCTAAAGGACGGAAAATTGGACGGGGTGAGCATAGCGACCCCGACACCAACCCATTTTGAGCTTGCAGAGAAATTCATAGAAGTGGGAAAGGATGTATTTGTTGAAAAGCCCATGACCACAAATTCCATGGATGCAGAAGCCTTGATTACCCTTGCAGAAAAACACGAGAGATTGCTCATGGTAGGGCACATCTTCAGGCATCATACTGCAGTAAAAGAATTGAAGAAGAGGATCGAGCGCGGGGATTTTGGCAAGATATACTATATGACAAGCACCCGATTTTCTTACAGAGCACCAAGACTTGATATGGGTGTGATGTGGGCCTTGGCAATACATGAGGTGGATATCTTCTGCTATCTTCTGGACAAGGAGTATCCCATGGAGATATTTGCCCAGACAAATCATTTTCTTCAAAAGGATATCGAGGAGTTGGCGTTTTTAGTCTTGAAATTCGAGGAGGGTGCCCTGGGCTATGCATTTGAAAGCTGGATGACACCTGTTGAAGGCAAAAGGCGGGACTTCACAATTATCGGAAGTAAAATGAGTGCAAAGGTTGACTACCTAAAACCGCAGGAGCTGCAGCTTTTTGACGCCTCGATAGTTCCAATAGAGGATGGAAAGAACTTCAGAGCCGAATATGAAGGCTCTTACACTATACCCATTCCTTACAAGGAGCCTTTAAAAGAGGAACTTCGACACTTTGTGGAATGCATCAAATCAAGGGAAAAGCCGCTTTCTGATATGTACGCTGGAAAGAGGGCTGTGGAGATGATTGAGATCGCTTTACAGAGTGCTAAGGAGAACAGGAGTATTGAGGTTGGGAAGTAGGGGCATTCTCATAATTCCATATGTGCTTTATTGCTCATAGATTTCGTTATTGTTAATTTAAACATAATAAAAAGCAT
>CP070672.1:4219305-4221867 GCA_020351895.1 Thermoplasmata archaeon
CCCTTTGCAAGATGGCATGAATCGTGATACGTGACTGTTATTGGTTTATCATTTTCGAATTTCATTTTATCGAGATTTTCTGAGAGAAACTGTGTGATGTGTTGGACCTTAAAATCAAAATCGTATTTTTTGTTGAACACCTGGGTGCATCCGGGACATGGGGAAACAAGTTGAGAATCATTTTCGGTTCTATTTTTTATAACAGGCTCAATCTTTTTCCTGTTGTCCTCAGCATACTCGGAAAATCCGATTCCCCAGAGCGTTGAGGCACAGCAGGAGTTCTGATTTTTATCCTTGTCAATCACCTCGAATTTGAGGTTCATCTTGTCAAGAATAGATGTTAAGGATTTCATGGTATTATCAAAATAGTATCTTGTAGTACAGCCGAACCAAAGGGATAAGTCAGTGGATTCAGACATCTCAGTCACCCCTTCCATACGGATTGCCTGTGTTTCTCAAGTTCTCACTGATTGCCATGTGCTTCTTCGGGGCCAGGTTCTCCTGCACCGCAAGATTGCGGATTTTCAAAAGAAAGTCAGGAAGGGGTATAGAAAGGGGACAGGCGAGCTCGCAACTCCCACACAAGGAGCAATCATATAATCCCTCGGAAACTGATTTTGCTACACCAGAAGAAAAATTCAGAAGCACAAGCTCTCTTGGCGTCCGGTACTCCCCTTCCTGCAAAAAAAGTGACCTGGGACAGACAGAGCCGCATGCCCTGCAGTTGATGCAATTTAGGAATTCTGAATACTCACTTCCCAAAAGATCCTCTCTGCCATTGTCCAGAATTACCACATGAATCTTATTTCTTGAAGAATCAGATGTACTGGGAAATTCACTTGAGAGTTCATCGATATGAATCTTTTGTAAATTTGTGCCCCCTGAAAGGATACCTATAAGAAGGCTCTTAAGGCCGAAAAATCCCGAAGCCCTACAAATGAATTGGGCCTGCTCAAAATCCTTTACTATCTTTTCCAGACTTACAACAAAAATCGTCTCTTTAGATTGTGAAATCAAACTCGATATATTGGAGAAGTGCTGGACAAAAAAGAAGCTTCCGTCCTTTGATGAAACTGCGTTGACACCGATCAGTGCAGCAAAATCTAAGGGTGCTTTGTATTTGATTTTCGAAATATCAAATGAATTCCAGATGTGTTCCTCAGATATTTTCGGAATTTCCCAAAATTCAAGATGTTGCTCATCCTCGATTCCTTTCTGACTTGCGAAATACGTATCAAATACATTTATTTCTTCTGGGAATTCCGATATGATCTCCTTCACAACCGAAGAATTATTGATGCAGACATCCTTAAGATTGGATTGTATTAGAACATCCTCGATATAGGATTTAGCTTCGGATGCAGTCTTGGCATAATAAGGCTCAATCCCATGGCCTTGTAAAGATGTCGTAAGCTCCTTTACATTTTCATCGAGATTTTTAAGGTTCTCCTCTCTTATGGATTTAAGTTGTTTTTTTATCGCCTCAGAATCGAATTCCTTTCCTTCTTCCTCATCCAATTTCCTCAGCTTTGAATAGATAAAATGCTCCCTTACAAGATTTGGAGAGGGCTCCAAAAAGTGAATTGGAATCTTAGCTTGCGGTCTTTGATCCAAAGGCTCTTTTTGGTCCAAATTAAATCCCTCTAACATCTATTACCAAATCCTTTCACGAAAGCAGCGCATAAACTCAGCAATCTTCTTGACATGATCCTGTTTGATTGCTTCGGAATACACTTTCTTCATCAATATATTTACCACGTTAAAAGAATCTTACCTTCAAATCCTCCTCCCGAGATTTGATGGTAAATGTGTTTTTCTTCTTGAATAGGATAGATTGTGATCATTCACTCCCTGAAGGAAATGTAATGTTTGCTATATTATATAAGGCTATCCGAAATACTTTATAGAGCAAGTCCATATATAGGCTATTAATTATCGGTAAATATTAATATGGATAGCTATTACCCATTATAAGTTGACTCCATATTGAAATTATATTAAGGGGTGCGAATATGAAACTCGACACCAAAGATAGAACCATAATATCCATGTATGCCAAAAATCCAAATGTATCTCAGGAAGAAATTGCCAAGGAAATCAAGCTTTCCCAACCTTCAGTTGCCATGAGAATCAAGAAACTCAGAGAAAGTGGAGCCATAGAAACCCAGACAGGAATCAATCCCCTTAAAATGGGATTGTATGTGGCCAAAGTGGATATTTCCTCAAACAATCCCATGGAAATTCTCGGGATGTTTAAAAACTGTCCATATTTTGCAAACGGATTCTCAATATCAGGAAAACATAACCTGAGCCTTTTTTTTGTCAGTGAGAGTATCGCCACCCTAGAGGCCATAATAAACGGTCATGTGAGGCCAAATAAATCAGTGACTGATGTGGATTTCAACATCGTAATCGCCACAGAGAAGGACTTCATAGTACCAAGCGTCCTGACACCTGAAAAATCCGAAGATCCACCCAGCGGGAGTCGTATAAAATGCAGAAACTGTCCGGCCTAGAAAGAGGAAAAATGTCTGGGCTGACCAGAAACTGGGGTATACAAGG
>CP070672.1:4221967-4229375 GCA_020351895.1 Thermoplasmata archaeon
ATTTTCCACAGAAGTATACCTGGATTCCATATATTCACAGAATGCGCCTTTCCCTTCTGGTAACATACCCATAGCATCCGCATTATTTGCACCTGTTGAAAATACAATTCCAAAGGTGCACGTTCCATGAGCCCTATCATAGATTGGTCCGTCCGTGGCAATGATCTGTCCTACAAAATCAGGATGACTCATATCGATACCATTATCCTTTACCTCACCGACTATACCAGAACCCTTAAAACCATCTAAATGAACCAAGTTTGTTCCTGTATACCCCCTGATATTGTTCATTTCTGGAACTGGAGGTTTGTATTCATCGATCCATTCAACCTCAGGTGTGAAAGCCATGTCCCTTATCTTCGAAGCGTCTATTTTCGTTCTTATGATGTAGTTATCCTCACCATCATAGGTTATTGAACCCCCCAATTCCCTTAATCTATTCCTAACCTCAAGAAGGTTCCTTTCGTTGTCTCTAAAAACCAATACATTCAACTCTATTTCCCCAATTCCATGGATTAAATCACTTTGAATTTTATATGCAGGATGATACAATCCAATCCATCTAATCTCGGTAAGACTTTCGACCTTTTTTCTGATTTCATAACTCATTTTCACAAGATATGCATATTCGGGTATATAGCTCAGAATATTGACACCAAGATTCTCAAGAGTCCATCTCATTTCCTGATGAATTGGACCGAATAATTGGATTATGTAATATCCTTGGGACTGATGTAATTCCAGGGATGGCGGAATATCTGAACTTTCATGTAATGGATTGAATGTGTATTGTGACAAACGAATGAAAGTTGGATTCTTAATCTGGCTTTCCCTTTCATATTTCTCCGCCACAGGTGTCATACTACCCAAAACAAGGGAAGAAGTGAAAATTAAGGTGGCTAAGAACACAACTAAAACAAAGGCATCTGAAATTCTTTTGCTCAATGACTTTTTCTTTCTTGGCATTTTGTCACCATATATAGCTAAGTTCATCGTACTTTTTAATGGGTAATATCAATCGATTGGAGGCGGTGGCGGCGGTGGTGGATTGGGAGTTTGCTCCTCAGATTCGAATTGAGTATCAATTGGATCTGAGGGTGGTGGCGATGGAGTTTCTTCATACGGCTCCTCTCTCCTCTCTTCTATTGATTCTTCGGATGATTCCTTGGGTAACTCTTCCTGTTTATCCTCCAAGAAATTGGTAGATAGGTCTTCCTCTGATTTCTTTTTAGGTTCTTTTTCTTCCCCCTTAAATATCTTCATCACTAACAAACCTATTACACATAAAAGAACGACTATCAATCCTATCAAAAACCATATCCAATCAAACTCTGGTACTTCAGATTTTTTCCATTTTGTAGAATCCAAAGGATATTCATCTTCTGAATCTGGATGGCCATCATTATCATCGTCCGTATCGGTGATATCAGGGATTTGATCTCCATCTGTATCAACATTGGGCATCCCACTTACCGTCATGGAAGGGGAAGATAAGGTTGAGTTTGCATCGACAGCTACTATGTAATAATAATAAATCGCATTAGTTGTCAAACCTGAATGAACGTAAGAAGTTGTTCCTGCTGAAACATCGCTTAATTTCTTATATTCATGCGTTTCTCCTGCTCTATAATATATTTCAAAGTGATCTAAATCTGTCAATTGCGAGCCGTCTTTGTTGGATATAGGAACCTTCCAGGTGAGTTCTAGAACGTCGTTTCTTGGTAGAAGTAATACTTCAAGTTCAGTTGGTGCCCTGGGAACGGTATCATCACCTAAGGTTTCGTTCACGGTGAGGGTTACAGTATCGGTTGCGGAATTTCCATGGCTGTCAATGACCTTCAGGGTGACGATATATATTCCTGATTCAGTGTAAACATGAGCTGGTGAGGGTCCAACGTAATCTGGGGATGACCAGTCGATACCATTGCCTGAGTCCATGTCCCAGAGATATGTAACTATGCCTATATTATCGGTTGATTTACTTCCATCAAATCTATAAGGCATATTTTGCTCAGCCCAATCATCCTGTCCTGCTTCCACTATTGGTGGCGTAACATCTTTCACTGTGATTACCAAATGATCGATATCCCAATATCCCGAGCCATCAGTAATATTCAAAGTAACTGTATAGACACCTGGTTCGGCAAAAGTATGAACAGGATTCCATAAATTCGACCCTGAGTAGTCTGGACTCTTCCAATCTATACCATTATTTGCATCTACATCCCAAGTGTAATTGGCAATACCGACATTATCAAACGAATCACTTCCATCAAAAATATAGGGGGAATTTTGATCGACTGTGTCATCAGGACCGGCATTTGCTACTGGAGATGTACCATCCATCACTGTGATTGTTAGAATGTCATAGCTTGTTGCTCCATTATCATCGTTTACCATGAGGGTTACAATATATGTGCCTGGTGCAGTGTATATATGTGTGGTCACTTTCCCTGCGCCAATGAACCCGTCCCCATAATACCAAATATACATCAAATTTAGAGTGTCTGAGGGTGTATCCCAAGAATCACCCCCATCAAATGTAACTAACTCGCCCTCATTTACTGTCTGGTTTGGTCCTGCTTCGGCAACAGGAAGAATGTTGTTTACATAGATCGTTAGACTATCTTCTTCCCAATTTCCTGCTTCGTCTGTTACTTTAAGGAAAACCACGTATCTACCCTCAGATTTGTAGGTATGATTCGTTGTGATATTTGTACCAAAATCATATCCGCCATCCCCAAATGTCCAGTTATAAAACACAATGCCGACGTTATCTGTGGAGCTGCTACCATCAAAATAATACATATCATCCTCATTTATCGACCCATCGAAACCTGCATCTGGAATGGGTTCTGTGATATCCTTTACCATAATAGTGATTGTTGTAATATTCCAATTGCCTGCCGCGTCTGAGACATTCAAGGAAACGGTATAAGTCCCAGGTTCATGATATATGTGCCTGGGAGACACCCCATTATAATCGGGATTGTTCCAATTAAAACCATTGCTTTCATCGATGTCCCATAGGTAACTGGAAATATATCCTGAGTTATCCCATGATCCATCCGCACTAAATGTGTAGGGCGCGTCTTCATCTATTTGTGCATCGCCGTTCGTAAGTATAAAAGGAGGTGTTGTATCATAAACTGTCAATATCATCGTGTCGGTATCCCAATTGCCATAAATGTCTGTTACGTTTATGGTGACTGTGTAGATTCCGGGTGTATTGAATGTATGGATCGGATTCCATAGATCAGAGCCTTCGTAATCAGGAAAGTTCCAATCAACGCCATCACTTGCGTTTATATCCCATGCGTAATTAACTATCCCTAGGCTGCTCCATGAGCCGCTTCCATTGAACATATATGGGACATCCTCATTCACATAATCGTCAGATCCTGCATCGGCATTTACAGGAGGAATCCAATTTATGGCCCAATAATGGAGAATTGGTGTCACTGAGCTGTTGCCTATGAAATTTGCAACGAGTTTTATTGAGGGGTACGATATTCGGTTTATCCCTGATATATAAATATAGTCCCCTGTCAAATCTATGAAACCCGGTATGGGCTCCCCTGAGACAGAGTCCAGGATGGTCACTTTGATGTAAGTATTTCCAGGTTCCGTTTTATTGATGAAGAGTTCGTACCAGGTCAAATCCGGTTGTAATGTGATTGGATTTGAAACCAGGGTTCCATTTTCATATATAAAATCGAAGTTGATATCATCGGTCCACCCTATGCAGTCGATGGTCGACGATCCGCTGTATCCGTCGGTGCCAACACCCAACTTTCCGAATATAAAGCCATCTGAGGGACTGGTTCCTATTAGATATGATCCTTCCTTTAAAACATTATCGCTCATATCCAGAATTTGAAGAGTTAATCTCTTTGATGTCATATCGTATCTGGCCTTGACATGGTATTCGAAACCTTGGCCGATTTGATTTGAAATATATATCCGTTCTATGCCGGTAGAATCAAAGTATTTTGCACGAGCGTATCCGCTTAGGGTGTCAACGTAGAAGCATATTGTGTTTGGCATATTTTGTATATTGGTGTTGGATGAATCTCCTATAAATAAGGGGATAGGATACTGTGATCCCCCCATTGATGTTAGCATAAATCTTGCACTCAAAGTCCAACTGGCGCTGTTCTCATCGAAGCTCTTGGGGAGGTATTTTACAAACATCTCATCGTTAGCATCCTGTCGGTCGGCCAGGAAATATACATTATCATTCCCAGAATCCCAAAAAACAGAGCTGTATGGTTGGTTGCTTTCCAGGAAGAAACCCTCATCCGATGCATCGAAATCGTATTGACAATTCTCTATGGAATTTGCAGGTAAGGTAGCATACATCAGCCGCATATTGCTACCATCATCTCCAGAGTACCACATCTTGTAATAGCCATCATTATCCTTTATTACACAAGGCCCATAAACATAATAATCATCATAGGTGCCACTTATCCCTAAATCAACGGCAAGCCCATGCTTAAACCAATTGATACCATCAGATGATGCGGCATATAATGTTCTATATCTAGAGCCATCATATCCAGAGTACCACATATGATAATCGTTATTTTCGTCCATAATAATAGAGGGATTGTGCACATGTCGATCATCTAGAGTTCCCGAGGATCCAATATCAAGAACCATTCCCTGTTTTGACCAAGCTAACCCATCAGAGGAGGATGCATAGCAGATTCTCCAAATGGAACCATCATACCCATTATACCACATCTTATAGTTACCACCTGAATCTTTGATTACAATGGAAGACATTATGCGATCGTAATCTGGTTCACCAGGTGACCCCTCATCCATGACAACGCCCTGCTTTGTCCATGTTATCCCATCGGGGGATGTTGCATACATGATGTGGTAATACGGACTGTCATAACCAGTATACCACATTTTATATCTCTTGGATGGAATAGCATCACTATCTTTAATAACCGTTGGATTGCGTACTTCCACATCATCGGGTTGACCTGGTGCCCCTTTATCCAGCACCACCCCCATCTTCGTCCAAGAAATCCCATTATGAGATTCGGCATATAAGACTTGATAATTACTCCCGCCATAACCAGTATACCATAGTTTATATGTGCCATCCTCATCTTTTATGACACTATGATCCATTATATCTATATCATCAGGTTCTCCAGGGGCACCGATATCCATTACCATGCCTTGTTTTGTCCAGTTTCTTCCATCCAACGGGCCAGATTGGATTAATGCATCACTATTGTAAAGTGTGATGTTTTGTCTTGATTCGATCTTGGTAAGATTGTCAAACGTATCAACCCAATGAAATACAGATAAAGTGCTGCCTCCCAGATTGTCCTCCTCATTGAATTCCCATGTACAATTAACAGCATCTGCCCATACATATATTTTATAAGAACCGATATCTGGTGGTATCCATGTGGTGGATGTTAATGTGTTGTTATTACTTTCTATATTTATTATCGTAGGTGTTCCAATCTCTATGGCATTGCTATCGATGATGTTATCCTTGTCAACATCGGGATTGCCGAGATAGAACCTTACTTCAACGTTGTTTAAGGCTGCCCCCATGTTGAAAATATTGGCATATATAATACCTTGTGAGCGATTTTGTACAGGGGATGGAGAAAATGTTATGTTATTTTGGGAGAGGGTGAGGTCAGAACCTACAAGATATGAATAAGTACTCGTTATCATAACATTACCTGTTTTATCTTTTGCATCCATATAATAGTAAACCTTGGATGGATATCCGGGACCAGGTATAGTGGCATAGGCATTTTTATTTGATACTAGCTTAATATTATCTATATAAAAATCATCTCCAGATCCACCCCAACTTCTGAATCTGAATCGGAAGTTAGTATGATATGCATCTGTTGGTAAAGATATATCAATATTTTCGAAAGTACTATGACTCATACCATCTCCATTCCGAGACCATAGATTTACCCAAGAACCGCCGGAAGTATAGTATTCTAAATATAACCAATCATTGGGCTCAGGAGGATTACCACCGCCGCCCATTTCATAAGAAAAATTAATGCTAATATTATAGTAATTTGATAAATCGAGAAAGACTGATGTTATGATATCGTCAGTGCCATCCAATTCCAATGAATAAGGCGGTGTTGGCTCATTGAAAGCCATGGTTGAAATAATCGGGCTACTAACCATACTAGCCCAGTTAGAAGAATTAATCGAGCTTGTTGGAAATGTTTCATTAAAAATTATTACACCAAGGTCTCCAATGATATTAACAGTTGTATTTAACCAAATAATACCATCATATGAGTAATAGAGAACTGCAGAATCGATCTCACTATTATCATCAAGAAGGAAGCTGACATTTACAGACTCTGTTATATTTGGATAAGGGGGTTTAATGGTTGGAACGGATATAATTGGTGGCTGATAATCGATGGTATAATTATATATCGATGAGACATTCTCGAAACCGTTTGCATCTACTGCCTTGATATAATAATAAACTATCATGGCGGGTGCAGCCTGGGGGATTGTGCCATTATAAAGGTTCCCACTAAATATACTCATGGGAGTAGGGGTATAAGTCACACCATCAATGGAATAATAAAGTGTTGCCACGCTTATTCCATCACTATCTGTTATATTTGCAAGGACAGTCACTGTACAGGTTCCGTTGGGGTATTCGGGTAAAGAAATAATATTATCGATAAAAGGTGGGAAGTTCGCGAGATAGTTTTTAGTAATCGAGACATTAGAATTGGAGGCATTATCCATCACCTGCACATAATAAGAGACAGTGGCCTCTGTATATGCAGCAGGTATGTAGGCCTGGAATGTAGCATTCGTATAATTGCCTGATATAAAACTCATCTGTTTACTTGTCCACCCGGTGCCATTATCATACCAAAGATATGTATTGTTGAAATTAAGGCCGAAGTCGTCTGTAACATTGGCAAATATAGATACCTGGGCATTTGTTGCCACAGGGCCAGTTACATCACCTATATCAACAACAACAGGATGAAGGCCATCTGCATAATAACTGTAAACTGCAGAGAAATCAGTATTGTTTGCCGAATCAGAGGCAACAAAATAGTAATAAACCCAGGTGGAATATCCAGGCCCAGGAATGATGCCGTTGAAACCTGACTGTGGATGGTAAAGTATGATGTTTTCTAAAATATCTGAATAGTCATACCAGTATCCATGCTCGAGGGTTTGCGTGGATGCAATAATGTAGCCTGATCCATAAGGAAATTCCATCAAAACAGGGTTTCCACTGTTATACCCTTCGAGGATTATTGTTGCATCTGGAGGCCAAGAGTCAAAATAATCGTGGGCCGAGGAACTCCAACCGTCTAATTCGCTATCGGTAATTATGGTGGGGGTGGTAACTATAGGG